>LXQE01000149.1 GCA_003326195.1 Nostoc punctiforme NIES-2108
TTGGCTGTTGACCGTGCTGGGTGGCATACTACGTGCTGGGTGGCATACTAGCCATAAATTAAAAATTCCCCAAGGGTTACATTTAACATTTTTGCCCTCTCATTCTCCTGAATTGCAACCTGCTGAAAGATTGTGGACTTTGATTGATGAACCAATTGCAAATCAATCGTTTGAAACTCTAAATGATTTAGAGGAAGTTTTATTTCATCGCTGTCAATCTTTACTTCAACAGCAAGATTTGATTCAAGGGTTAACCAGTTTTCACTGGTGGATTAAAATCGGGATTTAATCGTAAGTGATTTCCCGAACATGATATCAGACGTATTTGATATGATGTCCGCTTGATTACTTACTAAACCCCAAAAACCCCACCCCGCCAAAGCTACGCTTCGTCTCCCCTCCCCTTGGCAAGGCTACGGTGTACACACAAGTCTGAAATAGCTAGATTAACCAGCGTTTTACCCCACCCTAACCCTCCCCTTGCAAAGGGGAGGGAACTAGATTTCTTTTTTCCCCCCTTTCCAAGGGGGGATTAAGGGGGGTAATTCGACTTGTGTGTACACTATAGCCTTGGCAAGGGGAGGGGCTGGGGTGGGGTGCAATGATTGTGGAAATCATAACTAATTACCCGGACATAATATAAGCGGATGAACAAGAACGCCCAAATATGACAAAAGGCTACTATTTCAAAGGGAATACTAAAAATAATATAATTTAGGGGGTAAACTACGCTATGTTTGACGAGCTATTCAACAATCTGACAAATTTTATTCTCTCTAAAGCTCAGGAAGCCCTTAAGGAACTGGAAAAACCCCTCGCTATTCCCGAACCCGCAGAGCCATTTGTGCTGATTCGTCGATTCACACCTGCCGATTCCACAGTGACAAAGGGAGGCATTGCAATTGTCGGAGAAAGTTGGCAAATTGAAGCTTATGACAATAATACTCAGCGCTTTCTAACTAATAGTACAGATCCTTTGCGAAAAGTCATCTTGTTTGAAGTTGCAGAACCCGATGTCCAAGAGTGTGTTCTTGCTTGTCAATTTAATGCGAAAGCGCTGAACACAGAAGAATCAATTGCAGTAAGTTTGGGTGTAGGTAGACCAAGAGAATCGGGCGAAATGAGAACAACTTCATGGGGTAGAGGAGTTTCACAAACGGAAAATTTTCAGCCTTACAAAGTGCGTGCCTATTTTAAAAAAGAAGCGAATGCTGCCAAGATTCAAATCATTGTGCAATTTGAGAGTAGTGGCATTCTTCAGATTAGAGATATTGAATTGCTGCAAGCGCCCGTCAAGTCACAATCATGAGCAATATCTGAAATTTGAGTAATTAGCAAGGTGCGTAGTTTACCGTCGTAGGCATCGCATAATTTAACAACCCAAAACTATACGCGATCGCAAACCATTTAAACCCCTTCATTTTTGCTAATTACTGATAAATTTGCGTTGCTTTCAGCATGTGGTAGGTAATAATCAACTGAGTCAGAGCCAGAGGATAACTTTGCAGTGTTTCTCCAGTTGTACCAGCAATTTTACCCAGTTCTGGATTACTTTCGCGATCGCAAATACTTCGTAAATGGGGCATATCAGAACAAATAATATGCTCTAGCTTATTCACCTGGTCTAAGGTTGCATGACCATCAACTTCTAAAACATCTACAGGCTTACTCATATCCCTGTCTAACCCCAGGCGGATCGCTGAGTCAGAATTACCATAGCCAGGGTTAATAATCTGGGTAAAATCTGGGTGGGGAATTGTCGGACGTAGTACCAAACGTACATTTAAATGTCCATTGGTTTCATCATCTTCCCCGGTGGGTGGATAAAAACTAATGACTATATCAGACCATTGCCGCTGCGGACGAATAAATTGTGCTGAGTCTGGTTCGCGCTTTTCTAGTTCCGCTATTACCTGTTCAGCAGTGTAGCCGCGCTTTTGCGTATCCCGCTTGACTTTCCACTTAGTGCGTAGTTCTTCCGGGGGTGCTAGGTAAACTTTAACATCGTAGGAATCACGAGCAGCACGGGTAGAATAACCGAGTAATCCCTCAATAATCACGAATTTATTTGGCTTGATATACTGGGGTGCCTCGAATGTGCCGGTTTTATGGCTGTAAACTGGTTTGAGAATTGGTTGTCCTGTGCGTAGCAGCGACAGATGTTGCTGCATAATATCTAAGTGATTGCAGTCGGGATGAAGGGCAGTGATGCCAATCTCTGCACGTTGTTGGCGATCGTAACGGTGATAATCATCTGTACAAATTAGCGTGACATTTTCTGGGCCGAGTACCTGAGCGATTCCTCGCGTTAGTGTTGTTTTACCAGCCGCGCTATCGCCGACAATACCAAGAATTATTGGACGGCTCATCATAACCTCCCACAATAAAAACTAACTTTAGTAATAAAATACCCACAATAGTTTTTATTCTAGAAGGGTTTAAGCAAGTAACTCAAACAAAGACCTGGTATGCAATATCTCTACACATAAAATGTGTGTGCGATCACTTTTTGCATAATAATTACAATCTACATGATTGTTATAGTTATCTGTAAGCATAAAATTATGGATGCAAAACTAAATATCCCCGTTGAACCTACCTCAGCCGCAGATATTCAATTTTAATACAAGCATCCATAACCACATTGAGTCCTGCGTCTATAGCTTTTTGTACTGATGGTTGATGCCAGATACCCAGTTGTGTCCATACAGTTTTTGCATTGATAGAAATTGCTTCATCTACAATTTCTGGCAAGTACTCAGAACGACGAAATACGTTAACAATATCGACGGGTTCGGGTAATTCCTGGAGTGCAGGATAAGTGGGTTGACCGTCAATGTCTTTAATTAGCGGGTTGACGGCATAGACTGTATAGCCTGTCTGCCGCAAGAATTGGGCGATTAGATAACTAGTGCGATGGCGTTTATTAGAGTGACCCACAACAGCGATGGTTTTTGCTTGAATCAACACCTCACGCACGGCGTTATTATCTTCTTTAAAGTTTGGCATGATTTAAAATATCCTCAGCGATCGCTTTGCTCATCATACTAAGTTGCATTGAAATATAATTTTGGCTTTAAAAAAATCATCCACGAGTATCAAAGACTCGTCCGCGAGTAAAAAAGACTCGTCCACGAGTATAAAAGACTCGTCCACGAGTATAAAAGACTCATCCGCGAGTAAAAAAGACTCGTCCACGAGTAAAAAAGACTCGTCCACGAGTATAAAAGACTTGTCCACGAGTAAAAAAGACTCATTCACGAGTAAAAAAGACTCATCTATGAGTATCAAAGACTCATTCGCTATTCTCCATGCCCAATGCCCAATGCCCAATGCCCAATGCCCAATTCCCATGACAACTAAAACACTAGGACTCGAACAAAACCTTTATGACTATTTACTGTCAGTCTCTCTCCGAGAACCAGAAATTTTAACCCAACTGAGACAGGAAACAGCCCAGTATCCAATCGGGAGAATGCAAATTGCTCCCGAACAAGGGCAGTTTTTGGCTTTACTAGTGCAGTTGCTAGGAGCTAAAAAAACTTTGGAAATTGGGGTATTTACAGGTTATAGTTCCCTAGTGGTAGCATTGGCGTTACCGAGGGACGGTAAGGTGGTAGCCTGTGATATTAGTGAAGAATTTACAACGATCGCTCGGCGTTATTGGCAGCAAGCAGGAGTGGCAGATAAAATTCAATTGCATATTGCCCCAGCTTTGCAGACTTTGGATTGGCTACTGGCAACAAAAGAAGCAGAAACTTTTGATTTTGCCTTCATCGATGCAGATAAGAGCAACTATGATGGCTATTATGAGCGATCGCTGCAATTAGTGCGTCCGGGGGGATTGATTGCGATCGATAATGTTCTCTGGTCAGGCAGGGTTGCCGACCCCGAAGTGCAAGATAATAGAACAAAAAGAATTCGTGCCTTTAATCAAAAACTGCATCAAGACCAGCGAGTTAGTCTTAGTTTAGTAGCGATCGCAGATGGCTTAACTCTGGCACTTAAAAAGTAATGTCTTTTAACAGCTGGCGATTAGTATACAGCAGTTTTCTTTTACATAAAGTACAAAGCTACGGGTTTTGAGGCAGGAGGCAGAAATTTTTGATGTCTGCTACATGAGTCTTGCACTTTGTACTTCATCTACTTGAAAACTGCTGTATTTGTCGTTTTAACTAAATTATTGTCCTTTAGCGAAAATAGCTGTTATTGTTCGAGCATTTGGAAGAATCGGGTAAAGTAATCTGGAAAAGTCTTTGCTGTACAACCAGGATCTTTAATTACAATCCCTGGAACCTTCAAGCCAGTGACAGCAAAAGCCATCGCCATTCGATGATCGTGATAGGTTTCAATTGCCGCCGGGGTAATAGGTCCAGGTTGAATTTTCAGTCTATCTGCAAATTCTTCAACTTCAACTCCTAGCCGACGTAACTCTGTGACAACAGCTTGAATTCGGTCAGTTTCCTTATAGCGAATATGTTCCACGTTCCGAATGGTAATCGGTGAACTGGCAAAGGGCGCGATCGCTCCTAATGTTTGCACTAGATCCGATATATCATTCATATCAATGTCGATACCTTGCAATTGCTTCGGCCCCGTCACTTCGGTGTAATCGTCTGAATCCTTAATTTGGCAACCCATCTGTTCTAAAACATCGAGCCAGAGAATATCACCCTGACAGGATTGTTTGGTCAAATGTTTTACCCGCACCCGTCCACCCGTGACAGCAGCGGCGGCAAAAAAGTAAGAAGCATTTGACGCATCGGGTTCTACTGTGTAATGCCGAGCTTGGTAACGTTGACCTGCTTTAATCTGAAATTGATTATCGCCGATTTGAATCACCTCCACCCCAAAATCTGCCATCAGACGACAGGTCATTTTGATGTAAGACTGAGAAACCAACGTACCCTCAACCTCAAAAATCGTATCCTGTTGAGCGTAAGGCGCAATCATCAGCAATGCCGAAAGTTGCTGACTTGTTTGGTTGGCTTTCAAGCTAAAATTTCCGCCAGCAAATTGCCGACTATAGAGGGTGTAGGGCATAAACCCGGAGTTTCCCTCAAAGTTAACAGTTGCTCCACCTGTTTGTAGCACCGTCAGCATGTCACCCATTGGTCGTTCTCGCATCCGGGGAACGCCATCTAGCCGATATTCGCCATTACCCAGTGCCACCAGCGCCGAGATAAACCGTGCTGTAGTACCTGATAAACCTACAAATAAATCTGCCTGTTTAGCTGGAATCTCGCCTCCCCTTCCTGCAATCTGAATCTGAGCTAGATTAGGGTTCAGGGTTATGGGAATACTCAGTTGCTCTAAACATTTGGCAAAATACTCGCTGTCTTCACTAAATAAGGCATTTTCTAAAATGGAGTCACCTTGCGCCAAAGCAGCGACAAGCAATGCCCGATTGGTAAGACTTTTAGAACCGGGAATTTCTACTGTGGCATCCACTGGCCGATTTAGAGCAGGAATTGCAATGGTATCCACTTTAAACCTCTACGTAGGCGGTTAGCTACAACTTTATAATATTCCCATATCTTGAGCAAAAGGGGCGGGCAGGAGAGTAGGAAGTGTGAGTTACAAGTAAAGTAGTGAGAAATGAGATTTTAAAACTTATAATTTATAACTCCCATATAACTCGCAACTCATAATTCAGCACAGATTAAACCTTAGCTATCCGCTAACAGGACTTTAGAAAGATGCAATTTATCGATCAAGCAAAAATTGAAGTTGAAGCTGGTAAGGGCGGCGATGGTATTGTCGCCTTCCGGCGAGAGAAATACGTGCCGACTGGTGGCCCCTCCGGTGGTAATGGGGGAAGAGGTGGTTCGGTATTTTTCGTTGCCGATGAAAACTTACAAACTTTGTTGGACTTCAGATACAACCATCGCTTTCAGGCCGAAAAAGGTACTCGTGGTGGCCCAAGTAACTGCACCGGAGCAGGAGGAAAGGATTTGATCATCGAAGTTCCCTGTGGTACAACCATTTATGATGCTGAAACCGGCGAACTGCTAGGAGATTTAACTGAGCCTAAGCAGACTTTGCTGATTGCCCAAGGTGGTAAAGGCGGACTGGGAAATCAGCATTTCTTGAGTAACCGTAACCGCGCCCCAGAATATGCTCTCCCAGGATTACCAGGGGAAATAAAGCAGCTGCGCCTAGAGTTAAAACTTTTGGCAGAAGTCGGGATTATTGGCTTACCAAATGCTGGTAAATCCACTTTAATTTCATCTTTATCAGCGGCACGTCCAAAAATCGCAGACTACCCTTTTACTACCCTGATCCCAAATTTGGGTGTAGTGCGGAAACCTACTGGCGATGGTACTGTTTTCGCCGACATTCCCGGACTAATTGAGGGAGCAGCTCATGGGGCTGGGTTGGGACATGATTTCTTGCGCCACATCGAGCGCACGCGGGTGCTACTTCATTTGATTGATGCCACTAGTGATGATGTGGTTAGAGACTACAACACAATTAAGGAAGAATTACAAGCTTATGGACGGGGTTTAGCAGAACGTCCGCAAATTTTGGCGCTGAATAAAATTGATGCAGTCGATCGGGAAACTGTCGATTTGGAGGCGTTAGCCACCCAACTTAATCATCTCTCCTACGCCCCAGTTTTTGTGATTTCGGCGGTTACTCGCACCGGGTTAGACCCGATGTTACAGGAAATTTGGGGAATTCTCGACCAAATGAAGGTTCCTGAAGAAGTGGAGGTATTTAGCTAATTCGTAATTCGTAATTCGTAATTCGTAATTACTACTTATCAATTACGAATTATGCTGGCTTATCCAGGATCAGGGGAATCTTAATCACAAACTCAGTGCCTTGTTCTACCCTGAGCATCAGTAAAAAGATGCTGGTTCAGTCTAGTAAGTTAAAGCGGACTTTTCCAAACCCCCAAAAGTTTTTGAGAAATTAGTCATTAATTAAATCCCTCCTTATATAACTATTGTCACGGTTATATAAGTGGAGATTCGCTATATTTAACAGTTAACGGCTAAAAGGAGTTAAAGAGATGGAAATTAAGCCAACTGACCCATCGCTAGCACTCATGGAAATTCCCCCAGGCTATCTCAATATAATGGGTTACGTCGATCAGTCAGAAGTTAATGGCCCTGGTTGTCGTGCGGTCGTCTGGGTACAAGGTTGTCTGCGTGAGTGTCCTGGCTGCTTTAATACTAGCTCCTGGTCTTTTGAGGCTAACCAATTGATTGCTGTTGATCAGCTTGCCGAAAATATTCTCAGCAATCCCCACAACACGGGTGTAACATTCTCTGGTGGAGAACCCTTTTGGCAAGCAACGGCACTAGCGTCTTTAGCTCGGAAGGTAAAAGCTGCTGGTTTAAATGTAATGTCTTTTAGTGGGTTCACTCTTAAGCAGCTACAGTCCCAATCTGCACCGCCAGGTTCCCAAGCATTGTTAGAACAACTCGATATTTTGATTGACGGGCCTTTTGTACAATCTCTGGCAATTAATTCTCCCAATTCTCCAGTCTCTTCTAGCAATCAACGGGTTCAGGTGTTAAACCCAGCTTTCCAAGACCAGATTACTTGGGCTAGCGACCAGATAGAAATCCACATCCTCAAGGATGGTGGTCGCATTGTCACTGGCTATCAAGGTGGACTAGAACTAACGTAGGGGCACAGGGCAAATTCGCAATGAGCTTCTCTGCGAGACGCTAAAAGCGAACGCCTCGCTCCGCTAACGCAATTCGCAATGACGCTCGTTCCTCTCTACGAGACGCTGCGCGAACGCAATTAAGTTTTGTGTCGGGGATTTAGATTTAGGCTTCAATTCGGGCTGCTTGATAGAAGCAGGGGATTTAAACCCCAAACTTTGTTAAAACTTAAAAATTGAGCTTCTGAGGGTCAACGTTCACCTTCAGAAGCTCAACTTCCACCTTCTGAGGGTCAACGATCACCTTCTGAGGCTCAACGCTCACCTTCAGAAGGTCAACTTCCATCTTCTGAGCGGTAAATTTTTACTCCTCCGCTCCCTCATCGAAGAGAAGCTATCTTTAAATGCAGCTTTGTTTGGGACGGATTATATTTAAAAAAAATACATATCTAAATTTGACTAGACCATTTCAGAAAATTTTTACTGAACACCGAGTATTTTGGGCTGTTTTACTCCTTGGTACAGCACTGGTAGTAACGCTAGCGCTGTCGCTTTCTCAAGGAGCAGTACCTTTAAATATGTCGGAATTTTGGCAAGCCATTCTCCACAAAGGCGATCCGGTTAAACAGACAATTCTCTGGGATTTACGTCTACCGCGGATTACGGCTGCGATCGTTGTCGGCGCAGCTTTGGGAATGTCAGGAGCGTTGCTGCAAGGAATGTTACGTAATAGTCTTGCCGATCCATTTATTTTGGGCATTTCAGCAGGTGCAGGACTGCTTGTAATTCTGATGATTGTGTGCCAAATATTCCCGATCGCAATTCCTTTAGCAGCATGGATGGGAGCAATGTTAACTGCTGCGATCGTTATTTTACTCGGTCGTTCGGGGTCGGGAATTTCTGTTGAGCGCTTGATTTTAGGCGGAGTAGCGGTGAGTTCTTTATTTGGTGCTGTACAAAGTACATTGCTGCTTTTAGCTGAAGATGGGCAAATTCAAATTGCGCTCAGTTTCCTGGTTGGTAGTCTTAATGGGCGGGGTTGGCAAGAAATTGCTACAACTGGCCCTTATATCATCGTTGCATTGATCGGGGGATGCTTGCTGGCGCGATCGCTAAACATACTGGCTTTGGGAGATGATTTGGCTGTGAGTTTAGGGCTTTCGTTGACGCGATCGCGCCTATTAATTGGTGGTGTCGCCACTCTATTAGCCGCAGGTGCAGTCAGCATCAGTGGCTTGGTTGGATTTGTCGGTCTTGTTGTCCCTCACGGTGTCCGCCTCATTGTTGGTACAGATCATCGGTTTGTTTTACCACTTTCCGCCCTTGCAGGTGCATGGTTACTCACTTTTGCAGATTTACTCTCAAGACTAGGAGCAGTAGAACTACCAGTAGGTTCCGTCACTGCCTTGCTGGGTTCACCCCTGTTTATCTGGTTACTTTATCGTCGTTCTGCTGGGTTTAATAAATTTTGAGCGAGCAGACCGCTATCCATCCCCACCGTATATACGGATCGGGTTTTTTGCGCATTCTGATAAACTGAGACTAAAGCCTTCTTCAACTATTTAAGCCAAAATTCTCCATAGACAAACACAGCGGTATAACCCTACTTTCTTATCCCCCCTGCCCCCCTGCTCCCTGCCCACTCAAGGAGGTTAATTGATGTTATGTGTTGAGGAATTAATCAACTTAGACCCATTTCAACAACTTCCCAAAGAGCGATTGCAGTGGGTTTGCGATCGCGCTCACACAGTTGAACTTTCTGCCGGAGAAGTGTTGTCCCATGAGGGAGACCCTGGATGTCGCTTATTTATCTTAGTCAAAGGTAAAATCAACATCACCCGCCGCAGTGAAGGAGTTGCAATTCCCATCGGGCAACACGAAGCCCCATCCTTTTTTGGTGAAATTCCAGTACTCACAGACGAACCTGCACCTGTGACAATGCGGGCATTTACAAATTGCCATATCTATGAAATGCAGGGAGAAGACTTTCGTAAACTGCTGCATGAATGTCGTGATTTTGAGCGGATGGTCTTCCGCATTATGCAACGTCGTGTCCGGGGGCTAGAGTCTTTCATTCGTGGGCGCGAAAAGATGGCAGCTTTAGGGACACTTGCCGCCGGTCTAGCTCACGAACTCAACAACCCAGCCGCAGCCCTGGTTCGGACTTTAAAAGAAATGCCAGCCGCCATCTTAGAGTTACAACGAATGAACTTAGTTTATGGGCAACGCAATGTTGAGGAAGCCCATACTCAACATTGGTTGAGAGTACGCGATCTAGGCTATGATGCGATTTTGAATAATCGCCTAGATCCGGTGACACTAAGCGATCGCGAAGACATATTGCTGGAATGGTTAGAAGACTATGGTGTGAACCAAGCATGGAAATTAGCAGAACCTTTAGCGGAAGGTGGTGTTGAGGTTGAAACCCTAGACCAACTTATGGAACGTTGGCGCAACGACGACACAGAATTGCGAGAAATGGGATTGCACTGGCTAGCACTTTCCTTTGAAGTTATGTCAATGATTAAACATGGTTTGCGAGGATCTGAGAGGATTTCCGAACTTGTGCAATCAATGAAGTCTTATTCTTACCTAGATCAAGGCACTCAGCAAGAAGTAGATATACATCAAGGCTTAGAAGATACCTTGCGATTGTTTGCTCATAAACTCAAATGCGGTGTCCAAGTGCAACGCAATTACGATCGAAGTCTTCCAAAAATCCTTGCCTATGGCAGCGAACTGAATCAGGTGTGGACGAACTTAATTGACAACGCCATTGATGCAATGGATGGTAAAGGACTGCTAGAAATTACAACACATCATTGCGATCGCTATGCCCATATTGACATCATCGATTCTGGCAGTGGAATTTCACCTGAAATTAAAACCCGCATTTTTGAACCTTTCTTCACCACCAAATCAGTGGGGCATGGTTCAGGACTTGGTTTAGAAACCGTTCGCCGAATTGTAGAAAATCGCCATCACGGTACGCTTTCATTTGAGTCGCAGTCAGGCAGAACTTGTTTCACTATTTGCCTACCCTTATCAAATCAATGAATTAATAAGCGATGGCATTAAAAATGAAATGGGAACCAATGGTTCCCAAATGAATATTTCCGTTAGACTTCTAGTTTCTTATTCTCTCCGACACTAGAATTCGTTTTATAGTTATAACTCAATACAGTTCAGATCACCCCAAAACCCTCATGTAGAGACGCGATAAATCGCGTCTGAAAACACCAATTATCTACACTAATAGCCCTTCACCCAAGGTATTGAGTTATAAATAAAATGTTGTGGTAAAAGGAATTATTTATCTGATAATTCTGGTCTTGTGGGCTGTTGATCGGAGTTAATAAACTCAGTCTTAGGTGGTTTTCCTATTGTATTAGGAGGTTGTTTTTTGGTTTTGGTTTGTGGGTTATTATTCTCGCTCATGTTAATTTATCTCCTTAATAACGTCTTTTAATTATTTGGGTATTTTAAGATTTCTTGCTTGGAGTTGGTAAAGCAAAAAGTTCCGTGAACGCAGTCAGTTTGTGTTCTGATGATTATGACTTCAAGGGATGTTATCGCAATTCCGTAATCCTGTTAAAAACTTTTGATATTGTGCCCTTTTGCTGGCTGGTGATGTTGTAAATGAGTATCTGGAGTGAAGCAACTGAGTAATTTACTTAACTCAGATTATTAGCCGATACCAAGAAATACTGTTATATTCCCTAATGCTAGACGGGAATAGTTCGTGTTGTATAAGTTACAGTTACCAAAACTGAAACGGTTATCAAATCCCAAGCTGCTTAAGACTATTCTGAGTAAATACTCAAATGTGACAGAAAAAATTTAGTGTGAGGATTTAGCCATGTCTTACCCGATTCCATCCAAAATGTGGCAGCGAGTCAGTATTGGAATATTGTTTTTATTGATACCGTCAGTCGGAATTGCCGTTTTACGTCAGTCTGTGACGGTTGCAGTTCCAGCCAATCAGACTCCTGCCAGTTCTACTCCAAAAACTTCCATTCTACCCAATCACCCTGACTACCAAGCACTCCAGGCATTGGTGCAACAGTATAGTTGTGTCGTCCCCGTCCAAAATTTTGGCACTCTTCCTGTAACCCGGACTGAATTTGCTACAGTCTTGAATGCCTGTGTGAATCGGAGCAATGAGCTAATAGCGACTGATCCCAAGATAGTTACCCCAGCAGATATGAAAATTCTGCAACGCTTGCAGTCAGAATTTGCACCGGAGTTAGCAACCCTAAAAAGTCCGATAGATGAATTGGAAGCTCGTAGTCCCATCACTCCGGCTCAGACTACCAGAGAACGGACTCAAACTGAATCTACCCGAAAGACTCAACCTTTACCTACAGCCCTACCCCTTAGTATTCCGTCTGGCTTATCTGTGCAGGATCAAGTTGCTAACCGTGCGAATATGCCTAAACTCCAAACTCGTGGCAGTATTGGAAGGGTTGCCCCGGAACCACAAATAGGTAGCAGATTCAATACAGAAAACTACAACCGGATTGAAGATAATCCCTTTCATCGCGTCGGTAACGATCCTCTTTCCACCTTTTCCATTGATGTAGATACAGCATCTTATAGCAACGTGCGACGGTTTATTACTCAAGGGAAATTACCACCCAAGGATGCAGTGCGAATTGAGGAATTAATCAATTATTTTACCTACAATTATCCCCAACCAAAAGGCGATCGCCCTTTTTCCGTCACCACTGAAGTTGCTGCTGCTCCCTGGAATCCTCAACACAAGCTGGTACAGGTGGGTTTGCAAGGTAAACGTCTAGAAAGCAAAACCTTACCACCCAGCAACTTAGTATTTCTAATTGATGTCTCCGGTTCTATGGATGACCCGAACAAATTACCCTTAGTGCAACAGTCGCTCAAATTGTTGGTGAATCAACTGCGTCCTGAAGACCGGGTAAGTTTGGTAGTCTATGCTGGGAATGCTGGATTGGTGTTACCTGCCACTGCTGGTAGTCAGAAATCAACAATTCTGGCAGCGATTGACCGCTTAAAGGCTGGAGGCTCGACTGCTGGTGGTCAGGGCATAGAACTAGCTTACAAGATAGCCAAAGAAAGCTTCCTCAAGTCTGGTAATAACAGAGTAATTTTAGCTACCGATGGAGATTTTAACGTTGGGGTTTCCAGTGATGGCGACCTGACACGATTAATTGAACAAAAGCGAGAGCAAGGAATTTTCCTGACGGTGTTGGGATTTGGTACTGGCAATTATAAGGACGGAAAAATGGAACAACTGGCTGATAAGGGTAACGGTAACTACGCTTACATCGATACCCTATTGGAAGCCAAAAAAGTTTTAGTTAACGATCTCAGGGGAACTCTGTTTACCATTGCCAAGGATGTGAAAATTCAGGTGGAATTTAATCCGGCGAAAGTTCAGGCATATCGCTTGATTGGTTACGAAAACCGCCTGCTGCAAAACCAGGATTTTAATGACGACAAGAAAGATGCAGGAGATATTGGGGCTGGTCATTCTGTGACAGCGCTTTATGAAATAATTCCTACTGGTACAAAAAGCGATGTGAAACTCCCAGAGATAGACCCTTTGCGGTATCAGCGTTCTGGTGAAACTGTCTCGGATGCTGCTGGTAATGAGTTGATGCAGGTGAAACTGCGCTATAAGTTGCCCCAGGACAGCACCAGTCAACTAATTACTCAAACCATCCAAGATAATGATTTGAGAGCCGACCAGATACCCTCCACAAACCTGAGATTTGCCGCTGCGGTAGCTACCTTTGGGATGGTGCTGCGTGACTCTGAGTATAAGGGAGATGCTAGTTATGATTTGGTGATGAAATTGGCAAGCCAAGGGAAGGAGGAAGACCAGGAGGGCTATCGGGGTGAGTTTATTCGCCTAGTGGAGCAATCTAGAGGGTTGATTACAAGAAAATGATTTTAGACCACAACTGAGACGGGGAGTAGGGAGTGGTGTAGTTCAATTACTGGAAAACCGCTGTAATATCTTAGAGATATTCACAATCCACATCAAAATAGCGATCGCTCTCCACTGTATTAGATATCTGCAATAAATATAGCAATTTAATTTCAGAAGAGAGCATTGCATATCTGCGAGATGTTTTTTAATCGCTGCTAGTCAGAAAAATTATTCCCTACTCTGCAAGACGAGAAGGAAGAAATGCTTAACTGAACTGTATTCTGCTGTGTAAGGTTTTTATTTGTTTCTATTTTCTCCCCTTTCTTCCTACTGGTATACACATCGGTGTACCTGAAACTGGGTCTGGGATAACCTGACATTCCAATCCAAACACCTCCCTTACCATCTTTTCAGTGATCACCAAATTAGGTTCGCCCACAGCAAAAATTTGACCTTCTTTCACCGCTACCAAATAATCAGCATAACGACAGGCGTGATTCAAATCATGTAACACCATGACAATCGTTCGTCCCTGGTTTTGGTTCAAATCATACAATAAATCTAAAACTTCTATTTGGTGCGCCAAATCTAAAAAAGTAGTTGGTTCATCTAACAATAAAATATCCGTATCTTGAGCTAATGCCATTGCAATCCAAGCACGTTGTCGCTGTCCACCAGAAAGAGTATCTAACTCGCGTTCTCCCAAGTATTTAATCCCAGTAATTTCTAACGCTAATTCTACTAATCTTTCATCTTCTTTTGTCCACTGCTGCAACCAACTTTGATAAGGAAATCTTCCACAAGCTACCAAATCTCGAACGGTTAATCCTTCTGGCGCAACGGGGCCTTGGGTAAGAATTCCTAACTTTTTAGCAACATCTTTTGTTGACAGCTTAAATACATCTATTGTATCTAAATAAATTGTGCCAATACGAGGTTTTAATAATCTTGCTAAACCCCTTAATAAAGTAGATTTTCCAGAGCCATTTGCACCAACTAAAGCAGTTATTTTTCCTGGTGGTATATCTAAATCTAAATGCTTAATAATAGTTATATTATCATAACCCAAAGTCAAACTCTTCGCTGACATTTGGTAATGTTGATTGTCGCTCAATAATGACATTGACATAATTAAATTTTAGAGAATATTTTGATAATTTTGTAAGTATGTAATATCATGTCCGCTTGATTACTGAATTAAACCCAAAGAACCCAACCCCGCTAAGGCAGCGCTTTGTTTCCCTTCCCGTAGGTAGGGGATTAAGGGGAGCCAGCGCAACGCGGTTATGGCATGAGCAACTGGCGTGTAGAGTGCAAGGACTATGGGAATCATAACTAATTACCTGGACATGACATATCACACTATTCGCTTTTATTAATGCTACACCTAAATTAGAATTTTTACTTACTTAGTATTAAGTATACTAAACTAGGTTTTGTTTCACAGATTTTGAATTAGTAAATAAACACAATATGGGGCACCAATCATGGTAACAATTACGCAAGTAATTTCGATATGAGCAAAAATAATTCTGCCGATAAAATCAGATAAAACCACAATCATTGCTCCTGTGATTACCGCTACTGGAATCAAACCTTGATGATTTCCATCTACTAATTGACGGGCAATATGGGGAGCAATTAAACCCGCAACGGGAAATGTTAGGGATGACAACAATCCTCTGGCTGGTGAGGGAACTGATCTACTAATTGTTCAAATTACTGACTTCAAGCAGTTTAATTGTTGCTTGTGAAGATAAGCCAACACAAGCTGCTAGTTCTTCTAATGCCAAGCGATCGCGTGCGTTTGTATTTAGCATCTGCGTTGCCGCTGCAACATATTCAGGATTAGCCATTAGACTAACTCGATCGGGTAAAGTTACTTGGGAATTCATGCTAGCAATCCGCTCAGTTTTTGCTCCCGCAAGGGCTAGCTGTTGCATTTGATAAGCGGCTATTTTCGTAGCTTGACGGGCTTGTAAGTAAGCAAGGTAGTATTGTACAACTGCTACCCGTTTTTGCTGTTTAACTTCATGCCACCGAGTTTTTCTTATCGGTAATTGCTGAATTATATTCAAAAGTTTAATCGGGTCAATTGTCATTGCGATCGCAAAACTACGTTGACTTTCGGATGTTACATCGGGCAAGTTATAGTTGGTCTTGGTTTGAGATGGTGAAAATTCAACACTCAAAACATCGGTGAAAGCACTCCATCCCATAGCGGCTTTTGCCTCCTGTACCTGCGAAGACTGACGCTGGGCGATCGCAACTAACTGCTCAATAATTTTCAGATCGCGATCGCTAATCTCAGTCTGAAGAATTTGTGGTTCATCATTATTCAGTTGTTTGTTTTCTGATAACGCTGGCAAAGAAATACCAGCAAGCGTTATCAAAAGAACAATCTTCCAACTGTACAGGCAGACTTTTGATGGATAACTCATAGTTAATAACTGGGCGTAGCTCTCAAAAAGTTTTGCGTTCCTCCAAATTTGCCAATACCTCTGGGCGAGTTCGCCAAACAGGACGCAGTTGCTTGCGAGTAAAAAGTTGTAGTTGGTCGGTAATGTGGGGCGAACCAGGTTGAGTAGCGTTACCGTAGCTGAGTAAGGCCATTGCCCTAACTGGCTGAGAAAACTCAATGGCCGCGACATAACTATCACCAGCGACTGCTTGAAAGCGTTCATCAGTAGAGGGAGCAAAATTGAGGACGCGGAATATTCCTAGATCCCCATCGCCACCATTGGCAGGTAAATCTAAGTTTCCGCTACGCACTCGGAAGACTTCACCCCAAGCAACATCTAGCTTTCCATAAGCTTTTTCGACTTTAGCTGCCGCTATTTGTAGCGCTTTCGCTGCACTTTCTGGGTCTTTTAAACCATCGGGTGTGGTACACCACGAGTTCTCATTCCAAGGAATACTAAAGGTTTGGTCTTGATCCATTTCTTGCCACCAAAAAGAAAACAATACTGCGCCTCTACTATCAGCATCAGCATTACGATTCCAAGCAGCCAAAATATCAGCAGCACGATGAGTTAATTGATCGCCATATTTTTGAGCCGCGGGAATTAAATCATCGAGGATGCGTTCTGCAAGTTCCATTTTGGTGGAATGTTTGTACTTAATCATTTCCACAAAAGAAATTTTTGGATCTTCAGCCAGCATTTTTGCAGAACTTTGGGCGCGGAAAGGCATTTTTCCTCGTGGAGCCATATAAGCAGGATAATCATCTGCTTTGATGGCAGATGGAAAAGTCGTTGTCCAAGGCGCATCATTGGCATTTTGCAACCAACCACTAGGCGGATCAATCACACGCGGTAAATCTTGGTATGGGTGCATTTTTTTCCACAAAGTCTTAGATGTGTCGCCAGGAATTAAACCTTCCCAATATTGAAAGTCTCCCTGTTGACGAATCGGCACCAGACCGTTGAATAAGTGCATGATATGTCCTGCTCGGTCTGCATACATGACGGTAAACATCGGTAGTTGCAAGCGTTTCAATACCTTTTGAAATTGGGTTAAGTTTCGGGAACGCGCCATATCCCACCACTGTTCCAACACACCGGGACGGTCTGCACCGACAACCCGCAGCGCCACAGCAAACCCATCTTTTTCTTGAACGACTGCACCGTGGACGGAACTTTTGACTAATAATGATTGTTCGACTAAGGAGCCATTTTTTTGCTTGACTTTTAACAAAAACTTTGATGTTGTAAAAGGACGGACTTTGCCATCAAAAAGATAACCATCATCAGTCAATTTCAACTTGTATACATCCCAACCATCATGAGTATTGACAGTATGAGTCCAACCCAAATAATCGTTAAAGGCGATCGCTAAAACCGGAATTCCCACCAGCGCTGCTCCAGAAGCATTCATCTCTGGGGCGGTAATTTGTGCTTCGTACCAGACAAATAAATCCGACCATAACAAGTGGGGATTTGCCAGCAACATCGCCTTACCACTGGCAGAATGTTTAGGTGCGATCGCCCAACCGTTAGAACCAGCTTTCGATTGAGTATGAGTAATATCTGTTACCTGTTCTTGATTGACGATAAAAGTAAAATACAGCACTCTTTGCAAATGCGCCAACACATCCTCTGGCTTGACAGGTAATACTATTTTTAATTGCTCGTCAATCAAATCAGGATGGGCTTTGGCATAAGTATTTATCCCACTGGTAAAGGCATTTATATAACTACGAAAAGCTGGACTTTGTGCCCGATACCAAGAATTAGCGCGATTGGGTACTCCCATCGTCAGGACCCATTTATCAGATTCTAAATACTCTTCTCCCCAGTATTCGGCTGCTTTTCCCCTAGCTTGACCATAGAGGCGTAACAGCAAGTTAGCATGACTCTGCATTTGTGCCCAACCAAATGCCTGGAAAGTGCTTGGAGCATCTTTACCATATATATGCGGTATGCCGTAAGTATCCCATAATATCTCTGTAGTTTTGGGTGCAGTCGCAAAACTGTTATTTGCCAAAACTACAACTAAAATAGCACTGAGGATAAAAGCTAAAAATCTAGAGAATTTTCTTTTCAGTATTGGCTGATCAAATTGCCACAAATACATCCCAATATTCAACATGATAGTTCGATTAAATTAATTTGACTGGAAAAATTTAGTGACTTTCGTCTATATTCCGTAAACTTTTCTAAGTGGTGGTTGTGGGATGTGTATTAAAAGCATGGTAGTAATTGCACAAGTAAAAGTCAGGATATCAATCAGCGAAATTCCCACCAAGCGGATTACATGGTATGAGTAGCCAGCAAAAGCTGGCGCCATAATTTTTGCACCATAAGTTGATAAAAATTCCTACTAGGGCAGGAATAATGCTTTTGAGGTAGCATCAATCCCACAGATGCCGAATAGGCCAGCGATTGTATATTATCGATAATGCTTGACACTAGTTCTAGAAATCCTCAAAAGCTATCTGCGACTAATTTGCATCTAACTCTAGCGCTATTAGGAGAGATTATCATAAAGCCTCCACCTGAGCAAGCATTTATCAAAACTTCTGAATTTTATAAATCTGACTAAGGTTGTGCGATAAATCCTTATATATAAGTCTTTTTAAGGTATTGGTATAGCAAAAATTAAGTAACAAAAACCTAACTTAAGTTTTGTCATCTATCTTTTGATAGGTTTTTTAGAAATTATTTTTTGAGTAAAAGATAATAATAATTTGTAATTAGAAATTACTTGGTATTGCACCATATCCCATGCGTTTAGGCAAACAACTAAGTCTGATGAAGTCAGGATTGAGCCGAAATGCATAAAACGTGCAATATCCCATTCTGCTAAAAATTGCAGCATTACATCATAACTAATTATCCCGCCAGTATCCAAGATGTCATAACGCACTAAGGGAATACCGTTATCTCCCGAAAATAGCAATCCGCCATCTTGAACTTCAAAAAAGCGAGTGAAAGGATCGTATTGTACTAGTGTGGGTAAACGCGATTCCCCAAATAAAGCTCTAGCTGCATCGGGATTTTCTGCCAAAAAACGGCGAATACAGATACTTAACGGTGTTTCATTACCCAAAACTCCGGCATCCGCAGTACCGTAAAGTGATGCAAAATCATAACAAGGATTTTGTGAACCAACTCTTTGGGCAACTAAACTTCGCCATTCTTCACTAAAAACTTCTCCCGCCATCACTAATTTAATCTGATATTGCTGCCACTCCACACCACGAGCGATACCAGTATCAATCACATCTTTCAAAAATGGCGGGTATCCCAATAACACCACTTGCTCAAATTCTGAACCTAGTTCTTGGACAACTCGCAAGATTTCTTCTTTGTTGTTACCAGGAGTAATTACAGTGATGAGATAACCTTTACTAGCAAGATAACGACAGCAATTAGTAGTAAACATTCCACCTACCCAAGTGCCTAAAGTGAAACAAATCACTGCTAAGGTACGTCTGCTATCTGTATAGAAACTATCGTGAAAAATCTGTTCAAAGCGTGTGGCGATTTGGAGTTCATCTGTGAAAAAACGAGGCCAAAATGTCGGTTTACCACTAGAACCTGATGAAGCAGCTATTATGTCGCACGCTTCTAGTTGTCCGTTACGGCACAAGTCAGGTAAGGGATAACGCAGTATATAATTTTGTTTAGCGATCGCTGGTAGTTTTTGAAACTCCTCTAAGGTTTGAATAGTCGCGGGATTAATTTCCCTTTCTGCTAAAAATGCCTTGTAGGCTGGTACATTCGCCGCCACATCGTGAAATAAACTCAAAGCTGCCGAAGTTTGAGTGTTGAGATGCCTTTGCAGTACAGTTTCTAGGGGGGTAGACAAAAAATCTTCAAATGCTTTAATTACTTGCTGCTGTCTTGATTTGCCGTTCATGACGCTTGCTTATTTATTCTGAAGTAGAACCAACACCGTTAAAATAATTCGTAATTCGTAATTCGTAGAATATCCGAAAATGAGGGTATGCGCGTTGTAGTCATTCAATAAAACCTTAATTTATCCTTCAGCACCATGCAGCTCTATTGCAGTAAACAACACACAAATAATGGTAGTAACCGCTTTTGCACCCATTGTGGTGAACCATTACCTCTTGCTGTGGGACAGGTTGTGGATAATCGCTATCAAATTATCCGTCATTTAGGACAAGGCGGCTTTGGACGCACCTATTTGGCGGAAGATATCAATAAATCACATCAAACCTGTGTGCTGAAGGAATTTGCACCCCAAGTACAAGAAAATCAAGATTTACAAAAAGCTAAAGAGTTATTTGAGAGAGAAGCGAATGTCCTGAAAAAACTCCAGCATCCACAGATTCCCCGTTTTCACGCCTCGCTACAAGTGAAGATAGGCAGTAAAGATTTTTTCTTTTTAGTGCAAGATTATGTGGATGGTGACAATTACTACCAGTTATTAGAACAGCGTGAAAGTCAAGGAAAAACCTTTAGTGAAGAGGAAGTAATCACCCTCCTGCAACAGATTTTACCTGTCTTATCATACATCCACTCACGAGATGTAATTCACCGTGATATCTCTCCCGATAATCTAATCTGGCGGCGTTCTGATAATTTGCCAGTGCTGATTGATTTTGGGGGCGTCAAGCAATTGCCAGCTTCTCAAGGTTTTTGGCGTACCAAGTTGGTTGGAAATAACACTCTGCTAGGTAAAAAGGGCTACGCTCCAGAAGAACAGCTACGGCAGGGAAAGGCATTTTTTAGTAGTGATTTATACTCTTTGGCGGTGACAACATTAGTGTTGCTTACAGGTAAAGAACCGCAGAAATTATACGATAGCTATCAGGGAATTTGGGGATGGGGCAAGGAAATCCAAGTTAGTCCCAAACTAGAAGCAGTGTTAAAAAAGATGCTGGCTTATAGACCAAGCGATCGCTATCAACGATCCGAGCAAATCCTTAGAGATTTACCGTCGCCAACTGCGACTAAATCCCCAGCTAATTATATTACTAGCAAAATCAAGACGATGGTCGTTGCTCCGGGAAGACAACGCGCCAGTGCTATTGTGAGCAGATTTCAGAGGCAAACGCAAGCGATCGCTAAACCGAGAACTTTCCCTGCTTGGATTCGGCCTTTTGTGATGAGTTTAGGGGGAACGGCTTTAGTTGGATTAACTTTAGCGGCGGGAAATGCAGCCATTCGCGCCGTAACTTCAATCACGATCCCATCAATTTCATTACCTTCATTACCGCAAATCCCACAGTTTCCAACTGGAAAACCAGCCGGCGACAAAGGAAAAAATAGCGACCTCCAGAAAATTATCAGTCGTCGTCAAGAGTTAGAAATTACTGAAGGATTTTTTATTCGCACAGTAGATGATTTATTTTATACAAAAAAACCAGAATTAAAGGGACGTAGCCTGACATCTAAACCTGAAGACACTGGTTTACGAGATGAATGGTCTGGTATCGCTGACGATTTATTGGATAAACTAGAACAGGCTAACCTCAGTACAGCAGCTCGTCGGAAATTGGGGAACTATAGTCAAAAAGATTACGATACATGGAGACAACAAGCGCGAGCGGGGCAGTTTGGGAACTATACAATCGATCAGTTGACCAAAGACACAAATGAAAAATTCGATCGCTTGTTTCCCGATCAGCAGCGTCGGAAACTCAATCAACAGACTTTTGGTCAAATTTGGTATGCGATCGCAGCCGATCAAGTCAGTAAAGTAAAATCTGGCAAATAAGACGACTGGAGATTGGGGACTGGGGAAGAGTAACAAATGACAAATGACAAATGACTAATAACAAATGACAAAAATATATTGTTCTAAAGGACATGAAAATTCCCCAGGTAGTCGCTTTTGTCTCCAGTGTGGCGAAAATTTGTTGGATACGCCCATGAGTTATGGTATCCAACCGGGACTGACTTTAGGCGATCGCTATGTGATTGTGCGTCAAATTGGCCAAGGTGGCTTCGGACGCACTTATTTAGCTGAAGATGTCAACCGTTTCCGCGAACTTTGTGTTTTAAAAGAATTTTCTCCCCAAGTTCAAACAGCTTACGTTGTCCAAAAAGCTGAAGAACTGTTTGAGAGAGAAGCGAGTGTTCTTTATAAACTGCAACATCCCCAAATTCCCCGCTTCCGGGAACTGCTGCGGCTGAATTTAGGGGGCAAAGAATATCTGTTTTTGGTACAAGATTATGTAGAAGGGGAAACTTACAATTCTTTATTAAATACCCGGATACAACAGGGTTTGCGCTTTACAGAAGTGGAAATACGCCAATTGTTCCAGCAAATTTTGCCAGTGTTGGAATACATCCACTCACTAGGAGTAATTCATCGAGATATTTCTCCAGATAATTTAATGCTTCGCACTGTTGACAAACTGCCAGTTTTAATTGATTTTGGCGGTGTCAAACAAGTAGTAGCAACCGTAGCTTCCGAATATTACCAACCCGGTATGGTTGCACCTCCGCCAGCACCAACCTTATTAGGTAAAATAGGATTTGCGCCCCCAGAACAAATGCAAACTGGGTTAGTATCTCCCCACAGCGACTTGTATGCTTTGGCCGCAACAATGTTGGTTTTACTGACAGGAAAACAACCCCAAGAATTAATTGATACCTATACTCTTAGCTGGAAATGGCGACGGGAAGTTAATCTGAGTCAAGATTTGGCACAGGTATTAGATAAAATGCTATCGGCTAGACCAAGCGATCGCTATCAATCAGCCCGTCAAGTACTCCAAGCCCTCAACTCACCCCAAGCGAACTATCCGCCAACTCAATATCCCACTCCACCACAACCCACATCCGCCACCATCGCCGTCTCTCCACCTCCCCCACCTTCCCCAACCCCTGCATATCCCTCATATCCCTCTTCTTCCCCCTCTTCTTCCTGGTGGACACCAACAAAAACCTTTCTTGTGGCGGCGCTAGTCGCTGGTAGTGTGGGCTTAATTTGGTGGGGATTGAATGGCAGACGAGATGTCGGGCAAGTCGACCCTAATCCTACAGCCAGTCCTATTCCAACTAGCGAACAACCAACCGATCCTTTAGCCCAATATTCGCCAGCAGAACGAGAACGCAAAGAAAGATTAAGCGATCGCCGTCAACAGTTGGGTATTGACTCTAACTTCTACGTGAACTTGGTGAATCAAGTTTTTTGGGACAGAAATCCCAGTTTACGGGGACGTACTCTCAGCAATGGCCCTGAAGATGAGAGTTTGCGCGCAGAATGGGATACAACAGCTTCGGAATTGTTGGAAAAGCTTGCACCACTGAGTAATAATGCACGCCAAAAGCTGGGAACTTACACAACTGCTGAACGCGATCGCTGGAAAGTGGCAGTCAACAAAATCAACGTTGGTAGTCGTTCTTTGTATGATTTGGGAGATACTGCATTTTTACGTGTATTTCCTGAGCAGCGGGGTAAAAGTTTTCAAGGTCAGCCCATCGGACAAGTTTGGTACGGATTTGTTAGCGATCAACTTAGTGCAATCCTTGGCGGTAGCGCTTTCCAGAAACTTGTCTTCGATCCTGGGGCTACTGGCAAAACAGTCAGCAGTACTCTCCAACCTGGTGGTGGTAAGGTATTCATTGCTGGACTTGCCAAAGACCAATCTCTGGATTTGAAACTAGAAGCAAATTCCCAAGTTTTGTTATCAGTCTATTCACCCTCTGGCAAAATTCGATTTTTAGAAGATTCTACTAAGCGTAGTTTGTCAACTAAATTACCAGAAAATGGATTTTATGAGTTTGTTGTAGTTTCCACAGCAACTAAACCAGTAGATTATCAACTCACTATTACAGCGGAAAATCCCACCCCTCCCCCATCGCCAACACCAACGCCCACGGAAACATCCACGCCTACACCAACTCCCACGCCCACGCCAACTCCTACACCAATTCCCACAGAAACCGCCACTCCTACACCGACACCAACGCAGGAGACAACGCCTCAGTAGAGAGTCATCCTCTGCATCTATCTGGAGTAGAGTGTCTCTACGTGAATTGAAAAAGAATGGAGAAGTCAGAATTCAGAATTCAGCAATCTTTGAGTGAGGGATTCAGACCCGCCACTCAATTGTTGCACCACCAAATCTACGATTTGGTGAGGGTCTTAAACCAATCTATTCAACGTTCGACTGAGCGCTCACGCCGAAGTCCGGTAGTCGCGCAGAATTCATGCTGACTTCTGACTTCTGACTCCTGAATTCTGTTTCGATAAAATTTATGGGAAGCATCCTAATGCAAGCAAAAATACACAGGACTGGCACAAAAACCTAATTTTCCGATCCCAAATAACTATATAAAATCTGATGTTGAAACTTAACTTAACAACGATACCACCTTCATCTGAAAAATCTCGCAACGTTCACCAAAAAGAACAGTAGTTTTAAACAATATTTAATTAAATTTTACAGCTATTTTTTAATGTTTTAATCAATCGCATTTATGGCATTTTTAAGATTTGTTAAAGATGTTGACGTAACCTTGTAATTCATGATATGTAATTAAGTACAACGTGGGTTCAAAAAGATTTAGAAAAAGAACCAAAATATTTCAGCTAATTACTTACCATTTGGGTAATCATCAATTAAGGAATTTTCAGGAAATTGATTATCTAATTTTGTAGAGTAGGTGTCTCGTTCGCCCGCAACCAAAGATGGGCTTTTCGGGTCAGCCTACAATAAATAGTTGGATATTTTTTTCTTTAGAAGTTCCTAACCAAATAATTAATGTTTTCTAACTTAGAGATTACTTAAATGGCAAGTAATCTACAATGAATAGTTCTTTGACTGAGGCTGAACTTACGTATTAGTGAGAAACTCAGGAGAGATAATATGGCATTTAAATTCGGCACTCCAGGTTCTGAAACGATAAATGGGACTCCGGCAAATGACACGCTAGACGGTGGTTTCGGCAATGATATCCTCAATGGTGGCAACGGCGATGATAGTCTACAAGGCGGACCCGGCAATGACGTACTCAATGGCGGGTCTGGAAACGATATCCTCATCGGTGTTTGGCCTGGTAGTCCGCTTCCACCTGGATTAGGGGAAACTGATGAGTTGGCTGGCGGGGCTGGGGTAGATAGATTTATCCTGGGCGACGCTGAAAATGTTTTCTACGACGATACCAACAATACAAGTCCTGGTTTTGGGGACTTGGCTACTATTATTGACTTCGACTCTAGCCAAGATCGAATTGAACTCAAAGGACCTCCACAGGACTACCGCCTGCAAGTTGCTGGAAGCAGCACACGAATATTCTTAGACAAACCGACAGGAGAGCAAGATGAGATCATAGGTGTTGTGCAGGGGAGAAAAAATCTCAGACTTGATAGTGATGACTTCTTGTTCTATGAGCGGGAAAACGCTGGAGAAGGTACAAACAACACACTGGGCAGCGCTGAAGGGTTAGGTTCCTTATCATCAGGCTCAAACGTTAATCTTTCAGCCCAGTTAACAACAGTTCAACCGGGGGATAATCCTGATTTCGACTTTTTTACATTTTCTTTAGCAAATCCAGGAACTGTCACTATCAGGACAGTGACATCGGGAGATACGGTTCTCGGACTGTTTAACGGTGCTGGGAAGTTAGTGACCAGTAACGACGATGGTGGCGGTGGCAATTCGTCATTAATCACCAGTTCTCTGGGTGCAGGTACGTACTCCATCTCAGTGAGTGACTTTGCTTTCTTGCCTCAAGATGGCGGAAGTTTCTCTGGTAGCGGCTTTAACCCTCTTTCTTATACGTTACAAGTCAGTTTGGCATAAGAACGTTGTCAACTTAAAAAAGTACTGACATCAGAGGGCAGATTCAAGGATACTTTTCTTCCTAGCTAGGGGAACACGGTAACGTGTCCCCCTTACCCGACAGGAGACTATTTACAAGTCCGGGCTATTTTATGAGTCAGAATTCAGAACTCAGCAGTCAGAATAAAGCCATGAATTCTGTATGCCAATTTTCGTAATGCAGAGGTATTTAATCAAAGTCTGTTGGTAAATCTGGTTGGCGATAATGCTGGAAAAGTCGATTGATTTGTGCTGGTGTCACACGTCCAAGAGAAAGTTCTGGTAACGCACCTTCAGGAAAAAAACCTACTTCTTCAGTTTCAATACTTGATGATGGAGAACCACCAATAAGTTCACAGTGAAAAAACAACTTGTAGACATAAAACGGTAATGGTGGATGTCCCTGTTTGTTTCTGTCATAGACTGCTAGAAGTTTGATAGTGCGTGCTTGATATCCTGATTCTTCATATACTTCTTTCACAACTGCCTCACTGGGCGACTCACCAATATCAGCCCATCCACCAGGCAAAGTCCAGCAGCCGTCTACTCGTTCCTTGACTAACAATATAGTATCGTCACGAAAAATTGCTCCTCGCACATCAACTTTGGGAGTTGCATATCCGAGTTCACGGCTAAATAAATTAAGGACATAGCTGTGTTCTACATTCGAGTAAGTCGCCATAATTTCTGTAGCGATCGCTCGTAATTGTTTGTAACGTTCTATATCATAAACACCGTCAGAATAAGTCAACCCATTTTGAGCGATCGCTTGTAAATTTTGCGCCCATTCCAGCCATTTAGGTTGCATATATTTTTCTTATGTTGGGGATTGGATCTTAGGTATTGGGGAAAGGTGACAGGTGATAGGTGATAGGGAATAATCTGTACCCTGTAACCTGTACCCTATTCCCTTCTTCAGTCCCTAGTCCCCAGTCCCCAGTCCCTACTTATGCATCATCTAAAGCTGCAATTCCAGGCAATACCTTGCCTTCAAGTAACTCCAAGCTAGCGCCGCCGCCGGTGGAGATATGGCTCATTTGATCGGCTAAACCAACTTTTTCCACAGCCGCTACTGAGTCGCCACCGCCAATGATGGTAGTTGTGCCAGTTTTACCGATTTCGGCGAGGGTATGAGCAATCGCTTCCGTACCTTTCGCAAATTTATCAAACTCAAACACACCCATTGGCCCGTTCCAAATTACCGTTTTGGTATCTGCAAGGGCTTCTTGGAAAAATTTCACCGAGTCTGGCCCAATATCCAAACCCATCCAACCATCGGGGATATTCTCAATGCTAACGGTTTGAGAATTGGCATCAGGGGCAAAGTTATCTGCCAATACCACATCTGTGGGAAGCAATAAAGCAACGCCACGTTCTTTAGCCTTAGCTTCCAAAGATTTCGCTAGTTCCAGCTTGTCTTCTTCTACCAAAGACTTACCAACATTCAAACCACGGGCTTTGTAGAAGGTGAAAATCATCCCACCGCCAATGATCAGCTTGTCGCACTTCTCTAGCAATGTTTCAATTACACCAATTTTGCTGGAAACTTTGGAACCGCCAATAATTGCTGCTAAAGGACGTTGGGGATTTTCAATGGCGTTTTGCAGATATTGCAATTCCTTCTCAACCAAATATCCAGCCACAGAAGGGCTGAGGAATTTAGTCACACCTTCAGTAGAAGCATGGGCGCGGTGTGCAGTACCAAAAGCATCATTTACATAAAAATCAGCATTAGCTGCCAATTTTTTCGCAAATTCTGGGTCGTTTTTCTCTTCTTCTTTGTAAAAACGGACATTTTCGAGTAACAGCACTTGGCCATTTTGCAACGCGCCAACTTTAGCTGCAACTTCATCACCAATGGAATCATCAGTTTTAATGACTTCTTGCCCCAGTAACTCAGACAGACGCTTGGCAACGGGAGTTAGGCGTAATTTGTCATCCACACCCTTGGGACGGCCAAAATGGCTGGCGAGAATGACCTTAGCTCCCTTCTGCGTCAAATCTTGGATGGTTGGTAGAGCGGCGCGAATGCGAGTATCGTCGGTAATGTTGCCTTGATCGTCCACAGGCACATTAAAGTCAACCCGCACTAAGGCACGTTTCCCAGAGATATCAGCCGAAGATAAACTTGCTAAACTTTTTTTGGACACACCAAACTCTCCTGATTGCCTTTTTGTTATTGTTTTGAAAGTAGAACCATCAAGATTTTACCGGAGTCAGGGGTACCCAAGTGACAGATATATTTAAGACGGTATTATTTCCTATCGATCAAAGCCGGGAAACGCGGGAAGCTGCTGATGTTGTTACCAACGTAGTCAAAAAGTACGGCAGTCGCTTGATACTGCTATCTGTGGTAGAAGAACCACCTCCAGACGCGCCTAGTGCCGATGATCCGATGGTGTCGCCAGAGGTAGTTGCGAAACTACTGGAAAATGCCCAATCTTTATTTTCTGGGCAAGGAATTCAATCTGAAACCCTAGAAAGACGAGGCAAACCAGCTTTTACGATCTGCGATGTTGCTGATGAAATCGGGGCAGATTTAATTATCATGGGCTGTCGGGGGCTAGGCTTGACTGAAGAGGGAGCGGATGATAGCGTTACCACTCGCGTGATTAACCTTTCCCCTTGCCCAGTGTTGATTGTGCCTTAGCAGTGTGTTGTGGAATGCTGGTAAATTTTTAGTGCGATCGCTAATTAAAAAAGAGGGGAAAAGGATGAATGTCACGAAGAAAAGGTGAAACCCTTGCTTCTTCTGGGTGTGGGAGTGTAGAGGAAGTAGTTGATTTGTAAGTATTATTTGGTTTTTAATTCTTCACTGTGCAACCCTTACACCCAAAAGTCAGGCAGATTAAGGATTTGCACTTTTCTTAGTGCCATTCGTCTGTATACCTAATTAAAAGTTTTTTGTTTTAGATGCCTCTTTTTGATCCAATCGGCAACCCAAAGCACAGTCTACCGATCGGGAATTCCAAACACAATTTACAGTAGGGCAGTGCCAAAAAAGACGATTTCCTCAACATTCAAGACATTAAGGGTGAACTCATCACGTTTAATGGTGTAATTATTGGAGTTGCCTAAAATGGTGTAATCAGTTTTTAAATCAGACAGAATTAGTTTGTCCCATCCCGATCCACCATTGATTGTGGCATTACCGTAACCAACATCAAATGTGTCGGCTCCTGATCCACCCTTAAGCAAGACATTGGCAATAGCGCCCCCTTGGTCTGAAACCGCTTTACCGCTATCATCAATTCGACGGGCTTTGAAGTAATCGTTACCGTTTCCGCCATCAATAATTTATAAATAAAAATGACAAACAGAAAATTCTGAGCGCCGGAAGTCAGCGCTCAGAACTTTAGAGACAAAGCTTGCATATTTACACGCTTTACCTAACAGCTTAAAAGCGATAGTTGCGATCGCGCACCCACATACTAAGTGGCACTGCCTTTCCTTGTGGATCTACTTTCGCCTTGACCACAATAGGTGGTACTTGTCCTCTGCGGGTGCGTTGGGCTTGTAAGTCGTTCCGAATCTGCTGCCGTTGGTTTTCTGGGATGTAATATGTTTCCAAACCGTAGTTAACGGAACCATCCTGATAAACACCTTTTAAGGCTACTTGGTTAGCTCTTAGAGTTGTGGGGCGATCACTACTTACTCGTAACGGTCTCCAAGCTCTAGGAACACCACGACCAGAAGATAATTGCTCTTGCAAAGTCACATAAATATTAGTTCCTTCAGGCAATCTTCTGCCACTTCCACGACCTCTGCTGACTAATGTTTGCCAGCCAGGTAGTCTGCTCAAATTTGAGGTACGGGATATATTGTAATCTAAGGCTAAGGTGTTACCTTCGATCGCATTGTTAGGGTCTACAGGTACGGTTTGCAAAATCACCGTCTTACCTGTTACGTCTGTATAAACTGCTTGGGCTGGTACTGCCATAATTAGCCCTGTTTGCAGCGCCAGGGGAGCAAGTAACCGCCAGAAAGGTAAGGACTTATTCGATTTTTGTTCAGTAGCAATCAAGTAATCCCGAAAAGTCACCTTACTGGAAAATTCGGCTTCAGGAGACAAGGGTTTATTTTTAGATTCAGAAGAAGTATTAGTCATGAGCGTAGTCCTAAAAAGCAGAGGTCTTGAAGAGGTTAAAAGTAACGAGATTAGGACTAACGCAGAGAAACTTTAAAAACTTTGACGCACAGAGATTTTTAGTTAGGAGTTAAGAGTTAGGAATCATTCAATTTTAGATTTAGTGAACTTTTCCTGAATTCTGACCGGAGGCGGAGCGTCTCTGGCTCTGCTCCTGAATTCTTTCATCTTTTGCACTACTTCTTACTTGTAGAGCTAGCACCAGGTAAACGGCGTTCAAACCAGAGTCCAGCGCTAATTAAAGCAGAACCGCACAGGACATAGACTAGCGACTTAAAAAGTAAATCGGTGTCGTACTCCTGCACGCGACTGATAATTTGCAGTGTTACTAACAGCATACCGCCCCAAAAGGAACTTCTGTTGCTTAATTTCAATCCTTCTTGAATTAGTCCCCAGGCTAATGTTGCAAGAAGTACATTGAAAATAAAAATGCCAAGTTCATCAATCCGGCTGATAGTTTGATGCCAAAAAGGTACTATTGCAATAAAGACAAGAAATGTACTAATGACAGCAGTTGTGAAAATCACTTCGCGGCGCGGAGGATTATTTCTTTGGCGCAGTAGAAACAACCATTGTAAAACTGCCAAGCCACTGAGAATCCCCAAATCAATGATCGGCAGAGACTCAAATAAGTTTGTCAAATTCGTTGGCTGATTATAACTATAATCTGGAGATTCCCAGACCCAACGAAAAGACAAAACGTAAAAGACGATGCCAAAGCTTAACAACGCTAAATTACGGGCTAGAGATTGAAACAATCTGTAATTTATGGTTGGAAAGAGTAAATCATCATAACTCCAGAATAATGCAGGTGGCAGTGTAAAAGCAAAAGATGCCACCCAAGGGGCTATATCAGCATAATTTAGCAGTGGCAGTGGATTAAGGTTAGCTTGTAAGGAACTAGCAAAAACAAAGGCTGCTAGACCAAAAATCCAACGGGAACGACAGAAGTAGGCTAAGGGTACAAATACCAGCCATGCCAACAAAGGCATATGCTGCACTACTAGCCGCGACCAAGTTAACTCTCCTGTTGCGTACCATAAGTCTTCTAGTCCAGTCCAGTAGCCGATTTCCACGAGGACAATTGACAGAATTCCTAAAGAATTTAAGGACAAACTGAAGGCCATGACCACAACACCGAACCCCCAAGCGAGAAACAGTTGGGAAGCCGAACCGATGATATTGAACATCTGGGCCATCAGCAGTAAGTTTGCACCGAAGATGAAGGCGCTTAAAATTAGCAACCCCTCTCCTAGTTGGCGTTTGCTTCGTTCTGGCTTCTTTCCTTCAGGTGGTCTCCAGGTGTAAAATCCAGTGATGGCGATCGCAAAAAACAAACTCATCATCAGAATAATTTTGATTTCTCGCGATCCTCCCTGCCAGTTTCCTGATACAAAGGTAATTATGCCTAAGCATAAAAGTATGCTACCGATAGCTATAGCGATCGCTTTATTGCGATCGCGTGCAGCAGCTTCTAGGTTTTTAAATTGATAACGTTCTGCTATCTGCTCATACTGCGAAGAACTAATTAATCCTTCATCCCTCCATAATTGTGCTTGTTTGCGTAATTTGTCCTGAAAACTATCTAAAAACATGACCTTCTCCGGTGCAGTGGGGTAGCTTGGCCATTGCGTTCCCAATGGCGGTCATTATATTTTGAGTATGAAGCCAAAAGCCTTAATTACATTGTTCTTGTGTAACAGTTTGATTTTGATTTAGATACAACGTACTAATTCGTAATTCGTAATGGGCTTCGCCCCGCTACGCTAACGTAATTCGTAATTGATAACTCATCATCTACATGGAAAAACCTTCTAATTTATTACTTAAAGTCTCGCGGCGTTTGTTCGCTAATCTAGATGAGCAAGAAAAATTTATTGAGGCTTTAATCAATCCTCAGCCTTTTTCACCTAGTATTCTTTGGTGTCAAGAAAAGCCAGATATTTCACCTTTGGCAGTGGAAATACCAACCTCTTGGCAACCACAATTTATAGACCGCTTATCTCTGGGAGAAAAACCTGGTAAGCATCCCTTGCATGAAAAAGGATATTTCTATTGTTTAGATTTTTCTTCGGTGTTTGCAGCTACTACTTTGTTAGCTATTCCTGAGTCAGTGCGTTTAGTTTTTGATATGTGTGCCGCACCGGGAGGTAAAAGTATCTTCGCTTGGAGAGCTTTAAAACCTGAATTACTCATCAGTAATGAAGTAATTGGCAAACGTCTGGGAATGCTAATTTCTAATTTGAAGCGTTGCCAGGTTAGCCCTAGCGCAGTGGTTAATCGAGATTCGAGCATATTTGCCGAAATCTTTCCTGGCTCTAGCAATCTAGTCATAGTAGATGCTCCGTGTACTGGACAATCTTTACTTGCCAAAGGTGAAAAAGCACCCGGATGTTTTCACCCAACTGCTATTAACAAGAGCGCAAATCGGCAAAAGCGTATTATCGCTAACTCTGCTAAAATTGTTTCACCGCAAGGCTATCTTGCTTATATGACTTGCACATATTCGCCCGAAGAAAATGAGCAAGTTTGTGAATGGTTTTTGGAACGTTTTCCCCAGTTTAAAGCGATAGAAATTAGTAATTTAACCAAATATCAATCTCATTTAACCACGATACCTTGTTATCGGATATTTCCTCAAGACAGGTTAGGTGCTGGTGCATTTACAGCCCTATTTAAACATACTAATGAGGACGAATATGAGCCTAAAGAAGTAGATTTAAATACAATTTCTTCACTGTATATTTACCAAAATATCTGATTAAGGAAATATACAATAATAATGGAGTGTTGAGCTATTCATAGTAGACATTAAGCCGCATTTAAGTCGGTTGTGTTGCCAAAATTTAGGTGAGCTAGATAAACTACCTCACCTAAATTTTAAACTTAATTTACAGACTAATAGTCCATCAATTTGGAGAACAGTTGGCGCAAAAATCAGGACTGAATTTACAAAATTGGCTACCTGTTAATGGGTAAGCTGTACAATAAGGGAAACTTGTAAGTTCAATTTTGGCTACTTGTAATTTGGAACCATTTGCCAATGTTTCAGTAAGTTTGGTTTTATCAGCCAAAAGGATAGCTAAAATCTTCGGTAACGCTATGCAAGCAGCAATATTGAGCAGCGTTAGCATGATGGCGTCTATAAAATTCATAGGTAATCATCTCCTGTGAAACATAGGCGTAGCCCGTCGTAGACATTGCTGTTCTTAGATGCAAACACAATCATTGCTTGCACTCTATGTAAATTAACTTTAACATAAATTTTTGTAAATATAAACGTGGAATTCCTGGAATTATCATACACAGAAGGGTATGTGGATAATAAGGATGGTTATTGTAGCGGAATAACAAAATAAGCTGGAAAATAATCAGTTTAAAATCTTTAAGTAAGGTGTTATGTCAACAACCCAAACCGCATCTTCTTTTTTATCTAACATCAGCGAGCGAGAACGGCAAGCATTAAAGCGGTTGGTAGATTACACAAACGTGGAATCGCTACCAGAAATTTGGCCTTTGGCAGCTCAACGATTTGGTGATGTTGTCGCTCTCCGCAATCCTCACGCCAAACCAGAAGTGGCAATTACTTATACCCAGTTGGCAGAGCAAATGCAACTATTTGCTGCTGGGTTACAGGCGTTGGGAGTAAAAGTAGGCGATCGCATTTCCCTAATTGCTGACAATAGTCCTCGGTGGTTTATTGCCGATCAAGGCATCATGACTGCTGGAGGCGTTGATGCGGTGCGTAGTTCCCAAGCCGAAAAAGAAGAACTGCTGTTTATTATCACTAATAGCGGCAGTACAGCGATCGTCGTTGAAGATTTAAAAACACTTAAAAAACTCCAAGACCGCCTCAAAGATTTACCAATTCAAGTGGTAATTTTACTTTCCGATGAAGCACCACCAACAGACGAAACCCTAAAGGTACTGAACTTTTCGCAGTTGCTCGAAATCGGGAAAAGTCATAATTTTGTGCCAGTCAAGCAAAATCGTGACGCTCTAGCAACTCTAATTTATACCTCTGGTACTACGGGTAAACCCAAAGGTGTAATGCTGTCTTATAGCAATTTGATGCACCAAGTCATCAGTTTTGGCACAGTATTGCAACCAAACCCCGGCGATATAGTTCTCAGTATCCTACCTTCGTGGCACAGCTACGAACGGACTGTTGAATACTACCTACTATCTCAAGGTTGCACCCAAGTTTATACCAACTTGCGCTCTGTAAAAGGGGATTTGAAACAATTTAAACCCAATTACATGGTCGGTGTACCCCGTCTGTGGGAATCGATTTATGAAGGAGTGCAAAAGCAGTTCCGCGAACAACCAGCCAACAAGCAACGCCTAATTAAATTTTTATTGGGCATTAGCGACAAATATATCAAAGCGCAGCGAACTGCTCAGGGATTGGATTTAAATAATCTTCATGCTTCAGCCCTCGAACGATTAGCAGCTAAGATCCAAGCATCAGCTTTATTACCCCTCCATGCTTTGGGAGAACGACTGGTTTACGCCAAAGTTCGGGAAGCCACAGGGGGACAAGTTAAGCAGATGATTAGCGGCGGCGGTGCGCTTCCCAGACACATAGATAATTTCTTTGAAATTATTGGCGTGCAGATTTTGCAAGGCTACGGCTTGACAGAAACTTCTCCTGTCACCCATGTAAGGCGTCCTTGGCGGAATTTGATTGGCGCATCAGGACTACCACTCCCGGCTACAGAAGCTAAAATCGTCGATCCTGAGACAAAAGTGCCTTTACCAATAGAGAAGCGAGGCTTAGTATTGTTGAGAGGCCCGCAGATTATGCAAGGCTATTACCAAAATCCGGAAGCGACAGCAAAAGCAATTGACGCTGAGGGTTGGTTTGATAGCGGCGATTTGGGTTGGCTGACACCACAAGACGACTTAGTGCTGACTGGCAGAGCTAAGGATACGATTGTATTGACTAACGGGGAAAACATCGAGCCACAGCCGATCGAAGATGCGTGTTTGCGATCGCCATACATCGATCAAATTATGCTCATCGGCCAAGATCGGCGCAGCCTGGGAGCCTTAATTGTCCCCAATGTCGAAGCCTTAGAAAAATGGGCAGCAAGTCAGAATCTAACGCTGGATACGCTGGGCGATCAAGTGACTTCCTCAGATAGTCAAAAAATTGACTTCGAGAGTAGAATGATCCAGGATTTATTTCGCCAAGAATTGAATCGGGAAGTCCAAAATCGTCCAGGCTATCGACCGGATGACCGCATCGGAACGTTTAAACTCATCCTGGAACCGTTTTCTATCGAAAATGGCTTGATGACACAAACATTAAAAGTTCGCCGACATGTCGTCACGGAACGCTATCGCGATATTATTGACGGCATGTTTGCCTGATCATTCCACCTGCTAACTGTAAAGAGTGAACGTGAAATATTTATGGATGTCTCCAAATCTAATTTGCTTCTCAAACGCGTCGTTAACGTCAAAGTTATTGTGACTCCTCTCTGGAAAGAGGAAGTACAACAGCAGCTGCAAACCCAAATCAATCAACTCGATCAGCAACTGCAACAGCTAGACGTTGAAGGACAAAGAGCGATCGCGGCAATTCAAAAGCAGAGTCTGCAACCACCTGGCCCCCAGACCCTCCAACAAATTGACAATATCCAACTCCAAGTCAATCAAAAGAAAAGTGAATTTTTAGAGCAGAAAAATCAGTTGCTGCAAAACCTCCAGCAAGTGCAGTTTCTCCAGCAAGATCAGGAAGTCAACCAATTCCAAATGGAAGGCTTTTTCCGGGTGGAAATCGGTGATAACCTGATTAGCAAAATGCAAGTCGAAATCGTTCTGCGCGATGGCGTTGTAGAAGAAATTCGCGGCGACATTTAAATTTGTCATTTGTCATTTGTCCGTTGTCATTTGTTTTGTGACCAGTGACTAATGACCAATGACTAATGACCAATGACTAATGACAGATGTGATTTAACTTAGTTTGAGAGCGGCTCCCAGCCCAACATTCTACCTGGGAGCCAGCCCAAACAATTTGCCACACTGGAGGTGAGCTAATAAAAAGCGATCGCCCAAAGGTTGTCATCTCCGCTCGATATTTAACCGTCCCAACTGAATTATTACCCCGCTTGATTTGCGTAATCGTCACTAATGCCTGATTTGGTTGCGGATAAACTACCTCGATCTTTCGCGATTCTCCCACTGCTATCTCCTCAAAGGCATTCAGGGCAAGGGTAGTAGGATTACTGCCTTGGAGAGATGAGTTAAGTTTTTCTAAAGGTATAGTTTGATAATCGGAACGCTCTGAGAATGCTGCAACTTCCTGAGACTGATGTATTGCTCCCATCTGCTGGGTTTGCTCATCACTAGTCTCAACAATCGGTGCAGATTGCTGGTGCTGAATAATATAAACTCCAGTACCAGCCGTGGCAGAGATACTTAATATCACAATCAAAAAGAATTTCAGCTTTGCCGACATAAAAGTAAACAGGAATTTCAAATAGGTTTATTACCAATTTTGAATTCTAGATTGAACTACATCCCATATCCTCTATCCGTAAGAAGCTCTTGTATCTTAAGTAGTGGTTATGAGAAATATTAAATAGCAATCCCATTTAATCTSTGAGAAACTCGTGSTGGTTTTTGCAAGTCAAYGAYTAAAACKAGATYGAGATATTGGCTAACCCATAGAGGATAGCTCTGTATTATAAGACCTCTAAGCTATATTTAGGTTCCTAGAGTCATTAGTGAATAACTAATGCCAATTCCCAATTCCCAATACTTCGACTTCTCTTCGAGACGCTACGCGTTAGCGGAGCTTTCGCTTTAGCGATACGCTCAGTACAAGTGCCCCATGCTCAATTCTCAATTCCCAATGCCCAACCTAAAATATAAACAGTCTAAAACTCTCCCATCAAGATACAATTCGATCTGATAAAAACTGTTAAAGTCCATAAACCATTGATTTCCAAACCACCCTATGAGCATTCACGAAGTATTTATGCCGGCGCTGAGTTCCACCATGACGGAAGGCAAAATCGTCTCCTGGGTGAAATCGCCTGGGGACAAAGTGGAAAAAGGCGAAACAGTGGTGGTTGTAGAGTCAGATAAGGCAGATATGGATGTAGAAACCTTTTATGAGGGATTTCTTGCCCATATCATAGTTGAAGCTGGTGAAACTGCCCCAGTAGGATCTGCGATCGCCTTCATCGCTGAAACGGAAGCTGAAATTGAACAGGCGAAATCTCTTGCCAATTCTGGCGGCGCGGCTGCTACTCCTACCTCTTCCCCGGAACCAGTTGCTGCCACAGCCTCAGCCGCAACACCTGCCTTAGCGTCTCAAAACGGGTCTAACCACAAAGAAGGAAGGCTTGTAGCTTCACCCCGTGCCCGCAAGTTAGCCAAAGAACTCAAAGTTGATTTAACTACACTCCAAGGCAGTGGCCCCCACGGACGCATTGTCGCCGAAGATGTAGAAGCATTGTCTAACAAGGGCAAGCAACCCGCAGCTGCCCCAGTTGCGCCAGCAGCACCCGTACCAACCAGCACTCCAGCTGCACCCCCAGCACCTCGGACACCAGCACCCGCACCCGTGACAGCGGCTGTTCCTGGTCAAACCGTGCCTTTAACTACCTTCCAAAATGCCGTAGTGCGGAACATGGTAGCTACCATATCCGTGCCCGTCTTCCGTGTCGGTTATACAATTACCACCGATGGATTAGACAAACTTTATAAACAAATTAAATCCAAAGGCGTGACAATGACAGCGCTACTGGCGAAAGCTGTAGCAGTGACATTGCAAAAACACCCATTGTTAAATGCTAGCTACTCAGACCAGGGTATTGTTTATCATTCTGATATCAACATTTCCGTAGCAGTAGCGATGGATGATGGCGGATTGATTACACCTGTGCTGCAAAATGCAGACGCAGTAGATATATATTCTCTATCGCGTACTTGGAAGTCTTTGGTAGAACGTGCGAGAGCAAAACAACTACAGCCCCAAGAATACAACAGTGGTACTTTTACCCTGTCCAATTTGGGGATGTTTGGCGTGGATAAATTTGATGCGATTTTACCGCCTGGACAAGGCTCAATTTTAGCGATCGGGGCATCCCGCCCGCAAGTGGTAGCAACACCCGACGGTTTATTTGGCGTGCGTCAACAAATGCAAGTCAATATTACTTCTGACCACCGGATTATTTACGGTGCCCATGCTGCGGCGTTCTTGCAAGATTTAGCAAAATTGATTGAGACAAATCCTCAATCTTTGACACTGTAGTTTTGAAAAAACACCAAATTTAAATGTTAGCGCTATCAGCGAACATTACTTTTTCGTAGAGTAGCGCTAACAACAAATAATACTTAAACTTAAATTTTTGATGGACAAACTATGTAGCGATATCACGTCTCTACATGAGTTTATGTGCAAACTGATATCAAAGTGACATACGACAACACCCTGAAATATCTGGTTGAGCAGTATCCAGAAGATTTTATCCGCTACTTACTTGCATCTGAGGCAACGGATATCCAGATTCTCAAAACAGAATTAAATCAAGAACCAATCCGTGCCGATTCTATAACCTTTTTGCAAACTGCTAATCAAATACTGCATTTAGAGTTTCAAACCTTACCAGCATCGACTCCACCCTTACCACTGCGGATGTTGGACTATTGGGTGCGGCTATATCGACAATACAATTGTGATATCGAGCAGGTAGTGATTTTTCTTAAACCGACAACTTCAGAAGCTGTCTTTGTAGATCAATTTACTGCCCGCAATACTACTCACCATTACCGCATCATCCGAATTTGGGAACAAGATCCAGAATCTTTATTGTTATCTCCTGGTTTATTACCTCTGGCAACTTTGGCGCGAACAGATTCTCCTCAAAACTTACTTCAACAGGTAGCAGTTCAAGTGAGTATGATTGAAGAAGAAGCCACCAAGCAAAGTATCTCGGTATGTACCCAACTTCTCGCAGGGTTGGTATTCGAGCCAGAACTAATTCGTCAGTTTTTGAGGAGAGAAGATATGAGAGAATCTAGCATTTATCAAGAAATTCTTGAAGAAGGACTCCAAGAAGGTAGACAACGAGGCATTGAACAAGGCATTGAACAAGGTATTGAACAAGGTATTGAACAAGGAAGACAATCAGAACTAAGGTTAGTGATACGTCTATTAACTCGTCGGCTTGGCTCAATTAATTCTCAGTTACAATCTCGGTTGCAAGAGTTGTCCTTGGCTCAGTTAGAAAACTTGGGTGAAGTATTACTAGATTTCGCCACTGAGGCTGATTTGATGAATTGGCTTAATACAATAGAAAGTTAGAGTTTGCTTTAAACCTTTCGACCACTTACAAAAAAAGTCAGATTTTCGTACCAAGCTCCTTGCTCGGTAGTTTCTACTTCAATTTTTTGACGAAATTCTGCTTTTAATTCTGCCATTTGCTCTGATGAAAGTTCTAACAAGGGATTTTCTCTAGGATGAAACCATCCACCATTCCATTCTTTAGCTTGCTCTAGATTGCGGTAGAAACCTAGTTGTTGGGTCTTCACTTCAATATTTTGAAACCTAGCTTCTGCAAGCAGATGATGACATTTTTCGGGTGTGCCTGTTGGCTCATTGATACTTGTCAGCGAAATGCCATGTTTGTTACATATTTCGATTATAAGTGGCGCTCCACAAGATTCCTCAGAGCAACAAGAAAAACCTATGACTCCCTCTGGTTTGAGAAAACGATACCATTTACGTAGAGCAGCAGGAATATCTTTAAAATAGACTATTGCTGTAGAGCAAAGAATTACATCGAAACTCTCATCATTGAAGTCGATATACTCAGCGCCGGCTTCAATAAGTTCGATATTTTGTAAGCCTAATTCTTCAATTTTCTGTTGTGCTTGAGTTAGCATCCCTGAAGAAAAATCTACTCCAGTGACTTTTCCTTCGGAACCAATAATTTGTGAAACAGCAATGGCAATGATACCTGTGCCAGTTGCCATATCCAATACTTTTTGTCCCTTTTTTAGTTGAACTAAATCTAGTAGAGGCAGAGCGCGATGAATTGTGTAATCTTTGTCATAGCTAGTTCTGCTATCGAAGAAATCAATAACTTTTTTCTTATACTGTTGTTCGTATTGACTATTTTGCATAATATTCTCGATTTCACTGTTCAATTATGAGCATAAATTGTGAGTGAAACTTCTGTCTTCTGAAAACTTGCTTTCAAAATGTTTAAATCTTGCAAAATCCCAAAATTTATATCATCTCTCTATATGCTTTGGGTGTGATTCCTATATGCTTCCGAAAAAGGGTAGTAAAGTTGCTTTGGCTAGAACAGCCAACTTGAAGTGCAATTTCGATAATAGGTAATTGAGTATAAGCAAGTAAAAATTTAGCTCGCTCAATCCGGCATTGAATAACGTATTGATGTGGAGAAATACCCATTAAACGTTTAAACCAACGACAGAATGAATAGGAGTTCATATTCACTAGATTAGCCAGTTCTGCCAGCGTTAATTCTAGTGCTAAATTGTCATAAATATAATCAATTACCCGCCGTAATTGACGCTCAGAAAGATTGACCTCAAACTCTGCAATTAGTTGCCGTGTTCCAGAATAAGTTTTGAGGAGATGGGCTGCTAGAGCAATCGCAACTGATTCACCATATAGTTTACCAGATGGACATCCGGCTTCAAGCTCTGCTTTGAGTGCCATTCCCAAATGAAGAATTTGCCGATCGCAGACTCCGCGCTGTGGGATAATTTCGATAGTGCGATAGCTCCCAACAATCAGCTCATCTGCTACTCTCTTAAATAGACTGGAATCAAAAGAGACTAGGAGAAATTTTATTTCCTCATGCCAACGGGCTTGAGTCGGAATTCCCTTTGGAGTGACATTAACCAAACCTCTCCTCATCTGCGTACTGTGCAACCTTCCACCAGCTAGTCGCCAGTCTATTTGACATGAATTACCAAGCCAAATATTAATGCTGTGCTGCTGTAAGCAAAGTTGTGGACATTCAAAGGCGGGTAAATGGTGGTGTTCAAGCACAATCCCATTCCAATGATTAGTGCTGGATAAAATAGGAGGTTTGCTACTCATCGGCACAAGATTTCCGCTTGCCATGTGAATGGCTGAGAGTTGTTCAGATTTCATGTTGCCTGATAACTGGTAAGCTACTAAAAAAAATAGTAGCATCACATTGAGCTACTTTTGATTATCGTCTTTAATACCTGAATTTTTACTATATTTAAAAAATAAAAAAGTGGGCATTGCCCACTCTATATAAATTTAGCCTTTCACACACAAAACTTGCTTAAGTGTTGCTACAACTTCAACTAAATCCGCTTGATTTTCCATAACTTGCTCTATCGGCTTGTAAGCACCAGGAATTTCATCTAACACACCCTCATCTTTGCGGCATTCTACACCATTTGTTTGCTCTATCAAATCATCAAGTGTGTAGACATTTTTGGCCTTATTTCTAGACATCAAACGCCCTGCACCGTGAGAGCAAGAACAGAAGCTGTGAGCATTACCTTTACCCTTAACAATGAAAGACTTTGCCCCCATCGAACCAGGAATAATCCCATAATCTTCAGTTTGGGCGCGGACTGCACCCTTACGAGTAACGTATACATCCTCATCAAAATGCACTTCTTTTTCGGCGTAATTGTGATGACAATTAACCTGTAATAAAGGTTTAGTTGCCTTTCCACCGACTAAATGCTTCTCAACTATGTGCTTAAAACGCGCCATCATCACATCGCGGTTGACACGCGCATAGTTTTGTGACCATTGCAAATCGTGCCAATATGCCTGGAATTCTGGCGTACCAGCGACAAAGTGAGCTAAATCGGGGTCAGGTAATTTATTACCTGCCATTTTTGCTAATTCTCTAGCTGTGTGAATATGACACTGGGCGAGTTTATTGCCAATGTTACGCGAACCAGAATGCAGCATCAGCCAAACTTGATTTTCTGTATCGAGGCACACTTCAATAAAGTGATTTCCTCCACCAAGAGAACCCATCTGTTTCATCGCTTTACTTTGTAGGTCTTGCACGCCGCGATGTAAGTCTTTAAAATTATCCCAGTGTTGCCAATTGCTGATGGATTTTTCAACGTCTTTATTTTCGTTGAATCCAGTCGGAATTGCTGCTTCAATATCCAAGCGGATTTTCTTGAGTTTACCTTCTAGTTGTTCGGCGGTAAATGCTGTTTTGATAGCGCTCATACCGCAACCAATATCCACACCGACAGCAGCTGGGATAATTGCTTCTTTGGTTGCAATTACGGAACCCACTAAAGCACCTTTTCCTAAGTGAACATCTGGCATTAATGCCACGTGCTTAAATACAAATGGTAATGATGCCACATTCTTGGCCATTTTGGTTTCTTCTGGCCCCAAAGAATGATTTGCCCAAGATAAGACGGGTGCTGGTGTGGTAATTTCTAACTTTTCGTAGGGCATAATTTTTTCTATTTTGGATTTTAAATTTTAGATTTTGGTGAGGTAGTGCGGTCTTGGGGGTTTCCCCCATAAGCAACTACCGAACCCGGAGGGATTTGGTATAGGGCAGTGACACTTATCGGTATGACATATAACCCATTACCTAGTTAGTTGTAGCAATTTATATGTTGTACTGTCTTTCATTTGACTCCCTGAATTTTCGTGAAGCTGAAGAACTACTTTTAGGAATTACATTTATGTATTACAAATGTAACGAGATTGATTACAAACGTCAATCTATCACCACAGGGAGAAAGCAAATGTTTTCCCAATGTATTAAAATTTGTAAAGAAAATCACTGTGTTTAAATAGCTCCTTAAACTTCCGACACAATATGGCAGTGCGTCAAGATACAATCTGGGAACGTTTTTTATCCCCTGTAGTGCGTCTTTTGATTGATGAAGATGGGTTACGGCGTTACGCTGATAGTATTAATTGGGAAAAAGAGAGCGATCGCTATCGGCGAGATGATGTCATAATTCCGTCGTACTACAGTAATCAAAACTTTCACGGTATTGCTGGAGGATATCTCAATTCCGATGCAGCAGTTACTTACGATCCGGTTACTCAATACGTTCTACCGCCTAATGAAGGTATTGTCCGTCAAGCTTTAGTTGATGCTGTCCAGGTGAAACCACGACGCATACTCGATTTAGGCTGCGGTACTGGTTCCACTACTTTAATGTTAAAACAGGCTTTCCCCGAAGCGGAAGTTATTGGTTTGGATTTATCACCCTATATGCTGGTAAGGGCGGAAGATAAAGCTAGAAATGCTGGCATGGAGATAGTCTGGCGACACGGAGATGCTGAAAAAACTGGTTTGAGGGATGCAACATTTGACTTAGTAACAGCTTCTTTGCTATTCCACGAAACACCAGATGCGGTGTCTCTAGCAATTCTGCGGGAAAGCTTCCGGTTGCTGGTAACTGGAGGACAAGTACTAATTCTTGATGGGAATCAGAAGACTCTGCGTCAGTTAGAATGGCTCAATGATGTTTTTGAGGAGCCATATATTCGTGAGTATGCTGCTAGTAGTACAGAAGCGAATATGGGTGCAGCCGGATTTGAAGCGGTGCGATCGCAGGATGTATGGTGGATAAATCAGTTAACTAGCGGCATAAAACCAATAGCAACCGAAAATGTCCGTCAGTATACTCCCACATCAGTAGATAATAATGATTTGGAGGGACTTGGTTCTCCAGCGTTTGGCATAATGGCATGAGTTTAAAGGCAGTTCTCTTTGATTTTAATGGTGTCATCATTAACGATGAGCCAATCCACCTGCAACTGATCGATGAGATTCTCGTTGAAGAAAATCTCCAACCCCAAAAGGTGAGCGAGCGTCAAGCTTCTTTAGGACGCAGTGATCGCGCTTGTTTTCAGCAACTACTTGCTAATCGTGGTAGAGTAGCCAATGAAAACTATTTAACTCAGTTGCTGTACCGCAAAGCCCAAGCTTATACGGTGGAACTAGAAAAAATAAAGAAACTGCCTTTATATCCAGGTGTAGAAGACTTAATATTTCAGGTGCGATCGCGGAATCTGAAACTAGGATTAGTTAGTGGCGCGATTCGCAAAGAAATAGAATTGGTACTGAATCGCGCTAAACTAACTGAATATTTTAAAATTATCGTCGCGGGTGATGACATCACCACCAGTAAACCAGAACCCGATGGTTATTTACTGGCAGTAAAACGCTTGAATAAAGAATATCCCGACTTGAATCTTCAACCACACGAGTGTCTGGCAATTGAAGATACTCCAGCAGGTATCGAAGCCGCGAAGCGATCGCAGATGCAAGTAGTTGGTGTAGCGAATACTTACCCATTCCACATGCTCCAGCGCTGCTGTAACTGGACTGTTGATTATCTCAGTGATTTGGAACTCGAACGGGTGCAAAAAGTTTATTCCCAAAAACAGCTTCAACCATCGGTAACTGAATGTTAGAATAGTCTATGGTGATAATGTCTTGAGTTAATGAGTAATATTACTCTTGACTTAACAATAGATTAAGGGGAATTAGCTCAGTTGGTAGAGTGCTGCGATCGCACCGCAGAGGCCATCGGTTCGAATCCGTTATTCTCCATCTCAGTTTTAAAGAATTATTGTCCAGAGTTGAAACCAGTTTTAAAGAATTATTGTCCAAAATCAGCCTGTAAAACTCGGCTAAATATATGTTTTCTAATTTAATTTATTACAGCAAGCCCAAGGCTCTTAAATTGCAAGAATAGCTTTAAAGCACTTTATTTGCAGTCTAGTTACAAAAATATATAACCTCTTCTTTTACTGTTTTCACCCAAGCAGAGGCTCGATTACTATAAAATAGCTGCATTTTATGTGCGATCGCAGCGCTCCTTTCAAGCCACCCTAATAAAGAATTATATAGCCAAAGTGGCATCTTCAATGATAAAAACTTTCTGGCTACCACCGAAAGCTCGACTTTATCCATTTTTGAGCAACGCTCAAGCTGACGCTGAAAGCTTTGTGAGACGTTCAACCCACCACCTAACGGCAGGGCTTTAGAAACCCCACCCGTGAAAGCTCTTGCGAACAACGGCTTTTGAAGGCAAATTTGGTAAGCCTTCTTTAATTCCTATTTTCTACAGCCAATGAATAAAATTTTATTCATGACTAAAACAGTAAGAGTAAGGACGGACTGAATCTTTTGTCAGAGATGTACGTAATCCTGTGATTTCTTTTTTAGTTATTTTTCCACTTTCTTTATTGGCTTCAAATTCTGGTTGCTCACTTACACTCCTCAGGAATTGAACAATCAGAGTAGTATTTTTTTTTGGTCATTTCTTCCCATACTTTACGCTGACTTTTCACGGTATCTGGAAAACCTCTCTCCTAAGAGGAGAGAGACTTTGAATTTTCCCCCTTCCCGCGACGAGTTGGGGGTTAGGGGGTTAGGTTTTTGGTGGACTTTTCCACATAACGTGAAAAGTCAGATACTTTACGAAGTACATCTTCGCTAGTATAAAGATCGCATCGTATAGTTCTTAAAATTTGACTGTTGGAATCCTTCTTAGTATTGCGGTTCATGGTGACAATATCTCCACCAAATCAAGAATTTTTTGTTTGTGTATATAGAGAGCCTACCTGCTACTCAAGGTGTAATAAACACTAGTGGCGCACAGCTAGCTGTGCGCCACTACGAATCACCTATATTCCAACCTACAAAAGTTTCGGGTTATGAAATCCAGATTACTTAGTAATGATTTAGGTTAATACCAGCTTCTTTTGCCATTGCTTCTAACCCATTAATTTGTAGGGTTTTAATTGCTTTGGTAGACAACTTTAATCTCACCCAGCGATTTCCAGCTTCCCACCAAACACGCTTGTTTTGCAGATTAGCGTGCTGAAGGCGTTTAGTACGGCGGTGGGAGTGGGAAACAGCAAAAGCGTTATTTGCCTTCTTACCAGTTAGTTCACAGCGACGGGACATAGCAAGTATCTCCAGATTGTTATTTTAATACAGCCTTTCCATTTTAGGTCTTAGGCAGCAGAAGTGGGGAGATGAGGGAGATAGGGGAGCAGGGGAAGCATAACCATTAAACAATTTCTAATGTCCAATGCCCAATGCCCAATGCCCCATGCCCCACTCAGCACTATTTACTTGCTTGTTCCGTCAGCTTGGTGAGTACCTCATTCGATCGCTCGACGAAGGATTTCATTCCTTCAGCGTCAAATCCTTTCTGAGACATCAGCGCTAAATCGTAAACGTGTTGGCAAATCAAGTTCACTAACTGATCTGTAGACGATTCACCGTCACCTTGGATAATACTACCTTGGTTCAGATTTGCCAGATTTTGAATGAGCGGGTGAGCAGTATTCACCAGCAAAATGTGATCTTCGGGAAACTCTGCTGTTCCCTGCTGCATCATGGCGTTCATTTCGCGCAGGCGGCGAAGAATCTCTGGTAAAAGCACGATCGCAGGTGGTGTACCTTGAGGATCGTCTGATTTCAAGGCTTCAGTACGGATGTTGAGTTTGGGTTTGTTGAGAGATTTCTCAAATAACTCTTTGATCGTCTCACTCCGGGTTTTATTCGTCTTGGGATCGACAATTTCCTTATCTTTATCTTGTTCTAGCAGGGTATTGTCTAAATCTGAGTCTACCCGCGTAAACTTGACATCTTGATATTCCCGTTCTAGGAAGTTAATAAAGTGGGTGTCGATAAAGGAGTCCATAAATAGGACTTCCAATCCTTGATTTTTGTGCAGTTCTATGTATGTAGACTGGGTGGCTTCATCGGTGCTATAGAAAACCCGGTTTTCGTTGCGTTCTTTGTTGCGTTCTAGATACTCTTTCAGCGTAGTATAGGGAGCGCTGGGTGCTGAGTCAGAACTGGGTGAAGGAGTCACATCTTGCCAAGCATCGCTGTCCGAAGATTGGACTTCAACCACTGGAGTTTCAGCAGCAACTTTTTCCGTCAGCTTGGCGGTGGTGCGGAAGACGATGATATCTTCAATTTGCTTTTTGAATTTCTCGTCGTTGAGAACGCCGAATTTTACGAAAGTACCGAGGTCTTTCCAGGCGCTAATGTACTGTTCGCGGTTATCGCGGAAGAGTTCTTTGAGGCGATCGCCTACTTTTTTGGCAATGTAGTCACCAATTCTCCGCACGGTGCGATCGCCTTGCAAGGCACTGCGCGACACATTCAGGGGAATATCGGTACTATCAATCACACCCCGCATCGGCATCAGAAACTGCGGGATAATTTCTTCGCAGTTGTCGCTAACAAAAACTTGATTGCAAAATAGCTTGATCTGACCTTTCGTAACATCTACATCCGGTCGCATTTTGGGAAAATACAGAATCCCGTTGATGATAAAGGGATAGTCTGTATTTAGATGTACCCATAACAAAGGTTCTTCCTGAAAAGGATACAGGTAGCGGTAAAACTCTAAATAATCTTCTTGAGTCAGATTACTCGGAGACTCTCGCCACGGTGCTTTTTGCTTATTTATTACTTCGCCATCTAGTTTAATCGGGACTGGCAAAAAGTCGCAGTATGTCTTGACAAGATTCTTAATTCGTGCTGATTCGAGAAATTCCTCTTCTTCCCCTTGCAGGCTGAGAATAATAGTAGTACCGCGAGTTGTCCGAGAAGATTCTTCAAGAGTGAAAGCTGGGGAACCATCACAAGACCAGTGAACCGCCTGCGCGCCTTCTTGGTAGGATAAGGTATCAATTTCTACCTTTTGCGCCACCATGAAGGAAGAGTAAAAACCAAGACCGAAGTGACCGATTATCGGTTGATCTGATTTGCCTTCATATTTATGAATAAATTCTTCAGCACTAGAGAAGGCAACCTGATTGATATATTTCTTAACTTCATCTGCGGTCATCCCAATACCGTTATCGGAGATGGATAGAGTTTTCTTATCTTTGTCAATGGCAATTTCAATTTCTGGTTCGCCGATATCTCCAGCATAATCGCCGGCGCGGGATACCATTTTTAGCTTTTGGATGGCGTCTACAGCGTTGGATACCAGTTCCCGCAAGAAGATTTGATGATCTGAGTAAAGCGACTTCTTAATGATCGGGAAAATATTCTCAGTATGAATACTGATAGTGCCTTGTTCTAGCATAATTGGTAGTTTTCGATGTTAGTATCTGAAACGATGATAGTAGGTAATACAACCTAGCCATCTGTTTTCCAGGATAAACCCGGAGAACACAGAAGGGCATGATACCAATTAGGATTTTAAAAGCATAGCTTAAGCGATCGCACCTTTTTTAAGCATTGTTTGCCGCCATTTTCTGATTCGGATTCCCCTACTTCCAAGTCGCCACTCCCCACAGATTGCTGTTTAAGTATTACTAGAATTCTTCTCCAACACCAAAAAATAATGGTATGGATAAGTGGGATCGATAAATTCTTGCTTAACAGTTAACCCAGCTTTGGCAACAGAGTTTAAAATCCGCGTTTTCGGATAACCTTTTAAACCCATTTCCCAGCAGTGTTCGTCACAGACTGGCGTTGTACTCCAGAATTTTGGGACATTGAATAGTAAATGCCTTGGTCTTCCTGAGAAAGAGGTTTTCACCTGAAACGAGAGGTATTGGGTGCAATAGGGAATCGAAATCACCAAAAATTTCTTGGTTGCAATAGCAAGTTTTCTCAATGCTTCTTCTGACTGTTCGTAGGGGAAGTGTTCCAGAACTTGAAACAGGACAATCGCATCAAATTTATCTTTTGGTAAGGAAAAATCTGTAGTCAAATCCAAAATTATTTCTGGTTTGAGGCTGGGGTCAACATCAGCAGTGGAGACGTTGTATCCATTATTCTTCAAGATGTCTGTTAACAGAGAATTAAAAATCCCAATTTCCAGAACGTTTTTTACCTGATTACCCAGCGAAAAAATTAGACGCAACTGATGATGATAACTGATGAGGCGATTTTTTGATAAATATTCTGAATTTCTAATATCTAACGAGCTGATGAGTTGCATAAATAAGCCTACCTAAGCTGAGAGATTAATAAATTTGGTGGGTATACAACTACAGGATTCCCGGAACAATCATCAAAGTAACAGTACCTTGTTTCGTTTGTATACAATACATTTCCTAGAAGGCTACGGTGTACACACATCTTGGTAATGAAGCCCAAAACTCTGGATTTACCCCCCTTAATCCCCCCTTGCAAAGGGGGGACATAATCTGGTTCTCCCCCTTTGCAAGGGGGAGTTAGAGGGGGTGAGAAGGACTTGTATACACACCGTAGCCTAGAAGAAGAGAGGCTTTGAAGGGGGATCTTTAAGGGCAAAATATCACTAACACCAAGCGCATTGGGTTAACGAGTAGGTTTCTACGCGCTAAAGTATTTGGCTAACGGGTGATAGGTAATAATCGCAGTGGTAGACTGTTCTGGATAAAGTTGTTCGCTTTCATCCATATACAAGTTAATCCTGTCAGTCTGCAATAACTCCAGTTGCTTGTACTGGTCTTGAATATTTGGACAAGCTGGATACCCAAAACTATACCGCGAGCCACGATAGCGTTGTGCTAATATATCCCGAATATTGTCGGGTTCTTCACCAGCAAAACCTAACTCTCGGCGAATTCTGGCGTGTGTCCATTCAGCTACAGCTTCCGCTACCTGTACCGCCATACCGTGGAAATACAGATAATCGGTGTATTGATTGGCAGCAAACAGCTTTTGAGCGAACTCTGTGGCAATTTCCCCTACAGTCACCGCTTGCATTGGGAAGACATCAATAATTCCCGACTCCTTCGGTGCAAAGAAATCTGCTATGCATAGCCGCCTTAACGACTTTTGTCTAGGAAACTCGAAAGTTGTAACCTGTTGTGATTGGTTCTCTGAGTCATATATATGTAAAGAATTTCCTTCAGACTGACAAGGGAAATACCCGTAAATCACTTGGGGATGCAACAGATTTTCTTCAATAATTCGCTGTTTCCAACTTTCTAAAACTGGGTAGACTTTCTCCGCTAAGAAAGCCTGATATTCTTCCTTAGATTGTTCTTTTGGTTTGCGGAATTGCCATTGTCCAGCAATTAAAGCTTGTAAATCCAAGTGCCAGAATATTTCCTCAATGGGAATATCACTAGGCTGCAATAACTTCGTTCCCCAGAAAGGCGGCGTTGGACGTTCAATATCTACAGCCACAGCTTCGGAACGTCTGGTATCTACTACTTTTGGTTCAGCAGATGTTTCTTCAGCAGTTGTAGCTTTTGGTTCTTTGTTACCATTTGTCGAAACTTCAGTAGTTTCAACTTCGTTCAAAAATCCTTGCAAATCTTGCCAGTTATTAGTTGCCTTTGCTGGCATTAATTTATCCATGAAGTGCAAGTCAGAAAAGGCATCTTTGCCATAAACAACTTTACCTTTGTAGGTTTTTTGGCAATCTTCATACACAAACTTGGGAGTCAGCGCCGCACCACCTAAAATTACAGGGACACTAATTCCCTTTTCGTTGAATACCTCCAAGTTTTCTTTCATGAAGGCGGTTGATTTTACTAGCAAACCACTCATCGCAATACAATCAGCTTTGTGCTGTTCGTAAGCGTTGATAATGTTTTCTACTGGCTGCTTAATTCCCAGGTTAATCACCTTGTAGCCGTTGTTGGACAAGATGATATCCACCAAGTTTTTACCAATGTCGTGGACATCGCCTTTGACTGTGGCAATGATAAAGGTTCCCTTGGCATTATTACCCGATTCTGATTTTTCCATGAACGGTTCTAAAAACGCCACCGCCGCTTTCATGGTTTCCGCAGATTGCAAAACGAAAGGTAACTGCATTTGTCCAGAACCGAATAATTCCCCGACAACTTTCATGCCATCTAGCAGGAAGGTGTTGATAATCTCCAAGGGGGGATGTTCTTCTAAGGCTTTTTTCAGATGTTCCTCTAAGCCAATGCGTTCGCCATCGATGATGTGGCGTTTGAGACGTTCGGGGATGGGGAGACTTTCATCTAAAGAGCGATCGCGCTTAGTTGTCACCCCGGCAAACGCTGTGGTAAGCTCTCCCAAGGGATCGTAAACGCAGACGTTACCCTCAAATTTCCGTTCGTCATAAATCAACTGCCGACAGATTTCTTGATGACGTTCGTCAATCTTCGAGAGCGGTAAAATCTTGTTAGCACTGACAATGGCTGCATCCATTCCCGCCGTTGTCGCCTCGTGCAAAAACACCGAGTTCAGCACCATCCGCGAGGCTGGATTCAAACCAAAGGAAATATTGGAAACACCCAAAATCACATGACATCCAGGCAATCCTTCACGAATCCGCCGGATAGATTCAATTGTGGCTTTACCGTTTTCCCGGTCTTCTTCAATCCCTGTAGAAATTGGTAACGCTAGGGTATCAAAGAATATCTCTGTGGGTGGTATGCCATATTCTACAGCTTGACGGTATGCGCGTTGGGCGATCGCAAACTTTTTGTCTGCTGTCCGCGCCATTCCATCTTCATCGATAGTACCAATGACTACACCAGCACCGTATTTCTTCGCTAACTCCAGCACCTTCAAAAAGCGCGCTTCCCCATCTTCGTAGTTGGTGGAATTCAGTAAACACTTACCACCGGCAACCTTTAAACCCGCCTCCATCTTTTCCCATTCGGTGGAGTCAAGCATTAAAGGCAATGTCACATTATTAACAATGCGCGAAACTAATTCGTGCATATCGCGCACACCGTCGCGCCCCACATAATCGACATTGACATCAAGGATGTGTGCGCCTTCTTTTACTTGCGCCCTCGCCATTGAAACGAGTCCATCCCAATCTTCCGCGTTTAGCAAATCGCGGCACTTCTTGGAACCACTGGCGTTCAGACGTTCACCAACAATCAAGAAAGAATTATCTTGGTCGTAGGGCTGAGTGGTGTAAATTGATGCTGCTGCTGGTTCTAAACTTGGGTGTCTAACTTTTGGCTTCAGGTCTTTAGCAACTTCTGCCAATTGTTGAATGTGTTCTGGACGCGTCCCACAGCAACCCCCAATCACTTGGACACCCAAATCTTCAACAAAATGCATCAATGACATCCGTAATTCCATCGGTGTTAGGCGGTAGTGCGCTTGACCGCCAACATTCTCAGGTAAACCCGCGTTGGGAATACAGGAAACGATGAAAGGTGAATGTTCTGCCAGATACTTGATATGTGGTTTCATCAAGTCTGGGCCTGTGGCGCAGTTTAGACCGAGAATGTCAATTGGGTAAGGTTCCAAAATTGTCAGCACAGCACTGATTTCTGAACCAACCAACATTGTGCCCATGCTTTCCATTGTCACAGATACCATCAACGGTCTGCGATCGCCCTTCTTCGCAAACACTTCTTCAATAGCATTCAGCGCTGCCTTAATTTGCAGCACATCTTGGCAAGTTTCCACCAGAAATAAATCGACACCACCATCCCACAGCGCCTCTGCTTGTTCAGCAAAAGTAGCTTTCATGGTGTCAAAGTCAATATGTCCCAAGGTAGGAAGTTTCGTTGTGGGGCCGATGGAACCAGCCACAAAGCGGGGTTTTTCTGGCGTGGAAAATTCCGCAGCTACACGCTTCGCCAATTCTGCGGCTGTCTTGCTGAGGTAATACGCTTGGTCTGCCAAGTCATATTCTGCCAGCACCAGGGAGGTACTGCCAAAGGTATCGGTTTCAATCACATCAGCACCAGCAGCGAGAAAGTCACGGTGAACCTTAGCGACAGCTTCGGGTTTCGTGTGGACTAAGTATTCGTTACAACCTTCATACTGTGGGCCGCCGAAGTCTTCAGCAGTCAGGTTTTGGGTTTGTAAGTTGGTTCCCATCGCCCCGTCGAAAACGAGGACTGGGCTATCTGGACTACGCAGGCGTTCAAGGAAAGGATGAGTCATATTTTCCGAGAATAATTTGGGTTAGTCGTATAATATTCGACTTACTTTATTATTTTCCCAAATTTTGAGAGTTTCGGCAGTATATAATGGAAAATTTTGATACCATACTGAAAGTAATAATGTGTCTATAATATCACTTAGTTAGCTAGTTCATATAGAGGTTCTTGTATGGAAAGAAGGAAAATTTTAATTGCAACTAAAACATACCCTTCAATTAGCACCAAATATCAAGAAACAGTCTGTACAGCAGGAATTCTATTAGATGAAGACGATCAACCAGTTCAATGGATTCGCATTTATCCCATTCGGTTTCGTCAATTAGATTTTGATAAGCGTTATCCAAGATGGTCAATTATAAGTGCTAAAATAGAAAGAAATGACAAAGATTATAGAGAAGAAAGTTTTCGTATAGATGATTCTTCCATAGAAGTAATACGAAAAATTGATACTAGCAAAAACTGGGAAGAGCGAAAAGCCTTGGTTTTGGCACTAGAATTCAAATCTATTCTGGATATTAAAGAGCAAGGTAAATCTCTCGGTATTATTAAACCACAAACTATAAAAAAATACTTTTGCAAGAAGGAAATAGAACGGGAGTGGAAACCAAAGCAGCAAGCAATATTAGATCAGATGGACTTGTTTGAGCCTTCAGTACAGTTAGATAAAATTCCTTACAAGTTTGGTTACGAATTTTTTTCTAAAGATGGAAAGAAGCATCGTTGTACAATAAATGATTGGGAAATTCAACAACTTTATAGAGGCTGTAGAGATAGATCAAAGGAAACAAGTATGGAGAATAAAGAAAAGGAGGCTTTAGAAAAAGTACGCCAAAAATTAGAAGATGAGTTTTTAAGCAAAAAAGATTTATACTTTATCATGGGAAACCTAAAAAATCACAAAAATAGCTTTATGATTATTGGGATATTTTACCCACCATTAATAAAAATGTAATATTAAAAGTTGATTGTTCCAGGAATTGAAAATGAAGATTAAAGATATTGCTAAAACAAGATGTATACTTACTTTTGGATATGGCAATCGCAAAGACTACGATGCCTTCTTGGAATACCTACAAAAGTTTGATGTGGAATGTGTTGTTGATGTCAGGATGGTTCCTCGTGCTTGGAGTCGTAAATGGTACGGCGACAAAATTAAACTATTCTGTGAATTAAATAATATTGAGTATATTTCTAAAACCGCTTTAGGTAACACATCTGGTAAAGAAAATTGGATTCCAGTAAATCAAGAAGAAGCAGATATAGCTCTACATGAAATTGCACAAATTGCTCAAACGGGTAATGTTTTACTATTGTGTGCTGAAATGAACCCAAATCGCTGTCATCGGAAAGAAGTTGCTCATTGCTTAGGAAAACTGGTATCAATGCCTGTTAAGCATTTAGAGTAGTAAACTACAATTTCTTTAATACTTGCAGGGCGAACTTTAAACTGTACCAATCCGTTTGAAGGTATGGGGACTCAGCACAACCCAACATCACCGCGCTGTAAGTTCATCAGCAAATACTTCGTCGTAAATATCATTTTCAGGGCTTACCCAATCCTGATAAGCCTGAGATTCAACAGCAGGATTAGCAGATTTTTCGCCATTTTTGAAAGAAAGAGCTAAATCTAGCAGTGCTGATAACTGCTCATCATTTAATTGTTCAATCAGACTTAGAAGTTCTTGACGAATATTCATGGAATTGCCGACTGCTAACTATATTCAATGTATGCCATAAAGCGATCGCCTGTAGCGTTGGTGGTGCAATCGCAATTATAAAGCGATCGTAGTCTTCGGGTGTGTTACCGCAAAAGCGTAATGCACCTTTGATACTCGTGGATGAGTCTTTGAACTCCGTGAACGAGTCTTTTATACTCGTGAATGAGTCTTTTAGCTCCGTGAACGAGTCTTTTCTACTCGTGAATGAGTCTTTTAGCTCCGTGAACGAGTCTTTTAGCTCCGTGAACGAGTCTTTTAGCTCCGTGAATGAGTCTTTGAACTCCGTGAACGAGTCTTTTAGCTCCGTTAACGAGTCTTTGATACTCGTGAATGAGTAAATGTTATTGCGAGGTTAGCGATGTCTACAACGGGCTACGCCTACGCACCCTGCTAATTTAAATATTACAGCCGTTTCTACGCAGATAAAATACATTAATCTAGCCCCATTTTCCATAACCTGCGATACACTAATCTGGTAAATATCGCTACAGAGTTGGTGCGATTTGCAGATGACAAACGAAGAATTATTGCAAATTATTGAACAAACTGCCAAGGAAAAGGAAACGGTGCTACACCTCGATAACAATCAACTTAGCAGTCTGCCGCCAGAAATCAGCCAACTCTCCAACTTAACTTGGCTATCCCTCTATAACAATCAACTTAGCAGCCTGCCGCCAGAAATCTGCCAACTCTCCAACTTGATAATTCTATTCCTCGATAACAATCCACAATTAAGCTCGCCGCCGCCTGAAATTGTTGAGCAGGGAACGGAGGCAATTTTGACCTATCTTCAAGCCAGGTTAGAAGCTAAAGGATAATATTTTTCTAAACTGCTGGTAGTTGGTGAAGGGAATGTGGGTAAAACATGATTAAGAGCGCTACACGATGAAGACTTTCACACCCACGAATCCACTACCCACAGCATTGAAATTAAATGGCTTTTAACAGCACCATTGCAGGGATTATCAAGGTATATTTGACTAGGATTAAGGTATTATAGCGATTATTATTTAGATACTATAAGCAGTAGGGGTTTACAGAAGTGTGCCTCTACGACTGACACGCCAGTTTAGCTAGAAATTAATATCTACCGTTTTACGGGTATTAGAAAAATGAAGTTTACAGACTGGGTGACTAGGGTGCTACTAATCTGGCTGATGTTCGCCACTCTAATTGTAGTGCTGCTAATTGGACGAGCAACAAAATTACACAACAATCCGACAACCTCCCGTGCAGCCAATCCACAGGTTACAGCTTTCAGTAAATATCCCCAGGCGCAATTTCAATCGGCGAAAGAGCCAGAGAAGAAATTTCAAAATGTTATCAAGTCCCCAGTCAAGACTAACCAGCCTGTAGCAAGGTACATAACCACTCAAGCTTTTGCACAGTACAGACCTAATTATCAAGTTGTCTCAGTCGATCCAAGTAACTATGGTGAACGTTACACCCAAGATGTTAATGGCATTCCTCTCAGCAACCAACCAATTATTGTCATCCATGAAACTGGTTATTCAGCTTCTAGCGCCATCAATTTCTTTCAAGTAGCCCATAACGATGAAAGTGTGCAAGCAAGTTACCACGCTTTAATCAAGTTAGACGGAACGGTAGTTTATCTAGTACCCCCAGAAAAACGGGCTTTTGGTGCAGCTAACTCTGTGTTTGATGGTTCGCTAGGAGTGGAAACTGTGCAGACTAATCCGACTTTACCCGCGTCTGTGAATAATTTTGCTTATCACGTCTCTTTGGAAACACCGCCAGATAGTTATGACAGTGGCAGTCAACAAACCCATAGCGGCTATACGGAAGCTCAATATAATTCTCTTGCTTGGTTAATTGCTCAAAGTCAAGTCCCAGACGATCGCATCACTACGCATCATTTAGTAGACCGTTCTGGTAAAAAAGTTGACCCGATAAATTTTGATGGGAATAAATTTCTCAGCTTGCTTAATACTTATCGTCAGGTTAGACCAGTCTATCGAGTTAGCAAATAAATTATTCAATCTTGTGGGGTGGGCTGCCATATTTTGCCCTCACCCCCAGTCCCTCTCCCAAGTGCTACGGTGTATACACAACTCGAATTACCCCCCTTAATCCCCCTTTATAAAGGGGGGAAACCGGAAATCCAGTTCCCTCCCCTTTATAAGGGGAGGGTTAGGGTGGGGTAAAACCCAGATTCATCAGGTATTTCAGACTTGTGTATACACCGTAGCTCCCAAGTGTGGGAGAGGGGAGCAAATTCTCTAGTTCCTCTTCTCCCACATTTGGGAGAAGGGGTTAGGGGATAGGGCTATCTTTAATTTTGAAGTGTTAACTTGCTCAAGAAGGCGCGATCGCGTCAAAATAAGAGTTAAGACGCTGTAATCTAACTTAACAATGGCCATAACGCAGCTTGAGCAAATTTCCCCTCAACTAACACCGCCAAATGAGCGGGGATATGAATATGATTTGGTAATTGTCGGCGGTGGGATTATTGGGTTAACTCTAGCCTCTGCTTTAAAAGATTCTGGTTTGAGTGTCTTGCTTATTGAGGCAAAAGTGGCATCAGCGGCGGTAGCCAAGGGACAAGCTTATGCAGTTCACAAACTTTCGTCGCTGATTTATGAAGGTATTGGCGTTTGGGACAAAATGTTGCCGCAAATCGCCAAGTATTGCCAAGTCCGTCTTTCGGATGCCGATCATCCCAATGTGGTGGAATTTACCACAGATGATATAAATGCAGCAGAGTTGGGTTATGTGGCCGAACACCAAGCCCTCTTGCAGCCGTTGCAAGATTTTGTCCAAAACTGCCCAAATGTGACTTATCTGTGTCCGGCGGAAGTGGTAAATACGCAATACCAGCAAAATATAGTCGTCATAGATATTAAAGTTGCTGACCAACTAAGAACAGTTCGCAGCAAATTAGTTGTAGCAGCAGATGGATCGCGATCGCCAATTCGCCAAGCGGCTGGAATCAAAACCTCTGGCTGGAAATATTGGCAGTCTTGCATTGTGGCATTTGTCAAACCAGAAAAGCCCCACAATAACACCGCTTACGAAAGATTTTGGTCTAGCGGCCCCTTTGCGATTTTACCTTTACCGGGGAACCGTTGCCGCATTGTCTGGACAGCGCCCCATGAAGAAGCAAAAGCTTTGTGTGCTTTAAATGATGAGCAATTTTTGGCAGAACTAACCCGCCGCTATGGCGATCAGATGGGGAAACTGGAATTACTAGGCGATCGCTTTGTTTTTCAGGTACAACTCATGCAAAGCGATCGCTACGTTCTCCCCCGACTGGCATTAATTGGTGATGCGGCGCACAATTGCCATCCCGTCGGCGGACAAGGTTTAAATTTGGGTATTCGGGATGCAGCGGCTTTGGCGCAAGTAATTCAAACAGCGCACAAAGCGGGTAAAGATATTGGCGATATTCAGATTCTCAAAGATTATGAACGCTGGCGCAAGCTAGAGAATCTGACAATTTTAGGTTTCACCGATTTGTTAGATCGGATGTTCTCTAATAATTTCTTCCCTGTAGTGGTGGTTCGTCGCTTGGGTTTATGGTTCTTGCAGCGAGTACCTGTATTAAAGGTGTTTATGCTGAAATTGATGATTGGCTTGAAGGGGCGGACTCCAGAATTAGCAAAACGCTAAGGCTTGAGAATGTCATGGAAGAGGACAAGGGGAAAACCTCATAGACAAATCTATGGACTGCTGAGATATAACGATCGCGATCGCTGATACAGCCGATTTCAAAGCAAGTGAAGTACACAAAAATTCGCCTCAAAGCCAGGTATAAAGCCTGTTGGACTTCAGAATTCTGACTTCTGAATTCTGCTTTTTTAAATTTGCAAAAAGTTAGCGATCGCCTGCGGTAATGGCAGAATAATTACGATCAGCAAAGCCATTGCCAGTAATCCCCAAACGTCACGTTTGTTATCTAGTTCAGTGACATCATTCAGTGCAGGTTCATCAATCAACGGCATAAATAATAAGATAATCGCCCACACCAAAAATTCTTCCCTAACTAAAGAAAGTACCAGCAACAAAACGCGAGCAATTTGACCAATTACGATCGCAGTTCGTTGTCCAAACATCGCATGGACAATGTGACCTCCATCTAATTGTCCCACAGGCATTAAATTTAAGGCTGTGACAATTAGTCCTAAGAAACCTGCTACTGCAACTGGATGCAAATCGAGGGCTGATTTTGCTGTTAACTCACTTCCCAAAGCTAACTTGGAGAGTATAGCCAGTAAAATTGAATACTTGGGATTGAGAGCATCAGGATTTAAAAGTCGGGTTTTTTCACTCAGGGAAACCACGTCAGAATGAGCCAAACCCCATATTAGTAATGGCAAGGTAATAACAAAACCTGCAATTGGCCCAGCGATACTAATATCAAATAAAGCTTTGCGGTTGGGAATGGGACTACGCATCTGAATAAATGCGCCAAATGTTCCCAAAAAGAAAGGCACGGGAATAAAGTAAGGCAAGGTCGAGCGAATCTTGTAGAATTTAGCTGTCAAATAATGCCCAAGTTCGTGAGTACCCAAAATAGCCATCAGTCCTAAAGCATAAGGCAATCCCTTAAATAGGACATCTGGGTTAGATAGAAGCTTGAACAAAGATCTAATTTCCCAGATAGGCGGCAGAGTAACACCAGCATTTTCCAGTCCCACCAAGGTAGTAGTGATCAAAGTAGCTACTAGCAGCATCAGCGCTAATCCTGGACGAGTTAATCGTTCCTGCTTACGTCGTGGTGTATCTGTCTGTTTAGCAGCAGCTTGAGTGTTGGGAACCAGGACAAAGAAAGGTTTGCCATTGAAGCCTTCTTGAAAAATCAGCAAGAAGCGATCGCCAAATTGTGCTTCAATATTAGTTTTAATCTGCTGGTAAGCGTTGCTGGCTTTAGTTCGCAACTGACCCCGGCAAATCACAGATTGTGGACGATACTCAATATTTTGAACGTAGTATACAGACCAAGGAAAACAATTTCGCAGTTGGGTTTCTTCGGCTAGTTCAATGGGACGCACTATTGGTTCTGGGGTAGGCTGGATAGTCGGTTGTGATTCTGAGGCTGGGGTTTGGGCTTCGGTCTGTGTATCTCTTGGTACTTGACGCCCCCATTGAAACAACATCCAGTACAAGACTGTGCAGACAAATACCGACCACAGGATCAGCCCTGGCGGTGGAGGTTGTTTCGCCCCGTAGATTAGCGTCCATCCACTCAACAGGAATGCTGGTGTCATTAAAACCAGCCACAACAACCATACTGGTGTGCGGGTAATGAGAGCAACGCTGCGCTGCACCATTAGATAAGTAGCTAGCCCCAGCAGGAGGATAAACAGAAACCAAAATGCCATGTTCTCTTCACTTCTTTTGACAAAACGCCCCACCAGTAGCTTCAGCACCATAGCATTAACTACAAGGCAGACCTCAAATCCCAATTTTTTTTCACAACGGTTAACAGTGCTGGTTAACGCTCAAGTTGCAATCCTTGAGAATTTCCACACTGTAATCAAATTGTCCACAACTCCTCAGTTTCGGTTCTTTGATTATGTGCCCTTTACCTCAACAGCCAAGTCATACAACTAAGCCACCACGGGCTGTCTTCCCTGACGAAGTTCTGAGCGGAGGTTCTCTGCAATCGGACTTCGCACAAGAGAGCATTTTTGCCTTTCCACCCAATCGGGACACATTAGGGGGAACCTCTTATTTTATTGTAAGAAATGAAGGCAATATCCTCATAGATTGCCCTGCACTAGAAAAAACAAATCAAGATTTTTTGCGATGCCTCCGGCGGGCTACGCCTACGCATGGAGGCGTGCGTTGGCTATTTCTCACCCATCGCGGCGCTATTGGCAAGGCTGCTGAATTTCAGCAAGCCTTTGGCTGCGAGGTGCTGATTCAAGAGCAAGAAGCTTATTTATTACCAGGCTTAACAGTAACTACCTTTAAACAAGAATTTACTCTTGATGCTGCAACACAAGTAATTTGGACACCAGGGCATTCTCCCGGCTCATCTTGTCTATACTACAGCAAACTTGGAGGTATATTATTTTCTGGTCGCCATTTACTCCCTAACCAGCACGGTCAAGCAGTACCATTACGAACAGCTAAAACCTTTCACTGGCCAAGGCAAATTCAGAGCCTTCGATTATTGTTAGAACGTTTTACACCAGAAACTCTCCAGTATATTTGTCCTGGAGCTAATACAGGCTTTCTTAGAGGTAAGCGAGTCATAGATCGAGCTTATCAACACCTTGCCTCTCTGGATTTACCAACTTTGCTAGGGATACAACCCCTTTAGAGGTAGCAGGGCAGACACAGAGAAGAAAGCAATTCTTCACTGAAATATCTTGAGGTCTAATCAAGATTTAGGTTGAGCGTGAGTACAAGCCTACAACAACTCTGTGATGGAAAATAAGCGTTGTCGGTCTATTTGTTGAAGCTTGATTTTTTCAGTGTAAAAAGCCTGATAATAATATTGATAGCGCTCTGGTTCCGCTTCTGGATCGGTTTGTTGCCATAGTTCCAAAAAGTGACGATAGCGTTTTTCAAGCATCACTAAATCCATACAAGCGATCGCAGCTTGAACTACTTGCGGAGTCCGCAGTATTTCTTTTTGGTTTTTTTCATCCACATGAAATAAATGGGAAATTAACCCGATCTCGCTGTCAAATTCTAAGAACCGATCTTGGAGACGGGAAATTAAATTTGGTAGATATGCAAAGTTTTGTGTCTCTCCATCACCGGATGAAATTTCTAAAATCTGTTGCCATAAAAATCGGTGATGGGAAAGGCTAAATTGCAAATCTCGCTCCTCTAGTTCGTCAACAATCATTTGACGCTGTTCGGGACAATGCAAGTAAATTCGTAGTAATAATGCCTCTGCGTGTTCTAAAAGGCTGCGTTCCGTCGGGAGTGGGGAGTTGGAAATGGAGAGTGGGGATTTGCCACCTCCCCATGCTTTCTTCGCTGATACGGGCTTAGAATATGTAGCCGCAGCCGGAGCAATTTGAGTTAGCAGATTTTCGACTCTTAGGGGTATAAGTCTGGTATCTCCTAAACTGAGTATTTCTGCACAGTAAGAAACGTAATAGTTGCGTGTATCGCTGTTAGCTATTTTTTTAAGTAATTTGACTAATTGCTGAGTTACTTGCTGAAAATCAGTAGCCTGTTTTAAGTCGCGATTTTGAATAATTTGCTGAATCTGCCAGTCTAACCAAAGTGGAGCGGTTTCCAAAAGTTCTTTCCGCTCAGACGGAGATAATTCATCTATACGATATCGAGATTTTTTTAGGGTAGACAGCCTTTTAATTGAAGCTGCTAGAGCTTGATATTCTTCGGGATTATGCGTGTTCAGAAATTCATCAGCATCTTTGCCATTGGGTAAATTGAGAATCTTTAGCTGAACTTCGCCTTTGTATGCCAGTTCAGCAATTTCACCAATCGCCCGTTCGGTTGCATTGGTTCCAGCTTTATCAGCATCAAAGTTGAGTACTAATTGTTTCGATTCGGTGTAGCGTAATACTAGCCGTACTTGTTCTAAGCTTAAAGCTGTGCCAAGTGAGGCGATGGCGTTATTGATACCAGCAGCGTGGAGAGCGATCGCATCAAAATATCCCTCTACCACTATGGCTTGATCGAGTTGAGAAATCCCATCTTTGGCTTGATCGAGGGCAAATAATGTTTTACCTTTACTAAAAAGTTCGGTTTCGGGTGAATTCAGATATTTAGGCTGTTCATCAGTCAGAGTTCTACCACCAAAGGCAATGACGCGTCCTTGGACATCGCGGATGGGAATCATCAAGCGATCGCGAAATACATCATAATACCCACCCCCTTCTCGGCGTGGCTTAATCAATCCCGCTTTTTCCAGTATTTGCACTGGGTAATGTTTATCTTCCACTAGATAACGATAGAGAGTTTCCCAACCTGCGGGAGCATAACCTAAACCAAATTGCTGTATAGTTTCTTCTTTAAGTTGGCGGTTAGATTGCAAATATTGAAGTGCCTTTTGTCCTTGGGATTGTCTCAAGGCGTGTTGATAAAACTGTGCTGAAGAAGCCAGAACTTCATATAACTGCTCGCGCAAAGATAGCTGACGCTGTAATTCTTGGCGTTGTTCGGGTTCGAGAGTTTGCACAGGTACTTGGTAACGCCGTGCTAAATCCAGTACCACATCAGCAAAAGAACGCTTTCCCAACTCCATGACAAACTTAATGGCATTTCCTCCGGCTTGACAGCCAAAGCAATAGTACATTTGCTTGGTTTGACTAACAGTGAAACTGGGAGATTTCTCATCATGGAAGGGGCACAAACCGACAAAATCCTTTCCTCGTTTGCGTAAAACTACGTATTCCGAGACGACATCTACAATATCAGCCCGTAGTTTAACTTCCTCAATTGTGTCTGGGTGCAAGCGGGGGATTTGCATGGCTTTGTTATTAGTCATTGGTCATTGGTCATTGGTCATGAACTTTGGAGAAATACCAAAGGACAAATGACTTTAGACTTCTGATAGCTATTATATTCTTGTTGCCAAACCAAGAATGATGTATACAATTGCTTAGACTTAATTTTATCAGAGGAAATACTGAAAATGGGGCGTATTTTTATATCAGCAGCTCATGGAGGCAAAGAAGCGGGAGGAATAGATCAAGGTGCGATCGCAGGTGGTACGAGTGAAGCAAAAGAAATGATTCTGCTGCGGGATTTGATTGTCACGGAACTAAGGGCGCGGAGTTTGGAAATTTTAGCGGTTCCTGATGACTTGAGTGCCGCCCAAACTATCTCCTGGATCAATTCTCGCGGCCGCCGGGGTGATGTCGCCCTAGAAATTGCAGCTAATGCGGCTAACAGCCCTTCTGTGCGTGGGGCTAGCGTTTTCTACATTGCTAATAATAGCGATCGCAAGAGCAATGCCGAACAGCTACTAGTGGGATTGTTGCGCCGCGTACCCCAATTACCGAATCGGGGAGTCAAGCCAGATACAGATAGTGGATTGGGTAGTTTAGCATTCTGTCGTCAGACAACGCTGCCAGCTTTGGTAATGCAAGTAGGGTTTCTCAGCAATCCAGAAGATCGGGCTTTGCTGCAAACTCGTCGCCGCGATTTTGCTTTGGGAATTGTCGATGGATTGGTAACTTGGAGTCGTGTAATTGACCCCACTCCTGGAACTCCGACAGAAGCAAATTATCCGCCAATTAATATCAATATTAATGGGCAAAGTTACACAGAACAAGGAGTGCTAGTTAATGGTAATGCTTACATCCCCATTGATTTAGTAGACCTTTTACGAATTGACCTTTCAAAAGCAGCTAATGTCAATAAAATTACCTATCACAAAATAGTTTATGTTAAAGCGATCGAACTACGAGATTTTAATGTTGCAGTTAATTGGGATGCGGCAACGCGTACTGTTAGCTTACGCTCGAATTTAGCGGTTTGCCCTGGTCAATTTTCGCGGGTAATGTCGAACGGTAATACTTCTGAAATACAGTTACAATTATTCCTCAGAAACAATAATGAAAATGCCTTAACAAAGTTTCCTGACATCCCCAAACTTTATCGGGAAGAAGCAGGTATAGAAGGAGTGAACTATGATATTGCCTTTTGCCAAATGTGTGTAGAAACTGGATTTTTACGGTTTGGTGGCGATATTAGACCTGAGCAAAATAACTTTGCAGGCTTAGGTGCGATCGGTGGCGGTTCGGAGGCTGCATCTTTTCCAAGTGCCAGGATTGGAGTCAGGGCGCACATCCAACATTTGAAAGCTTACGCCAGTTTAGAACCTTTGGTACAAGAAGTCGTAGATCCAAGGTTTCGTTTTGTCACACGCGGGATTGCGCCATTAATCGATCAGCTATCAGGGCGGTGGTCAGCAGATTTGGATTATGGTACGAAGATTTCAGCAATGCTCAAACGATTATATGAATCAGCAGGACTTCTTTGAGTAAGGAAAGGAAAATTACTCAGGTTCTGCAATGTGCGATCTCGCCTACGGTAAGCAGAATGCGATCGCAAACACGATCTGCTTCAGCTGTTTTTTTGACAAACTGCTTGCTAATTACTTGATTAACCATTGATTCCATAAATTCAATTGCAATAGCTTCACCATTTCGCCAACGTTCTCCATAGTTGGGGACATATAGCAGATTCAAACATTATTGTGTATAAAAATACTCTATCCGCATATTGCTGTATTGGTTTACTTTTTGGCGGTCAAAATGGTCAAAAATTAACTATTAGCGTAGTTCATATATCTCTTCAATATTGTCAGGGGTATCACCTTAGTGCGTAATTCTACTGGATAAACTTGCTATGTATTTTAGTGAGTATTTCTGCTTTGATTCCAGCAGTCTCAAAATATAGTTACTGCATACTACTGTAAATCGATCGAGTTAATGTAATATACTGACAGCTACAATCGCTTCCTTACAAACTACAAAGTACAAGGAGAAATTTTTATGACATTTACTGCAACACGAATTGAGATTACGCCTAGTGGAGCAGCTTTAGGAGCAGTTGTTACTGGTGTTGACGCCAGTATTGCAGCAGAACCAGAAGTAATCTTGCAACTCAAGCAGGCGTGGCGCGATCATCACATCCTCATCTTCAAAAATCAACAATTGACTGACGACCAATTATTAGCGTTTGCGAATTACTTTGGCGACATTCTCCAACAGCCTGCCTATATCCGTAAAGGAGAAACCGAGCCGTACCTGCCGCCTCTTGTTCTTACCCTTGCAAATGCTGCCTCTGAAGAAAGTTCCGTCAATCTTGCACCCAACTATCGTAAACTTTTACCCCATATCGATCATGACTGGTTGCCTACACCATCTAGCGGTTCATTTTTATATGGGGTAGAACTGCCTGAAAATGGCCCTGATACCTATTGGGTGAATTTGATTCAGGCTTACGAAGAACTAGATGATGCTACTAAAAAGCAGATTGCTGGTTTGCAGTTACGCCATTTTAATTTCTATGGCAAGTATCGGGATGAGTATCCTGAACCTGGCTACGCAGCTGGGCGTTCCGTTGAACCCGGTGAACGAGTTGCTACCCATCCTTTGGTTCGCACTCACCCGGATACTGGTAAGAAAGTTCTCTTCCTAAATGCTGCTAGCGAGGTAGATATTGTTGATTACGACCCAGTGGAAGGGGCAAAGCTAATTGAGCTGTTGCGGGAACACATTAAGCAACCCCACTTAGTTTATCAACACCACTGGAGTAAGGGCGACCTGCTTTATTGGGACAACCAGGCTACGGCTCACTATCGGCCCGAATTTAATTCCAACGCAACCCGTGTTTTGAAGCGGGTTAGCATTCGAGGCAGCCGTCCTTTCTAAAGTTCAGCTAGCTAAAAGTTGTGAATTCTTTCAGATACAAAAATTTAATCCCCCTTTCCTTCTCCACTTTAGAGAGCAGACGGGGAGTAAAGTTTTGACACCACCGGATGCGATTGGATCTAGGCTTCTTAGCAGGGATAGAAGCTCTAATCGATTTGGTCAGCTTGCAGAGATTTTGCTCCCACGGTATCAGCGTCAAGATGAGATAGAAAGCTATGGTCAGACTGCAAATTGGAAAGCACTCAATATCCAGGCGTGATTTACTTTACACTTTTTATGGATTAATGTCTTTTACTGCCTTAGTCAGTTGTGGAACAAACAACGGCAGCACAGGCAATAACAACAACACAACCTTGAGTGCTAATGCCACTAGTAACAATAAAGGCAGTACCAAGTTGGTTCGACTTGGCTACCAAGTTTCCGGGGATTTAACACACGAAAAAGGCACGATCGAAAAACGCTTGGCTCCTGAAGGAATAGGTGTTACTTGGTCGCAATTTGTGTCTGGGCCTCCGCTATTGGAAGCCTTGAATGTGGGTAGCATTGACCTTGGGCCTGCTGGCGAAACGCCACCCATTTTTGCTCAGGCAGCTGGTACTAATCTGATTTATGTAGTTAATACCCCACCAGGTACTGGAGAAGGTTCCGCAATTGTTGTGCTAAAGGATTCTCCAATCCAAACATTGGCAGGTCTTAAAGGTAAAAAAGTTGCTTATTCTAGAGGGACGGCTCAGACGTTTTTTGTGGTGAAAGCGTTTGAAGAGGTAGGGCTAAAAATCAGTGATATTGAATCAGTGAATCTACCCATTGCAGATGGAAGAGCAGCATTTTTGAACAATACGGTTGATGCCTTTGTAGAAAGCGATCCTAGTCTGATCAAGCTGCAACGGGAAGGCGCTATTCGGGTCTTACGAGACGCCCAAGGAATTAAGACGCCAGGAGCTTATTACCTAGCTTCACGAGATTTTGCAATTAATAATAGTGAACTCTTAAAAGCAATTTTGTCAGAGTACTACCAAGTTGGGCAGTGGGCAAACAAAAACAGGCGGGCTGCTGCCGAAATCCTCGCGCCGAAGGTCAACACTGATGTCGATACTATGGAATTGGCGCTGACGAGAAGAAAATATGACATGAGACCAATTACTGAGGAAGTAATTAGCGCTCAACAAAAGGTTGCGGATCTTCTGTATGAACTGAAAGTTGTGCCAAAACAAGTTGATGTTAAAGGAGCAACCTTAACTGCCCAGCAGTATGCAGCGATTACACCAGATGCCGTTAGGAACAAGGCTTAACCTTTGAATCAGCAAGCTTGCTACAAAACCAGACGCGATGCCTGCGGCGGTAAACTACGCAATTATCCTATATATTATTAGATAAGCTAAGTATTAGTTGACCTAATACTTAGTAAAACACAATAAAACTTTCCTGATGAAAATTTGGAATAGACAATTAGGCGATCGCGTAAGTAATATCATCTACCAGCATTTACCCGCCTTTCGCTGGCGTAACTTTCGGCTGTTTTTTGGGGGACAGTTACTATCAATGTCTGGGACATTTATGACCCAGCAGTTAACTATTCCTTGGCTGGTATACGAATTGACTCAATCGGCTTGGCTGTTGGGAATTGCAGGGTTTGTGCAATTTTTACCGACGTTATTAGTGATTCCCTTTTCGGGCGTATTGTCCGATCGCTGGAGTCGTCGTGACTTGTTAATGCTGGTGCAGATATTGGGAATTAGCGTTTCCCTGACTTTAACGATTCTTACCTTTACAAATTGGATTACGTTTCCCATCCTATTGGTACTGAGCGTTCTCAATGGTTTCCTCAAGGGATTAGATATGCCCGTGCGTCATACAATCGTCACCGAAACCGTAGACGATCGCGCCGATTGGAGTAATGCGATCGCCTTGAATTCAGTGATGTTAAGTTCCTCGCTGGTATTGGGACCGGCTATGGGCGGGATTTTGATTGCGACGCTAGGGGTGAAATATTGTTTTCTCTACGATACCCTCAGCTATATCCCTGCCATCTTTACCCTCCTTGCAATGCGGCTGAAAGTCAGATCCATGCAAACTCTTACGAGCCTTAGCGATACTTTGCAGAAATTGCGAGAGGGCTTTGAATATGTCTCCAAGTTCCAACCCATTAGAGCAATTTTATTAATACTGGCATTACAAGGTTTAGTCGGGATGTCTCATATCGCGCTCATGCCCGTCTTTGCCGCTAAGATTTTAAATGGGGATGCAACTACGATGGCTCAACTGAGCACCTCAGCGCCCATTGGCTCGTTGTTTGCTTGTTTGTATCTGAGTGTTAGGCGAGGGATTGCGGGCTTAGAACGTTTGATTGTAGTCGCTCAAGTCTTGATTGGGATAAGTCTGATTTCCTTCTCACTATCGCGTCAAGTTGGATTATCCATAATCATACTGGTGTTTACAGGCTGCTTTTCCATCCTCCTGATTACCAGTAGTAATATGATTATCCAAACCCTAGTTGCCGAAGATAAGCGCGGACGGGTGATGAGTTTTTATGCCCTAGCAATGGTGGGTATGATGCCCTTTGGGAATCTGTTGGCTGGAACTTTGGCACATAATTTTGGTGCGACTAATGCCTTGATTGTCTGTGGCAGTCTGAGTACCTTAGGTGCGCTATGGTTCTCTACGCAACTGCCAGCAGTGAGCCGTTGGATTGATCGCTAAACCCCGACTCCAACTGTTTGCCGTTCTCGTCGTGCGACTTCTGCACGTACTAAAGGAATGACATCACGCCCATAAGCGATCGCATCCTCTAAAGGATCAAAGCCCCGAATCAATAAGGTAGTCACACCTGCATCGTAATAATCAACCAAAGCCTCTGCTACTTGTTCTGGTGTACCCACTAGAGCAGTAGTGTTACCTGCCGCACCAGTAGCTGCGGCGATCGGTGTCCATAGACGCTTGTCATAAATCTCATTTTTGGCGGCAAAATCCAGCAGACGTTGCGATCCTACGGCTTGGGGTCTAGCTGGGGCAGCTAATTTTGCGCCTCCTCGCAACTCTTGAATTCGCGCTAAAATGTTATGTGCTTTCTCCCAAGCCTCTTGTTCTGTAGCACCAAGAATCGGTCGCAGAGAGACACTGAAACTAATGGAACGACCGGGTAGTAAAGCAGCACGCACCTCTGCAATTCGTTCTTTAACTGCGGCAATTGGCTCACCCCACAAGGCATAGACATTACTGTGTTTGGCTCCTACCTGTACGGCTGGCCCAGATGCACCACCAAAGTAAAGCGGGATGTGGGGCTTTTGCAGCGGCTTGAGCGCAGAGAAAGCAGCTTTGATGCGGTAAAATTCACCTTCGTAATCAAAGGGAGTGTCGCTTGTCCAGACGCGACGAACAATTTCTAAATATTCATCGGTGCGACGGTAACGGCTGTCATGATCTAGCCAGTCGCCATCTCTTTGTTGATCGGTATCACTGCCACCAGTAATGATATGTATTGCGATCCGACCGTTGGTAAAATGGTCAAGGGTAGCTGCCTTGCGAGCTGCCAGAGTCGGTGCGACAAAACCCGGACGATGAGCAATTAAAAAGCCCAATCGCTCGGTTGCGGAAGCAGCGAAACTAGCAACAGTCAAACCATCAGGGCTACTAGAACTATAGCCAATCAATACTTTGTCAAAGCCTCCTTCTTCATGGGCTTTGGCAAATTCACGAACATAAGCTGTATCAATGATGTCATCGCCCAGACCACCTGATGCACTATTTAATTCCGAAGTTGGTTTTGTCCGAATCAATCCAATAAATTCAATTGGCATAATTAATTCTCCTAAAAGTGTTGGGGAGTGGGAGTAGAGAGCAGGGGAGGCAGGGGGAGCAGGGGAAGAAGAACTATTGATTATTGACCAATGCCCCATGCCCAATGCCCCATTCCCTAATCAATCAAATAAGTCTGGTTGATCGTGGGTAATTTCGTCCCATAAATACTGGAATCCACCCCAGCCTGCTTGGTGAGTACCACCGCGTTGTTGGATCTTTAAGGCGATGTCGTGGTCAATCAGGATGGGTTTTCCTACGGCTTCTGCTAGTAATTGCGCCTTAGCCGTATCCTCTAACCTGATGTACCACCAAGCTGCTTCGTCCACACTGTGTCCCACGGTCAATATTCCGTGGTTGCGTAAAATCGCAGCTTTGCGTAGGCGTAGCCCGCCGGAGGCATCGCCTAGTGCGTGAGCAATGCGTTTTCCTTCGCTTGTCTCTAAGACAATGCCTGTAAAATCATCAAATAGAGCATGATCTTGGTAAAAAGCACAGGAATCTTGGGTAATCGGATCGAGCAATCGACCTAAAGATGACCAAGTTTTGCCATAGAAGGAATGGGCATGAGCCGCTGCAATGACATCAGGGCGGGCTTCGTGGATTTGAGAGTGTATGGCAAATGCTGCTTGACTAACTTTGCCTTCACCTTGAACTACCTGACCTTCACTATTCACTAGTATCAGGTCTGATACCCGAATGCGACTGAAGTGTATCCCAAAGGGATTTACCCAAAAATGATCGGTAAATTCGGGATCGCGGGCAGTGATATGTCCTGCCAATCCTTGAGCAAAACCCAAACGCGCAAATACCCGAAAGGCTGCTGCCAAGCGTTCTTGACGATGGCGACGCTCTGATTCAATGGAAACGAAGGTTGGTGGCTGAAAGGGATTGCTGGGGCGGACGAGAGAAGTTTGCACCATCATTTTCAACTCCTACGTATGGATTGGGTAGACCTACAGTGCTGCCTCACTGCTGCTAAAAGCCTCAAGGTTTATCGATAGACATCGCTTCACCATTAAACTAGCGAGACAACAAAGGATTTATGGTTATGGCTGAGTGGGCGATGTCTACGACGGGCTGCGCCTACGCAGTTTTTATCGTTGCAAATACGTATTTTTCAATCATGTCCAGTGGACAATGCTACAAATAACTTTTGGCTAATAACCGTAAATACGTTACTAATTCACTGATATCAGCTTTTCAACTACCTATTGACAACAAATTTATTAACTAGAGTAGTGATACTATCAAAAAAATACTGTAAGTCAATCGGATTACAGTATTTTAAGCTACAACTAAATTACCACAGTTAATTTAAATAAGCAAGCTAAATATGGAGTTCTGCTAGAAAATATACTTGAGGAGACTGTTGCGATTTGTTAAGCTGTGGAGCGATCGCCTGGTTTTTTCGGTTCTTACATATCTCCCTTATATTCTTCTAACAATTGCGGAATGTGATCGTACCCATCTACACCGATAACAGCAATAATTTTCGGGCGATGTTGCTGTAAGAACTTTTGGAAAGCTTCTGCACCGATTTGTCCCTGCAAAATTGTCAGTAACCCTGCTGGTTGTCGCCACTCATTAGAAGCAATTTGCTCTAAAAGATACATTCCTAAGCAGCCCGTGTAAACAGTTTTTTCGGAATTTTGCAGATGATAATAAGCTTCTGCTAAATAAGCTAAGTTCCGCCCTTGGAGATACAAATCACCGGAAACTTGCGCTGTTTTAAAGCCATCTTCAAGATATTTAATTGCCGTTTGGTGTTCTCCAATTACTAGATAGGCAATTCCTAAGCTGCTGACACATAAGGCTTTACTTTGAAGATCGCCTAATTTTTCTGATAATTTTAAACCTTGTTCCAAATAATTAATTGCAGCTTCATAGGTTTCGGGTTCTAAGTTTTCCAATTCCTGAGCTTGCATGACTTCGCTGTAACCTAAATTTACTAGCGCGTTTGCTTCTCCTGTGCGATCGCCTGCTTGCCGACTTAGTATTAATGCTCGTTGACTGTAGTTAATTGCCTCAGCATAATTTTGTTGTTGCACGTAGGTACGGCTGAGGTGATTGAGATTGGCAATTTCACAGGTGCGATCGCCTGCATTTCTGGCTATCTCTAGCGCCTGCTGATGAAAATCAATTGAGCGCTGGTATTGTCCTAAAGCACGCTGAGAATAGCCTAAAAGTGTCAAAATCCGCGCTTTTTCCTGGGTTCCCTCGCCTCGTCGTAGCGGTTCATCTAAATAATCTAGGGCATCTCGTAAATAAGTGCCAGTAAAAGAGGCAAAAATCCCGCCATAAAAGGGAAAATACGGACGCTGGGCAAAGGTTCGCAAAATCTGAAGCATGATTTGAGAACAGGCATCGCTATATACTGTCCCAATGCTCCTAAAGCCACTTGCTAACTGACTCCAAATCACTGCAAAGGTCAAAAAAGTGGAAATGGACAACTTTGGCCCCGCTTTAACATCGTAAGCTTGTTGGTCAAACCAGTTAATTAGTCCCCGTTGTAAGAACTGTAAAATCAATGCCATTTCCACCCAATCTCTGAGGGTGATTCCCCGTTGTCGCTCGGCAAACTCTATTGCAGATTCTTCCCTAGCTAAGGTGCGAAGTAGTGTTTTGGGTAACTCACTATTGAGTTGTTTAGCCCAACTTGCCCAAGGGCCACTTTCTCCCGGTACGCCGCCAAATCCCAAAGATTCTTTTTGCTCGTACATCCAACTGAGCAAGTTGTCTTGCAATCGCTGCCAAGAAGCTAAACCACGGGTAATCCCTTCGGAAAATTGTTCTAAATCAGAATCTGCCTGAGCAAATTGCTGCAATGCCTTTGATAACTGCTGTAACTGTTGTAAATTTAGCGGATACTTCTGATTCGGGTCAGTAACCCGGATAAATGTCGCTAGACGCTCGGCAGCAGTGGCTGTGGTGATTTCTGTAGCTGCGGAGGCGATCGCTTCTGTGGCTTTATTTTGCTCTTGCCAGCGTTGCCATTGACTTTGAATCGTCTTAATGGCTCTCAAACTGCGAGTTGCCTTGGCTTTCTTGAGTTCGTCTTTTTCGCTATCTACTTGGCTTTGGAGGGAATTCAGGCGATCGCTCAAAGCTAACTCAAATACTTCCCCTGTACCGGAAGTAATTCCTTTAAGAAGCATTTGATACACTTGTTCTACAGAGCTAATTTTGCCCTTGAGGGTGGTTTCGACAATTTCATCGATTAAGGCAAGATAGCGATCGCTTAATGGCAGAGAGTCTGGCACTTTGGCTACTAGGAGAATGTCACATCAATTCTAATTCTAGTCTTGACAGCAGAGGTAGGGGAAACAATTGGCCACTTTTTGACAGTCATGGTCATAACAAATGCGAAATTTAGAAAAAATTTATTTAGCGATTTGTTATCATTCCTTGAGTGATTCGCTGTTTAACTACACGATAAAAAAACAATGGAATGCCTACAATATAACGGTCTGCTAGACGAGTAGGTTCAGTAATTAAGCGTGTTAACCACTCCAGACCATTATCAGTCAGCCAACGCGGCCCGCGATATATAGAGTCAGTATAAAAATCTAGACAAGCACCTAAAGGTAAAAATACAGTAGTTTCAATTTTATTGAAGTTATCTAAAATCCAGCGTTCCTGCAATGGCATACCAAAACCAATATATAAAATATCTGGTTGAAATTTATTAATTTTTTTTATTACCAAATCATTCTCTTTTCCTGATTTATCAAAATAACCATGATGTCCCTGTACGCGTAAATTAGGCGCAATTGATCCTAACTTAGTAATTGCCTTATCTACTACGCCAGGTTTTCCAGCTAACAAAAATAAAGAAAGGTTTTCTTTCTCACACTTTAATGCTAAATCTTCGATGTAATCTGGTGCTGTCATTCGATGTGCAGATTGCATTGAATAACCGTTGAATCTAGCTCCTACCACTACACCAAATCCGTCACAAAATACTAAATCCGCCTTATTCAAAAAATCTCGATACCAAGACTTTTCATAAGCGAAATTCATTGCTCTGATGTTCACATGCCCTACAACTGTCTTTCTTTGGCTTTTTGCTGCTTCTACTAAATAATCAACTAATTCTTGTACTTTAACTTTATGGAATCTTGTATCAAACAATTTTACTTCAGGAAAAGTTTTCATTTCTGCACCTCCCTCACTTATTACCCAGTATACCAAGTTTAGAATAATACTAACAACAAAAGAATAATACCTTTATCGTTCCCTTGATTTTTCCTAATATTAAATCCATACTTTTTAAACTCCTATTATCCTTATACAGAATGAATTGCGTCGTTTTGAAGCTTGGTATTTAATACATAGTGTAAGCTACTTAAACCTATTCTCATTAAGATGGATCTCAATTGATAACTGCTGTATAAATGCATCTTAAAGATGTAAGATAATTGTTTATGTCCAAGTGTTGAACTCTGACTCGTGCATTATTTCCCAAAGATATTCTCAGATTTTCGTCTGCAATTAAGGATTGCATTGCCTCTGACAATTGTTGAATATTCCCCGGATTAACTAATAAACCATTTTGGTTTTGAGTAACTATTTCGGGTATTCCTCCCACTGCGGTAGTGATAACTGCTAAACCCCAACTCATTGCCTCTAGTAGTGCCATAGGTAGACCTTCGTTGTAGGAAGGTAACACAAAGACATCCGCTTTAGTTAAAAGGTCGTCGCGTTTTTCTTGATCTACCCAATCAAGAATAGTGATGTAGTCAATAAGATTTAGGGTTGGGAGCAAACTACGAGCTTGTTCTACATCTCCATCGCCTGCTATAACTAACTTGGCTTGACTTTGTTGAGCAACAGGCATAGAAGCAAATGCTTTAATTAAATCAAAAGCACCTTTGCGCTCACCAATGCGCCCTAAAAATAAGAAAAATATCTGTTTAGAATCTATCCGCTGTGGAATTTGTGCAGGAATTTTTACTGGGTTAGGGAGAACAATAACTTGCTCTGGCTTCAAACCAAGATTCTCAATGTAAAAATTTTTCCAGCTATCTGATAAAACAATAAAACGGGTACATTTACAAAACGACCAACTTAGCCACTGCTGAAGAAATTGAGGTAGTTTAGAGTAAAACAAATGAAAATCAGCACTATGAGTATGAATAATTACTGGTTTTTGAAATAGCCAACCAATCAGAGTAGTGATTGAATGACGGAAAGCGCTACCTCTATCTGAAACATGGATGTGTATTAGGTCAGATCTTTGGTTTAATAAATTCCAAAACAACTCACCTATTGCCTGCAAAAACACTAACACTTTATGGATAGTAGAACCATTCGGTAAAGTCGTAATGTGTTTAATTTGAATATCAGAGGTAGTTTCTTCAAGAATGAGCTTTTCCACAGAAACTATTCCACCTTGGCGCTCTAAGCTTTCGCCCAACATAGTAATTTTTATGGGACTCATAATTGCTATTAATATGTTTTGGGAATTTAGTACAAGGCTATTTTATATAAACTATTGAACGAATTTCTTCTAGTTTATATCCAAATGCCTACTCCAAGAGCATTTTGAGAATTAATTCTAATAACTCTATTTATTTGAGCTCAGATCCACAAATTTATTCAATGTACACTTTTATGATTTTACAGGATGATCTCCATAACAAAATTCTGCCATAGGGATTGTTATGAGAATATTTAAAACATTGTTGTTAATAACAGCATTCTAGCATTCTCTCATAACTCAAAGCTAAGTAACAATTTTTTGTTTAAGCTAAATCATGTATTTACAGGTAAGAAAAACTAATGAATTTATTTGAGCTTTTAGTAGGGGAAGACAATCATCCAGCCTTAGTTACACCTGAAGGGCGATCGCTAACCTATAAGCAATTACGCGAGAATGTTATTGGACTGGTATCTCAACTCAACAGCTTTGGATTGAAACGGGGAGAACGCATTGCCATTGCCATGACTAATGGTTCACCAATGGCGATTACCTTTTTGGCTGCTGCCTTATGTGGCACTGCTGCACCCTTAAATCCCAAATACAAACAAGAAGAATTTGCCTTTTACTATCAAGATACCCAAGCAAAAGCACTGATTACGTTGTCTGAGGGGTCAGAAGCAGCCATTGCTAGCGTCACACCCGATATGATGCTGATTAATGCCAAGATAAATACTGATGGTACATTAAGCTTTGAATCAGTCAAAACAGGCTCAGAACCAGCAGAATCCGCGAATCCCACAGCCCCCAACGCTGATGATATAGCGATGATTCTTCACACTAGCGGCACTACCAGTCGTCCCAAGCGTGTGCCGATTCGTCATCGCAACTTAATTGCTTCAGCCGGCAATCTGATTAATGCTTACTCACTCACAGCAGCTGATACTACACTTTGCCTAATGCCCTTGTTCCATGTTCACGGATTGGTGGGCTGTTTGCTGGCAACTCTGGCTTCGGGCGGTACATTAGTTTGTCCCAATGGCTTTAATGCTTTGGAGTTTTGGAAACTGGTAGATACCTACAAACCCACTTGGTACTCCGCAGCGCCAACCATGCACCAGACAATTTTGGCGCGCGCTAGCCGCAACCCAGAAATTGTCCAAGCAAACCGCTTTCGTTTTATTCGCTCTAGTAGTGCTTCCTTGCCGCCAATTATCATTGAACAGCTAGAGGCAACTCTGAATGCTCCTGTGGTGGAATCTTACAGCATGACTGAAGCATCTCACTTAATGACCACCAATCCCCTACCGCCAAAAGTCAGAAAACCAGGTACTGTAGGTTATGGCTTCGGGGTAGAAGTGGGCATTATGGACTCCGAAGGCAACCTATTATCTCAGGGAAGCTTGGGCGAGGTGGTAATAAAAGCACCCAATGTTATAGATGGCTACGAAAACAATCCAGAAGCTAACGCCACTGCTTTTGTGAACGGTTGGTTCCGCACAGGGGATCAGGGTGCAGTGGATGCAGAGGGCTACCTCCGCTTGACTGGACGAATTAAAGAATTGATTAACCGGGGTGGGGAAAAAATTTCTCCTTTAGAAGTGGATGATGTCTTGCTGCGCCATCCTGCCGTCGCCGAAGCCTTAGCTTTTGCCGTTCCCCACAAATCTTTAGGAGAAGATATCCATGCGGCTGTGGTTCTGAAAGCAGAAGCTGGCGAAAAAGAACTTTTAGCTCACTGTGCAACTATGCTGGCAGACTTCAAAGTTCCCAAACAAGTTCACATTTTAGATCAACTACCTCGTGGTGCTACCGGTAAATTGCAACGGTTGGCGATGGCGAAATTGCTCAATATAGGGGAGTAGGGAGATAACGGAAGTTTACTAAATGATCTGGCACACCCACAGCGAACACGCTGGCACTTTTGCTTCGGCAGCTGTCAGCAATTGGGAGATGGCGATCGCTACCTTCCTTTCAGTTCAGGCCTTGTGGCGCTCGTCTATAAACCGGATCAGCAAATAATCACCGCCATACGGACAAAAAATATTGGTAGAAACAGCGCGGTGTTAGAAGTAGGAACGAGTTTGAGAGCGATCGCTACTTATACCAATTCAATTAATGATTGCAACACATCCTTGGGTAAAGACGCGATTCATCGCGTCTCTACAAATGGTCTATTTGTCGCATTCTTTTTTCAAATTGGTATTATTTCACTTCACCAGCACCCTTTTCCACCTGAAACTAAATTTTCAACCATCAACGTTCGCGCAGCGTCTCCAAGAGTTGCGGCATTACTTTGTTCTACAAGTTGCAGATTGACTCGGTGCAACATCCACGATCGCCAGCGTTGTGCAGTTTATCAGGTAACTCAACTTCATTCTCTGACACGCTCTCGACAGATTGATGGTCAATTGCTCGTCAAAATCACAAACGTCTATGCAATCTACAAAAACAGAGATTGAACAGTCAGATCCTTCTGGGTGATACTGAAGTTACGCTGTTCTGCTATGGCAACGAATGAAACGATCGCTTCACACGCCACAGCCACAGTTAACATCACCAGGTTTCGCGCCAACGGATAATCACAGACATCATCATTAACCTCGGAAGGAACGCGATAAAGGTCATTCCAAATCACTTCTGCATAATCTGCTGATAGTCCAACATGAAGACAAGGTACGCTTAATTGTTCAGCATAATCTTTCACTGCTTGACGTGCCACACTATTGTCAAAGACATCAACAATTAGCTGGCTGTCTTGGAGTAATTGATTTGTATTTGCTGATGTCAACTCCTTTGTTTTGGCATCAACTTTAGTACCAATTGCTCGATATAAATTATTCGCCAAAATCTTCGCCTTGAACGCTCCAACATCAGAACGGTAGTAAGGCTGAGTTGAAAAGTTACGCTCCTCAATGCGATCGCGATCTATTACTGTAAGTTTATCAAAACCAGACCGAGCTAAGTTTTCCGCAATGTTAGCTCCTAATGCTCCAGCGCCACAAATGGTTACAGGATAGTTCTTCAGTTTTGCCATCACAGCATTGCTGCGGTAAAGCTGTTCGTGAAAAAAGATACTCATAATAATTCGTAATGGGCTACGCCCCGCTTCGCTAACGTAATTCGTAATTAATACTCTTGTTGTTCAATTACACCTACTAAGGATTGCAAGTCAAAATCGCGATCGCGTCCACTCAGACAAATGCCAGAACTGACAACTGTCAAGTCAGTTTTAGCGATCGCACTACTATGGCGAACACCGTCAGCAGTCGTCCAATCGACTGTCCAATAATCGTTGCGATCGTGGAATTGAGTTAAAGTACCACCGCCCATTTGCAATGCCTTTCTCAATCGCTTTTCATCCTGTTGGGGTTGAGTAAATCCCTCAATGCGCCGAGTTGCTAATTCATAGACTGTGCGGATTTCTGGAGTAATCCCCTTAAACTGTAATTCTTCAGATGGAATGAGTTGCTTAACAGCAGATCGCAGAGTTTCAGAAATTGCCGGATCGGTACGGCGATCTACTTCCTCGAACCAGGATGAATGCCCATTCCAACGGGCAATGATTTGCTCAAAGGCGATACCCTCAGTTACTAGATGCACTGCGATCGGTTTAACTACCTTCAACCGTTGACGCATATCTACTTCATTCACTGGGTATGCTAACCAAGTTTGTTTTTGCAGTTGGTGTGCTAACCGCAGCCGTATTTGGGGAAAGTGTTGCAGATATTCCACAATTTGGGGTAAGTCTGCTTCTTCTACAACTGTTGCTGTTTTTTCATCTACAGCCTGAAAGATGCCCCAACCTTCAAATTTACTAGGCTTTGGACTGAAGGTGTAGACCATTCCGGCTACCCGTGTGCGAACTCGTCCACCTTTGACGCAGGGCGCTAGGAATTGGGTGGTATGTAATTGCGCTTCTGCGATCGCAATTTGGTTGATTAGCTTAAATATGTTAGTCATAACTAATATCAATTTTAAAAAATAAGGCTGCCAATGCAACCCTATAAACCGTTATGAAATCCCACTTTCTTAATTACGAATTAATATAATTCTGCGTGCAAGTTGGTGGAGCATTGCGTGTTCTCAGTTACTAGAGGGACTCCGCTGGTGAGTTGTTACACACTCTTTCAAGGATGGCTACTTTTAAGCCTACCTCCCAGGTTCTTCGCACTCCCCGTTCACACACGCCCACTGTATTTGACAGTGTACCGTTCCTCTCGTACTAGTATGTAGGCTCCAAGAGTTGGGGCACGCAGGATATTAAAATAATACAATATACTACACAAAATTGGAAGAGATGAATAGAGGATTTTGCAGTAGAGCGATCGCTACCACTTCATACACTTTCTTCATGTCGCTTTATCACTCCTTGGATTGAGCGATCGCTTAAATGAAATACCACAACAAGTACTATAAAAACGAGGTAATCAAGTCCGGCTAGTCTGACGTGACCTTAATTTCATCTCTTTTGTAATTTACTCAAATGGCTATATGAAGATCCGAGGCAAGTTGTTAGACTCCGAATAGAGAGGGGAATTGTATTTTAATTTGAAATCTGATATTAAATGATTATGTTGATCAATGATATTGTTATTCACAAAATCTATGAGTTGAGTTAAAGTTAAAATCTCATCAAAGCCGACATGTAGCAAATTACCACCAGTAGTGAAATGTAACATATTTCTTAGCCTATAAAAATTATTTATAATGTCCTTTATTTTTTGGTCAATCTCCTTTAGATATTGCATATAATTCGGGCTATCAAGTATAAAATCAAGTCCTAATGTATAGTTTTTTAAGGATTTAATATAGTACTGAGTTCCTATATCTTGAGTAGAAAATGGCTCATAGAGCTTCAAATCATTGATAGACACAGGTTCGTCATTTTGCTTTTTAGAAATAACTTTGTACTTCTTGTTGTTGATATTTCCATCTATCTTATGAACCACAAAGCCTTGATTAAGAAGAGCAGCTTTTACATAATTTTCAAAAGAAATTGATATTTTAATGCTATCGTTTAAATGTTCGTGCGCTAATAGAGCTAATAAAGATTCATTTTCATCTTTAAAAGCAATCATTGAATCACTTTGCATTTCATTAACAAGATTTTTGAAAAAAGTAAAATTTTCTATTATTTTTACATTTCTAAAGTTTCTATAACAAAAATAAAGCATTGAAATCACAGTACACGTCTGATGAAATTCATCAGCATAACAAACATTACCAATACATGAGAGAGGAAGCATATTTGACAAAAACTATGAATATACAATTTTATTAGACTTTTATAAAGTAAGCAATGTTTACTATTTGTAATAATAAACATTGCCATCCTTTAGAACTCATTTATCCTCTCTTACAGGCAACGGCATATCCAAAATCTCCATCAGCAAATCCAGACGAGAGGGGCGCGTCAGGAGTGGGACGATGTTCGGCAAACTGTAGTAGTCACCCGCGAAAGTGAACGTATCTACAGGTGCTTGCTGCTGCTTCAGTTGACTCTCTACCCAGTTGTAATGAGTACCCACACGGACAATCACCACATTGGGCATTATCGCCAACTCCCGGCAGTAGTTCTTGTAAACTTCACCGAAATAAGGAGCAGCATTTTCGCCCTCATCCGTTACCAAAATTATCTGATCAACTACCTGCTTTTTCTTCCGCATTGCTTCCAATGCACAGCCGATGCTAGTACCACCGCCGGCTTTGATGTGCAGGAAGGCACGTTCCCAGTCGGTCAACTCCTTGCCTTTTGCCGTAATAGCGTAAGGAATGGTATCAAAAGCGTAGACAAACAGTTCTGCCTTAGTGATACCAGAGATTAGGGCAGCGAGTTGCAAACCCGTTGCGATCGCATTTTCCATTGAACCAGACTTGTCCACCAATAAAGCAGTTGGACGTGCGATCGCACCACGCCGTTTCACCTGTTCGTTTGTCACCTTTTCCAGTTGGGCAACGGTGTCTGCGTCAAAATCTCCTGCGTTTGTGGCAATCTGTGCTTTGAATGCTGAGACACGCGTACTCTTAGACGCTGCTTCCAGCTTGGAATCAATCAGCTTCTTCACTTGTGGGTGATCCATTGCACCTCTAGTCTGGAGAGACTTGAGGTTGTTGATCGCTTCTTGAGGAGTCATGCTGTTGATTAACGCCACCAATACAACTGGTGTAAGTTGCTTAATCGCACCAATTGCGATCGTGTAGGGAATTTTGAACTCCACAATCAGCCGTGCCTGTTCTGCGGCACTTTCTGCCTTAGCAAGCTGCTTCAGCACATTTGCTAAGGAACCCTCTGGAGGAGTATCGCGGAATAGAATCGCATTTGCCCGCTCATTTGGCTTGATGTGCAGTGAAGCATATAAGTGCTTCATAGCCTTACGACCTCGCAAAGCGGCGCGATCGAATAGAGCTGGATTGCTCTCCCGTGTCTTCAAGTAACGTCGTACCGCAGTCCGAGCCGAACGAGGTAGTTTATTCTGCTGCTGCTTCATAAAGTCCACCACACGAGCCACTTGATAGGGAGGAAATTCTTGCAGCATCATAAATCCAGCATCTCGGTGTTCAGTCAAATTGCTAGTTAACAAATGAGCAATAAACACCTCTTTGTGGTCACGGACATCACCATAACGCTGATACCAAACTGCCAGATGTCCGTAGAAGATGGGATCGAGTTCAATAATTAACTGATGAATTTCTGCGACTTGCTCAAGCTTGCGGTGAGGAGTTGTGAGCAAACTGTTGAGCATTTCCAAACGCAGGTCACGTTCTGCGGTGTTCATTATGAACCTCCTCTAGTTGTGATGGATGAGGAAGCAGATGTTGCACGCGAGGCGATCAAGTCACCGCGCAAGTTGTAGAAGCATTGTGTATAACTTGTGCAGAGTTATGTAAGCTTCTGCGATCGGGGCGCGGCAACAACTGCCAATAAATTTGAATTTCTATGTAACAGTCCTGATTAGTATGTGAAATTCTCTGTCTTTTTCTTCAACTTCGCGTCCTTCTCTGACGAGACACTGCGCGAAGGCGGTTCGTTTAAAAAAAGTAATTTTTGCAACTCAACAAAGACACGAAAAAAAGAGCGAAAGAGAAGTTGCCATCAATCATTAATAAAATAAGATCACCTCGTGCAAGTCGAAAAAGCTGTTGATTCACACACGGGATTTGAACCCGTAGTTGCTTGATCTCTCAAGTGCCTTACCATTCGGCTAGTATGTAAGCTTTTTCAGTTAGGGCACGAAGTGAAAATTTTAGGTTTTAGAAAGTTGATTTAAAATAAATCGAATTTCTTTCTTATTACACTGCTGTTTCTTAACAGCGTAAATCATTCGACCTGTATATGCCACAGAACGATGAATTATACCTTTGACAGCATCCGTAACATAATGAGTGGGTGGCGATGGCAAATCTTCAAAGGTAATGAAATACCAAATCTCGTTTAGCTTCTGGTATTGATGATAATTATCAATGATGACAATATCAGGTTGTTCCTGCTTTTGCTTCTGCTTTCGAGGTACTTTCCCGGCTGCACAAAGAATTCCGGTTTCAGGATGGATATAGAAGCGATCGCGATGGTTTGTATCTAGCTGAATTCGATATCCTCGATAAGGCTTGCTATAAAAACCACCATCAATTATTTCTACATACCGTTCAACATAGTCCCACACATGATCGATAACATGCTTTCCTGCCATTGTACTGGGATCTAGTCGTTGACACAGTTGACTGTAAACGTCATTCCAAGGCTGTCCGACTTTTGAGCGCAAAAACCGACGCAGAGGGCCGAGATGATCTGAAAGATACTTGGATTTATTTATTGGTTTAATCAGGTAGGGATTCAACAATCCATCCTGAATTGCATCCTGGGTGATTTTGTATAGTTGCTTCTTAAAGCCAGTCACCTTTTTGAGGCTAATTCTTCTCCCACCGCGAGGACGCTCAATCACAATCTCGCTCAAACGATGTTCGCTCATATCTCACGTTGTTCAAATGCAGTTGTACTAATTGAGTTGTCATTAAACATGAGTTAGCTAACATCATTGAACTCACCTCCGTATTGAGTAAAGGTTATAGATAAATACAATTCAAATAATTGAAATTCCGCACAAGTTAGCAAAGCAGTTTTCACAATTGCCTATACCAATTTGGCTACGCTCCCATCAAAGGGAGCGACAGGATTTGAACCTGCATTCCGTTGCCGGAGTGTGTGTAGACTTCACAAGTTAGGGCGCGGAATAAAATTTAACCATAGACAGCTTCAGGGCGGACGATCAAATCACCACTAGGACGGCGATCGATTACGTAAGCAGAAAGGCGATCGCTATTCACATCTAAATGCCGAGCAACGCGCTCCTTCACCGCCACATCATTCATCCCTGCTGCAATTCCCAATTGGGTTTTTGGGACATCAACAGAACGTCCTTCAAATCGAATATGAACCATTCCAATCACCTCCTGTTGTAATTACGAATTACGAATTACGAATTCGTATTAATGGATCTGATCGGGATTGAACCGATACCCTCCCTGTGAGAGTTACACTCACACCTCGTGCGAGTTGAAAAAGCTGTGGTTACACCGCAGGAATCGCACCTGCAACTTATCGTTTTAGAGACGATCACTCTACTATTGAGCTAGTATGTAAGCTTTTTCTGTTAGGGCACAAGTGACATCTAGGAACTCTACCGTTAGAGCTACAGACCCAAGGAAAGCATTATTGCAATGCTTTTGAGGAGCCTTTTCTCTTATACTACAAATGTATTACACAATTTACATAATGTCAAGTGTCGGGATGGAAAAAAATACCCAAAAAACTGACGAAAAAACTCTCTTCTCTCATTCCTCTGTGTTCTCTGTGTCTCTGTGGTAGCCTGCGGCAAGCCGCTTCTCTACGAGACGCTCCGCGAATGCGTCTACGTTTATTTAGGTAATTTATTTCTTGGAAATCCCTAAGTAAGCGTACAGAATTAATTACAGTCATTTCGCAACTCTTGGAGACGCTACCACGTAGCTTGCTTCCCCGCAGGGGTAGGCTGCATTTGCAATGACATTGTGTAATTAATTTTGTTTATCTACTTAAGTCGCTCTGTAACCACCTGCCACCTGCCTCCTGCCTCCTGCCTCCTTCACGACTTTGTTTTTAATTAAAAAGTATTGAATGCAGTTGACAAATTCTTCTAATTCTAAAATTAAATTAGTAGTACCTTTAAGGTTTTGATCGCTAGCTAGTTGTTCTAGTTTGTCAGTTGCTAAGTACATAGCTGTGGCTCCAATGTTGGTACTAGCACCTTTAAGGTGATGAGTTTCTCGCACTATTTGCCCAAAGTCATCAGTTGCGATCGCTGCTTTAATTATCTCTAAACGGGGTTTAATATCTTCAACGCATATTTGCAATAAATTTAATTCAAATTCTTCATCATTCCCCGATATCTGATGCAAGTGTTCCCAATCAATTCCTAAGTCAGTGGAAACTGTCTGTTCATATACACCTGCCTCTTGTTGGGAAGCGATCACACCTGTCCAATGCTCTAAAGTTTCAGCCAATTTTTCTTTAAATACTGGCTTACTCAAATAGTCGTCCATTCCGGCATTTAGACACGTTTGTTCATCTTCTCTCATCACATTAGCTGTCATCGCAATCACCACAGGACGATGACCCAATGCAAAAGCATCTTCTTGCCAACGATGAATTTCTTTTGTGGTTTCCAAACCGTCGAGAATTGGCATTTGACAATCCATTAAAATCAAATCGTAAGGAATTTTTTCTAATAGCTGCAAAACTTCCTTTCCATTGGCAACGACATCGGCTTTATAGCCCAAACTCTGGAGTTGCTTTATTGCTACTTTTTGATTCACCAAATTATCTTCGGCTAACAGAATTCTCAACTTTGATTTAGTAGAGAGATTAGAAGAAGAAGTCAGAATGCTTGAAGTTTCTGTACTCTGAATTTCTTCTGTAGCCTCTAGCCTCCTGCCTCTAAATCCTTGTTCTGATTCCGGCTGAGTTTCTAAAATATTTATGATGGCATCAAGGAGTCGTGATGGCTTAATGGGTTTGAATAAATAAGTAGCAAATCCAATTTTGAGCGCCTGTTGCACTTCATCCCGTTGATTAGTAGAGGCGAGCATAATCAAAGGGATCTTAGCAATTGCAGAATTGGCTTGAATTTGTTCTTTTATTGTCATGCCATTTGTCTGGGGTATTTGCATATCAACCAAGGCAATATGATATGATTTTCCCTGCTCGCTAGCTTGCTGAATAACTTTAAAGGCCGCAGCAAGATTATCAGCTCGATCTACTTCCATTCCCCAATGAGTAGCTTGATGAGAGATGATTTTATAATTAGTTGCGTTGTTATCCACCACCAATAAGCGACGATTTTGCAAAAGTCCGCGTTCGCATTTTGGCTCAACAGGCTCAACTTGTTTGGTAAAAAGCACCTCAAACCAAAACTTAGATCCTTTGTCCATCTGACTTTCTACCCCAATCACTCCTCCCATCAAAGTTACAAGTTGTTTACAGATGGCTAATCCCAAACCGGTACCACCATACTTGCGAGTGGTCGAAGCATCCACTTGGGTAAATGGCGTAAAGAGTTTGCGTTGGTCTTCAGGGCTAATGCCAAGACCTGTATCTGTAATGGCAAAATGAATGGTGGCTGTAGTCGGAGAAAGCGAACGCAATTCGGCTTGCACTAATACCTCGCCAGTGCTGGTAAACTTTATGGCGTTGCTGATTAAGTTCATCAAAATTTGCCGCAGCCTACCAGTATCTCCTTTGAGTTGGGTGGGAACGTTGCGATCAATCAGTGCGGCAATTTCTAATCCTTTGTTATGGGCTGAGGGAGCCAATAATTCCACCACTTCTTCCACACAAGTGGATAGGTCAAAATCTAAAGTTTCGAGAGCCATCTCTCCAGCCTCAAGTTTGGAAAGATCCAAAATTTCGTTGATTAAACTTAAAAGAGCGTCTCCACTACTGCGAATTATTTCAATAAAATCTCGCTGTTCTGCGTCTAAGGGAGTATCTAAGACCAAACTGGTCATTCCCAATACAGCATTCATCGGAGTGCGAATCTCATGACTGATATTTGCCAAAAAGGCACTTTTCGTCTGAGAAGCTAATTCGGCTTGGCGACGGGCAATTTCAAGTTCTCGTCGCTGACGAGTTTCGGCTGCTAATAGTTGGGCTTGGGTTAAAGCAATACCTACTTGGTCGGCTATTTGCCGCAAAAGATCGGTTTCAAAGCTAGACCAGTGGTGGGAATCGTCACACTGATGAACTATGAGCAAACCGCGAAGTTCTTCTTTAACAAGAATGGGTACAACCAAATTGACTTTGACCCCAAACTGTTGCATTAATTCCAGATGGCTTTGTTCAACTTCCAGGAGATCTAAGTTATCCAGTCCGAAAATCTTGCCTTGACGGTACTGCTGTAGATAGTACTGTTGGAGATATTCTGCTTCAAAGTAGGGGGCGGCGTTGTTTTGCTCTTTGATTGCTGGTAAGCCAGAAACTACTGCTTCAACAACGGTATTTGCAGACTCTGGCATCAGCTGATAGATTAAAACCCGGTCAGTCTGGAGAATTTTTTGTACCTCTTCGACAGTAATTTGGAGAATTTCTTCGATGTCCAAAGACTGACGAATCTTCAGGGTGATTTCGGTAAATAGTTGCGATCGCAAATTTTGGCGTTGTATTTCTTCTTCAGCCTGTTTACGCTGGATAAATTGCCCCACTTGCTCACCGATAGAATTCATCGTTTTTACTAAATCTTGGTCAGGCGGATGGATTTCACGGCTGAAGCAGGTAATAACACCGAGGATTTTGTTACCGCTGCGGATCGGAAAACCAAAAGCTGCATGTAGTCCTACTTGAGCAGCTATTTTAAAGTTAGGGAAATTAATATCTTTAACTATATCAGCGATCCAAACAGATTCAGAACTAGCCCAAACCCTTCCAGGTAGTCCAATTCCGGGTACAAAGGTGGTTTGTCGCTTCAGTATTTCAAACTCTTGCATTTCAAGGGCTGCTTTATGCCAGATATCAAGAAAATGCAGCACATTTGCTTGCTCATCTACCATCCAAATTTCACCCAAATCCCATGCCAAACTCTCACAGATTCCTTGCAATATTTGGCGAGTAGCTTCGCTAATTGTGGCGGACTCTGCTAAGACGCGGGTTGCAGCATATTGTGCAGTTAGATGCTGTTGTGTTCGTTTGTTATCGGTAATGTCGATACCGGTGCCGACAATGTATTCAACACAGCCCTCATAGTCTTTTAAAATGGTATTTGACCAAGCAATCAGCCGCCGACTACCATCTTTCATTACCCAATAATTTTCATAATCATGGGAAAGTTTGCCAGTTAATATCTGGTCAAAAACTGCTTTGACTGGCTCCACTTCTTCAGGAGATAGAAACAAATTCCAGCTATACCGACCCCTCACCTCATCAAAGGAGTAACCAGTTATTTGCTCACAGGCTTGATTGAAACGAACGATTTGCCCTTGAGAATCGAAAACTATTACCAACGCACCGACTGTATCAAGGACTGCTGAGATAAAGTTGCGTTCTTGATTTAAGCTTTCTTCTGTCCTATTCCGCTCAATAACCTCACGATAGATTAAGTAGTAGACTACAGCAAGAACGATAAAACTTAGGCAAATAGTGATCGCAAGTGTCAGAATTCTGTAACCAGTCTGAGTCTTTGCTGCTTGTGACTGCTGTTGGATTATTCCCCTATCCTCGTTTTCCATCTCATTGATCGCCTTGCGGATATCATCCATGAGATTTTGTCGATCGTTTCTCAGCAGTACTTGCAACGCCGCCTCTAATCCCTTGTTCTGGCGCAAGTCGATAGTCTGTTTTAGTTCAGTAAGTTTAGCCGTTATCAGAAATTCAAGCGTTGCAATCTGCTTTTGTTGATTCGGTTGAACTGCTGTTAAATTCTTCAGCTCGGCAATTTCTCGATCGACATTACTAAGTGCTGTTTGATACGATTTTAGATAAAGTTTTTCTCCAGTAAAGATGTAACTACGTTGTCCAATCTCAGCATCCTTTACCTGGGATAGTATTTTCTCTAGGCTGTTAATTTTTTTATAAGTATGTTTTACTATACTGCGATTAGAATTAGTAAATACTCTTGTATTTTGATAAGAAACCACCCCAATTAGAACTAAAATTACCGACGACAAACCAAAACTTGCTGCAATCTTTTTAAAAAATTGCTTGCGTACCCTCTGTGCCTGGTTGCTTTTCTTGGTAACAAGTACCAAACTTGCTAAATTTCGGCGCAATTCCAGTTGCTTGATGACTTGACGACCTAAAGTTCGTAATGCCTCTATTTGTTCTGGATTAAGTTGTCGTGGTACGTAGTCAATTACACATAGAGTGCCGATTGCGTATCCTTCAGGGTTAGTCAGAGGTACACCAGCATAAAACCGAATATTTGGATCAGATGTCACCAGTGGATTTGTCGCGAACCGTTCGTCATCTTTTGTATCAGGCACGACAAAAATATCAGGCTGGAGAATGGCATGGGCACAGAATGCAAAATCTCGGTGTGTTTCTGGGGTATCCAAACCGACTTTTGACTTGAACCACTGGCGATTTGTATCAATTAGGCTAATTAAGGCAATAGGAGTCTGACAAATATACGAGGCTAAACGAGTCAGATCGTCAAAGGTGGCTTCCGATGGCGTATCAAGAATCTTATACTGCAAAATTGCCTCGATTCTCTGGGCTTCGTTATCAGGTAATGGTGCTTTCATCCGTAAGCCTTATCTACATTCTGGGGAATGGTGAGTGGTGAGTGGAGGGATAAGGGAGCAGGGGAGAATACTTGACTGTGCTCAGTAACAGGGGGGTAGAGAAGTAAAAGGAGAAGTCGTAGTTTTCCCCTCTGCCCCTTTGCACCTCTGCCTCTTGTGCTCCATGCCCAATTTGGTCAACAAACTTACTTTAATTAATGACAACAGTTTACTTAAAAGCGTTAGCGTAATTTTACTGACTTATATGTTATTAAATAATCGTTTAAATGATTAAGTCCCTGCTGTATTTTTTGTGGGCTGGTTTATTGGAAATTGGGGGCGGCTACTTGATCTGGTTGTGGTTGCGCGAGGGTAAGCCGTCCTGGTTGGGCATATTGGGGGGAATTGCTTTAGCTTTCTATGGCGTTATTGCAACTCTACAACCAACAAATTTTGGCAGAGTGTATGCTGCTTATGGCGGCGTGTTTATCGCAATGGCAATGCTTTGGGGTTGGAAGGTAGACGGGGTAACTCCAGACCGCTACGACTTAATCGGAGTATGTTTGGCTTTAATGAGTGTTTTAATTATCATGTTTGCTCCCAGAACTTAAGTAAAAGTTCTATATTGTTTTGCACCAATAACTTTTATAGTGTTCTCTTTTAAACAGATAATAATCCCACCCAAAATTGCAAAAGTTTTTTCGCAACCAACCTGTCAGAGGCAGGCATCTGAATATCTACGTGTTTATGCTGAGATATAAAGAAAGCTTCTGATACAGCATTTTGCAATTAGATAAAGTGTACTCCTCCCCAAGTTTCACGCTACTTGGTTCTCCCTTTTCTATCAGATGCTCCGCGATCGCAAGCACGGGTGCGAGGTGTTTTTATCTTACATTGTTGTAGCCTTTATCTCCGACACCTATTCACGTTCGGAGAGAAGTTTAAATCTGCTGTATAGTTATGTAAATTATCGAAAAATGCTAACGATAATTTACACTATTTGTCAAGTATGACAATTATTTTGGTTTGTAACAGTAGGTAACTAAAAGTTTGGAATTTTGTCAGGCTTGAATAAAATACTATTCTTCTCTTGAAAAAAAAAGATGCAATGTAATGATTGCGTGTTTATACGCTGATTTAAATCTTGGTAACTACAATCAGGATTATATTATTGTTAACATTTCAAGAAAATTCAGGTTAAGTAACTTTCAAGACAAAAATGTGTCCAAAAAAGTAATCAAATGTAGTTAAGTATACAAATCGTTGGTGCTTAGGAAGAAAAAGAAGTGTTGAAGAAAGTTGTGATGATTGGAGCTATCACCCTACTATTTTTAGGAGGGCCGTTGATGGGCAATGCTTTTGCCCAAACCCCAGCTGCTACTGTGCCTGCTGCTGATACTGGAGATACAGCATTTATGTTGATTTCAGCAGCACTTGTGCTACTAATGACACCAGGATTGGCGTTTTTCTATGGTGGATTTGTGCGATCGCGCAACGTTCTAAACACATTGATGATGAGCTTTGTGTTAATGGCGATCGTCGGAGTTACCTGGATTCTGTGGGGCTATAGTCTTTCATTTGCGCCAGGTTTACCGTTTATCGGTGGATTGCAATGGCTGGGTTTGAATGGTGTTGGATTAGAGATAACCGATTATCTCAAAGGGTCAAACCCGCCGGAAGTCGTCTCTTATGCCGGAACAATACCCCATCAGGCATTCACGATCTACCAAGCCATGTTTGCCATTATCACCCCAGCCTTAATTTCTGGAGCGATCGTTGAGCGGATGAGTTTCCGTGCCTATTCGCTGTTTGTCCTACTGTGGTCAACCTTTGTTTACGCTCCTCTAGCCCACATGGTCTGGGCGAAAGGTGGATTTTTAGGTTTGTATGGTGGATTGGGTGCCCTAGACTTTGCAGGTGGCACAGTAGTTCATATTAGTTCTGGTGTTTCAGCCTTAGTAGCAGCGATCGTTCTTGGCCCTCGCAAAACCCATCCTGATCGCCTTAGCCCGCCGCACAACGTTCCATTTATTTTGCTGGGTGCTGGCTTGCTGTGGTTTGGTTGGTTCGGTTTTAACGCTGGGAGTGCCCTATCTGTTGCTAGTGGAACCTCTGGTAACTTAGTTACGAATGTGGCAACAACAGCCTTTGTCGCCACCAATACAGCGGCAGCAGCAGCAGCTTTAATGTGGCTAATTTTAGAAGCAGCTTTACGAGGTAAACCAACCGCCGTGGGAGCAGCTACAGGAGCTGTTGCTGGTTTGGTGGGCATTACTCCCGCCGCCGGATTTGTCACACCGCTATCAGCAATTTTAATTGGTTTCATCACCGCCTTTGTTTGCTTCTATGCTGTGAGTTTCAAGCACAAGCTAGAAGTTGACGATGCTTTAGATACCTTTCCCGTGCATGGGGTTGGTGGTACAGTAGGGGCGATTTTAACGGCTATCTTTGCCACTACTCAAGTCAACGGAGGAGGTAAAGATGGAGTACTGCGTGGTAATTTTGGTGAATTGGGAGTTGAACTAGTAGCAATTGCCGTTGCCTATGTAATCGCAGGTGTTGGTACGTGGATTATTCTCAAAGTTATTGATGCTACAGTCGGACTGCGAGTCAAAGAGGAAGCTGAATTGCAAGGTATGGATATCAACGAACACGGCGAAGAAGGTTACAACTCCGAGTTTGGCGATCGTCCTACTCAGTAATGAGTGCTGTTAGCGGTAGCGGGGCGTTTAGCCCGTGCTGAGTTAGGAGTTAGGAGTTAGGAGTTTGCTTCGCCTTCTCCCCACTTTCCACTTGAAGATTAGGTAATTTGCGATCGCTAGCGTTAAAATTTGATTCAAATAATTGGTAAATTTCGCTAGTCGTGTCTACATCTGCAAAAACCTTTCCTATCTGGGCATTTTTATCGCTGTTAACCAACGGCATCCTAATGTTGGCGGTCATCCTGCTAATTTGGCAACAGCAGAGATTGGCCGCTTTTTTTGGGATAATCGCATCCCCACAGCCAATCAACCTGAACAACTCACCGCAAACTGCTACACCTGATTTAGGTCGCCGTCACCAACTCAGTTATCAAGAGTGGGTAAATATCCTCAACCAAGAAGCCAAGGTCGCCGCTGACCAACGTCCTCCGCATTTAACCATTCTGGTGGGAGATTCCCTGAGTTTGTGGTTTCCCCCTGAGTTATTACCTGAAGGTAAAAATTGGCTTAATCAAGGAATTTCTGGCGAAACCAGCAATGGACTTTTAAAAAGATTAAAAATATTTGACCGCACCCAGCCAGAGGTGATTTTTGTAATGATTGGCATTAATGACCTAATTCGGGGCATGAGCAATGGGGAAATTTTAGATAATCAGCGACAAATTATCAATTATCTACGAAAGACGCATCCCACAGCGCAAATTGTTGTCCAATCGATTTTGCCACATGGGGCAGAAGAAGCAACTTGGAAAGGACGAGATAAACTATTGGCTGTTGCCAATAGTCGCATTCGCGAGTTGAATCAGCAACTACAAAGCATATCTACCAAAAAAGGTGTTAAATATCTCGATTTACATCCCTTGTTTACCAATAAGCAAGGAAATCTCCGCCGCGAATTTACTACTGATGGCTTGCACTTAAGTCCTGAAGGCTATATGGTTTGGCGTTCTGCATTGCAGATTTATAGCGAGATTGAATTAAAACCCCAGCAAGAAAAAGAGGGGAAAAGGTTAAAGGGTAAAGGGTAAAGGCATTAAATCCTTTTCCCTTTGCCCCTCTCTGATAATATCTTTGAATACAACTCTGTATAAATCTCGTCTAGGCGCGAGAAAATAAGAAATAGTGAGTTTAAGTAGACAAATCTAATGGATACAAAAGCTTTTAAGCGCAGCCTCCAACATTCAGAAAATTACAATCGCAAGGGCTTTGGTCATCAAGCAGAAGTTGCCACCCAGTTGCAATCTGAGTATCAGAGTAACTTGATTCAGGAAATTCGCGATCGCAATTACACTCTGCAACGGGGTGATGTGACAATCCGACTAGCACAAGCCTTTGGCTTTTGCTGGGGTGTAGAACGGGCTGTAGCAATGGCTTACGAAACTCGTCAGCACTTCCCCACAGAACACATCTGGATTACTAACGAGATTATCCACAACCCTTCTGTAAATCAGCGGATGCAGGAGATGGAAGTAGAATTCATCCCCATTGAAGGAAAGAATAAAGACTTTTCTGTTGTTGGAATTGGTGATGTAGTCATACTACCCGCTTTTGGGGCTAGCGTTCAAGAAATGCAGATACTTCACGATAAAGGCTGCAAAATTGTTGATACAACTTGTCCTTGGGTATCTAAAGTTTGGAATACAGTAGAAAAGCACAAAAAAATTGATTATACATCAATAATTCACGGTAAATATAAGCACGAAGAAACAGTTGCAACTAGTTCCTTCGCTGGCAAGTATTTAATTGTGTTGAATTTGCAAGAAGCAGAATATGTTGCTGACTATATGATCAATGGTGGCAACCGTGAAGAATTTCTAACAAAATTTGCTAAAGCTTGTTCAGCAGGATTTGACCCCGATCGCGATTTAGAAAGAGTTGGCATTGCTAACCAAACTACAATGCTTAAAGGCGAAACTGAGCAAATAGGCAAGCTTTTTGAGCGGACTATGTTACAGAAGTATGGCCCCACTGAGTTAAATCAGCATTTCCAAAGCTTCAATACCATTTGTGATGCCACTCAAGAACGGCAAGATGCCATGCTGGAATTAGTGGAACATAATTTAGATTTGATGGTAGTAATTGGTGGGTTTAATTCCTCGAATACTACTCAGTTGCAACAAATTGCCTTTGAGCGAGGAATTCCTTCTTACCATATTGATACTGTTGAACGCCTGAAATCAGCATATTCTATTGAACATCGGCAATTAAATGGGCAGTTAATAACTACAGAAAATTGGTTGCCTGATGGAGAAATTGTTGTAGGCATTACTTCTGGTGCTTCTACGCCCGATAAGGTGGTAGAAGATGTAATTGAGAAGATTTTTACATTAAAAGCAACAGGTGCGTTGGTTTAACTGTTCTCAGAGGGACTTCCAAATAAAAAATATCCAATTACTTCTTGTGGGGTAGGCAGGGTTCGACTGAGGGTAGCCGAAGTCTTGTCTGCCTTACAAGATTGGATAATTTATTTGTTATAAATTCCTCAGTTATCGATTTCATTTTTGGCGAAACACCACACCAATATCAGTTATCGGTAACTAGTGTTCACTGTTTGAATAATTTGTAAAAAACTAAAACAAATGGCTATCTATGAAGCAAATTGGCAAAGGGTATGATTTGACTTGTCGCGTTAACCCTGACATTGCTGCTCGATTAGCTGCTCACCTGCGACTTCATTTCTCTTGGCAAGTAAAGAAGGGACTATGATGTACCGTTACCACGATCGGGAAAAGCTATATTTATTTACACATCCCGCGCTTTGAAAAAATTATAGATAGCAAGACCAATGGCTAAAAGCAACACTGCATGAATTAGATTTCCGGCGATATGAAGTGCCAGTCCTAATGCCCAAAAAGCAACCAGTATAACAACAATACCCCAAAGTATACTCAACATATATTTGCTCTGAATCAAATCAGTTTTAATTTGTTCAAATATTTTACTCCCTAGCTTCACTTTTATTCTATTTGCCCTAAGAAAGATTATTTTGCACCATTACTCAAAGTGACTTGGTATGCTTAATATTTTGTTACTATTTAATTTAGGTAAAGATAACGGCTGTGGGCTGTCAGTTAACTGCCCCCATGATTACCGCAAATGACAGGATTGCCCTATACTCGGATTCTCTTCGAGTCAACCACAACCGTATAATTGCGTTGTTCCCATTTACTGCTTTCAATCCAGAAAAAGGTAAAGCTAATTGGCTGTTGCTGGTTATCAGAAACAGAAATATCTACAAAATTCACTCCTAACTTAGTGGAAGTAGAAAACGTATCTTGTGTAGTTTGCCAATCATCATCTGACCAGTGCAATTGAAAAGATGCTAAAGCGTGAATTCGCAATATTTGACCTTTTTTGACTTGGCTGATTTGTCGGTTAAACTTCCAAATTTCCAATGATTTACACTGCTTTCTTTCGCCTAGATAGCGATTTGCCACCTCTGGAATAAAATCAAATACCTGTCCGTCATGATCTGACCGTAGCAGCTTGATATACTCTGCGTGCGCCCACATTAAAGGCATGGCTGAACCTGTTGGTTTTCCTAAATACATATAGATATCAGGTATATCTCCCTCATCCCAAACCTGTTCTGGTAACAAACAAGTGTCTGAAGCAAATCCTTCCATCGCCTTGATATATGTTTTGACATCGCCGCCAGCAGCTAGTTCATAATGTCCTCGTTCTCCTGTCAAGAGAGGCCAAGCGCGTCCCTTACCCCAAGCAGTATAAGGGCTTCCGTCTTCTTGCTGCCCGTAACCGTCGTGGTTGTAACGATGCCAACAAGGCCCAACGGGTGTATCTACTTTTAAAACTGCATCTATTACTTTGACAGAATCAACAATAATCGGGTCATCTGGTTTCCGAATTCCATAGCGTACTAATTGCAGAAATCCACCATCGACAATTTCCTTTGCTGGAAATTCTGCTGGTTCACCAGCTGGCTGGCTGCTGATTAAAAGAGTTCCTTGGTTAGGATTTTCGTTGGGGTGAGGATTATTAATATCTGAAGGAGTAATTCGGATATAGTGCCGTTTGATCCCAGGAACTAAAGTTCCTTCAGTAGTAACTGTCCAAGATTCAATGTGAGATTCTAAAAAATCAGCGTATTCTTCTATAAATTTTGCTGTTGCTTCATCCCCACGTTCGCGAACAAATTGGGCAGCACAGATTAAGGCGGCAATATTGGATGCTAGTGTTGATGGTGAATAACCACTGTTTTCTTCCCAGCGTTCTTGTTGGGTAGCCGGGCCGTGACGAATTAAATAACCCGCCGCCCGCAAAACCATCGGATAAATATCGAAGTTTAAGCAAGTCTTCTGCTGGTGCAGTAGCCATGCTAGAAGAATCGGAAACGCCACCTCATCTAGTTGAATCCCTTTCCAGTAAGGTTTACCATCAACCCAGAAATTTTGGGCAAAACCGCCATCTTCTTGCTGGCTGGTTGCAAGATAAATTAGCGATCGCACTGCTGTTTCTGTTTCCCCAGCAGCCACTAAACCTGCTACACTACTGACCAGATCCCGCGTCCAGACAAGGTGATATCCTCCTTGTTCTTGGTCGTGTTTGGCTTCACCCCAAGGGATAGCCAGGGATGCAATCAACGCACCGGGATAAGTTTTGTCTTCATGTGCTAACAACAAACTAATGCTGTTGTGATACAACTTCCCATCATTGTATGAAACATATTCTAGCGGTCTAATATTGCGGCGCGATCGCTTCCACTGTTCGTTGTATTGCTGCTTCTGCTGTTCAAAAGGAATATTAAGCGACTGAAATAGCGTGGAAATTGCATTATGCAAGTTTGTACCAAACGCCAGTCCTAAAGTAAACTCTTTAGTACTATCTAAATTTAGTTTTCCAGTCAAAGCAAGATTGCCATCTACAGCACTATCAAACTCCCAATCCATTTGGAAATTGTCAGCTAAATCTGTCCAGCCATCACTTTTACCGACGTAACCACAGGAAAGGCGGGTAAAGGGAACTGTTGCACCCAGTGCTAGCCATGTTCCTTGTTTCTCGGCTATCAGAATACGATGCCCAGCAACCTCTACAGCGTAACCATTATTACCCATACCTTCAACTTCCAGATGCGGCGCACATAAAGCATATAACTGAAGTTGGGAGATAAAATCGCTCTCTCCGGTTAATGTGGTGTGCTGTAAAATACAGGGGAAATGCGGGTCGGCAATCACTTCTTTGATTACGGCATAACGTCCTTGTGGATCGGAATTAGTGATGCGGTATCCTAAACCATGAGTCCACATCGGTTCCACTTTGGATTCGAGATGGCGTTTCTCTTCGTGGAAAAAGCTTTTCCCATCAGAAATTAGATACTGCAAATCCCGAACTTGAGGTCTGTCTACTGTGGGATGGTAGATTTCAGTGACAATACCGCTCCAAAGAGTAAACCAAATGTTACTAGAGGTAGAGTAAGCTGTTCCGACTCCATCTTTATTAGCATGAGTCCATCGAGGCTCAATACCTGGTGAGCCAAAAGCTTCTGCTTGACCAATAATCTTTACCATACTGCATTGTTGTGCCGATAAGCTTTGATTGCATTTTGAAAATGCTGTGTTTGATATTTATGCGATTAAAAATTTATTGAGAAGTTGGCGAAAATTTACGAGCGGCAGTTAAGGATTTTGCTTCAATAAAAATTTGTTTGATTTCAGGATGCTTTTGGCGAGTTTTTACTTCTAAACTTTCTACAGTTAAGGCTATTTCCTCACCTGTAAGATTTTTAGAAAATTGAATTTCTAAGTTAAGTAATACTTCCTGTGGAGCAAGCTGCATTGTTAGTAAACGTACAACTTCTTGCACTCCTGGTTCTGTTTTGCACAAAGACCGGATATTGATTATAGTTTGAGGATTAGCACTTTCACCAAGTAACAATCCTTTACTTTCTCTTGCTAGTACCACTGCTACTATAGCCAAGATAATGCCAATAATAATCGAGGCAATGCCATCAAAATAAACATTATTAAATAAATGTCCTAAGAAGATTCCGATTAAGGCAACGAATAAACCTAAAATTGCAGCAGTATCCTCAAATAATATTGTAAATACTGTGGGATCTTTACTGTTTTTGATTGCTTGCCAGAAATTTTGTTTACCCTTGGTCGGCAAAAACTCTTTTAAAGCTACAGTCCAAGAAAAACCCTCCAATAATATTGCCATACCTAACACAATATAATTCCACATTGGGTTTTCTAAAGGGCTAGGTTTAATTAAATGAGTGATTCCTTCATAAATTGACATCCCGCCGCCAAGGGCAAAGATGAGGATCGCAACGATGAAAGTCCAGAAATAAAGTTCTTGACCATAACCAAAGGGATGGCTATCGTCTGCTGGCTTTTGGCTTCTCCGAATTCCCAGCAAAAGTACTAGTTGATCGCCAGTATCTACCACCGAATGAATCCCTTCAGATATCATGGCGGAACTGCCAGTAATGGAGGCGGCGATAAATTTAGTAATAGCGATCGCTAAGTTAGCGCCCATCGCTGCAAATATAGTTTTATGAGATGAATCAGACGCCATGAGAGTAAATCACAATTATGCAGAAACTTCTAATTCACCATCCAGATGGGTAACTTCCCATTGGGTTGGTTCGACATTGTACCAAAACGTCTCCTACGACAAATTTAATCGGTGATTGTTATCAAACCAGGATTAACACTAACTTTTGTAGGTATTATCAATTAACCATTCTCTGTAAAATCTGGATACAAGGTCATACCACCGTCTACAAACAGAGTTGTACCATAGACATAATCGGAGTCATCACAAGCCAACCAAACCGCTGCTTTAGCAATATCTTCCACATCACCCACACGTTTTGCTGGAATCTGTTTTAATAACTTTGCTTCTGCCTCTGGAGTATCACAATGGGAATATCTAAAGATTTGCAAGATCTTCATGATGTTTTTGCTTTTTGGGCGTAGTATTACGCTGACGATTTAAATTGCCAAATCAGTAAATTATTGATTAAAAACATTTTGCATTCTTATCATTTTAAAAATTTTTATTATTTTTCTAATCTATCCAGAGAAAGATAAATAGCATATTTTTAACTTAAAAATATTTAAATCATTTGTCATTTATGTGACAATAGTATGTTTTTGTTTTTAAGATTTGTAAAAATATAATTTTAAAGCTTATATCAATCTCAAGAAAGATTTATGGTATATTCAAAGCAAGTTGGGTTATTGGTTAAAGTAATAAATTTTTTAGTTAATCAATCTCAAATCTAAGATGACCTAAAGAAGAGAACCATATTAAGAGGTTAAAAAGTTTTTAGCCAAATCTAAACTGTCTTATTAGCTTGGCTATTATTAATTTTATCTAATTAACAATGAGCATTTTTTAGCTATTGTAAATGCCAATCAAGATTTGATATTAAGCAAAAATGTAGTTATTTTAGTGAGTTTTGACATTTAGAAAAAATAATTAATGAAAAATAGTAAGTATGTATTTTTGTTTCAAAGTTTACTTGAAATATTTCAGTACATCATATTTTTAATTGGTAGTTCTGTGGCATTAAAACAGTATTCTTGAAAATATGAATGGTACGTTAAACGGATGGCAATTCCATACAACGCATCTACATATTTAGATCCATAAAGGAGAAAGCGATGCCTGCTCTGTCTCTAAATAACCAAAATTTACCATACCCTGACCCTCTACACCCCATCATTGTCCACTTCGTAATCGCGATGGTGCTTTTTTCTTTCGTGTGCGATGTGCTGGGCTATTTCACCCGCAATGTGCGGTTATTTGAGGTGAGTTTCTGGAATATGTTTGTGGCCTCAGCAGCTATCTTTTTAGCGGTGATTCTTGGTCAGTTTGAAGCAGGTCTAGCAAACATCTATCCAGCAGTCCAACCAACATTGAATTTTCATACGGTTATGGGTTGGTCGCTGGCGGCTATTGTCGTTGGCATTACAGCTTGGCGTTTTGTGATTCGCAAACGCACTCCACGGAAAGTACCACCTGCTTACCTTGGTGCAGCAACCTTTTTAGTCTGCTTAGTGTGCTTGCAAGTCTATCTAGGAAGCAAGCTAGTTTGGGTGTATGGGTTACACATTGAGCCAGTTGTGCAAGCAATGAAGCAGGGAGTTTTGCCATGAACTGGCCACTCATTGACCAGTTGAGATTGAGGTTGAATGCTAACGGATTACCTTATGAGATTCCCATACATCCGCAACTGGTGCATCTAACATTGGGTTTGTTCATTCTTGGGATTATTTTTGATATTGCCGGAGCGCTTTTTGCTTTAGAAAAACCAATCTTCAAATTTTTGGGTTTGCCTACCCTCCGTTCTGGTTTTTTTGATGTCGGCTGGTATAACCTCATAGTAGCAGCTTTTATCACATTTTTCACGGTTGCAGCAGGTTTTTTTGAGCTACTGCTAGCAAATCCACCAATCGATCAAAAAAGCGTTTGGGGGTTAACAGCTGGTTGGACAATGCTTTTGCATGGTTTGGGTGGTATTTCGTTGTTGGGAGCGATCGCAGCCATGACTGTATGGAGAGGATTACAACGTTATCGCTGGCGCAAGGATGCTTCCAGGCAGGTGCAGTGGAGTTACTTATTAGCAGGTATTGCAATATTGGGCATCTTGTTTGTCCACGGAACTTTGGGGGCGCAATTGGGAGAAGAGTTCGGCATTCACGTTACTGCTGCGAAGCTACTCCAAGAAGGTAAAAACCCAAATTTACTACTCAAATAATCAAGCGGGAAGCACTCTCTTCAATTTTGAATTTTGAATTGTTAATATGTTTAGTTTTTGGGAATATGTACTAATAGCGTTTTATGTCGCAGGGCTGCTAATTGTCAGTCGGTGGATTGGACAACAGGCGTTTTCTTGGATGCCTCCGCAGGCGACAGCAGAAGCACAACGGGTAGATGATTTATTTAGCTTTTTAGTCTCAATTGGAGCATTTATCTTGCTGGGACTGGTTGGTGTTATCGTGTATGCCATAGTCTTCCATCGCGCCCGCCCAGAAGACTACAGCGAGGGACACCCTTCTAGAGGTAATGGGAAGTTAGAAATATTATGGACAGCGACCCCAACTTTGTTAGTAATATGGATTGCCTTTCAAAGCTTCAATATTTATCAGCAATTAAATATTCTCGGTCTAAACCAAATTGTGCATTTGCACACACCCCTAGAATCTGCACCCGCTTACGCCGCAACGGTTAGCGATGTCCCCAAACCTGCATCTGAAACAATTGATGTTTTCGTTAGGCAATGGGATTGGTCTTTCCGCTATCCAAATAATCTTACCAGTAAGGAATTACACTTGCCGATCAATCGCAGCACTCGCTTAAAGATGCAAGCAGAGAAAGTAATCCACGGCTTCTACGTTCCTGAGTTTCGCTTAAAGCAGGATATTGTTCCAGGGCGCAACATTGACATTGTGCTAACACCCATTCGCCCAGGTAAATATCGACTGAAAGATTCTCAATTCAGTGGTGCTTATTTTGCCTTGATGGAGGCAGATGTATATGTTGAATCCCTTGAGAAGTATAATCAGTGGCTCGCGCAAACAGTCTCTAGCGAAACTACAAACACTAAAAATCAGGCAGTTGCCGAAAATATTCAACCACCAAAGACATTATTCAAAAGCGGCTGGTACACCGTCGCACCTGCTCAACCTGCTATAGCCAATCAAAGGAAGATAAATAATGACACATGATTTGAGTGAAGCTATAGCCAACAATAGAGAACCTGAGAATAACTGGTGGGAATATTTCAGCTTCAGCACTGACCATAAGGTGATCGGTGTTCAGTACATGGTGATGACCTTTATTTTCTTTCTTCTCGGCGGTCTGTTGGCGATGATTATCCGGGCTGAATTGCTTACCCCGGAAGCAAATTTAGTTGACCGCCCCCTCTACAATGGTTTGTTCACCATGCACGGGACAATCATGATTTTCCTGTGGATTATTCCCTTCAATGCAGGTCTTTCTAACTACCTAGTACCGCTGATGATTGGAGCGCGGGATATGGCTTTTCCCCTGCTCAACGCCATCTCTTTTTGGATTTTGCCACCAGCCGGTCTTCTACTACTGTCTAGTTTCTTACTACCAAGCGGGACTGCACAAGCTGGCTGGTGGTCTTATCCACCAGTTAGTCTGCAAGTTCCAGCCGGTCAGTTGATTAACGGTCAATTTATTTGGATAGTTAGCCTAGTACTAATCGGCATCTCTTCAATTATGGGGGCTGTTAACTTTGTTACCACTATCTTTTGGATGCGATCGCCAGGGATGACATTTTTTCGGATGCCCGTCTTTGTGTGGTCAGTTTTTAGCGCCCAGTTGTTGCAGCTGATTAATTTGCCTTCCTTGACGGCTGCATTAATACTCCTATTACTTGACCTTTCCTTTGGTACACAATTTTTTAAACCGGAAGGAAGTGGCGATCCGATCATTTACCAACATTTATTCTGGTTCTACTCACACCCCGCAGTGTATATCATGGCTCTACCAGCCTTCGGTATTATTGCGGAGGTTCTGCCAGCCTTTTCTCGCAATCCCCTATTTGGTTATCGGTCAGTGGCGATCGCATCTTTAGGTATCGCTGTAGTCAGCATCTTCGTTTGGGTGCATCACATGTTTACCAGTGCAACCCCCGGCTGGATGCGGATGACCTTCATGGCCACCTCAATGTTAGTTGCCATACCCACAGGTGTTAAGGCATTCGCTTGGACTGCCACAATCTGGAGAAGCAAGTTGCACCTAGAGACACCAATGTTGTTTGCGATGGGAGGTGCAGCGATGTTTATTTTTGGCGGTGTCACTGGTGTAATGCTTGCCGCCACTCCATTTGATATTCACGTCAATAATACTTACTTTGTCGTGGGTCACTTCCACTACATCGTTTTTAATACTATTACAATGGCAATCTTTGCCGGAATTTACTTCTGGTTTCCCAAAATAACTGGCAGGATGTACGCCGAGGGTTGGGGTAAACTGCATTTCTGGTTGACCTTTATTCCTGCCAATATCACCTTTTTCTCTATGCATCCGTTAGGTTTGCAGGGAATGCTACGCCGAATATCCTCCTACGATCCCCAGTATCAAGGATGGAATGTTATCGCTAGCCTGGGATCGTTCTTACTGGGAGCATCTACACTGCCCTTTATTGCTAACATTGTCGGTTCTTGGCTATATGGAGCGAAGGCAGTTGATAATCCTTGGCACGCTACGGGATTGGAATGGACAACTTCTTCACCACCTCCGCGAGATAATTTTGAAGAGATTCCTGTTGTCAACAGACCTCCTTACGACTATGGCGATCCAAAATATTCATTCGTGGAAAATTCTGATGATGGTGAGTAATTTCGTTTCTTTATAAAGCGGCGCTAAATTTTAGCTTTTTTTTAACGCATAGGCGCTTCGCCTTCCCGCAGGGTAGGTACGCGGAGGTTTTTTAAAGATAATTCGCTATGTCTGAAAAATCAGATGGAACCTGAATTTATTAATTACGAATTACGAATTACGAATTACAAATTACAAATTATGCAACATCGCAGCATCCATTTAGATGAAAGTCCGATCCGTTTCGATCGGTGGCGGCGACGCTTACCGAATTGGTTACAGCGCTTTCTGCCAAGTGGTGGCGGAAGTCATGAAGATCATCATGGCAAAGGAATGTTTGGGTTTACTGTATTCCTATTGTCCGAAAGTATCATTTTTTTGAGTTTTATCTTTACTTATGTTGCTCTGCGACTAAATACTACTAACTGGCTACCACCTGGTATTTCTGGGCCAGAATTGTCTAAGCTCGTGATTATTAATACGGTAGTTTTACTTTCTAGTAGCTTTGTGATTCAACCAGCAGAAAATGCCCTCAAACGTAATCAATTGGGTAAATTTCGTGGGCTATGGTTGATAACGATCGCAATGGGAATCTACTTTTTAATTGGTCTATTAATTGAGTGGAAAAATCTCGATTTCAAGCTCACTACGGGATTAGTTGGTTCCACATTCTATTTACTAACAGGTTTCCACGGTTTACACGTTCTRGCKGGTGTTGTGCTTCAGATAATTATGCTGATTCGYTCATTCATTCCAGGCAATTATAATAAAACTCACTTCGGTACAAGTGCRACTACTCTATTTTGGCACTTTGTTGATGTAGTTTGGGTCTTCCTTTTCTCGCTTCTCTACCTTTGGCGGGTATAAAGATTTTCAGTTCACCAAGTATTTCAGGAGTAACTTTATGAATTTATTCATTCAAGAATTACCAGCATCAGAACTCGCGCCAAAAGCAGTTCAAGAAACTCCCGCACCAGGGAAAGATCCGCTAATTGCACAAGGTTTGCAAAAAGAGCAATATATTGGCATTATTGGGCTAGCGATCGCTCTAATTGCTGCTGTGGGATTTTTTAGCCGCAGAGTCGAATACGCTATTGGTTTCGCTTTATTTCTCAGCGTCATTTTAATTGCGTTATTTTTATTCATATAGCGAATTTGTCATTGGTCATTTGTATTTTCGCAAAACTCTTAATTTTGACTCTTTATTTGCACCTCTGCGTGAGACAAAAAATCTGATTTAAATGCGTAAAATCCTGGCAAATTCATTGATTTGACAATACTTTGGAGATATTTTATGAACAACCCAGTGTACCAAACTGTGATTCTTGGTGGTGGCTTCACTGGCTTATTTACAGCCTTACATCTAGCTCACGAACATTATCCTCGCTCTGTTATTTTGATCGATCAAAATGAAAGCTTTTGCTTTAAGCCATTACTCTACGAATATTTCAGTGGCGAGATGGATGCTTTTCAAGTAGTACCGCGTTTTGCAGAATTGCTTAAAGGTAGTGGTGTAATTTTTGTTCATGATGCAGTGGAATCGATAGACTTGCATCAACAACAAGTCAAATTAGCTTCAGGAAACTCCTACAACTACAGTAACTTAGTATTAGCTTTGGGTAGTGTTACTAGTTATCATCATCTCGAAGGTGCTAAAGAATACGCTTTCCCTTTTTGGACAGAAGCAGATGCGATCGCTCTCGATCGGCATTTAGGCGACTGCTTGCAAAAAGCAATCAAAACTGAAGATCCAGAACAACGTCGCCAACTACTAACAGTAGTTGTAGTTGGTGGTGGTGCAAGTGGTGTAGAAATGGCAGCCACCTTAGCTGATTTACTCCCACATTGGTATACTGCTATGGGAGGAAATTCTAGTGAAATCCGTGTGGTATTGCTCAATCACGGTCAAGAAATTCTCAATGGTGATATTAACGATCCTCTGCGTCCAATTGCTGAGAAAGAATTACAAAAACGCACAATCCCAATTGAAATACTTACGGGAGCAGAAGCCACTACTATTCATGCCAATGCCATTGAATATAAGCGCAATGAGCAAATTGAAACATTGCCAACATACACTACAATCTGGACAGCTGGCACTTCTATTCACCCACTAATTAAAGATTTACCAATTTCTCAAGAACATCGCGATCGTCATAACCGCCTCCTAGTTACTCCGACAATGCAACTACTCGACTTTCCAGAAGTATTTGCAGGCGGAGATTGTGTAGCAGTTCAAAATAATTCATTACCGCCAACAGCCCAAGTTGCTTATCAGCAAGGAGCCAATATTGCCCAAAATTTGAAAGCATTTGCTTTAGGCGAAGACCTCAAACCAGCAAAGGTAAATCTACGCGGAACTCTCTTAAAATTAGGTTTAAATGATGCTGCTGCTAACCTTTTCAATGTTTTGGAAGTTGCAGGCGAATCCGGGCATTTAATTCGTCAAGGCACTTATTTAACGCTATTACCAACACCAATTCATGACTTTAAAGCAACAACTGAATGGGTGGATGAAGAGATTTTTCATCACCACCTTGACCCTCATGATGTGGGTAAAAAAGTTGTTCAAGCAGTGGAAGTGGTTGGTGCAGGAGTTATGGGTATTTTAGCTGCCAGAAAATTATTGAAAATGTTGGGTTCTGAGGATAAAAGAGACTAGTAGTGTATCGCATTAAATTTGAGAGATAAGAGAACGAACCGCAAAGGGCGCAAAGGAAGAAGGGAAGAAGGAAAGAAGAGAAATTGAAATTTGATTCACCTATCAGAATTAATGCGATAGACCACTAGTACAGTACGGCGTAAAGAAACCACCCATTCAAAACCAATGAAATTCTTACGCTGTATTAATTTTGAATTTTGTTAGCGCCGACGGCAAGCGAGGGTGCGTTCGTTTTTAGCGTCTCGTAGAGAGCGTCATTTTGAATTCCGCCTTGCGGTACTAGCGCAATTTTGTGCGACATAAATTTTAATACATTTAGTCATGGTTTTGTCACAATTTCGCAATAGCTTTGTCAATACAACGTGTGATGCTATAGCTCTGGCTTTGGAAATAGTCTCAGACTAAACCCACACACCAGAATCTACAGAGGAGAATCACTTAAGGCACAGTACCTTATGAAGATGACTCTTCAAATAGAAATTGCAAAATCTCATACAGTTGTAAGGAACAAGAAAATGAATTGGAAAGTACTTGCTTTGCTCCCTGCTTTGACTCTAGCTACTGCTGTGCCTGCTTACTCTTTAACTAATAATAAAAATACTGCTACCCACATTGCCCAAAGTACTCAGCAAGGCAACACTATGAAAAAAGCTAATGCTGTACCAAAGCTTAGTGCCAAGCACAAGTCTAATCATCTGGCAAAGCGTAGTACTGGTACTGTACTGACAGTAGGCAGCAAAGGAGAGACAGTGAAAACTGTTCAGAATTCTTTAAAGCAACAAGGATTTTATACAGGAAGTGTGAATGGTGTATTTGATAACAAGACTCGTGCCGCTGCGATCAAATTTCAGAAATCTAAAGGATTAAGAGCAGACGGAATAATTGGACATCGGACTTTAGCCGCTCTTAAATAAAATTGTTTACTAATATCCTCATTGCTAAAATGCTTTAAAGACAAAAGGCTAGGAAATAAATTCTAGCCTTCAAATACTAACCCAACTTTTTCTATTTTTCTATCTGTGTAGGTCAAGGAGCCAGCGCGGTCTTCTCTACTTGTTCGCTTTTAGCGATCTTGTTCAAGATACTTCAAAAATCCCTTTAGTAATTGATAGCAATTGTTCGTAATCCTTTGGTGTATCAATATCTATATCCCCTAGTGGGAAAGGAATAGAAAACACTTCATTGAGGTTATTATTAATAACTTTTTTTGCTCCTGAAGTTTCTTTTAAAGTGGCAAGTTCTGAAAAAAATGTCTGACTAAATAGAGCAGGTACACCTAATGTATTTCCATATTCACAAGCAATAATCGGTTTTTTTGTCGAATAATATGTATCAACAAGTTGATTGATAATTTGGGGAGAAACAAATGGCTGGTCGCAAAGTGTAATAACTACTGCTTCTATTTTTTGCGGAAGATTATTTAATAATTCAATACCACTCTTGATTGAAGTACTCATTCCACAAGCCCAATCCGAGTTCTTAACTACTCTAACGGGAAGTTGTTTAATTTGGGGATGAATCTGTTCTGCGTTGGCTCCAAGTACTACTACCACAGGTTCACAAACTGAAGCGATCGCTATTTCTGTAATATATTTTAAAAAACTACGCCCTTGGTAAAGCAATAGTTGTTTCGGTGTACCCATCCGTGTGGATGCACCAGCAGCAAGAATCATAATGGCTATGGTTGATTTCTCGTTGTCTATAGCAGTCATAAAAACTATGTGGTAGGTAGCAAGTTTGAATTGCTTTCATAACATTGGTGAATCGGTTGATTGCGATTTCTTAAGAAATTACCATTGCGGTTTGTTAGCACTGCTTGAATTTCTGCAATAATAGCGATCGCTATTTCTTCTGGTGTATCTGCTCCGATATCAATTCCAATTGGGCCATGCAATCTGGTTAATTGTTCGGTAGTATAAATTATTCCTTGCGAACCTAAATCTTCAAGCAATCTTTCAGTACGCGCTTTTGGACCTAAAACCCCTATGTAGCGTGCAGGAGATGGCAGCAATGTTTTCAAAATTTCCAGGTCATCAAGATAATTATGCGTCATCATTACAGCAACTGTGTTGACATCTATAAATACCTGTTTTACAATTTCTCGCCGAGTCAGAATCACATCACAAGCTATCGGAAATCGCGCTTTAGTTGCCTCATTAGCTCGACAATCGACTACAGTAACGTCCCAACCTAATGCTTGAGCAAACTKTGCTAYGGGTATAGCGTCATAACCTGCACCAAATATTACTAAAGGCGTGGGTGGTTGGATGACTTCRATRAAAACTTCTRCACTGCCTAAAGGTAACTGATAGTTGTTTACCCTTGACTTTTGATTARCAAAGGCTGCTTGASTATCTGCAAGCAGAGACTGAATTAAATTTGCATCTTTGATGTCAGTGATAATTTTACCATCAGGATACAGCAGGAGGCGCGACCCAAGTTTGACTTTGACCGCGCCTTCAAAGGCAAAGACTGTAGCAATAATACCCAAATGTTTTTTATGAAAACATTCCTGTATAAAAGCGATCGCATTTGGTGTGCTTTTTCTCTCAAGACGTTCGATGAGAACTTGCACTATCCCATTGCACCCCAAACCAAAGCCCCAAAGAATATCTTCAGAGGCGGTGCTATCGTAAGTAACAACAATTGGTTCACCGTCTGGCATTCGTTGTTGAGTATGTTCAAATACATCTTTCTCCAAGCAACCAGCACTGATTGTTCCGATTGTCCGACCTGTATTTGTCATCAGCATTTTAGCACCCGATCGGCGATAGGTTGAACCTTGAGTCTTAACTACAGTCGCAATAAAAGTCATTTCACCACTTTTTTGACTTGACTCGAAGCCTTCTAAAATTGCTTGTAATTCGTTCATTTGATTGCTTATTTTTCTGTTTTTAGCAGTTTGTCAGCTTGAGCAAGCAGTGCGAATAAAAACAATGTGATAACTGTGCTACCCTGTGCGATTGTGCATCGCTGCTAGTGTTAAACACAAGTCTTTTTGCGACCCATTAACGATAACGATTGCAGTATATGCATTAGACTAAGGGGTGTTGTACTACTTAAGATAAGCGAAAATACCGCTGAAATCATGCCCCACAAGATAGTTGTCAACTTGAGTCATTTATCTATTATTAGAATTAGCACGGAATACTGATTTTTCGTAACTACAGTAAATACTCTCAACCACCCGCAAGATTAGATAATTTTACGTTGTGTGGTAGATGAAACACTATGTGTTTTTTTAGACAAAGAATGCAATCACCATTTAGATGAATACTGAGACGCAGCTGCTTGGGCAAGTTAACTCAAGTTCAAGATCCCCTAACTGATTCTTTGTTCTTCCAAGAATCTAGATTTGCCATTGTTGAAAATAAGCCTGTTGGTTTTCAAGCCAATCTAGACATTCAAATTGTTTAAAATCCGGTAACAATAATCTAAAACCGATTATTTGTTTGATCGACGAGGCTTTTGACTGGTAGATTGACGGAAAGTTAGCGATCGCTGCATCAATATCTTGGGCATCGATCAAGAAGAAACCGCCCAATTGTTCGTGCGTTTCTGCAAACGGGCCTTCGGTAACAAGCGGTTTGACATTGCGACGAAGACCTGATGCAGCGTTGTATGCTCGATTTACTTGTTGGACTGACGCAAGTAGGTAAATTCGCCAGTTATTAAGAGGCAGAGAGGCAGAAGGGAAAAATTTACTGCAACTGCTCCCCTGCTTCTTCCCCAACCCCCAATCCGTATCTGGTTGCTACAGTCGCGGTGAAAAATACTAAGCTGGTAGATAGCACGTTAAAACTTTAGCGGAAATTCGCGATGCCTGCGGCGGGCTATGCCAACGCATTCATCGGCAGTTTAGAATTCCCCATCGGCGAACTACCTGTAATTACATTATGTTTGATGCATTATCTGACCGTTTAGAATCCGCCTGGAAAAAACTACGGGGACAGGACAAAATTTCTCAATCCAACATTCAAGATGCATTGCGCGAAGTGCGCCGCGCCCTGTTGGAAGCAGATGTCAATCTCCAGGTAGTCAAAGATTTTATTAGCGAAGTCGAAGCCAAGGCACAGGGAGCCGAGGTGATTGCCGGCGTGCGACCTGACCAACAGTTCATCAAAATTGTTCACGATGAACTGGTACAGGTGATGGGAGAAGAGAATGTTCCCATCGCAGAAGCCCAGGAACAGCCTACTATTATTCTGATGGCTGGGTTGCAAGGTACTGGTAAAACCACAGCTACCGCTAAGTTAGCCTTACATCTGAGAAAATTAGAGCGTAGCTGCTTATTGGTGGCGACAGACGTATATCGCCCAGCAGCGATCGATCAGTTGCTAACGTTGGGTAAGCAAATTGACGTACCAGTATTTGAACTAGGAAGCGACGCCGATCCCGTAGAAATTGCCCGACAAGGTGTAGAACGCGCTAGGGCAGAAGGTGTCAACACAGTAATTATTGATACTGCCGGACGCCTGCAAATTGACGAAGATATGATGGCGGAATTAGCCCGCATCAAAGCAACCGTCCAACCCCATGAAACTCTGTTGGTGGTGGACGCGATGACTGGTCAAGAGGCCGCAAATCTTACCCGCACCTTTCATGAACAGATCGGAATTACTGGGGCAATTCTCACCAAAATGGATGGTGATAGCCGTGGTGGTGCAGCGCTTTCGGTGCGAAAGATTTCGGGAGCGCCAATTAAATTTGTGGGCGTCGGCGAGAAAGTCGAGGCACTGCAACCGTTTTATCCCGATCGCATGGCATCGCGGATTTTGGGAATGGGCGATGTGCTAACTCTGGTAGAAAAAGCCCAAGAAGAGTTTGACTTAGCAGACGCTGAGAAAATGCAGGAGAAAATTCTGTCAGCAAAGTTTGACTTTACTGACTTTCTTAAGCAGTTGCGGATGCTGAAGAACATGGGTTCTCTGGGAGGCTTGATCAAGATGATTCCAGGGATGAACAAGCTTTCAGACGATCAACTCAAGCAAGGAGAAACCCAGTTAAAGCGCTGTGAGGCGATGATTAACTCCATGACTCGCCAAGAACGTCACGACCCTGATTTATTAGCCAGTTCTCCCAGTCGGCGGCGGCGGATTGCTGCTGGCTCCGGCTATAGAGAGTCTGATGTGACGAAACTGGTGGGTGATTTCCAAAAAATGCGATCGCTCATGCAGCAAATGGGTCAAGGGGGCTTCCCTGGAATGCCAGGAATGTTCGGCGGTGGCGGTATGGGCAACGCCTTCGCAGGTGCTGGTAATCGTCCCGCAGCCCCAGGATGGCGAGGTTATGATGGTGCCCCAGCCACGAAAAAGAAAAAACCCAAAGATAAAAAGAAAAAAGGCTTTGGTAATCTTTAGTCATTAGGCATGGGGCATTGGGCATGGGGCATTGGGCATTGGGCATTGGTAATTTGCAAATGACTAATGACTAATGACAAAGGACTAATGACTAATGACTAATAGCAGCAAATGCTAGGCAGTGCTAAAATTAGCATTTCGACCTCAGAATTTATTAGCAGAGGAAACTAACCCTTAATTTATCGGCAGCAGCCAGATTTAGGTTACTTCCTCACCAATTAATTGCTAATTAATATCTAACTACAGGAGAATGATTCTTCAACCATGATCAAACTGCGCTTGAAACGATTCGGTAAAAAGCGGGAAGCAAGTTACCGCATTGTCGCCATTAACAACCTCGCTCGCCGCGATGGCCGTCCCTTAGAAGAATTGGGTTTTTATAACCCCAGAACTGATGAAGTGCGACTAGACGTTCCCGGTATCGTCAAGCGACTACAACAAGGCGCTCAACCCACTGACACCGTTCGTCGCATTCTAGTAAAAGCTAATGTTTTTGAGCAGGTCAGTGCAACAGCCGCATCATAATTTCGGAACAAAACTCCCAACAGCTAGCCCCAACTATGTTGAGCTGGTTCGGTTTTTGGTGCAGCCGTTTTTGGAATCTCCAGAGACATTAAGCGTCGATTGTGAAATTTCTCAGGCCCTCAACCGGGTTTGGGTTCGCATCGCCTTTGAAAGCACAGATAAAGGAAAAGTCTTTGGTCGAGGGGGACGCAATATTCAGGCGATTCGTACAGTAATTGCCGCAGCCGCAGCCGCAGCTGGGCAATCAACATACCTGGATATCTACGGCAGCACCACTCCGGGCCGCGAGGGTATGTCTTTTGATGAAGAGACAGAAGAGCGATCGCCACCACCGACTAAGAGAGAACCGCGTGCAAATGATGGGCCTAAACCCATTGTTAAACCACGCCTCCGCTAGGTTGAAACTAGAGAGCAAATCTGAGCGGTTGTTGTTACCTCCGCTCAGAATTTTTATAACGATGGAAAGTAGCAAAAAGATTTTTAAATCTTTTTTTGGACTCTTCACCAGTAGGAGCGTACAGCTTTGCATTGGTGTCAACTTCAGATGAAATCTTCTGAGTGCATGAGTTTTGCCCTCACCCCCAGCCCCTCTCCCATGTTGGGAGAGGGGAGAAAATTCTCCAGTTCCCCTCTATAGGGAGAAGGGGTTAGGGGATGAGGGCAAACTGTACGCCCCTACGACGATTAATTTGTTGCAAATATTTTTCAAAATGTAGGTGTAATAAAAGCATAATTTCGCCGTTAGCGAGAAAAAATTAACCTTTGTCAAATACAGATCCTCACCAATTAAGAAATACTATGGCAGGTGCCTTAACAATTCAGCTGCCGAATATTCCCAGTGCGATCGCTCTAGCCGGAGATGGAGAAGAAAATCTCAAAATCCTATCTCGGCAAACAGGAGCCGCTTTAGTGCTACGGGGACAGGAATTAGTGATTTCTGGTACTGAAAAGCAAATTGATCTGGCTTCTCGATTAGTGCGATCGCTTGAAGACCTCTGGATTAAAGGCAATACTATTTCCAGTGCCGATATTTTAACAGCCCGTCAAGCCATAGATAGCGATCGGCAAGGGGAACTACAAGATTTACAGCGAGATGTCCTCGCCAAAAGTCGCCGGGGTGAAGAAGTCCGTGCCAAAACCTTCCGCCAACGCCAATATATCGACGCACTCCGTAAACGCGATCTCACTTTTGGGATTGGGCCTGCTGGTACTGGCAAGACTTATCTCGCTGTTGTTGTCGCCGTGCAAGCACTCCTTGCCAACCAAGTTGAAAAGCTAATTTTAACTCGCCCTGCCGTCGAAGCCGGTGAAAAGCTCGGTTTTTTGCCTGGAGACTTACAGCAGAAAGTTAATCCTTATCTTCGCCCACTTTACGATGCTATTTATGAATTCATCGACCCAGAAAAAGTACCCAGTTTAATGGAACGCGGTGTAATTGAAGTTGCACCACTCGCCTATATGCGGGGACGCACTCTCAATAACGCCTTTATAATTGTCGATGAAGCTCAAAATACTACACCCGCTCAGATGAAAATGGTTTTGACTCGTTTGGGTTTCCGTTCGCGGATGGTGATTACAGGCGACATGACACAAACTGATTTACCGCTTCATCAACAATCGGGTTTAGGAGTGGCTTTACAAATTTTAAAACACGTTGAAGGCATTGCCTTTTGCGAATTTTCCCAAAGAGATGTTGTACGCCATCCTCTAGTTCAGCGTATTGTCGCGGCTTATGAACAATATGAAAAATAGTCATTAGTCATTGGTCATTAGTAAAAAACTAATAAATGATGTAGATGCGCCAGCGGCTACCCGCAGGGAAAGAGAAAGGACAAATGACAAATGACAAATGACAAATAACAAAGGACAAATAACAAAGGACAAATAACAAAGGACAAATAACAAAGGACAAATAACAAAGGACAAATGACAAATGACCACAACATTGAAAGAATTTTTAGAAGCTTGTGAGACTCTTGGAACGTTGCGTTTAATTGTTACTAGTAGCGCTGCTGTTTTAGAAGCACGGGGTAAGATAGAAAAATTATTTTATGCAGAATTGCCTAAAGGTAAATATGCGAATATGCATACTGAAGGCTTTGAGTTTCACTTGAATATGGATAAAATCACTCAGGTGAAATTTGAAACAGGTGAAGCGAAGAGGGGTAACTTTACAACCTATGCCATCCGGTTTTTAGATGATAAACAGGAGCCTGCTTTAAGCCTCTTTTTGCAATGGGGTAAACCGGGAGAATACGAACCAGGACAAGTGGAAGCTTGGGAAACTCTAAAAAAGAAGTATGGGGATATTTGGGAACCTTTACCAGCAGAAATTTAATACAGCTAAACTGATAGGGGTGGAGGAAATCGGATATCTGCACTGAATTGCTTGATATTAACGCTGCGATGAATCGGTAAAACATATTCTAAATTTTCGTGGGGACGGGGAACAATGTGATTAGAAAGTACCTCGCCACCGTCAACTCGCAGCACCGCATTTAGTCCTGCTGTCACTGCTACATTCACCTCGCCTATAACTCCTCGAATTAAAACAGTAATTCGTCCCAAATCAGTGTTTTCATAACCAACAAGGGTTACACGGGCAGCTTTACACATGGCATCTCCCACTTCCACTGCTGTGGGAACGCCATAAACTTCAATCATGCCTAATGCCAATGTCATGCTATCACTATAAATTCGGGATAGGGCTAATTATCTCACTACAAAGTTTTAATTTATTACAGAAAATTACTTAATTTTTAATCGATAAACAATAATTATTAAATACAAAACTGCTAATGCTTGTAATGAAGGTAATTTGGAGTTTTTACTTGCTATTTTTATTCCTTATGTGGGGTGGTGAAGCTTTTGCAGGGGAGTTGTCTGAAAGGTTAGCAAATTTTCCCCAATGGGAAAAGCTAACTTCAGTGCAACCGGCTTCAGGTGATTTAGTTTACCCTGAATGGATGGCTGGTTCTTGGAAAGTTACAAGTACCTTAGTAGATTTAGCTGCACCTTTGGCGCCAGAAATTGTAACTCCAGGATTTGAAGGTAATCGCCGACAATTAAATCAGCCTGTGAGTTTTGTAGTAAGATTTGTGAGGGAAGAAGCACATACTTCTTGGTTAAAAATATTACCTGAGATAGATGATAAATCCCCCAATTTAGTAGCAGATAGAGCGTTTAATAGCTTGAACTTGGCAAGGGCTTATTTAGGGGATGAAGCAGTGTTATCAGTCAAAGTAGATCCAGATTCACCTAATCGTCAAATTACGTTCTTGCGTAGCAGTCGCCAACTAGTTTCTATTGTGACTGCACGTGCTACAGAAACTACCCCTAATGGCAAGTTCATCACCACAGAAGTGTTTCAACAACTATTTAAAGGTGGCTCACGCCCCTATTTAAACTCTGTAGAATCGACTACGGCTTATCATAAAGTTTCAACATCTAATCCGACGATTGAAGCAGATCAAGTTACTGCTGTTTATCTTTCACCCCAAGATCCAGATTACTTTAAAGCGGTTTCTCAACCAGTTGCTCTCTACCGCTATCGCCTCGAATTTTTTCCTCAAGAACTACCAACTACTCCCAAAGAGTGATTTGTTATCTAGCTCTTGACTATTTTGTAGTACGTTTGTAGTATATAAATTCCAAGTTTACGATCGCGCTCTTGGACGGTGTGCATCATGGCCAAATTTCAGGATATTGTCAATTACTTTCGCTCTTACTGGAAGCTGAGTGTTTTCAGTATTACAGCATCTAGCGTTTACGAAATTATTGATTTGGTTGTTCCTTATGCGATCGGGCAGATTTTAAACGTTTTGTCTGCTCAACCTTTGGACAAACCACTTCAAAGTGCGATCGCAAGTTTTTCGGATATCACCAATTACCCAGTTAATAAAACTCTATCTTTGGGTGTATTACTGGGTTTAATTTTCGTTGTCACCGTAGTGAGAGCGCCAACACAACCCTGGTTAACCAATTGGTTTCATTGGGATATAGCCTTCAGGTCGCGTCGAGAAAAAAACGAAACAGCGATCGCTAAAGTTCTGACTCTGCCACTAGAATTTTATGATGAAAATAACCCTGGACGCATTGCCGGAAGAGTAGCTAGAGGTATTTCTAATCATACTTTTAGTTACCCTGAAGTTGCCGGACAGTTGATTCCTAAACTGGCTCGTGTGCTGGGTATTTTTGTGTTTATCTTGTTCATTGAGTGGCGGATTGCAATTTTATATCTAATTTCTTTTGTAATTATTCTCAGCTTTAGCTTGAGGAGTTTACAACAGCTAATTAGGTACGAAAGTCGTCTGGATAAGTATGGAGAGGACACCGAAAGCCGCACTTCCGAATTAATTACCAATATCAAAACGGTAAAAGCATTTGCTACAGAAGCTAGGGAACTGAAACGGCAAAATCAACGTTTAGATCGCGAACTAACGGTGCTTGATTACCGCATCCACAAAGGTTATACGATATTGGGTACTTGGCAAAGAACCGTAATTCAGTTTTGTGTATTTACAATTCTGGGTTTGACTTTAGCAGCAACAGTAAATGGGAGAATTTCTCTCGGTCACTTTGTCATGACCTTAACTCTTTCTAGCATGGCTTATGCCGAATTAGAACCTATTAGTAGCTTGGCAGAAGTCTTTGCCCGTCGTTATTCTCCTATGCTGCGGTTTCACGAATTTTTGCAAGAACCAACTGCATCTGATTCAGCTAGTCTTTTAGAAGAAAGCAACCAGACAGAATCACCTTATAAATTTACTGGAAAAGTTGAGTTATCGCACCTCAGTTTTGGATATGATGCCAACCGTCAAGTTTTGCAAGATATCAACTTGTTGATTGAGCCATACCAAACGGTGGCATTAGTAGGGCGCTCCGGTTCTGGTAAGTCTACTTTAGTAAAATTGCTGTTGCGATATTTTGAACCTCAAGCAGGTCAAATTCTGATTGATGGTCAAGATATCCGCACTCTGGATGTGGGTAAGTATAGACGGAGGCTAGCGATCGTTCATCAAGAAGTAGACGTTTTCAACGGTACTATATTGGATAACCTGACTTATGGCAGAACAAATGCCAGTTTGGAGCAGGTTAAGGAAGCCTGTAGAATTGCCAGAGTCGATGAAGTAGTGCAGCACTTACCCCAAGGTTATTACACCGTCGTGGGAGAACGAGGTGTCAGGTTATCTGGAGGACAAAGACAACGCTTGGGAATTGCTAGGGCGTTGTTAGTGGAACCAGACGTGCTGGTTTTTGACGAAGCTACCTCTAGTTTAGATTATGAGTCTGAGCGTTCAATTCAGCTAGCGATGCGATCGATTCAGGGCACTTGCACCACCATCGTTATTGCCCACCGCTTAAGCACAGTACGGGAAGCCGATAAAATTGTCGTTCTAGAGCAAGGAAAGATTGTAGAAGTGGGTAGCCACGATGAACTCTTGCGTCACGAGGGTATTTACCGCCGCTTGCACTCCCTGCAAGAAACAGGAGAACTCCTGAGTTAGGAGACATACACATTTTGGGTTTTGGATTGACCCCACAAATAAATCCGCTTGATTAAATCGACTTTATTCACAATAAGGTCGATTTTTTATAGATATCTCCAGAAATTAAATACAGCAGTTTCTTTTACATAAAGTACAAAGTTATGAGTTTTAAGGCAGGAGGTAGAAACTCTTTATATCTGATGCGTAAGTCCTGCATTTGTACCTCAGTTACTTACAAGCTGCTGTATGTGTTATCCAGAATCCTTTTGCGACTATTCGGCGGCACAACTAAATATTATCAAGTGGGGAATTTACTCCCATTCCCCAAGAAAAGCGTTAGCCATTGAAATTAGTTTTACGCGCTTGGATGAAGCGTGATAAGTAAAGTAAATAATCCATTTCCTACTGCTGGAATACTAATCATTAATCGCAGTCTTCCAATCAGAAAAAACTAAGATTTGCTCTTATCTGCTTCTTTCTGTGCCGCCTCAGTGTATTTTTTATAAAGTTGAGTACGAATCTTGGCTTCTTGATAACGGCTGTGGGTTTGTGGTACCGTACTCATTAAATCTGAAGCCCGTTGCCACTTAGCAGCGATCTCTAACCACTGAGTTGAGGTTGTAGCTGTTTTACCAGATGCAGAAGCTTGGTTGGCAATTCGCACAGATATTTGAAATGGATCGTCAGATGGCTCATAAAAGTTATTGTTAGGAGAGCGAGATGGTGTTTGGGCTTTCCTATCGTTAGTATTTTCTGTAGTTAAAGATTTGGAACTTTCTGGTTGTATTAGGTTTTTCAGTTTATTACCTAGTTGGGCATAAACAATCCAACTAAGCAACAACAGCGAGCATAAACCAGCTGCTGCTAATATCTTTGTTTTAGGTTTATTTTTGTATTTTTCTTTGTTAATGAGTACTAAAGGACGAGAGACTTGAGTTTTAGGATAATTTGGTTTTCCTAGTTCAGCTTGAGCTTCTGTAAAATCTTTAATTAATTGCTTTACAATATTTGGCTGAATTAATGTAATTTCCTGTGACCAAAGCAATTGATTTTCGCGATCGCTATCTATTTCTTTTAACCACAGCAATTGTTGTTCTCGAACAATTCGACTGTTTATCTTGACGCGGCGAATGTGACGCGGGGCAATAGACTCAAGAATTTGCTGGATTTGTTCTACCAGGGGAGATTGCTCAAGTTGCTCTACTTTAGCTGCCTCGCAGAGAATTTGTAAGACACCATCAGAAAAAATGGCTCTAGTTCTGACACACGACTGGGCTAGCTTTTCGTTCAATAGCTGAATAATCGCTGCAACGCTGCCTTGGTGAGCTTGCCAAGCTATATCGTTTATCCGGTCTACCACCTGAAATTTAGTGATAGCTCTTCCACCCTGACTGATTAACGTATTCATTAATTTAGGGACTCTTTTCTACTGACCTTGATCTTGTCTTCGATTTTATGAGTAAAAAGATGAGTTGCCAAATAATATCATAAATATGGAAATCTGGAGCCTTCCTTTTCGGTTTGCTCGCTGACGCTCAGTTAATTTGTACGCTTCTACGCCTTGAAAACGTGGAATTATTCAGCTAAAACTGCGGTTTCAAGGTAACGCCCATGCTGACGGACGAGTTACCTATTTGACATAATACACGATCGCGTCTTTTTGCGTAGGCGTAGCCCGCCATAGGCATCGCCTTTAGTCAGAGTGAGGTAGGTCAATACACTCTGTTACCGATGCGATCGCAAGGTTCATAAACTAAACAAAATATTCCTATCGGGATATTTTTGTGAGGAATTATAGTTTTTTTTACCTTTTTGCCACAATGGCAATACTAAATAGCACAGCGATCGTTACATTAGAAGATATATAAGTAAAAATCAACAATGATTTTTTTTCGTTCGCAGTTCACACAAAATCATGAGTGCAAGTACCATTATTTCCGATAATCCCTTACTCCAAGGCACTGGTTTACCTCCCTTTGCAGAGATTAAACCAGAACGAGTAGTACCAGCCTTTAATCAGTTGCTAGCAGAACTTGATCGGCAACTTGCCACCTTAGAGGCTAGTGTACAGCCTACTTGGAGTGGTTTAGTAGAACCCTTAGACAATCTGACAGAGCGGCTTACCTGGAGTTGGGGGGTGGTAAATCATTTAATGGGTGTTAAAAATAGCCCAGAACTGCGCGAAGCTCATGAAATCGTACAGCCACTAGTTGTACAATTTATCAACAAACTCGGTCAAAGCCAACCCATCTACAATGCTTTTAAGGCACTCCGTAGCAGTGATAGTTGGGCAACTTTAGAATTAGCCCAACAGCGCATTGTAGAAGCCGCCATTCGAGATGCAGAACTTTCTGGTGTTGGCTTAAAAGGAGAAGCAAGAGAGCGTTTCAACGCCATTCAGATGGAGTTGGCAGAACTTTCTACTAAATTCTCTAACCATGTACTTGATGCCACAAAAGCCTTTAGCTTAACCCTAACAACAAAAGCGGAAATTGACGGTTTACCACCAAGTTTGGTGAGTTTAGCCGCCCAAGCTGCACGTGCGGCAAAAGAAGAGAACGCTACACCAGAAAAGGGCCCTTGGCGCATTACTTTAGACTTCCCCAGCTACGGCCCTTTCATGCAGCACAGCACCCGTCGAGATTTGCGTGAAAAGCTCTACAAAGCTCATATAACTCGCGCTTCTAGTGGCGATTTAGATAATAATCCGTTAATTGTGCGTATGTTGGAGTTACGGCAAGAACTCGCAGATATACTTGGGTTTAAGAGTTTTGCCGAGTTGAGCCTTGCAAGTAAAATGGCTCCTAATGTTGAGGCAGTCGAAGCACTATTAGAAGAACTACGCCAGGCCAGTTATGATGCTGCTGTCAAAGACTTAAAAGAACTCCAAGCTTTTGCTGCATCACATGGAGAAGAATATCAGGATTTAAAACATTGGGATATCAGCTTTTGGGCAGAACGCCAACGAGAAGCAAAATTTGCCTTTACCGCTGAAGAATTACGTCCCTATTTTCCCCTTCCCCAAGTGCTAGATGGCTTGTTTGGACTTGTTAAGCGGCTGTTTGGTGTTACAGTAACCCCTACCGATGGTAAAGCCCCAGTATGGCATGAGGATGTCCGTTATTTCCAAATAGCCGATGAAACTGGTTCTCCCATCGCTTACTTCTACTTAGACCCCTATAGCCGTCCAGCAGAAAAACGCGGTGGTGCTTGGATGGATGTATGCATTAATCGTGCCAAAACTGAAAATGGTGCAACTGCCATCCGCTTGCCTGTGGCTTATTTGATATGTAACCAAACTCCCCCAGTAGATGGCAAGCCGAGTTTGATGACTTTCTATGAAGTAGAGACTTTGTTCCACGAATTTGGTCATGGATTGCATCACATGCTCACCAAAGTTGACTATGCGGGAGCCGCAGGCATCAATAATGTGGAATGGGATGCAGTGGAACTACCTAGCCAGTTTATGGAAAACTGGTGTTATGAGCGACCCACTTTTTTTGGCATGGCTAAACATTACGAAACTGGAGAAGCCCTACCAGAGCATTATTATCAAAAGCTGCTAGCGGCACGTAATTATAGGAGTGGTACTGCTATGTTACGGCAAATTCACCTTAGCAGTATTGATTTAGAATTACACTACCGTTATCGTTCTGGTAGCAATGAAACTCCAGCAGATGTGGGTCATCGCATAGCCAAAACTAGTACTATTTTACCACCACTTCCAGAAGATTCATTTTTGTGTTCTTTCGGACACATTTTTGAGGGTGGTTATGCAGCAGGTTACTACAGTTACAAATGGGCTGAAGTACTTAGTGCTGATGCTTTTGCCGCTTTTGAAGAAGCTGGGCTAGAAAATGAAGAAGCTATAAAAGCTACAGGTCGGCGTTATCGGGATACGGTGCTAGCACTCGGTGGTGGCAAGCATCCAATGGAGGTGTTTAAAACTTTCCGGGGTCGTGAACCAAGTACGATCGCTTTGCTCAGGCACAATGGTTTAGTAAGTGCTGCTGCAAACTAAACAACACATCTGTAGAGAGGTTGTATTGCAACATCTCTACATTAAATATTGGCTTAACTAAAGATTATTTTTTTAGTTTAAGGTGTTCCTGAAAGAATCGGTTCTCCAGCAACATCATCTAAGCGGATGCTGCCTAATAAATTTCGCCACTCTGCTTTCAGTGCTGCATCTTGAGGATTTTTTTGACGCAGTTCAGCCAACGTCGTCAGTGCCTCGTACCATATCCCATTTTGGGCATAGATAGAATAGCGCTTTAGAGGTTCTGCCGTTTCTATTTTTTTGACTGTTGGTTGACTCAGATTAACTCGTTGTATTACCCCTTCAACAAAAGTTGGGGGAGCATTCTTTTCCTTGTCACAGTTAATGGTGAAAAACCAACGGTATTGTGTATCTACTGCTAAAGCGGGTGCAGTGCTAGGCAAAGAAACGCGGATGATTCCTGGTTTATCCGATAAGGCGATCGCTTTTTTGTATACCTCGTTAGCATCTGGATCTTGCAGCACAAATTCAACTGTATATGGTGAATCTTTGGTATATGGCACATAGAAAAACCAACTTGGGCGTTCTACTGTTGTTTGTCCCCAGACATTAATTACAGAGTTAGCTTCCTGAGTAAAGGGTACTAAAGCAGTCAAGTCAATTTTAGGTGTAGGACATCCAGGTTCCCCGCGCTTCGCTCCACCACGAACGCGACCTCCAGGAGGGGAGCCAGCTGGAATTGGAGGTTGACTAAAGGTTTTGGCTTGAGCAAGGATCGTTTTAGCATCAGAGCGATTAGGGGTTGGTTTCGCCAGTACTGGACTGAGACTAGCTAATAAACTTGTACAGCTAAAAGCTACTACTAAAAACAGTTTTATCGGTTGTAAATTTGAATTCATAGAAATCTGACCTCATAGGATTTTAGATTTTAGATTTTAGATTGGGCACAAGAGGCAGAGGGGCAGAGGAGAGAGATTCTTTATTGTAAATTCAAGGGTTTAAATCCCCGTCTGAAATGTCTTTAATTTTGAATTTTGAATTTTGAATTTTGAATTGTTAATGCTCCCCTGCTCCTATTCCCCATTCCCCGCCCGCACTTTTGTTTTTGAATTACTATAAATTGACATTAAAACCCCCATAGCTACCAACGATAAAGCCGAGGGTACGAAAGGCACCCAAGCACCCGAAATTAACAGACCAAAGCAAACTACATACAAAAGGCTAGAAGTAACACCGATTGCCAATGCCAACCAGGGTAACGAAAGTCTGCGCCAAGCCAGGACTCCCCCAATCAAAGACCAGCACCAAATCCAGGCGACCTCAGCCCCCCATGACCAAGCCCCCAGCAAAGGCCGCCCATCCTGGACTGCACCAAGGATCTGGCTGATCATGTGAGCTTGTACCAGTACTCCTGGCATTTGCTCATCTAAAGGAATGCCATAAGGTGTAGGCCAGGTGTCTGGAGAATCCCCCTTTGCAGTCACACCAATGAGAACAATCCTGTTTTTGATGGCGTTGGGGTTAATTGGACTAGATAAAAATTGCGTTAGCTTTACCTGTTCAGCTATTTCTTTTGAAGAACGATAGTTGAGTAAGATTTGACCGCCATTAGCATCAATATTTTGATAGCCACCAGTACGAGACTTCAGATTCGGAAAAATAGTCTTACCCAACTGCAAATTTCCTTCAGGGGTGAACTTTGTTTGAATTCCTAAAGGGTGCAGATAAAGGGATGCTAGTTGTAAACTGAAGGAATATGGAGCAGAACACAATGATGTCGTCTCCTGATTCATGAACAGAAGATGCCGGCGAATAACTCCATCGCGATCGTGAATAAAGTCACTGAATCCCAGATTTGCTGGAGGGATTTCTGGTGGCGCCTTAATGCCTTTGATATTTCCTGAGCGATCGCTCCCCTTGCATACACCAACTAAGTTCTGAGTTTGCTGGAGACGAGTAATTAAATCTGGCTCTTTGGCCTTAAAATCACGGTAGACATCCAATCCGATCGCACGGGGTTGGTATTGATTCAGTTTTGCTAAGAGTTTATTGAGAGATTTTTCGGAAATAGAAGCTCCAATCAAGGACTCGCCATTTTGTCTTTGAATTGCTAAATCCTCATCGTCAATTGTGATGATCAACAGTCGGGGATCGAGACCTTCGGCAGGGCGCGATCGCATCATCAGGTCAAAGGCTTGAATCTCTGGATTTTCTAGCAATCCCACCAATCTCACGCCAAAAACCAAGACTGTAATTGCCAAGCTGAATAACACAGTTCTCTTCAATTTGCGTCTGTTAGACAAAGGTAAACTTGCTTGCTCTTCACCTTCAGATTTTGTAGACCTTAATTCATCCCAAGTCGGTGGTATCTGCGCCGGATTTTGGCAAATTACTGGTAGCCAAGTCGCACAAGGAAATCTATCCTCAAGTCCTTGCAAGCGTTCCCGCGCTTGGCGTACCGCTTGATATAAAGACTCGCCACCGGCAAAGCCTTGGAGAAAATACTTTAAAAACTCCTTAGCAACTTGGTCTGGGACGGGTTCGCGCATGACAATTATTTGAGGAATTTGCAAATCAGCTAATTCTCGCGCCAAACCCAATCCATCACAGGAGTTGAATATAGCTAATTGCAAGCCATTTTCAATAGCTTTTTTGAGAGCGTACTTCAACTCGCCAATGGTAAGACTATCAGTTCTATTCAGGTAAATTCGTCCGCTTTCTCCATTTTTGTTACTGGAAGTGTGACCGGCAAAGAAGAGAATATCCCAGTTTTTTCCCCAGAGATGCTCAGTCAATTCCTTACGTTGTGGTTCTACCAAAAAGCTCACCTCTGCGTTACTACACTGTTGCAGTAAAGCTCGATCGGCTTGGGTGTCAATCCCCTTACTATTGCCCACGATTGCCAAAATATTGACTAATTGATTGAGAGTGCGTGGCTTGTGAATGTGATCGTAGGATGGTGAAGAAAGGGCAATTTCAGCTTTGGGATAGCGTTCTAATAAATCCCACAGATGCCAGGGTAATAGCTGCAATTGGGTATTTTCTGTTTGCAAAATCACCCGTACTTCGTCGCTGGACGATAATCTTTCTAACCATTTTTCCCTCAACGGGCGAAACTCCTCTGCTCGCAGCCAGGTATTAAAACGTGCCCGCAAAATATGAGAAGCGTTTTCGCAGTCTTGCACCATCGATACATTCGTCACCTGCATTTTGTCAGCATGGAGGCGATAACGATTGCCTATTTGCCGATAACTAGACTGCCAATGACTATAGTAGAGCGGCATTTCCGGGAATGATGGGAGCCTCCCGGTGATTTCGGTTGTAGCACGCTCGTGTTCTTCACCAATTTGGAGGGTGACAGCAAACCCCTGCTCAAAACTACCCTCTCCGAATTTGATCGCCACTAACTTACTCATAACCGTCGCTATCTCCCTGTGCCATATCGTCCCCTGTTCTAATGTCCGATCGCAAGCTTCATAAGCGTCTACAGATTTTTTTCAAAATCCCTAAAAGCTGGCTTGGATTTTTAATTTTTAATTTTTAATTAATGAATTATCTCTTAATAAAGTACCGACAAAAAGGGAAGATAGCTATATCTTTCAAATTCGGAAATATTCGGTAATGCTGGTATTATCCAAGGCTACTCTAACGCTAAATTCTTCTGTGGGTTCACCACGAAACTGCAACTGAATGTAGTTGTCTGATTTTCTAGATTGAGCATCTAGAAATACTGCTCCTGAACTATCTAGAACAGTAAGATGAACTCCTGGTGGTAAGTATATTTGATTTCCAGTGGCATGCAATTGGAGATGAATACTAGTTTGTTGATCTTTTTCGGGGCTGATTTCCACAATTAACATCACAGGTTGGTTGTGGATTTGGATACCTAAATCAATTACTTTTGCCCGTTTAGTAATTGATTCTGGTTGTTTGAGGGCATCTAATTCCAAAGTTTCAATACTGCGAAAGGCATAAGTTGGTCTGAATTCCGGCACGTTCCACAGCGATTCAATAGTCTCCCAGCCCGTCTCAAATATACCAGCAAACCACTGATTCAAATTCACTAATGAATTAACTGGGGATTGACGCAGTTCCCAGATGTGGTCAATAAAAGCTTCCAATGGTTGCAGTTGCGCTAAAGGAACTGTTTCAGTGGCCACACTAGGGATAAAACCAAGCAGCCTTGCTTCTTCGAGCGATTCATCAAATTGAACTACTAAATAACCCACCCGTTCTTGCCAAGTTTCTGGAGGAATAGAACATATCTGCTGATGCAGATGCACGGGACGACACTCCAGCCGGCCAATTGAGGGCACTTCTAAATCAGCGACATCCCCACAAAGGCGCATGATGGAGTTCCAACTGTCACTAGCTTGAAGATTGGTAGGAATATCCATCATCTGCAAATAGTCATTCACCACCCATACAGCTAAAGTATTCAGCCGGACTTGCTCTGCTTTTTCAGGATTTGGCTGCTGGTTAGCAAATTCCTGGGCAGTTATGCGAGCTGTTTGGGAAATTGGCAATGTTAAAGCGAAATCATCTAGCTGATAGGTGGAGTTATTCATAAGTCAATTTCTAGGGATCAATGCTGCTATATATCTATCACCCGCATTCAATAAATTTATGCCACAAAATTGAATACTGGAAAAAAAACTGAATACTGGAAAAAGACAATTGGGGACTAGGGATTAGGTAAAAATATCCCATAAAATTAAAAAATTGTATATTGAAATGATCTGGGAGATAGAGGTTTTGAGTATTTATACTTTTATGAAGATATCTTCAAGCTGCTAAAAGCGGTTTATCAACTAGCACATAGGTTGCCAATTTTTGAGCGGACAATTTGAGCGATGAATTACGAAAATTTGCTCCTCAAATCACAACCAATTGCCAATCAATACATAGGCAGACCAAAAGCTTGGCGCTCTGTAGTTGGGATGTTTCAGGAGTTGTAGCTGGGCACGATGGACTGCTTCGGCTTTGGTGATTTTGCCACTCTTGAGTTCTCTATAGAAGGCACTAACAAACATTGCTGTTGATTCATCATCAATTTGCCACAGGGAAGCTATGGTACTACGTGCCCCAGCTCGGACAGCTGCTCCTGCTAGACCGAGTGCTGCACGGCTGTCTCCTGTTGCTGTTTGGCAAGCACTCAAAACTAATAACTCTACTACGGTTTTACCCTGACTGCGGAAGAGGGTATCAAAATCTTTGACATTGATCTGACCATCGAAATCTAAAATAAAAGTGTCTTCAAGGCGGGAACTAAACTGACCGTGGGTTGCCAAATGCACTATGTTAAATGAAGTAGCATCAATTTCACTTTCCAAATTCTTTTTCTTAAAATCTCCATCCAATAGGCTGGTTGTCGAAACTCCTGCTTTAGCAATACCGTCAAATTCAGATTTGATCGCCAGCAATGGTGCAAACTTGGGAAATCCTGGCGGCGGCTGAGTTAGTCCTGCGGTTAGCGCTCTCAGCTGCTGTTTGATTAGCGGTTTCGGGTCGAGGAGTTGTAGACCGACACTCAGGGCGATCGCATATTTCTCTACTAAATATTGTTTCCCATCGTAGAGAGCTGCCATTGGTAAATTGCGTAATGGGCCATCTAGGACGAACACTAACGTATCGACACCACTTTGCTGCAATTGCGACTCGATGGGTTTAAGCAGCCAGCTGTAAACTTTTTGCGATTGGGTTTGGACGATCTTAGTAGCAGTTGGATCGACAAGATTTCTTCGCAGTTCTATTAAGAGTTTCTCTACTTCTGCTTGGGGAATCTTGGTACTGTAGCTTTGCAGAGGTTGTTTAGGAATTTTGACAATTACCTGGAGTTCGTCACGAAGAATAATTGGATAAAAGATGCCAGCCTTGGAATTACCTTTGTCTACTACTCGATCTAGAGCCACTTTCTGACCTTGCAGACAAGCTTCCTGAAAGAAGTCGTCTAATTCTGCTAGTTGCAGTGCTTCAATCCGTTCGCGTGCTTTCTCCAATATTTTTTCATTTGGTTTTCCTTTTTGAGATTGCAGCAGTAACTCTACTGACTGGCGGTAGACGGGTTCTACGCTGTCCCGGAAGTCAAATTGCACATCTTGGTTCACTAAATCTTTATTGACTATTAAATCTCTGCGGAGAGACTCAAGAGTATCTACAGCAGCATCATAAGCGGCGATCGCACCATTAATATCTTTTTGTGCCCAAAGCAATCTACCTAATTGCCACTCCAAGCTATAGGTAATTTCTGGTGCATTGCTACTCTGTGCCAACGCTAATCCTTGTTTGGTCAAGTCTTGCGCTTCTGACCACTGTTTGGTTTCTTCGTACAAGCCGCCTAAACTCTTTAGAGCATAAGCCTCTGCCCGCTTGTCTCCTAAACTGCGGGATTGCTGGATGGCACTAGCGAGTAATTTTGCTGAGTCTTTTGTACTTAATCCTGAGTAAAAACTCTGACTTGATGCTTGCAATACACCACTCTTGACTTTTGCCAAACTTTGTGAAAAGTTGACATGAGCGTAAATACTCGCACGGCTGAGGGGAAGTTGGTCGAGGTGGGACTCAATGGACGGCAAAAGAGTTTGCACCTTTGCCCATTCTTTATCTTTAATCAGTAGTCCCAGGTGATTGAGTTGCGCTTGAACTTTTGTGAGGGGTGAAGGAGATACTGCGACTGTTTGTTGATAATAGGCGATCGCCTGTTCCTTTTGGTTTCGTTTACGGGCATTATTCCCCAAGCTGAACAGACTAGCCCCAATATCAGCGTTTGAGTGGAGATTTTGAGCAATCCTCAGACTTTCTTCTAGGGCTTGGCGTGACTTTTTCAAATCGCCCAATACCAAAAGGGCATCACCGAGCGATCGCAAACTCACTGTCTTTTCTAGAGAATCTGGTTGAGATTTTAACGTCTGACTTATTCGATCGAGTGTTTTGATCGCTCGCGGGTAAAATCCTTGGGTGCGCCAGGCCTGTGCTTGATTGATTAGCGATCGCACCACGCCACTTTTATCATCTGCTTGTTTGTAAATTTCTTCTGTCTGTTGCCAAGTTGCCAAAGCCGCCTCGGACTTTCCCATTGCCAATTGCAGACGACCTTGTATATCGAGTGATTGGGCAAATATTTGCAGATTTTGGTTTTTATCCTGTCCTTGGAGTAAATTTAAGCTTTCTGTAATTGCTTGCTGCGCCTGACTCCATGCACCGAGTTGTTGGTAAGCTAGGGAAAGATTACCCAATGTGGCTGCTAGTGCAAGGCTCTCCCCTTGCTGCTTATATATTTGGACAGCTTGTTGTAATACTTCTACAGCTTTGGCAAATTTGCCATTACTGTATAAAACTTTGCCCTGCTGTAAGAGTGAGGCAGCATCAGTGGGCACAGTCAGCGATGTTGGACTATTTATTGGCAGTTGGGATGAAGAATTGATTGAGCCAGGAACTTTTGCTAGCACTGGTGAACCGACAATGCATAGCAAAGCGACTAGGAAGTACAAAGGTAAACGTAAAAAGTGAGCTAGGGAGGTAAGCCAGCGAACCCTGCTTTTAAACTTTAGAGAATTCGTGCCAAAAATCCTAGTTGTTTTAGCCATAAGTTATGACGAGAGATAGGTGATAACCAGAAACACATAGGATGAACTATTAGGCTAACAGGGTAATGTTACCATTCCCATTCCTCAGCAATCTTTGAGCTTCCACAATTTTCTTATTTATGGCGCGCTAACCTTAACCAACAACCCATCGAAACAGTGCCGAGTAAAAAGTAAACTTAACTAGGTCTAGACATTAAATCAATTTCGAGGAATGAATACCTCGGCTGAAAATGAGAATGATTCATCAGTACTACCTCTGACTCAGCACTGGCTCAACCCTAGCTATCTGCTAACAGCACCAATCATAATAATCCCTCCAATTCTGCAAATTTACGCAAACGTGGTAAACATTGGCGTTGATAAAAACTGCTTAATGTCGGAATTGACAACCCAAATTCCTCAGATAAATCTTTCCAGCTAACTTCTGGGGGTAAACGTTTGAGAATTAACACCTGACAATTCACATCTGGACGCCCTTTAATGTAAGTACTGCGCAGTTCCCCATCCGAATCTGTCTCCGCCCATATCTCTAAGTCTTCCAAAATCGGAGGTGCTTGGGGGCTAGCCGGTAGATTATCTACAGGATCAATAGTTTCACTTGTTCCACCGGATGTAGACTGACGAATTCTCAGAGGGACTGTTGTGGCTTGTTCTCGGTTCTGGTTAAGGTAAAAATCTTGTAGTCTCCTTTTTAAGTAAGCATTCAGCCAGGTGATCACACTGCCATAATTGGGATCGTAGATTTGACCTGTCAAACCTTCACAAACATTGCGACAGAAATACAACCAAGTTTGTTGTAGTGCGTCTTGATAGTAGGGAGTAGTTTCCCTCCAGAGTCTACTTGCTGTCAAGCGAATAATTTGCGTAAGCAGCTTCTGACGCTGAGGACTTCCAGGTTTGTGTCCACAGGCTTCTGTAACTAAGCGGCGTAGCTGTTCATCGAATTGAACCATGACAATCTTGGCGAAGAAAGCAAGAATATCTTAGTATTGCGTATAACAACACCCGAAAAAATTACCTTTAGTCAAGATACTGGATCTTTTTTAAAAGGCAGTAGGGAATGGGCATAGACTATTGGGAGATTTGAGGTTCTGAAGTAAATAGAACTTAGATTTGACACTCTCCGGGCTGAAGTGATCGAAGATTCCTAAGACATCGAGCGCCTTAATATCCTGGTTGCTTGGGTTCTCAAACTCACCACGTTTGCTCATAGAGCTTGGTTATACACTCAATTTGCCGCTCTTTTCCCTACCCTATGAGTAAATTCAAGAGTAGGCAGAAAGATGGTGCATTCAAGCTATTTTGGATGCATATTTAGTTAAGTTTTTGAAACAGCAGTAATAGTTTTTTCTAATGACTGCAATGCTGTCAATAATTTGTCTTTTTGGGGTTTAGAAGCTTTAAGTTCTTCTGTAACCTGATCCATATTTGTCTCTATAGTTTCATAATTATTACGAGATTTAACTTTGATACCGTCTTCAACTTCTTTCCAAGAATCCTCAAATTTGTCAAATTCTTTTTTAGCTTGAACAAAGTTGCCGGATGTAACTGCGGCTTTAGTTTTGGATACTATAGTTAGTAAACTACTATTACCTGTAGTGGATGTTGTCGGCGGGGCTGATGTTGCGCTACTAGCATTAGGAGTAACCGCTGGGGTAGTTTGGGTAGTAGCTTGTTCGGGACTGTTACAGCCTACCAAAGCTAGCAAGCTTATACCTACAACGCTCGATATTAGTTGAAAAAACTTCATTGTAAAACTCCTTGATTAATTATTAAGCTGTCGATTGACAAAAAAAAGAGTTTGATGTTTGCCAGAATTAACAGCAACATTTATAGGGATGGTCTCTACTAGTTAAATATATCATTTAATCCTATACTTATTTCCATAGTAAGTTTGCAACGGCGAAAAAACGTCAAAAACTCAAAGCCGCTGGAGCAAAAGATGATTTTATCAAAACTGTTTGCCGGTTTGGTATCGGCTTAACCAAAACTTCTATAAATAAAACCAAACTTGCAGTTAAGCGGTCAGGATGCTCACCCCACAAGATGGATAATTTATTTCTTGTCAGTCCCTAATTCAGCAACGCCTAATTTTAATAGCCACTAGTATAAAATAATAATCTTTCTGGAGAATGACTATGAAACGAGTATTTCGCAAGTATCACCGCACGATTGGTATGATAATTTGTCTACCTTTAATGTTAACTGTGTTGACTGGAATGCTAACAACTATTGTTAAGGAATGGCCGATTAGTACTGGACTTTCTTCTAGTTTTCTGTTAAGAATTCATACAGGAGAAATTTTCCATTTAGAAGCGATTTACCCAATTTTCAATGGATTAGGGCTGATTGGGTTGCTGGTGACAGGAATAAGTATGTCTGGATTATTCAATCGTAAAAAACGGAGCGACATCAATAATTAAGATTAGCTTATTCGAGATTTTAGAGATCCGGTGAGGAGTACTTACAACAATACCTTAATTTTTATCAACTGATAAAAATTAAGGTAAGAAAATTACGGCAGATTTAAAGTTAGGGAGTTACATTAGCTAACTCTGTTACCAAGATATAAAACAGGTTTTACTCCTGAATTCTGAATTCTGCTATATCCGATTTTATTTTTATCTTACTCCCCACTCTCCTTAATATAATCCCAGCCAGGATAAGACATTTTCCCACCAAGAATATCGCAGATTACCTACACTCAACTTCATTTTGTTGCGAATATCTTGGATTTTCCAGTTGGTTAGTTTAGCTAGAGTTTGCGCCTCTTGTTCAAAACGCTTGGGCAAAGAACGCTTATATTCTCTACCAGCTTGACATTTAAGTTCCCCTTGGAACGGATGTTGTAAAACATAACGTCCTTGGAAAGATTCACTGTTGGCAGTTTCTTGAAATATCAAGTCTTCAGGGAATTTGTCGCGCGTATAGCGAACATGCAACCGGGAGATAAAAACGTTACTTCTAGGAAAGGGACGACGAAAGCTGGGTGATACTGGCACATTACTTGTAGAATTATCATCTAGCCAAAATACACCTGCTTGCTTGAGTTCTTCTGGAGTCAGAGGTTCGGCAGAACAAGGATCGCAACTACCCATATCCCAAGCGTATTCTAAAAAACCAACTTTCCTGTCTTCTTTGGTATAGATAGTTTGAAACATGGATTTGTAGAATTCACCAAATTCATCTTTGACAAATAAGGGAATGTTCGCGTCAGAGGGAATTTTCACAGTCCGATAGTTGGTGATTTCTGCTTGTCCTTGGGGCGAGAGGATGTAGACAATTAAATCCTGCTCTGTCGTAGCATTGATCATGCCCAAACGAATTGGCAGCATAAATTTGGGCGATTGGTAGGAAATTTGTAGTGGACGGAGGAACTGATAGCCAGATTGCTCAAATTTATCTAAGTTGACTTTAGCAACAAAGAATTTCATCGAGGAGCGAATATAAGGCTGAAGTAACTGTTTCGCACCTCTGGGAATTTTGTAGCCATTGCGTTTGAGCCAAGTTTCTAGTCCACCAGATTCTTTCGCACTGAGGATCACAATGTCATATTCGCCAACGTTAAAACGTGCTTCAACCGTCACACCCAAACTAGCATCGCCCCTTGCACCTCCCGCTTCACTTCTCGCGGCGGCTGGCGCTGGCGCTGCTGATAACTCTCTATCGTAAACTGGGGCACAAGGATCTGGGTCGAAATATTCAACCAATCGCGGCGCGCTAAAAGCATCTAGCCGCTCGATAATCTTCGGTTCAGTGACGCGAACTTGCTCTTTTTGCAGCACCGTTGGCACTGGTACTACCATTGCAAAATCTTTGACTTCGCCTTGAAAATCATTTGCCATTGTCATGATAGTGCGATTGCCATCCCGCGCTATCACTACCTGAGAAGCTTTGTTATACAGTTTTGTATCAGCTTTGGCTACATAAAATCCACAAAATGCCCAAGCTGCGGGTGCAAAGCACAAAACAGCTACAATTGCTAACAATAATGGTGGTAAAAGTCGAAAAAACTTCATTATTTTATACCTCTATCTTTTTTAGTGCTAGAGACTAGAGACGCGATGAATCGCGTCTGTACAAGAGTTAGGAGTGCTGAGTTAGGAGTTCTACCCCTGCTTCCTCATCTTTCTCTTGCCAAGCAAACCTTGGGGCTAACCAGAAAACATCTAGCAGGATGCTCAACGGTGCAAGGATAAACAGCGCCCAAAAAACTGCTGTGGAAACAAAGAAATAATTTCGCAGGATAAAAGTTAATCCAGCAATGCAGATTGCCCAAACTACACGCCCAATTCGGGAATTAGGAATCGATCGCGGATCGGTAATCATAAATAGGGCGAACAGCAGCAAAGACCCGCTCATCAATCGATGCCAGTAAACATCCCAAGTCCAACCCAGCCAGAAATTGCGAATCGCCTCTAGCAAAGAGTAGGAACCCAAAAAAGCTGCTGTGGTGTCCCAGCGACCAATGCGCTGCAAAATCATGCCGCCAGTACCGAGAAATAATAGCCCATACCACCACTCTTCACCCCATTGTCCCGGCGAAACCCAAGCATCAGGGGTGAGAATCAAGGCAGATATGATGCCAAAATTGGCGGGATTGAAGAAATGCTTATCGCCAACTTGGAAGATAAATTTGCTGACGATCGCAAGAACTGCGGCTATTGCCATTGTCGTCCAGTGGTCAGCCCGTAACAATAAGCTCAGTCCCAGTGAGGTAATTAAAGCACTGCGAAAATTTGGGCTTTGTCCTTTGTCATTTGCTAATGACCAATGACCAATGACTACTGACAATATCAATTGAGTTGCCAGACTTGTGGCGATCGCTACTCCAATTAACTCTGGTCGTAGCGTCCAATCTCGTGTACCGATTCCCAGCACTAGGAATAAGCCGAGAAATAGTATTTGATAATCTCGTATATCTTTGAGCAACATTACCCTTTTATTCAGGGATTCCCCGTAGATTTTTCATCAATTTAGACGAGAGATAGCTCAAATAGCATTGCTGTTACAGATTTTGTTACAAAATAAGATAGTTAAGTCTATAAGTCCCCAATTATTTATCTATTGGCGCATAGATTTAAAATTAGACAGTTTTGAGAAATGAATGTATGAAATTTCTTGACAGTTACGGAAAGACTCCAAATGCAATTTGCACCTCTGTTCCCAATTTTCTACCGCATTCTCCAGCCGAGTTTTCCCAACTGCCTTTGGAGTGGAAATCCCGGTTCTAAAGCGATCGCACTCACATTTGATGATGGGCCCCATTCGCAATACACACCCGAAGTCTTGGCAGTGTTAGATCGTTACAAGATTACAGCGAGTTTTTTTTGGTTAGGTGTTTGCGTCGACCGTTCACCAGCCATTGCTAAAGCCGTTAGCGATCGCGGACACTGGATCGGATTGCATGGCTACGATCATCGCTCTTTTCCTATGCTTTCCCCAAACGACCTAAAGGACAGTTTAGAAAAAACCCAAGCTGCCATTTACAATGCCTGCAATCTGCAACCTGAACAAGTGCGAGATGTTCGCCCCCCCAATGGTTTCTTTACACCCGCGACTTTAAAATTGTTCTTTCAGTGGAATTACCGCCCAGTAATGTGGAGTGTTGTACCAGAAGATTGGGTGCGGCCAGGTGTCACCACTGTGGTAAAGCGAATTATGCAACAGGTCAAAAATGGTTCAATAATTGTCTTGCATGATGGTGCTTGCGGTGGACAAGATGTTGCTGCCACTATTCAAATTCTCATTCCACAACTGCTACAACAAGGTTATGAGTTTGTAACCGTTGATACTCTATGGCAGCAAACTCAGGCTAACTAAAGTATTAGCCTGTCAAGTTAAATAAAAATGTGCTACTGGCGTGTTTAGTACTCAAAGTTAGCGATCGCGATCGCTTATTTACATATTTTGCATAGCAAATGGAGAGCATCTCACCTTTGCAAATATACCAGGCGATTTCCATTCGCCAGGGCAGATGTGTTTTTACAAAACTGAGATGCTCCCTAGCAAATGTTTATCTGCGATTACGACATTGTAGTGGATAGCGCTTACCTCGCCATGTCGTCCAACCATCTGCTATTTTAGTACGACTGTTATATTTGAGATACCAGTTATCTTGTTCTGCACCTAAATAACGAATACCTAAATCCTGTTTTTGTCTGCTGGAAAAACGTTTTCCTAGAGGAACCCACGCACTACCGTTATCACTAAACCGTCCGACGAGACGGACACCAGAAGTAGTAGAGCAAACATCACCGTTACAACTAGTTTGTGGATCGTCGACTACTTTCCACTGCATTTTAGCTGGTCTACCGTCAATATTACAATCCCAGAGACCAAAGAACCACTCACCAGCAATTTGACTAGCTTTAACATGACTAGATGCTAATACCAAACTTGCAGGAACAATCGCCAAGCCCAAAAGCCATTTTGTGATGTTTTTCATAATGCTTCACCAATTCCTTAAGCTAATCTAAACTTTTTATTCACTCATACTTTCTATTCACTTATAGATATCAGTATTACTGTTTATGCAGATAATAAAAGTGTAAAGATTTAATATTTTTTGCGCATAGACTTCGACATCTTCCTGTTTGTACAATTGAACGGATTAATCAATTACAAACGGGTAAACTGTTATACAGCAGATTTCAAGGAAAGTGAGGTACACAACGATTCGTCTATTACCCATGTATAAAGCGTGTTTTACTCCTGTTAGCGCAGCGGGGCGTAGCCCATTCTGAATTCTGCTGTATTTAGCTAACGAATTTCAAAATCTATCTGACCTGAGTGCATTGCTCTTATACACTGAGGATAATTCAGAACTTCTAAAAGTAAAAACTGAGTGCATTAACCTAATACCAAAACTTATCCAACTGCGTTTATTGTTTAATATGACCGCAGAATGACATGAAGATTTTCTGACATTTTCTAGTCGGGAGTATCAGCCACTAAAGGCTGATATCCCAGTGGCTTATGCTAGTTCCTAGAGTTGATGTGTGGCTAAAAAAGCTTCGACTTCAGCAGCAGTAGGTTGAGAAGCGATCGCACCTGGTTTAATGGTAGTCAGTGCCCCAACAGCACTGGCATAAGTGACAATGCGTTTTGCTGTTTCTGCATCCCGCAAGCTGTGGATACCATACTGACTCAGTTGGTGAATGAATCCTGCCAAAAAGCTATCTCCTGCACCAGTTGTATCAACTACAGGGATGGAAAACGAAGGTAATTTGCCTTCGTTCTCACCCAGACAATAAGTGCAGCCGTTTTCCCCATCTGTCACTAGTACTCCTTCAATTGAAGCTAGGCGATAAGTGATGGCTCCGGGATCTGCGGTTTCAAATAGCCATTCAGCTTCTTCTTTGGAGAGTTTGAGGAAATCGACTCGCTTAACTAATTCTGGAATTTTTTGATGGGCAATGTTTGGCTCTTTCCAAAATACAGGACGCCAGTTGACATCCAGTACAATTTTTAAGTCGTAATGTTCTGCTAACTCTAGAGCGCGATTGATTGCCTCTTCACTTTCAGGATAGGCTAATTCCAAAGTACCCAAAACTAGAAAATCTGCCTGTTGAAACAGCGAATCTGACAATTGTTTAGCTTGTAGGCGAGTATCGGCAAATTCTGCGGTATCGTACTGACCAAATCCGGCAAAGGTGCGATCGCCAGCCAGATCCCGTGTAACATAAACTTGCCGCGTTGGTGCTGTGGGATGGCGTTGTACTCCCGTAGTCTCTACGCCTACATCTTGTAATAGCTTTACCAGCGCATTTCCTGGCTCATCTTCGCCAACAGCTCCGACAAATCCTGCTGACATTCCCAGCTTGACTAAAGCACAGGCTACATTAGCTGGTGCCCCTCCTGGATAAGGAGTCCAAGATTTCACTTCTTCCAGCTTTAGCCCTAATTGATCGGCTAAACAATCAAACAAAATTTCACCAAGGCACAAAACACGGGGATTGCTCATCTCATTTTCAATTTTAGATTTCGATTTGGGATTAGGAATTTACAGTATAAAATCTACAATAGTTTCTACTAATCTGTCGCCAGTCCTTCATAGAATTAAATAGCAATTTTTACTACTCCTATAGCATGTAGGTGCTTCTAATCTCCGCTTATTCTGTCTCAGTGCTGAGATTAAAATCACCTAAAAATCAGCTATATTTATTACATAAAATATCTCGTAGGTTATATTTTTGCCAACTTGAAATCCAAAGAAAATATTGACAATCGTATTACTGCTAACACTTGAAACCCCTACCAAGAAAAGAATCTTCTAGAATTAGAAAGAGCGATTAAGTACATATACCAAGGGAGGATAGAAATAGTCATGGCTGGTGGCAAGTCTGAGACCCCCGTTAGTCTGTCAGACAGAGAACTGCAAATTATCGACCTAGTGGCCGCTGGCTTAACTAACCAAGAGATTGCAGGAAAACTGGAGATTAGCAAGCGTACAGTTGATAACCATATCAGTAATATTCTGACGAAGACTGAGACAGATAATCGAGTAGCTCTTGTCCGCTGGGCTTTACAGTGGGGCAAAGTCTGTTTGAATGATGTCAATTGCTGTACTCTGCCTAACCAGATTGAATAAACAATTTACTAGTAGAAGCGTAATTGCTTTGGTCTAGTAAATTACAAACCAATTTTGAGTTTTACTGATTGTTCCCCTCTTTACGCCTAAGTTTTTAGTGTGAACACTCTACCAAAAGTTCCGAGTCCATCACTCAGCCGGAGTTTATGTTAGTGGAGCCAGCTGACCCTCGGACTCGGAAACTATCAAAGAGCAGAATTCCTTTCCAAATTCAGCAGAACAGATATAGGACTGGGGATTGGGGATTAGGGACTGGGGACTGGGGAGAAGCATCTACAATGCCCAATGCCCCATGCCCCATGCCCAATGCCCTAACTAAACAATCATCTACAAAAATTAGCAACAATTCAGTGGTGCAAGCGTTACATTTGAAAGAAATCTATGTTGGCCCATCGGCTTTGGGAGTAGTGTTCCAATGAATACTTCCGCTTCTTTTCAGGGTAGCTCGTCTCCCTTTGAATTTTTTAACTTTGATTTTACGATACCTGTATCTGAGAAGGTTTCCAGTCTTGAAGACCAATCTTCAGGCTTTCCGCAAACCACGCAAGATGCCGACTTACTCAGACAGCTATCGTTTATTCCAGGGTTGAAAGAAATTTTGATGCTGCGGCAGGTTCATGCTTTAGAACATGCTACTGTTTGGGTTCTTAGCGAATCAAAAAGCGCTTATTCTGCTTCAACAGAATCCACTAACGTTCAACTAGATAATGAACTATTAGGCGGTTTATCTACTGAGCAGGGATTCTACCTCTATGGTGAGGTAAATATTAGTGATTTGCGGCGTGCAGTCACACTTGCTCGACATCGCATCACCAGTGGAGAATGGGATTTGGCTGTACATCCCCGTTGTGGCACAAATTTATCAGTAGCAATGCTCTTAACAGCTGGACTAGCTGTCGGTGTGCATCTATTACTACCATTTCGGCCAATCGAGCAACTTATAGGTTTGGGGTTAGCAGCAACGACAGCCGCTGAACTCGCACCTGATTTAGGTTCTATGGCACAGCGTTACCTAACAACTGCCATTCCTTTTAACCTAGCAATTGAAAATATTACCCGTACACGCGACCTTTGGGGGCGTGAGGCACATTTTGTTAAAGTGGGCTGGCAAGAATAAAGAGAGCAAGAAGAGATAAGGGGACAAGATAAAATTTTCTCTATTGTCTCTCCACACTCCCTACTTCCTACTCCCCTAAAAAAATTATGAGAAAACTTTACTTCTTACTTCCCGGTACAGATAGCAAATTTGCCTGTGGTGGTCTTTGGGCTGAGTTAAAAGCACTTAATCTAGCTCAGAATTTCTGTAGTGCTGAGGTTGTAACTTACCGTCAACGGGAAAAAGATAAGCTTTTTATTGATGATTTGTTAAAAGAGAAAAATTTAAATGATGTAATTTTTGTAATCAGTTGGGGATTTGATATAGCTCAACTTGTGGCTAAACTTCAGCAATACAATGTCGTTTACCATGCACATAGTCCAGGTTATCCATTTAGGCTACCTGCAAGTATTCCAATCATGACTGTTAGCCGCTATACAATGGGATATTGGGGAGAAAAATCGCCCAATTCTCTGATTTATTATTTGCCCAATCAAATTTCTGATGAGTTTCAAAATTTAGGGTTGGAACGAGATATTGATGTTTTAGTTCAAGCTCGGAAGTCTTCGGAATATTTAATTAAAGAATTAATTCCAGCGTTGCAAAAACGTTGTAAAGTATTGGTTGTTGACTCGTATRTAGAGGATTTACCYGSACTATTYAACCGAGCTAAGGTTTAYCTCTATGATTCGGCTGAGTACTGGGCACAACAGCGTGTAAGTGAAGGATTTGGTTTACAACCAATGGAGTCACTTGCTTGTGGTTGTCAAGTATTTTCTAGTGTCAACGGTGGACTAGCTGATTACTTAGATCCTGGATTTAATTGTTATAAAATTGCTGGATATTCTCAAGAGTATGATGTGCAACGTATTATGAAGGTGATTGAATCTTCAGTAGTTTTTAGCTTGTCTGAAGATTTTTTTATTGAGCATCGGACTGAAAATATTATTAAGCGTTTCCAAGTTATTATGAACGAGTTAAATGAGTTTTTTGATCACAAAATTCAGCAGCCATCTAATATTAAGAGTTTGACGAAAATACGGATGGCAAAATTACTCACTCAGAAGATATATGGGAAGCTGAGGAAGAAATATTTTAAATAATACAAACGTAGACGCGTAGAGGCTTGCCGCAGGCTACCGCAGAGGCACTGAGAACACAGAGAGAAGAGAGGAAATTGAATGAATCGGCGGTTATTAGTTACTGGAGGTGCAGGGTTTATTGGGGCGAATTTTGTCCATCATTGGTGTCAGGTTTATCCAGACGATCGCGTGGTGGTGTTGGATGCTCTTACATACGCGGGGAATCGTCTGAATTTGGCGCTGGTAGAGGGAAGAGAGAATTTTCGGTTTGTGCAGGGGGATATTTGCGATCGCACCATTATAGACAACCTATTATCAACGGAAAATATTGATACTATCGCCCATTTTGCGGCTGAATCTCATGTCGATCGTTCGATTCTTGGACCAGCTGCTTTTGTGCAAACTAATGTGGTGGGAACTTTCACTCTGCTTGAAGCTTTTCGCCAACATTGGGAAGCAAAAGCACAGCCATCTGATTATCGTTTCCTGCACGTTTCTACTGATGAAGTCTACGGTAGCCTGGGCGCAGATGACGCAGCTTTTTGTGAAACGACACCCTACGCTCCCAATAGTCCCTATTCAGCTTCAAAAGCGGGTAGCGATCATTTAGTCCGTGCTTATTATCATACTTATCAACTTCCAACCATTATCACAAATTGCTCTAATAATTACGGCCCTTATCAGTTTCCCGAAAAACTAATTCCCTTGATGTGTATCAACACTTTGATAGGGAAACCATTACCTGTTTATGGTGATGGGAAAAATGTACGGGATTGGCTTTATGTGGGCGATCATTGCCGTGCTTTAGATGTGGTAATCAATAATGGTCAACCAGGAGAAACATACAATATTGGTGGCAATAATGAGGTGGAAAATATTAACCTCGTCCAACTTTTATGTCAGATGATGGATGAATTAGCACCTGATTTACCAGTATATCCAGCAAAGCAGTTGATTACTTTTGTTAAGGATAGACAGGGACATGACAGGAGATATGCAATTAATGCAAACAAAATTAAAACTCAGCTCGGTTGGACGCCTTCAGTAACAATTGCTGAGGGTTTACGTTTAACAGTTGAATGGTATCTCAATCATCGTGATTGGTGGGAGCCTCTGCTATCTGCGGAATATCAAGCTTACTATCGCAAAAATTATTTGTAACCCACCTTCCTCACCCAATAGTGTCACTAATTTCCTGCACAGTAGCAATGACGCGCAAGGATGCCAACAACGCATCAGAATCGTTGTATTGTGAATATTCCTGAAATATCTCGGTTAAATAATCGTCAATTTCTTCCGGGTGCTTACGGAAGTACTCTTGTTCAAATTCATCAAGTGTTCTAAATTTTCTCACGGCTGAGATACTCCTTTTTTAATAAAATTATCTGGCTCCGACAGTTTTTGTAGATAATGACTATCCTTGAATATAAGGGAATCAGATCAACGTAAATTGCCAGCAGGTGTAAGATGCTGCAACCAGAACAAATATTACAAGATCGTTATCAAATCCAGCGCCAACTCGGCAACAATGGAATTCGCCAAACTTGGCAAGCATTGGATTTACAAGCCTCTGATGGTGAAAATTCTATCGTTGTGGTCAAACTTTTGGCCTTTGGCGGTACTGTACAGTGGGATGACCTGAAACTTTTTGAGAGGGAAGCACAAATTCTTAAACAGCTAAATCATCCTCGCATCCCTCAATATATAGATTATTTTTGTATCGACGATCGCACCCTCTGGTTTGCCTTAATCCAAGAATATATTCCTGGTGAGTCGCTTAAGGAAAAACTTGCTGTTGGCAAAAGGTTTAGTGAAAAGCGAGCAAGAAAAATTGCTGTTGAGGTTTTAAATATTCTCACCTATTTACATGAATTGAATCCTGGGGTGTTGCATAGAGATATTAAACCAAGTAATTTAATCTGGGGCGACGATAATCAGATTTATTTAGTTGATTTTGGCGCAGTTCAAGATAAAGCGGCAAGAGAAGGCGTTACTTTTACCGTTGTCGGTACTTATGGTTATGCCCCAATGGAACAATTTGGTGGTCGAGCGGTTGCGGCTTCAGACTTATATGCATTGGGAGCGACTTTGATTCATTTGCTCACTGGAACTTCCCCCTCTGATTTACCCCAGCAGGATTTGCGACTGCAATTTACAGACCGAGTTAACCTCAGTCCCAGTTTTGTCAGTTGGCTACAAAAGTTGATAGAACCCGCTCCCGAACAAAGATTTACTAGTGCAAGCGTTGCACTGAATGCCCTCAAATCGGGACTGACGGTCAAATCTCCAAATAAGAATCAGCTTTTGCCACTAAAAGAAATAATCAACAATTCTGGATGCGGGATCAATAATCAGAATGAAACAGTTCCAGAGGAAATTCTCGGTTGGAATTGGGGTGCTTTTCTGATGCCTTGGTTGTGGATGTGGCCGAATCAAGTGTGGTATGGTTTATTCTGTTTTGTACCTAATGCCTGGTGGTTAATGGCGATCGCACTTGGTGCAAAAGGCAATGAATGGGCTTGGAAAAGTAAACGGTGGCGCAGTATTGAGCAATTCAAAGCCCATCAAAGAGGGTGGGCGATCGCTGGTATTCTAATTGGAGCGCCTATTAGTATTATGTTGTGGGTTCGAGCGATCGCTTTACTCAAAGCTGCATTTTAGTGGGGCATTGGGCATTGGGCATTGGGCATGGAGAAGAAACGAGGGAGACGAGGTAGACAAGCAAGAGACTTGTTCAAGAATTCCCCCTTGTCCCCTTGTCCCCTTGTCTCCCCTGCTCCCCTGCTCCCCTGCTTCCTTCTAACTACTAACTTGGGATTCAACTACACCCACGGGACAAGATACATTTGTCCCTCCCAAACCACAATACCCATTGGGATTTTTAGCCAGGTATTGCTGATGGTAAGCTTCAGCGTAGTAAAATTCCGGCGCATCCAAGATTTCTGTAGTAATCTTGCCATAACCTGCGCTGTTGAGGGCTTGCTGATAAGCTTCCCGCGATGCTTCTGCTAGCTGCTTTTGGTTTTCGGAATATACATAAATTCCCGAACGGTATTGAGTGCCAGTATCATTACCTTGACGCATCCCTTGGGTAGGATTGTGGCTTTCCCAAAAGACTTTGAGCAGTTCGGTATAACTAATCACCTTGGGATCAAACACAACCAACACCACTTCATTGTGACCGGTTCGCCCACTACACACCTCTTCATAAGTGGGGTTGGGTGTTAACCCAGCAGCATAACCGACTGCGGTGGTGTAAACTCCTTTAAGTTGCCAGAATTTGCGTTCTGCACCCCAAAAACAGCCCAAGCCAAAGATTGCCTTCTCTAATCCATCGGGAAAAGGAGGCTTCAGGGGATTCTTGTTGACATAATGAGCCGCCGGTACTGACATAGATTGTGCCCTTCCTGACAAAGCTTCTTCAGGTGTGGGCATAACTGACTTTTTGCCAAATCCGAATAGTGCCATTGATTTTGACTCTGATATATATCTTTACCTTATTTACTATTTTAACGCTGTAAAGATTCTGGCATCGCTTGGGCTGTAAGTATTAATACCTTGTTGATATTGAAGATGCGCTTTCGCCGCATCAAAGGCGATTGTGCCAGTTGCGTAAGTCCTGTTAGCTTCAGAAGATAATTATGGATAAAATACCGAAAATTGACCGTCAAAGGGAGCATCAAGCAAACGAACGTACCTTTTTGGCTTGGCTACGCACTTCTATTGCATTGATTGGCTTTGGTTTTGTGATTGCGCGATTTGGTATATTTCTGCACCAGTTGAATATTGCTATTACTCAACAAGAACCTCCGGTAAGTCCATTATCTAACTCGGAAAATTTGGGTGTTGCTTTGGTAATTTTTGGAATTTCGACTATTGCCTTAGCTGCATGGCGATACAACCAAGTTTTCTGGCAAATTGAAACAGGGAACTATAGACCAAATAGGTTAATGGTTTGGATCATGACTGGAGTTGTAATTATTTTGGGATTTTTCTGTATTCCTTTGCTCCTATGGCGCGATAAAGTACCTTCTCGTTCTCCGGTTCCCATGCAACCACAGTCCCGAAATTTGCATTAAATACACTTTTTAGACGAGCGCATTTTTTTGTAACTTTTTTGCCGATTCTTAATCAATCTTAGCGTAGGCGTAGCCCAACCCAGGCATCGCTCTATGTCTGCCCAATTTATCCCACTTCATATCTAGCAAGCTTTTAGGCTTTTTGTAATCATCACTTTCACCTTGGACTGAATCGTCATACACTGATTTTTAACTAACGAAAGCGGTTGCCCTCACAGAAACGATGAGTGAAAGTAAGATATCAGAGATATTAGAAACCTTCGAGGCAGACTTGCTGTCGGAGTGGACTCAAGAACTAGCCACTGTCAATATTCGGAGAGGCTTGATTAAAGAAGCCCAGCTAAAGGAGGAGTGCCGAGAATTCCTTAGTTTGTTTCGGATTGCTGTTGGGCGGGGCAACTTTACCAATATTCAGGCAGGGGAGTGGCAGGAGATGCGGGAGATGCTCAACAGCATTTCTCGATCGCGATCGCAAAATGGCTTCACACCCTCAGAAATAGCTACATTCGTCTTTTCGTTCAAGCAACCCCTCTTCAACCGAATGCGTCAGCAATTGCAAGACCCCATTGAGTTGGGTGAAAATATCTGGCTAGCCACAAACTTACTGGATCAGCTAGGATTGCTGACAATTGAAGTCTATCAAAAGACGCGAGAAGAGGTAATTTTGCGGCAGCAGGAAGAGTTGATGGAGCTGTCTACCCCAGTAGTTAAACTCTGGGAGGGAATTTTGGCATTGCCGATAATCGGTACTCTGGATAGTACCCGGACTCAAATGATGATGGAGTCGTTATTGCAGAAGATTGTCGAAACTGGTTCAGAAGTTGCCATTATTGACATTACCGGGGTTCCCACTGTCGATACCCTGACTGCTCAACATCTGCTCAAGACTATTACTGCCGCCCGTCTCATGGGAGCTGATTGTATGATCAGTGGCATTCGTCCTCAAATTGCCCAAACGATCGTTTATCTCGGCATTGATTTGGCTAATGTCACAACAAAGGCAACTTTAGCCGATGCCTTTCTGACGGCGCTAAAACGGTTGGGAACGACCATTAACCGCTCTCAATCCAAATAGCTGGAAGAAAGCAATGGAACGCATTCCTATACTTAAAATGGGCAATTTTCTACTTGTGACAATCCAAGTAGATATGCACGATCGCCTCGCCATGACGCTACAAGAAGACCTGACCAACCGCATCACTCAAACTCACCCTCACGGTGTCCTGATTGATATTTCGGGATTAGATATTGTTGATTCTTTCATTGGGAGGATTTTAGCCAACATTGCCAGAATATCACGGGTGCTGGATACTGAGACAGTTGTCGTCGGGATGCAGCCTGCTGTGGCAATTACCCTAGTGGAATTGGGGATGTCGCTGACGGGGATTCGCACTGCCTTAAACGTCGAAAAGGGTATGGCATTGTTGCGATCGTCATTCAATGAAACCACAAATCAAATCACTAGCACTAAATGGCGTGCAGATGATGATGGAGAAGACTGAAACGATCGATATTCAATCTTCTACAGATGTAGTTTTAGTTCGGCAGTCTGTGCGCCAGCTGGCCGTGGAAATTGGCTTGGGCTTAGTAGACCAAACTAAAATTATCACCGCAGCCAGTGAGTTAGCCCGCAATACCCTAGACTACGGAGGGGGCGGCACAGTCAAGCTAGAAACCCTTCAGGAAGGGCGACGACGAGGACTGCGACTGACCTTTGAAGATCGGGGTCCGGGAATTTCCGATATCGAACTGGCCCTAAAGGATGGGTTCACCACGGGCAACGGCTTAGGTATGGGGCTGGGTGGAGCCAAACGACTTGCCAGCGAGTTTGAGATTCAGTCTGTGGTGGGAGAGGGAACACGGATAATAATTGTACGATGGAAATAAAATGAAAAAATCTGTCGCCGTCACAATTACTGAATCTAGCCAAACTGGGGAAGCTAGACGGGTAGCGGTGGCTTTAGCAACTCGGCTCGGTTTTCAGGAAACGGAACGGGGCAAGGTTGGGATTGTGGTGACAGAAATTGCAAACAATCTGCTGCTGCACGCTCACGGCGGAGTTTTGCTAATGCGATCGCTCCAGCAAGATTCCAGAATTGGCATTGAAATCTTATCGCTAGATAAAGGACGGGGAATGGTCGATGTGGATGAGTGTTTGCAAGATGGCTTTTCCACAGCCGGAACCTTGGGCAATGGTATGGGTGCAATTCTTCGCCTTTCTGGTTTATTGGAAATTTACTCCGTTCCCAACCAAGGTACAGCCCTTGTCGCCCATATCTGGCTAGACTCAGCACCCCATCAACCTGAGAAGATTTTAGAAATTGGAGCTATCTGTTTGCCCATACGAGGAGAAGAGGTTTCAGGAGATACCTGGGCATCGGAAGTCGATTGTTGCCGTAGCTTGTTGTTAGTAGCTGATGGTTTAGGGCATGGGCCTGCGGCTGCGTCAGCATCAGAAGCAGCCGTGAGAATGTTTCAAGAACATCTTCATCGTTCTCCAGGGGCGATCGTCGAAGCTGCCCACGCCGCCTTGCGAAGTACGCGAGGCGCAGCACTCGCCATTGCCGAAATCGACTTTGAACAACAGTCTATCCGCTTTGCTGGAATTGGCAATATCGCTGCCAGCATTTTCTCCTTTACTGAGCATCGCCATCTGCTATCTCACAATGGCACGGTTGGACATGAAATCCGCAAAATTCAAGAGTTTAGCTATCCCTGGTATGCCAACGGAATTTTAATTATGCATTCTGACGGATTAAGCGCTAAGTGGCAGATCGATCGCTATCCCGGCTTGATGCAAAAACATCCCAGCCTGATTGCAGGTGTGCTATACCGAGACTTTAACCGAGAGCGGGACGATGTGACAGTGTTAGTCGCGAAAGGAATGGGCAGATGACAAGCGTTTTCACGATCGCCATCCAGTACGAACAGGATGTTGTGCAAGCTCGGCAACGAACTCGTGAGATCGCCGAGCAGTTGGGCTTTGATGCTCAAGATCGGGCACGATTGGCAACGGCAGTTTCTGAAATTGCCCGCAACGCCTTTCAATATGCCCAAGGTGGAACAGTTGAATTTTCTGTGGCAGGAGAGCCGCAAGCGTTTCTGATTCGGATTCAGGATCGGGGTGGGGGCATTCCTGATTTAGCAGATGTTTTGGCCGGACGCTACACCTCTGATACGGGAGCGGGGCTAGGCATCGTGGGTACTCGTAGATTGATGGATTTCTTCGAGATTGAATCGCTGCCGGAGCAAGGAACAACGGTAACAATCGGCAAAAAATTGTCGAAGCGCACACCTAATTTCACCGATTCGCAATTGCAGCAGATTCGAGAAACCGTAATTGGGCGATCGCCTGAAAATCCCTATCAAGAAGTCCAGCAGCAAAACCAGGAATTACTCCGGGCTATGGCAGAGCTACGGAAGCGTGAGGAAGAACTGAGCCAACTCAATCAGGAATTGGAAGATACCAATCGCGGTGTGGTTGCCCTCTATGCAGAACTGGATGAGAAAGCCAGCTCCCTGCAACAGGTAAACGAGCTAAAAACCCGCTTTCTCTCGAACATGAGCCACGAGTTCCGCACGCCGCTCAACTCGATTTTGTCCCTCTCTCGGATGCTGTTGGCACGGATGGATGGCGATTTGACCATCGAGCAAGAGAAGCAGGTGACATTCATCCAAAAGGCGGCAAGCGGATTATCAGAACTGGTCAACGACTTGCTGGATTTGGCAAAGGTGGAAGCTGGGAAAATTGAAGTGCGTCCCAGTTCCTTTGAAGTCAGTGACTTGTTTGCCACGCTGCGGGGAATGCTGCGCCCATTATTGGTTCAAGGTTCTTCGGTGACGCTGATTGTCGAAGAAGCTGAAGGCATTCCACCGCTCTATAGCGATGAGGGCAAAATTGCTCAAATTCTCCGAAACTTTGTCTCTAATGCCCTCAAATTTACCGAGCAGGGAGAGGTGCGCGTCAGCGCTGTGCAAACGGGTCATACCATCACCTTTTCTGTATCTGATGCGGGCATCGGCATTGCTCCCGCCGATCAAGAACGGATTTTTGAGGATTTTATGCAAATTGACTCCCCTCTGCAAAAGCAGGTGAAGGGAACCGGGTTAGGATTGCCGTTATCACGCAAGCTAGCGGAACTACTCGGCGGCAGCATTTCGGTGAAAAGTCAGCTGGGTGAAGGCTCTACCTTTACAGCCTTGATTCCGATTGTCTACCCAAATGCCACCGAATTGACCACCGTACTGCAACCAATCGCATCAGTTGAGCCAACTCGCCTGCCCATTCTGGTGGTTGAAGATCATCCAGAAACGCTATTTATTTACGAAAAGCACCTTCAACAATCAATCTATCAATTGATTGCTACCCGCACCTTAGCTCAGGCAAGGCTAGCCTTACAAAAACTTCGACCGGCGGCGATTATGTTAGATATTCTGCTGGAGGGGCAAAACGGCTGGACGTTCTTGCGAGAAATCAAAGGGGATGAAACTACCCGCGCTATCCCTGTACTCGTTATTACCATCGTTGATAACGAGAAGCAAGCTCTGGCGTTAGGAGCAGACGGTTTTCTAATTAAGCCGGTAGACAGATTGCCGCTGTTGAACAAACTCAATAGGCTAATTAGTAAGAACAAGCCTCAAAAAATCTTGTTAATTGATGATGACTCCGCCTATCGGTATCTGGTGAAACAGTTGTTAATAAATACACCGTTGAGTATTTTAGAAGCTGCGAATGGAAAAGAAGGATTAAATTTGGCACAACAAGAGCAGCCAAACGCGATCGTGCTGGACTTGGAGATGCCAGAGATCGGTGGGTTTGATGTACTCAAGCAACTTAAAAACAATTCCGTCACTCAGTCGATTCCTGTGATTATTCACTCATCTGCCCAACTGGATGCAGAAGCACATAGCCGGTTAGCGGAACAAAGCATAGGCATTGTTTCCAAAGAAACAGGCTCTCAAACCACGGCGATCGCTCAACTTCAAGATGCGCTCGTCAAAGCCGGACTTGTTCTAGAGGTTTAAGGGAAAAGCCATGTCTGAGCCACGGATTAAGATCCTGCATGTTGACGATAACGAAGCCAATCGTTACGTTGTTACTCGGATTTTGCAAAATGCAGGCTTTAGTGTCGTGGAAGCGGCAACTGGAACGACAGGCTTAGAAGCTGTTGCTAACTTTCAGCCTGACTTAGTAATTTTAGATGTCCAATTACCAGATATCACCGGTTTTGAAGTCTGTCGCCAAATTAAGGCAAACCCGGAAACGGCTTTTATTCCTGTGCTACACCTTTCTGCAAGTTTTGTCCAAAGCCAGGATAAAGCAGAAGGCTTAGATAGCGGTGCTGATGCTTATCTGGTGCAACCCGTTGAACCAATTGAACTGCTTGCCACTTTGCGATCGCTGCTGCGAATTCGTCGGGCGGAGGAAGCTGCTTTGTCCTCAGCGCGGGAGTGGCAAACCACCTTTGACTCGATGAACGACGGCGTTTCTCTGGTAGACCGAGAAGGGATAATTATGCGCTGTAATCGAGCGATGATGCAGCTTTTTTGCAAGCCCTCCCACGAAATCTTAGGTTATGCCCACCACGAACTGATGGGCGCAAAATTGGGAATCGGCGATGGCACTTGTTTTCGCCGTGCGAAAGCAACTCACCAACGGCAAATTCTCGAATTTCAGTCCCAAGAACGCTGGTTTGCCAAAACCATCGATCCGGTAATTGATGGGCATGGGACTCTTACAGGCGCCGTTTTCATCTTGTCTGATATCACCGAACGTAAGCAAGCAGAAGCCTTGCTGCAAGAGCAAAACGATCGCCTCAATCAACTAATGATTTCTTTGCAGCAAAAGACTGAACAAGCGCAGCAAGCCAACCGCATCAAAGATGAGTTTTTGGCAGTGCTGTCTCATGAATTGCGATCGCCCTTGAATCCGATTCTGGGTTGGGCAAGAATTCTGCAAAAGAGTCACCAGGATGCAGCCAAAACTCAGTACGCCCTCGAAACGATTGAGCGTAACGCGAAACTGCAAGCACAACTAATCGAAGATTTGCTCGATGTGTCGCGTATTCTCCAAGGTAAGTTGAGTTTAAACACAGTTCCAGTCGGTCTAAATTTTACTATCAAAGCTGCCCTTGAAACCGTGTGGCTGGCTGCTGAAGCTAAATCCATTCAGATTCAAACAATATTTGAACCGAATGTTGGACCAGTGTTGGGTGATTCTGGTCGCCTGCAACAAGTTGTTTGGAATCTACTTTCTAATGCGATTAAATTTACCTCACAGGGTGGTCGAGTAGAGGTGCGGTTAGAAACAATCAAGGATGAAGTAGATACCCATTCTGCGGAATACACTCAAATCACTGTCAGCGATACTGGTAGAGGGATCTCTGGTGACTTTCTGCCCTACGTCTTTGACTACTTCCGCCAAGCCGATGGGACAACGACGCGAAAATTTGGCGGGTTGGGGTTAGGGTTAGCTATCGTGCGTCATTTGGTTGAATTGCACGGCGGAACTATTCAGGCAGCCAGTCCTGGAGAAGGGCAAGGAGCAGTATTTACAGTCAAACTTCCACTGATCACTGCTTCAAAATTAAATCAAGTTAATACTGCCGATCGCGATCGCTCAGATTTAAATCTCAATGGATTGCAAACGCTGCTTGTAGACGATGACAAAGATTCGCGGGAGTTCATTGCCTTCGTGCTAGAACAGTACGGGGCACAAGTGACTGAAGTGGACTCAGCACATGATGCTCTAAACATCTTGATGCAAACAAAATTTGATTTGTTAATTAGTGATATTGGTATGCCCGATATGGATGGCTACACACTAATTCGTCAAATTAGAAAGCAGTCACCCGATCGAGGCAGAGAAATTCCAGCGATCGCTCTAACTGCTTATGCGGGAGAAACCGATCGACAACAGGCGCTAGCTGCTGGATTTCAACAGCATATTTCTAAACCAATTGAGCTAGAAGTTTTAATACAGGCTATTTTGACGATAGTAACGGTTTAGCAACCTGAATTTTTGAGAGGATGTGTAGACGCAAAGCGTCTTGTCATCAGAAATCGCTCTATTTTAACTACACCTTGTGATATCTTGCGATATAAAGTTTTACTCAATTAACATTAGCCTCAGAAATAACCGTCACACAGGCATTCACTAAGGGTAACAGCGGCCCTAATTGCTCTTGTCCATTCACTGCTAAATCGCTGTGACACAAATAAACTCTCTCGGATACACGAGAGAGTAAATCTGTCAAAATTCTTTGCAGTCGTTGTTCTTCTGCCAATTTTTCATCTTCTGCTGTCCAAGGTTCGCCTAATCTATCTCGCAGAAAAAACGGCGCACCGAACAAAGTCGCTGCACCACCTTTCGCCCATAGAGGTGAACCAGCATCCAGCCAAAAATGCCACTGATGCGATCGCCTACTAGATCGATATTGAAATATAGTTGCTAAGGTGACAGCCTTTCTCGCTCCACCAATGGGGCGTACAGGGTAAGGGTTGGCGGTAATCGTACCCCGTCGCAGTAGTTGAATGAATTCGATAATAGTTGTATGAGGCGTTGTCTCAACTGGGGCAATTTGTCGTAATCTGGTGTCAATTTCCCAGTAGTGTTGGGCGGTTTCTAATAATTCCCGCAATGCTGCTAGTTGTTCGTAGGGGAGATTGCTACCATTCCATAAAAAGCGCTGAATTGCTCTGTCTAAAAGGGAAATGGGACTAGGAATTAACCGCAATTCTTGTTGCGATCGCTGCTGTTCTAACCACTCTAATATTTCACTATAGGCTGTAGTCGCTGCATAACCAATTCGATCCCAGCGCTCGAAGGCTGATACTGGTAGCAAGTTGGGGCGATCGGGATGGGGTACAAAGCAGTAATCTGCAATTAAACCAGCACGTACCGGGTCAATATTTGTAGAGACGCGATGAATCGCGTCTGTTGTAGATACCCGATTCATCGCGTCTGTAGAGTTTTCTGGTGGTTGTTGTTTCCTGCTCAATACAACCAGCATTTCTGCGACGGCATCCCGATCTACGAGGCGTCCTAAGCCGGGATAAACTAGTGCCAGCATGGTGAGTAAGGCGCGAATGATGGGCGAACTAATTAGAGGACGTTGGTCATTCAGCGATTCTACTGGGATATTTTGTTTGACGAGGATTTCTACTAGAGTATAACGAGCGATCGCATCTAAACCTGGTGCAATAATCGCCACTTCTTCTGGTTGCACTTGCTGCAATTGGATGGCGTTAGCAATTACCTCTGCTGTTTGCCGCAATAATTGGGCGCGGGAGGTGGTTTGAATTGAATGCACTGTTTTTGGTAAACTCAACATTACCATCGGTTCTGTGACTAATTCCACCATTTGTTTAGTCAGTTGCTCGCTCAGAGACTCTGGAGGCGGCCCATTCAAGATTTCTACCCGACAACGCTCTGCTAACCCTTCTAAATAGTTAGGATCTGCTCCCAATCCCAATCGCACCGCACCATCAGGATTGTAACTAAATGCGCCAACTGCACCTCGATCTAATAGCAACTCAAACAAAAGACGCGCTACGCTAGGATAGTCATCGACATCATCCGCCAGTACTGCCTGATAGCGTTTAGTTAGGTGCTGTTGGTAGTTGCGATCGCTTAATAAGTGCTGACTATAAAGTTCGGTAATAATCCCATAAGTCAGTAAACCCCTCTCTAAACACCAATTACGCCAATCTAGCAGCAAAGATGCCAAAAATTCCGGCTCTAAAGTTGTGGCATTTTCCCCCAAACCTTTGGCCAAAATCTGGGCAATATCTTCGCAAGGTACACCACTATAAGCTGCTAGTTGTAATAAGTCCAAAATACGACGCACCAAGCGAGATTCATTCACTCCCGCAATACGTAAAATTTCTTCGTCTAATTGGGGACGCCAAAGTTTGGTTGCTAACTCTTGCTCCGTTTCTGGTCGCAATCTTACCGGAAACTGTGCCTTCAGGTTCAACGAGTTAATCAGTAACGGCCAAAATAAAATGACTTCATCCTGAAAAAAACCTAGTGGTGTCTTGGCACGAACCGGATATTTACCCAAAGTTGAGGTAACAATTATATCTCCTAATTCTCGACGATTATCATCATTGGCAGCTAAAACTAAAACTCCCGGCTCTGTTTGTTTAAGATATAAAAATTCGGGTACATGACCAGTTTTTTTACGTCCTGTTTTTTTCGTATAAAATGATTCAGTATATTGTTTTTCCGATGTTACCCAATTACAAAATTGCTCTACCAAGCGAGCTGTCTTACCACTGCGGCTAGTGCCAACAATCCAAACCGAATGAGAAACCACAAACTTTCTCCTTGTAGATTTGTTAGTATACCTCGTGCGTTAACTTAAGGTTAATAGTCACCAAACAATGCTGAATGATTGTCTGCAATGAAAAACTCTGTTTTTAGTCAAAAAATCTATTCTTTCTTGCTTGCTGCTTATCGATGGTACTTACAGACTCCTGAACGTTCTTTAGATGAAGCTTACAATGCAGCATTAAAAATTCAGGAAATAGAAAATAAGCATTTCAATGGTAATAAAATAGACATTGACTCGGCCATGTACAGTAACAGTGTGATGGATTATTTTGAGTCAGACCTCAACAAGCTATTAAAAATTGCCAGGATGCGGTTGACGGAGTTTAGAGGAAGCCGTTGGTTTTTAAATGAAGAGAATCAAAAAGCTGCCCAAAAAGCAGGTATAGAGTATCTCAGTCCTTCTTTAGTTTTGGAAAAGCTAAACTATATCGATGGAGTTATATCTAAATACACAACAAATTCCGACAAAACAACTTCCAAAGCTTTAGTAGTACAACCTCCAAATCTCCCAGTTACCTCTGTCACCTCTGACGAAAAATCGCTGCTCGTCAAAACTCCAACATTACCACCCAAAATACCAAATCAAGACTTAAATAATAAACCAAAAGGCAAGAGTAAAACCGATACAATGGGTGTTTTACCTCGCTCTATTTTAAGTACTATCAGTCGTCTGCAAGCTGAATTAGACCCTAATTCAGAACAAGAAGTAATTCAGAGTTTTCGTCAAACTCAAAAAAGAACAATAATATCTCTCAGGTTTATCTTACTATTAATTATCATACCACTTTTAACACATCAGATAGCAAAAGCTTTCGTAGTCGGGCCAATTATTGAGAAGTTTAGAAGCACTCAGGAAATGCAAATATTTCTCAATTCCGAAATGGAAGAGGAAGCCCTTTTAGAATTACAAAGATTTGAAGAAAAACTCAAGTTTGAAAATTTCATTATCAAAGCCCCTCCACTGTTACCTGAGCAGATGGAGACTGAAATGAAAAATAAGGCAAAAGAGCTGGCTGAAGAATTTCGTCACGAAAGCTCTGGTGCTATCAAAAATGTTTTTGCAGATATGTTCTCGGTAGTTGCTTTTATCTGGCTTTTGCTAGTTAGTAAGTCTTCTATTGCTGTACTCAAAGATTTCTTTGATAATATTGTCTATGGACTTAGTGATAGTGCGAAGGCATTTATCATTATTTTGTTTACTGATATCTTTGTAGGATTCCACTCTCCTCATGGCTGGGAAGTACTGCTAGAAGGAGTATCACGCCATTGGGGATTACCGGCAAATAGAGATTTTATCTTCTTATTTATTGCTACATTTCCGGTGATTTTAGATACTATCTTTAAGTATTGGATCTTCCGATATTTGAACCGGATATCGCCTTCTGCTGTGGCGACTTACCGTAATATGAATGAATAGGGAATAGGGCATTGGGCATTGGGCATTGGGTACAATTTTTGGTTTGTAAAACAATTAAAATTTTTGTTTTTTTATTTTGGAATTTGAACGAGGTGGGAAAATCTTAAAAATTTTGAATTTTAATGAAAAAGACAGTTGCTGGGTTAGGAAAATTTAACAAAATTATCACTATCAGCCTACCTGTAGTTTTGTCGATTTTACTGGTGCGTATGCAATCTTTTACGCATCAAGAACTCATTTCGCCAGAATGTCAGGTGAAAAAGTGGCATATCCCAGTATCGTTGACTGCTGAAAATCAGGATGCATTTCCACAAAAGCAAAAATTACCATTAATCCAAAGACTACCAATTACTTGTTGTCAAAGTGATACCTCTTGTTTGGATGAAGTAATTTATGGCAAAATAGCAGAGAAAAAAGCACTGATAAGTGCGATCGCTCGCAGTCTCCAATATCTGCAAACAGCTAATGCTGCGGTTGCTTATCAAAACTATCCGGTGGCTGGGATTACGCGCGATCGCGTCATCAAAAGCTTACAAAGATTCCGCGAACTCCTATTAAAAACCAATTCTGCAACAGAATTACATCAAGCTATCGAGCGAGAATTCGTTCTTTATCAGTCAGTCGGTAAAGATAACCAAGGTTCCGTTTTATTCACCGCTTATTATGAGCCACTTTACGCAGCCAGTCGCGTCTCCACAACAGAATATCGCTATCCTGTTTACCGCTTACCTCCTGATTTCAACTCCTGGACTAAGCCTCATCCGACACGCGAGGAGTTAGAAGGAGCAGATGGTTTGCAAAGCGCAAAAGGGAAATTGCGAGGATTAGAGTTGTTTTGGTTTCGCTCTCGTCTCGAACCATATCTAGCTCAAATTCAAGGTTCAGCGAAACTTCAGCTTCCCGATGGTACTCAAACTACAATTGGCTATGCGGGTAACACTGCTTATAACTACAAAAGTATTGGACGAGAATTAGTTAATGATGGCAAATTACCGCAAGAAGGCGTAACTATGCCGATTATTCTCGATTATTTCCAAAAACATCCCCAAGAATTAAATATTTATATTCCGCGCGATCGCAGCTTTGTTTTTTTTCAAGAAAATCACGGTGAGCCAGCCCAAGGTTCAATCAATGTACCACTAACAGCAGAGCGTTCTATTGCTACAGATAAATCTCTCATGCCTCCTGGTGCTTTAGCGTTGATTCGCGCTTCCATTCCCTTGGTTAATCCTACCGGAAAAATGCAGGAGCGCATTATTAGCCGCTATGTTCTTGACCAAGATACTGGAGGTGCAATTAAAGGTGCAGGTAGAGTGGATTATTTTTTAGGTACTGGGAAAATAGCAGGCGATCGCGCTGGTGTTACAGTCAGTAATGGACAATTATTTTATCTCTTACTCAAGTCCAAAAATTAAACACACTGCCATTTTAATACTAAAATTCCCGACTTCTCTAAAAAGTCAGGAATTTTAGCCTTTTGGTGAAAATGAAGCACCCATTCCAAATCAATGAAACGCTTACGCATATAGTAATTACGAATTACGAATTACAAATTACGCTACTAGGCTTCTAAATCCATTTCAGCATCATCATCATCATGATCGTAAGGGATATCGTCAAGGTCTATCATTTCGGAAATTTCTTCTACTTCAGTTAAATACTCAGATTCTTGATGTTCGCGTTCGATTAGACGACCAGTTGACTTCAGCCATTCCAAGAGAATAAATTCATTACTTGTACGAATTACAGGCGCTCGCTGGTTACGAGGTTCTTCACGCAAAGGACTAATAGGCATAAAAAAAGCTCACTTTAAACTACAGGTTAGCGTACAAAAACGTCAAAATTGTACATTAAGGTTAAAAGTCTTGTATGACAAGTCTTTTCTCAACAGACAAAATATGACCCATTGAAGTTTTGTCTCAAGTCCATTTAGCTACTTACCATTAAAATGTCCTGGTGTCAGTTTTAATAATAAATATTTCAGCAGATGCAATATATAATATTACAAAGCATTTGGGACCTTGACGAGAGTTTCATACATATCAGAGGGTAATGCAGACAGTCTATTAGCTACAGCGACTGCATCAGCTAAGTTACTAAATTGACACCGGACTATTTCTTGTCCATTTCCTGAAGGGAATCGTTTCCTAGCTTTATTAGATACAGCACAAATAATCGCTAAAGCTTTGGCGAACCCGTCTTTTGTCAATATTGTTTCTTGAGCGAACCCTTCGACAGGGATAAGACAAACCTCAAACCGATAGCCAGGTCTGGGAGAAACAGCTATGTCGATATATGGTTTATCTTCTTTTCTGATTCGCCGTAAATATTTGGCTGTTAAATTAGTATCGTGCAAATCAGTCCCAAGGGCGTAAGTAAAAAAGCAATCTTCAGTGAGGGACTCAGGACGAGTAATTATATCCGTGGGCATAAGTTCCAGTAGTATCTGTATGTTGTCTGCGTGTTTGACACACTAGACTTGTCCGTTCTTCTTAGCACATTTTTTTGACAGCTAGGTGTATCAGTGTCACACGAGACATTGCAATACATCTCGGCTAACTCAAATTCCAATTTTTGAAATACTTATGACATCAAACACCTTCAGAATCAAAGGGTGTAGAGATTTAGATTCGGAAAGGGGTCTATATAGTCAATTACGTGACCGAAAATATTTCTCAACATAATAAAATCATAACATAGTTGCCGCCAAATCCTGCGATCGCATCACCTGAAAGCATCGGTGAATACCTAAAAGCGATCGCGATCGCAAACTATCTGAATATTTATTTATACCCATCAACTTATAAACTTTAAGGGTACTCAATTTACTATCTCTAGTTGAATGAGATAAACTTCTAAAACGCTTGACTATTACTGCTAATAATGCCTGAAATTTGCTAAATCAGGGCATAATTAGCAGTTAGTGAGATCAAATCATCGCCTCAATAAATCCCCAAGATTATAAATATAATCCTGGGGTATAACTTTCATATCTTTGTCAAGACATGTAAAAATCTAAAGGAGACAAGGGAGGATAATACCAAAAACAGTATTCACCCAATTATGGTTTGACGTAAGTATTCACAACATTTTTAGACAAAGTTTTAATGGCAGTAGGAAGAGGAGCATATCCCCGATTTTTAGCTATAGTGTCCCCTGCTGCTCCGAAAGCCCAACCGATCAATCCTTTAATACCAGCTGCTACTTTAGCGTCTGCGTATTTATCATAAAATAGCACGTAAGTTGCGGTAACAATGGGATAAGCATTTGCAGCTGTTGGATCGGTAACTACGAGTTTAATCCGTTGAGCATTTGCATCTTGGTCACTCGCACCGACAAAAGCATTTGAAATTGTAGTTGGTGAAATGGCATTGTAAGTACCTGCCTTGTTCTGCAAGAGAGCAGCTTTCAGATTCTTAGCTAACTGCGTAGCACTATCCACATAACCAATTGCACCAGGAGTGGTAGCGATCGTGGTGGCTACACCTCCACCTCCTGTAGCACCTTTGGAACCGACTGGCCAAATAACTGTATCGGCTGGTATTGTTGAGGGTACAGAGCCAACAATACTTTTTTTACCAGTTCCTCTGTTCCATGTAGGAAATGCCGCCTTGAGATGACTGCTTAAAGCAAAAGTAGTACCGCTGTCGTCACTACGATATACTACAACGATGGGCTTATTTGCTATTGTTGCGCCGCCGTTATCTGCTTTGATTTTGGCATCATTCCAATTTATGATGTTGCCTTTAAGAATACCAAGGTAAGTAGCTCGTGAAAGCTTAATTCCACCTGCTGGCACGTTTAGACCAGTGGGGTTATAAGCTAAGGCGATTCCAACGGTGATTGCAGGTACTTGGACGTATGCATTTGCGGCCGTGCCAGCGTTATTAGGACTGCCACTAACTTTTTCTGTTCCGACTACGGGGTCGTCACTAGCTGCAAAAGAGACAGGGCGATTGATAGTAGGACTACCAGCTGGTACGGTTTGAGTGAAAAAAGCTGTTAAGCCCTTACCACTACCAACCGAAGCATATCTGAATGTGACAGCCGCATTTACTGGGCCGGGAGGATTGAGGCTTGAAGGATTTCCAACACCGTAAGTGTTAAACCATGAGCCTTTCGGATCAAAAGGAGAGGTAGTTCCTGTACCTATAAACAAAGTAGTTATACTGCTTGCACCTGCACCATTTATGGAAGTTACTCCAGTTGGGGGAGGAGTGGTAGAGGTCTGAGCTAGAGATTTATGAGTAGCAGATTGACCTACTACTAAACCAGTTGCTATAGCAAGTACAGAAATTGAACTTGCTAAATAAGTCAATTGACGATTAGGATAAAAAGTCATGTCAAGCTCCTTCAAATTAATTTCCGGTTCAACGCCTATCAAATCAAAATCAAGTGTCAAATTGACGATTGTAAATAAACTTTTATATGCATAAACAATTAGCATTACAAAGGTTATTAACAAACTAGAAATTGATACCAAATTATGAAAAATATAGAGCAAAATCAAGGTAAGCTTTTCAAGTATTAGAGGGTATTAAGCTATTGCTGATCCACCCTAAGACATGATTTTTTGCTAATTAAAAACTCTACATTCATAAAGTAAGTTTGTATAAATATTCAATGGCTTCACTATAAGAAAGCAGTTATTAGGTAATATGAATCATCGTTCAATTACTATTATCTATCAGTCTCTTATTACCTTTTAAAAAGCCATGTTTAATTTTACCCACTTACTTATTGAGGATGGCAATTTTATCTGAGGTATGGAAATCAATTTCTTTAATGTAGATATACAGCAGTTTATTACAAACTACCGCTAAGTCCGAAGTAAAGAAATTCAGACTTCCACGTTTTTTTTATAACTGCTATAGGTAATAGCTGTTAAATTTTGCCAACGAAATCAACAGTATAATGTGAAGGTAAAGCTGAAGTCATGATTACATTATGAAATGATTAAAAAGCTTAAATATATTTTGGGAATTTAGAGGTTTTTTAAAGGCGGTTTTTATAGTATTTTTATTACTTTCTTCAGAGGAAAATCAAAAGCTTTCACCTAATATGTGATTTTGCTGATTAAGATTTTTTAGAGGTTTTAATCAGTATTTAATAGAGTTTACTAATTGCTTGACAAAAAAACTACTATATGATCTTTCAGATTCGAGTCTTGTGACTATATTCTGTCAAAATCGTGGATTTTTCACTGTTTTTTGTGTTTTTCACGACATCAAAAACATAAATAATGGTTTATGCTACCGAACGAAATCATTAATCGTGCCATTCACGTTATTGACTCAGTGCTAGTACGGTTTTTGTGGTGTAGGTAAAACAGACTTTCTGAGTCCTTTTCAAATAGGGCTATACCAACATTTAAGGCATTTTCTCATTAATGCCTAAGCTGACAAATTATACCAATTTTAGATAAAAATGCGCTCAATACGTAGATTGAGTCGTAGCAATATCTCGTAGATTACGGGGTAAAACTCAACATATACAAGATGTTGGGGCTTTGGATTTCGTGCTTTTGACGCCAATTGCTTCTCCTTTCACCCAAAGGCAGAGGTTAGGCGTAGCTTGCTTAAACACAGAAAAGCTGGGAAATTCTTCGACAGCAGTAGCTTCCTAACCTACTTTGTAGCAATCATTTTTCAAATTGGTATTAGTCATGAGTAGCAGCCATCACAAAATCTGTAATAACTAGCTACCATTCCGTCTCTACTAAACTTTTTTGAGGTATTCAATGAACAAGATTAATCTGTACAAACAACACCAGGCCAAAAATCAGGTATTGATTTTTACTTCTTTGACTGTTTTGGCTTCTTCATTAGTACTACCCTTCCAACAAGCCTTTGCTGCAACATTGACTACTGTTGTAAATTTCAACGGCACCAACGGAGCGACACCAAGAGCTGGTGTACTTAAAGGTAACGGTACTGATGGCAATCTTTATGGAACTACTTCTGCTGGTGGCACTTCTGGCAAAGGAACTGCATTCAAGTTAACTCCTACTGCTTTCACTACTCTGACTACACTGATAAACTTCACCGGAACCTCTGGAATCAACAAAGGGACTAATCCAGTCGCTAGATTATTTCAAGCAGCCGATGGCAATTTATATGGGGCAACCTTTACAGGTGGTACAAGTAACCTCGGCAGTGTGTTTAAGTTGGCGAAAACAGCTTTTACAACCCTGACAACTCTTGCGAATTTCACAGGTGTTAATGGGGCCAGCCCAGCAGGCCGACTGATTACAGGTACTGATGGCAATTTGTGGGGCACAAGCTCTACAGGTGGGGCCAATAATAAAGGAACTATATTCAAGGTTTCGCCCACTACCGGGGCACTCACCACCATCAGAAGCTTCAGCGGTACTGATGGGGCAACTCCATTAGCAAGATTACAACTGGCTACCGATGGAAACTACTACGGCAGCGCCTCTGCCGGTGGAGCAAGTGCTAAAGGAGTTGTATTCAAGTTAACTCCCGCAGGAATACTGACTTCATATAGCTTTAGTGGCACCAATGGAGCCAATCCGCAGTCTGCATTAATTGAATCTAGTGGATTCCTGTATGGCACCGCTAAACTGGGTGGAGTCAACAATAAAGGAGCTGTATTCAAGGTTCCACTCGGTGGCGGTACACCCGTTTTAGTTGCCAGTTTTAATGGCACCAATGGGGCCAACCCAACGGCTGCACTCATAAAAGCAAGCAATGGTAACTTCTATGGCACAGCTTCTGCTGGTGGGGCAAATAACAAAGGAGTTATCTATCAGCTGACTGGGGCAACCATTACCGGCTTAATTAGTTTTAATGGCACTAATGGGGCAACGCCAGAGTCCACGCTAATTCAGCTCTCGAATGGTTCCTTTTACGGTACTGCCTCTTTTGGCGGTACTTCTAATCTAGGAACTGTGTTTAAGTTTGTAATTTAGTTGCAAATCTAATTGGGGTGTAGAAAATGGTAAAAAGTACATTTGAACCTTTACCATTTTTCTACAATCGATCTAAACTTTTCAAGGCAGGTATTTGAATTTCGGTGACTCAATACTGTTTCATATCATGTTCCCTTGATTACTTGCTTAAACCCGAAGTACTCCAAAGAGCCAAAGCTACACTTGGTCTTCCCGAAGAATAAGCCTACGGTGTACATAAGCTGTTAAGCATATAAGAAAGCACATTGAGATCGCAGGGGGGCAGGGGGCAGGGAGCAAGGGAGAGGGTTTGCAGCTTTTCTTACCATGAAAATGATGCAATTTAAATGACGATTAGCTTACAAGTCTGAAATGTTTATAGCAGTTCGCTAAAATACCTGTATAGGTAGAGAAAGTCAAGGCTTTGAAGTCGGTTTATCGAGGCTATCTGTATGAGAAGATTGAGAAAATTATCAAAATCGAGAGGACTATAACAGTTCAATCTCGATATTTGCAATTCAGCTTTTCAAATCAGAGAAATTTAGTTTTAGACAAATCTTAATATCATGTTAACTTAACTTCAGAATACTGATGTAGAATATATAACTTTACTACAGGTTTATAATTTGATTAATAATGAATGATGTTAAAGTATGTTGAATTGTAGTAATCGTAAAATTAGATACAAGGATTGATTATAGTACACATAGGAAAATTAGCAAATGTTTAGACAAAGTTCTCACGAGAGAAACTTTTTCAAAGCTTTAACTGGTAGTGCGGCGAAAGAATCTCACAAGGTAAGACTGGCATTTAAATCCTGTCTGACTATTCTGCTTGAATCTGTACCTTTTTTGATTGCTTGTGCTGTATTGGTTAGCGTTATCAGCCTCAAAAGTCCTATTCTGGTCTTTTGTTTACTTGTTGGTAGTTTAATTGCAGTCATCATCCAGCAAATTGGGCAGCAAGTGAATTTACCAAGGCGATCGCTAATATTATTACAAATTTTAGCAGCAGCGATTGTTCTGAGTTTATATTGGTTAGACTGGTTTGCAGCCCCCGCACAAGCACAGTTTTTTGGGGAAGCTGAAAAGTTTTTCAAAAAAACCTTAACAGCAAACAATGCTGGTGCTAGCGACACACCAGTAAGCCTGATATTTAATGTGTTACGGGCAATTTACTTACTTTATATTGCAATCTCCCTAGTTGGTGTGATTAATGCAGTGCGTAAAGATGAAGATTGGCAAAGCATCGCCAGAACTCCCCTATTAGTGGTTGTTGCTGTTACCATTGCTGATGTACTCACACGCTTTGTAATCGGCGATAGCAGTAGATAATTCAGATATTTCAAATGTCTCAAGAGCGGGAACAAGAATTTCGTCCAGTCAATCAGGTTCTGGGAAGTCAACCTTCATTAGGGCCAATCCCTGCCGATCAAATTCTTCCTTGGACGGTAATTGCCTTAGCCTCCTACTTTATTATCAATGGAATTTTTGGGGGTCTTTTTGAAGAAGAGTTTCAAAAATGGTTGTGGACAGTACTAATGACTGGTTGGGGAATAGGAACTTGGTGGATTTTAACTGGTGGTAGGAGTTGGAGTTTTTTAAGTAAATTTATTGGCGTTCCCGCTTGGACACGAGGCTTTGCTCGTTATCAAAGCTTACTGGAAGTTAACCATGAAGCAAAAAATCGGAAAACAAAGCGTCGGCATCGCCGGAAATGAAAGTAGATTAACGCCATTTGAAGACGCCTTGCACTTGGCGACAATGCTGCGTGTTGCAATGAATGGACGTGATATTGGCGCTTACCTGTTGACAAAAGGTACTCAAAAAGATCGGTTCTGCTTTGTTTTTGGTTTTGATTGTAAGGGAATTCATACTACCTTAAGACCTGAACAAATTGATACACTTTTTAATAACATTGAAGCTGGATTAAAAGACATTCCTAGTGGTGAAAGGATGACGCTACACTTGGGTTCTTTTAGTTCAGACAAAGAGCGCCAAAAAGAGTTAGCAACATTAATCAAAAATGCATCATCACGAGACATCAAATATTTGTTGATGGCAGAGAGAGCCAGAGTTAAAGAACTGACTATTTCTGGAATTCGTAAGCCTAAATCTTTGCGGATTTATGTAACTTACACCATTGAATCTAACTCGCAACACGCAGATGATTGGATAGAAAAGCTTTTAGTCAAAGCTGAATCCTGGTGGTTGAAATTTAAAGGCGATCTTTTAGAAGTAGAAAATCAACGTATCGAAACCCTGATTACAAATGCTTACAACCAGGGTTTTCTCCGCTGGGAACAAATCTTATCTAACAAAATGGGATTGGATGTCAAACCTTTGACTGCTGATGAACTCTGGGGGGAAATCTGGAAAAGGTTTAATGATACGCAGCCAATAGCTATTCCCCAGTTAATGACTTTAGATGAAGAAGGATTACACGAACAAGTTAATTCCGATTTAGCTAGTACTAAATTACTTCTAGAGAATATCCACGGCACAACTTTGCTGATGGAATCTAGTGTACCTTGTGCCGATCGCCGCTGGGTAAATGTTAATAATCGTTACATTGGCGCACTGTCATTTCTGGAAAAACCCGGCGGTTGGCCGAATAAATCGACTCAACTGCGCTATTTATGGGAACTGTTGGCCAGAGAAACAGTAGTAGATACAGAAATTTTTTGTGAGCTGACTGCTGCCAATCCAGCATTGGTAAAAACGACTTTGCAACGAGTGCTGAAGCAGTCAAACATGACAACGATTATGGCTCAAGAAAAAAGTAAAACTATTGATGTCAACGCTCAATTAAAGTTAAAAAAGTCGGTAGCGGCGCAAGAACAGTTATTTGAAGGTGCAGTCCCGATTTATACGAGTGTCGCTATTTTAGTGCATCGTCCAACTTTAGAAAAATTAGATGAGGCGACAAGATATATTGAAAACTGTTTTCAACGTCCAGCCAGAGTAATTAGGGAAACTGAATATGCCTGGAAAATTTGGCTGCAAACTCTACCAATAGTTTGGGAGGGTTTATTAGCAACACCTTTCAACCGCCGCCAGCTATATTTAACCAGTGAAGTCCCGGGATTAATGCCTCTAGTTTTAACCAAAAAAGGTGACAAAAAAGGCTTTGAGTTGATTGCTGAAGAAGGTGGAACACCCATACATTTAGATTTATTTAATCAGCACAAAAATTTAGCTTTGTTTGCGACAACTCGTGCTGGTAAATCGGTGTTGGTGTCAGGGATTTTAACTCAGGCTTTAGCGCATGGGATTCCGGTTGTGGCGTTAGATTTCCCAAAACCTGATGGGACATCTACTTTCACCGACTACACAGAGTTTATGGAGGGGAATGGAGCCTATTTTGATATTTCCAAACAATCGAATAACTTATTTGAACAGCCAGATTTACGATCGCTAGAAGCAGAACAACAGCGCGATCGCTTTAACGATTATACCGCCTTCCTGGAATCAGCGTTAATGACAATGGTTTTAGGATCGTCGACTGAAAGTCAAATTTTATCGCAAACCGTGCGATCGCTGCTCAACTTGGCTTTAGAAGCCTTCTTTAGAGATGAGGGCATCAAAGAGCGATATCGACAGGCGATGCAGGGAGGATTTGGCACTCTTGCTTGGCAGAAAACCCCCACTTTAAAAGATTTTCTCTTTTTCTGTTCACCAGAACACTTGCAGCTAAGTTCTTTAACTGGCAGAGTCGAAGACGCCCTCAGTCAAATTCAGTTGCGCTTACGCTTTTGGCTTTCTAGCCGCGTAGGACAAGCCATTTCTGCACCATCCAGCTTTCCTACCGATGCACAACTTTTAGTTTTTGCTCTCAGAAACCTATCAGATAGTGAAGATGCAGCCGTACTATCCTTGAGTGCTTATTCAGCCGCACTGCGACGCGCATTAGGTAGTCCAGCTTCCATATTCTTTATCGACGAAGCACCAATTTTATTTGAGTTCGAGCAAATTTCTGATTTAGTTGGTAGAATTTGTGCCAACGGCGCTAAAGCCGGTATCAGAGTCATCTTATCAGGACAAGATCCTGACACCATTGCTAAATCTAAAGCTGCATCGAAAATATTGCAAAACCTGACAACACGGTTGATTGGACGTATTCAGCCAGTTGCAGTAGATAGTTTTGCAGACATCTTGAAATATCCCCGCCAAGTTATTTCTCGTAATGCCTCAGAAAGCTTTTTTCCCCGCAAAGAAGGCGTTTATAGCCAATGGTTATTAGATGATAACGGTATTTATACGTTCTGCCGTTACTATCCAGGTTACGAACAATTGGCAGCAGTTGCTAATAACCCTGCTGAACAAACTGCACGTAGCAAAATGATGCAACTTCACAGTGATAAATATGAAGCAATCTCTGCCTTTGCACGTCAGTTAGTGGCGACTCTGCGTAGTAGTTAATTGAGTTATGTAAGTAGTTAATACTGAATCAAAGAAGTTTGGATTTTAGATTTCCGATAGAGTAGCATTAGCGAGTTACGAGCGTATTTTAGATTTACTGCACCCATTTTTGGTTATAGCTTAGAGGATGTTTGAAAAGTCATGATTGATGTATTAAATATTTTTTACCCCACCCTAACCCTCCCCTTGGAAAGGGGAGGGAACTAGATTTCCGGTCTCCCCCCAATGCATCGGGGGGATTAAGGGGGGTGATTAAAATCACAGCCAACCATTTTTCAAACAACCTCTTAGGAATCTTAGATTTTAGAATAGCGTCGGGGATTGAACCGAAAAACTAATTCTATTATCCAAAACCTAAAATTAGCACGGTTCAAAAGCTAAATTTTTACCTCACTATATAATGTAGTTTACCTTCTTAGGCACAGATGTATGCGAAAAACTACCATTTTTACTTTCACCTTGCTATCCTTGGCAATACTACCAGCTGTAGCACAAATTCAAACGGGCGGATTAGGTCAGGTTTGGACTGACTTTCAATCATATTCCAAAGATATGCAAGATTACTTTCAACATAATAATTTGAAGGATACCTTAAACCCTTTAGAAGAAGGTCAGAGTCGAATTTCTATTGAGAATACCAAGGGAGATTTGAAGATACCTAACCCCGTTCTTGCGGGACAAAATATTCGTGATGATTTAGATAAGTACTATTATAATTCAGATGCTAAATCAAGTCGCTTTGAGAATAATTCAGCAGTGCGGAGAAGTTTAGTTAGTAATGAACTTAATCGTATAATTACCCGTGGAGTAGCGGTAGGTGTTCTTGGTAAAAATGGACAAATTCGGACAAAAACGAAGTTAGAAAATACCGAAAAATCTCTGGAAGATATTGAGGGATTTGCTCAGGAATTAGAGGGTAGCAATAATACATTACTCGATAAAATTAGATCCAGTGTTAGTAATGCAGGTAATACAGCTGCTAATGCTGCTAATGCCGCTAATCCAGCAGCAAATGCTATTTCTGGATTGGCAGAATTGCTAGGTGTTAGTCAAGTGCAAATGATGAAAATTCAACAGGAACAAATAAAAATTGTAGCTGAAACATTTGGTCAGACATTACAAACAAATCAGGCTTTGCAATATACCAACTTAAATTTAGCAAACATTTCTCAGCAGGCGGAAGAAGCAAATCGCGCTCGGAGAGTAGAAACATCTACAGAAGCAGCGCGACTTTTACGAGCGACTTCTCAACTAGATTTGTTTGGCAGAAAAGTTAATAAGTAGGATTTTAAGAAAACAACTCTAAATTTATAACTTCTGATAAACCAACCAACAGGAAATCTAAAAAAACAGATCATAAACTCAAAATGCAAGTTGCTATCAAACTAATTTTTGCCCAAGTAGGCATCGATCAGATTCTCGATACTGGTGCTGCAACTTCCCAAAGCATTGCCGATGGTTGGGACAAACAATGGCTGGATTTATTACAAAATAACACCAGTGATAACTTGTATGGAGCGCTGACAAATCTGGGTATTTTTTTTGCTGTAGGAACCCTGTTATTTTTTATGATACAATTCCTCAAAGACTTAATATCCTACGAATACACACGTCCCATATCAGCTTTAATTTGGCCTTTTATTGTGGTAGTACTCTTAAGTAATTCAGGCAATGGAAGTATACTGTCTAATCTGACGCTGGGAGTGCGGAATTTTTTAAACACTGTGAATCAGCAAGTAGTAGTATCAGCAGATGCGGATAAAATCTACCAGCAAGCACTGAATATGAGTGTTGCTGAAGAAGTAGCTGGTTCTTTTCTACGTCCTTGCCAATCGCTTACTGGCCAACAACAAAATGAATGCTTTAAGCAAGCTGCCGAAAAAGTTAATGTTCTCTGGCAGAAATATAGAAATACTTATGGAAATAAAGGCTGGATAAATAGACTACAAACTAAAGTAGATAATATCAGATATGGCACTGGGATTGTATCAGAAACCTCTTTTAATTCTCTGTTAGGTTCTACAGTCCAAACGAGCATCAAGAACTTTTTAGTTTCCTTACAATATGCGTTCCAGAATTTGATAGAAGCTACTATGTTGTTAATAGCAGCTTTAGGGCCAATTGCTGTAGGTGGATCTTTACTACCTGTAGCTGGTAAACCAATTTTTGCGTGGCTGACTGGATTTCTATCTATTGGAATCGCCAAAATTTCATTCAATATTATTGCTGTGCTGACTGCCGCAGTGATTGTCAATGGCCCAGGTCAAAATGCTAGTGTCGATCCAGATTTAATGTGGTTCATAATTTTTCTGGGAATTTTAGCACCAATTTTATCTTTACTTGTGGCTGCTGCTGGTGGTTTTGCAGTCTTCAGCGCTATCAGCAGTACGGCTTCTTTAGTAAAGGAGAGGATATAGAAAATTAAAAATTAAAAATTAAAAATTAATAAACTAGTTACAACACTTGTAACTAGTAAGTATATGCAAAACATCATATATAATAGCTGAAGTTTTTGCAGCAGGAGGTGAGGAAATGGTGCGTTTATTAGAAAAAAGACAAAGAACGGCAAGTGTTTTAACGTTTTTTGCGATCGCTACCTTCAGTTTACATGTATTAGTTTTATTTTTATTCTTATTACAAGGGCTAAATATTCGCCAACTCAGCTTGAGAAAACCTCCCAACTTTGTACAATTAATCAATGGCAAACCAGTAGCTAATATTGATGATTTAGCAAGAGAACCAGAAGCAATTCGCCAATTTATCAGCAAAACGATGATATCAATGTTTAGCTGGTCTGGAACCTTACCACCACAAACTATTGAAGAAGTCGCAAACCCCAAATCAGATTTAGGAATACTGATTAACACACCTCAAGGTGGTAGCCAAAAAATTAGTACTAGCAGTTGGGTAGCTAGTTTTGCCTTATCAGAAGACTTTCGTAAAGGTTTCTTAAGCACAGTTGCAGAAATGACACCGCCAGAAGTTTTCTCGGAAAATCCCAACCAAGCGATGACTTCACAACTAGTAATTAAAAGAGTTTATCCACCAAAACAAATTGCACCAGGTAAGTGGCAAGTGGGTATGGTAGCTGACTTAATTCAAAAAAACCGAGTTGGTGGTGCAAAACTCATAACTCCTTTTAATAAAGATTTCCTGGTACGTGCAGCAGATTATTTCGCTAATCCCCAAGCCGACAATAGCACCGACCTGCAAAAAGCAATTTATAGTGTCCGCGCTGATAGACTAGAAATTTATGAAATTCGTAACTTATGTTTGCTAGATGACTACAACCAGAACGAAAATAAATCAATACAATGCGGCACTGGACAAACATCTGATAGTTTTATTAGATAATCGATTTTTTAGGTGAAAATAGTTCAATTTATGCGCTCAATTATTAATGCAATTACTCAAACCAGAAAATAAGAAAAATAGTCCCTTACCGTTATTGGCAGTAGGAACGTTTGGTTTACATCTATTTACCTTGCTGTTACTAATATTTCACGGGTCTATGTTACAACAGTTAGGTCGACAACTCACACCTCAAAGTTTAGTGCAACTTGTTGATGGTCATGCTATAACGGTAGACCCCCAACCCAATTTAGAGCGTCAACCAGAGACTATTCGGCGCTTTGTGGGTGAAACTATGAGTTTAATGCTTACCTGGTCACAACAACAGCCGCCAACACAAGTTTGGGAAATTACCTCCCAACTGGTAGCTGATGATTTTAAAGAAAAACTTAAGTCAGAAATTACTAATTTAAATCCAGATAGCCAATTTGAAAATGTTAATAGGGGAGCGGAGAATGTCTTAGTAATCCAAAGAGTTTCTCAACCGAAAGCAATAAGTAATGGAAAGTGGAAAGTAGAGATACTTGCCAATCAATTAATTTTTAACAGTTATGATAAATTAGGGAAATCAGTTTCCTTTAATAAACAAATTTTAGTTAGAGCAATAGATCAACCGACAACTTCACTACCAAATGCAGCACTACCGTCGCAGTTTGCAGCTTACCGCCTTGGAGAAGCCAGATTAGAAATTTATAATATATGTGAAATTAAAGATAATAATTGTTCTGGAAATCCAAACAAGGCTCTACCATGACCCGATACTCAACTCCTGCCCAAACGCCTCCCCAAAATGGATTTACTCTAACTACCGACGATCGCCAACCAGAAGTAGAATCTGTAGATTGGGAATCGCGGATGTCAAGGTTGGTCGGCTTTGAAGAAGAATCTTCTTCTAGTGACACCGAAGAATCGGAAGACTCTGCAACGCCGCCAGAGTCGCTATCTCTTCCACAAGATGTTCAGACTAAGCAAGCACTCTCATCTAATCCCTTTGCCAAGTTAGGCTTGGTAGGGGCTGCTACCTTAGCGATTGTTTTGGTAGGTGGTGTGTTTTTGTCTCAGTTGATGAGTGGCAGCAATCAAAAGCCAAAAACTATTGTTTCTCCACCAGTGCAAGAGCAGCCTACTGATGAATCCATATCTCAACAGATGGAAGGCCAAATAGATACTCTCAAAACGAAATTAGCTCTGACTGAACAAGCACAGATAGTGAAAGCTGCCCAGCAACAGCTGAGAATTGCCAAATCAACGCCGACAGTAGCCTTACAACAACCGTCAGTGAGACAAAAAGTGATCCCAACACCCCCACCAACAGCTTACGTCCCTCGGACAGTGACAGTTGAGCGCATCATTAGAGTACCTGCTTCTCAACCTTCGCTATCACCCCAGCCACCAGTTGTGAACCCCACTCAACCAGTAGTTAATGTAACTCCACCAACTCCACCAAGCCCATTTGAAGAGTGGGCTAGGTTAGCAAAGTTAGGTAGCTATGGTCAAGTCAATCCTAGCAATCAACCTACTAGTAATATAGCTACTTTGGAACCTGCAACCAATGCGCAGCCGCAGCAAGAGGCAACAAATCCCAATCCTGACCCCAATCCCGAACAAACCTCACAAACCCCACAACAGGACAATCCTGCGGTCAGTCAAGCCCAACCACAGGGACAGAAATCTGTAGCAGTTGGGAGTAGTGCCAAAGCTGTGTTGGCGACAGCAATATTTGGAGAAACTAGTAATAAGTCAGGTGGTGGTGGTGATGCAGATGAAGCAAAAAACGTATTTGTAATCCGATTGAAAGAACCACTAAAATCTACCGATGGTGCGATCGCTCTACCAGCAAACACCGAATTCCTAGCTGAAATTGGTTCGCTTTCTGAACAAGGTCTTTTGCAGATGAACGTAGTCAAGGTTATCTCGCAAAATAATGGCAACCCCACAGAACGAAGCTTACCCAACAATGCAATTATTCTTCGCGGTACTCAAGGTAAACCTTTAATCGCAAATAAATTTCCCAGTCAAAGTTCGTCTATAGCCTCGATGGATGCAGGACTATTTGTTTTGGGAGGTATTGCTAAAGCAGCAGAGCTAGTAAATCGTCCTGATACCAAACTCCTGCCTTTATATGGTGGATATGGCAACAATGTCGTCCCTAGCGGCGACAATAGCGACAATGGCGACAACAGCGCCAATAACCCCAACAATGGTGTCGTCACTGGTTATACTACTGTCACTGAGAATAGACGCAACCTTGCAGCCGGGGTTCTGGAAGGTGGTATGAACTCTGTAGTACCCCAAATTGCCCAACGTAATCAACAGGCGATCGCCCAAATGTCTCAACAAGGTGGTGTTTGGTTTTTGCCAGCAGGCACAAATATTGAAATATACGTTAATCAACCAACTCAGTTTTAAGGCGTAGAAGAATTTATACCAGTTTTAGATATTTGCAACCATGAAAAAGAATATTAATTTGTCAGGAAATAACCCAAAACATTCTTATTTCCTACCTATAGCTTCCTTAATTTTCTCGGTTGCTATGTTCTTGTTGGTAGGTCGTGCTGTAGCTAATAACGCCGTTCTGCGTTCTATCTTTTCCTGCCAAGCACAAGGTTTAGGGGGACTCGTACCGACGGTTGATGTCTGGTATCAACAAGGAACAAACTTAAGCTTTATTCCGGCTGGAGAAGTAATTAAAAAAGTTTGGTTAAATGACCCATCACAGGTAACTATGGATTTTGATGGCCCAGTATGTATGCAGTTTGGTCAAGAAGCTAATAGTAGTTCAGGAGATTGTAAAAACTCCGCAGCAAATGTAATTCAACTCAGACGAATTCAAAAACTAGACATTCCTGGACTTCCTGCCACTAGCAATACACTTTTAACAGTTGTTACCGAAGCGCAAGGTAAAAACAAGTTGTATACTTTTCGAGTCATATATAAAACAGATGCTCCTGAATACCACACCTTAGCAGTTTTTCCCGATCCTTCTGGTCAGGAAGGAGCTTGTTCGAGAGTTTTACAATAAAGTTCTAGCAAAATTACCCGATAGCCAGAGAAGTTTCGCCTCGACAAAAAGCGTTGATGCCTACGTATGTCTGCATTGTGGACGATCAAAAGCCCTGCCATAATTCCCTGCTTATAAAAAAGGGTTAGGGAAGATTTAAGTCTTTAGGCAGTTTTTTTCTTTAAATAGCACGGTTAAGATAACGTGTGGGCTACTACTGTAGTGCAATCAATTGAAAAACGCTATAACTTAACAGATTTAACTGACTCAGGCATTTTTTAGCCTACATCTTTATAAATCTTCAGACAAAAACTAACTACAAATTCCAAAATCGTGTAAATATAAAGAAAAGCTTAAGAGGTTACAGGCTCATGGTGACAGCGAAAATGATGCAACAGCTTTGGGCTGTAATCGAGTCTACCCAGGTCAACACCCTACTCCAGTTTGACGATGCTGCTTTAGTACAATTGCTTCTCCAGCAGTTAAAAGCCAAGCAGGGACTTGATGCTCAGTCAGATAGTACTCTCAATACTTATATAAAATCTAAACTGCCCCTAATTCGTGATACGGCTGAAGGTCGATTATCTTTAGGGCAAGGCGGCAATCATTAGTCCGAAAAATCAAATTATTGCTCGCTGCCAAGCATACGCTCAGAGTTCAAACAGTGGAATATTATGAATAACTGGCTAGTAATTGCCCTAGTAGCTTATCTAATTGGAGCAGCGATTGAAGGGGTGAGTGCAGCCAGTCAGCTATCTCATTCAATGCCAGAATTAGCTAAACAGACACAAGCTCATCCTTCAGAGTCTGATACTGGATCTAGTTCAAGTTGGCGAGTTGTGGCCGCCATCGCCTCAGTCAGTATTTGTGGAGCTTTTTTGTGGCCTTGCCGCCTTTTCCACCGTTTAATTAAAGGCAACGTTCGTTCGTAATTCTAAAATATAAATCTAAAATATAAATACAGTAATTCTGGAAGAAGCTCTCCCCTTCTGAGAGAAGAGTTTTGAGTTTGGCTACCGCTTAACTATCATGCAGTTTGTTCGGGTTCTGTCGCTACAGGTTGCCCAATTTTCGGCTCCGTTCCCGCAAACAGTCGTTCAATATTAGCGCGATGACGCAAAATCACATATAACCCACCAGCAATCCCAAACAGAATATAGGGTAAGGGTTGATGCAAAATTACCATGAGAATGGAAACTGCGATCGCACCTGCAATTGAACTTAAAGAGACAATCCGCGATATCGCCACAACGACGGCAAATACACCCATTGTTGCTAAACCTACCTGCCAACTCATTGCCAACAAAATCCCCAAGCTGATAGCAACAGATTTACCACCGGTAAAGCCCAAAAAAATTGATTTACTATGTCCCAGGATGGCAGCTAACCCAGATATTGTTACTAACCACGGTTGCCACAGTTGTGCATCTACTGTTGGAGGGATATAATTTTTAATTGGTTCAAAGTTAAACAACCAATAAACTAGAGCGATCGCTAATACTCCCTTTAAGGAATCAAGTACTAAAACCAATGCTCCTGGCCCTTTACCCAAAGTTCTTAGTACATTAGTTGCGCCAGTGGAACCGGAACCAACTTGCCGAATATCAATACCTTTTAACTGTTTCACAGCAATGTAGCCAGTGGGAAAAGAACCCAGCAGGTAAGCTATGACCACAATTGCTCCGCACAGAGTTAACCAAATAGCCATAATACAATTCAAAATGACGCTCGAAGACTCGCTAACGCTACGCTAACAAAATTTAAAAAAGTCAAGAGGTATTACTCTTGACCAATGACCAATGACTCATTTAAAAATCATCATCATAGTTTCTCACTATTTTGGGGTCAGGAGCAAAGGCTAACCACAGGGGAAATTGCAGCAGTGACAGACTAATTTGTTCTTCTGAATCGTCAATAATAATCAAAGGCAATTGATTGGCTTTCGTCAATCGGTCTGCTTTTTGAGCGAGAGCGTCAGATGCCTCAAATAATACCACACCCCGGTCTGGGCCGAAATCTGGGCGACCGATTCCCAGACAATCTTGCAAGCCACGCCGCCATTCACCTAATCGCTCCGGTGTATTAGCTAAGACTAAAGTACGGACGCGATCGCCATACAGCTTGTGTAATATCGAAATTGCAGCTGAGGCAATCAGAATATTCTGTAAGCGGCTACCCATTGTCCGCAAACCGCCCCTTCCTCCTTGGGTAAAAAACCAGTTGGAGATTCGTTCAGCGTGGATTGGTTCAAAGGTACGGCGTAGTTGCCACGGTGGGCCGTAGTAATCTGGTTTATTGCGGTATTGATCGATTAGGCGGCGAATTTGTTTTGTAGTATCTTGAAACTGCTGTTGGGCAAATTGGGGTATTCCAGGCTGGGATTCAACTGGTTTAGCCTCTTTTACAGCTGGTTTTTCTCGTTCTACCACAGTTGGGGTCAGTTGCAACTGTTCAGCGGCAACAGCCAAATCTTGTAAGCTACCTGTGAGATAGTCTTTAAAACCCTGCACCCGAATTGCCAAGTCTTGGGATGCACCAGCAAAAGTGGTTCGCATCTCGTTGCGGATACGTTCTTGACGGCGTTCTAGTTGTTCTACAGAAATTTGCAGGGTTTGTTTGCGTTGTTCTAACTGTACTAACGACTCTTGCACGAGTCGCCCCAGTGAGGTTTGAGTTTCACTTACCTGTGCCTGAAGATTTTCGTAAGAAGCTTGCAGCTTGGCTATTTCTGACTTGAGAGCTACTTCAGCACTCTGCAACTCTGCTATCCGCTGTTCTGCTTCTACATATAATGAATGATTTCCTGATTCTATTTCAGACCCCAAGGCGGCATTTTCCACTTCTAATTGCGCTACAAACTCGCCATTTGAATTTTCTGTTAGTTCTACTGTCGAATCTACCACTTCTGCATTGGAAATGAGTGGCTCAAAATTTGTGTACTCCTCTGATGAGCTAATGGCTTTTGTGTCTACCACTGACTCAACTGATGGATTTACTGGATGTTCACCTGCATTGTTCTCTTCTGCTTTTTCTGTCAACTGCTCATCAATTGGTTCTGGGGTTTGAGATGCCTCTGGGTTCATAAACAATAGTGTAATTCCTATGACGCGAATAAATAGCTTTCAGAAATATTACAATTGACCTGCTATAAAAATCCTGAGCATGAGTGCTGAGTTCTGAGTCTATATCAAAACGACTCAGCACAGATGGCACTCAGCACTAAATACGCGGACAACGTTGTTCTAAACAAGTTTTCAAGGTGTTGGGGTCAAATAAAATCGGCAAAAAGTGAATACTTTTAATTTCTTTAAAGTAAAACAAAATGGGGACTCTATTCCAAAATATCCGCCAGTTTTGCCATTCCTGGTAGGGAAAGCGCCGAATCAATTTTTCGCCTCTGTAAATATCTAAATCGGTAACGGTAAATTGCAAACGCAACGTTAACGCCTGAAACATAAGAAACAAACCAAACAGCGTAAAAACGGAGCCTACCCACGGTTGTACCAACAGTAGTGGAATCGCGGCAATTACCAACACTATGGGTATATTGTAACTAGGCTTGAGTTCCACAGTTGATGTGGAGTTAGAAGCAAATGAGCTGGTCACAGTTTTAAATCCTGCTTTGTTTAGTAGGCATCTCTCCTATTTTAGGAGTCAGGAGTTAGAAGTTAAGAGTTAGGAGTTAGGAGTGAAGAGTTTTAACTCATAACTCCTCACTCCTCACTTCTAACTTCTATAGCCCTATGAATGCACTGCCAGTCCCCTGAAACATTAACCAAGAAAGAAAGAAGTTGCTCACAAATATAATCAGCAAGGCAGTCACAACAGCAGTTGTAGTTGACTGTCCTACACCTTTAGCACCTCCTGTTGTCGTCAACCCCCAACTGCAACCAATTACAGCGATTAAAATCCCAAAACAACACGCCTTAATCATTGCGCTTAAAATATCCCAGATACCAAGAAAGTTACGGGCTGAGTCTAGAAATACTGTATCAGACAGGTTGTAGATATTTGTCGCAATGATGAATCCTCCGAACATCCCCGTTATCAAAGATAGGAGGGTTAAAATTGGTAACATTAAACAGCAAGCAATAACGCGGGGAATAACTAGATAATCGATTGGGTCGGTTTTTAACATCAACATGGCATCGATTTGCTCTGAGACTCGCATGGTACCGATTTCTGCTGCAAAGGCAGAACCGACTCGTCCCGCCAAAACTACTGCTGTCAACACAGGAGAGAGTTCTCGTGTCAACGCTATAGAAAGCACTCCGCCGATAATGTTTCCGGCGCCAAAGTTGATAAATTCCCGCGCCACCTGAATGGTAAACACCGCACCAACGAAAATAGCCGTCAATAGGGCAATAAATAAGGAATCTGGCCCAACTGCTGCCATTTGTTCTAAGGTGTTACGCCGATGGATTTTGCCTCTCAATAGGTGAACTAGTACTTGCCCACCCAGAAAAATCGCCGCCAGCAAACGCTGACTCCATTCCCCTAAACTGGATTTGGATGTAGTCTGGTTCAATGTTCTGCTGTAGCTAACTCGGTAACTGCCTTAAGAATAGCGGAAGTCATGGGAATGGGGAATGGGGAATGATGAAGAGGACAAGGGGAAAGACTTGTTGCAATTTCTAAACTTTTCTCTCCCCTGCCCTCATCTCCCCACTCCCTCAAGACGGCTGAATATTAACTTAAATTAAAGATGTTCTCAGAAAATAAAGCTGTTCTTAAACGTGTTGCAAAGCAATAAATAAGTAGTACACTTGGCTATAATCTCTATTATGCAAGGCTTTTGTAGATTTAAGTCTCTTTATATATCCCCAGCATAGGCTGTAACTGCTACCCATTTATTTTAATGAAAACTTAAGATTTTTGACAGATTCGCTCCTCTGGGGCGATCGCTCGTATTGTAGAAAATGACAAACCGCTATCTTGCTTTTGTCATCTCTACTCACGGAGTTTGTCTTAAATGACTATTTTTACTAACTTTCTCCGCTCCCTACTACTTACAATCATTTTTAGTTTTGTCGTTCCCATGTTCCTCGTTGGCGGTGGATTTCTTTTTCTATCCCTCATCGGTAACATCCCTGGCTTACAAGATTTAACCGAGGCGATCGCTACTGAGATTATGGATTTTCTCGCCACCTTCGGCAGTGGAACTCCCCTACGCGGATTATTTGTAATTAGCTTGACCTTTAGTTTCGTTGGTGCACTATTTGATATGTTTGTCTATTATCGGTATCAAATTTTACGTATAGATCCTTGAGTAGTGAAATTGCTTCATCAGGAGATTATTGGGCTGTAGAAGATAGGAAAAAGTGATATTTCCCAGAGTGAAAGTACTACTAGTCTATAACCTAAATTGAGATTAGTGTTGCTGAATGAATTTGGATTAATTAAATTGAGTGTCGAAGTAATTAATTAAATATTTATATATTCATGAGTTATTAGTTATTAATTACTGACAACTAGTAAACGTGTGCGACCTTAGTAAAACCAGCCCTCAAACATTCAAAAAGCCAGAATAGCAAGGCATTGAGAGCTTTTAATTTTGCCAAATAGCTAAAATAGTCTTTCTAAATCATCAGGTTAACGCTAAACTAGAGTTTGGCATTTTATGCTAGCTGTAATCTTTGAGGATTTGATTAGTATTAATCGAGAATATCAAATAAAACTCACTGAAAAATATAAAAATTTCCTTAAAATTCTGATGAACACAATGCTTGCTCATGTTTCTTAACAGAGGAAAGCAGGTCGTCTGACCGTTGGGGATCTTATATTGAATTTATTACGAGGTATGTTGACAGCTCATGGTTTGGCCGTTTAAGCCCAAGTTTAGAAAACAAATTGCGCGGATTGAAATTACTGGTGCGATCGGTAGTGCTACTCGCAAACGCGTCCTAGAAGCTCTGAAAACTGTAGAAGAAAAAAAGTTTCCAGCATTATTGCTACGTATCGATAGCCCTGGCGGTACAGTCGGAGATTCTCAAGAAATCTACAGTGCCCTGAAGCGTTTGCGCGAAAAAATCAAAATAGTTGCTAGCTTTGGCAATATCTCGGCTTCTGGAGGAGTCTACATCGGCGTGGGAGCGGAACACATCGTTGCCAACCCAGGTACAATTACGGGTAGTATTGGTGTGATTCTGCGTGGGAATAACTTAGAACGCTTGCTAGAAAAAATCGGTGTTTCCTTCCAGGTAATTAAGTCAGGCCCTTACAAAGACATTTTGGCTTTTGATCGGCAACTGACCGAACCAGAAGAACACATCCTGCAAGAGTTGATTGACACAAGTTATCAGCAGTTTGTCCAAACGGTAGCTGATGGACGTTCTTTAACGGTAGAAGCTGTGAAAAGTTTCGCCGATGGTCGGATTTTTACTGGACAGCAAGCCCTAGCCTTGGGTGTTGTAGACCGCCTGGGCACAGAAGAAGATGCCCGTCGTTGGACAGCAGAACTGGTTGGTCTCGATCCAGAAAAAACTCTCTGCTATACCCTAGAAGAACGTAAACCCTTATTGAGTCGCTTTATACCAGGGAGTCGTCAATTTTCATCAGGAATTGGGGCCGGTATTGATTGGCTCGAATTTGAAATGTCTACTAGTGGTTTACCTCTGTGGTTATATCGACCCTGATATGAGTTAGGAGTTATGAGTGAGGAGTTATGAGTTAACAGTCTTAACTTCTCATTCTCAACTCCTAACTCCTCACTTTTGTGTTTTAAGGAGGATTTTGGCGTGGACTGGCAAATGCGGGCTATTCGCGGAGCAACAACCGCTTCAGAAAATACTGTTGAGACAATCCAAGAGGTAGTTACAGAACTACTAAATGAACTGGAAAACCGGAATCAATTCCAGCCAAAGGACATTATTAGTGTGACTTTTTCAGTGACGCGCGATTTGGATGCAGTTTTTCCAGCTGCGATCGCAAGAGCGCGTCCTGGTTGGGATAATGTGGCTATGTTGGATGTGCAGCAAATGCACGTCGAAGGCAGCTTACCGCGCTGCATTCGCTTCTTAATCCACGCCTATCTGCCAGCCTCCGCCTCAATTCATCATATATATTTACGCAACGCCGCTAGCTTGCGTCCCGACTGGAGTTTGCCTCAGACTTTACAAGCATCACAGCAAGCAGTTAAGTCAAAAGTGTAAAGTTAGAAATAGTACGGCTATCATAAATATCTTTGACTATTTCCTCAGCAGTACGTTCATCTTCCCAAGGGCCAAGCCTTTCCATAAACGTGTCTAGTGGATGCGATTTTGGTTGCTGTTCAGATGAGAGGATAATTTCATTCACTATCAATTGATTTGCTTCTGGGACTCCTAATTTTTTGGTTTCCTCTTTAGCGATAACCATGATTTGCATCAAGGTTATCGCCTGACGCAGAACATCACTTTTATTTTTGCCTATTTTATTTGCTAGTTCGTCTAATATCTGATTTAGTTCAGGTGACAAATCTAAGTTTAAGCGAACCATCTTTTGAGTATTAGTCATGGTTCCATCCTTGCGTAAAATCTTAATTACATTATAGTTGGCTGAGGCTGCAAGATTGATAGCGATGATTCAAGAACTCGATCGGGTTATTTTGACCAGGAATCTCCCAGAACATAGTTTAGAAGAGGGTGATATAGGTACAGTTGTTTTAGTACATCAGTGTGGCAAAGGATATGAGGTTGAGTTTGTCACATTGGATGGTGAAACTGTGGCAATTGTTTCACTCTACAGCATACAAGTACGTCCCATTGGTAGAAAATAAATTGTGCGATCGCGGCTGATAAATTTATAATTTATAAAGGCATATAGCCAAATAATATTTTAAAATTTACAAAAATATTAATTGATACCAGAGGCTAAAGTCATCTAATGTATTAGATAAAACTTCTTTATATGTGGTTGATAAATTTTCTTCCACAGAACGACAACCAATGAATCTGTCTCTATCTCTTTACCTGATGCTTGTTTGGTAAGGATGCTTGAACAGTATTAGATACGTTTTTTTTCAAAGTATTACTTAAGGTTGAATCTTGACAAATTCGGGGAGTGTTAGTTTATACTTTAAAGCTGAGAACATTGTTAATTTATTACTCTGCTAGGCTCTCTTAAAGTTTCGAGGTAAAAGATAATGGATGATTTGGATAAAATATTTGACGTATTTGAAAACAAGTATTCTATCACAGAGAAACTCCAGGCATTTAAAGAAAAAATTAATGCACCATCAACTAACGAAAAATCTATAATTTTTTTAGAATATATTCAACAAATACTATATGAGCAAGATTTTAGTATTCATGACTTATTCAGTGTATTTAATGAATACAATGATTTAAGTATTAATGATTTAGACATACTTGATATTATCGACAAGTGGGGAAAATGCCATTATGCTATAAAAAGTGTTAGTGAAAAAATTGGATTATACTTAGCCACAAAAATTAAAGTAAAGAAAGAAAAGAGTTCCTCTATTAATGAAGTTCAGCTTAAACGCTGGGAAATATTAGAAGGTCAAAACTTAATCGATGAGGTTTTAGGAAAATATGATCCAGATAAGCAAGAAATAATTTTATATACAGAGAATATTAAAAGTACTGCAAATCATCTCAATACAAGTGAGAAGATATTAACAAAGTTAGTAGAGATACACGAAGCAGCCCATGCAATTATTCATTTAGGAATAGACGCTGATGGCATAAACTTTAATACAAACTCATATAAAGGAATTGATAGAGGTAAGTTTCCAAGTCCACTTCATGAAACTCTGGCTCAACTTCTTTGTTACCATTGTGTCAAAGATGGTTATCTTAGGAATTTTATACATGATTTTGAAAATTTGAACAGATGTCAGCCAAAAGAATACAGGCTTTGGGAACAATTTAAAGACGTTCCTCTAGAACGCATCAGAAGCATATTGATAGAAATACGCCAGCAAAGAATAGGAGCAAGTTTTGAGGCTTTTAGGGTTAGAGCATTAGACTGACAATAGATTAGTTATGGCAGGGTGAGTATTACCCACCCTACAGCAGAAACCCAGCTTAATGCACTAATGCGATCGCACGTTTCGTTAACGCTTCAGCAGTCAATCCATTAAACGCCATCAACTCTCCAGCACTGGCTGTAGTTTCCCCACGCTTCCATGCAAAGGTGTCGCGCTTGGCTGTACTCCGTAACAGAATTGGTTCCAGCATCCCGGCAGCGCCACCAGTAACGGCAATTAACGCATCGCCATCAAATAATTCGGCAAATTTCGCATCATCCAAGAAACCGCCTTCGGCTTGGGAACAAGTATCCCAAGCGGTATCGTGGCTACGGTACAATTGCCGAGGATTGATAACAGTAACTATCTTCACGCCAATACCTTCAGTTTCCAAGAAAGCAGCAGCTTCAAATACTGGTATTAATGTTAAATCGCCAATCACAGCAAATACAACTTGTTTATCACCAGCAACTTCATGTAATAGCACAGCACCATCGCGCAACCCTTGACGAGTTTGTTCTAAAGTCGTGCGAATTGGTAACGGGGTTTTACTTGCAGTTATCACAACTCCCTTATTCTTAGTTTTCAACGCCCAGTCATAACAAGCTTGAATACTATTAGCATCGGGCGGAAATAATGGGAAAACATTTCCATTTCGCATCAACGAAGCAAAGTAAGCTTCAATTTCGGGACGTTGGTGAGTCCAACCATTACGCCCTTGCTCTAATGCGCCAGCTGTGAATAAAGTAATAGTCGAAGGAGTTTGACGGCGCAATTCTGCCATTGCTTGAGTCACAGTTTGCCAAATTGGTAATCCGTTGATGGCAAAAGATTCGTAAGAACACCACAAAGTTCTCGCACCCATTAACGCTAAACCCGCAGCTAAACCGGCACAAGCATCTTCACTCAATGGTTCATAAACTTGTCCATTTGGTGCTTGATTATATAAGTCGTCGGTTGTGGGGTGGATAATCTTTAATGCTTGGTTGATGTTGGCAATTCCAGATGCTTCATTACCATCGGCGTTGGTGACGAGGAAATTTTGATCTTTATTTCCCACTATTCCTACTAATCGTCCCATCGCGGTTGTGGAAACTTTTGGTTCGCCACCAACTGCATATTCTTCTAAAGGTAATTCGCCTAATTCTGCTAATGGAAATTCAAATTCTGTCACCACAGTTTTTGCTGCTGGGCCACCACCGGCGCGTTCGGCATTTGTTCTGACTAATTGCCAAGCTTCCGCAGATAAAGCGCGGGTTTGCAATGCACTAATAATATGCGGCGCATCCAACGTATCTTTAGGATAAAGGTTGTGAGATTTTGCACCCCGCGCGTGGACTCCTGCACCTTTGAGTTGTTTAATAATGAAGACGGTAAGTTTACCGCCCAATGCCGATCGCGCTGCTTTATCTACACCCGAAAGTACTGCTTGAGTGAATTCTAGGCGTTTCTCAAAGGAAAAGGCGGTACTATCAACGTAATCCCCAGGCTGGTTTTTATCGTCGAAATCTTTGGCATCCACTAACACCACTTCATCAAAACCGTTACCTTGCCAATATGCTTGCATCTGTTCATTGGTTTTCAGGGAAACCATGCTGTGATGTTCTTGGCTGTAACCGTTCCACACCAACACTGGTAAAAAGTTGGTGACAGCAGGATAAGCAGTATGGAAATGTGCGATCGCACTTACAATATAAGGCTCACCCAATCCACCATCCCCAACTGTAAAGGGGAATAACTTATCTTTGTGTAATAGTGCAGCCGCCATTGCAAAGTGTTGCCCTTGTCCCAAAGGCCCCGCAGGTGCGAGAATACCGGGAATGTAACCAGAAAGGTGTCCTAAAAGTCCGTGCTTTTCTCGAAAGCGATCGCGCAATTGTTGGACTGTAAAAATTCCCATGTCCTCTAGCGAACGATCCAAGAACATGGCACTATAAAATCCGGGGGCGTGGTGTCCGACTTCGGTAATAATGTTCTTGTATCCCAGCATGACAAGAGATGCGTAAGCTTCTGCTTGGCTGGCGAATCCGCCGGGATGCCCAGAAGCCTTAGTAGCAGTAACTTGCAAAGTCAGGTAGCGCAGGGCATCAGCAGCTAGTAAAGTTTGATATACAGCTGCTTTGTCTGTGGTCGATGCGATCGCTACTTTGCCTGACTCGATAGCAGGTGTTGCACCATAAGTTTCAAAATCTGGTAACGCTTCACCAAAATATTGAATCCCTTCAGAAAAATTGGGAAGCGCTGAAGATGCCTTTGTGGAGATTGCAGTCATGCTGAGTACCTTGTGACGATGAGGTGAAACTGTCTGACTTTTCACGGTATCTGGAGAACCTCACTTCTATTTCTCTCTCCTAAAAGGAGGAGACTTTGAATTTTCCCCCTTCCTGCGACGAGTTGGGGGTTAGGGGGTTAGGTTTTTCGTAGGCTTTTCCAGATGACATGAAAATTCAGATGAAACTGTAGATGCTCGTTGAATTTAACAAAAATTTTACATCTTCGAGGTTGTAACAGTTTATTGCTTTTTTGCAACGTTAGAATAAGTACTTTAAATGGTTACGCAACTCAGATTTCAATTAGTTGAAGTAGCAAAAAATATTTAGCAGGAAAAAAATTTATGAAATTCCCAAATGGCCCGCAAACTCCAGTAGTTGTACAGATGCTGCGCTGGATTGTTAATCCAATGTTATTTATGGAGGCTTGTGCCAAAAGTTATGGCGAGATTTTTACTCTCAGATTAGACAAAAATCTTCCTCCTTTGGTGATTGTCAGCAACCCCCAAGCGCAACAGCAAATTTTGACAACTGATACCAAGGAATTGGAAGCCCCTGGCGATCTGAATAAGGTGTTTGAACCTTTGCTGGGCAAGCATTCTGTAATTAGCATTAGCGGCGCAGAACACCAGCGTCACCGCCAGTTGTTGATGCCTCCCTTTCACGGCGAAAGAATGCGGAATTATAGTCAGGTGATTACTGATGTCACCAAGCAAGTCATTAGCCAATACCAGATAGGTAAACCCTTTAATATCCGGTCTGCGACTCAAGCTATTACCCTGCGGGTGATTATGCAAGCTGTATTTGGGCTACATGAAGGGCCTCGCGCCGAAAAACTACAGAAATTTATGAGCGAGCTTTTAGAAAAGGCTAGTTCTCGGTTAAGTGTGGCTTTGCTTTATTTTCCAGCTTTGCAAAGAGATTTTGGCCCGATTAACTTCTGGGGAAACCAGATGCGCCTTCAGCAAGAAGCTGATAAACTCCTCTACGAGGAAATTCGGGAACGTCGAGAACAAGCAGATTCATCACGCACGGATATTCTTAGCTTACTCATGGCTGCTAGAGATGAAGCCGGTCAACCCATGACTGATGAAGAGTTACGCGATGAATTGATGACTTTGTTAATCGCTGGTCATGAAACCACAGCGACAGCCTTAGCATGGGCATTGTACTGGATTCACAAACTACCATCAGTGCGCCAAAAGCTACTGCAAGAATTAGATAGCTTGGGCGATAACCCAGATCCCGGCACCGTTTTCAAGTTACCCTATCTCAACGCTGTTTGTTCCGAGACATTGCGGATTTACCCAGTTGCTATGCTAACTTTTCCCAGAAAAGTAAGAACCCCGATATCGCTGGGCGGTTACGAACTAGAACCCGGTACAGTCCTACTTGGTTCTATTTATCTGACCCACCAACGGGAAGATATTTATCCAGAACCTAAGCAGTTTAAGCCAGAACGCTTTTTAGAACGGCAATTTTCTGCCTATGAATATTTGCCCTTTGGCGGTGGTGCTAGGCGCTGTATTGGGCTAGCATTCGCCCAGTTGGAAATGAAGCTAGCACTTGCTCAAATCCTTTCTAGTAAGGAATTAGAGCTAGTTACTAAAGGTGAAGTACGACCTAAACGCCGTGGTTTGGTGACAGGCCCAGATCGCCCCATTGAGATGGTTGTCAGGAGTCAACGTCAGGTGAAGTCTCCTATTTTACAGACAACCACTGTTTAATATAATGTAGAGACGTAAAACTGCTACGTCTCTACAAAGGTTTGAGATAACGCATATTTAATTTCACCAGATGTCTAATGTTTTGGGGGTTCATGCTTGCGTTCAGCAAATTTCCAACTCCTATCTCTAGCGCAATACAGTTCAGATAGACCCAAAACCCTCATGTAGAGACGCGATTTATCGCGTCTTGAAAGACCAATCATCTACATTAATAACCCTTAACTGAACCGTCTTGATCTATAGCGTTCCTCTGTTGAGTCCAATAGAAACCTAACCCTCTCTTCTTAGAAGAGTGGAGCAGAAAAACTTTTTTTACTGGAAGAGAGTAAAATTCAAAGTCTCCCTTCTAAAAGGAGAGAGGTCAAAATCTATCGCATACAAACGAGAAGTGCTATATATATTTAGATAGATTTTAAACTTAATGGATAATTAATAAAAGGGTTTGCGATCGCTGCATACAGCACTTCCGGCAGCTATGAGGTACATCCTCAAATCTGAAAGCTTTGATAGGAGAGGGCAAGGAGAAAAACTGTATTGCATAATAGCCGGAAGCGCTGTAACGATCGCAGTCTTATTTCAAAATCACAAGTTACCTATACCCCAATATAGATTTACTCTCCAGAATTAGCCTTTACAGTAACTAGTAAGAGGACATTTAGGAGCTTACTAATTCATGCCTGATGAGCATCGGTTAGAAGAACAATTTCTATCCCAAGAAGCTGAAAAACAAATATCCAATCAGCTAGATGAAGTAGAACAAATAGAAATAGATGTACAAACCGATTTGTTAAAAATACTTCAGGGACAGGCGGATGGAGTTGCAGTTGCAGGACAAGGATTAGTCATTAAAGAAGACATTCGCATACAGGAAATAAAACTGCAAACAGATAGTATTGCCATCAATCCCTTTAGCGCTCTTTTTGGTCAAATAGAACTCAATGAGCCAATCAATACCATTGCTAGGGTTATACTCACAGAAGTAGATATTAACCGCGCCTTGACCTCAGAGTTTGTTCGTAGCCAGATGCAAAACTTTGAGTTGAATGTAGATGGCGAAATTGTCAGTTTTGAACCAGAAGAAATTCAGGTATTTTTACCTGGTGATGGCAAAATAGAATTTAGGGGAAAGGTGCAGTTAAAGGAAATGGGAAATACTCGCCCTTTAGCTTACACTGCGATCGCTCGCCCACGCACTCATTCACAACCTGCCATGTTGGAGGCTTTTAACTGCACTGAGGGAGAGGGGATTTCAATAGAATTAATTACAGCATTCATGCAGAAAGCTAAAGAACTGATGAACATACCATCTTTTAAATGGGAGGATATATCGTTTTCTATCAAAGATATAGAAGTACAAAAAGGTACTTTAATACTGATGTTAGAAGCTCAGGTAAAGCAAATACCTTCATCAAGTTTAATCTCTCCTTAGTAGGATTGACACTAGTTAAAGATAATTTTTGTTACTGAGGGATGATGTAAATGTAATAAAAATTTTCTAATATTTTGAAAGTTACTGATTATTTCTAAATTCCAAGTATGCAAGAGTATGATGTTGTCCTAATCGGTGCTGGACATAATGGGCTAGTTTGTGCAGCTTATTTGCTAAAAGCTGGTTATAGCGTTCTGTTACTAGAAAAGCGTTCTGTACCAGGTGGCGCAGCAACAACTGAAGAATGCTTACCGCAAGAAGCTCCTGGATTTAAATTCAATTTGTGTGCGATTGACCATGAATTTATTCATTTGGGGCCAGTTGTTGAAGAATTAGAACTAGAAAAATATGGCTTGCATTATTTGGAGTGCGATCCAGTTGTTTTCTGTCCTCATCCTGATGGTAAGTATTTCTTAGGACATAAGTCGGTGGAAAAGACTTGTGCAGAAATCGCCCGTTACAGTGAACGTGATGCCAAAAAATACGCAGAGTTTGTAGACTATTGGCAGCGAGCGCTAGGTGCAATGATTCCCATGTTTAATGCACCGCCAAAGTCAATTATAGACATCCTTGGTAACTACGACATCACAAAACTCAAGGATTTATTTTCAGTTATTGGTTCACCTAACAAAACGCTGGACTTTATTCGCACGATGTTAACCAGCGCTGAAGATTTGCTTAACGAGTGGTTTGATGAGGAATTTCTGAAAGCGCCGCTAGCCAGACTAGCAGCAGAACTTGGTGCGCCGCCATCACAAAAAACCCTTGCCATTGGTGCAATTATGATGGCAATGCGTCATAATCCAGGGATGGCAAGACCTCGCGGCGGAACAGGCGCACTTGTGCAAGCTTTGGTGAATTTAGTCACAAGTAAAGGTGGCGTTATTCTCACAGACCAACATGTTGAAAAAGTTTTAATTGATGATGGCAAAGCTGTAGGCGTGCGGGTTGCTGGAGGGAAAGAATATCGCGCTAAACACGGAGTTATTTCTAATATTGATGCCAAGCGGTTGTTCTTACAAATGACTGATAAAAGCGATGTTAACGCAGCCGACCCCGATTTATGGGAAAGATTAGAACGCCGCATCGTTAACAATAACGAAACCATCCTCAAGATAGATTTGGCTTTAGATGAACCACTGCACTTTCCCCACCATGCTCACAAAGATGAATATCTCGTCGGTTCTATCTTGATTGCTGATTCCGTGGCTCATGTAGAACAGGCTCATAGTAAATGCACTTTGGGAGAAATTCCTGATGCTGACCCATCAATGTATTTAGTGATGCCTAGTTATTTAGATTCCACATTAGCGCCACCAGGTAAGCACACCGTATGGATTGAGTTTTTTGCCCCTTATCAAATTGCTGGTGCAGAAGGCACTGGTTTAAAAGGTACTGGTTGGACGGATGAATTGAAAAACAAAGTTGCAGATAAGGTAGTTGATAAGTTGGCAGACTATGCACCGAATGTCAAGAATGCAACTATTGCCCGTCGGGTAGAAAGTCCAGCAGAACTAGGAGAAAGATTAGGTGCATACAAAGGGAATTATTATCATGTTGACATGACCCTAGATCAGATGATATTTTTCCGTCCATTACCAGAAATAGCCAACTACAAAACGCCAATTGATAATCTATTTTTGACTGGTGCAGGGACTCATCCAGGTGGTTCAATTTCGGGAATGCCGGGACGCAATTGTGCGCGGGCATTTTTGCAGGCAAAACATCCCATTAGCCAAACTTTGAAGGATGCGCGGGATTCGATTAAGTCAACTGTCGAGTCAGTGTTTGGCATCAATTAAGCGTTGCACAGATAAAGTAGAGTCATACAGTTCAGATAAACCCAAAACCCTCATATAGAGACGCGATTTATCGCGTCTTGATTTATCAGGTAATTACGAAAATATCTGTATTAGTCATGGCTAAACCTATTGCTAGTTGAGCAACTTGGATTTGACCAGATGAGCCTATACCATCAGCATCAAAAAATAAACCCCCTGTATTATTGTTGTAGATAAAGCGATCGCTGCTATCTTGTGCTAATGAACCGATAAAAAATTGTGTTGATTGAAGTATACCTTCACTAAGTCCACCTCCAAACCCTATTTTAGAAACATAGATTGTGTCATCTAAGGACGAAAAATCTGTAATGTTATCAATTCCTTCAGAAGGGGTATTAATAATAAAAACATCAGATCCAGTTCCTCCTGTTAAGGTATCATTACCTAAACCTCCAACGAAAGTATCGTTACTACTTCCCCCTATAAGGATGTCATTGCTATTTCCACCATTTAGCTGGTTATTACCAGTATTACCACTCTCATTAATATTGGCTGTACCTGTGGTGATATTTTCTTCACGGGCTGTTAAAGGAGAGCTAAGAGTTGATGAAATGGTAAGAGGTAATATTGCACTATTGGCAACAGTGAGTAAAGTTCTAAATACCTTTTGGTTGCTGGTTAAACTTTCATCAAATTCTTGGATTAAATTAGTTGGATCTAGAAATGAAATAACGTAGTAATTTCCAATTGGGATATTGGGAAACGCACCGTTCCATGTCGCTGTTCCCGAATTGAATGGGTTAATCGAAGAAATAGTTGTATTACCAATTAGATAATGGGAACCAATACTATTAGTGATATTGGTATCAGTAGAAGCGTAAAAAGAAACTGAGAAATTACCTGTCGCGGCTGTACCATTGTTACGAGGATAGACTGTGACACTAAAATTTTCCCCATTTTTAATAGTGTTATTATTAAAACTTCCAAGAGTTGTGTTAAACCACACATCAGAGTCTACTAAATCAGCTTTATCAGTGGGTTTACGTGTAGCTGTGTCTTCGTTAATCCAGTTTTGAATCTCGTTATATCGAGTGCTTGTAATTCGGGCGAACTCGTTGTAAAGCGGAGTTTGGTTGGTAGTTGTCTCATTTGAAGCTACTCCATAAATAGTCGGTTTATTTGTGTTGGAATTATTAAGCCAGAGAGGGCCTCCACTATTTCCATTTACAATATCTAGCTCATTACTACGCAAGATAGAGTCAGTTGTACTTGTGATTTTTCCACTCTGAGTCCACATATCATAGTTGTCAAATTTCCCATCGCTATTGGAATCAAACTTATCAGAAGGGTATCCAGTGACATTCATTAAAGTTCCACTGTTGAGATTATCGTCATATCCATAGTTAAACCAGCCAGTGAAGTTTCCAATATTGCGGTCAAGAGTAACCAATCCTATATCGTATTGAAAAGTTTCGCTTTTAGTCTGATCTCCTTGAGTCCATCCTTCAAAAGAACGTGTATAAACAGATTTGGCTTCACTATAGTATTCATAGTCAGCGCGGTTTGTACCAGCAATGATATTTCCTTTAGAGCCAAGCATCACCTCAATTTTATCTGCCCAACCCCCATATCTTGTGTCATACACACAGTGTCCTGCTGTTAAAAAGTGGTAGGAATCAATCATGGCACCAGAACCGTTGACGATAATATCATCAGCAGTATCAATAACCCCATCTGGGCCTTTCCAACGTATTCTCATCTTTCCTATAGCGCTAAACGGAAAAGTTGTGGTGTTGCTAACTTTTGTCCGACCATCAGGGGAGAAAACAGACATAGTTTTAGATCCTTAATAGAAAATAATAAATACAAAATATACAAATTTAATACCAGAAATTATCTCCTAGCATTAATAATTTACTAGTAATTTCTATGAATAATGCTTCCTGCTACTCAGCTTTTAAGTAATATTAAACCTATAAATTGCCATAGTTTTAATATAAATTATGTCTACGATTTATAAATAATGTAGAGTTAATTTTCTGTTTTATTTTGAAGGAAAAATAAAACTAATTAATAGAAATAAAGGTTGGAAAAACTAGCTATTATGATATTATTTCTGTCCTCACCCCTGCGATCCTGGCTAATTTATACCGTCGGCATTGGCAAATTGAAGAAGGTTTTTATCAGGGTGAATTACTACACGAGTACGATGTTACGACGAGTCCCAGCTACGCAATATATATAGCAATACAAATATAATTGTTTTTTGAGTAAAGTAGTTTTAAGCGATTGCTTTATGTGTATTTATTATGATACTATTATACACCCTTGATTTTGATAAATTTTTATGCATTGTCAACAAGGCTCTTTGGGAAAATAAATATAAGTAAATTAATGGGTAAAAAGTAGTGTATTTTGATAATACTCAAAAAACTAACAAATTTTAACATCATCTAATAATTTTTGTAGGTACAGCATGGTTTTTCGGAACTGCTTCGTTGCATCTGGCTTGATAGCTTTCTTGACATTTGGCTGTAGTGAGGGGGCAAACTCATCGGCAGAAAATACTACACAGGTTGTCCAAGAAAGCAATGTAACCCAACTTTTTATAGAAGCGAAGGCTACGCAAAAAGCAGAAGATTACTTTCATCAAGGTAATAATTTATTAGATAGACAAAATTATGAAGATGCCATAAAAGCTTATGATAAAGCGATCGCCATTAAAATTGAGAGTCCTGAAGCTTGGATTAACCGTGGCATAGCATTAACATCGTTGCAACGCTACCAAAACGCTCTTGCATCGTATGATCGAGCGATCGCCATCAAACCGAACAAATATGAAGCCTGGTATAATCGTGGCATAGCTCTAACATCGTTGCAACGTTACCAAGATGCTTTTGCATCCTATAATAGAGCGATCGCCATCCAACCCGACAAATATGAAGCCTTAATTAACCGAGGCATTGCTCTGACAAAGCTGCACCGCTACAAGGATGCGATCGCATCTTATAATAGAGCGATCGCCATCAAGCAAGATTTGCACCAAGCATATTACAACAAAGCTTGCTCTTATGCTTTACAAAGCAATCTAGAATTAGCAATTGAGAATTTAGACAAAGCAATCAAGCTTGTTCCTGATAAATACAAGAAATTAGCAAAAACTGACCCAGACTTTAGCAAAGTGCGTAGTGAAAAGCAGTTTCAAGAATTACTGCAATAGGATTTTATCACCACCTCTCAGTGTAGAATATAAACCTGCTGTAGAAAGGATTTTTTCTTGAGCGGTTTAAGGTTAGACATGAAAAAATTGTTAATTACCGGGGCAAGTGGTTTTTTAGGATGGCATCTTTGTCAGCTTGCCAAACAAGAATGGGATATTTATGGCACTTATTTATCCCATCCTTTAGAGATTTCTGGCATGAAAATTTTAAAAGCGAACTTAACAAATTTTCAGGAATTGAAGCGTATCTTTAATGATGTCAAACCAGAAGCAGTTATTCATACTGCTGCACATTCTCAACCAAATTTTTGTCAAACCAACCCCAAAGAATCGCACGCAATTAACGTCATCGCATCCTGCAATATTGCCGGACTTTGCGCAGATAACTCTATTCCTTGTGCTTTTACCTCAACCGACTTAGTTTTTGATGGTTTAAATGCTCCCTATCAAGAAACAGATGCCGTGTGCCCTGTCAATCTTTACGGTGAGCAAAAGGCGATCACAGAAGCAGATATGCTAGAAAGGTATCCGATGACCGCAGTGTGTCGGATGCCCTTGATGTTTGGTGCAGCAACACCCACAGCTAAAAGCTTTATTCAGCCATTTATTCAAACTTTACAAGCAGAAAAAGAACTAAGGTTATTTATAGATGAATTTCGCACACCAGTAAGTGGAACAACTGCCGCCAAAGGGCTTTTATTAGCATTAGAAAAAGTGAACGGTATCATTCACTTAGGCGGCAAAGAGCGGATTTCGCGTTATGATTTTGGACAGATATTAGTAGAAGTATTCCAACTTCCCGCTACCGGACTTAAATCCTGCCGACAACAAGATGTGAAAATGGCAGCACCTAGACCAACAGATGTTTCTTTGGATAGTTCTAAAGCATTTGCATTGGGGTATCAGCCTTTATTTGTAAAAGAAGAATTAGAGGCAATACAATTCAGTTAAGACTAAGTGTTAAAACTAAAAATAGGAATAGGCTATTTTGGAATGCGATTACCTCTAGTAAACTACGCGTAGGCGTTGTTCGCCGTAGGCATCGCAACCGAAAAACCTGTTTTATTGAGAATTTAGTAATGTAATTGATAATTTAACCCCGATCTGACAAAATCACGTTACTCCCTTCTTTAACAGGCAAGCGACGGTTTCCTCTCACTTTCTCCCCTCCTAAATGAGAATATTCCTGTAAAAGCGAAAATTTAATTTCGTGAAAGTCATATCTGATTGCATTCCACTCTTATTCAGGCTCATTACTATTTATTTAGATGTGCTTACCCTATAGTTATCGGCTAATTTTTTAGTTAGCAAACTTAAATTAAATTTTATTTTTACCTTTAATTAAAGTTTGCTTAAACTCCTAATTTTAAAATGGGGTGTCTCAAAACAATTTGGGCAGTTGTTTGCTTCTTATTGAAAAAGAGAAAAATATTGATTTCATAACTGGATCTAACAGTTATGAATTTCAATTGGAAAAATAAGTAAGTTAGATAAAAGCTATTTTTGTAGCTTGTAATTGCATTGCTTACAGAAGTTGATGGTAAGGAAAATTGAGATGAAATTGGTTCCAAATTTATTGGTTGCTGCTACTATTGCTTTAGGTTTTTCTACCATAGATGTAAAATCTGCATCTGCTGCAATTCTTAATTACGCTTTCACCGTTGATAGTCCAGCAACAAAGGGGAATGGCTTTTTTAGCTTTGATGACTCAACCTTCAGCAATGGCTATAATCCCGAAGCTCCCATTCAGTCACTTTCTTTCAACTTTGATGGCGATACCATTTACACTGAACAAGATGATGCAAATTACCCAGATTTTCCTCTTGTTTTTAAAACTACATCCTTAACAGGACAAACGTATGTTGGATTAGATTATCAGTTTAATGATAAAGCTAATCCTTCCAGTTCTATCAGTTATGAAATTATTGGTGACGATTTTACAATTTACTCTAAAACTTCTCCCAATGCTGAACTGATATCAGGTACAGTTTCTTATAGACAAGTACCTGAACCTACACCTTTCGTTGGTGTTCTTTTTGCTTGTAGCCTTGGCTCAATGATGAAGAGAAAGGTAGCATCCATGAAAAAGATTAAAATCTAACCTTGGTTAAGTTGATATTAACAATTTCTTTGCCAAGGATTAATCTCTTATTAGTAGGCTTTTATGTGGGGAAACAACATCTGACACATTGATAGCAGAGGGAAAAATTGGAAATTAAAATCTGATTTTGATAATACCAATTCTCTATGAAGCTGCACATTATGACCCCTCCAAACCTCTCCTTAGCAACGATGGTGGGGTTATTTCTATGGGTCTTAATAAAGAATTGCTATAAGGGAATAATTACGAAATTTTCCTACGATTACTCCGCCATCTTTGTGTTAGCTGTTGCTGTACTTTAACTTACCTGTTAACCAGGAGTAGAGAATGGTAGATTACCGGAATTTTGAGCAGTTCCTGCACAGTCGAATCAAACGACGCAACTTAATTATTGGGGCAGGAGCATTATCTGGTTTAGCGATCGCTAACCAATTTTATTCTCAAAGAGCGATGTCTGCCGACAAGCCGCTACGCGTCTACGCCACCAGCAGATTTTCCAATTATCCTTTCACTTTAGGTGTAGCGTCGGGCGATCCTTATCCTACCAGCGTAGTGATTTGGACTCGTCTCGCTCCTGAACCTTTAAATGGAGGTGGAATGCCACCTGTGAATGTGCCAATTCGCTGGGAAATAGCAACCGATCCCGACATGAGGCGTATTGTCTCCAGAGGTACGGTACTTGCAACTCCACAACTAGCTCATTCAGTTCGAGTTGTCGTAGAAGGCCTGCAATCTGATACTTGGTACTGGTATCGGTTTCTTGTCGGTCAAGACGCTAGCCCCATTGGTCGCACCCGTACAGCGCCTTTAGCAGGTGGCTACTTAAATAAATTAAACTTTGCCCTTGTTTCCTGTCAGCACTATGAGCAGGGATACTATACTGCTTACAAATATATTGCCCAGGATGACCTCAGCTTGGTAGTGCATGTTGGAGACTACATCTATGAAGGCGGAATCTCAAACAATCGTCCCAGAAAGCATAACAGTGCCGAAATTCTAACCTTAGAAGATTACCGTAACCGTCACGCCCTCTATAAAACTGATACCAATCTGCAAGCAGCTCATGCAGCCTTTCCCTGGATTGTCACCTGGGATGACCACGAGGTAGAAAACAACTACGCCAACGACATCTCCGAAGTCGATACTGAACCAGATCAAAATCGGGCAATCTTCCTGCAACGACGGGCTGCTGCCTATCAGGCTTATTACGAACACATGCCACTGCGCCCTTTCTCGCGTCCTGTTGGCCCCGATATGCAACTTTACCGTCGGCTTTCCTTTGGTAACTTAGCTACTTTCCATGTCCTAGATACCCGTCAGTATCGCACCGATCAGCCCTGTGGTGATGGTACTAAAGAACGTTGCCCAGAAAATTTAAATCCGAATGCAACGATTACCGGCAAGCGTCAGGAAGATTGGCTATACAATGGTTTAAATAACTCACAGGCTAAGTGGAACGTTTTAGCCCAGCAAGTTATAGTTGCTCAGATAGACACAAAACCAGGGGAAGGCGGAACCTACAGCATGGATAAGTGGGATGGTTATGTGGCTTCCCGCGATCGCCTTATGCGTTTCTTAGAACAGCGCAAACCATCTAATCCAGTAGTCTTATCAGGCGATATTCATTCCAACTGGGCAATAAATTTAAAGGCTGACTTTAATAACCCAAAATCTGCTACGGTTGGGAGTGAATTCGTCTGTACCTCAATAACCTCCGGTGGAGATGGGGCAGATACCAGCCCAAATGTTGAAGCTTACTTACCCGATAACCCACACATTAAGTTCTTCAACGGTCAACGGGGATATGTTCGCTGTGCGCTGACTCCCACAACCTACAAGACAGACTATCTAGTTTTATCAAACGTCACAACCCCGAATGGCACGCTTAGTAAGCGGGCTTCATTTGTAGTTGAAGATGGTCGTCCAGAAATACAACAAGCCTAATCGTTTAATTCCCAGGTATCACAACTAGATAATCACAGATAGAAATAGGTAAATCATCAGTTTTTATCGAAGCCATGAGTTAGGAGTTTTAATTCCTAACTCCTAACTCTTCACTTCAGTTTAATAAGCATCCATTGGCAGACAAGAACAAACAAAATTCCTGTCGCCAAAAGCCGCATCAATGCGACCGACAGCCGGCCAGAACTTATATTCACGAGTCCAAGGCGCGGGATAAGCAGCTTGTTCACGAGAATAAGGATGATTCCATTCTCCAGTAATCAAACTTTCGGCAGTGTGGGGTGCGTTCTTCAAAACATTATCTTGGATATCCACCTTGCCAACTTCTATTTCGGCAATTTCTTGACGAATAGAAATCAACGCATTACAGAAACGATCCAACTCTTGCTTAGATTCACTTTCTGTAGGTTCCACCATGATTGTACCCCCTACAGGCCAGGAGACAGTCGGCGCATGGAAACCATAATCTATGAGACGCTTGGCAACATCATCGATTTCGATCGCAGCAGATTTTTTGAGCGATCGCAAATCTAAAATACATTCATGGGCAACTAGACCATTTTTCCCCTGATACAAAACTGGATAGTACGATTCCAGTTTCTTGGCAATGTAATTAGCATTGAGAATCGCCACCTTAGTTGCATGGGTTAAACCATCTGCACCCATCATGGCGATGTACATCCAAGAAATGACCAAGATACTCGCACTACCCCAAGGCGCAGCAGCAACCGCACCAATATGTGAGTGCTGAGTTGAGTTGTTGATAGTAACAACAGGATGTCCGGGGAGAAAAGGCACAAGATGAGAAGCAACGCCAATGGGCCCCATACCAGGGCCACCGCCACCATGAGGAATACAGAAGGTTTTGTGCAGATTCAAGTGACAGACATCCGCGCCAATATCCCCAGGACGGCAAATTCCTACTTGGGCGTTCATATTTGCCCCATCCATGTAAACTTGTCCGCCGTGACTGTGGACAACAGCGCAGATTTCCTGAATTGGCTCCTCAAATACACCATGAGTTGAAGGATATGTCACCATTAAGGCGGCTAATTCATTGCTGTGTTTTTCTGCCTTCGCCTTCAGGTCAGCAACGTCAATATTACCTTGTGAGTCACAGGCAACAGCCACCACCTTCATCCCGCACATCACCGCACTTGCAGGGTTTGTCCCATGTGCCGAGGTGGGAATCAAACAAACATTGCGATGTGCTTCACCCCGATTTTCGTGATATTGACGAATTACTAAAAGTCCAGCATATTCGCCCTGAGAACCAGCATTTGGTTGTAGAGAAATTCCCGCAAACCCGGTAATTTCAGCTAACCATGCTTCAAGTTGCTGGAATAGGATTTGATAGCCTTGCGTTTGGGAAGCCGGGGCAAATGGATGAATCTTGCCAAATTCTTCCCAACTTACCGGAATCATCTCAGCAGTTGCATTCAATTTCATTGTGCAAGAACCCAAAGGAATCATCGATGTTGTTAGCGACAAGTCCTTGCTTTCCAGCTTGTGCAGATAACGCAACAACTCCGTTTCTGAGTGATAGCGGTTAAAAACTGGGTGGGTGAGATATGTACTTGTACGGGCAAGGGTTGAGTTTTCTAGAGGTAATTTGCGCCGTGCTGCAATTAAGTCTCCAATTTCTTTAAAACTGAAAAATGGACTATCAGACGCTGCAAAAATCTCCCAAAGCTTTATCAAATCATCTACTGTAGTTGTTTCATCTAGAGAGATACCAACGGCAGTGTCATCAAAAATCCGCAGGTTAATATTCCGTGCTTGACAAGCTTCGAGAATTACCTCTAGGCTGCGTGTTCCCAATTCCACCCGCAGTGTATCAAAGAAATCTTCAGAACTAATTTTGTAACCCAAATGCTTTAGTCCTGCTGCCAACATTAAAGTTAGCTGGTGGATATTTTCAGCAATTCGTTTCAGTCCAGCAGGGCCATGATAGACGGCGTACATACTTGCCATTACCGCCAGCAGCACCTGTGCAGTACAGATATTACTAGTAGCTTTTTCGCGGCGGATATGCTGTTCGCGGGTTTGCAAGGCGAGACGTAATGCAGGCTTCCCTTGGGCATCTTTTGATACTCCCACAATTCGCCCTGGAACCAGCCGTTTATACTCTTCCTTCGTAGCAAAATATGCCGCATGAGGCCCCCCAAACCCTAAAGGAATACCGAACCGCTGAGTACTTCCGACAGCAATATCAGCGCCAAATTCCCCAGGAGGGGTCAGCAAAGTTAAACTTAAAGGATCTGCTGCTACCGTCACCAATGCACCCTTAGCATGGGCTTTTTCGATAAAAGCGCGGTAGTCGTAAATAGTGCCATCACTTGCAGGGTATTGCAGAACAGCTCCAAAAATTGGTCGATCAAAATCAAATGTTTGATGATCGCCAACAACGATCTTAATCCCCAATGGTTTAGCGCGTGTTTGCAAAACATCAATGGTTTGGGGATGGCAATCGCGAGAGACAAAATAGGCATCTGCCTGATTTTTAGAGACACCATAGCTTAGGCTCATCGCTTCAGCTGCTGCTGTAGCTTCATCAAGTAACGAAGCATTGGCAATTTCTAAACCTGTGAGGTCAATAATCAGGGTTTGAAAATTCAGCAGTGCTTCTAGTCGCCCTTGAGCAATTTCTGGCTGATAAGGAGTGTAGGCAGTATACCAACCGGGGTTTTCTAGGATGTTACGCCCAATCACAGGTGGGGTAATACTGTCGTAATAGCCCATACCAATGTATGAACGGAAAACCTGATTTTTGGCAGCAACTTTTTTTAACGATGCCAGTGCTGCATACTCACTTTCTGCTGCTGGTAACTTTAGCGGTTGCTTCAGCCGAATTGCCTGTGGAACTGTTTGGTCGATTAGAGCATCCAGGCTGGTAAATCCCAAAACCTTAAGCATAAGCTGGATGTCATCAGAGTTAGGGCCAATGTGTCTTGGCACAAAACTACTTAACTTTTGACTTTTGTCGTCCAGCACTTGCTGCTCATTAGACTTGATAATAGGGGCGTTCAATACCACAAATTACTCTCCAGATGGTACTATTATCATATTTTGCAATAAATACTCTTAAACTGGGGGCTGGGGACTGGGAATTCCGAAGATATTGGATAGGTGAATAAGAGTAATTGTTAATTACCTCCTCCACTCACCTACTCCTTTACTCTTCCATTCAGCACTGGCTCAACGCCCCGCTAACAGCACTCAGCACTCCTACTCCCCTTCTACTTGGGCGCGATACTCATCTGCTGTCAAGGCATCCTCAATTTCGCCAGGGTCATTGACGCGCACTTTCAAAAACCACCCTTCCCCATAGGGGTCTTCTGACACTTCTTCGGGAGAATTAATTAAGGCTTCATTCCGTTCTATAACGGTGCCTGTCACTGGTGAATTCAGTTCCTCAACGGCTTTCACTGATTCGATTGTGCCAAAGTTTTCTCCCCTGGTAAGAGCATCGCCAATTTCTGGCAGTTCCAAAAAGACGATATCACCCAATTCCTGTACGGCAAACTCAGTAATGCCAATTGTGGCAATTTCACCATCTATTCGCACGTATTCATGAGAATCCAGATATCTGAAATCTTGAGGATATTCAAAAGACATATCACTTCCTCTCCCTTATTAAAAAAATTATTGCCCCAATACTCATCCAAGCCATATTTGGTAATGAACCTGACTGTAGATTGAATAACTCACAACACATTATTCCTCAAAAACCTCAGCGCTTATCAGTTGGCAACACGATTTTTTGACCGATAAAAGGGACGTTTAACTACAACTGCTGGATAAGCTTTGCCGCGAATTTCGACTTCTAGCTGCTGACCAACAGTTGCTAGCTGGGTGGGAACGTAGCCTAATGCAACAGGATAACCAAGTGTAGGTGACAGGGTGCCACTAGTAACTTCTCCCACAACTTTACCTTCGGATAACACTTGATAGCCATGACGGGCAATGTTGCGTCCTTGGGTTTGCAAACCTACCAATCGACGCTGCACTCCCTTGGATTTTTGCTCTGTTAAAACTTCCCGACCAATAAAATCGCCTTTGGTATCTAAGTGAACTAGCCACCCTAAACCTGCTTCTAAAGGTGTGGTAGTATCATCGATATCTTGTCCGTAAAGTGCCATCGCTGCTTCTAGGCGCAGAGTGTCTCTCGCACCGAGTCCACAGGGGATAACACCACTTTTATGGAGACTTCGCCACAATTCTACTCCCACATCTGGGTCTACCATCACCTCAAAGCCATCTTCTCCGGTGTAACCTGTGCGGGCTAGGAAGGCAGGTTTATCTAGTAGAGTTGCTGTTAAATGTCCAAAGGCTTTGATTGGTTGCAAGTCTTCTTGCACTAATGGCTGGAGATATTTAATCGCTTTTGGCCCTTGCACGGCAATTAAGACTTTATCTGGTGAAAGGTCTTGGAATTGCAACTTATTTAGGTCAAGGTGTTGCAAGAGCCATGCTTTATCTTTACCAGAGGTTGCCGCATTGACTATGATGAATGCCTTTTGTGTACCACTGGTGTCTTCACCTTGATAATAAACAATGATGTCGTCAATAATTCCCGCTTGAGGATTTAACAATACGGTGTATTGCGCTTGACCAACTTGCAAACGACTCAAGTCGGAAGGTACTAGTGGCTGGAGTTGGGAAATCAGGTTTTTACCTTGGAGGGTAAATTTGCCCATGTGGGAAATATCGAACATTCCGGCTGTATTTCTTACAGCCTCGTGTTCGCGGCTAATTCCACTAAATTGCACAGGCATTTCCCAGCCGCCAAAGCTGGTAAGGCGTGCTTTGAGTTCTACACCCAGTTGATATAAAGGGGTTCGCGCCAGAGATTGGGCGTTGTCTTCTTGATTAGCCACAGGTAATTATTGCGATCGCACCTCAACATCTATCATCCTACGAGATGCTTTCTGGTTTTACAGTTTTGTATATCGAAATTGGGTATGGAGGGTATGGGGCATTGGGCACACAAGGCAGAGGGGCAAAGGAAAAAGACTTACTACTACTAATTCTCCCTTGCTCCCCTGCTCTCCACTCCCTCATCCCCTTTGTCCCCTTCTGTAAGGTTTAATAGTTAATAGTAGAAGTGTTGAGATTTATTAAGAAGAGATTATGAAATATTGGCAACTGTTAGCTAGCTTTGTCTTAGCTATGGTTCTTTTTTTGTTTCCCCTATCGGCGCAAGCTGCAAGTTCTTCTAGTATTACCCGTTCTGTGGGTAATGATGAACTCAAGGGCAAGGATTACTCTGGTCAAAGTTTAATTGGTACTGAGTTTACCAATCTCAAATTAGAGAATGCTAATTTTAGCAATGCTGACTTACGTGGTGGTGTATTTAACGGTAGCGTATTGGAGGGAGTAAATCTGCATGGTGCTGATTTTAGTGAAGGCATAGCCTATCTAACAAGGTTTAAGGATGCTGATTTAAGTGATGCTGTGTTGACTGATGCGATGATGCTGCGTTCTACTTTTGATGGCGTGGATGTCACTGGTACTGATTTTACGAATGCAATTTTAGATGGCATACAAGTGAAAAAGCTTTGTGTTAAGGCAAGTGGTGTGAATTCTAAAACTGGTGTGGATACTCGCAAATCTTTAGGATGTAAGTAAAATCTCATCCCTCTTCTTCAGCGAAGAAGAGGGGGATATTATTTTAAACCGTTCGAGGACACGAAGAGCGATCGCTAGTAGAACACGGCGGAAATAAACCAATCATTCCAAATCAACGAAATCCTTATGCTGTATTCATTTTTAATTTTTAATTCCGCCTTGCGGTACTAGGGATATGCTTCTCTTAAAAAGCTGGCATAATTTGCCCGAACCGTCATAGTTGTCGGATGACTTATACCTAAAGTCCGTTCACAAATTTTTAAAGCTTTCTCAAATAAGGGTTTGGCTTTCCTGTAGCGTCTTGTATAACGGTAGAGTGCTGCTAGATTGTTTAGGCTAATGGCAACATCGGGATGGTTATTTCCCAGCAGGCGTTTACTCAGTTCTAAAGCTTGCTCATACAAAGGTTCGGCTTGCTTGTAACTTCCTGTAGATTCATAAAGTTGTGCTAAATTGTTCAGGCTGGTGGCAACATCGGGATGGTTATCTCCTAGCAGGCGTTTTCTCAGTTTTAATGCTTGCTTGAGCAAGGGTTCAGCTTCCCTGTAGCGTTTTGTATAACAATACAATGCTCCTAAATTGTTCAGACTCGTGGCAACATGGGGATGTTCTTCTCCCACTAGGCGTTTCCACAGTTCTAAAGCTTGCTGATACAAAGGTTCGGCTTTGCTATAGCGTCCTGTATATTCGTAGATTAATCCTAAATAGCTCAGGCTAGTGGCGACATCGGTATGTTCTTCTCCTAGCACGCGTTTTCTCAGTGCTAAAGCTTGCTCAAGCAAGGGTTCGGCTTCCCTGTAGCGTCCTGTAGTTTCATAGAGTACTGCTAAATTGTTCAGACTAGTGGCGACATTGCTATGTTCTAAACCAAGACGATTTTGAGTCAGTTCTACACACCGTTGCAACCAAGGCTCTGCTTGCTGATAAAGTCCTTGACCTTGATAAAACCAGGCTAATTTGGTAAACAGAGTGATTAGATTTTCATCGCCCAGATATTCGGATAGGTGAGTTGCAACTTCTGTAATATGCGGGATATGTGGAGTGAGGTTGAGAATATTTTCAGGGTTAAGCTGTTGCGGAATTAGCTTTGCTACCTCTAACATCATGGCTGCAAATTTAGTCTTTGCTTCATCCGCCTCACTTGACTTATCCAATTTCACTTGGAAAAGTTGTCGAATCTGTGGATTTAGACGATAAATTCCTTTACTTTTCTGTTGTAGTAAATGCAATTCCAGTAAATCGGCTATGGCTTTCTTATTGAGTTGTTGTTTTTTGTCATCTTCTATTGTCTCAACAGATAGGGGAATGTCAGCTAAAGCACACAAACTTAGCAAACAGCCAAAGCTTTGGGCATTTTCATCCAACTGTTCCCAACTCAATTCAAAAGCTTCAAATATACCGTATTCATCAGGCATCAATGAGTTAGCATTGACTACTGGTTCATGTTCCACTCGTTTCTTCTCTAGCCGCTTCAGCAGTGTTTCCAGAGACAAATCTGGCATTTTATCCAAATATCGTCCCACTAACTCTAACGCTAAAGGCAAATATCCCAAAAATTTACAAATTCTTCTGGCAATCCAAGCTTCTTGTTGCAGTCTTTCCCGAACCACTAGCGATTTTAATAGTTTCATCGCCACCAATGGTTTGAGGGCATCTAATTCACTATTATATTTTACGCTCAGATAAGCTTGTAACTTTTCTAGTTTGTCTCGATTGTTGAAAGTCGCTAACTCAGGAGAATTCTGGGCAAACTTGTCATATACCTCACCCACCCACTTTGTGAAAGCAGCAATATCAACATTTAATTCGCTGGCAAGTTTAGCTTTACTTTTACCTAAGTTTTCTGTCTGAAAATACTTTGCAAAAGCTGCCCTTTGCTCTAGAGATAAGCGATTCGTAGCAGCTTCTTCGGCTAGGAAATTAGCCCATTGCATAAACAGCTTGTGAAGTTTATTTTTATTCTAGCTTTGTCTCCATTGGTAAATCTCCTCTCTTTGCAGTAAAAATACATTTGTATAAAAATATTTAAAAGCAGTGGCTTGCCATTGGGCATAGCCACTTGCAGCTTCTGAAGGTGAAAGTTGAGCCTTTGAACCTCAAGTTTCGAGTTTGCAACTCAAAACGGGTGGGCGATATCTACGACGGGCTACGCCTAAGCACTTTGTTTTTCTCTCTAAATATTTTGAGAATAAAGGACTGGGAAAAGAGATTTTCATCACATTGTTGTGTGATGTCTAGCTGACAGACGCGGTGGTGGTTTGGAAAAAGCGGTTGGCGGGGCGTGTCAGTCCCAGATTTTCGCGCAGTGTCTTGCCCTCATAATCGTGGCGGAAAATCCCCCGTCGTTGGAGTTCTGGCACAACCTTGTCTACAAAGTCATTCAACCCTTCAGGAAGAAAAGGGAACATGATGTTGAAGCCGTCAGACCCTTCCTCTGTCAGCCATTGCTCCATATCATCAGCGATCGTTTGGGGTGTGCCGACGAAGGCAAGCCCGCCGTAACTGCCGACGCGTTGAGCTAGCTGTCGAATGGTCAGATTCTCGCGTTGTGCCAGCGCTATCACTCGTTCGCGTGAGGACTGTCCGGCGTTAGTCTGCGGGATTTCCGGTAAGGGGCCGTCTGGATCAAAACGCGAAACATCGTAGCCAAGTGCGCTATTCAGGCTGGCGATCCCACTGTCATAATGTACTAGGCTATCCAAATGAAGACGCTTGGCACGTGCCTCTGCGACGGTTTCACCCACAACTACCAAGACACCTGGAAGAATTTTGATGCTATCTGGATCGCGTCCGATCGCCTGCACACGACCCTTAATGTCGGCAAAGAATGCCTTACCTGCCTCTAAGCTACCAGCTGATGCAAACACGACCTCGGCGGTTTCGGCGGCCAGTTGACGACCAGCTTCGGAGGCTCCAGCCTGGACGATCACAGGCCACCCCTGGACAGGTCTGGCGATGTTCAATGGTCCCCGCACGGAGAGATATTTTCCTTTATGATCCAGAACGTGAATTTTTGCGGGATCTAAATAAATCCCTGATTCTACGTCTCGAATGAACGCATCGTCAGCGAAAGAATCCCAAAGACCCGTGACGACATCATAAAATTCCCTAGCCCGCACATAGCGTTCGTCATGTTCTACCTCTTCTTCTAATCCAAAGTTGAGCGCTGCATCTGGATTTGATGTGGTGACGATGTTCCAGCCAGCGCGACCGCCACTGATATGATCGAGAGACGCAAAGCGGCGAGCGATGTGGTAAGGCTGGTCATAAGTAGTGGAAGCGGTGGCTACCAGCCCAATGTGTTCGGTGACGTTGGCAAGGGCAGAAAGTAAGGTGAAAGGCTCGAAAGAGGTGACAGTATGGCTGCGCTTGAGCGCGTTGATTGGCATATTTAGCACCGCTAAGTGGTCAGCCATGAAGAATGCGTCAAACTTGCCCTGCTCTAGTTTTTGGATGAATCGTTTCAGCGCTGGGAAGTTGAAATTAGCGTCAGGCAAAGCCCCAGGATAGCGCCAAGCGCCTGTATGTATGCTTACCGGGCGCATGAAAGCACCCAGTTTTAATTGCTTCGATCTGCTCATTAGCCCTCCGTATCATGTTTAGAATGCAGGGGCGATCGTCCCCTTGAGGTAGTTGTTGATTCTTAAAAATTTTTCGTCAAACTTTAACATCGAAAATTATATCTAAAACAAACAAAAATAATTTATTTTCATAATCTTACTTTGATAGATAAAAATGATAGGACTTAAACTTGTGTTTGTAGTGTTCGCGACTACATTTGAAAAGATACCTCATAAAAAAATAAGTACTAATAGCTAACAATCCTATATTTATTACGAAATTAATTTTTTAATTATAAATATTACTATTTGTCAATAAAATAGTAATATTTATAATCTTAGAAAATATGAAAAATTAATTGTATTATCACGGTAAACTTCAGAGGTTAATCGTTCCTTGTTTGGGAGCTTGTTTCAAATTAAAGCTTGAAGGGCAGTTTTTTATTATCAATCATTCACACTCACAAGTTTGGGTAGTCTAGATATAGGGATATCCAAGAAGTAAGAAAGAACCTCTCGCCGCCAAGCATCATAAAGTACTGGTAAATCATCAATTTCAATACCAATAGCTTTTTGACTCAACTGCCAATGATCCCGAAGGTAAGGATTGCTTACGATCGCTATTTTGGGAATGTGAGAGACGTACTTATGCTGTACCGCCATTGCTTCCCACACCAGGGTACTTAGCCATGTTTTTTGAACATACTTTATTTTTGCAACTAGAATAATAATACGCTAAATCAGTAGAGTTACCGTATGATACTATGAGATTTGCATAGATCAAAGATAAAAAACAAGGAGGTATCTAGATTCTGTATCTCCCTAGTCCCCATTTAATTTGGAGGCAAGAATGTCAGAACCACACTACGGTATTTGGGCCCCTGTTGGAGGTAACTGTGGCCCTCTCAATGCGCCAGATGAACCGATTGATACTAGTTATGAACGCACGCGATCGCTAGTATTAGAAGCAGAGCGTTTAGGATATGTCGCAACCTTAGTCGCATAGCACCTTTTCAACCAGATAAGAAATTAACTTGCAAGACTTAATGTTTGATAAGCTAACAATTAGAGTATCATATTAACTGTAATTTGCCGTACACTCTTTGTATATATTATGCAAACTCTATCTACTGCATAATTTCGTCGGACAAATCAGCGAGACCTCTGGTATAGCTACCACTAACGCAATTTTATAGACAAAAAAGCAGATGAGCAAAACACGCCAGTAATAGTAGCTCATTGGTGAAGACTGCACTGATGACAAATTACTAGCAAAAAGTGGTGCTTAAAGGTTGTGGAAAATGCAGGCAAGTGGATTTTTGCCTGTAGAAGCCGCTCACAGTGGCAAAGAAATATGTGACTGCCAAAAAGGAGAAAAGGAATTGCTAACAGAAAATGAACTACAACTATCTGCTGATGTGCTGGTAATTGGTGGTGGCCCTGCCGCTGCATGGGCAGCATGGGCAGCCGCATCCCAAGGAGTCAAAGTCATCATTGTTGATAAAGGTTTTCTGGGTACGAGTGGTGCTGCTGCTGCTAGTGGTAACGGCATTATGGCCCCTTCTCCAGAGAATTGGGACAAAGTTTTATCGGAGCGTTATCGCATAGGAAAAACCCTCGCTAACTCACGTTGGATCGAGCGTGTGATCGAAAAAACTTGGCTCAGTTTGCCCTTAGTAGAAGATTGGGGCTATCGTTTCCCTAAAGAAAATGGGGAATCTGTACGCCAGAGTTATTATGGCCCTGAATATATGCGGGTACTTCGCAAAAACCTCTTGCGTGTTGGTGTGCAAATTTTCGACCAAAGTCCGGCTTTAGAACTTTTGTTGGCTGACGATGGCTCAGTCGCTGGGGCAAGAGGTGTGCAGAGGCAACATCATCGTAACTATACCGTTCGTGCTGGTGCAGTAGTCTTAGCGAATGGCGGTTGTGCATTCTTGAGTAAAGCATTAGGGTGCAATACTAATACTGGTGATGGGCTGCTGATGGCAGTGGAAGCTGGTGGCGAACTCTCTAGTATGGAAGCTTCCAATCACTATGCAATTTCGACCACTTTTAATGCCACAGTGACGCGGGGTGTTCCCTTTGGCTGGGCTAGTTACACTGATGAAGCAGGTAACGATCTTGGTGGCTATATCGATGGTCGTCGCGATCCATCCTTCCTTCCCAATGCCCTCTTGAAAGGCTCCGTTTATGCCCGTTTGGATAAAGCCACACCTGAAGTCAAAGCAGTAATTGAAAAGTCTCATTTCATCTCTTTTCTACCATATAAAAAAGCTGACATTGACCCCTATACTGAACGAGTGCCTGTAACACTAATTTTAGAAGGTACAGTCCGTGGTACAGGTGGAATCCGTTTGACGGATGATAGTTGCGGTACAAAGGTTCCTGGACTCTACGCCGCCGGTGATGCAGCATCGCGGGAGTTTCTAGCCGGTTTAGCTTCTGGAGGCGGTGGTCCCAATGCTGCTTGGGCAATCTCCACAGGGCAATGGGCTGGAGTGGGGGCGGCTACCTTTGCGAAAAGTTTGGGCGCTCAAGCAAATGAACGGGTTGCGCGTCCTACTGGTCAAGCCGGATTGCGATCGCCTACGGTGGGCGGAACGCCATCGCCTATGGCGGAGCGTAGCTCATCTTCTGAAACATTCGATAGTGAGGCGATCGTGCGCGGCGTACAAGACCAGATGTTTCCGTTAGAGAAGAATTATTTGCGTTCTGAGCAGGGACTTCTGGATTCCCTCGCCAAATTAGAAACGCTGTGGCAGCAAGTACAAAAGAACCCAAAACAAGATACAGTGCGCGATGTGGAATTTTCTCGTCGAGCGGCTGCTCTGACGTCTGTAGCGCGATGGGCATATTTTAGTGCTTTACACCGCACGGAAACCCGCAGCGAACATATTCGTGTGGACTATCCCGAAACCGATCCAAATCAGCGTTATTACCAAGCAACCGGCGGCTTAGAAAGACTTTGGGTAAGGCGTGATTGGATTAAGGATGCCATCGCTACACCACCAGCACTAACCACTCAAACCACACCCTCTGTATCAAAGTTGTAGTAGGAGCAGAATCATGATCGAGCTTGTCAGCCATAAACTCTGTATCAATTGCAATCTGTGCGTCCAAGTATGTCCTACTAATGTTTTTGACTCCGTACCTAACCAGCCACCTGCGATCGCCCGCCAGGAAGATTGTCAAACTTGTTTCATGTGTGAAGCATATTGTCCTGCGGATGCGCTCTATGTTGCGCCTGAATCTCACACCAATGTTGCAGTCAATGAGGATGATTTAATTGAAAGTGGCATCATGGGTGAATATCGTCGCATCTTAGGTTGGGGATATGGCAGAAAAAACAATAGTGAATTAGATACTGCTTATAAACTACGCCAACTACCGCGCCCCTATCAAAGTTAATTTCAGTATTAATGAGTAGTCACGGGCAAGAGTTGATTCCTGTACTTGACCACTTTTAAACTGAGTATACTTTTCCCATAACTCAAGTAGGTTGTATACCTTTTGTTTCTTAGGAGTAGCGGTGTGGTCAGCTTTGTATTTGGCAAGGGTAGGGTCAAAATAACCAGCTAGGATATCTAACTCTATTCGTCGTGCCTGAATCTCAGCAGCAACTTTATTCTCAAGAGTGTCAGTTAGATTTAATGATAAGTATTTCTGATTTTCATTAAATAAAGCTCTAGGAAATCTTAATCTAAGATAACCTTAGATACTTCAATACCAACTTTCATGGTAATCCAATGACTATTTTGGATAGTCATTGGATAGTCAAAGGAGAGTTAAAACAAAGATTCAGCTTCCATGACCACCAATGTACAGAAGCTGAAACCCTTATATAGATTAACTTTTAAAGTGGCTCAGGTCGGAGTTGAACCAACGACCCCAGGCTTATGAGTCCCGTGCTCTAACCAACTGAGCTACTGAGCCATGTTTTTCCAAATCATTAATTAATATAGCATAGAGATTCGCTCAAGACTAGCCATTTTTGCAATTTTGTTAGAAGTTTCATCCCTATTGAGGTGATAGAAAGCAGAAGAGGGAGGAGACTCCCTCAACTAACAAGGCAATAATTTAGTTACAGACAGCCAAGAATTATAGGCGTTCCGGTAACATAGCTATCGGGTTAACAGCACCTTTACCTGATGGATGGATTTCAAAGTGGGTGTGTGGCCCAGTACTGTGACCAGTGGTACCCATTAAAGCAATTGTTTCTCCCTGATGTACTGCCTGACCAGGTTGCACCAGAATCTTGCTGTTATGAGCATAGCGAGTCGTGCTGCCATCAGGATGGCGGATTTCGACGAGGTTGCCGTAGCCACCATTGTTCCAGCCAGCTTTTTGTATCGTCCCCTCAGCTGAGGCGACAACTGGTGTGCCAGTGGAGTTAGCAACGTCAATTCCTTTGTGCATTCTACCCCAGCGCCAGCCATAGCCAGAAGTAAGGGTGCCCTTTGCTGGCCAGGTGTAAGCTAAGGTTGAGGAAGATGGAGGAGGTGTAAGTTCGTCAATGGGTCTGGGAAGATATTGATCCACTGCTGCCAAAGGCGGTAATACCTGTGGAGAAACTGTGGTTCCTCGCATCTTTCCTAAAGAGTCAGAGGCATTTACTCTTCCAGAAGGCGTTGCAATCCTTGTGGCAGATTGAGTGCGAGAGGGAGTCCACTGGCTAGCAGAACCTAGATTAGGCAAGAATTCTGGGTTTACTGCTTCGGTAGGGCGTACAGTAGTACGGAATTGGGATTTAATTGGCTGAACGCTATAGTTAGCCCGAATCGGTGTCGGGACTGGAATTGGTATTGCTACACTATTTGGTCTAGATGCAGGGTTAGGTACACTGAAATTATTGGGCGTAGAAATAGGAGTGAGCATAGCAGCATTATTTGCTTCGATCGCGGCTGCTGGCACAACTAAATTACCAGACTGTTGAGCGCGATATTTCTGCTGTAACCTCTGGATTTCCGCTTGTAAGCCCCGCAAACGGTCATTATTGTTATTGTTGACCCTTGCTACCCTATTTGTTGGTGCTTTAAACTGTTGCATTTCGGCAAAAGTTTGTGGCACTTGATTTTCACCACCGACGCCATAAGATTTAGCTGTAGGCAGAGGAGCAGTTTCTAAGGCGGTCGCACTATTCGCCTGAACCTGTACAGTTACCGGTGTAGGGACGGCAACGCTACTGTTGTCGGCAATAGTTGGTGATGGTAAACTAGGTAGATATGAGTTGGCACTACCAATATTCAAAGGGGAGGTAGCTACCTTTGGAGTTTTGCTAGACTCTACAAAAGTGGGCTGACTCGCTACAGTTGCCTCAACTTGAACAGCAGGAATTTGAACAGCAGGAATAACTAGTTTTTGACTAATTCGCAGTTCATTGGGATTATTGAGGTTATTTGCTTTAACTAGTTCTGGTACTGAAGTGTTGTATCTGCTGGCGATCGCTGCTAGTGTATCTCCAGGTTTAACTTCGTAAGCTGTATGTGTCGAGGAGGCAATCACTATTGGCGCCGCTGGTACAGATGCACTTGTCTGTGTTTTCTGTTTTAACGTCGATATCAGGTTCGCTTGACTTGCATCGCTAGAAGTCTCTGACTGGGCTGCTAATGCAGTCTTCTCAACGACAGTTGTCGGCTGCGCCAATTCTATATCAGCTTGTGATAAATTTTTGGTCTCTCCAGACTGCAACTGCGCCAGACTCTTTCTTAAACGGTTCGATTTTTCTTGTAAGCGATTTAGTGCGAACTCTTGTTGCGCCTTAAGTTGTGCATTTATTTCACTGTTGACTGCGGTTGACGTTGCCACTGTTTGTGGTTGGGCAGTTAGTGATGCGTTTGTACTATTAACACCATCAGCACTATAGTCAGTCAGATTATTGACTGTTGGAAAACTAGTTTCGGCTAAGGTATTGTTCAATCCCTGTGCCACTTTGGGCTTCAGGTAAGTGGAATTTTTATAACCTGCGTTTGTTTGAGAAAACGTGTTTGATGCAGGAATTTGCAAAGATATTCCACTTGCCGCGACTTGCCATTTAGCTTCAAGCCCAGGCACTTGTGAGACTGCCGTTGGTTCCACGATTACAGGATTTTCCGGCACGCTCGCTGCTGAGACTGCTTGGGACTCCAGCTTAGTGGAGGCGAATTTCACCTCGGTGTCAGGAACAGCAGGAATAGTTGACGTTGCCTTTTGGCTGCCTACTGGCACCGCTGCTTGGGCTTGATCGCTTTGTCGAGTCACCAAAAGGCTGGTTGCTCCCATAGAGATTGCCAAGCCAATCATCGCCGCTTTTGTCCGCACCCGGCTGTTAACTTTTGGATTCATCACATTTAGCAGTTCTACCGGGGCATCATCGCTGCTGGGGGTATTGTTCAACACAGCTTTTACTCTCTTTTTCAATGCTCGTTTCAAAGACGACCTCCTATGATCACTAGCGCTTAACTGACCTCGATTTTTCAGTTGGATACTAGTCAATGATTTAGATCACAACAAATGATAGATCGAGATCACATTCACCAGAGATGCTTACGCAAGATTAACCTGCTTCTCTGATTTAGACAAGTTCACATCTGTTAGCAAAACTTAAATTTTGCTGTGTTTACTTGTCCGAACCACTCCTAACACCACTTAGGACGATTATTACTCCTTACCATTATCCGCGCTTGTCTTGCGTCAATCGCGGGGACTGGACAAACTATTTGCCAAGTCCAAGTCGCTGCTGAAAATTAAATTGCGGCGACTTCTGGAAAAGTTATGCCCCCTGCTGTAGATATCTTCAAGATATTTCTACCCCATCCGTCTTCCCAACACGAGACTTTACGTTGATTATTCCCTAAAAAACAACCGTATTAACTATCGGCTACTTTTGGGATGATTTCTGTCCTTCATTGAGCCAAAATAGCTCAAATGTAAGACATGACTGGATTTTAGCAATTTCGTTCCTAGTTTAGGATGTTTTAAATTCATCAAAATCTATCATTCAAATTTGGCAATATCCCAAGTTTCATATACAAATTTCTTATAATAACCTTACTATACTTGTAAGTATCTTCCACTACATTTTACGAATAAATTCAATTTTTGGTATATTGTTTTACATATTCTTGCTGTCACCAAGAAAATTTTTGCAATCACAAATAAATCGTCTAATAGGTTTCTAGAAAGGTTATAAGTAAATACACTTATGATCGTGAATGTAAGCAACTATTGTAAATAGCCTAACTGACGACGGGTTTCAAATAAGCCAATTGCTACACTCACTGACAGATTCAAGCTGCGAACCCCCGGTTGGCTCATGGGAATATAGAGGGTAGCATCGCAATCTAACAGAATTTCTGGTGGTAAGCCCGTGGTTTCACTACCAAACAGTAGCCAATCATCAGGTTGGAACTGAAAGCTTACATAATTACACTTTCCACCAACCGTATAACCTAACCATCTACCGCCACGCCCTTGATGTACGGTTTTAAAGGCTTCTAGAGATTCGTGATAGTGTAGTTTGACATAAGGCCAGTAATCTAAGCCGGCTCTTTTGAGGTAGCGATCGCTAATTTCAAACCCCAAAGGCCCCACCAAATGCAACTCTGTACCCGTAGCTGCACAAGTACGGGCAATATTACCTGTATTAGGAGGTATCTGCGGGTTAACTAAAACTACCTGAGGCATTATCCGTACAATTTACGTATTGTATAAAACAATTTATTGTCAATGTTAAATCTACCAAAAGGTAGAGGCTATTCATAGGTTTTGTTAATAATAATCAAGCAGCATCTATCGATTAGATTTTTAAAACGAAGTAAAAATCATCCCAGAGCAATGCCTGAGAGGATATTTGGCTACAATCGGTAAATATTAAGTTTTGTGTAGAAAAGGTAAGTAGTTGTGTCTTTTAGGGCTGGTACTGGCTGCAATAAAATCTACCATTTGTATGAAGACGGGAGTTGGGAGTAGCAAGTAAGGGAATAAGGGGATAAACAAAGTGTTTTCTCAATGCCCAATCCCCAATGCCTTTTGAGTTAACCCAGCAGAGACGAACATAATTTGTCTTCAAGTTCGATTTCACGCTCTTGGGTGGCGATAATAGCCTGAGTGATGACGCGATGGGTATCAAAACCGACTGCGTGTAATTGCAACCACTGTTGAGCTTCATTGCCTTCGCGGAGGATTTTGTGCAAAGGGGAAAGGAAACAGCTAAAACCTTGTTGCTTGGCGATCGCCCAAACATCTTGGTACATTTGAGCAATCCAATCTCTGGCTACGATGCTTCTACCATCTTGCCAATGCCTCAACTGGGCATCGAGACTACCAGTAGCAGCAGCAGCTTCGTTGTCAGCAGTCAGAGTAACAAGTTCTTCAGCAGAGAAAGTACTTTGGGTTAACGGATCGATGCTGGGATTTTCGATTATTTGCAACAAACGCGCTTCTAATAAAGCAGTAATCGCCAGTAGGGCAATAGGATCTGTAACTAAATCGCAAATTCGCAGTTCTAGGCGGTTCAAGTCATAAGGACGGCGATCGCCATTTGGTCGCACCGATGCCCACAAATGCCGCACATTTTGCATGGTTCCGGCAACGAGTTGATCTTCCACCCACTGGATATGATCGGCGTGGCTGGCAAATAAGGGGACACGGCTAGGCGTTTGTGGGAAGACCCCCCAACGGGTAGAGTGATAGCCAGTAGCTTTGCCATCCAAGAAGGGAGATGAGGCGCTGAGGGCGAGAAATAGGGGCGCTTCCATACGGATGACTCGACACGCCCGCATTAATACTTCTGGATCGCTGATGCCTATATTGATGTGTACGCTGGCGGTGACTACTTTCGTGCCGTAGGTGTTCTCAATGTAATCATGATAGGGGTTTGCTGGATCGGAACGGAGAAAGCGATCGCCCCCACCCAAAGATAAAGTACTCCCTGGCACTAAGGTGTAATCGCCCAAACGATTGAGGTAGTTTCGCAACTCCCGCCGAGGACGCAGCAAGGCACACAATAAATTTTCGTAATTATGGGATGGTTGGGTTATGTACTCAACGTTGCGGCTATCTGGTTCGCGCATAAACCCATCCAAAGCCGCAACAATTTTGTCGGAGAGGCCGACGATTTCACCTTGAGGCGTGCCAGTGTACATCTCAATCTCAAAGCCTTTTAATAAGACCACCTTGTTCTCCTCGGCTCTCTCTACCTATAAATTGTATCGAACAAGACGAATCTCTGGATCTATCTTTAAGTCAATCAAAGGTTAAGAATCATTTAATTGCCAATCCCCGCGAAATCAAGAGGCATATTTCTGGGCTGGCTTCCGATAAATCTTACTATTGAAGTATGAAAAATATCCTAGTGTGGGTTAGATACGATACAAAATAAAATCATTGGGTGAATCACTGTCTTGAACAATATTGAGACGTATAAATTGCGCCCATACTTCATCACTAAGTAAGTTTAAAGCAGTTTCGGGATTGTTAATTGCGATCGCGCGGATAACTTTACGCCATGCCTGTTGCAATTGCTCAATAAAAGCCTCTTCAATAGAAACTTGACTCAGCAACGAAAGTGCAGTTTTGAAACTTGCTGAATCACCTGATAGGTTTTTCGACTTTAATCCCTGTAGCGCTACATTCAACCATACAGGCAGAAGTTCAAACCAATTATTTGTCTGTATCTCTTTGAGTGCAATATCTTCCATACCTAACGCACCCCACACACATAAAGACTCTACAGCCAGTTCATAATTGCGGTTTTCTAGAGTATTTTGCCATAATTTTTGAGCGTGATTTTGGAAGCGATTAGCGAGAAATTCATAAGCTTCCTGGACTTGAAGGGGAATTGTAACTTTATAAACTGACTCGCCTAGTGGTAGATAATTGCCGCGATAAGATAGCCAGTTATGAGAGCCGCAAAGATAAATTTTTCGATCAACTATTACTTCTTTGACATGAGAATCTCCCAACCACAAAACCTGTACAGATGGTAAACCATCAGGTGTTTTTATCGCTCGAAGTTTTTTCTCTATTTCTGGTGGAATTGGTTTATCTTCATCTTCTTGTCGCTGCGCAATGCCATGTCCAATTAAAATCCAAACTCCGCGATTAGCTAACTTCTGTATCAGAGTAATAAATTTATCATTTACAACTACCTGATTTATCCAAGGAGAATAAATTAGTATCTGATGTTTAGCCGAATTTAAAACTTCTGAAAAAGCTTGGCTAATTTTTCCATCGCGTAACTGTACAGCTTCAACTAACCCAGTAGAATTATCTATTTTTACATTGTTTACTGTGGCAGCCTTTAGCGCCTTTTGGCGAATATTTTCGAGTCTAGCTTCTATTTCAGTATTTTTCTGCCTGAAAATAGCTTCACTTTCAAAATTGATGGTTTCGGTTGATAATTTACATAACGCTTGCAAGGATATTTTACCTTCAGCGTGTATAACTTCTAACCAATTTGATGCTGACTCTAAAATTTGCTTTCCATTTCTTATTTGGATACTCAATTTATTCTCAAGAGTATCAAAGATAACGAAAAGCGATATCTTTCTCCAAATTTTTTGAGTGGAAGCTAGTACCTTAGAGGAAGTGACAATTTTTCCCTCTTCTGGTGAATGAAGTGCTAAACCTGAAGCTTGAATACTTTTTTGGATTTCCTCAAGAGGTAAGGAAGCAATATCAGCAATTGTATTATCAATAGTTATAAAGTCTGCCAAATCAGGCAAATTTATTACTGTCTCATTTAAGGATTCAGATTGAAAGGTTATCTTGTCGCTTAAAGGGTCTGTAATAGCATAAATTTGTATAGGATATGGCGGCTGTGGTACAGATCCTTTTTCATAAAATGAACGTCCTTCAGGAGTAACTGTTAGTGGCGATGTTGCGGATAGAGTTTGTAAGGAACGAAGAGTTGTAGTAGTGGTTTTAATAAATACAGAATCAAGCCCAAGTATAGAGGCTAATTCATCCTCTGTTGGCGGAGGTTGAAATTCAATAGCAGCGCGGATGATAAATTCTTCGAGTACGTTAAACTGGCGTGGTTCTTTGATGCTCACTTCTACCGAAGTTTGACGCAAACTATAACGGAATTGACGCGCTGCTAAAACTGATAAGCTCGGATTTGGCGCTTCAATTTCGTCTACAACATTTTTGAGATTGTCATCAATTGGTTTAGCAGAAGAGGCTAGAAACATCAACGTAACAAGATTGGATAATTCAATTTATACAAATACTTGTAACCCATAAGGCAAAGTAATTTTATGCTTTCAACAACCTTTGGCGACGACTAGACCACCAAGCAAATCCAGCACATGTCACAAACATTAGTAGACCATAAATTGCCCCAGGAATAGCCATTATAGTACTATTCAGCAGCGTAGGTGTAGAAGCGATCGCGATTGCTAAAGTCCCATTTTGAATTCCTACTTCTACTGTAATTGCCGTAACGCGTTTTTCTCCTAATCGCGTTAAAGTAGCGATCGCAAAACCTAAAGCCATTGCAACCACATTCAAAACTAGAGTTGCCCACCCCACATCTATTTGTAGCGCCACCGGGACAGGCTGCTAAAATCATCACACCTACTGCTAATTGTGAGTTAAGGGGAAATACTGACGCAATGCCAAAGCCCACAATCAGCAACACGATCAACTGCGCCACTAAGCCAATCACCACCGCTTTGGGATAGGTTACAACTCGCTTGAAGTCCTCTAGGGTCAAGGTTAACCCCATACATAACATGATAATAATAGAGCTAAGGGCAGAAAAACAGCCGTCAGAAAATTTGCTTCCATCCTTAACCCGCGTTGATAACAATAAAAGTTCCTCTGGATTTTACCGTATTCCCGTTAAAATTCTAGTTATTGCTTGTGACAATCAATATAATTAACCACAGATAAACATAGATTCTCATAGAGGCGCACAGATGTACGCCCCTAAGCAAGCCTTATTTCATTCAAATGAGAATCGCTACAGCAGTCGGGCTTCATGGAAGAGGAGTGGTTTCTACCTCTTCTAAGGATGGTGAAGATTCAGAAGAACTAACGTTACTTTCTGGTGTTGAAAGTTCATCATTTACAACTCCATCCCATGAATAATTGCAGATTTTAGTGCGAAGTAATGTACCAAATGTCAGGTTAATTACTACAGCGAAGGAATCGATAAAAATTAGATTCAAAAAGCGATCAATCATTAGACCCCCTTGAGCTAAATTGAGCATCAAGTGATAGTTGCTTTATTACTACACATGCCACAATGTCTTTTCCAGAAAGGCATGGTGTATTAATACTTCTCGGTTGGGTAGCACAGTTAGCTGTGCTAGCCTAATATAAATATAATTTGGGATAATTTATTTTTTGGAAGTCTCTTAGGGGATTGACGGCTGTTGTAAATTAAGCTCTTGGAATGCTTCAGAAGACTCTTCCAATTTCATGCTACCAGCAGATTTACCGTTGATTTTTAGAGCGTATTTACCTTGGGGCAAGCCTTCTAAATAATAGACTCCAGCACCGTTGGTAACAGAAAAACGCCGAGTTCCTCGATCCAATTGTATAGCTTCGACCCGTGCGCCTGCGATCGCTTGACCTTGAGTATCCGTGATTACCCCCGATCGCGTGTAAGAACGAATTAGCGGAATCATCACAGGGGTATAACTCTCAGCAATCACATCAACGGCTAAGGATTCAACCGCAGCCTGCCAATCAGGCGGTAAACCAGCTGGTGATAGTAAATTGCGTGAAAATATTTAGCCCAAGTTACGGTTTGTCAAATTTAGGTTTTTTGCATCCGTATATTCGTGCGATATATGCCAATACTATTTGGTTGAGGCAAGAGACGCGATGAATCGCCGTCTCTACAATAATCAGCCTTTCGTCTTGATGGCGATTTATCGTATCTTTGCGATATTGAGATTGTCATCAATATGTTTAGCTGAAGAGGCGAGAAACATCAACGAAACCTCCATGAAGACTGACAATATTTGAAACTTCAGAATACATACTTCCGACTTTACCTGATTGATGGGTAAATAAATTATGACAACCCACAATTATCAGGAGTTCTTGAGCACGGGAAAAAGCAACATTTATCCGTTCTGGTTTCTTCGCAAATCCTACATCTCCTTTACTATTGTTGCGAACCATACTGACAATTACAACAGGTCTTTCCATTCCTTGAAATCTATCTACTGTACCAGTACGAATTTCTAGCGAAGGGAAAAGTTCAGATTGCAGACGTTCATCAATTTTTCTTAATTGAGCGCCATAAAATGTAATTACGGCAATTTCTTTTTTTGGTTCACCATTAGCAACTTTAGAAGCCCAAGTAGCCTCGAATTGTTGACACAGACGTTCAATCGCATCAATTTCTTGAGTATTAAAGTATGAAGTTCCATTTCGTTGCTCTAAAAACTGATTCTCTATAGGCGTTTTTACCCAGAGAAGATGCTGAGATTCTTGGATAATTTCGCCTGCTAGATGATGTGCGCGTTTCGTATCAGGCTCCAAAATCCCAGATTCTAGTTTACCGTCATAAAACTGATTGATTACTCCCATAATAAATGGATGCATTCGATATTGTGTAGTTAGCATTTGTTTGATGCTTTCATCAGCAGATTCAAACTGACTTTTAAACAATGATTCTTCTAAGAATTGTAGTTCATCTCTTGTATTACCCATTGTTTGAGCAACTTCTTCTATAGTGCTGGTATCAAGCATGGGTGGTAATTGCCGATGATCGCCTACCATGACTAACTTTTTGCCTTTCAAAGCTGGGATTAGTAACTCTGGTGGAGTACACTTACTAACTTCATCAATGATAACGACATCAAAGGATTTGAATTCTTCAGAAAAACCTCTATTTGCAGCTTGAACGCAGGTGATACCGACAACGTTTGCATTATCTAAATATATGCGCCTTAAATTGTCGCGATCGCGCTCACTTGGCTGTCTTAATTTTCCTATCCAGTCTTGAACAAAATTCTGATATTTATTGAGATAAGTTTCGTCTTTTTGTAGTTGCTGTTGCCAAGATCCAAAGCTAATATTTATACTACGTAATAATTCTATATTAAACAAGTTATTAGCAAATTTATCTGGTTTAAATTTATCCGGTATTCTTTGCCATTCTGTCAACCACCAGCTTCTTTCTTCTATTAAACTTTCTGATGGCTGTGGTTGTAACTTATGTTCTATTTCACGTAGACTAATTTGTAATTTTTGAAGCGGCGCTAGAGAGTTTTCAGTTTCTTCTTGTAGCTTTGATAAATGCTCGTTTAGAGAATTTTTAATTATCTCTAGCACAGCAAAAGGTTCTAATGATGAGATTAAGGTTTCAAGCTGACTGATAGAAGTTTCCCAGTAATTTACTTGATTTGCAAATTCTTGGGGTTGCTCCCAAATGTTTGATTGGGTTGCAAGATATTTTTCAACTAGAATACGTAATTGAGCAGGGATATTTTTTTGATTAAGTTCTTGCAAGATATTAATAACTATTCCAAGTTGAGAATTAGCATCTTGCTGTGCTTTTTCCACCTGCGATTGAGTAATAGATATTTGCTGTTGGCTAACTTCCTTTTTCTGAAGTTCATTTAATTGTCGTTGCAGATGCTGAAGCTGTTGTTCAGTTTCAGTTTTGACTTTTAAAACGCATTGACGCGCATTTGCAAGGATAGTATCTAGCAATTCTTCTGTAAGGCGGGTGAGAGTAGAATCAATGTTATTCCATTCCCATGATGCACCATAAGTTCGTTGCATTCTAACTAAGAAAACCTGGGTATTCTCAACTAGTAATTTTCGCTGTTTGGGGTTGAGTAGCTGATAGTTATTGAACTGTTGATAGGTTTCTTGCCATTGGGTGCGTAGGCTTTGCCCACCGTAGGTATCGCTCTTTGATAGCACCATTGGAATCTGGCTAAAATTTTGTTGTAAAAAATAGCTAAAATTATGCTGTTTACCCTGTCTATCAGTAAAACCTCCATCTATTTCATAAGCGATCGCTTTTGTCAATAACTCCCATTCGGGTAGATTTATTTTATAATTTTTTGGTACTATTGGTAGTTTTAATGTATTAGCAAACATCAATAAACCTAGCGGCAAGTCAACTAAATTTTCTGTGAGTGGTAAACCTGATTGATGACATTCTTTTAAAGTTTGATATAGATGAGAAGGTGCTGTAGATTTCCATTCCTTAACTGCTGAGATAATGTAATCTATTTCACGTTGGCGGTTTTGCCATATCTGGATTGTTTGCTGTATATTTTGCAGTTTGGTAAGATATTGCTGATAATCTGGTTGTAACTGATTCAATGAGGCGAAATTTTGTTTGACAACCTCCACTGATGCTGCAACTTCTAAGATGGCTTTACTTACCTGTTGAGCATAAGTCAAAGAAGTTTTAAATCCAGAAATTTCTATTGCTACAGTTTCACGCAACCAAGCCGCTAAACCAAAAGCACCAAGCGCTGGACGCACAAAGCCAAGTTCATCAGTATATTTGATAGTTTTACGAACATTTGCTAAAAATTCTTCTACTAAACTGTTACCTTCTGTGTATGGCTTAAGAAGTGGCAAAAAATCTGTAACTTCTGAGGCTTCCCAGTTGATATTTTGTGCAGTATTTAATATATTTTCTAATCCTGCAATTAGTGATTCAACCTCGTTATGTTTTTCTACAATTGCGTTGTAATATTTTTCTTGATTTTTAAAGTTAGCCTCTATTTTTAACTTATTTTTATTGAATTTAGTTTGTTGCTGATTAAATTCTTCCTCTGCTTGGAAGTAGGCTGCAAATCTTTGTGATGATGCCAGCAATTGACTGAAAATTTGGATATTTTCCAGCCGTTGAGTCAGATTCTTTTCACAGTCAGTTGCAGTATTTTCTAGCCATCTGCCAATCACTTGGTCTTCTAAAAATAGCTGTCCTTCTTCCCCAACTTTTTCGGCTCTACCCTTGCGTACTGCCCGAATCACTGGATTGTGAACTAATCGACTTAGGGCGTTATCTACTGCTAAATTCGCTTGTGAAGCAATTAGAGTTCGCCCACCTCGAAGTGCAATTTGATAGCAAATTTCAGCAATTACAGTAGTTTTACCAGTACCTGGTGGCCCTTGGATGAGAACAAGATCCTTCGCAGCAAGTACCTTTTCCACTGCTGCTTTTTGACCAGGATTTGCAGAAGATAATAATAAATCTTGTGGCTGAAGTTCAACAGTTGTTTTGATGTGTCTAGCCTGAGAAGCATCGAATAAAAAGTTACCCAAATAGGGATTTTGGGTGTAACCGTTATTCAAATCATCTAAAGCTTTTTTCTTGCGCTGAATCTGCTGAATATCACCAACTGCTTCAAAACACAAAAATCCTGTATCTGGTAACTTATAACGCTCTGCTGCCATGAATTCAGCTAAATCGCGTTCTAATCTGAGGCTGATAATACAACGGTTAGCGTCAACTTCTTCAACAGTCCCTAATTGACGACCGCTAATCCAATTTTTGCCGACGGGAGCAGTTTCAAAAAGCTTTAAATCTTCGTTTTTTGTGCGTCTTGCTCGTTCCCAGAAGTTTTCTACATCAAGGGAATTTTGATAAAAGCCGTCAAGTGTGGCTGAAGCTACATCTATTTCAAAACTAATCCGTCTTTTGAAGTTATAGTTATGACTTACATAACGCACACAAAACTGACGTGCTTTCGCAATTTTTTCTTCAATCTGCAAAAACGCTTTCCAAGCTTTAAGCTGCTCTTCTGTAGGTACATTTTCGCCACAAACTGGTGCGGCTGCGATGCGTTTCAATGTTGCAGATGGAATGTCGAGATGATGCTGATGATTAGGTAGCAAACGTAAGCGGCAAGGTATAGCATAGCTATCAGCGTGTCCCCGTGAGGGTTGTAATAACTGAGCCGATAGTATTTTTAAACCACCGCGTCCATCTTTTGGTACAGCCGCTCTAAAGCCTAATGTTTTTCTGAGCTTCTCAAGTCTTGTCGGTAATGGAAAATCATCGGAGTCTGTTGCTATTGTCAAATCCCAGATTTCCTCTCTTGCCTCTTTTCCCGCACCTTTGCGACGCACATAAAATGGAGAAGGCTTTTGACCGAAACATTCATACATTAACTGATTGGCGCGATCGCGCCGCTCTCTAAATTCAGGGTATGATTTCAGAGCGGTTTCCCCTTCAAGATGGCGAATAAAACTATCAATTGCTGAAGCTATAAACGTATAGCCCCAATCTTCGGAGGTTGTTTTGGTAGTTTTCGAGGATTTTGCTGTTAGTTTATTTACCGCTAAACGAATGCGTTCTACATCGGGTTCTGAGATTGTACTGGTATGGCTTTTGACTACAATTTTGAGCTTGTCGCAAATTAATAATAATTTCTTGCTATCTAGATTTAATTCTTTTGCTAGTTCGTAGACTCTGAGTTTGCCGTTGTTCATCCAGTACTGCCTTTGCACACAAGATTTTTATATTTTAGAACTCAATAGGATTTAGTTAAGGCTAGTGCTGGTTGTCAAAGTCATTTTTTTAATTAACCGCAGAGACGCAGAGGACACAGAGAGAAGAAATAGAAGGAAAAATTGCTTAACTAAGTGGCTGCATCAAAGTTTGTACTGATGGTAAACTTCACTGGCGGCGCGATGCAGYAGGGAATGCCGCCAAACTAAGGATTTCATRTCATCAGCATAACCACCACCAATGACGCAAGCGACAGGATAACCGCTATTCACACAGGTACTCAAAACCTGCATTTCCCGGCGAAAAATGCCAGCATCGGTAAGGGCCAATTTGCCCAAGCGATCGCCTATATGAGGGTCAACACCAGCATCATAAAATACTAAGTCTGGCTTGACTTTAGACAATAAATCTGATAAGTAACTCGCCAAGGTTTGTAAATAAGCGTCATCCTCCATTCCCACCGGCAAAGGAACATCCAAATCGCTATTTTGTTTCGTACCGGGGAAATTGACTTCGCAGTGCATGGAGAAAGTAAAAACGCTGTCGTCGTCTTGGAAAATATAAGCTGTACCATCTCCTTGATGGACATCCAAATCTACAATTAGGATTTTTTGGACGAGTCCCAGTTTTTGTAAAACGCGACAGGCGATCGCTAAATCGTTGAAAATACAAAAACCAGACCCATAACTAGGAAAGGCGTGATGAGTTCCACCAGCAGTATTACAGGCTAAACCCTGGCTTAGTGCCAGTTTCGCAGTCAGTATCGTACCACCTACCGCTACACAAGTACGATTTGCTAATGCTGGACTCCAAGGCAAACCAATACGTCGCTGTGCTTTGGGGTCTAGGGTTCCTTCACAGTAGGCTTGAACGTAGCTTGGGGTATGGACTAACTCTATAAATTCTGGTGGTGGACGTTCGGGAGTGTGAAATTGTTCTTGATTCGCTACACCATCGGCTAATAGCAATTCGTAGAGTTGTCGGAATTTAGACATCGGAAAGCGATGTCCTTCAGGTAGAGGAGCAATGTAATCTGGGTGGTAAATAATTGGCAAGTCCATAATCCAGAAAATCTCAAGCAGCTAATCCGACAACTAACAAGCTAAAATTTAGCCATAATCACAGCAAAAATGTTGCTCTCCTAAATCTAAAATTTCAAATTTCAAATTGATATGATGGAATGGATTACACCGATTGCATTTATTCTAGCTGGCTTACTGGCTGGAATAATTGGTGAAAAAGTTATCTTCAAAAAGCTGGAAATATTCGTTAATAATAAACGAATTGCCGGGGGTAATATTATATTTCACTCTCTGCACCGCATGACATTTATTTGGTTTGTCATTGCCGGTTTTTTTTGGGCTGTTTTGAGCGCACCCTTGAAACCAGATATTGCGATCGTACTGCAAAAAGTTTTGACGATCGCACTGCTATATTCAGTAACTCTAGTTTTAGCCAGATTGACTGCTGGTTTTGTAAATTTATTTATTCGCAGAGCAGAAGGGGTTCCCACATCACTAATTTCTAACCTGGCTAAAATTACTGTTTTAGTTTTGGGAACATTAATCATATTGCAAACAGTGGGTGTTCAGATTACACCGATAATCACGACTTTAGGGATTGGTGGTCTGGCAGTTGGTTTGGCACTTCAAGATACCTTAGCAAATTTGTTTTCTGGTTTTTACTTAATTATTTCTAAGCAAGTTAGAACCGGAGACTATGTAAAATTAGATGCTGGGCATGAGGGATATGTTATAGATATTTCTTGGCGTAATACGACAATTAAAGAAATTTCCAATAATATAGTCATTGTTCCTAATTCTAAATTGTCTTCTGCAATTTTTACCAATTATCATTTACCTGCAAAGGAAATTACTTTAACAATGGATGTGGGTGTCAGTTATGATAGCGATTTAGAACAAGTTGAAAAAGTGACTGTAGAAGTTGCTAAAGAAGTCATGCAAGAAATTGCACCGGAATTAAAAGATAGTGAACCATATATCAGATTTCATACTTTTAATGATTTTAGTATAGATTTTACGCTTTATATGCGGGTAAGTGAATACTTCGATCAGCGAATTGGTAAACATCTTTTTGTCAAAAAATTACACAAACGCTATCAGCAAGCAGGAATTCAAATTCCTTTTCCGATTAGAAAAGTGTATATGCAAGATAATTCAGCTATGGAACAAAATTAGCCCTGACGACTAGAAGTCGCGGCTATACAGACGAAACCCGCTTGCGCGGGTTGAAAACCTCGATTTGTAATCGCTAGGGCTAGGTGCAAGACTTGAGCTTATATAACTTAGATTGCTAATGCTCGTTTTTCTAATGGTAGTTCAAAGCGATCGCCTGGTTTTGGTTCAAGTACCTGCGTCGCCAGATTGTTTTTCTCTAGTAACGAACGAAATTCTTCAGCAGTTCCTTTAGTTTGAATGAATTTCATCAGCAATCCCTCAAATGCTATATCTCCACCAGCAGCAGTAGGTATTATTACTTGAGGCTGTAAGGATTTTACTACTTCTAAAGCACTATTTTGTCCTTTAATAATCGACCCAAGTAAAGGTAGCGTCATGTCAACAAATGGTGTAATCACTACATCTATAGGTGCAGCTTGCTGAAGTCGTGGAGAATGATACCCGTGAGGTTCGTAGTATACAGTTAGACCACTCGCCAATTCTTTAAGGAGATAACTATTTTCTATCAGAGTGGGGCCAATTGGCGAGCCGGGGAAAGCCTTGATTTCAACTTGATTATCTAAAGTGAAAGTTTCACCATGAGCCAATACTGTTACCTGGGTGTAACCTAATTGCTGTACTACCTTGGCTGCATTGGGAGAAGCTACAACTTTGATGTTGTGGTCGAGTAGCTTAAGTGTTGGTGGGTGAGCGTGGTCTTCTAAACCCTGAGATAGCAGGATCAAATCAATATTATCTGGTATCGGGCGATTTTGCGATCGCGAACCTTTAAATAACCAATCCAAATTGCTGAAAATTAACGAACCAACCAGCCAAGGGTCAATTAATATTCGTTTCCCGCCGATTTCTAGCAGCCAAGAGTTGCTGTCTAACCAAGTTAAAAACATAAATTTTGTGAAGATAACGCCTACCTTCATTATCAATGGTGTCACCTTTCTTAGTAAGCACCAAGTCCAATACCTACATTCGTGCAGTCAAGTCTACATACGGAGTTCTTTTAATGTCCGATCTTGGTTTCACTCACATTGCACTTGCAGTCAGTGATGTTGATGCAAGTATTTCATTTTATGCAAAGTATGCCCAGATGACAGTCGTGCATCATCGCATTGATCAAGCGACTCAATCAGATGTTGCTTGGATTAGTGACCTGACTAGACCTTTTGTGATTGTCCTAATTAAAGTAGCGAAAGTAGAAGGCGCACTCTTACCACAATCCCATCTTGGGGTAGCTTATCAGAATCGGGGGGAAATCGATCGCCTGTGCAATGAGGCACGCACTGAGGGAATATTGCTGGCTGGGCCAAATGACTGGGGTCATCCGGTTGGTTACTGGGCTTATCTTCAAGACCCAGATGGTCATACACTAGAGATTTCCTATGGTCAGGAAATTAATTTTACAGTCGAGCAAGCTAGAGAGGCGATTAATCGCATCTCTTAAAAGAAAATATTATTTATTACCTGGGATGCGAGATCAGATCGTATCCGTTGAACCACTGATTTAATAATTTAATCCCAGCGCTAATGCTACCAAAATTTCAAGGTGGGAAAGCCTTTGGGTGGGGTTAAAATCCTTGTTAATAACAGCTTTTAAAAAGCCCATTTGATAAACTTCGCTGATGGCATTGTAAGCCCAATATGGGAGCAAGGCGATTTTGTGACCAGTAGTCTAGTGTGATTATTGCTTTTTGACTCAGACCTATTTTGTTCAGAGAACATTAGTATATTTAAGAAACACTTTATTAATCTTCATAATGACTGTAACTACACAACCGCTTGCAACTCAAGATGCCTTTGAAAAATTCTTTTGGGCTTGGCAAGGTCACAAAATTCAGTACACTGTCATGGGTACAGGACGCCCTTTGGTTCTGGTTCACGGCTTTGGCGCTTCCATTGGGCACTGGCGCAAAAATATCCCAGTTTTAGCTGATGCTGGCTACCAGGTATTTGCCATAGACCTTTTGGGTTTTGGTGGTTCCGATAAAGCGCCCATTGATTACAGCGTAGAAGTTTGGGTGGAACTGCTGAAAGATTTTTGCACAGCACACATCCAAGAACCTGCTGTATTTATTGGCAACTCTATCGGCGCACTTTTGAGCTTAATAGTACTGGTAGAACATCCAGAAATTGCTGCTGGTGGTATTTTAATTAACTCTGCGGGTGGATTGAGCCATCGTCCTCACGAATTGAACCCACCGCTACGGATGGTGATGGGAGCTTTTAATCAGTTTGTGCGATCGCCAATTACAGGTAAATTTGTCTATAACCGTATCCGCCAAAAAGCCCAGATTCGCCGCACCCTCTACCAAGTTTACAAAAACCGTGAAGCCGTCACCGATGAATTAGTCGATTTACTTTATACTCCCTCTTGCGATCCAGGAGCGCAACAAGTCTTCGCATCTATTCTCACAGCCCCTCCTGGCCCTAGCCCAGAGGAACTTTTGCCCAAAGTAGAACGTCCTTTATTAGTAATTTGGGGTGCTGACGATCCTTGGACACCAATTACCGGGGCCAAGATTTACGAAAAGGCGCGGGAGAATGGCAAAGATATCAAAATTGTTCCCATTCCCAATGCCGGTCATTGTCCTCACGATGAGGTTCCAGATGTTGTCAATGCCCAGATTGTCGATTGGCTAGCGCAAAGGTGATAATTTTGCCTTTCTGCCGATATATCTTAGCCCAAGCAACGTAAAAATGGGGCTAACAATCTGGGTGAGTTGATCTTAATCTTTTAATTGCGCCTTGACATAATCAAACTCGTATGGTGTGTGAAGAAATGGAGCTTGATGTGCGTAATGGAGATAAAAGGGTAATTCCCTTAAATCACCATCCAGATTTTTCAGAACTTGGCTATCAAGTCATCAGCGAACTAGGACGCAACCGAGAAGGGGGACGGATTACTTATCTAGCTAATGTCCTCAACTCTAATCAACAGGTGGTAATTAAAGAGTTTTGTTTTGCTCGTGCAGGTGCTGATTTATCAGGTGTAAAAGCATATCAGCGCGAAATAGAAATCTTGCAACAACTCAATCATTCCCGCATTCCTCGCTATATAGACTCCTTTGAAATGCCAGGGGCTTTTTATCTGGTACAAGAATATAAAAATGCCCCATCATTAGGATTAAAACGCAGCTTTAATCCTGAAGAAATTAAGCAAATTGCTCTGTCAACCTTAGAAATTTTGGTTTATCTGCAAAAGCAAGTTTCCCCGATTATTCATCGGGATATTAAGCCAGAGAATATTTTGGTTGATGAAGAACTAAATGCTTACCTAGTGGATTTTGGTTTGGCTAGGATACAGGGTGCGAAAGTAGCTCTGAGCACCTTTATAGCAGGAACTCCAGGTTTTATGCCACCAGAAGAACAATTTGGTCATTCTTTAACAGAAGCATCAGATTTATATAGTTTAGGAGCAACACTAATTTGCTTACTTACTAATACCCGTTCTGTTGAGATTGGCAAATTAATTGATGATAACTATCGCTTTAATTTCCAGCAATTAGTTCCTCAAATCAGTCCGCGTTTCCGGTGGTGGTTGATGAAAATGGTGGAACGTAACCGAAAACGCCGCTATGCTAATGCGGCTATTGCTTTAAAAGCACTTGGGACAATTGAGGTTGTTGGTAGTGCGACTGGCATAGATACTTTCATCAGTACAATCAAATCTAAAAAACGAGCTACTTTGTTGGGACTAGCTACTATTGTTACACTGGCTGCGGTTGCGGGAACTTTGATAAGTTATCAGTCTGGTAATACGGTTAGGCAATTGTTGGAAGCTAGAGAATGTCAAAGCTTTGATTTAAGTTCAGGTTGCCAATAAAAAATCGGAAATTAAGATTAATTAGGTTGCATCTGGCTAAGGATTACAGCGGTTTTCAATTGAATAGACTACACGCGTAGGGACACAATATATTGTGCCCCTAAAATTATGTGTATTCCATGCTTGTGAAAATTGCTGGAATTTGCATTGAGTATCAAATACTCGTTGACGGAGATAAAAGGTGGATTCATCCAGTTCAAATACTCGTCGACGGAGATAAAAGGTGGATTCATCCAGTTCAAACACTCGTTGACGGAGATAAAAGGTGGATTCATCCAGTTCAAATACTCGTCGACGGAGATAAAAGGTGGATTCATCCAGTTCAAACACTCGTCGACGGAGATAAAAGGTGGATTCATCCAGTTCAAACACTCGTTAACGGAGATAAAAGGTGGATTCATCCAGTTCAAATACTCGTTAACGGTAATGCACTATCAGTAATTGTGTAGTTATCTGCTGTAGTAAACTACATCTAAGCCAGAAGCCTGCATTCAATAGTTGATAGCGCTGTGAAAAAAATCCTGATTGTGTCAGCTAATCCCACGACAACAGATAAACTTCGCTTGGACGAGGAAGTTAGGGAAATTCAGGAAGGGTTGCAACGCTCTCGCAGCCGAGATAAGTTTGAAATTATTACTAAATGGGCGGTGCGGCCTGACGATTTGCGGCGTGCGCTTTTAGATCATAATCCTCATATTATCCATTTTTCTGGACATGGTGGAGGAAATCAAGGTTTAGCCTTGGAAAATAATATAGGGGAAATGCAGCTAGTGAGTACGGAGTCACTGGCAAGGCTATTTAAGTTATTTAAAGACAAAATTGAGTGTGTATTATTAAATGCCTGTTACAGCGAGGTGCAAGCTGAGGCAATTTACCAACACATTAACTGCGTAGTTGGGATGAATCGGGCAATTGGGGACAGGGCCGCAATTAAATTTGCGGTAGGCTTTTATGATGCACTGGGTGCTGATAGGTCTTATGAGGATGCTTATGAGTTTGGCTGTAACGCTATTGATTTAGAAAGTATTCCAGAGTCTTCGACACCAGTGCTGAAAAGTCGGAACAATCCCCAAGGTGCTATCTCTGCTAACGAAACGATTCTAGATACCGAGATAAAAACAGCAGTCTCCTTAGAAAATCCAGAAGGGCAGGTATCTTTAAACTCTGCTTTCTATGTCGAGCGATCGCCTATTGAGGTAGACTGTTATGAAGCAATTCTCCAACCAGGGGCCTTAATTCGCATCAAAGCTCCCCGACAGATGGGCAAAACTTCGCTCATGTCGCGGATTCTCCATCATGCTAGTCAACATGACTATCAGACAGCACCCGTAAATTTCCAGTCAGCCGATGCAGAATTTCTCGCTAATTTAGATCAATTTTTGCAGTGGTTCTGTGCCACCATTACCTACGAACTGAATCTACCCGATAAGTTAGATGAGTATTGGAAAGGTGTTTTAGGTAGTAAGAATAAATGTACAAATTATTTTCAACGGTATTTATTACCTGCGATTAATAACCCCGTAGCTTTGGGTTTGGATGAAGTCGATGAAGTCTTCAAGCATCCCAAGATTGCGGCTGATTTTTTTGGATTACTACGAGCTTGGCATGAGCGGTCAAAGAATGAGACAGTTTGGAAAAATCTCCGGTTAGTAATTGTGCATTCTAAGGAAGTTTATATTCCACTCAATATTAATCAGTCGCCTTTTAATGTGGGCTTACCCATTGAGTTACCAGACCTAAATCAAATACAAGTACAAGACTTAGTACAGCGTCACGGACTCAATTGGACTGAATCACAAATTGAAGAATTAATGACACTCGTGGGTGGTCATCCTTATTTAGTGCGGGTAGCGCTTTATGAAATTGCCCGTGGTAGGATGACCCTGGAAAATCTGCAAAAAATCGCGGCAACCGAGGAAGGGCCTTACAGTGACCATCTGCGCCGCCATTGGCTGAATTTGCAAGAGGATGCAGAATTGCTAGCTGCGGTCAAACAAGTGATGACAGCAAATCGCCCCGTAGATGTAGGCACAACTGAAGCGTTTAAACTCCGCAGTATGGGGTTAGTTAAGTTTCAAGGCAATGAAGTAGTGCCACTGTGTAAATTGTACCGTCAATATTTTGGGCGATCGCTTGGGAATTAAAAATTAAAAAAGTACATTAGGAAGACCTGAAATACTTTCATCTGCAATTACCATTTAACTAAAAGGCTCAACATGGTTCAACTTATTCAAGGAAAAGATATCACCCTAGCCCAACTCATCGATGAATTTGGTCTACACCTTGCAGACAACGAACTTTTTTTTTCAGAGTGGCAGCAAGATTTACCTGAGTTGAGTGATTTAGAAAAGCAATCTCTTAACGAAGTCAAGACAGAATATTTGCATCTATCGAAATATCCTATTTTAGAACCTGTAGTCAAAATGGTAGTGCTATCTCCACTATTGCGTCTAGCAGGTTTTTATCAACCGCCTTTCTACATCGCCTCAGAACAAGAGGTCAGAATTTCTTCTGAAGACGAAGGCATCATTATCAGAGGACGTATTGACATCTTAGTGTTCCATCCTCCACTTTGGATTCTCGTTATTGAGGCAAAACGAGCAGATTACTCCTTAGTGCCAGCAATTCCACAAGCATTGGCTTATATGTTGGCAGATGCAACTTCGGCAAAACCTGTTTTTGGGTTTGTCACCAATGGTAATGAATTTAGATTTATCAAACTGCTAAAAACTGAAACTCTACAATATGCTCTATCTGATTTGTTTGCTTTAGATAGTCGTGATGACATATATATTGTCTTGAAAGTGTTAAAACACCTAGCTCATTTAATTCGCAATTCGTAATATTGTAGGGTGTGTTATGCCATTGGCTAACGCACCATACCAAAACCAAACTAGCTTGGACTTCATAATTTTTAATTTTTAATTTTTAATTGTTTATGACCCAGTACCAATATCAAGTCGGTGGTAGTCTGCCTCAAAATGCACCAACTTATGTTAGACGGCAAGCTGACCATGACCTCTATGAAGGCTTGAAGGCTGGGAATTTTTGTTATGTACTCAATTCCCGGCAGATGGGGAAATCTAGCTTGCGGGTGCGGGTAATGCAGCAGTTGCAAACTGAGGGATTTGCTTGTGCTGTTGTTGATATTACAGCTATTGGGACGGCAGATATTACGCCAGAACAGTGGTATGCCGGGGTGATTGATACTCTGGTGGGAAGTTTTAATATTTATACAACTTTTGATTTAGATACTTGGTGGACTGATAACGGTTTGCTGTCACCAGTGCAGCGCTTGGGTAAGTTTATTGAAACAATATTATTAAAAACAATTACTGAAAAGATTGTTATTTTTATTGATGAAATTGACAGCGTTCTGAGTCTTTCATTCAACTTAGATGACTTTTTTGCAGTCATCCGTGATTGCTACAACCGACGAGCAGACCATCCTGAATATAATCGCCTCACCTTTGCTTTGATTGGCGTATCTACGCCTTCAGATTTGATTCAAGACAAACGCCGGACACCTTTTAATATTGGGCAGGCAATTGATTTAACTGGCTTTCAACTCCAAGAGGCGCAACCCTTGGCGCGGGGTTTGGCTGAAGTGGGTGATTCTCAAGAATTAATGCAGGTGGTGCTGGACTGGACGGGAGGACAGCCGTTTTTGACGCAAAAAGTTTGTAAGTTACTAGTGCAGGGGGGACTGGAGACTAGGAATTGGGGAATAGAGGTTAGGGACTGGGTGGAAGAATTGGTACGCGAGGGGATTATTGAGAATTGGGAGACGCAAGATGAGCCGGAGCATTTGAAGACGATTCGAGACAGAATCATGCGGAGTGGGGAACAGAGGACTGGGCGATTGTTGGGGTTGTATCAGCATATTTTGCAGCAAGGAGAGATAGCAACTGATGATAGTCCTGAACAAACGGAACTGCGGCTGACGGGTTTGGTGGTGAAGCGGGAGGGGAAACTGCGAATTTATAACCGAATTTACGCAGAGGTGTTTAAGCAGGAATGGTGCGAAAAGATTTTAGCAAACTTGCGCCCCTACTCCGATACATTTAATGCCTGGGTTGAGTCGGAACGTCAAGATGAGTCGCGGTTGTTGCGGGGAAAGACTTTGCATGATGCTCAAGAATGGGCAGTCGGTAAAAGTTTGAGTGACTTAGACTATCAGTTTTTAGCTGCCAGCCAAGAGTTGGAAAAGCGTGATGTGCAGAAAAGGCTGGAGGCAGAGGAACAGGCAAAGCAGGTATTAGCAGAGGCGAATCACAAAGCTAATCAACGGATTCGTATTGGTTCTTTGGTGTTAGGACTGACTGTGGTGGGGGCAGTTGCATCATTAATATTTGCTCAATATCAATTGGGAGAAGCAGGAACAGCAAAGGCAGAAAGAGATAATGCCCAAACCGAATTAAATCAGGCGAAGAGAGAAACCGCAGCAACCAAGCAAGATAATCAGCGGATATCAGCAGACAATAAAAAAATATCACGCGACAATCAAAGGATATCGGAACAGGCAGCACAGGCAAAACGGAATCTTAGTAACGCAACTTCAAAACTGAATGCTGCAAATGCCAAAGTGAATCAGGCACAGCAATACCTGCAACTAGCCCAAAACAAAGTGGCAGCAGCTAGCGCAAACGCTAGTCAAGCTGAAGTACAGGCAAACCAAGCGATTCAACAACGACAAGAGGCAGTCAATGCCCGTAAAACTTCTCTTGAGGAACTAAAAAAGGCAGAAGCAGCCAGAAAAGTTGCTTTAACGGCTACGCAATTGGAACAAGACGGAACAAATGCGTTGCAGCTGTTTGAGACTTTCAGGGAATTTGATGCTCTGCTATTAGCAATGAAGACGGCAGGAACATTAAAAAGTCTGGTCAAGGATAAACAATCTTTAGCAGACTATCCAGCATACAGCCCTTTGTTTAGTTTACAGAAAATTCTATCTAGTACTAATATTCGTGAACAAAATCGCCTGGAAGGGCATAGGGAGTCGATCTTCAGCGTCGTTTTCAGCCCGGATGGCAAAACTTTAGCTTCCGCCAGTCTTGACAAGACGATCAAATTGTGGAATCGGGAGACGGGCAAAGAAATTTCCACCCTAACTGGGCATAGCCAATTGGTCAACAGCGTCGTTTTCAGCCCAGATGGCAAAACTTTAGCTTCYGCCAGTTGGGACAAGACGATCAAATTGTGGAATCGGGAGACGGGCAAAGAAATTTCCACCCTAACTGGGCATAGCCAATTGGTCAAGAGCGTCGTTTTYAGCCCAGATGGTAAAACTTTAGCTTCCGCCAGTTGGGACAAGACGATCAAATTGTGGAATCGGGAGACGGGCAAAGAAATTTCCACCCTGACTGGGCATAGCCAATTGGTCAAYAGCGTCGTTTTYAGCCCAGATGGTAAAACTTTAGCTTCCGCCAGTGCTGACAAGACTATAAAATTGTGGAATCGGGAGACGGGCAAAGAAATTTCCACCCTAACTGGGCATAACGCTGAGGTCAACAGCGTTATCTTCAGTCCGGATGGTAAAACTTTAGCTTCCGCCAGTGCTGACAAGACTATAAAATTGTGGAATCGGGAGACGGGCAAAGAAATTTCCACCCTAACTGGGCATAGCCAATTGGTCAACAGCGTCGTCTTCAGCCCAGATGGYAAAACTTTAGCTTCCGCCAGTTGGGACAAGACTATAAAATTGTGGAATCGGGAGACGGGCAAAGAAATTTCCACCCTGACTGGGCATAGCGGTAGGGTCTACAGCATCGTCTTCAGCCCAGATGGCAAAACTTTAGCTTCTGCCAGTTGGGACAAGACGATCAAATTGTGGAATCGGGAGACGGGCAAAGAAATTTCCACCCTGACTGGGC
>LXQE01000150.1 GCA_003326195.1 Nostoc punctiforme NIES-2108
GATTATGCCATTTTACAGATTGACCAAGCACCTGCTCATACAAGTTCTGCAATTCGTTGGCCAGAAAATATTATTCCTCTGTTTCAACCAGCTTCAGCCCCTGAACTCAATCCCATTGAAAGGCTTTGGCAAGCTCTCAAGAAACCTCTCAAAAATCAACTTTTCTCTTCTTTACAAGCTTTACGCGAGCGCATCCAAGAAATATTCGACCAACTTACATTTGACCAGGTAATTTCTGTCTCTTCTTATAACTTTATCCTGGAAGCTCTATTCTATGCAGCTTCATATTAAACTGGTATTAGGATACTTACTGCATCACCGAGCAGCAAAAGAAAACGTTCAATCGCGCTTACCTGAAAATGATTTTAGAGATGCTGTTTGTAAATTCCTACGTCAAGAAGGCAAGCGTTCCACTGCTGAAACCATAAATTTTAAGATGGAAACCTTGGTGAAGGATGGTGATAGATTAGTTTTGATTACTGAAGCTAATGATTTGTTTGGTTTTGATATTCGCTCTTTTCAAGAATTCTTTGCAGCGGTTCATTTAGTAGAGAATGCCGAGGATACTGCTCAACGTTTTGAAAGCTTAAAAAATATCATTTATTTAGCACACTGGCGCAATGTTGCTTTATTTTTCGTTGGTCGTATTGCTCGGAGCCATAAGGGAGAAGCTAATAAGATTTTAAGACTCTGTAAAGAGATAGACCAAACAAAAACAAATCATTATTTACGACCAGGAGCTTGGTTTGCGCTTGAAATAGCAAGCGATGGTGCTTTTAGTAAAATTAATCCAGATTTACAATATGAATTTATAGAATACGGACTAAAAGTTTTAGACACGGGGCTAAATACAGAGCAAAAAGAAGCATTGGAATCTTTCATAGAGCAATTATCTCAAGAAGATAAACAAGAATCATTGCATCCTCTTCTAGAAGAGAAGTTGCGTTCTTTACCAGATTCATGCTCAGAAACAGTATTAGAACTTTATGGTCAACATTTTGGAGCAAAAAAACCTTTCCAAGATAAGATTAATGCTCTGCTTCAAACTCAACGAGAAACAACTGTAATTACTGCATTGTGTCTTGCTATGAGCTATAAATCAGAGCCTTCATGGATGGTAGAAAGATTACAAGATTATTGGGACTACTACAAAAAAATATTTAGTGAGCGTGGGTTCTCTTCGTCTGAAATAAAAATGTGGTTAAGCTCACTTGAATATACTGAGGCAGTTCTGAGAAATTGGTCAATTTATGAAGACCAAGCAAACGAATTAGCAGAAATATTTTCTTTAGGAGTGTATTACAATTCTTCAAGTTCTGAGCAAGAACTTATCGGGGAATTCCTAAAACCAAAAACGCTTTCTGAACAATTAATATTATTGCTGAGATGCTCTAGATTATTGATCGAGTTGTCCATGAAAATTAATAAACGCAGAAATATTTTAATATATGGAGAGGAACAAGATATCTCACAACATGCAATAGCTATAAGAATGATGAGGATTGGGCTAGAACCATCTGACTGTATGCCTAAAGAAGTTATCGATAATATAGAGGAGCTATTGCAATGCCATAACTTAATACCCAGGTTAGAAGTAAGTTTATGGTCGTTACTTTGGTTTTTCAAAGAGCCTCATCTTGATCATATATCTGTCTTTATGGAAAGATTAAAATTAATTTACCGCACTTCATCCCTTTCTAAGAAATGGTGGCGTTCTTTTGCTTTAAGAGAAAATTGGCCTCTTTTGAATCTAGCCGTGGATAAACAATTGGTTGAAGAGCAAGATAGTGTCAATAGATTATTACCCTTCTTGGAAGCTAAAAAACAGATAGCTATTTTTAAAGAAATAGAGGAAGCTATTCTCAAATATAAGCAGCAATCAGATGATAGACAACATTTACAAAAACTTATAATAGCAATACATACGCAGATGAGATTAGATGAACTTTTGCCTGAGTTATTACCATTAGCTAATCAAATAGGCATAAGTGTTGAAGATTTAGCAGAAGCATATATTTATAGTCCTATTAGCTTCAGTACATTGAAATGCGAAAGTGATGAACTCTACAAAATCTTAACGATTGCTGAAGAGGCTATAAAACAGCATAAAAGATTAAGTAGAATATTAATGAATCTGATTGAACTTGAGTGGTCATCAGATCCAATGTTCTTAAGAAAGACACAGGAAATTTTAGAATTAATTCTTACTACTTGGTCACAATCTTTAGACGACACTATTACTAACTTATGTTGGGTTTACTTCCTAAAAATATTAAGTTATTATACTCCGATTCAAAGAATAATACTACTTGTGTTTAATACTCTACCTCTTAAAGAACTTTTACTTAACAAAAGAGAGCTTTATCTGAGTGGCATTTCTAATAATTTTTTATTGAAATCTACAGATGTATTAGAATCATTTCTTAGTCATGAGGATGAAAATGTTCGTATAGGGAGCGTATTCCTTTTATATCTAATTTTTCGTTCGTCAATGAAATCTTATAAATTCTCCAAGAAAGCAAAAATACAAGAAGCCATTAATCTTTGCTTTAATGCAGATGCAGGATGGAGTCTGATAAATTCTGACAGTAACAAGCATTCTTTACTAGGGATTTTATACTTAACTTTGTCAGATTATCCAATTGAGAATATTAATTATAGACAAATGTTATTAGCAGCATTGCAACAAACTCAAATTATCGAGAAAGAGGAAGCTTGGGTTAAGATGCTAAGAGAGATTCAAATGCCTGTTGATAAGCATGAGACATGGCATAACCTGTTAGAAGAAATTTTAAAAAAACCTTGGAATTATAGCAATTTAGTATTGAGTGCAGCAATGGAGCGATATCAAGAAACCAGTAATAATGCTGATGCACTATAAAAGTCAAAAATTTCACAAATATTTGTCACAACATTGAGCAGAAACTAGCTAAAAAATAGCAATATTTATTAAATTGGCACTTAATTTATTAGTTCAGCGTACTAGGTAAAGCAATTAAATCCAGGATTCGACTGAAAAGCTGTAAACTTGCTGAATCCTGGTGAAGTCGCTGTCAGCTGAGACGAGAGTAATATTATGATAAATTGCTGTTGCGGCGATCTATAGATCATTATCATCAAAACTGATATCCTGAATGCGGGTACTGCGGCGTTTGTTTTTTTCTTTTGGGGCAAATTGACGAAAAATGCAGTTCTTCAGTTGACTGTATATCTCAGCTATTTCTTTGTTAATCAGATAGATATCAATCTCTGTCAGGAATGCTTGAACCACTTGTAAGTTGATCTCTCGACGCTCTGATTTTTGCGTCATGTAGAGCAACTCACCATAGCTAATGATGCTAATCCCAAAAGGATCTTGAGCATAGCTTTGAGCAGTTGCGACAACTTGAGGATTATTATTAATGAGATAACTACAGTGATTCGTATCCAGCAAATACATAAATTATTGGCTTAAAACTTCGCTTTTGAGCGGGTTGCATCCAGAAATGCTAGGCACTCCTCTAGGTCATCTCCATGCCAAGTACCAGCAAATTTGAGCAAATCTTCACCTGTAGAACCTCGTCGGATCACAGATTGAGAACGATCGCCACGTTGTTTTATTTCAGCGATCTTAGCAGCGAAATCTTCAGGTGGTTCTGCTAGCGTCTCATCCTCCAGAGGAGAATTGGGCGGAGTGTGTGCTTGCTCTAAAGATGCCAGAATCGAAGCTCCAGTGGAAGGTGATTTGGTCACTTCTGATTGAGATGTAACTGTTTTCTGAAAACCAAGAAATGCTAGATATTGCTCAACCTGAGTTAGTTGGTCATCTGGAAGTTGAGCAATCTGTTGTTGAAGTTGACGGCGGCGGTCAAAGATAGTCATCGAACACCTTGCAGGAATAACTGAACTTTTATTTTACTTGATTGGTACAGTAGAAATGGTTTTGACAATACATTATAAAAGTCAAAAATCTTGAATAAAGAGCGATCGCAATATTGAGCAGCAACTAGCTAAAAAATAGCGATGGGCTACACCCCGCAGGAGGCGATCACACTCCACCAAATACAATGAGGAACTAGTTTTGTACCTCAAAATTTATCTAACACTCCTAACCCACTCAGTAATCCCCTGAGCGATCGCTTTTGCCATTTTCTTCTGTTCTTCTGGGTTGACTACCTGCTCAAATTCATCGGGATTGCTCATAAAACCCAATTCCAGCAACACCGATGGTGCAGCTGTCGGACGTGTCAGCGCCAGGTTATCCCAATACACACCATAAGAAGGTCTACCGATTTTTTTGACTACATAGTTGTGTAAAAATATGGCGAGGTTATGGGCTTGGGGTTGATACCAAAATGCGCCGAATCCCTTAATTTTTTCGGCATCGCCATTATCGGGTAGAGAGTTGTGGTGTATGGAAATAGCGATCGCAGGTTCTTCTTGACTGATAATTGCCTGACGTTCTACTAGCGAAACTTCCTTGTCGTCCTCTCGCGTCATCACCACCGTTGCCCCTCGCTTCAGCAACTCGTCGCGCAGCAACTTAGATACCACCAAATTCACATCTTTTTCTAAATATCCAGTTGGGCCACTGGCACCAGATTCTTTACCGCCATGCCCTGGATCTAGTACAATCTTGAAATTAGCTAAAGACTTGCGTCTTGTGTTCCCGATTTTAGGCGGATGACGCAAAGCCAAAACCAGGGTTGTACCGTCGTATCTCAGCTTATATCCCCACTGTTGAGCTTTTTTGAGGTTAAAGGTGTATTTTACTTGTCCTGGAGCTTCCTGTTGCCAGTCTAGGCGATTAATTAGGGGGTTATCATCCAGGCGAATTATGTCTGTTTGGGCAGTGGTATTGTAGAGAGTGAGAGCGAGAGTTTGCTCACTTTGTTGTACGCTCACGGGTACAGGAACTTGCAAGGGGAAAACTATCTCTGTCGCACTAGGGAGTTGACGGTATCCGACACTGCGGATTATTGTCTGTGGCGGAACTGCACCAGGTAGAATGCGGATTTCTTTACTATTAATCCAAGCGCCATAATCTAGGCGCAACCATTCACCTTCCCTACCTGTAACTGTTGCGCGTGTGCCTTTGGTCAGTGGTGTAAGTCGGGAATGATCGGTGCTAGGGCCAGTACGAGCAACCCCTGATTCTACTGTAACCTCAGAAACTGGCAACTGCGATCTTGAGAGGATTTCAATCTTACCAGATCCTGGTTGAGTTATCGTCTTGCCGTCAAGTGTCAGTTGAAATTGAGGTTTTCCCAGATCGGCGGCTGTTGCCACTGTGGTGCAACCTTGATAGTTGCCTACGCTAGACTGGGCATGAGGCTGATTTTGACCTGTCAAAGCTGCCAAATTACTTGGTAGTTGTGCTTGTTGAGGTTGTGGTAAAAGGGCAATAGTTTGATTAGCCAGGATTACAGAGACATTAGCGTTAGGGGGTGCAATTGCGCCAAAACAAATTACTTCTCCTGGTAATCTGGCAATGTCAACTGCGGGAGTCAGGGAATCTTTCGCAAAGGCTACCCCCTGTGGTAGTTCAGGGCTAGCGTTAAGCCTGATCACCTTAATCTTAAGTTCTTGATTCTGGCGACGCACAGTAAAAAGATTTTCCCCCAACTGCAAGGGGAAACTAGGGGAAAAATGACCAGCTTTGCTGCGGGTAATTGGCTTACTATTGATCAAAACCTGACCATCTGGTGGTGCAGTGCCCAGAAAGAATATTTTTTGGGCACTTGTCTGGTAGTTTGTCTGGGGAAAAACGACTATAAGAGATGGCTCTGCCAATGTTACTGAGGAGGTGAGAATACAGCCTAATATTACTAATCCTAAGAGGTTTTTCACAGCAAATCACAGAAGATGACACCACAACAACTGTGGCACAATGACGGGATGTATTTTTAGAAGTTGTTAGAAATTCAAAATACTATGACTAAGTTTATCTTTGTTACTGGAGGCGTAGTTTCCAGTATTGGTAAGGGCATTGTAGCAGCAAGTCTAGGGCGTTTGCTCAAGTCGCGCGAATATTCGGTGTCGATTCTCAAACTCGACCCTTATATCAATATCGATCCTGGAACGATGAGTCCCTTTCAACATGGGGAAGTATTCGTTACCCAGGATGGGGCGGAGACAGATTTAGACTTGGGGCATTACGAACGCTTTACCGATACCTCAATGTCGCGCTTAAATTGTGTGACTACTGGCTCAATTTACCAAGCAGTCATCAATAAAGAGCGACGCGGAGACTACAATGGCGGTACTGTCCAGGTAATTCCTCATATTACCAATGAAATTAAAGATCGGATTCTGCGAGTTGCTAAAAGTACAAACCCATCTGTAGTAATTACAGAAATCGGCGGGACGGTGGGAGATATTGAATCACTGCCATTTTTGGAAGCAATTCGCCAGTTTCGTAAAGAGGTGGGACGGCAAAATGTGCTGTATATGCACGTAACGCTAGTACCGTGGATTGCCTCTGCGGGTGAGATGAAAACTAAGCCGACACAGCATTCAGTTAAAGAACTCAGATCCATTGGTATTCAACCAGATATTTTAGTTTGTCGGAGCGATCGCCCTTTACCCAAAGGATTAAAACAAAAATTGTCGGGATCTTGCGATGTACCGGAAGAATGCGTCATTACTTCCCAAGATGCCAAAAGTATCTATGAAGTACCGCTGAATCTAGAACGGGAAGGAATGGCAGAACAAGTGCTGAACTTGCTGCAAATGGAACAACGTAAACCAGATTTGACGCAGTGGCAAACTCTGGTACAACGTTTACATAGTCCCAAGCACGAGGTAGAAATTGCGATCGTTGGTAAATATGTGCAGTTAAGTGATGCCTATTTATCTGTAGTGGAAGCACTAAATCATGCTGCAATCTCCACATACGGCAAACTGCGCCTGCGTTGGATAAATTCAGAAGATTTAGAAACTGAAGCAGCCGAAAATTCTCTTGAGGGTGTCGATGGCATAGTTGTACCAGGAGGTTTTGGGGTTCGGGGAGTCGATGGCAAAATTGCCGCCATTAAATACGCCCGCGATCGCCAAATTCCCTTTTTGGGATTATGCCTGGGAATGCAATGTTCCGTGATTGAATGGGCTAGGCACGTAGGGGGATTAACAGGTGCCAACAGTGCTGAATTTGACCCCTATACAACTGATCCAGTAATTAATTTATTGCCAGGACAGCAGGAAATAGTGGATTTAGGGGGTACAATGCGCTTAGGACTATATCCTTGTCGTGTTCTCCCTGATACTTTAGCTTTTAAACTCTATCAAGAAGATGTGATTTATGAACGACATAGACATCGATATGAGTTTAACAATGATTACCGCGATTTGTTGTTAAAGTCTGGCTATGTGATTAGTGGTACTTCTCCCGATGGGCGTTTAGTTGAAATTGTGGAATTAACCAAGCACCCATTCTTTCTTGCTTGCCAATTTCATCCAGAATTTCAATCACGCCCCAGTACACCTCATCCCTTATTTAAAGGGTTTATTCAAACAGCGATCGCTCTTTCTCTTTCGACATCTAGCACACCAACACCATTGGAGGTGTCATAAAAATTTGTAATGACGCTCGATAACTCGCTAACGCTGCGCTAACGTAATTCGTAATTCAAAATTAATTTTTTAGATTTTGAATTAGTGCATAACAACATTAACTTAGGGCTTTAGTCGATTTGGACATCCAGGGTGCATCATTCGTAAATTTCGGACTTGAGGAGATGTTGTGGCGTACTGGGTGAAAATCCTTTACGAGAGGAAAGAATATGTGGTGAATTTTGAGCGTGTCCATGCTTTTTGTTATGAACTCAATGGCAGGGTGACTTTTTGGCTACCCGATAGTGCCATTCCCATAGTGATTAACCCGCAAAGTAATTTGGAAGATTATCAAAAGATTTTTGATTATTTAGAATGTGTGACAGGATTAGAATTAGATCACGCCCACTGGGTAAGAATAAATTACGAAAAAAATGAATATGTAATTAATCTCAACTGTATCAGTTCCTTTTGTCATGAACCGAACGGTAGGATAACTTTTTGGTTGCCAGATGGCACTATTCCCATCATCATCAACCCTGTGAGTAATCCTGAATCTTATGAAAAAGTTGTGAAATACGTTAAGAAAGCAACAGGATATTCTTTGTCTTGAAATCCCTGTGTAGCAGAACAAGGTAACAAGAAAGTTGAAAAACAGATTTACTACCTTCCTAATCTTAAAAAATGCTTTGTAAGAATTTCTGCTCAATTAGCCTAGCTATTGAATCATCTTTTTTGTAGAGTTATCTAAGAATAAAATTGTAACTTTAGTGCTAAGGTGCTAATTCTAAAATTGCATATAGCTCACTACCATTCATCAAAAATTTGTTTTATCCGCTCAATTGCCGTGTCTGCTGCTTCTTCTGGAGATATGCTATTGACAACTATTCGATTGAGAGCCTTACCCCAAACATTCTCTTCTAAAACTAAGCTGTAAGCAGGGTTTTGAACAATATAAAATGGGCGAGTATCTTTAGTTAGTGTTTGAGTTGCAGTGGAAAGATGAGGATCTGCTGGATTTGTCCAAAAAGGGTCTTTCCAAACAGGCTTCATTACTGGTAAATACCGTCCTCCGGTAGCTTTGAGATAGTTTCCTATTATCTCAGGTTTAATTAAATACGCGAGAAAGTCTTTGGCTACCTTCTGATTTTTAGACTCGGCAAACAAAACTATTTCATTAATCGAGACTAAGAAGCGCATCGGTTTACCATTAGGTTTGTTCGGAAATTCTAGGATACCAAGCTTGTGACGATAGGTGTCAGAATCTTGGCGGACAGCAGCAGGAATCGAAAGCGAGCTGTTAGGCGTCATAACCACGCCACGATTGAGCAAGCTGCGATTATTGTCTGGATTTAACCAGTTTACTGCGTCCGGTGGTACGTAGCCCTGCTGGAAAAATTTCGCATACCACTCTAAGCTTTTAACAATACCTTGATACACCTTGGGATCGTTGAGCAGAAGTTGACCCTTGGAGTCTAAAATTTGAACATTGTATGCCTCTAAAATCTGCTCAAACAAGTAGTAGGTATCTGTAGAACCAGTGGAGAAAGGAAAGCCTAACCCGTAAATATTCTGTTTTTGCTGTGCGCGCAAATCATCCTGCACTTGTTTCCAAAACTCCCAGAAAGCATCCCAATTTTTAGGGATATCGCTTTGAGTTCGACCTACTTTCTCTAGTAAGTCTCGCCAGTAGAAGATGTGAATTGTTAATTGATTAATTGGGACTGCATAGTAACTCGGCTTCTTATCAACGTTGTTATATAAACGAACTGCTTCCAGAACACCTTCAGAATAAATACTTTTAACTGGCTCAATTACATCAGAGACATCTGCCAATTTACCTTCCCAGGCAAGACGTGGATACAGCTCCCTCTCAGCACTGCTATTTATGACGAGATCGGGTGAATTACCTGCCTGAAGTGCCCTTTGAGTCTTTTGTGGCAATTCATCGTTAGTATAGAAAGTAAGTTTAATTTTGTTGCCGCTTTGTTGTTCCCACTTACTAATGATCTTCTGGAGCGCTTCATCCTCTTCCAAAGTATAACCTTTATCTGACCAAATCTTCAGGACTTTACTGTTAATAGGAGACTCGGTGACTGAAGATTGGCTAGATTTTAAAATGTTAATGCAGGCAAGAATTATCAAGCTGAGTATTAATGCCACGAGTACGTAGCGATGGCTAGCTCTTATTAGCATTACAGTAAAAGTTTGCTTGACTCTTTGCTGATACTTCAAGCCTTTAGTCATTGGACTGGCTTTGGTTCTGAATAACATGCTCATTTTATGATTTTTGCCAGAAAAACATCTTTACTGCATCTTCTGACATTACATAGCGCTTATTCAAGCTTAAATAGTTGCTTTTTACTCACTTTTCACCATCAGTCAGAATTGCTAAGTAAGTGGGCAAGAATAAATTAAACTATGTTACGTAATGTAAAATTAATTAAATTATCTCTTAGTTAGAGCTTCATTTTTCTTCTAATTTGTAAAGACAGATGTCTCTAGCTGGGGTTGTTTGAACCATAATTTAAAATCTTGAATAGTTTTGCCATGCCAACTTTGCTGCACCTACTATTCCTGCAAAATTGCCTAACTCCGCTGGCAATATTTGTAAACCCTCTCGTGATAAAGGCTGCACTCGCTTCTCAATTTCTGCCTTCACACCTGGTAAGAAAAACTCAAAGCTGCCACTGATACCGCCACCAATCACGATCGCTTGCGGTGTGAGTACATAAATCAAACTGGTCAAACCAATTCCCAAATTAACACCATATTCTTGCCAAAAAGTCAATGCTGCGGCATCTCCTTGTTGGGCAAGAAAACCCAATTCGATAGGTTCTTTGAGAGTGCGGCGGCGAATCGCAGTAGCACAGGCATATTGTTCCAAAGAGCCTCGATTGCCACTATTACAAATTGGGCCATCAGGATTTAATGAAATTAAACCCAATTCCCCAGCGGCTCCTTGATGTCCAATAAATAGTTTGCCATCAAGGATAATTGCACCACCAACTCCAGTGCCTAAAGTTAGCAGAATCAGATTTTGAAAGTGGCGACCGGCTCCCAGCCAAGCTTCTCCCAAAAGAGCGCAATTAGCATCATTAGCGATCGCAGTCGGTTTGCCAGTTTTAGCTTCTAACCAGTCTGCTAAAGGCACATCGATCCATCTAGGTAAGTTAATGGCGATTTTGGCAATGCGTCCTGCGGCATCAGATGGGCCAGGAGTACCAACACCAATTGCAACAGCTTGATTCTCTGGATCGATTTGAGCGATCGCATCTACCAGCACCGCCAACACCGCTTCCGGCGTTGTTGGTTGAGGTGATACCACAGTCAAAGATTGCAGACAAGTACCATCATCTGCAAAACGCCCCAGCTTAATAGCTGTTCCCCCGACATCAATGCCAATTACTTGAGAACTCACCACTTTAAAATCCTCAGACCAAACCATAGCCACCTAGCAAACCTTTGCGTACCCTTTGCGCTTACCTCTGCGCTCCTCTGCGTTTCAATTTCACCCCTCAATTCGCCATTATTTTCTGTAAATCTATACTTAGCATCTTGGCGCGAAAAAATACTCAAATTTTTATTCTATTGAGTGCAAGTTGTTTTCATCACCGATTTTAAGATGCGCGGCTTTCAACTCCGCTCTCTGTAAATTAGCAACAGTTGTGGTACGAAAACTCGATTGTTCCTGCCAAGCCGTAATTGGCGCACCTCTTAAGATACCAGCAAGAGCAACGGAAAGGATAAACCCGCCAGTAGCGGCAGCAATTAACGTTAGATTATCTTTCATACAAATCTCTGTATTGTTTATTTGTCATTTGTCTAAAATTAATGACTAATGACCAATGATTACTGTCGGATTCTATTTTCTCTCCGTAAACGGGGATTGACAAATTCATTTAACCCTTCACCAAGTAGTGATAACCCTACCACCATAAATGTCATCGTTAAACCAGGGAAAAGGGTAGTCCACCAAATACCAGTAGGTAGAGCTTCTAGGGCTTGTTTTAAATCATGTCCCCATTCTGCCACTTCTTCGGGAAGTCCTAGCCCCAAAAAGCCTAAACCGCCCAACACCAAAATCGCATCAGCGGCATTGAGTGTAAATAGGACGGGTACGCTTTGAATGACGTTGAAAAACAGATAACGAGAAAGCACAACCCAAGTGGAAGCACCCATTGCTTGAGCAGCTTCGATAAACACTTCAGTTTTCACGCTCACGGTGTGGTTGCGAACAACGCGGTAATATTGGGGGATGTAGGCAATGCTAATAGCGATCGCTGCATTTAATATCCCACGCCCCACCACAAACGCCAGTGTCACAGACAGCAGTAGCCCTGGTAGAGTGTAGATGCTATCCATAATAAATAGCAGCACTTTATCCAATTTACCGCCGAGATAACCACTCAGCATCCCCAAAGGTACACCGATAATCATACTCAGCGCTGTTGCCAAAATTACCACCTGCAAAGCAGCTTGAGCGCCGAACAACGTCCGGGAGAACACATCATAGCCGAGGCGACTAGTACCAAACCAATGTTTAGCTGAGGGTGGCTCGTGAATTGGATTAGAGAGAAAATCTTTGGGGTTTTGCAGCCATCCCCAAGCCTGCAATACGGGAGCGAAAAATGCCAGGAAGATGAAAAATAGGGTAATAGCTAACCCGATGAGCATGAGTTTTTGGGAAAGATTGGGACTTTTGCCAAACTGTAAAAATGTCGGTAGTCGCCGTTTTGTAATGGCCATAAAGCGATCGCCTGGATCAAAGCTTGATACGCTGACCATTTTACATATCAAATTGGGCATTGGGAATTGGGAATTGGTTATTACCTATGCCCCATGCCCAATGCCCCATGCCCCAGTCCCTAAAGATTACTTTCAATCAACTGGCGGTATTCGCTCTTTTGCTTAACGCCTTTGACTTCCTTCACTAGTTCCTTATTTTTGAACAATTGAACCGTTGGCGTTCCTGTCACACCAGCATTTTCAGCAATATCTCGGTCTTTGTCGATGTCAATTTCCACAAAGTGAATTTTGCTGTCAAATTCATCCACCACTTTATTTAAAATTGGCTTCAGAGTATGGCAAGGGCCACAACCAGGAGAGACGTATTTAACAAGGAGTAAGCGATCGCTTTCATGGAACAATTTCCGTAAAGCATAGCCTCCCTCATGGCGCGTCCCATCCAAATTAAATCCAGCTTCTTCCTCGGCTTCGGTCTTTTTGGCTGGCTGATGTTCTAATTCATTATCTGCTGTTTCTGGCTGTTGATGGAATTCTTGAATCAAGCCACTGGATGACAACCAACGTTCTGCCAACATCGCCGCCATACACCCAGTACCCGCAGCCGTAATTGCTTGCCGAAACTCATGATCTTGTACGTCGCCAGCAGCAAAAACGCCCTCGACACTGGTTTCTACAGAACCGTGCTTGGTGACAACGTAACCTATCTCATCCAGTTCTAATTGTCCTTTAAATAGAGAAGTGTTGGGACTGTGACCAACGGCGTAGAATAAACCCTTAGCGTGCAGTTGGCTCTCTTCACCAGTTTTAGTATTGCGGACTTTCACCCCTTCCATGTGACCATTACCGAAGATATCCACGGCTTCTGTATTCCAATGGACTTGGATTTTTGGGTTGCTCAAAACCCTGTCTTGCATGGCTTTAGAAGCCCGCATTTTATCGGTGCGTACCAACATATTTACCTTAGAGCCGTATTTGGTGAGGTAAATTGACTCTTCCGCCGCCGAGTCACCAGCACCAATTACAGCCAATTCTGCACCGTGGAAAATTGGTGTTGCACCATCGCAAATTGCACAAGCGGAAATACCCCGACTCCAGAATTCATGTTCGCTGGGTAAACCTAAACGCTTTGCGGTTGCACCCGTAGCAATGACAATACTGTTGGTTTTTATTTCCCTTTCTTGCGATCGCACTGTAAAGGGACGCTGACTCAAGTCAACTGAGATAACATCTTCAGTATATAGTTCAGCCCCCCAGCGCTCCGCCTGCGCCTTCATCTGATCCATCAATTCCGGCCCGGTAATTCCTTTGGGAAATCCCGGAAAATTCTCAACTTCCGTCGTTGTCATTAATTGCCCACCAGGTAAACCCCCGGCTTGGAAACCTTCAAATACAACGGGTTTCAGGTTAGCGCGTCCAGCATAGATGGCGGCTGTGTATCCTGCTGGGCCAGAACCGATAATTACCAAGTTTTCTACAGTTGGGTTAGTCATGACAATATATAAACTCATAACGACTACGCTTAATATAGCATAACAATTTACGATTGGCTACGTCAGATGGTAAGCGATGTCTGCGACGGGCTACGCCTACGCCAAATGCCTACGGTGCTATGCGCTCAACACTTGCCAAACATCCTCTTAATCGCTAAGGCTGTTCTTGCAGATATTTTCTGATAGTTTCAACATCTAGTTCTAAAAACTCTGCTATTTCTTGAATGCTCATACCTTTCTCAATACATTTGGGGACTAATTTCAACTTTGTTTCTAGTTCTGTTTTGGGTTTAGTCTTTGCCACGATACTCTCGTACAATCGAGTATTTTTAAATGCATCTAAATCAAGCATGGCTTCAATTTCCTCTAAAGTAAGATTGGGAAACTTATAAAATACAATGGCTTGGATAAATGCTATCACTTTATTTTGAAGATTTTCATCGGGGAAGTCTTCTCGTGCTTGAGTTATTAGCTGTTGGGCTAAGGAAGTAGCTTTTGTAGGCGCTTCTGCAAGTAGTTTGGCAACTCCTATCCCCAAGGAATCTTCAGCCTTAGCAGAAAGTTCATTCAGATAAATGCAGCGTAGATGTTGTTCTACTAAAGCCCGATAGCGGGGGTGAGGTGGGGTTTCATGAATACGGCGATCATAGATAACAATTGCGTACCAGTCTGAGTTTGCGGGTTTATATTGACGAAAGTAAACAAAAATTTCCCCAAAAAGTCGTTCGTAAAATTCTTCATCTTTGTATGTTTGCAATTCTACAAAGTATAAAGGTTCATTTTCAAATCCCTTGACAGTGGCAAATAAGCCATCGAGACGAAATGATTGTTGTTTGATCTCAGGCGCAATAAATGTGTAGATATTGGGATTAGTATCAGGTTTATCAATAATTTCAAAAAATATCTGTGGTAGTTCCTTGATAAGTTCATAAAAAATTACATCTGTTTTCATTGATGGTACTAATGGCAAACTATAAAGCCGTTTTCCTTTGAATACAATACATTGTATCTTTCGGGGGTTGAGGTACGTATGATAGAGATGAAAGCGTTATTTGGTGTATTATGTTCCTCACCATCACCGATTTAGAGCAGTTACATACTGAGCATCCAGAATGGCAGATGGAACTGGTAGAGGGAAAAATCATAGTTTCTCCGCCATCAGATTACGAGTCAGAGGAAATTGGCACTCGTCTAATTACCTTCTTAAATATCTGGGTCATGTCGCGCAAGCTAGGACGTGTAACTGGTTCTAGCGCTGGGTTTATCTTGCCGAGTATAGAAGAAGACGATTTGGAAAAAAGAAACCTGCGATCGCCTAACGTGTCTTTTGTTCGGGCTGATAGCCTCAAGAAGACCAAGCGCGACTTTGTAGAGTTGGTTCCAGACTTGATGGTTGAGATTAAATCTAAAAGTGACAGAATCAAACCGCTTGAAGAGAAGATTCAGCTATTCTTGCAACTTGGGTCTACAGTCGGCATACTGATTGACCCTGACAAATTGACAGTAACGGTTTATCGAATAAACCAAACTCCAGTGGTATTGGAGAATGGCAACACGCTCATATTGCCAGACTTGCTACCAGGTTGGGAACTGGGAATATCAGAACTGTGGCCACCTGAGTTTGAATAAGGCGCTTCCACAATCGAAGTTGAAAATCTTGCCCTTGGTCAACATCATTGGCTCAGTAATGTTTGTGCCATTTGGGATGCAAGGATTTTAGATTGTGTAATTGTACCTCCCCAAACTTTTTTTCTGAAGGTGATAGGAAAGCGATCGCATCTGGGTAAGTTACATCTAGAACACCCAAGCACTTCCTACCCCCAGGAAAACACTTATGAAAACTGAATTAAAAGCCAAGTTTCTCCAACACATCCTCGCCAAGAAGAAGGGAGATGAGGGTTTTACACTTATTGAATTACTAGTAGTAATTATCATCATCGGTATTTTATCTGCGATCGCTCTACCTTCTTTCTTGAACCAAGCCAACAAAGCCAAGCAGTCAGAAGCTAAAACTTACGTTGGTTCCATGAACCGCGCTCAACAAGCTTATTACTTAGAAAATACTACATTTTCAACTTCAATTGGTCAGTTAGGTCTTGGTATTGCAACACAAACTGTAAATTACAAATATGATGCTGTTTCTGCAGATGCTAGCACAGTAAACAACCGAGCAATAGTATTAACTAGTACTGCGCCTCTAAAAAGTTATATTGGTGGTGTAGAGGTCACAACCCAACAAGCTACAAATGAAGCTACCACTGTAGCTGTTTTGTGTGAATCTTCAAGCGCTATGGTTAACAGTGGTGTAAATGCTGATGTTGCTGCTGCTAAAATTACTTACACGGCTGGAGCGCCTACTTGTGCCGCTAACTTCGTCTCTTTGGCTAAGTAACCAACCAAGGACAAACAGTATATAAATTCTCTCTAAACGAGATATTTGTTAAAGTGGGTAGATGCTTCTATCCACTTTATTTCCATTATGTTAAGTCGTTCAGACTTATGATTCTACCGCTCCCTTTGTGCCACCATAAAGGGAGCGGTAGAGCCAGAATTATATTTCTCATAAAAGTTTCTTAGAAAATTACAATGATTACTGATATATATAATTGGGAAAATCAAGCAGAACAATACTTAATTCAAGAAAAATATTCGCAGGCAGCACAGTTGTATGAAAAAGCAATAGCAATAAAACCAAATACTATCTCTTATTATTGGAATTTAGGGTTACTACTGCTATTACAAGGGCAAGAAGCAGAAGCTCAAATGACTTGGATGCTGCCAATAACAGAGGCAGATGAAAATCAGTTACCAATTTGGACAAATGAACTAGTTCAACTTTTGCAAATAGAAGCTGAAAGACGCGAAATACTGGCGGAATATTCTCTAGCTTGGTTAATTCGTCAGCATATACGGGAAATTAATCCTAGTTATATAAATAATTTGCTTCAAATTATTATACTTTCTATCAAATTGGAAAAATTTGAAGAAATTGATGCTTTGAATGATTGGGGATTAATTGAAAGCTTAGACGTAAAAGAAAATATAGAAATTAATATCGAATTATTAATCCAAGTTTTAAAAGAATTATTATATACTGTTCCCTTACATCCAATTAATCTAGATTTAATAAAAGCTAGTCTTCCTTATTTCTCTGAAACTCATCAATGCTTCTCTACACTACTTCCTGCTGCTATCAGAATTGGTCATACTTTGCGGCAGCCTTTACTAGCAGCATCTCTGCTAGAATTGCACTTACAATTGGAGCCAGATAATGTAGAAATTTTGCGGCACTTGGCGACTTTTTATCAAGATGCTCGTAATTATTGTCAAGGAATAGAGACAGCTAGATTGTGTTATTCCTTATCAGCAGGATTGGCTGATAAAATTTTTGCCCTCCATTTACTGTTAAGGGGTTTAATGTCAGCAGGGGGATATTGGCAAGAGATATGTACAACTTGTCAAGAATTGGAAACTGTGTTTCAACAGTTTATTAAAGCTGAACGAATTCCTTTAGAAGAAGGAAGAATATTACGGTTACTTACGCCATTTTTTGCCATACCTCATATTAAAGATGCTCCTGCTGATTTCCGAGCTATTCATAATCAGGTAGCTGATATTTTTACTACTTATGTTAAAGCTTTTTCCCAATCCGAAGGAAAAAATTATTCTCATAAACTTATCAATAATCGAGATTTATCTTATTCTAGTAAGAAATTAAAAATTGGTTATATATCTTATGCTTTCAGAAATCATTCTGTTGGTTGGCTAGCTCGCTGGTTATTTCAACATCATGATCGAGATAAATTTGATATTAATACCTATTTTGTGAACTATCAATTAGTAGATGATTTCCTACAAGATTGGTATGCAGAAAAGGCAGGAATAGTTCATAAGTTAGGTATGAATGGTCTAGAAATTGCTGACCAGATATACCAAGATGAAATTGATATTTTAATTGACCTTGATAGTATTACTTTAGATATTACTAGTGAAGTGATGGCACTCAAGCCAGCCCCAATTCAAGTTACTTGGCTGGGGTGGGATGCATCAGGCATACCTGCAATTGATTACTTTATTGCAGATCCTTATGTACTGCCAGATGATGCCCAAAATTACTATACAGAGAAAATATGGCGATTACCTCAAACTTACATAGCAGTAGATGGTTTTGAAGTGGGTGTACCAACTCTCCGCCGCGATGACTTGGATATTCCTATGGATGCTGTTATATATCTCAGCGCCCAAAGAGGATATAAGCGCCATCCAGAAACCATAAAGTGGCAAATGCAAATTATTAAACAAGTACCTAACAGCTACTTTTTGATTAAGGGACTTGCTGAGGAGGAAACAATTAAACACTTCTTTTACCAAATTGCCGAAGAAGAAGGTGTAGATTGTTCTCGGTTACGGTTTTTACCACAAGTTCATTTAGAGTCAGTTCATCGTGCCAATTTAGGCATTGCTGATATCATATTAGATACATTTCCCTACAACGGAGCGACAACAACCTTAGAAACATTGTGGATGGGTATACCCTTGGTGACGCGAGTCGGCGAACAGTTTGCAGCGCGTAACAGCTACACCATGATGATAAATGCGGGTATCACAGAAGGAATTGCCTGGACTGATGAAGAGTATATAGAATGGGGTGTGCGCTTAGGGAAAGATGAGGCTTTACGCCAGCAAGTTGCTCTGAAGCTGAAAGCATCGCGGCAAACAGCTCCGTTGTGGAATGGCAAGCAATTTACCCGTGAGATGGAGAAGGCTTACGAGCAGATGTGGCAAAGGTATATTGAGGGGAAATAAGTCAACTTAACGTTAAATCGGCGGTTAGAAACCGCGTCTACACAGGCAAAACCCACCTCCGTGGGTTAAGAATCCTTGATTTTGTATTAGTCCACCTCGGTGGACTTTGTTTGTGTAGCCGCGAATTCTATTCGCCCTGGCTCTATGTTGACACGTATGAGCAATGCTGTGCCCCTACCGCGATAGTCTATTTACCTGAAAATTGCTGTAAGAGGTAATATAAAAACAAGAAATACTATTGTAGATATTTATGTCTGCTAAAGATATCTTTCATGAAGTTGTCAAAAAAGCTTTGCAGAAGGATGGTTGGCAGATTACTCATGACCCCTCTCAATTAGCGTGGGTGGTGTGAATGTCTCTATTGATTTAGCTGCTGAAAAACTCATTGCGGCAGAACGGGAAGGAGAAAAAATTGCTGTTGAAGTTAAAAGTTTTTTGGAAAAATCATCTGCAATCTCAGAATTTCATACAGCATTGGGACAGTTTATTAACTATAGAGGCGCATTAAGGCGACGACAGCCAGAGCGTGTTTTGTATTTAGCAGTACCTTTGACAACTTATAAAACATTTTTTCAACTTGATTTTCCCCAAGCCATGATTGAAGAAAATCAAGTCAAAATGATTATTTATGATGTAGAGCAAGAGGTTATTTTCAAATGGATAAACTAGCCCACTATCGCCAGATTGTACAGCAGATATTACAGGAATATAGTGAGCAAAAACCCTCTGATGGTAATATAGACGTTGAGAATATTTTTGATATAGAACGTGACCATTACCAGGTAGTCCATGTAGGCTGGGAAGGTCAAGATTGGGTACATAGCTGCATCATCCATATTGATATTAAGGGTGAAAAAATTTGGCTTCAGTGGAATGGTGCAGAAGATGATATTGCAGCAAATTTAGTTACTATGGGAGTTCCCAAAGAGGACATTGTGTTAGGGTTTCAGTCTCCTTTCATGAGGAAGTTTACAGAATATGCAGTGGGTTAGAGAGGCGCCATCTCTAATTTAGATGCTATCAAGCTATCTACATTGCAGAATGAGAGATTTTCTGCTTTCGCTTGTGCGATCGCAGATTGATTATCTGTTGCTAAAGCAATTCGAGTATTAATTCTAGGCAAAAGAGTTTTCCATTGTGTATCACTCATCTTACTAAGCAGAGAAATTTCTGGCCCTTCAGTTATATCTACATCATCTTCCATGAGCAAATTCATGGTCAAAGACGATAAAAGCATATCGGCTTCTTCTTCAGAAATATTTTGAGTATCTATCAGGAGAGTTAAGCTACTTTTATCTGGGTGAGTAGTAAGAGTAGAAATGACACTTGCTAAATCTTGATACAGTAAGTCTTCTGGCTGTAACCAGTCTGGAAAAATAATTAGGTTAGTATCTCCTAAGCGGAAATTTTTACTCAGAGTATCTGCAAGATATTTACTAAATAGTTGTTGGAAAAGGCTGCCTATTTTAGCTGAGTAAGCGCGGCTATCTAGAAAACTAGGATTAGCTTGCATTTTTTCCTTGATTTGGGCGCTCTTTTGTTGGCGTAATTCAGGATTATTGCCAAGTGCAACTGCTAACTGTATATAAGACTCTTCACTATATGCAACTAAACCAGGTACATCGAGTGCTTGCACCATTGCAGCCCCCATTGCAGAGCGAAAACTAGTTCCCCGTCTAGCAATTACTGGTAAATTGACCTGTAGTGGTTCTATCAAAGAAGTTGTTCCAGCAAATGGAAAAGAATCTAGATAAACATCGGCAATTTTAAAGTATTCTTTAACTTCTTCGCGGTTTGGCACTGGCTGAGGATCTAAAACTATTAATTGTTCTGCTGGTATTCCATGCTTTGAAAATACTTTAATTAAGTGATTTACAAAAGCTTTCTTAGGATAATTGTTTGACCAATTCGGGCCAAATGGCAGAAGGACTAAAACAGAGTTAGGAACTCTAGAAATTATTTTTGCCCAAGTATTAATTAGTTCAGGGATGATTTTAAAGAAGTTAGCACCAGAGATAAAAATAACTGTTTCTTCAGATATACCCAAACTTTCTCGATCAACTTTGACAGTTACATTTTCTTCTTCGTTACCATAACTAAAGCAATGAGCAGTTCCTTCCAGTTTCACCAACTTTTCTTGATATTGCTGTTGTGCCGTTGCCGATGGATCGGTTAGCGTACCAGAAATGTAATAATCTATGTGCCGCATTCCTGTTGTCACCACAGAACCGCCACTTGTGATTTGTATTCTGGCTAATCGATGCATTGATAAGAAGCAGATTTGATTGGTTACTGCCGTCACATTGGTAGCAATAAATAATATATCGAGATCATCAGCACGAATAATATTTACCTGTTCTTCTAAATTTTGTGGTAGTAGTTTAAAGAAGTTTGCACAGCTTTGACAATATTGCTCTAATTGATGACCAGTTTGATTAAGAGAGTACAAAACTACTTCAAAATCTCTACTGATATACTCATAAACAGGAAGATAAGCAAATGTTTCCGAACTAGGTAAAAAATGTGTTGCTAGGACACCCAAGCGAATTTTTTTTCTAGTTATAGGTCTATCAGCAAATTCGTAATCTACCTCATAACCTTTAAGCTTCAGTAAAAACTCTATAATCTCTCCACGTTTAACATAGATATCTTTAAGATTATGCTCATTAAAATATAGAGGAATAAAATTAGCAATGGGTACAAAGTTATTAATTACTTCATGCCACAACTGAGAATTAGAGTCTTTCAGTATCGATGTGTGTAAGTAATCAATCCATCCCTGTATATAGTAATAATAATTATTTGCATCACCCAGTTCTTGAAAGTTAACTGGGGCAGAAAATAGGAATTGTAAATAGTCCTTAAGTAACCAGCGGGGTATGCGAGAGAGGTTATGCTGTAATGGTAACTGGTCAGCACGGCAATACAGCATAGCTGCTAATAAATTCTGAATTGCTTTTGCCTGCTCAAAACCTTGATATATATTTTTAACAATATCATTAACAAAAATCTGTTCTTCATTAGTAAGAATTTCATATTTGATGCTACTATTGACTAACATCTGATGTGTTTTACCTAGCAGACCTACATACATATTTGTTATCTGCTCATCTGAGACATTCAGGCATTCTTCTGCTATTTGTTTTCGCAACTGATGCAATTCTTCATTTTGTTCACTTAAAGTTGCATATCTATAAAGAGCTTGTTGTCTCGTTGCTTGAGGATATCGTGTATCACTGTAAATTGTCTGAAACAGTTTTTGGTAATCTAATAAAATAACATCTTTTAAAGCAGCATTTCGACGAGTTTGTTGTTGTGAGTGTATCCTAAAGTGGGATAAAACTTTGTCAACAAAACCGATTTTATATTGGCTCATAATTCTGAGCCACATTTCTAAATCCACAAGTTGACAAAATTCAGAATTAAATAATCCTACTTTCTCAAAAACATCTTTTCTAATTAGTACTGTGCTTGGCTCTCCAATTTTATTAATTGGACTGTCAAGTATATTTTGATCTAGTAAAAGTTGCTGTCCTGATTGAATTGGCTTTAATGTTGACCAAGCTTTGTATACATCTTTAGCTTCGTGATGCATTAAAAAGTTTGAATCATAGACGGTGTTGCCAGTATTATTGAAGAGTGATCGTGGTGAGAAAACTAAACCTATCTCTTCATCTTGTTCAGCCAAATTAACCATTTCTTCAATAGCATTTGGCTCTAATAAATCATCTTGAAATAAAAACTTTATATATTTACCTTTAGCTTGAGAAATACAAAAGTTCCAATTTTGAGCTAGTCCATATTGGCTATGTTCAAAAATTGAGAAATTAAAGGATAATTTCTGGTTAAATAATTTAGCAATCTCAACTGTTATATCAGTAGAATTATCATCAGATAAAATAATTTCTATATTTGGATAGGTTTGGTGTAACACGCTATTAATAGCTTCTGCAACAAATTTTTCACCATTGTAAGTAGGAATACAAATACTAACTAACGGCTGTTCTTCTAATAAGTTAGTTTTCTTGTAATCAGTTTCTTTCTGTGATTTACTTAATTTTTGATCATTTAATACACTAGCTAGTTGTTGAGAGTATAAATTTATAGATGTATTTATAATTGCTTGATATTGAGAACTAAGATTATGCTTTATAGTCTCAAGCATTCTAATAGTTTCTTTGATTTGCGATTCTCGGCTTTTACTAGACCATACTCCTTTGGCATGAACTCTATATGCTGCCATCACTTCATCAATATATCCGATTTTTCCATGCTGTGCATTTAAAATATGGAAAGTCCAATCTCCCATACTTTGTTCATAAAACCAATCGGGAAACTTTTGTACTAAACCAGCACGATACATTACCGAAGGAGTGGAAATAAAGTTGTTTACTAACAAATTTTCTATAGTAGATGTTTTTGGCTGATTGTGCAGAAAAATCCCAGGTAAGTGACTGTTATCTTGCCAAAATACTAATACATTGTGAAAACATATAGCAAAGTCTAGGTTTTTATCTAAAAAATCTACTTGTTTTTGTAGTTTTTCACTTGAAGTCCAGTAGTCATCACCTTCTAATATTGCTAGATACTTACCTTGACAGGCTTTAAATGTATTTAAAAAATTTTTGTGTGCCCCCAAGTTTACATCGGGCAGTAATAAGCGAATTTTGTCCGAATATTTTCTTTGGTAATCAATTACAATTTGACGTGTATTATCTGTAGAATAATCTTCGCCTATCACAAGTTCATATTCAAAATCAACTTTTTGCATCAATACACTTTCTATTGCTTGAGCAATAAAATTTTCATGGTTATAAGTAACCATTAAAACACTTACTTTCATACTTTTATCTCTAAGATATAAATTTTAGATGTGTGAATAATAGGGGACTTTAGAAATTTCAGAACTATTAGCAAAAACTAACTTGATAATTTGACAAATTTTGCTAATGTCTTCTGGTTTTAATGCCGTGCCTGTTGGTAGGCAGAGTACTCGATTGACAAGTTTTTCAGTTTTAGGTAGCAATAGCCTATTGTAAGGAAAATAAGAACGATAAGGTTCCATATTATGGCAACCTGGATAGAAGTACTTTCGAGCAATAACATTTTCAGCTTGTAATATTTCAACTAAATAATCTCGGTTTATACCAAAATCTTTTTCATCAATTTCTAAAACAATATACTGATAATTACATTTTTGTGTTTTGTCATAAGCAATAAGTTTCAGTCCAGGAATACTCTGCAATTCTTGCTTATATTGTTGGTAATTACGATAATTGATAGCCACAAACTCTTCTAAGCTTTCAAGTCCTGTTAAACCCATTGCTGCTGATGTTTCATGCATTTTTCCGTTTGTACCAATATAGATAACGTTATCCATACCGACAAAACCAAAGTTAGTCATCAGGCGAATTTTTGCAGCTAATTCATCATTATTAGTCACAATTGCTCCGCCCTCAAATGTGTTCAAAAATTTAGTAGCGTGGAAGCTAAAAACTTCGGCATCTCCAAAGCTACCAATCATACGTCCTTGATGTGAACAGCCGAAAGCATGAGCCGCATCAAACATTAATTTTAAGTTGTGGGTACGGGCAATTTTACTTAAAGCCTCCACACTACATGGACGACCCCACAAATGAACGCCAATAATACCTGTAGTACGTGGCGTTATTAATTGCTCTATTTGCTTTGGATCGATGTTGTGGGTTTTAGGATCAATATCACAAAAGACAGGGGTAATTTCTTGCCATTGTAGAGCGTGTGCAGTTGCGATAAAGGTAAAAGAAGGGACAATAACTTCGCCTTTTAAACCCGCAGCACGGATGGCTATTTCTAATGCTACTGTAGCGTTACAGCTAGCAATGCAATGCTTTACTCCGACAAATTCAGCAATACGTTGCTCAAATTCTTGTACATAAGGGCCATTGTTCGTTAGCCATCTTCTATCTAAGATGTCATTGATGCGATTAAGTAAGCGCTCGCGGCTTCCAATATTAGGACGACCAACGTGCAATTTTTCTGTGAACGTTGGTATGCCAGTAAATATAGCTAAATTATTCAATTGTTGTTTCATCTGAACCATTTTTTAATTTTGTATTTTGAAAAACTTTAGAAAAGATTTTAAACAAATTATTATAGGACATTTCAAAATTGAGGAGCTTTGATATATTAAAAAGCAAAAATTATTTTTGTGGTTTATTCCATAACTTTGGCATAAAGCACTGTTTCTTCAGAATGTATTGTGTAATGATCTATATACAACTGGTAGCCAATATCTAAACTATGGATAAAAATAGGAATATCAAAAATATCATTTGGTCTATGATATATAGAAATAGCAAGTTTTGGACGGAACTTACGGATAGTTTCTACAGCCCCATGTAAGGCACTTAATTCAGCCCCTTCAATATCCATTTTAATAAAATCCACTCTATCTATACTTTTTTCATATACAAGTTGATCAATTGTCGTAGTAGCTATAGGTATTTCCGATGGAGTGTTACTAATATTTGCACCAGGCCCTTCACCATGTAAATAAATCTGAGTTTCTGAACTATCCGTTAGAGCATAATCACTAATAACTACTCTTTCTGCTAAATCCTCATTCTGCATCAAGTTGTAGCAAAATACATCTAAATTATGTGGCTCTATTTCAAACGAAAAAACTTTTCCTTCTGAACCAATAGTTGATGCAAAAGCTATTGCTGTATCACCAAAACACGCACCAGCATCAATCACATAATCTCCTGGCTCAGGACAGATTTGAACATTATTTCTAATAAAGTAATACTGCTTGAACAAAAATGTCCAAGCTACATTGCCCGACCAGCAATCAATAGTAATATGTTGATTTTCAAAGCTAACCGCATACTTCTGCAATTCACCAAAAATACCAGAGTAATCTACATCAGATTCTGAAACTATCATCTCCCTAGCTTTCTGTCTGTCTCGCCAGTGTTGTTCATTATTAGTAGGTAGTTTAAAGTGTAGATGTCCTACTAGTCTGAAAAGTAATAAGTTTGTTAACCAATTCTTAGACTCAGAATCAGCTAGAATTTCGTGAACTTGCTGAAGATTGTCCTGATTTTGGAAAAGAAACTTAAGATAATAACTGTATGAGTCTATAAAAATATGCCTATTGGTATAATCTTTTGATAAGGTTTGAAATCTCTCATAATCCCAGTTATCTTCCTGAAAATTATGAATATTTACATAAAAAGCATTGATAATATCATCGATAAATTGGGACATAATTTTGCTGTTACTATATTTCAAATGTTTCAATCTGACTCAGTTATGATAAATAAATAATCACTACTTGTTGAACTTTTCATGTATCAAAACTTGCTATTGCTACGGTCAAAATTCTAGCAGTCTTCCTAGTTATTAGATTACCCACAACTTCCTAAAAACTATCATTCTAAAATTGGTTTACTTTCTTATATCATGCATTCATACTATTTATTATTGTTTTGAATGTCTTTATTATAATTACTTCTAAGAATTGCCATCACAAAAGTGTTATGGTAGCTGCCATTTTTATAAACTGCCTCTTCCAACTTTCCTTCTACAAAAAAACCAACTTTTTCATACATTCTAATAGCTCTAGTATTTTGCTCAAGAACATAGAGATAAATCCGGTTAAGATTCAAATCAATAAAAGCGTGCTTAATAATTTCTCGGCACACTGCTTCTCCAATACCTCTAGACCAGTAATTCTTATTACTGATAACAATTGAAAATTCAGCAGAACGATTAATCGATTGAATATTTGTTAAATAAACATTGCCGATAAGATTATTATTATCTGATTCAATAATAGAAAGTCTAACGTTTTTATCTCTATTATTAAGATAGGTTTGATACCAATTCTCATCTATCTCTTCAGAAATATAAAGAAAATTACACCCAAGAAAATTGATAATATCATGGTCGTTTCTCCATGCATTAATTATTTTTAGATCATTTTTGGAAATCTCTCTTAATGTGAACATTATTAGTTCCTTAATAGTTCTTTTATTGATTTAATCACATAATCTAGGTCATCAATCTCATATCTATGATCTATTGGAAGTGCAAGTAATTTTTGCGTTAAATCCTGTTCAAAATCAAATCCTTCCATTCCTCTGTGTATTGTATCTTTCCATAATATTGGAATAAAAATATTTTGATCATATAATAGGTTTTTATCTATTCTATTTTTGACGAAAAGAGGATAATAGTAAGGAATAGCATTAGTTGCTAAAGGCAAATTAAATTGATTAATTTCTTCAAAGAATAAATGATAATAATTGAAGTGATGCCGACGCTTTTGAGCAACATTTAGATAATCAATATTAGCAAGTAAATATTCAGAAATGAGCGATATTTTTTTAATTTTATCATCCAACCCTTTTTCATATTCTATAAATTCTTGATATGCTTGTTTCTGCTTACCCAATAAACGATTTAATAAATGATTACAACTCAAATCAGTATTCCTTTCATAGTCAACAGGAATATCATAAGGAGTATAAAGATATGCTCCATCTGGCACACCGAAAAACTTTCTTGCCGAATTAAAAGACCAAGATTTACTATTTTCTCTATCAAAAAATGCTTGAGTATTATCAATGATAACTTGATCATTATACCGATTAATTAAGGCTTCAATAAATTTGCCCTTTAGTCCAAAATAATTGATATAAATCAAATACTCGTTTTTTTTTAATTTCACATCTTCAGTAGGTTCTAAATTTATATTAATTGAGTAAAAGTTATAGGGAGTTTGATTCGTTTGAATCGGTTTCAACAATGCGTTACAGGTGTAAAAAGGTATCCATATTCTCTGGGCTTCAATGTGTTTAAGAATGAGATTGAGGCAAGCTCTTCCATTACTAAGAGCAATTGCATTAGAATGATAGCTGCAATCTTTATTTTGGATTTCTAACTCAAAAAAACCTCCAATTGGTTTTACTCTAGACTTCATCTCAATCTTTAAAACCTCATATAAGTTTATATTTATCTGAATAGATATGAGTCTTATGCTTGCTATCTATTAAATGAAATATATATCTAGTAACTTGTTTTTCCTCTTCTTAATCAAAAAATATAAATATTTTTGCATTTATATTAAATCATATTCATTCAACATTTTTTGAATTTTTTCTTTGTCATTAAACATTAGAACATCAATGATTGAAAGCCAAGGAACAAACTGATTATCAAATTGATTATATTCAACAAATCTTGGCTGAAGAAATGACAACTTGATATCATTTTTTTTAAAAACCTCTCTTGAATACAATTTCTCTCCTCCAATTGAATTTATGTAATGGTCAGACCCTAAACACTTGTTTATACTGATAACCCGTTCTTCTCCTTTCAATGTCTTGTCTTTATTAAGTTCCGAGGAAAAATAAACTTGTGTACCAATATCTAAATAATCACAAATGAGCTTTAAGCTATGTGTTATCATTTTTGAAATATTTATTTCATCTACATATAAAATACGATCTAATAGTTTTTTAATGTTTGAGTAATAAGGCGCTTTTCTATAAGACAAATCCACTATATTTAACAATTTTTTTCTTTCTTTATCAAAATTTTCTGTAAAAAACCTCTGATTGATGTTCAAAAAAGCAGAATCATTTTTTATGCTCAATGTAAATAGGTAAGCTTCTCTATTTAATAGAATTCGGTTTCTATTGATCCAGCCTCCTTTTATGTACTGTACATCATCATGAATTACAAATTTATCTGCTATATTGATAAGCTGAAAATACCCTAGATACGGAAATAAGTACGGCTGCATTATAGTAATCTTCATAAATAGACCTTCGTTTAGACTAGTGAGTCATAAAAAATAGACCTTGCTGATAAAATATGTAACCTATTAGATACGACCTTTTTCGCAAACCATAAAAATACTGGCGCAGAGATCAGGGTATTGCATTCCTAATTTGTAACAAGCTTCTAGATATGAGTCTGAAATTATGTCAGTACTTAATAATTTGTCAAATTGAAAATTGGCTAATGCTTTGAAAAATATACCGCCTCGATGAACAATATTAAGACCAGCATCAATAGTATCTTTTTCTAAGCTATCAAAAGCGTAAGTTTTTCTATGTCCATGAGCAAACTCTGCCTCAGTAACTGCCGTGTTGTGAGAAATAAGACCCATCTTAACGGCAATTTGCCGAGATGGAGCATTTGCATTGGGGACAGCTAAGAAAAGCAGTCCCTGATCTGATAACCAGGAATTAATTTTACGTAGAATGAAGACAGGATCATCTAAATGTTCAAGCGTATGAATTAGAAAAATAGCATCGTACTTGTCTTGCAATTCCAGTGTTTCAAAGACTGAGTTAATGAATTTAACCCTATATCCCACACGATTTCTTACGTATTCTACTAAAGTGTCAGCAGCCTCAATAACGGTGATATCTGTGAAGTGATCTATCAGCATCTCAGTAAATTCTCCTTGAAAGCAACCTAACTCTAATGCCTTACCCGATGACAAAAATGGTAGAAAAGAACGCAGCATATAGCGTCTTAAGAGTTTGTCAAAGCTATACTCATATTTTTTGTCAGGGTCATTAGTATTAAAGGTTGAATATTCTTTATTGTAATCTCTCATAGTAAGTCTCTCTTGATATGGATTATGATGCATTAATAAATTAACCTTGTCCTGGTTTGTAAAATCTCTTTTCTGGAGGTTGATACCATTCTTCCAAATTTGTTGGAACTAGAGCATTGTATCCAAGGATTTGCTTCATTTCTTCCGATAAACTGGTTACATAGTCATATCCAAAGTATCGAGGTAAATCCAACTGTTGCTTGACAAAAGGCTTAGTGAAACAGAGTGTAAGAGCGCGTCTAGGCTCATCCGTCTGATTGCTTCCTGCCGCGTGCCAAAGGTTAGCATCAAAGAGAATGATGCTGCCACTTTTTCCAACAGCGCGAGTGGAATTTTCGTAGAATAGTTTTTCAGATGGCCGATCTGCTAGATAATGTCCTCGATTCATGAAGTAAGTTGCACCATTTTCTAGCGTGAAATCATCTAGCATGACAATCATTTGAAGCATCAGTTTTAGGTTGCCTGTGAAACTGCGAACATCTCGATGAATATTTAAAAGATAAGAAGGATGATTCTTAAGATTATTTACACCACCAAAGATATTCAAAATATAGTTGCCACCAAAGTAACTTGTTATTGCTTCTTTCAAATACATTCTTTCTAGAAATTCCATAAAGCTGTCACCTAATCCCAATAGGTGATTAATCGTCCCATCAGTATTTTGTGCTACATCATTCTTGATTTGAATATGACGAGCTATTGTATTTGCTTTATCGAGGTCTAACTTCAACTTTTCAACTAATTGATTATCAACAATATTTTTAAATAACAACCATCCTTGTTTTTCAAGCTCTTTTCCTACTAATACAGATGAAGAAAGATAAGTTTTATTATTAGGATACTCACTTTGAGTGTAGGAAGACATATCATACTACCTTTAGAGGTTGACCAATGCGCCCCATTTTTACTGAGCAGAGACGTTCTTACCCTCTTGCTTCTTAATCTTCTCTAATACAACTTTGTAATCTTGCCGATCGGGGCGCAATTTTACCAGCTTCTCCAAAAGTTCCATCGCACCTTTCGTATCCTTCAATTGCAACCGCAGCACAGACAGTTTCTCTAAAGCAAGTTGGTTTTCTGGTTCCCGTTGTAAAACCAACTCGTAGCCCCGCGCTTGTTGCTGTAATTCTGACTCAGGAGAAGCAGACGCAGTTGCTGGCTTAGGTTGAGTAGCCTGTTGGATTGCCGGAATAACTGCAAATACCGTAGAACCAAAAAACGAGAACATCGACACTATCGTGACAATCTTTTGTCGCCGCTGAATCTGCTTTTTGCGGGAAATTAGGTATTCTTCGTCTGAACTAGCCATGCCTCACATACTTGCTGCGGTAAATACTTAGGTATCAGCAAGCCTCCCGTTCTGAGGATACCCATCTGTTCAACAGAAACTAACATCCTCGCTAAAAATTTTTTACACAAACTTCAAATATTGACTCTGAAGATGGAGGAATTTATGTTTAACCCATGTTAGACCAGCAATTTTGCCATGCGTAGTTTACCGCCGTAGGCATCGCTCCCATAGCTCAAAGCAAAACCCTACCCTGCGCCCTAACAGGTCTTAATTATCTGAGCAAAATATTAAAACTATATAAAGATTTGCAATTATTTTACCTAAAGCCAGATGTTTGCGATATTGTAAATAACATTTAAATCAACAGAAAGAGTAGATATCTCTACTCAATTGCAAATTTCCCTGTCAGTCATCAACTTTTAAACTAGCTCGTATCCTATAGCTTCTTCAACAAGCAAGCATATTTTCCCTAATTTAAACAAACAGAATTTTCCCAGTAGTCCTCAGTCACACTACTTAGTGGAACTTCCTTGAGGACTAATTATTCTGCTCGGCGTCCACAATAGATATCTTACGAAAGGTAGTGTTGCACCCTTGTGAAAAAAAGGTAGAGATAAAGAGGAAAAACAAAAGGGGCAAAGGTTAAAGGAAAAAGGGGAAATATAAATATCCCTTACCCCTTCTGCCTATATTTTTGTCTGGCTTCTGCAAAAAGTTTAAGGACTGCTTGGTAAAATTAGGATTTTCTGGTGGTAATTACCGTACAAAACCGAATTTACCAGTAACTTAGTAGAGTTTGTTATGGTATAGTTAAAAAGTTAAGACTAGCTTTACCAAATTACACCACTCTACGGGCCGGCAACAATTGCAGAATGGGAAGCAGTTTTAATTAAGCATTTACCCACAAAATCAGAATTCAATCGAGGTTATGACTCAGCAAGTGATTCACCCAATGGTGAAATTGCAGCGCAATGTGCAATCACTCATAGAATCGAATATTATCAAGCCAAGCGATAGCATCTGGAAAATCGCTTTGCTCTATGGTAATGAATGGCAGCACTGGAAACAAGAACTGCTTGACTTTGGCTTTAGTATGCAAGACCCAGTTAGTGAATTGCTAGCTGTAGAAACTTGGGATGAAGAGTAGGGAATAGGGCATGGGAATTTTTAATATTCACCACTCCCTAGACACGATTAATCGCGTCTCTACACACTCCCGACTCTCTAGACTTTACAGGCAGCTAAAGCCGCAGCCAATTCCTTTGCATTTTGATAGCGATCGCGTGGCAATGGTTCTGTAACGCGATCAATAACATCTCTTAATTGGGAACTAATGGTGGGAACTTTTGCCACATCAAACCTGAAGTTTCGCCCTCGTTGGCGGTAATACTTGAATGGGTTTTCGCCTGTGAGCAGAAAAATCAGCGTTGGGCCAATTGCATACAAATCAGATTGAGTCAAAGGTTGTCCTCGTTCTTGTTCAGGAGCGCAGTAACCTTCTGCACCAATTCGAGTACCAGGCGCTGTGCCAATTTCTTTAACTGCGCCAAAATCTAGCACCACGATGCGATTTTCTGAACTTCGCACCATTAAATTGGCGGGTTTGATATCGCGGTGAATCAGTGGAGGCTCTTGGCTATGAAGATAGTCTAAAATATCGCAGGTTTGGATCATCCAAGCGATCGCTTGGTTTGGTGTCACTGGGCCAGTGGTATAGACGCGTTTCTCCAAATCTTGTCCGTGGATTAATTCCATTGCCAAGTATTTTTTTCCGCCTTCTACAAAGAAGTCATAATACTTGGGAATTCCAGGATGGTTAAGAGATTTGAGAGTATGCGCCTCTCGCTCAAATAACTCTTGAGCTTTGACAATTTTCAGCATATCAGCATTCATTTGCTTCAACACCAACAGTTGTGGCATACCCGCAATCAGACCAGCCTCATCCCAAGCAAGATAGGTAGTACCCATACCTCCTTGTCCGAGAGTTCGCAACACCTGATAATGGCGAATTCTCTGTTGGACTGAGAGAGGTTGACCGCAGTGGATGCAAAATAGATTGTTTGGAGAGTTGCCTTCGTGCGTGCAAGTTGAAGATAAATTTGCCAGATTTCTTGCTGAGTAAAGTGTCTCGGCGGCGTTTTCTTCTGCCCCTTGTATTTGTTGCTGCGATCGCAAACCAGTTTCCAATACTGTTACCTCCTGAATTTGGAATTGCAGTATTGGGCCTCCCTGTGCCAATTGCAAAAGGGAATTATCTGGTAACGGACCCTGAAGTACAAGGATACCGTTGAGAAAAGTCCCATTTGTACCCTGACTAATCAGATGCCAAGCATCGCCATTGCTAGCGTCACCGACTTTTCTCAGTTCTAGATGATGCCGCGAAACTAAACTATCATTTAAAACAACGTGATTATCTGCCGCTCGACCAATCCGAATTATGGAGGAGTTCTCAAAGCTCCACTGCTGGAGGGGCGTTTTCTGTTGCGGTTCTAACAGGGTCAGACTAACCACAATACAACCTACAAGGTAAATGGATTAGGGAATGAGGAATGGGGCATTGGGCATTGGGCACAAGAGGCAGAGATGCAGAGGGGAAAAATTTACTGCAACTTCTCCTCTGCTCCCCTGCTCCCCTGCTTCTTCCCCATACCCATGTATGATTAACTTTCCAGATTTGGGCGTACTTTTGCCCGAATAAGTATACCAGTAATATTGTCGTGACCGTTGTGTTGATTTGCCAAATCAATTAAATCTGTAACACCCCGTTCTAAGTTAGCACCAGAACTAAGTAAGGGTTCTAAGTGAGTCTGCCAATGGGTTTCTAGTAAATCATTATCTGATAGACCGTCCGATGCCAACAGCAGAAGAGTATCTTCGTTGATGTCGAAAAAGCCTACGTCGGGATTAATCGAGTTTTCATCACGAGGCCCCAAGGCTTGGGTAAGTTGGTAGGCATCTGGACGGGCGTAAGCTATGCTTGCTTCCACTCCTCGGTTAATTTCCCGTTGCCCAACTTCGTGATCTACTGTGACTTGTTCTAGTCCCTGTTTGCGCGTCAGGCGATAGAGACGGCTATCTCCCACATGAGCAACTGCTGCTTGAGTATCCTGAATTAAAAGCATTACTAAAGTTGTACCCATACGCCCAACTCCAGAACGGGCATCTTGTTGATTGAGCTTGTAAATCGCCTCATTAGCTAAATACACTGCCTCACGAATGCTATCTTCTGTTGGCAGCTGGTTGGCAATCCAGTGTTCTTGAAAGTATTGCCGTAGGGTATTAACTGCTAACTCGCTAGCTATCTCGCCGCCAGCGTGTCCACCCATACCATCACAAAGAATATACAAACCATGCCCTTCTAGAACTCGACTTCTAGGGAACTCCAGTTTCTGAATTTTGGTTTCGATGCCAAAGTAGTCCTCGTTATGATGACGTTGACGCCCCACATCTGTGCGTCCGGCATCTTCTAAGCTACTTAACTGCATCGCCAGCACAACAGTTGGCATATCATCAGTTTTGCTAATGATATCTTCTAACTCATTTGATTGCGGGATAGTGGACACAGCAGTATTTTTCTCCTGTATTGGCGGCAAAGTTGCGGTTCCTAGTGCTTCCAGTTCAATAGAAATTTCCTCCAAACGCGATCGCAATTGGGCGATCGTCTGAATCTTGCCTACTTCTAAATCCCCCAACATCTGGACTACAGAGCCAAATTGAGTCCGTTGAGACTGTCTAAATAGTGCTTGCCAAACTCTTCCCAAAGCTTGGATAGTTAATGGCTCCTCTGGAATAGTAGATGTTTGGCTTTGGCCATCTTCTGGCGACTCCGTGGCGGGCTGAGAATTCGATGATTCCACATACAACCTTTGTAGTGCCAACGTTTGGTCTTCATCCAATCGCAAATTCGACAAATCTAAAAGGCTTTGACGACAATTTACTGGTTCCAATACTGCCCAAAGCTGGGTCATTTCATAACACCAGTGTAGAATTTTTAACGAACTGGTTGTTTCTTCTTGCCACAGGTCGAGTAAATGCTGCCACGCCGAGCGGTTTTCGATTATTAATACCTGTATATCACCTTGCTGCCATGCGTCGTGAATCGACGGTATCCCCCGCTCACCTTGGGATTGTAAAGCAATATAAAGTTTAGCAAGGTGAGGAATCTCACTGGTTTCCACTGACGGTGTTAGCAAATCTGATTCCTGACTTTCTAGGATTGCCTCAATCGGTGATATTTGATACGGCTGGCAGTCTAGAACTCTCACACCTACATCAGCAATAATGGCAGTTTCCGTTTGAGTAGGTAGCGGATCTAACAATTGATAGCGCTCTTGGGAATCTAAATAGGAGCCTAATGTCATTTGAGAACTAGGCGATAGAGGAGATGAGGAGGGTATTGCTTGCTCATCTCCCTCACCTCCCACATCTCCTACATCCCCTTCTCCTCTCAAAGCTTCCCCAGTCGTTTCTTTAGCAATAATTGCCCAAAACACTGTTCCACATTCTGTGTCACAGTTATGACAACGTAGTGCATTCACAGGTACATCATCGGTACTGCATTCAGGACAGACCTTATGAGTCAGGGATGTGCCACAGTTTTGACAGAATTTGTTGCTATTGGGGTTTTCAAATTTACACTGAGGGCAAATCAGCATAGTGGAAGTTCCTTTATTCCCATTCGTTCCAAGGTGCTTCTAGCTACTAAAATCCAAGGTGCCACAATTGGCTGTCCCTGACTACAGTAGATTGTAGTTTCTCAATGAATTTTGGTGGCAGTATTAATTGTGACGCATATTAGATAAATATTTCATATATTGTCAGGCAATTCCTTAGAAATGGGGAATTGGTCATGGGGCATGGGGCATAGGGAATGGAGAAGATGATGGGGATGAGGAAGAAGCAGGGGAGCAGGGGAGCAGGGGAGATGAGGAGACAAGGGGGACAATGAGGACAAGGGGTAATTATTGAACAAGTCTTTCCCTTATCTCCTCCTCTTCCTTGTATCTTTTCAATGCCCCATGCCCAATGCCCAATGCCTCATGCCCAATGCCCAATACCTAATTGTCAAGAGTCTGGCAATTGTGGAGGTTCAACTTTAAACCATTTTTGATAAATTTGCTTGTAAGTGCCATTGGATAACAAAGTTGCTAAACCTTTGTTAATTGCATCCAAATGGGGTGAATCCTTGGGCATAGCAATCCCGTAGTATTCTTGGGTAAGCAAATCCGCAACAACTTTAATGCCTTTGAGTTTGCCATTTTTAATCGCATACAAAGTCGCAAAAGCATCGCTAACTACAGCATCAACGTTGCCATTGAGTAAGTCTTGAAAAAATTCTGGACCAGAATTAAAAGTACTAATTTTGGCGTTGGGGATGGTTTTTGCAAAATCTGCCCCAGTGGAACCAATTTGGACAGCAATTTTTTTGCCTTTGAGACTATTGAAGTCTTGAATATTTTGATTGTCTTCACGGACAGCGATCGCAAGTCCGGCTTTAAAATAAGGTCGTGAAAAAGCAATTGTTTTCAGGCGTTCGGCGGTAATTGTGATTCCGCTAATTGCTGCATCGACTCTTTTAGCTTGCAAAGTCGAGATCATGCCATCAAAGGGTAGACTTTCAAACTGGACTGCAAAACCTCCTACTTTAGGAATGCCTGCGGCGGGCGACGCCAACGCATTCATCAAATCAATATCAAAACCTTCTAACTTACCGTCAGCTGTTTGGAATTCAAAAGGGACAAAGGTGGGGTCTGTGGCCACCTTAAGAGGTTTAGCGTCTGGGTTAGTAGCGGGATATAAACTCTGACAGCCAATAATCAGTAGTAGGCAGCCTAAGCTGAGAATTAGCTGCTGCCACTTGAAGTTAATTAATTTCACCATAGTAATTTTGTTCTAGTAATCAATATTTACAATACTTGTCATGATGTTATAAGAAAGAATACATACGTATAAGTTTTCGCCAATTGCCTTTGTGTGCGTTCTATATTCTGACTCCCAATTTTGAATTACTTATGGCTCCTACCACTTCTGCTTACCAAATTACTGATTTGTTTGCCGAAAGAGCTAGAAATCTGACACCCCCAACTTACGGCACTGAGTTAACCAAAATCATTACCGTCAGCTTTGCCTATGGTCTGGCTGACCCAATTCTCTTTCCCCATGCTGACTTGTCTGCTGCAAGTGCGGCTGTACTGGCAGAAGAAGCTCCGATCGCTCTCAATTACGGGCCACCTTCAGCCCAACTTTATGAACAAATAATTCTCCGCTTGCAAGCTCAAGGAATCCCTGCCGATCGCGATCGCGTGATTATTGGCTACGGTTCCGGTCAGATTTTGGGCTTGCTACCAGATGTGTTTGTCGAACCTGGTGATGTAGTAATTGTGGAAGGGCCAACCTTCTTGGGAGTAGTTAGTAGATTTGTCCAGGCTGGCGCACGCCTGATTACTATTCCTGTTGATGAGATGGGAATGGATGTAGATGCGTTAGAAGAAACTTTAAGCGAGTTGAAAAAACGGGGTATTCGACCCAGGTTTATTTACACGATCCCTACTTTTCATAATCCCACAGGCACTACTATGTCATTATCTCGCCGCCAAAAACTGGTAGCGTTAGCGGCTGAGTATGGCGTGTTGGTGGTAGAAGACGATGCCTACAGCGATTTGCGCTTTCAAGGCGAAGTTATGCCATCCTTGGCAAGCCTTGACAAGGAGGGGTGGGTGTTATACGTGAATACCTTCTCAAAAATCATTGCGCCTGGTATCCGACTAGGCTGGGCTTGTGGCAATCGAGCAATTATTGAGCGGTTGGCAATGTTCAAAAGTGAAGGACCTGTGGGGCCATTTGTCAGCCATGTGGTTGGCCGCTACTGTGCTACAGGCAAACTAGATTATCACATTCAGGAGCTAATCGCCTGCTACAAGCATAAGTGTAATTTGTTGTTAGAAGCGATCGCTCATGAGTTTCCCAGTGATGTAGTTGCTTTGCGACCAGGTGGGGGCTTTTTCGTTTGGTGTAAATTGCCGCCAGACATCAGCGCCAAAGCCCTCCTAACTGCTGCTAGTGAACACGGCGTCAGTTTTTTACCAGGGACTAGCTGCTATGCCGATGGACAGGGAGATGATGCCATTAGGTTAGCTTTTAGCTTTCAAACAACCGAGAAGATTCTTGAGGGAATCGCTACTTTGGGAGCAGTGTTGCACGGATGGCAACGATAATCGTACCAATTTTAGATTTTGTGGAAAGTCCGATCTTCTAAGGTTTCCTTAGATCGGATTTTCCAAATTACGAGCCGTAGCAATTCGCTAACTACTCTCACCTTTCCACATCCCGTAAAAAGTAGGCTCAGTACCAGTTAGTCCGGGTTACGACGGTTCCAGTGCCGCAGACGAGGGCAGCGCGGGAGAGCCGTCCACTGAGGTTATTGCCAACCTTCGTGTAGGCAAAGTTAATGCCCGGATCGACGGTCTCGCCAACATAGTCCCAACTGGTGGGCTTGGGGTTACTGCTCCGGGTGCGATCAAGGTAGACTTTGCAGTAAGGCGGCGCGTTGTCGATTCGCGCGAATGAACCGCATTGGCCGCTGTAGAAGTACTTCAGCGTTATGTTGCTTCCAGCCCAGGTTGCCCTCTTACTCTGCTGGAGGTTGTAACGGCAGGGCGTGGACTCCGGGTAGCGACCTTCATAAGGGTAGTTTGGATAGCCCGGACTGTTAAAAGGCGCAGCCTGAGCAGCGGTCGCAAACGCTAGCGATGTGGAGATGAATAGGCCGACAACCCTGGTGATTGTTCTGATCGCCATGAGTGGTTTCCAAATTCAATTTTATATTTATTTACTAGATTAAATATTTATAGTAAGTAGGCAAAAAAATTTCCAAGTATGTAACAAAAGTCTAAAGTAATTAACCCTGTTTAATTACTCTGATAAAAGAAAAATAAGAGCTTACTTTTCAACGGTAAATAAAGCGATAATTGAAGCGTTTATTTTCTAACAGAATCCGAAAATCAAGGTTTTTGGTCAAAGTTTTATACTCAGAACCAGCCCTTTTAAGGTGACTCAGCATTTTTTTGGGAATTTATTTAACTGCATTAGTCCCAGATAACACAGAAATAAGAAGAATGATTGTCCAAAAATTTTACCCGTCTTGAAAGGGCTAATTCTGAATCTTTAAAAAATTTGTTCCAAGCGCTGGAAATCCCGCTGGACTTCATACCAGAGACTTTTATTATGAGGATCTGTTTTCAAAGCTTTTTTGAGATAAATTTTGGCTTTGAGTAGTTGTTTTTCGGAAATTAGCGCCCGTCCCCAAATTTGATAGGCGATCGCTAGCCATTGGCGAACTTCTGCATCTGTTGACAACCGATCTGCTAAAGCTTCCGCCAGGGCGATCGCTTGCGGAAATCGTCTTTCTTGCAAAAATCGCTGCAATTGCTCATAAGTCTTCCACTTCAGCCGTTCTTCTATTTCCAACAGATTCGGCGGCTTTGGTTTCCCTGATTCTTGGCTTGTCACCGTTGTAACTGGTGTTTTCTGCCGCTGCGTTGCCTTGGCGTCGTCACGTCCAGACGTTGACACCTGACTTGAATGTGCGCCAATTTCCTCTGGTAGTACTACCGTCAGCAGGAGTTTGTAGGCCTCTGTCAAGGCAATAAACTTATCTTTGGCTTTGTTGTCATCTGGGTTGATATCGGGATGATATTGCTGCGCCAGTCGTCGGTAAGACGCTTTGATGTCAGCAAAAGAAGCTCCCGATCTTAAACCTAGTAAACGGTAGCAATCTCCAAGATCCATCTTGAGCTATCAGCTATCGAATATTTCGCTATTGGCTATTATCTGTCAGTATCAGCTTCAAGCCCGGACTATTAATGATAAGGGCTAATTTTCTATTTTAAAGTTCAATGTTGACAGTTTTTTCATAAAAGGGCATTGGGCATTGGGCATTGGGCATTGAGAAGAGACAAGGTAGACAAGGAAGAGGGGGGAGACAAGGGAGAGACTTGTTCAATAATTACCCTTTGTCCCCCTTGTCCTCATTGTCCCCCTTGTCCTCATTGTCCCCCTTGTCTCCTCATCTGCTCTGTTCCTCTGCTCCTCTGCCCCTCTACCTCCCTACTCCCCAGTTATTACCGAGGTTCGTTCTTCAATCACACGGTCAATTAAACCGTATTCTTTTGCTTCTTCAGCAGACATGAAAAAGTCACGATCCATATCTTTTTCAATCTTTTCTATGGTCTGACCTGTTTTATCGGCATAAATGCCATTGAGCTGGTGACGAATCCGCAGAATCTCTCTAGCTTCAATTTCGATATCGGTTGCTTGTCCGCGAGTGCCACCTGAAGGCTGGTGAATCATAATCCGCGAGTGAGGCAATGCTAACCGTTTGCCTTTGGTGCCAGCTGCCAGCAGAAAAGACCCCATTGAAGCAGCTAATCCCACGCAAATAGTGACCACATCTGATTTGATATGTTGCATGGTGTCAAAAATAGCCATGCCAGATGTAACCATTCCACCTGGAGAATTGATGTATAAATAAATATCTTTACCTGGATCGTCTGAATCCAGATACAGCATTACAGCAATAATTTGATTGGCAATTTCATCATCAATATCTCGCCCCAAGAAAATAATCCTTTCCCGATAAAGGCGATCGTAGATGCTAATCCAATCTGTATATTGTCCACCGGGCATCCGGTAAGGAACTTTAGGAACGCCTATAGGCATAATTTACTCCGTTTTTAATTAGTCATTAGTCATTAGTCATTAGTCATTAGTCATTAGTCATTGGTCATTAGTCATTGGTCATTGGCCATTAATAATTTTTAGTTATTAACAAAGGACGAAGGACAAAGGACGAATGACAAATTAAAGGACACTGGCAGGGAGTGGGGGATTTGCGAGTTCTTCTTTCTCAAAAACTCGGTCAATCAGTCCGTATTCCTTCGCTTCGTAAGGTGTTAAATACAACAACCTGTCCATGTCTTTAGTAATTTTTTCTGGAGCCTGTCCAGTGGTGCGATGTAAGATATCAACTAAGGCCCCTTTATTTACCAAAACTTCCCTAGCGCGAATCTGAATATCCGTTGCTTGACCTTGGGCGTAGCTCTTGGGCTGATGCAGGATAATCGAGGAGTGAGGCAAACTAGCGCGGCAACCTTTTGTACCAGCACTGAGAAGCATCGCTGCCATACCCATCGCCGAACCGACGCAGATGGTGTGGATAGGAGGTTTGATATATTTCATGGTGTCATAGATGGCGAAGGCTTCGGTTTCAAAGCCAATGGGTTCGCCACTGTAACCGGAAGTGCCGGTGGAGTTGATATAGATTTTAATCGGTTTGTCGGGGTCGTCGGATTGCAAAAACAGCAATTCGGCCACGATTAATTCCGTAACAGCAGGCACCAGTGGCATCCCAATATAGACGATTCGCTCCTTCAATAAAAGGGAAGGTAAATCTGGCGGTGGTGTCCGGTAAAAGTTATCGCCGTAATATGGGGCTTGAACAGCCTTAATTGGGGAAATGTCCATAGCAACTGATCGCCTGAAACTATGCCGTTAACTGTAATACATCCTAGCGTGATGCTAGCCTTCCTCAAGGTGCGGATTTCTCCCTAATGCTGAAGGTGGCTTCGCATCTGCCAATGCTTGGCTTCTAAGATATTCTGATTATATTAGTGTATTTGTGTTGGATAGGTTTTCCGTAGAGCTAAAGTAGTGCTTTGAAGTTATTTTTTAGTATGTATATCCTGAATAGGGACTCTGAGTTATGAAGGTTAATTTGCAGCCTGCCTTGAATGATGGTAATTTGGACGCAAATCAACTGAACAGTCAACGTCAGTTGGGAATTTCGATTTCGGCGATCGCAGAGACTCAAGACCGCCATGTACCCTTGAATTTATGCTTAATTCTCGATCATAGTGGTTCGATGAACGGGCGATCGCTAGAAACTGTCAAAAAAGCAGCCAATCGTCTGGTAGATAGACTCAATCCTGGCGATCGCCTCAGTGTGGTAGTTTTCGATCACCGTGCCAAAGTTTTAGTACCCAGTCAAAGTGTCGAAAATCCAGAGAAAATCAAACAGCAAATTAATCGCCTAGCCGCCGATGGTGGAACTTCCATTGATGAAGGGTTGCGCTTGGGAATTGAGGAGTTGGCGAAGGGCAAAAAAGATACTGTTTCCCAAGCTTTTTTGTTAACCGACGGAGAAAATGAACACGGTGATAACAATCGCTGTTTGAAATTCGCCCAATTGGCTGCTAGCTATAATTTGACTTTGAATACTTTGGGATTTGGTGACAACTGGAACCAAGATGTTTTAGAAAAAATCGCCGATGCTGGCTTAGGTACTTTATCTTATATTCAAAAACCCGAACAGGCAGCGGAAGAGTTTAATCGCCTGTTCAGCCGTATTCAAACTGTGGGATTGACTAATGCTTATCTCTTATTTTCCCTAATGCCCCATGTCCGGCTAGCGGAACTCAAACCTATCGCCCAAGTTTCCCCAGACACAATCGAGTTACCACTGCAACAAGAAGCTGATGGACGTTTCGCTGTGCGGTTGGGAGATTTAATGAAAGATGCAGAACGGGTAATCTTAGCTAATATTTATTTGGGACAATTGCCAACAGGTGAACAAGCGATCGCTAATGTGCAAGTCCGCTACGACGATCCAGCCGCCAACAAAGTAGGTTTAGTTACACCAAATATCCCAGTTTATGCCCATGTAGTGAAAAATTACCAAGCAGACCCGAATCCCCAGGTACAACAGTCTATTTTGGCATTAGCTAAGTATCGCCAAACCCAGCTAGCCGAGACGAAATTGCAACAGGGCGATCGCAGTGGTGCAGCGACGATGTTACAAACGGCTGCTAAAACTGCTTTGCAAATGGGAGATACTGGGGCGGCGACGGTGTTGCAAACTTCTGCCACCCAACTACAATCTGGTGGAGATTTATCTGAAAGCGATCGCAAGAAAACCAGAATTGTCTCCAAAACAATTTTGCAAGATACCCCTCCGCAATGAAAGTTAAATTGCTCTCGGCGTTAAATGACAATAATGTTGATGTGGCTCAAACAAGTAGCCAACGTCAACTAGCAATGACGATTTTTGCGATCGCTGGTGAGTCCGATCGAAATCTTCCTCTTAATCTCTGCTTGATTTTGGATAAAAGTGGTTCCATGCATGGACAACCAATTAAAACGGTGATCCAAGCTGTGGAAGGATTAATCGATCGGTTGAAAGTAGGCGATCGCATTTCAGTTGTGGCTTTTTCCGGTACTGCGGAAGTCATTATCCCCAACCAAGCGATTGAAGACCCCGAAAGCATCAAATCTCAAATAAAAAGTAAACTGACTGCTAGTGGCGGCACTGCGATCGCTGAAGGTTTGGAACTGGGAATTACAGAATTGATGAAGGGTACAAGAGGCGCTGTTTCTCAGGCATTTCTGCTGACGGATGGGCATGGTGAAAGCGGTTTGCGGATTTGGAAATGGGATATTGGGCGAGATGACAATAAACGCTGTCTGAAACTGGCGCAAAAGGCTGCCAAGCTGAACCTAACTATCAACACTTTCGGATTTGGCAATAGCTGGAATCAGGATTTGCTGGAAAAAATTGCTGATGTTGGTGGTGGGACTTTAGCTTATATTGAACGCCCCGAACAAGCTGTGGAGCAATTTAGCCGACTGTTTGGACGGATTCAATCGATTGGGCTAACTAATGCCTACTTGCTGTTATCTTTAGTGCCTAATGTCCGATTAGCGGAACTGAAACCTATTGCCCAAGTTGCCCCAGACACAATCGAGTTACCAGTGGAACCCGAAGCTGATGGTAGCTTTGCTGTCCGTTTAGGAGATTTGATGCAGGATGTAGAACGGGTAGTTTTGGCGAACATTTATCTGGGACAATTGCCAGAAGGTAAACAAGCGATCGCTCATCTACAAATTCGCTATGATGACCCCTTGCTTAACGAAAAAGGCTTACTTTCGCCCTTGATGCCAGTGTATGCAGATGTAGTGCGGGCGTATCAACCGACATCTAATCCCCAGGTGCAGCAGTCTATTTTAGCATTAGCGAAGTATCGCCAAACCCAGTTAGCTGAGGCGAAATTGCAACAAGGCGATCGCACTGGTGCAGCAACGATGTTGCAAACAGCTGCCAAAACCGCATTACAAATTGGAGATAAAGGTGCAGCGACAGTGTTGCAAACTTCCGCCACTCGCCTGCAAGCTGGAGAAGAACTTTCCGAAGCAGACCTCAAGAAAACTAGAATTGTATCAAAGACTGTTTTACAAGAATAGTAAAAATTGATTTTGTTTGGAGGTGTAGAATGTCAACAATAAACTCTGTTATTGATAAGATTGCAATCCTTGCAGAACAGAGTGGTTATATAGGCTGTCTTGAATATTTTGGAGTTGTTTGTGGCGGTTATAATCCAGATTATCCTCCAAGATTAAGTTTTGAACAGATCCAGGAACTTACTCATAATTATCCGTTTCATTTACCATTAGAACTTTGCGAATTATACCAAAGGGGTAATAGTTGTTTGCCTATTGGTGTCAACCCCAACAAAAATTGGGATTCCTTCGACAGTTATTTCCAATTTCAATTTCCATTGAGGGACGACGTTTTTTTCCCATTAGGAGAAGCAATTAATCTATATCGCTCTATAGCCTCTTGGTTAAAGAAGGACGAACATAAATTACAGCTATCAAGAAACACAAATAATAACCAGCAAAAAGTTCTAGCTTCTCTCCTGAATAGCAATAATTTTTCTTCACGCTTGTTTCCCATTTTTAGCACGGAGAATGGCTTATACGTTGTAGTTGGTAATGAAAAACAACAGGAAACATCACCAATACTCTTTTTATGGGAAGATTTAGTAATTTCTATGGAATGGCCAAGCCTTACTTGCATGATGCTAGGAATGGCAGAAGTCATGGAAAGAAAGATGCAGTCACCAAAGCCTAATGGGTATGAAATCGAAGCTATTTGGCACAAGTATGCTGCCGCAGAGAGTGGTAATCCCTGATCAAGCAACAGTTTCATAGCTGTTAGGTAGTTCAATGATGCGATCGTCCAAGTAGGACGATGCAAAAATTAACGCTTGCTGAATATCTTCATCTTCTAATTCGGGAAACTCCTGGCGCAGTTCTTCTCGATTAGGGTAGGTAGCTAATAACTCAATCACCCGACGAACGGTAAGGCGAAGATTACGAATAGAGGGTTGTCCATTCATGCGATTCGGATTGCTGGTGATGCGATCTAATTTCATGCCATTGCTTATTTTAGTTTCTTACTTGCGCCCAATTTTATAAGCAAATTCTTAACATTATTTAGTTATTATAGCGGTTTCCGCATGGGGAAGGTACAGAAAGAAATAATTAACTACAAATAAACGATACACCAAAATCAATGGGTGACTTACTTAAATAAACTAGGAAACAAGCGAAAATAATTAAGCATGTAGAGTGGGCATTTTGCCTACTCTAACAGCTTCTAATGATTAAATATCTGGTGAAATTAAATATGCGTTACCCAGAACTCTTGTAGAGACGTAGCAGTGCTACGTCTCTACGTTCTTTTTCGAAGATGTCTATTAAGTATCAACTGAACCGAATATCAATCATCACCTCTGCTATCCTCGTCTTCCCCTTTGATCTTCTGCGCTACGAAACCCGGCAGATCGGTACTGTCAACTGCAAAAACGAAAAACTTGTTTGGGTTGTCAACATTTGTCGAATGGTAAGTATCCGGTGCTAAAGTACCTAGAAAATCGTTGTCATTGGCAATGAATAATGTATGCTTTTCCACTCCGTCGATCTTCACATCTTTTCCGAAAGCCAAACCTTCAAGCTTGGCAGGAATGTCCTCTTCTTTGATGCCGTTTTGAGTTAGTGCAGCTACCACATCAAGGAATAGGGTCTTGCTTACTGCCTTACCAACAAGGTTGTTTTCCCCGGTGATATTGCTTACTTCTTGAGCATTCGTCAGATCGATTCGATAGATTTTCTTGAAGGCAGCCTTAGAGCCGTCGCCAAACCCTTTGCCATCGCGTTCATCTACTAGGAATTGGCGATCGCTAATGGCCAAAATCTCACTAACTGTAGGATACTTGGGTTTAGCCGCCGTACCAATATTATCTAGCTGATAGGCGTATTCCTGAGTAGCACCTGTGGCGATGTCAATCTTGACAATTCTGGTATAAGCACCATTAGTACCACCGTCCTGGAGTAGTGGACTCTGCAAAATGCCAAACAGGGTTTTACCGTCGGGAGTAATTGCAAGCCCTTCCATACCTTTGTTCGCAACCCGACCCGAAGTGTTACCACTGATCTCAGTATCACTAACGGGACTCAAATTGCTGACTGCAAACTTGCTAGGTAGGTTAAAGACCCTCATCCGCTTACCTGTATTGCGATTAAATTCATATATATAGGGGCCGTATTCATCCGAGATAAATATCTGCTCTCCACTATTAGATACACGCACTCCTTCAGGATCGAAACGCGCATTGTTGGAATATGTGGAGATTTGGCTGGGGTTGAAGTTGTCTGAGCGTCCAGTGAAATAGTTTTTATTCTTGGTATTTAAGGCTGGTACACCGCTAGGTACACCCAATCCCGCACCACTTCCGTAGTAAAGAGGGTCTTTGCTAAACAGCAGAGTTGTGTCAATTAAGGAAGGGGTAAGGGTGAAAGGCAACGCTGAACCAAGTTCGCTTGGTACAAGTTTTAGTTTGATGGTTTGCAAGCGGTTGATATAGGATGCTGTATCACTCACAGCGCTGTTGTATGCCACCGCATTTGGGCCTCGGTCTGGGATACCAATAAAGGTATTATTGCCAGCGTAAGCTAGTCCCGACCCTAGACCACCCAACAGGTTTCCTGGAACGCCGTTTTCCAAAGGAGCAGATGTTTCGGTAGAGCGATCGCCTATCTTGCCATCTAGGCTCCCAATTGCAATTAATTTAACCTCTGCATTGGCGGCAGGAGCCATTGCAAATAACACCAACAATGACAAAATGAGACTTTTGTTGAGCATATCACTTCTATTGCGAAAAGACAGTATTTATTAAAAAATATTGTCAGTTTTTTTACTTTTTTAGTATCTATTACCAGTGGTTAAGCAAAAATTAAGCTTAGATTAAATAGGAATATTAAAGTTTGTATAAAACTCTTACTAGTAGCATTCCAAATCTGCTAGCGAGAGACAAATAAAAACCACGTTATATATAAAAATTGGTAAAGACTTTTTCGTACTATTTTATCATAACTACTCTGGGAGAGCCAAAGTTACGACATTACTGGAACATTATTTTCTGTCTCCTCTGAAACTTCCGATTCCGGTATAGTTTCTTATCGACAAGTACCTGAACCTAGTACTTTAGGTAGCACACTTCTTCTTGGCACTATTGGCTTGTTCATGAAAAGAAAGGTAAGATCAATCAAAAACATTAAAGCTTAACCTCGACTTAAGAGGGTGTAATGTGGTTGGGTTCCCACCTGCGTACACTCTCTTAATAATTGTATTAAAAAAGCAAAACTCCAATGAAAACCACTGGTATTCATCATGTAGCGATTATTTGTTCTGACTACGATCGCTCCAAAGCATTTTATGTCGAAACTTTAGGCTTTTCGATTATTCAAGAGACTTTTCGCGCCGCCAGAAATTCTTATAAATTAGATTTAAAAGTTGCAGAAAATACTCAAATCGAACTATTCTCTTTCCCAAATCCTCCAGAACGATCTAGTAAACCAGAGTCTTGTGGTTTAAGACATCTTGCTTTTCAAGTTGATGATGTAGAGGAAACTGTTTTTTATTTAAAATCTAAAGGGTTAGAGGTAGAAAATATCAGAGTTGATGAAATTACAGGCAAGAAATATACTTTCTTTAAAGACCCAGACAATTTACCATTAGAAATTTATGAGCGTTAAAATTACTGCTGACAGGTGAACTTATTATCCCTATAAATAATGAAGCAATTGCACCACTGTAATTGTCAATTTCTTGAAATCAAGTTATTTTGATTTTAGTAAACTTTACTACATAAAATTTATCTGGTTGTTTGGAGGACAGTAAATAGTTCTACCAAAAGAATCGCCAGTTTCTGCATCCGTTAATTCCACAATTTTAGCGTTATCAGTACAGACACTTCTACCTTTAGCCATTCTCAACTCACCTTGGACAAAACCAGTCACTATCCACACCATTCGGTTGGTAGAAATCGATGATTTATACTGTCCTGTTTTGGCTGCAAATTCCTCGTATGTTGTCAGTTTTGCTTCTGTGATTTGCATCTTGCTAGACTTTTTGATAATACTTTCACTCGTAATCAAACGGCTGGCTGGTAAACTATTATTTGCAGGATATATTCGTACTCTTGAGTTGAATGGTATTGGTTGATTGACTTGCTTTTTTGTCTGTACTGGTTTAGCTGTGACTGTCTGCACTAGCAATAAATTAGTGGTGGTAGCAAATATAAAAGCAGATAATGAAGTTATTGTAAAAATATTAACTGTAGTGCAAATGCGCTTCATAATGCTCAGAATGTTAACAATTTCACACCACTTTAAGCGATCGCCTCCGTGAGTGTTTGCATCATCGTGCCAGAAACTCTATTGTGTCAAAGCGTCAAGTTTAGCCAGTATTTTTAAGCCTTCCTCTCACTTGCCAGTTGCGGACATTGCTTTAAATCTGGTATATTCCCAGTCAAAAAATTCAAAAGCGATCGCTAGTAGATAAATATCTGCAATATCAGGCTAAAGAACCCAGGATAATGAATCATAATTAATCTCTATAGCTTTGAGTTATCGGCCATCAGCCACCAGTTACCAGCCGGAAGCTGAGATGCCGAATAATCAAGGCTTTTGATTCAAATTAACGAATTGACTATGAATTCTGAACAAATCAAAAATTCTCTAAATATTTCGCCAGCGATACGTGTGGGAGTACTGGGTTTTGGCGGACTCGGACAAGCAGCCGCCAAGGTAGTTGCTGGCAAACGAGAAATGATTTTAGTCGCAGCAGCAGATCAAAAAGGCTACGCTTATGCTGCTGAAGGTTTAAATACTGAAACATCCATTGCAATCTATCAGTCCCAAGGTTCGGTGGGTTATTTAGAGCCAATTGGTACATTAACAAATCAAAGTATTCAGGATTTAATCGAAATAGCTGAAGTAGATGGTTATTTTTTGGCTTTACCCAACCTGCCAAATGATTTTATTCCCAATGTTGCCAAGGAATTTATCAAATCTGGTTGGCGTGGGGTACTAGTAGATGCAATCAAACGCACCACTGCTGTAGAACAACTCCTAGCGATGAAAAAGGAACTGCAAGCCGCCGGGATTACCTACATGACAGGATGCGGTGCTACACCTGGACTGTTAACAGCAGCAGCAGCTTTAGCCGCCCAAAGTTACGCCGAAATTCATCAAGTTGAAATTACCTTTGGGGTGGGAATTGCTAACTGGGAAGCTTACCGCGCCACTGTTCGGGAAGACATTGGGCACATGCCTGGTTACACAGTAGAAGCTGCTAGGGCGATGACTGACGCGGAAGTAGAAGCACTACTAGATAAAACTAATGGCGTGCTGACCTTGACAAATATGGAACACGCTGATGATGTGATGTTAGAAGTAGCCGGGATAGTAGGGCGCGATCGCGTTACAGTTGGTGGTGTAGTCGATACCCGCAATCCCAAAAAGCCTCTCAGCACTAATGTGAAGGTAACAGGACGTACCTTTGAAGGGAAGATTTCTACCCATACATTTACTCTGGGAGATGAAACCAGCATGGCAGCCAATGTCTGCGGCCCTGCTTTCGGCTATCTCAAAGCTGGTAGACAATTGCACCAACGCGGCATCTATGGAATATTCACCGCTGCTGAAATTATGCCTCAATTTGTTAGGTAAATAGGGGATAGGGCATGGGGCATGGGGCATGGGGAATAGGTTCAAGAGTTTTCCCCTCTGCACCCCGCCCAATGCCCAATGCCCAATTCTTATAATAGAATTTCAACGCTGATAAATTGGAGGTAAGTGTGACCACTACCGTACACTGGCAGGAACGAGTTGGTAATCAAAGAGATTGGATTTGGCGTGGCTGGCAAACCCGCTACACTTACATTCGCCCTAGCCAAAGTCACCCCAATACAACACCTCTAATTCTGTTACATGGCTTTGGTGCTTCCATTGGTCATTGGCGACATAATTTAGAAGTGTTGGGTGAGTATCACACAGTTTACGCCATAGATATGTTGGGTTTTGGCGCTTCTGAAAAAGCCGCAGCTAATTACAGCATCGAACTCTGGGTTGAACAGGTTTACGATTTCTGGAAAACATTTATTCGTCAACCAGCGATATTAATAGGCAATTCCAACGGTTCACTAATATCTATGGCCGCCGCCGCCACTCACCCCGATATGGTGCTGGGTATGGTGATGATGAGTTTACCAGACCCGTCATTAGAACAAGAAGCAATTCCTCCTATGCTGCGCCCACTGGTAACAGCAATTAAAAATGTTGTCGCTTCACCGTTGATACTTAAACCTGTATTTAACTTCGTGCGCCGTCCTGGGGTGCTGCGTCGCTGGGCTAGTCTCGCCTACGCTAACCCAGAAGCGATTACCGATGAACTCATCGAAATTTTAGCAGGGCCTCCCCAAGATCGGGGTTCTGCGAGGGCGTTTAGTGCTTTGTTCAAAGCTGCGATCGGAATTAATTTTAGTCCCAGTGTCAAGACAGTATTACCAACCTTAACAATTCCGATGCTTTTAATTTGGGGACAAAAAGACCGATTTGTTCCGCCAGCACTAGCTAGCCAATTTGCCCAATATAACGAGAAGTTGGAACTGCTGAATCTGGAGGATGTAGGGCATTGTCCCCACGATGAATGTCCAGAACAAGTTAACCAAGCGATTTTAGATTGGATTGAGAGATGGATTGGCGATCGCCAACCATTGGTTGTTCCCTAAATATTATGCAATGGGGGTGCGATCGCATCAGCAGTAACTAGCCAATCGTCGCTTGGTTAGTGTCAACATCTGTAGCACCATTTACAGAACGCGCCACAGAAACCATCTTATTGAGAATTTCTTGACTGGGGACTTTTCCTTTCAACACTACAGTGCTACCCGTCTGAGCCACCCAAAGAGTATCAACATCGTCGAGTTGGGGGTCTTGATCGAATGCTAACGCTACCCGCTTTGCTAAACCACTTTGGTCATATTCTCCGCTTAAACCCAGACGTTCTGGGGGTATCGATTGCGTAGCAGTAGCAACATTAGCACTAGGAGCTTGCTGTACAGCCTGTGGAGCCGGATTTACTTCTGCATTTTCAGGTTTTTCCATTCCAAACAATCTTTTTAACCAACCCATAAAACTTTTCTCCTATTAACGGCTTATAAAATCTGAGTATAAAAGCTTTAAACAAATGCTGCATCTGCCAATAAAAAGATATATTCAATGAAATTCTTGCTTGCAGTATGATTTCTAGACAATTTCTCGATTGAGAATGCAACGAGTGCAACGGTTAAGTTTACAATAGGAGGTCGCACTGAAAATTTAGTGCGGTAGTAGGTCTAGCATTGCCCTTAGCTAGTGTCTGCGTTACTCAATTCCTGCTCTAGCCTCTGTTGGCGAAGATGAAACATACCCTTTCAGTTCTCGTAGAAGATGAGGCGGGTGTTCTTTCCCGCATATCTGGTTTATTTGCGCGTCGCGGCTTTAATATTGAAAGCCTTGCTGTTGGTCCTGCTGAACAAGGAGGAGTCTCTCGAATTACAATGGTTGTCCCTGGCGACGATCGCGTGATCGAGCAACTCACTAAGCAACTGTACAAGTTAGTCAATGTCCTAAAAGTCCAGGATATTACCGAAACCCCTTGTGTCGAGCGAGAATTGATGCTTTTGAAGGTGAATGCTAGTACCAGCAATCGCTCAGAAGTAATCGAATTGTCTCAGATTTTCCGGGCGCGAGTCGTGGACGTGGCGGAAGATTCTCTCACCTTAGAAGTTGTGGGAGATCCAGGTAAAATGGTAGCGATCGTGCAAGTGTTGCAAAAATTTGGTTTGAAAGAAATCGCCCGCACTGGCAAAATTGCCCTAACTCGTGAATCAGGCGTGAATACCGAGTTACTCAAATCTTTGGAAGCAAAGGTTTAGTTGGGAATTTAAATTAAGACTCAGAAATACTCAACCGCAGTAGTAGTCATAGTGGCAATTGTTACTATGACTTCTGCTTAGGGACTAGCAAAAAAACAAATGTCTAACTACCCTTCAATTTTAGCGTTCCCGCTTCTCCTGTCGGAGACGCTACGCGAACGGGTTGCCGTAGGCATCGCTACTTCTGGTGAGACACTACCATAGATCGCTGTTATGTAAATATATAGCGGTTCCCAATTGCATGGAATACAGACCTAACCCCCAGCCCCTTCCCTTCTAGCGTTGGGGAGTAAGATTCAAAGCCTCTCTCCTTTTAGGAGAGAGGTCAAAACTGTACTGCACCCAAGCAAGAACCGCTATATTATCTGTATTGTTCTAGATTTCAGTCGGCCAATTATCCTCCAGGTATAGTTTAATCAAACCTGCGTGTGATAAAGGGCGTGACAAGTTGTTTATGTCATAGTTAGTTTCGTAATCTAGTAAAACGACAGTTGTATGTGCTACAAGTTCTTTTAATTTGTAGATTAAGTCTTGAACACGGTTCTCTAGTACCCATCGATAGGAAGGTAAGTATATTTGCCGTCGCGCTTCTTGGTAGGACAGTAGTTTATCACCTGTTAAACCAATACGATGACCCAATACTTTGCCATACTTCCGTGCTGAACGCTTGATACCTTTCATCTCAGAAATTAAAAATTTGCTAGGGTCTATGTTTGAGGTTTCAAAAACTTTTAAACCTTGCCAAATACCTTCCACCGTCATGCTAAATTGTCCTGGTGAGAAGGGAATAGGTATTCCTGCGTGAGGATAAAAAGGACTAAAGCGAATCCAAGGTTCAGAACCACGGGAAGTCACATCAATAATAACTGCATTAGGATAAACTTTTGCCAAATTTTCAACAGAGACACGGCGATTTTTGATGATTAATGGCATATCTCAAACAGCCGATACTTTTGAAGATTCTGGTAAATAAAAGATGTTGGGAAACATTGGTGAAGGTTCAGATATAGCTAGACCCGCTTCCAAAAAGCTATATTGCTCAGGAGTTATGGAAATGGGTGTAAAGCCATAATGACGAGCTAAAGCCGCGACTGCACAGACGGGTGTTTCAAAGTCTGGATAACTACGGGGATGAAAATTCATCCACTCATCTTCATCTTCTGCCATCCAAAAATTTGCAATCTCCTTCAAAGCTTCTTCTGTCTGACTATCGTCTTGGACTGGGATACTTTGAGCAAGCTGTAGCCAAGCATTATCTTCTTCATTACTTGTACTTTCTGGTAGATTAGCAGCAGTAAAATTCCCTTTGACCAACATCCAGAAAACCTGCTCTGATATTTGCTGACTCTTTACAGGTGTTGCTGGGAGGCTTTGGATAAAATCCCACTCTCCCCCAAGAGCTGCATATTGAGCGGCTTGGATCATTTGACCTTGAAGAAACATTCCGAATGCTGTTAAAGAAGACCAATGCCGCCACACAGTATGCTCGGCTCCAACTGCGTACAATAATGAAGTAATTTCTAATATCAACTCTGTGATCGATTTTGTAGCCTTCTCCCAGGTTAAGTTTTCTTCACTAATCAAACTCTTAACAGTATTCAAATCTCTTTGAATATAGTGAATGACATCAGTTGCATATTCAGAAACGCCAATCCGACGTTCTGATACTGACAATAAGGTAATTTTTTCAACCTCTTGTGCTACAAATTCACAAAAATCTTGATGGCTTAAGATTCCCATTCGCGTAATCCACCTTGACTTTGAGCTTTTTGGCGTGCGGTTTGGTTTGCTCTGGCTCCCAATCTTTGAGGACCTTCACTCATTTGAGCATCATCTTGAGCAACAAGGTTTTCTCCTGGGACACTACCAGTAAATGCTACCTCAGCTTCGTTGAGGATTCTAGTTTTAATGTTAACCTTACCCTGGTTTTGTAAATCTTGGATATTGATTGCTTTTTGGTCTACCAGTTCTTTAGCTGTAAACAGATATATAAATAGCCTACCAACAATATCTCCCGTAGTGCGTTGATTTTCTTTTAATGTTCCTTTTTCTCCAAAAGCATATCTAGCTGCGTGTTCTGCATTTTTCGAGGTAGATATAATCGGTGTACTAATGAATTCTAAGTCTTTGTATTGACCTTTTTCTGCCTTTTTAAGTTCTGCTTCAAAAATTTTCTGTCTATTAACATAGTCTTGAATCATAGCCAAGAATAAATTATCAAATATGTGCTTTTTATCTCCCCACCACTGTCGAATGCTATTGGCATCTTTTGTAGTTTCTACTTTCTCACGTACAAGTTGTGCTGCTGTTTCTAGTTCAGATTTACTAACATCAGAACCATCCGGTTTTTTGCTCCCTGCTATTTCACGAGCTGCTGCACTGAAAGTAGGTTCGCCTACTAGTTTTTTCTCTAATTGGGCATTATAATCTTCTTGATTCCAATTCTTATTGAAATGAATTCCTCTATATAAAGCAAACGCACCTTTTGGTTCATCAGTTTCATCCAATTTGCGTTTCTTTGTATCGCCTTCAGGATTAATCTTAACTTTGATGTAATAAGCGCCTTCTTTGTCTTTTTTCAGCTTGGCTGATTTGAGTCCATATTTTGATTCTAGTTGTGGGAGTTTTGCCTTAATGGTATCAGGGGTAGCTCTCTGCTGGTTGAGAATCTGTTCAGCATCGGTGACAGCTTGAGCAACAATCGTCTGCTTTTGCTTGTCAGTCTGCTCATTAGCTTTGCCATTTTTGGCTTGCTTCCCTTTCTGTTTATCTTTACCAAACCCAAACTTATCCTTGACTTTATTGCCAAACTTATCAAACTTATCCTTAACGGATTTTTTCTTATTCTCAACCCATTGCTGACCAGCTTCCTTCTTATCCTCAACCCATTGCTTACCGACTTTATATTTTTCCTTCGCCGAATCTTTCAGTTCTCCAGCCTTCTTACCAAACTTGCTATTCTTAACTTTGTTACCAACTTTCTTAAACGCCTTCGCACCTCTATCAATTACCCAATCAACTGCTTTTTCCATCGGTTTCCGCAGCTTCTGGAAGATTGCCTGAATCTTGCCAGCAATTCCATCTAAGCCCAAAAGACTTGCTAGGAAACTGATGACGACTGGTAAAGATTTGGCTAGGGCATTTTCAACGCCCTTGATTGCTTGATCGATCGCACCACTAGCGATCGCACCAATCGCATCCAGTATCGCATTAATTAAATCGGCAATCTGCTGGGCACGTTCAATAAAGAATTTGACAATCTCATAAATCGCCTTAGCAGCTTTGATGAATGCTGAAGCCGGGGTCAACAGGCTGAGAATCCACTCAATTCCTGCTGTAATCACTTTTTCAATAATAAAATTCTTGATGGGTTCGATTACCAAAGCGTTGAGGTCGCCCATCTTCTCTTGGACAAACTGCCACATCCCAGCCACACCCTCACTGGCTAAGACTTGAAATACATCAACAGTTTGTTCCAATCGGCTGACCTTTTCTTCACCTAATCGTTTCACAGCTTGACCACGAATTGCTTCATAGGTGAAGCCTAAAAGCTGCATTGCTAGGCTAAAGATCCCTTTGAGGTCGAAGTTTTCTGGCATTTGAATACCAGTTTCTGCCATTGTGCCTGTCAGCCAACCGATTAATCCTTGCTGGAGGTGCTTCCCGATATTATTCATGAAGTTGAGGAAGCCTTGTTTCACCGCCTGGATCAAATTAGTCAAGAAACCAATCGGGTCTTTGAGGATTTGCCCAACTACGCCAGCAACTCGCGCTAGCACTTGCAAAAGCATTTTGGTCAGTTCAATGATCGTCTTGATGACTCCCACGATGAAGTCGAAAGCTTTTTGAATAAAACCTTTATTTGCTGCCTTCATCTCTTCAATGCGGGCATCAACAGCTTCCAAATTCTCCTGATATTTCTGTGCTAGGGTGTCAATTAGCTCATCTTGCTTATCGTCAACACTTTGTTGCAATTCTTCAAATTTGCTGTCAATGTCTGCGGCTGCTTGTTGACCGACTCCTTTTAAGTCTTGCGGTAGTTGGTTAACATAATTCTGAATCTCCTGCTTACCACTAGCAATTTCTGCTTTGGCTTGGGTCAGTCCTTTACTGATAATGGCGACAACTTTGTTAATGACACCATCCATCTGATTAATGTAAAGCTGCCGTCCCTCTTGATAGAAAGCGTTCACCTCTGAGGGCATACCAAACAATTTGTCTCCCAGCCATTTTGCTGGCCCAAAAAAGCCACTGTAGCGATCGCTCTTATAATCGTCCATTCGCTTGCCAACGTAATCCTCGAAGGCTTTTTTGGCATCAGCAGCACCAGCATCAAAGGCTTGTATAACTTGCCCGTCTAGTTCACCAAGGGTTTTCTCAACTTTGCCTTTGGTCTTGTCATAAATCTTATTAATATCACCAGCAACTTTTGCCCGTGCTTGCTCATCCTTGCTCTTGGCTCCAATCTGCTGCTCCCCTACCTGACCCAAGTTTTGGGTACGGATACCGTGCATTGCTTGCAAATGTTGCTGGGCTGTAGCTTCTGCCGTAGCTTGAGCGGTTGCGAGTATCCCTTGCTCTTGCTGGCGATATTGTGGCGGCGCTTCTTGTGCATTGGTTTGAGCGTCTTTCTTGGCTGCGAGTGCCCCTTGAAACTCCGGTTCATTGGAGTTTGCCAATTGCTCCTCGGTAATATCCGCCTCTTTCATCTGCTGGTCAAGTTTTTTACTGTCATCTTGCAGTGGTGCCTCGACTTCACCTTGTCCTTTAGATTTGGGTGCAGCTTTATCTGCATCAACGCCTGTTGGCGTTGTCCCTAGCTCATTCTTTGGCAGTGGTGTTACTTGTTTAGCCTCAATCCCACTAGCATCAGGTTTTTCTTTGGTTTTCTCTTCTAACTGACCCTGAGAGCTTTTCTGTTCTTCTTTAACCTGACCACTCAAATCGCCTTTCACAGAGTCAAGTTTGTTGTTATTTTTAAAGTTGTCTGCCTCTTCCAAGTTCTTGGGAGCCATATCAGCAATGCGCTCCATCAATTTGGCTTTGAAGGCGGCAGCGTCAAATCCTGGTGTTGGGGCTTGTTGCATCTCCCCAACTTGATTGGCTTGCGCTTTGCTGTCTACTTCATTCCCTGGGGGTTGGGCTGCCGCTTGAGCTTCTTGGGCTTTGCTATTGGCAGGTGAGTGTTTTTTCTCAAGTCCTGCAACCTCTTTTGTTGTGCCGACTACCGCTTTAAATGCTGGGTCATTTTCAGGGGAAGTGGGAGCCTTTTTACCATCAACTGCTGCATCAGGTAATTTTACTGTGGTGCTGGCTACATTTGCTCCTGGTAATGCTGCGATCGCTTTCCCTGCGTTTCCTCCAGATAAATCTGCGGCTCCCTTACCTACATCTGCTCCTTTGCTTTGAGCTTGCTGTTGAGAATCGACCTTTTCTGTATTAACTTTGGTATCTTTTGACTCAGGCTCTTTTGGTTGATTCCCCCCAACCTCAACCTGTTTCTGAGTTACTACTGCACCAACCTTTTTTGTCGGAGGTGGATCTGTTGCCACGTTCCCACCATCATCTGGGGGTGTGGGGATAGCTTGGTGTTTTTCTGTCGTAGCCTGCTTTTGTTGTTCGCCGTTTTCCGTATCAGTTTTGGATTCTAAATTTTTTTGGTTATCTTCGTCACTTGGTTTTTGGAAATTCTCCCGCAGTTGGATAGCTAGCCCATGCCCCGCAGAGGTTGTCGGCAGTTTTGTCTGAAGTTTATTTTCTTTTGGTGCTACATAAAGAGATTTCGGCTGCACTGCACTGCCATTCTGCTGGACAACGTGCGTCAACTCATGAGCCAGTAATTCCTTGCCTGCATCACTTCCAGGAGAATATTCGCCTTGACGGAAGAACACATCTTGCCCTGTGGTAAAAGCACGAGCTTGTATAGATTCATTTAAGCGATTAGATTGAGCATCAGTATGAACCCGGACACCGCCAAAATCAGCCCTAAATGCTTGCTCCATTGGGTGCTTAATATCATCTGCAAGCGGCTGCCCATTTCCACGTGCTTGTTGGATAGAAGTTTCTAGCTCAGATGTTGCTGCTGTTCTTCCTCCACCCTGACGCTGCACCAAAGGAGTAATGGAATCCGCCAGGGATTTCATTTGTAATTGGTCTTCTTCCTCTGATAATGCCTCCCGTTGGATAGACTGCACAGGTTCGCTCATCCTCTGCATCACCAACTGAGCGACGCTATCAGCCTCCTGTTCATAAATGTCTCCAGGCTCGTTAACTGTCAGTTTTGTTTGTGGACGCCGCAGTGATATTCGACTAATGTCATGTCCAAGTGGTTTGCTTGGGGATTTTACCTCATTCACTATCTGGGATAAAGTACCAAGCGGCTTCATTTGCAATTCTTCCTCTGGTAGTTCCTCCCGTTGCAGCGAGGGAGTCTCTCCCCAAGATTTCATTTGTACTTTTTCTTCCTCTAGCAGTTCCTCGCGCTGAATACTGCCCTCTGGTTTCATTTGCAATTCATCTTCATCATCAGGTAATTCTTCTCGCTGAAGTTGCTCACTCTGTGGCTGATGAATTTTTTGCATCACCTGACGCGCCGTTTGGTCAGCTTCTTGCTCGTACTTATCTCCAGGTTCCCCAATCGTCAGTTTTGCCTGAATTGGTGTTGATGTATCTGGTCTTCTGACTGGAATATTGGCAAAGCTATGACCAAATCGAGTTGCTTTTTCCAGTCGAGAATTCAACGACCGCTCCATCTTGGCTTGCAATACAGTCAGCCGTTCTTGTCCCTCTGGCGTAATCGTCCGATGCTTGGCTTGTAATTCCAATCCAGTTACTTCCATCTTTTCTTCTGCAAAAGCTTCATTCTCTACGTCCGTTTGTGTCACGGGCGTAGAGAATGAAGCTTTTTGAGTTTGGCCACCAAACGGTCTATAGGCCAATTGAGGAGTTTGTTCTGGTGCTTGAAAATTAGAAAAGCTGGATGAAGGACTTTTAAGGGATTTCATCGGTTTTATTGCAACTATTGACGATTCAATTTGTCTAGGTGATTAGTTTTGACTATCTATTTACCCAAAATTGCAATTATCAAGATAATTTTAGAACGCTAATCAATTAGAAATAATTAAGATGTGTTGCCCCTGGAGATAAGTACTAGCTTGTAAATAGTCTTATGTCGGACAAAGGGGAACACGCAGCCGTGTTCCCCTAGCCACGAGGAAAAGTATCCTCGAATCTGTATTCTGAAATTAGTACTTTCTTAAGTTGGCAAAGTTTTTATGCAAAACTGACTCCTAGTGTATAAGAAAAATCAGGATTAAAACTGTTACCAGAGAAAGTTCCGCCATCTTCAGGCAAGATAACCCTTCAGGGCTGGCAAGTGTATTATTTGTACTTTATCCAGTATTTTTCCGCTCATAGAAAAGTGAAGCTGTCACTATCAAGTGTCAGACCCACTACTCCCTGCACAATACCGATGATCTCATCTTGTTCTGCTCCCAGTTTGTCTAAGAATATTCGTGTGTTATTTCCAACAACTTGCAAGCGGTAATCCTGGGAAAATCCGTTGAGTTCAATTCGGTCTTGGCTAGAGTTGAAGTCAGTAATAAAAGCCAAGTCTCCAAAACCAGGATTCGTAGTATTGTTATCGTCGTAGAAAACATTTACAGCATCCCCCAGGATAAATCTATCTGCCCCAGCCCCGCCAGTTAAGGTATCAGTTTCCCCTAATCCAGGTGGAAATGGACTACCAGGAAAAGTACCGATTAGGATATCGTTTCCAGATCCCCCATTGAGTATTTCATTGCCCGGCCCACCTTGTAGGCTATCATTGCCGTCCTCACCATTGAGGATATCATCGCCATTATTACCGTCTAGGGTATCATCGCCTGCTCTCGCATTTATAGTGTTATTAGAAGTATTACCAAAAAGAAAGTTGTTAAAACTGTTACCTATCCCGGTAATGTTGCCACCTTCTCTGAGCCTCAAGTTCTCCAGATTGGCTCCTAGTGTGTAGTTGACAGAAGACCGGACGTTATCTATGCCTGAATTCGCAGCCTCTGTAATGGTATCAAGAGTAGTGTCAACAATGTAAGTATCGTCACCTGCTCCCCCATTCAAAGTATCAACACCTAAACCGCCATCAAGTGTGTCATTGCCATTATTACCGGATAATCGGTTATTTTGGTTGTCACCAGCAATGCTGTCATTTCCATTTGTGCCGATGACATTATCAAAGTTGACTGCGGTAAATGACAATGTTCCTAAACCAGGAACGTTACTGGCAGCTAAACTTTGGGTTTGCAGGTTAACGGCGATAGATACCCCAGCCAAAGATTGGGATGCATCTATGGTATTGTTGGCAACCTTAGAATTAGCAATAACCTTTTCGACTTTAAAGAGTAGGTCTTTTCCCAATCCTCCAGCTTTTTGAATAGTTCCGACACCTGACAAGGTAATGGTTTGACCGAGTTGAGTGTAGTCTGCGGTATCAATGCCATCTCCACCATCAATGCTGTCGTTACCCTGACTACCTTTGAAGGTATCACTGCCTGCACCACCTTTTAAAGTGTCATTTCCTATACCCCCATCAAGTGTATCATTGCCATTATTACTGGATAATTGGTTATTTTGGTTGTCACCAGCAATGCTGTCATTTCCATTTGTGCCGATGACATTATCAAAGTTGACTGCGGTAAATGACAATGTTCCTAAACCAGGAACGTTACTGGCAGCCAAACTTTGGGTTTGCAGGTTAACGGCGATAGATACCCCAGCCAAAGATTGGGATGCATCTATGGTATTGTTGGCAACCTTAGAATTAGCAATAACCTTTTCGACTTTAAAGAGTAGGTCTTTTCCCAATCCTCCAGCTTTTTGAATAGTTCCGACACCTGACAAGGTAATGGTTTGACCGAGTTGAGTGTAGTCTGCGGTATCAATGCCATCTCCACCATCAATGCTGTCGTTACCCTGACTGCCTTTGAAGGTGTCACTGCCTGCACCACCTTTGAAAGTGTCATTTCCTGTGCCCCCATCAAGTGTATCATTGCCATCTCCACCGCTTAGACTGTCGTTTGCAGTCCCACCTGCGAGGGAATCGTTACCAGCCAAACCATTCAAGATATCGTTACCGGAGGTAGTATTGGCGTTACCACCACTAGCCCAACCAACTATGGTGTCATTTCCCGAACTCCCATTTATCGTGTCAGGATTTGTAGTACCGAAAGCCATCTTATCTCTCCTAAATTTCTCACTAAATACGTAAGTTCAGCATTAATCAAAGAACTATTTATCAGTTCAATGTAGATTACTTGTAATTTGCATAATCTCATGTTAAAAAACATTAACTATTTAGTTAGGAACTTCTCAAGAGAAAATATCCAACTACTTACTGTGGGCTGACTTTTCCGGTCAGCCCACAGTCGCAAGCGAAACGCCTACCCTACAAAATCAGATAATTTATTTTCTGAAAATCCCTTAATTGATTACGCAAATTATTCAGTAATTAGCTCAAATACTTTGGTTTTCTGCCAATTTTTTGAACCTATACTGTAATTATATAATTATTATGAAGTATAAGGTTACACGAACTTTTTTACCAAATCTTCCAAATCCTTAATAAATACGATTTATAATACATTGATATGTGTCTATAAACCTAAAATTAAATATTTTTTCAAATCTACTGATTTGTTTGGTTAATGTTTATTTCGCCAGCTTTTTAGCTTGATGGTGTTTGTCATGAAGTTAGGTTGAAATATCTTTTTTTGTTAAATAACTATTATGTTTAATTACAAAATAACATTTCTCTATGCTGTGGGATGATAAACATGAATATTTAGTCATATATTGCTTCCCTATAGATAAATACATCCCAACTCTGTATTTGGAGCAATAGCTTATGTAGGATTGAAAGGGGACTGAAGCCAAACCAGAGCGCGTAAATTGGGAACTATTGAAAATTTGAATGGTGATTCAGACCCTTAACTAAATCTTACTTATATTTTCTTCCCAAGTACCCAGCCGAGACTTATAGTCGTTCCGTTGCTAAAATTTTGCTTAGTCTCTAGTCTATAGAAAATGCTTCGATACCGTAACCAAACAATATTTATTATTATTTCTATGCTCATCGTTGTACCAATAGGGTTTTTGTTTAAGTATTATAATGGGCCTGCCCATCACTGGTTTAATGACTACGGAGCAGCTGTATTTTACGAAATATTTTGGTGTCTGTTCGCATTTTGCTTTTTCAGAAGTTGGGCAGCAGTAATCCAAATTCCTATATGGGTTTTTGTCATTACCTGTATACTAGAATTCTTGCAACTTTGGCATCCGCCACTATTAGAGCAAATTCGTGCCACTTTGATAGGTAAATTGTTACTTGGTACCACCTTTGTTTGGTGGGATTTTCCTCATTATGTATTGGGTTCTGTTTTAGGCTGGTTGTGGCTGCGACAATTACACGGAATAGGTTATGCAAAAAAAAGTCAAGGTTAAACCTAATTCAAAACAGCAAAAAATTGAAGAACAACCTGATGGCAGTCTGACTGTTTATTTAAAATCGGCTCCAGTTGATGGTAAGGCTAATGAAGAGTTAATTAAACTACTAGCAGATAAATTTGATGTACCCAAGTCTCATATCAGAATTAAGTCAGGTTTTTCCTCTCGGCAAAAGCTGATGGAAATTGATACGAATACTTAACTGCTACTTAATAATAAATACCTTTTTTGAAGACTTTGCTATCTCCTGTGAGCTACATTTCACCTAGTAGATTCTCTACTAGAGGTAAGGAAGGAGAGATATAAACTTGTAAAATTAATTTTTATGAAAAAAGTGAAGGTTTAAAACCTCGCCCCTTGTGGCGCGTTCGCGGTAGCGTCTCGTAGAGAAAGAATCCTTGCTTCCCAAGATAGGTAGAAATCCCACGCCTTGTGGCTGAATTTAATTTTGAATTTTGAATTTTGAATTGATTCATGCCTGTGTAATACTGATATACCTTGGTTGAGTTTTGACTCTTTCTATCCAAGCTTGGATAGCAGGATATTGTATTAAATCAAACCCACCTTCATCAGCTACATGAGTGTAAGCGAACAAGGCGATATCAGCAATCGTGTAACGCTCTCCTACAAAAAAATCTTGAGAAGTTAAGTGTTTATCCATCAAGTTAAGTGCTGCATAGCCTGGTTCACGTTTTTGTTTGATAGCTTCACTATATTCTTCAGTTTTACCTAAAATAGAAATCCAAAATCTTGATGTAGCAATAAAAGGCTCATGGCTATATTGTTCAAAACATAACCATTGCAGCACCTGCGCTCGTAAAAAGCGGTCATAAGGTAAAAACTCTGTACCTTCACTCAGATAAACCAGTATGGCATTTGATTCTGCCAAATATTTCCCTGGCTCGATTTCCAGAACAGGTATCTTACCGTTAGGATTTTTACTTAAAAATTCTGGTGTTCGAGTCTCGCCTTTCAAGATGTTAAGCTCTATCCTCTCAAAAGGCATACCTAGTTGTGTCAATAAAAGACGTATCTTATAACCATGTCCAGAAGGTAAAAAATCGTACAGATGCAGTAGTTCCATGTTAAAATACAGTTAGGAATATGTTGAGAAGTGAAGGTTCAAAATACAATATTTTACCAAAAGATTTTCCCAAAACCGGATATTTTTTTTGTATTTAGTATCTGAACGTACTACAGAAAATTATTCGAGAAAATAAAAAAAAGCATTATTTATTTCTAGATTGAGATTCTAGATTGAGACATTTAATGTAGTTAGTGGTCGAAAATAAAACTATGTGTGGAAGATTTACTCTAAATCAGTCGGCAGCAGGATTGTCTGAAGTTTTCCATGTCGAGTCTGTTCCCGATTTGGCAGCCGAATATAACATTGCGCCTACGCAAATGGTGGCGACAGTGTTGCAAAATCCCGAAAGCGAAAAGCGGGAATTTAAGCAGTTGCATTGGGGATTAATACCGTCATGGGCGAAAGATGCAGGAATGGGGGCAAAGCTGATTAATGCTAGGGCAGAAACTGTTGCCGAAAAACCCGCTTTTCGTTCGGCTTTTAAGCACAGACGCTGTTTAGTGTTAGCTGATGGCTTTTATGAGTGGCAACGCCAACAAGGCAAGAAGCAGCCATTTTATTTTCGTCTTCAAGATGGGCAACCCTTCGGTTTTGCAGGTTTGTGGGAGAGATGGCGATCGCCTGCTAACGAAGAAATAATCTCTTGTACAATTTTGACAACGGCAGCTAACGAATTACTCCAACCCATCCACGAGCGGATGCCAGTGATTCTAGAGCCACAAGATTACGATTTATGGCTAGATTCCCAAGTGCAAACGGCCCAAACCCTACAGCAGCTATTGCGTCCCTATCCAGCGCCAGCAATGATTGCATATCCAGTTAGCACCTTGGTAAACAACTCTCGACATAATAGTTCAGAATGTATCGTACCCCTCAGCGAGAAGAATGCCCCCGCAAATCAGTTAAATTAACTATTGAGTGAACTAGGGGATTGGGGAAATGAGAGAGATGAGGGGCGGGAGAATAGGGGAACAAGGGGACAAGGGGACAAGGGGGAATTATTGAACAAGTCTCTCCCTTGTCTCCCCCCTCTGACTTGTCTACCTTGTCCCTTCTCCAGGCGCCATGCCCCATGCCCAATGCCCTAATACCCAATACCCAGAGACAAATATGCCAAGAACACAAAAAAACGATAATTTTATTGACAAATCCTTTACTGTGATGGCGGATATCATTCTGAAGATCCTGCCAACCAACAAAAAAGCTAAAGAAGCGTTTGTTTATTATCGAGATGGTATGTCGGCCCAAGCGGAAGGGGAATATGCTGAGGCATTGGAATATTATGAAGAAGCTCTAACACTAGAGGAAGATACCAACGATCGCGGCTATATTTTCTACAATATGGGGCTAATCTATGCCAGCAATGGCGACCACAACAAGGCTTTAGAACTGTATCACCAGGCAATTGAGTTAAACCCACGTATGCCCCAAGCCTTGAACAACATTGCTGTGATTTATCACTACCAAGGCGAAAAAGAAAAAGAAGCTGGAGATAACGAGGCTGGCGAAGCACTTTTTGACCAAGCAGCAGACTATTGGATTCGTGCGATTCGCATGGCTCCCAATAACTATGTCGAAGCTCAAAACTGGCTGAAAACCACTGGGCGATCGCAAATTGACGTATTCTTCTAAAAGTGATGAGTTAGGAATTATTAATCAATCACTCCTAACTCCTGTAGAGACGCGATAATTAATCGCGTCTCTACTCCTAACTTCTGTACAGACGCAATTAATTGTGTCTCTAACTCCTAACTAAAAAAAGATGATTGACCAAGAACAAGTTCACAAAGTAGCTAATCTTGCTCGTTTAGAATTGACTCCAGAAGAAGAGAAACAATTCACTTCCCAGTTGGGAAGTATTCTGGACTATATCGAACAATTGAATGAACTTGATGTCAGTAATGTGCTGCCAACAACACGCGCAATTGATGTCAGCAATATCACACGAGAGGATGAATTGCAACCCTATCCTGACCGGGAAAGTATTCTCAACGGTGCGCCTGAACAGGAAGGCGAATTTTTCAAAGTGCCAAAAATCCTCAATGCTGAATAGTCAAACAATTTGGGATTTTAGATTTGCAATTTTAGATTGACGATAGTGCAGCGTAAAGCCTTCTTTACTACGCGTAGCTTACTTCCAAAAAATGGTACTAGAGGCTTATCTGCGAGACTTGCACGAGTACGCCAACGGCATAGCAACTTTTAGAGACGCTACTGCGTAGCTTGCTTCTCCGTAGGAGTACGCTTAGAGCAAGTCCTAACAGCGTATACTTAGATTTGTTTCCCGCACAAGGGGCGGGGAAGCAAGACATACATAAGTATGTTGAACATTTGTTTAGATTATTGGCAATTATTAAAACACTTGCTCGTACTGCCAAAGTATGTTCTATGTCTAAATCTGTAATCACCGTTACCGTCAAATTGTTCGCTGCTTATCAAGAAGCCTTTAGGGTTTCGGAACTAGTGCTGGAATTTCCTAATAGTATGCCAGTCAAAGCAGTATGCGATCGCCTCATAGCTGAACACCCTGAACTCTCCCAATGGCGCGATTTAACCCGTTTTGGGATTAATTTGATATTTGTCGAACCAGATACCCTACTACAAGATGGGGATGAGGTTGTGTTGATTCCACCAGTTAGCGGCGGCTAGGAAAAGAGTTAGGAGTTAGGAGTTAGGAGTGAGAAATTAAAAATTCAAAACTCTAACTCATAACTATTCAAAGAGAATTGGTCTTAGCAGTTAGCTTTATTAAGTTATCTAACTCTTGCTGCATCTGACTAACAACTAATTCATAACATTTATCGACATAATAGCGATCGCTAGCTGCTTCACGGCCGTAGCGTTCAAATACAATTGGCGGACAAACCCGCGTATATATGGGCACTGGCAATGGAATATTGGGTAATGGGCCAATTGCTAATCCCCAAGGCAGTCCGAGATAGATTGGAAAAACTTCTGGATCGATACCTAATAGCCAAGGCATCCCCCACTCGTGGAGTTGCTGCACAACTTTGTAGCAGTCAGCGATAACAATGAGTGTATCGTGAGCGCCCCAGGAAATCACAGGCACAATCGGCACATTTTCCCGTAACGCTAACTTGATAAATCCTTGTCGCCCCGCAAGGTGGATTTTGTTACGTAAATAATGCGGTCGGAAGACATCTTCGGCTCCACCGGGATAAACTAGCACACTCGCTCCAGAGCGCAAGGCAGTGTAAGCCATTTTCGGATGGGCGATGATTGCTCCAGCCTTGGCAGCCATCTGCGCTAGTGGCGTGCTAACCTGCCAAGCCTTGGGATGCATCAAACCATAAACTGGTTTCTCTACACCAAATCTTCGGAACCAGTCGTACATCATCATTGCCATATCGGGTGCCGCGAGTCCCCCATTGTGCGAACCAACTAATAAGACTTTTTGCTGGGGTGGAATATTCTCCCAGCCACTAGTTTGAACTCGGAAATAGTAGTGATACAAAAAGCCAAACAGAGGCATCAGAGATTCTATGAACTTTGGATCTCGCTCATCCAAAGACCAACCGAGTTTTTTGTTTAATAAATGTTGCTTTTTTGACATCAAGGCATTCTAACAGCATTGGCAAAGTTCAAACAATCCCTTGTTTAGATATAACTCAATACGGTTGGGTTAAAGCTAAAACTCTGTATTAAAGTCAACATACACGCATAGGGGTTGATTTTACTTAATTGCGATCGCTTAATCATTAGATATTCGGTGAAATTAAATATGCGTTTTTCATAACCCTTGAAGAGACATAGCACTACTACGTCTCTAAATTACTTTCCACTCATATTTCTATTGCCACATCGCGGCGATTAATTTGGTGATAGGCTGTTCCACATTTAAATTGCATAACTACGGCGGACAAGATGCCCACCCCACAAGAGTTATATAAATTTTAGATATGCAAACTAGATGTGGTTTACCTTATCTATGGAGTAGTTGCTGGTTTTGAACGCTGCTGCTGGTAAAAACCCACAACTTTTTGAAGATATGTAGCAGTAAATCCACTGTTGCAGCCTGTATAGCTGCCAGTCATCCACCAGCAACCGACGCCACGCACAGCAGCGGTTTCATTATTATTGCTGGCGAGAAATTGCTTGTTAAACTCACGGCGCGTGATGCAAGATATAACTTGGCGTGCCTTCGTGGGGCTATTTTCAAACTGCGTCGGAGTTAGTTCTTTTTTGAGACAATATTTCGACCAGCCTTTTAAGGTTTCTGGTTTAACTTGCCATTCACTGTAAAGTCCATCATTTGCGATGCCGGTCTGCGGTGCAGCTAGTCGCAACGCCTCTACCATTGCCGCGACTTGGGCATCAGAAACTTTTTGTTGTGCTTGAGCTAACAATGATGATAGTCCAAAGCTGACAATCACTCCGCTAACTAGTAATGCTATAGAGTTTCTCCTCATGATTTTGGACTTATTTTTAGATACCAATATGTAGGATACTACGTTTTTACACTTAGCAATTATCAAAGATTAGAGTGAATTGGGGATTGGGCATGGAGCATGGAGCATGGGGCATGGGGCATAGTTATTCTCCTTATCCCCGTGTCCCTCACAGTCTTCAATTTTGAATTTTGTTAGCGCAGCGTTAGCGAGTCCGCGTACTCTTACAGAGAAGCAAGCTACGCTTTTAGCGTCTCGTAGAGAGCGTCATTTTGAATTTTGAATTGATTTCTCCCTGCTCCCTTGCTTCTTACCAAGTCCCCAGTCGAATTGTTAAGCTGGGTTCCAAGTGCCGTGGAAGCTGTGAGGAATGACGCTAGGTAATCCTAGTTTGCAAACGGGTTCTGCATCCAGGCGATCGCTATCAAATACCCAAACTTCACTACTATGAGTATTAGCATCGTATACAACGGTTAGCACCCAGCCTTGCTCAGGGTTTTGGGCATCTTGGGCGTGGATGGGTTCTGAAGGATAGCGGTTTTCTCCTAAGTCTGCTTCAGTGAGGGTTTCAGTTTTGTAATCAAAGCGGGCAATCGCACCGAACCATTCTTTGTCTATATCCCCTCTGTGGGGCATTAATGATACATAAGTATAGCGCCAAGGTTGCCCAACTTGGGATCGCTGCACTACGGGAAATTCACACTTGCGATTGACAACTTGCTGCATTGCTGACACTTTACCAGTTTGAGGATTGAGGCGGACTTGCCACAATGTTCCATGAGTTACTGCGTGCGTCTCACCACTTGCAAATTCTCTGAGATACTCATTAGTTTGGTGAAAATCTGCATATCGCACCATGTCCAAAACCACAGAACCGTCTTTATCTTCATAGCCATTGCCAAAATGCCAATTAAACCAGGCATCGGTTTCACCACGACTTACTAAGGATAAGTTTTCCCGGTCAAAGATTAACACCTGGGTTCCTAATTGAGGTTCCCACAACAGAGATTCACTAAAGGTAGTCACACCTAGCAAAAGTGACAGCATTTTCATCCGCATCGGTGGCATGAAAAACACCAGATACCTTTGAGTTAAAACAAAATCATGCATTATCGAGTAGCGATCTAGCTTAAAAGCCGTTTTTGTGATAATTTTGCCCGTGTCATCGCTTTTGTAGAGATTTAGTTGTACAGAACTTCCGATACTGATTCCAAAGTTAAAAATCTCGCCTGTTTGTGCATCACGCTTGTAATGAGCAGAATAAGGTAATCCGTTATCCAAAGCACCTAAATCATCTAATCCCTTCGTTTCTAAAGTTTGCAAATCAAGAGCGTAGGGATTTGTTGCTTCCCATAGAGCCAATAATTTATCAGGTAATGCCAACACTGAGGTATTCGCTGCATTCTTGATTTGTTGACCCCAGCGCTTCCAGATGGGGCCTGGCGGATGCATACCATAGACACCATAAAGAAACCTATCCGCTTCAGTTTCAGCTAGATATTCTGCTGTTTGCACATAGCGATAGACTCCGGTAGCTCCTGCATCTGTGAAATGAATGCCGAGAATTGCCCCGTCTCCATCAAACCAGTGGCCAACACGATCGCCACCACGTTCTAGGCGTGCGGAACCATTACGGTAAAGTGTACCACGCAAGCCATCTGGAATTTTGCCAGAAATAATTGACAGCTGAGTAAGGGGAAATTCTTTTGCTGGTTCTGCGATCGCACCAGCCCAGGAATTATTTATTGACTTTTTGGTAATAGTATGCATACTAAAACTTTTGGAAATATTGATAATGTAGACAATTGCATTTTTACATTGTTGCAATTTTTTAAAGATGCAAAAAATGGAGTGAGCCTTGTTGATTTATCAAGAAAGCCTGTTTTCTCCTGTCCCTCTGCTCCCTGCCCCCTGCCTCTTACTACTCTGGTAAAAAATACCGAAACTATTAATATTAGAAGCATCTGCCTACTGAATACTCACTAATCTTTCCCAGCCATGCCTCTGTCACGCATAGTAACGCTGATTGTCGGTCTGATCGTCATTTTGGGGCTAGCCCTATGGCTAATTGATTCCCTGTCACGCCTCTATTGGCAATTATCCTATTCGCCGTTGCTAGGCAATTTACTGCTGTTGCTGCTGATTATCCTGATTGGAGCCTTGGTTGCCGCTTTTGTCTATTATGTATTGGTGATTAGATCCGGGGAAAAGCGATCGCGTCGCAACCCGAAGCGAGCAACTGCGGCACAAATTCCGGCTGCTAAATCTGACGCAGCTTCTACAACTCTCCAGGCTGTGCGGCAACAGGTAGGGCAAATTCAAGATGAAGTAGCACGCCAAGCTTTATTAAGTCGCTCGCGAGAGATTGAAGCCAACCTCGCACGGGGTGAAATTCAAGTAGTGGTATTTGGTACGGGGAGTGCTGGCAAAACTTCCCTAGTAAATGCGATTATGGGACGCATGGTTGGTCAGGTGGATGCACCAATGGGTACAACTCAGGTTGGAGAAACCTATTGTCTGCGGTTGAAGGGATTAGAACGCAAGATTTTAATTACGGATACGCCGGGAATTTTAGAAGCAGGGGTGGCGGGAACGGAACGCGAACAGATGGCGCGAGAACTGGCGACAGAAGCAGATTTACTGTTGTTTGTGGTAGATAACGATTTACGACGCTCAGAATATGAGCCGCTACGGGGGTTGGCAGAAATTGGGAAGCGATCGCTCCTAGTTCTCAACAAAACTGATTTATATACAGACGAAGATAAAGAATCCATCCTCGCAAGATTGCGTCAACGGGTACGGGGATTTATTGCTACTAATGATGTGGTAGCGATCGCTGCGAATCCGCAACCTGCACAACTCGAAACTGGCGAAACCTTCCAGCCGGAACCCGATATTGTTCCTTTGCTACGGCGCACGGCTGCTGTTTTACGCGCCGAAGGTGAAGATTTAGTGGCGGATAATATTCTTTTGCAATCTCTGCGATTAGGAGATGAAGCGCGAAAACTTATCGATGGCCAGCGTCGCCGTCAAGCTGACAAAATCGTAGAACGGTTTCAATGGATTGGTGCTGGTGTGGTATCAGTCACGCCGATACCAGTTGTAGATTTATTGGCAACAGCCGCAGTCAACGCTCAAATGGTTGTGGAAATTGGTAGAGTGTATGGCTGTGAATTAAATATGGAACGGGGACGAGAATTAGCTCTTTCTTTAGCGAAAACTATTGCTAGTTTGGGCATTGTTAAGGGAGCAATTCAATTATTATCTACAGCGTTGCAACTCAATGTTGCCACCTTTATTATTGGTAGAGCAATTCAAGGTGTGACAGCAGCTTATTTAACGCGAATAGCCGGTAAAAGTTTTATTGAATATTTTCGTCATGACCAAGATTGGGGTGATGGGGGAATGACGGAAGTTGTACAGCGACAGTTTCAGATTAATCGCAGAGATGAATTTATTAAAGCTTTTATTCAGGAAGCGATCGCACGGGTAGTGAAGCCATTACAAGATAAATCTGAGGTGGTTGAACATGATGAAGAAGTCAACTGATTTTGGATTTTAAATTTTGGATTTTGGATTGATCCCGACCACAAGGGTCAACTGATTTTGGATTGACGATTTTGGATTTTGGATTAAAAAATCCTAAATCTAAAATCTAAAATTGGCACAGTCAATAGTAATTATTCATATCAGGAGGCAACAGTTGTCTCCCTGTTCCCCTCTTAGGAAGTTTTGGGTTTGATGAACTTGAGAGTCATGCGATCGCTCTCCCCAATAGTGAGAAAGCGTTGCCTATCTTTTTGACCTTGGCTCAAGGTTGGAGGTAGTGTCCAAACTCCGCCCGGATAGTCCTTGGTATCTTTTGGGTTGGCATTAATCTCTGATTTGCCTACCAATTTAAAGCCAGCTTTCTCCACAGCAGCAATTACCCCAGCTTCAGACATATAGCCAGTTTTAATACTCTCTTCTAAAGAAGTCCCCTCAAGGGCGCGGTGTTCTTCCACTCCCAAGATGCCCCCTGGCTTGAGTGCTTTATAAGCCGCCGCATAAACCTGCTCGTCATACCCAGCTTTGACCCAATTGTGAATATTGCGGAAGGTAACAACTATATCCACAGAATTATCTGGGGCTAGAGTTAGTTCATTTGGGGGATTGATTTGGGCGACTTTGACCTTACCAAAAACCTCTGGATTAGCTGCCAGCTTCTCTTGGAAAGCCAAAGCGGGTTTACTCGTGCTGGGAGTCAAGTTAGTAACTATAAGTAGTCCCTTGGACGCTAGAAATGGGGCTAATATCTCAGTATACCAGCCGCCCCCTGGCCACAATTCAACTACGGTCATATTTGGGCGCAGACCGAAGAATTCGAGGGTCTGGGCTGGGTGGCGGTACTTGTCTCGGTCACGATTTGCAACGGAGCGATGACTGCTGCTGAGTATGGTTTGGAGTGTGGTTGTGCTGTTAAATGTTGCTTTTTCACTATCGTTGGCTAGAACAGTTGGGGGCATTACGGATGCCAATACAAGGATTGCTAGAGTCAGGGCTTTCAGTAAGCCTTTGCAGCGGGTAATATTTTGTGCAAATTTCATAAGTGTTGTTTTTACTTTCCGCTTTAGCATAAGGCAAATAGCGTTCTCATAAATGGGTGCGGTGGCGTACCTGCTGTAAGTATTACTCTCCTGTTGTCCTCAGATGTCTTTTGTTCAGAAAATACCTTCATCTTCAGCGTATTCTCCGCAAGATATTGAAGAATACTTTTAGCCAAGAAGAAATTTAAATTTGCGGTTTTTCTAAGAATTAATACTAAGTATTTTAAGGTATTTTTTCTACAAGGCAACTATTATAAACATCAATATCCCAGTTAAGAATGTGGCATCACTAATACTTTGCAAGCAAATATTTTAGTATTTATTTTGATATAAGCTTGAATTAATTCTACGCAATAATACTTAACAAAATTTAACTTGTATTTAAAGTATCAAAATTCTGGTTATTTATTTCTAAAGTGTTCCGGAAACAGGAGGGAATGTCAGAAAAACTAGATAAAAGGACTTACTGAGTAACCAGGTCATGACCAACCACATAATCGGTAAATTACTACAAGGGCGTTACCAAGTTGTCCAAAGCCTCGGTGCAGGGGTATTTGGAGAAACATACATTGCTGTAGACGTAGATTATCCAGAGAATCCCAAATGCGTTGTTAAGCAGATTAAAGTTAGCAGTTCCGAATCCGGCTACTTGGATATGTTGAGGTTACTGTTTCTGACTGAAACCCAAACCTTGAAGCTTCTGGGAAGCCATGACCAAATTCCTGAATTCATCGCCTGCTTTGAAGAAAACGAGCGATTTTATATAGTGCAGGAGTGTATTGAAGGACATGCGCTGACTGCGGAATTGCCCATTGACGAATATTTCGGGTGTCTGTGGAGTGAAAGCGAAGTTGTAGAATTTTTGATAGATGTCTTAGCTATTCTAGAATTTGTCCATTCTCAAGGCGTGATCCATTGCGATATCAAACCGGAAAATTTGATCAGACGTGATAGCGATCGCAAATTAGTTATGATTGACTTTGGCTCAATCCAGTCTATCGATTTTGGCATCGGTGCAGAATTGCCCATTTATAGAATTCCCGTCACTTCATTGGGATACATACCGCCAGAACAATTTATTGGTCAAACACAGCCCAACAGTGATATTTATGCTTTGGGTATGATTGCTATCCAGGCTTTAACAGGGCTAGAACCACTACAATTAAAAACCGATCCTTCTACTAATGAAATTTTTTGGCGTTCTCAAAACACGCCAGTTAACGATTATATAGCTGCTGTTCTCAGCCAAATGATCCGCTATAATCACCAAGACCGCTTTCAGTCTGCGGGTGAAGTGCTGCGGATACTCAAACAAATAATCTGGGAACCTCAGCCATCAGAAACATTAGAGGGAGATTCTCAATTTTCCCTAGAAGTAGCGAAAAATCCTGCGTCTGGGAAATTATCCCCATTATTCACAGGAATGAAAGTAGGGCTGGCAGCTAATTCTTTATTGATGGGATTTAGTGTATATTCTTTAGCTAGTACTGCACCTGCGTACTCAGAAACAGATACTTTATTTAAAGCAACAAAAGAATATCAAGCAGGAGATTTGAAAGAAGCGATCGCACTCGCTAAATCAATTCCTTCCCACAGCAATGTTTATCCAGAAGCGCAAGCCACAATTGAAGAATGGCAAGAACAATGGCAAGTAGCTGCACAGCAATACGAAATAGCACAACTAGCTTTTAATGAGAGCAGATGGTCAGATGTTCTTCATGCTGCTGCGAAAGTTCCCAAAATTTTATATTGGCAATCTAAAACAGATAAAATAGTTCAGAAAGCATCTGTTAACATTGAAATACAGACGCAAGATTTATTAACAAAAGCTTACGAAAGAGCTACCGAAAAAGATTTTTCTGCTGCCTTACAATATCTGCGTCAAATTCCTCAAGAAAGCCATGCAGGTGCTTTAGTTCAAGACAAGTTAGCTGAATACAATCGAAAGCGGCAGATCAGAGCAGCCTACTTTTTACAGAAAGCCTATAAAAAAGCATCTATTGGTGATTTTAATCGTGCCGTAAAATTTCTCAGAAATATTCCCCAAGATACTTTAGTTTATGCTCAAGCTCAAGTCAAATTGAATGAGTATACTCAAAAGCAACGCGTACTGGCTGACAATCAAAAGATAGCTTCTGCAAAAAGAACAAATTTATTTGCCCCGAAAAGCTCAACTACTCAGGTTGAATATCTTCAAGAAGGAAATTACCTTCAAGAAATTAATATTCGGTAAATTTAGTAATTCGTAATCACGCTCTCTACGAGATGCTGTATATAGCTTGCGATGGGACAAGGGAAATAACCCATGCCTAATAGCCTCTACTTTTTACCAAGGAACCACACCATTTTCATCAAAAAAACCTCCGCTAGAACCATCATCTGGTAAAGTAGCGAGTCTCACTGCTGCGATCGCTCCCTGCTCAACAGTGCGATATCCTTGATATTGATTAATGTCAGTTGCTGTAAAACCAGGATCGGCAGCATTGATTTTAATTGGGGTATCTTTAAGTTCGGCAGCCAATAAAACTGTGATTGCATTCACTGCTGTCTTTGATGAGTTATAAGCAAGAAGCTTAAAATCAGCGAATTCATAATTTGGATCGGAGTTCTGAGTCAGAGAACCTAAACTACTTGATAAATTCACTATTCGCCCTGCTTTTGACTTCTTTAAAAGTGGTAACAATGCTTTTGTAACTGCAAACACTCCAAATACATTCGTTTCATAAGTATGTCGCAGTGTTTCAATATCAACTTGACTAGGTGGAAGGCGATCGCCATCACTTATTATTCCAGCATTGTTCACCAGGATATCAAGTTTTCCAAATTCACTCTCGATTTGTTTAGCCGCAGAGTCGATTGTTTTTTGGTCACTTACATCAAGTTGAATTGTTCGGGCATGGATCTCGCTGAAACGAAGTTTATCCGCCGCTTCTTCACCACGTCTTATATCTCTTGCACCAACAAGAACAGTAGCACCTCTAGAACCTAATTGGCGAGCAATCTCATACCCAATACCTTTGTTTGCACCTGTGATCAGCGCAACTTTGCCTTTTAAATCTTCTGACATATAGCTTCTCTATTTTGCTCGACATTGACAAATGTTACTATCTTTGAGCAAGTTTAGTATACGAGTCAATACAAAATCCTGATGTAGAGACGCGATAAATCGTGTTTTCAAATACCAATTATCTATACCAATAACCCTTAACCCAAGCCTATTGGTATATCAGTAGTGTGTATCAACACAACATTTAAGAGTGATTGGCTGTCGTGTTTGCACCAGTAGTAATTCACACCTGAGATAGCTGTTGAGAAAATATTTGCAGCGTAAAGTAACAATTGACTCAAAAATTCTTAAAGAAGGTAGATATGCAAACCAAACAGCTTGGCAATTCGGAGCTTAACATTACCCCAATCGGCTTTGGTGCTTGGGCGATTGGTGGCGGTGAATGGGCTTTTGGTTGGGGAGAGCAAAACGATCAGGAATCGATCGCAGCCATCAATCGCGCTCTTGATCTCGGCGTTAATTGGATTGACACCGCAGCTATTTATGGTTTAGGGCATTCTGAAGAGGTTGTTGCTAAGGCACTCAAAGGTCGATCTAGTCGCCCCTACATTTTTACGAAATGCTCAATGATCTGGGATGAAAAGGGCGAAATTGGTCGCAGTCTCAAAGCGGATTCTGTGCGGCGGGAGGTTGAAGCCAGTCTGCGCCGACTCGACATTGAAACCATCGACCTCTACCAAATCCACTGGCCCAACCCTGACTCAGATATCGAAGAAGGCTGGACAACTCTGGCCAAGCTTAAGGATGAGGGCAAGGTTCGCTATATCGGAGTTTCCAATTTCAACGTAGAACAGTTGAAACGTATCCAGAAGATTGCACCAGTTACATCATTGCAACCGCCTTATTCACTGGTGAAGCCTGATGTCGAAAAAGAAATTCTGCCTTTTTGTCAAGAAAATAATATAGGTGTGATTGTATATTCACCTATGCAATCTGGCTTGCTCACAGGGGCAATTACACCTGAGCGGGTTGCTAATTTCCCAGATAATGATTGGCGCAAAAACAATAGTGAATTTCAGGAGCCACGTCTATCTCGTAACCTGAAGCTAGTCGAGGTGTTGCAACACATTGGTAAACAACACGATCGCTCCCCAGGTGAAGTAGCGATCGCTTGGACTTTAAATAATCCGGCGGTGACTGCGGCGATCGTTGGCGGACGCAATCCCAAGCAGGTGGAAGGAATCATTGGTGCTGGAAAATTCCGCCTCAATCAGCAGGAACTAAATGATATTGAAACTTTCCTGCGCGAGAATCCATAAAATCTCTGGTGGAAAACTTCATAAACCCCACGGCTTGAGTCGGGGGTTTATTCATACTTTTATTTTGTTGCTACGCCGATAATATGAGGACTAACAATTGGTAATTGCGCATCAAATCGCTCATAATGGATGCTACTAAAACCAGCTTTTCCTAATGCTATCCAAGTTTCTCTATCTGGATGACAACCATTACCTATTGCTTTCCAAATCGGACTAACTGTGTTTTGTATTTGTCGCAATAAACTTCCTTGATCTGCGGCGATATGTTCAATAAATAAGAAGCATCCACCTGGTTTAAGTACTCTTAAAATTGCCTGTAATGTATAATCTATATTTGGCACTGAGCATAAAAGCAAGGTACTAACAACAGTATCTATACTATTATCTTCGGCATCTAACCATTCAGCATTACCAATGCGGAGGTCGATGTTTAAACCTAGTTTTTCGGCTTGTTTTTGGAGAAAAGAATGTGTATCTGCCTTTGGCTCAATTCCTATCCAATGAATATCTTTAGGATAGTAGGATAAGTTAGTGCCTGTTCCGGGCCCAATTTCTAACACTTTACCTTGGAGATTAGCAAAAAGAGAATGTTTGCGATCGCTGACAATTTTATCGTATTTGCTGGTACTTGTAGCCATCATCCAGCCAAACAAATGTTTCCCAAGGTTTGCAAAAATCTGATTTGTTGAATCTCCAATAATTGGGTTTACAGTCATTATCTACTTCCTAATTTTTGAGCCTATAAATTGGGGTGCTAAACAACCATTTATTTATAGCCTCAAGGTACAATACTTCCTGTTTCTTGTACCTCATCCATTAGACTCACCTGATAGGATGAATTTAATTAACGTATTACACGTAGCGACTGACCGTAAGATATCACAGAAAGACCAAAATGGTAGATGCGCTACATATAGGGTGATGAGCGATGCCTACGGCGGGCTTTGCCTACGCTATGCTTATACAATTTTGGTTAATCATAGCTAGAAATTTTTGAATATCCGCTTCGGTTTTATTATCTAACGCGAGAAGTATCCTCATTCCAAATCAGAATTGGCGGATCTTTGACAAGAGTATGGGCGATGCTTGTGGTTTTTGTTAGCCTACGCAATTCGCTATGGCTAACCTCCAGTTTTTGACCTCGTTCGTCAACATCTGCGAGGGGTAAGTCAAAGAGATCGCTGTCTCCTATTTTTAGTATCCCTGCAAAAAGCTAACATAACTGCGGATGTTATAATTTAAAGTGAGTTTTGCAAAACAGCGTTTATTAAACTCCAATCGCTCTCATGAAGTAAGAGATACCAAATTTGACAGCGGACTTAACTGAAATTGTACAACGAATAGTGACAGAAAAATCAGATGAAAACAATTATTTAATTCAATAAAAACTATGAGCTTTAAACTTCAAGCTTTGCAACTTCCAACGCTCCAGAAAAAATCCGAAGGGCTAATTGTAGTTGCTTGGCAAAAATTTCTTTTAGATTTCGACTTCCCTATTGCTGCCGTTGATGGAGATTTTGGGAATATTACAGCTCAAGCAACTCGTGATTATCAGACTAGTAATGCTTTAACAGTAACGGGAATTGTCGATACTGCTACTTATAAAAAAGCGCTAGAACAAGGTTTTGCAATTTATTTTGCTATCTATACCGATGCTGGAAAAAAATTCTTAGCCTATCTTAACTTTGGAGAAAATGAGGTCAAGGACTTACAAAAAAGTTTAACAGCGATCGGTCGTTTGAATCCGCCGTTAGTCGCTGATGGGGACTTTGGCCCTAACAGTACAAAAGGACTAGCAGAAACTTATAAAATAAGAGACATCAATTTTCGAGCCGAGTTAGCTCAACAGCTTTCTAATACAACAAAAACCAAGCTTGGCATTGATTTAGAGTTGGCTTTAGACAACATAACTGAATACGCCAAAAAATTAAGACAACTACTGAGTGGAAAAGCCTGGGTTAATGTTTTCCCCGACAGCGACTTAATTGATGATTTAGCTTCTCCCTTCCGTCAAAAAGTACAAGCTTTTGAGCAAGCTTTAAAAAATGCCGGAGCTAATATCAGTGTAGCTTCAGTATTCCGCCCTTCGGAACGAGCTTATTTAATGCACTATGCTTTCCGTATTAGCAATAATGAAATTGCTGCCAAAAATGTTCCACCTATGCCGAATGTAGATATTAATTGGCTACATTACACCAATGCTGGTTCTGTCCAAGCTGCTAAAGAAATGGTGTCTGCTTATGATATCGCTTTTCGACCTGTTCTTACCTCTCGTCATACCCAAAGATTAGCAATTGATTGGGAAATTACTTGGTCAGGAACCTTAAAGATCAAAAACGCTAACGGAACGACACTTAGTATCGATCAGCCACGAACGAGTTATGAAAATTCTATTTTATGGCAGGTTGGGCGTTCTTACGGTGTGATTAAATTATCTAGCGATCGCCCCCACTGGTCAAATGATGGACATTAATGGCTAGGAGGAACCGCATATATGGAGAATGCAGTTCCAGAGTTCAAAATGGAATGATTTAAGAAGAATTCAGGAGTGGAGCCAGAAAAGCTCCGCCAAGGCTCCAAAATAACTCTTCGTGGGGGATTTATATTTGCGTCTCCCAATCTCTGCATATTCTTTTAGTACGGTAAACCGTATTTGCTCGTTAGTTCACAAAGATTCATTAAATTGTTAAGTTTAGTTACATAAATAAGTAAAAAAATGCTGCAAACATTGCTAAAGGGGAGAAATTATGAGAAACAGTAGTATACTTGAAGACCCAGACAAGCTAGAACAACTTTGCCTTACCGTTAGCGAGTCTTCTCCCAAAGAGAGATGCAAAGGATAACGAGCATCATGAGCCTTACAGCCCGTTGTAGACATTGCTCAGATTGGGCGAATATACCAGCATTCTTGACCAGTCTTTAATCAAGTTTCTCAAAGCGTTAAGGGAAATAAGGAACAGGGGAAGCAGGGGAAAAGCAATGCCCCATGCCCCATACCCTATGCCCAATTATTCAAGTTAGTTTTCATTCTTAAGGATTGGTAAAATCTATGGCAATTAAAGAACAGCCTAAGTCACCTCGGTTTCGGATCGTTGCTAATATATTACTGGCAGTATCAGGGTTATTCCTGCTCTTAAATTTATTTTTGCCTGGTTTATTTGCTTCTGGCCCTACTGGTGTTCCATATAGCTTATTTATTCATCAAGTTCAAGAAGGGGAAGTCAGCCGCGTTTCCGTTGGTCAAAACCAGATTATCTACCAATTAAAAGCAGAAAATGCCGAGCCGGCTCAAGTGTTTGCAACAACACCAATCTTTGATTTAGAGTTACCCAAACTGCTAGAAGAAAAGGGAGTTGAGTTCGCAGCTACACCGCCACCCAAGAATACTTGGTTTACAACCCTCTTAAGTTGGGTGATTCCACCACTGATTTTTATTGGTATTTGGCAGTTCTTTCTCGCTCGTGGTGGTGGTGGCGGTGGCCCCCAAGGTGCGCTTTCCATTGGTAAGAGCAAAGCTAAGGTTTACGTTGAAGGCGAATCTGCTAAAATCACCTTTGCAGATGTGGCTGGGGTAGAAGAAGCAAAAACTGAGTTAGTAGAAATTGTAGATTTCCTCAAGACTCCGGCACGGTTTACGCAAATTGGCGCTAGGATTCCCAAAGGTGTGCTGTTGGTTGGCCCTCCTGGTACTGGTAAGACACTTTTAGCGAAAGCCGTAGCAGGAGAAGCAGGAGTTCCATTTTTCAGCATCTCTGGTTCCGAGTTTGTAGAATTATTTGTCGGTGTAGGTTCTTCCAGAGTCCGGGATTTGTTTGAACAGGCTAAAAAACAAGCTCCTTGTATTGTATTTATTGATGAATTGGATGCGATTGGTAAGTCTCGTAGCAGTAACGGCTTCTACGGTGGTAACGATGAGCGAGAACAAACTCTCAACCAATTACTAACAGAGATGGATGGATTTGCGGCTGGGGATGCAACAGTGATTGTGCTAGCAGCTACCAACCGCCCCGAAGTACTAGATCCTGCATTGCTGCGTCCAGGTCGTTTTGACCGCCAAGTGTTGGTAGACCGTCCCGATTTATCTGATCGTGAAGCAATTCTCAAGATTCACGCTCAAAAGGTAAAATTAGGAGATGATGTAAATTTAAAAGCGATCGCTACTCGTACCCCCGGTTTTGCTGGCGCAGATTTGGCAAACTTGGTGAATGAAGCCGCATTATTGGCAGCGCGCAATCTGCGTGAAAAGGTTGCTCAAGAAGACTTTGCCGAAGCAATTGAGCGGGTTGTCGCCGGTTTAGAGAAGAAGAGTCGCGTGATGAACGAGACTGAGAAAAAGATTGTTGCATACCATGAAGTTGGTCACGCAATGGTCGGGGCGCTCACAACCGGAAACGGTCGTGTAGAAAAGATTTCGATTATTCCTCGTGGGATGGCAGCTTTGGGCTACACTCTGCAATTACCAACTGAAGACCGCTTTTTGATGAATGAACACGAACTGCGAGGTCAAATTGCAACTTTGTTAGGTGGGCGTTCCGCCGAAGAGGTTGTGTTTAACAGTATTACCACAGGTGCTTCCAACGATTTGCAACGAGCAACTGACTTGGCAGAACGGATGGTAACAGCTTATGGAATGAGTAAAGTCTTAGGGCCATTAGCTTATCAACAAGGACAACAAGCAGCATTCCTGGGTAATGGTGGGGCTAATCCCCGACGCGCGGTAAGTGAAGAAACGTCGAAAGCCATCGATAGCGAAGTCAAGGAAATCGTAGAAACAGCCCACGAGCAAGCCTTAGAGATTCTCAGACAGAATCGAGACTTGCTAGAAGCGATCGCTACTCAACTCTTAGAAACAGAGGTCATTGAAGGCGAAAAACTGCACAGTTTGTTGAGTCAAGTTAAACCTGTAACTCATTCGTAATTCGTAATTAAGAAAGTCAGATTTCATCCACAGAGGTACGCAGAGAAAAACTTTGCGTACCTTTGCGTTAAACCTCTGGGTTTCTCTGCGTTTCAGAAATGCCACTCACCGCAATGCAAACACCAGCAAACAAAAATGCCAATCCACCCCCAACAGCACCAATAAAAGGTGTTATTACTTGCAGTTGGGGAAATATAATGCCAAACAAACTCATCGCTAAAGCAAACCCACCAAAATACATCCCAATTCCTAATCCCGCCCACCGCTGGGGTACTAGTCCCAAAGCAAAAGGAATTGCCCCGTTGACAATTAAACTAAAGCTCGTAACGATTACCACAACGATCGGAATTTGTGCACCCAGAGATATCATTATTAATAACGAGGGAATGATTGCACAGATCCCACAAAGCATTGCTTGACGATTACCAATTTTGACAGCGAAGATACCCGCTGGTATGCTGGCAATTGCGATCGCTATTCCAATCCACACCAGTTGCATATCAATATTATCAGTATTCAGTTGGGTCTTGAGTACTTTACCCAAGACATCCATGAGAAATCGGATACCCCAAGCTACACCAAAACCAGTTCCTAAAATCAAAGCCAATTTCTCTAAGGGCAACTTTACTGTTTCTGCTTGGTGTCTATCCACTGGTGCTTCTGAGGGATTGACTAAGCGAAACACGGCTGCCGCCCCCAGCATCACAAAAGAACCGATCGCAAAAGTATAAACTGGGCCTAAACTCAGAATAAACTTGTAGCTTATTGGTTTAAAAGCTCCAATCACACCGCCTGTTAAAGTGATAAAACTTGCTGTTAAAGGTAACTGGGCTGGTTTTGAATACATCCCCAATAGGCACATAACTGGAGAGCGAAATATTGTCATTGCCAATGCCCAAGCTACTAACACTATAGGTAAGAGCGATCGGATCACGGTAGTAGGTGGGATCAAACTTACAACACATGGTATCGCAATGAACAAAGTCGATGCGAGAATCATACCTACTGAGATGAAGGGAAACCGAGTTCCTACCCAGCGCCTAGCTTGGTCTGAAAGTCCGCCCATCAATGGTTCCAGCACCGCACCCAAAGCATTTTCGACTAACACCAAGCCAACTGCCAGTGAAGCAGGAAAACCAAACTGAGTCAAAAGTTGCGGCAAATATATATTATAAATTAACCAAGAGAGGGTAATTGCTCCCTGCACCGCTGCCAACACCCAAACTTGTACCCATAAAATATTGAGATGAGATTTAGAGGTAGTCAAGTCGCTTCGCTCCAATTAAAAATTAAAAATTATTAATTAAAAATTTCAAGACGCTCTCTACGAGACGCTGCGCCTAGCTTGCTTCTTTGCAAGAGTACGTGGCCTCGCTAACACTACGCTATCTATCATTGTTAGCTCTATACCAAAATTAATTAATTAAAAATAGAATAATTTTTAATTTTTAACTTTTAATTCCAAAAAGGTCATCAGGAGATGGGAAGTGGGGATTTAAAGTGCAAACTCGCTCTGCTCACGGTAGGAAACAGAGAGTAATATTCCCCCTGCCTCCTGCCTCTCTTGTTAATACTCTGGAACTGAAGGATCGATTTCTCGACTCCAAGCGGTAATTCCGCCTTTAACATTCGTCCCTACAATCCCGGCTTCCTTGAGAATGGCGAGGGCTTTTGCCGATCGCCCACCCATCTTACAATGAGCAATTAAGCGGTGGCCGTTCAATATTTCCTTCACCTTAGCAACGCCATTCCCATTTTCAATGTCTGGTAAGGGCACCAAAACTGAACCCGGAATCTTGGCAATGTCGTACTCATGGGGGTTGCGGACATCTAGCAGTACAAAATCCTTCGCACCGCTATCCAACAATTCCTTCAAATCCTTGACGGTCATTTCTAGACTTTCCAACTGCTGTTTTGCCTCCTCTGCCTTAGCTTGTGGAATCCCGCAGAATTCTTCATAATCTATCAGCTTTTCAATCACTGGGCGAATCGGGTTCGGACGGAGCTTTAATTCCCGAAATTTCATATCCAAGGCGTTGTATAGCAGCAATCGCCCGCTGAGAGTGTTGCCTTGTCCCAGAATGATTTTAACAGTTTCGGTTGCTTGGATTAAACCAATAATTCCTGGCAAAATTCCCAATACGCCACCTTCTGCACAAGAAGGAACCATCCCTGGTGGTGGTGGTTCTGGGAAAAGGTCACGATAATTCGGGCCACCTTCGTAATTAAATACAGTAGCTTGCCCTTCAAAGCGTAAAATTGAACCGTAGACGTTGGGCTTATTCAGCAATACGCAGGCGTCGTTAACTAGATATCTGGTGGGGAAGTTATCAGTACCATCCACTACGATATCGTAAGGTTGAATCAGATCCAGGGCGTTTTCGGAAGTTAGACGAGTTTCGTATAAATCAACTTGACAATAGGGGTTAATCTCGTGGATACGGTTTTTTGCCGATTCAATCTTGGGTTTATCCACCCAGGATGTCCCGTGAATTACTTGGCGTTGCAGATTAGAAGTATCGACAACATCAAAATCCACAATTCCGATGCGTCCAACACCCGCCGCCGCCAAATATAAAAGTAGTGGTGAACCGAGTCCACCTGTACCGATACACATTACACTAGCGGCTTTCAGGCGCTTCTGTCCTTCTAGTCCTACTTCCGGTAAAATCAGGTGTCGGGAGTAGCGTTCGTAATCGTCTTTGGTCAACTGGATTTCGTCCAGATTGGGATTGAGCATAGCAGTTATGATGTGGGAAAGCGGAATATTAATCCTATCGAAAAACTGGATCTTATTAGGAGTGGGAAAGACGAATTTTCATTTGTGATAGCGGCGAAAACAGCTATGAGTGACTGTCTTTAAACTAAGTCAGTTATTTTATATTTTCAATTTCCTCTGCTTGAAACTGATGAGTATCATCAAGGCTCCAACTTTTGAGTTCTCCAGCTTTGCCGTTTTGGACGGAAACTATTATATACGAGTATCCCTGCCAAGCGTATAGGCGATCGCATTCTGAGGGTATAGCAGGATGATCTGGGTGGGAGTGAAAAATGCCGATAATGTTCAATGAGCGATCGCGAGCTTCCCTTTGTGTTTTTAACATAACTTCGGGTGCGATCGTATATTGCCGTTTTTTACTTTCTGTTGTGCGTCCCCCTGGAAACTCAGCAGCCGCTTCTGTATTCCAAGCATTCTCTGTTGGCATGACTTCTACCACAGTTTTGCCCTCATTAGCCAGATAGCCCAAAATTATACCACAGCACTCATCTGGGTAGGTGCTTTCGGCATGGGTGCGGATGGTTTGCAAGTGTTCTTGGCTAAGTTGGATCATGTCTGCGTTTGTAATTTTAGCAACTTATAATAATTCTTGCTTAATCCGTATGCTAGCAAAAACCGCAGGCGTTTGCGATCGCGCAGCCTTCCGCAGGAAAGCTTACCGTACCCCTCCGGGGAAGCAAGCTACGCGTAGCGTCTGGCAGAGAAGGTATCGCAGCCTTTAAAAAAGAAAAGATGTATTTTTTATTACTCTTTAAAACATTTGCCTACTAGGTTCTACTTTCTTATTGCCTAGACCTCAGTAGAATATAAAGAATATACAAAGCTCAGTACTTGTGTATACATTTTTCAGCAAGTAATGTGAAGAGTATGCAAAGATGAGTATTTAAGTATAGACATCTAAGTATGATATTGACTATGTAGTTATTTTGAGGCTCTTAAGATGTTCTCTATTTTCAAGCTAGACACCCACGGATAACAGCCCACAAAGAAGACATCAAAATCTTTTTCCAGATTAAGAGTCAACTGTTGATTATTTTCTCTTCTAGAAGGACTTAGGCACTGGCAAAAAAACAAATATCAAATATGAAGGATGAATTTCATTGAAGCTGAACTTTCCGATACTTGGAAGAGTGATTTTTACTCAAAAAGAATGATAAAAAAAGCCTGAAATCACCAGTTATCGGAAATTCACACGCTAATTAATTTGTACAGTTGCTTAAGACTTAGATAGTTTGAGACTCTTAAAAAAGTATACGTAAAAACCTTGGAATAAGGTGAATATTCGAGAAATTTACTGTTCCTCAAGGGTGACGTATAAAGTATGTAGATTTCGGTGAATTTTTGCGCTCTTAAACAGCACAATCTGCAAATTGACAACTGATGTTACTAAAAAAATCGATTTAGGTAGGTAAAAGTTATGGCAAATATCATTGGAACCAACAGTAATGATACCCTACAGGGTACTTATAATGACGCGGATACAATTAAGGGTCTTGCAGGCAACGATACCATATATCCTAACGGTGGCAAAGACACCTTAAGTGGTGGAGGCGGCAACGATAAATTCGTCTACTACTACTACAACTACACCAACAACAACAACAATACTACGACAATCACCGATTTTGGTGGTGTAGGTAAAGGGACAAACCCAACAGCAGCAGTCATTGCCGAAGTGGATACCCTAGAATTCCAGGGCACTGGTGCCATAGCCCAAAATTTGTTGTTGACCAAAAAAGGCAACAATCTGGAAATCAGCTTTGCAGGGGATGCTTATATAACGAGGTTTTTTGATGTCCCAGTTATCCTGCAAAACTTTGCTCTGGAAAACCTGGAAAACCTCAGCAAATCTACAGATACCACTGTAGACTTGGGCAATATCCTATTTGATGGAGAAACTAGCACTATAGATAGCTTTGATGTCTTCAATGCTAACTCTACTCAAAGCACTATCTTCAACTTGAATACAGTCACTTTTCTTAACGACCTCAACAATAATGTTAGCGGCTTTGATAACTCAAATGATGTCATCAATGGTCAGGGCGGGGATGACCTCATTGACGGCTTAAGTGGCAACGACATACTCAGAGGTGGTGCGGGTAATGACTTCCTCATTGGTGGTGTGGGGAATGATACTCTCGTTGGTGGTGTCGGGAATGACTCCCTCACAGGCAATGATACTCTCGTTGGTGGTGCGGGCAATGATATCTTGAATGTCGAATTTTCAACAGGCGATAACACCCTCAACGGTGGGGTTGGTGACGATGTTTTGAATGCTGGGGCAACATCAGGCAATAACTTACTCTCTGGGGGCGATGGCAATGATTATCTCTCTACCTCTAACGTTTATAGTAGCGTCAGCGGATACATCTATTACCCCTCCTCAAGCAATAATACCCTCGATGGTGGCGTTGGTGATGACACCTTGAATGCTGAGTCTCCATCAGGCAATAACTTACTCTCTGGGGGAGATGGCAATGATTCTCTCTCCACTTCTGGCATTTATACTTATAGAGGGGAGCCTAATTTTAGCTCATCAGGCAATAACACCCTCAATGGTGGTGCTGGTGACGATACCTTGAATGCTGGCAATTCAACAGGCAATAACTTGCTCTCTGGGGGAGATGGCAATGATTCTCTTGACATCTCTGGCTATGTCACACCCTTCGACAATTTTTTAACCTCCTCAGGCAATAACACCCTCAATGGTGGCGCTGGTGACGATACATTGCGTGCTGAGTATTCAACAAGCAATAACTTCTTCTCTGGGGGCGATGGCAATGATTTTTTCTATTTAAAGACGACATCCCCAGAGACTGCCCCCTCTGATTTAGTGACTCAAACAGTAGATGGAGGTGAGGGTGATGATTTGTTGTCTGTAGATTACACCTTAGCTACAGAAGGGATCACAACGACATTCAATGCTACTACTAATATTGGAGAAGTTACAGCGGGTACTTATCGGGTTAGCTACAAGGATATCGAAGGATTAAATATCTCCGGTACAGCCTACGACGACAATATTGTGGGGAGCAATGGCAACGATACACTCTCTACGGGCTATGGTGGCAAAGATACAATCGATGGAGGTCAGGGTGAGGATGTGTTGTCCGTCTATTACAGCAATTCTCCAGGTGGAATCAGAACGACATTTAATGCCACTACTAACATTGGAGCAATTACGGCAGGCACAAATCGGGTTAACTACAAGAATATCGAACAATTAAATATTTCAGGTACAGCCTACGATGACAATATTGTGGGGAACAGTGGGAACGATACACTCTCTGCGGGCTATGGTGGTAAAGATACGATCGATGGAGGTCAGGGTGACGATGTGTTGTCTGTCGATTACAGCAATTACAACAGTGTTTCTGGGGGGATTACAACGACATTCAATGCCTCTACCAACATTGGAGCAATTACGGCAGGCACGAATCGGGTTAGCTACAAAAATATTGAGCGATTAAATATCTCAGGTACATATCACAATGACAACATTGTTGGTAACAGTGGTAATGATACGCTCTTTGGGGGCTATGGTGGAAATGATACGATTATTGGCGGTGCAGGTAATGATATCCTGACAGGTGGGAGTGGTGACGACACCCTAACTGGTGGCGCGGGCAATGATAAATTTGTTTACAACTTATTAGACAGCAACTTTGACACTGGCACTGATATTATCACTGATTTCGGTGGCGTAGGTAAAGGCTCAAATCCGTCTGCGGCAGTGATTGCCTCCTCAGATACCTTGCAATTTACGGGTGGTGTATTCGCTACAGGTAGTGTCTTCACTGCTCAAAATCTGCAATTAACTCAAAATGGTAACAACTTAGAAATCACTTTTGAAAGTGTCCCTAATAGCAAAGTCATTCTCCAAAACTTCAAATTAGAAAACCTGGATAATCTGCCAGCAACTTCTTCACAACCAGCTATTGGCAATATCCTGTTTGATGGACAAAGCAGCATCACTGACAGTTTTGATGTGTTTGATGCCAATTCCACTCAAACTAGCCTTTTCAACAGGAACACTGTTACCTTCCTCAATGACCGCGACAACAATATAACGGGCTTTGACAACTCCAATGATGTTATCAATGGTCAAGGGGGTGACGACATCATCGACGGCAAAAGTGGTAATGACCTTTTAAGAGGTGGAGCCGGAAATGATAGCCTCTATGGTGGAGCCGAAAATGATAGCCTCTATGGTAGTGAGGGAAATAATGCCCTTGATGGTGGCACTGGTGACGATCGCTTGAATGCTAGCGGTTCAACAGGCAATAATATCCTCAATGGAGGATCTGATAACGATAGTTTGAATGCTGGTAGTTCAACAGGCGATAACCTGCTCTTTGGGGGCGATGGCAATGATTCTCTTGATATCTCCGGCGGCTACTACACCAATTACTACATCCCAGACTCTCGCTCATTAGGTAATAATACCCTCAATGGAGGCGCAGGTAGCGATAGCTTGAGTGCTGGCGGTTCAACAGGCGATAACCTGCTCAATGGTGGTGATGGCAATGATTTTCTGGATATCTCTGGCGGCTACTACACCAACTACTACACCACAGACTCTCGCTCTTTAGGCAATAATACCCTCAATGGAGGTGCAGGCGACGATCGCTTGAATGCTGGCGGTTCAAAAGGTAATAACCTGCTCTCTGGGGGCGATGGCAATGAYTCTCTTGACATCTCTGGCAGCTACGACTCATATCCTGGTGACAACCGCGACTTTCGCTCTTTAGGCAATAATACCCTCAATGGAGGTGCAGGCGACGATCGCTTGAATGCTGGCGGTTCAACAGGTGATAACTTGCTCTCTGGAGGTGATGGCAATGATTCTCTTGGCATCTCTGGTAACTCCTACTCCAGCACTGACTCTCGTTCAACAGGCAATAATACCCTAGAAGGTGGTGCAGGTAACGATAGCTTGAGTGCTGGCGGTTCAAAAGGTGATAACCTACTCTTTGGAGGCGATGGCAATGATTCTCTTGACATCTCTGGCGAGTATAACAATTACTACGGCTCCTTCTACGACTCTCGTTCATCTGGCAATAATACCCTAGAAGGTGGTGCAGGTAGCGATCGCTTGAATGCTGGCGGTTCAACAGGTGATAACCTGCTCTCTGGGGACGATGGTAATGATACTCTTACAGCCTATGGCGCCTCTGGTAAAAATATCCTCACAGGTGGCAATGGTAATGATAGCTTAATTGGAGGAGCTGGTACTGATACCTTTGTTTTCAATAGTTACAATCAAGGTGTTGATACTATTTATGACTTCAATGCTACTAATGAACTGATTCAGGTATCGGCTGCTGGTTTTGGTGGCGGGTTGTCAACAGGTTCACTTCAGACAAGTCAGTTTACCATCGGAACGTCTGCAACAACAAGCAATCAACGATTTGTCTATGACAATATTACAGGTGCGCTGTATTTTGACCTGGATGGCAGTGCAGGTATATTTACTCAGGTAAAATTTGCACAACTATCTGGTAGTGTAACATTAACTGAAAAGAACTTTGTAGTAGTTTAATCGTAATTAGCGTTCTCTGCTCGTTGAGCAATCGAATGCGATTACTTTAGACATCTCCAGAAATTAAATATGCGTTATCCATAACCCTTGTAGAGATGTGGCTGTGCTATGTCTCTACATTCTATTTCGGAGATGTCTAATTTCTAGAAGGGAAACATGATTGTTTCCCAACTGTCTAATCTGCAAGAAAATCCTACTTTCCGACATTTACCTCATTATCTGGGATTCCGTAAGAAAAGCACAAATCAGGTTGCACCAAAAATCTCGATCGCTCAACCAGTTGGTAAGGTACTTCCAAAGAAGGATCAACCTTTTTTAATATTGTGGCGGGATAATTTTGGCGGTGATGTCTCGATTAAGTTGTACGATGGGAACAAACTTATCCAAAACATTTCTTCCCGTACTGCTAGCGATGGAGTTTATGAGTGGACAGCACGTATTTCCGTAACAGAAGGCTATTTTATTCGTATTTCTAGCTGGAAAGACCGGAATATTTTCGGGCAGTTGCAATTATAGCAGAATGGGAAAATGAAATGGATAACTAGCTAAACGCAAACCTCTCAACAAGGTTGACGGTGTGGCATTGATCGGAATTGTTATTGTTTCTCACAGTAAACAACTAGCTTTGGGTGTGCGGGAACTCGCCGCGCAGATGGTTCAAGGCCAAGTCCCCATTGCTGTTGCAGCAGGTATTGAAGATCCTGAAAATCCATTGGGTACAGATCCGATTCAGGTTTATGAGGCGATCGCTTCTGTTTTTTCTGATGATGGTGTTTTGGTGTTGATGGATTTGGGTAGTGCTTTGCTGAGTGCAGAAATGGCAATCGAGTTTCTGCCAGAAGCACAGCAGGAGAAAGTGTATTTGTGCGAAGCACCTCTAGTAGAAGGCGCGATCGCTGCTGTAGTGGCGGCGGCGGCTGGTAGAGATATTCACCAAGTTATGGCGGAAGCACGCGGCGCACTCCTCGCAAAAGCAACTCAATTGGGTGTAGTTAGTAGGCCGCCGTTGTCAGTTGTTACCCCAATAACAACCAATATAGAATCGCCAACGCCAGAAATCCGGCTGATTGTGAGCAATCGCTTAGGATTACACGCCCGCCCCGCAGCCCAGTTTGTGGCAACCGCAGCCCGGTTTCAATCGCAAATTCTGGTGCAGAATTTAACGAGAAATACTGAGCTAGTCAGGGGTAACAGTATTAACCAAGTTACAACTTTAGGGGTGCGTCAAGGACACGAACTGCTAATTACTGCCACAGGTTCTGATGCAGATCAGGCGCTGTCAGCATTGCAGGCATTATTTGCAAATAACTTTGGTGAAGATAATGTTGCCTTGAATTCTCCACCAGCATTTCACCATGAAGTTGCTCCAGCAACTCACGGCGAACTTTCAGGGATTGCAGCTTCTCCAGGAGTAGCGATCGCACCTGTTGTTCATTATCAACCTACTCACATTGCGATTAAGGAATACCACGTAGACGATCCTGATGCAGAGTGGCAACGATTACAGGCAGCTATTAATATTGCCCGACAAGAAATTCAAGCGGTTTTTTCACAAGCATCTCTGCAAATTGGTGATGCTGAAGCCGCCATTTTTGATGCCCAATTACTATTTTTAGAAGATCCAGTACTCTTGGAAGTGGCTCATCAGCGCATTTTAGAAAACCATATAAATGCTGAAGCAGCTTGGCAAGCTGTAGTCGATGAAGTAGCGACTTCCTACCGCGCACTTGAGGATTCTTATCTGCAAGAGCGGGTTGACGATGTTGTAGATGTCGGGCGAAGAGTGCTGCGATTACTCGCTGGGAATGCTGCGGCTAACTTGCATCTTGAGTCACCAGCGATTTTGGTGGCGACTGATTTAACCCCCTCAGATACGGCGGGACTAGATCCGACAAAGGTGTTGGGTATTTGTACTACTTCTGGTAGCGCCACCTCCCATAGTGCAATTATCGCCCGAACGTTGGGTATTCCCGCAGTTTTGGGAGTAGATGCCCAGGTGTTGCAGTTGGCTGATGGTACACTGATGGCACTTGATGGTGAAAGTGGCAGAGCTTGGGTAGAACCAGAATCAGAAATCCTGGATTTACTGGCAGCAAAGCAGTCAGCTTGGCAAACGGCTCAACAGGAAGCACGAGCTAAGGCACATCAGCCAGCGATTACTCGTGATGGTCGGCAAGTTAGCGTTTTCGCCAATATTGGTAGTATAAATGATGTGCAAGTTGCTGTGGCTAGCGGTGCAGAAGGTGTGGGACTACTCCGCACTGAGTTTCTGTATTTAGACCGAACCAGCGCCCCGACTGAAGAAGAACAATTATTAGTATATCAAGCGATCGCCCAAGTTTTAGATAATCGTCCGCTAATTATTCGTACTCTCGATGTCGGTGGTGATAAGCCACTTCCCTATCTCAGAGTAGGGTTTCCAGAAGCTAACCCTTTCTTAGGTTGGCGGGGAATTCGTTTCTGTTTAGATCATTTAGATTTGTTCAAAACTCAGTTACGGGCAATTTTGAGAGCTAGCGTAGGACACCAAATTAAGATCATGTTGCCGATGATTGCTACTGTAACTGAAGTACGTGCAGCTAAGGTAATTTTGGGTGAAGTGCAAGCTGAACTAAATCAAGCTGGTATTTCCTTTGATGCCGCGATGAAAGTAGGAATTATGGTGGAGGTTCCTTCAGCAGTTGCGATCGCCGATCGGTTAGCTGCTGAAGTAGACTTCTTTAGTATAGGGACTAACGATCTGACTCAGTACGTCATGGCTAGCGATCGCACTAACCCACGCGTGGCAAATTTGGTTGATGCGCTACATCCAGCCATACTGCGAATGGTGCAGCAAACTGTCCAAGCTGCCCATGCGGCAGGGATTTCGGTAGGATTATGTGGAGAATTGGCAGCAGATACTTTAGCAACACCAATTTTATTAGGTTTAGGGCTGGATGAGTTGAGCGTGAATCCCCAAAGTATACCTGGAGTGAAACAGGCGATCACTAGGTTTTGTATAGTTGAAAGTGAAGCGATCGCGGCATTAGCACTACAACAAGACTCCGCAGAGCATGTTAGAAAACTAATCTCAAGTTCAATTACTCCCCCTGCATAATTAATTCGTTCGTAATTGATAATGACGCTGTGATAACGTCATTACGAATTACGAATTACGAATTAGTTAAAATCTTATTCCCAATTGCCCGTTAAAGCCGCGAATAGTATTGTAACCAGCACCAACAAAAACGTTATTAGTAGCACCTACCTGAACGCCACCTGAAACTGCAAGGCCTTTATCCTCAGAATAAAGTCCAATTCCTACATAAGGTGAAATTACAGGCAAATTGATAAATTTTAAAACATCTACTCCCGTAGCACCATCAGCGCCAGTTCCCACTTCAACCCCGAAATTCAAAGCCCTAGCTCCGACAGCATAAGTTACATCACCATCTTTTCCACCGACTGAAACCCAAGGTTGCGGTATCAGTTGAGCCGATGCTTGACTTGGGGCAAACAAAGTTAACAAACCTATAGATGTAATTAATGTTTTAGCAATAATCGCTATTTTCACGTTGTTCTCCGATTAATTGTTTTTAGGACTGATATCAATTCTTTATGAAGACGCATAAAAATAACCCCAGTGCCGTAAAATCTCTTTTTGGTAATACCATTTGCAAAAAAACCTACAGATTCAAAGCTAGAAATCCAGATTAAATCTAACCCCTTTTAATTACGAATTACTAATTACGTAGCTTACTTCTTACCTTTGGCAAGTATTACGAATTACAAATTGGTATTATTATCTCAACAATTTGCTCTCCAACTTCGTGGATAGCAAATACAAACAATTTGAGTATTGCGAATTTGGAGGGGGTTGCAGAGTGGCTGATGAACGCATAGTCAATACACAACAGATTTATCCAAAGGATTTTTCCTGGGGATTATGGCCTGTTGTACCACTCTACCCCTACGGTAGGCGGCAGACAATTCGTCAAGAAGTGCTTAAGGACACAATCTGGAATTTTGACCAGATTCAGGGCATTTTCTACGTTGTCGTCCCGATTCGCATGACTATTGTAAAGCTGGAAACTGGGGGTCTTCTCGTCTATGCGCCTGTTGCACCAACCCCAGAGTGCATCAGACTTGTGAATGAGTTGGTGGCGAAATATGGCAACATTAAGTACATCATTTTGCCAACTATCTCTGGTATAGAACACAAAGTTTTTGTTGGTCCCTTTGCTAGATACTTTCCGACTGCACAGGTGTTTGTGGCTCCGCATCAGTGGAGTTTCCCGCTAAATCTTCCCCTTAGCTGGCTTGGCTTACCCCCAAAACGAACTCAAGTACTTCCAGAAGATAGTAGCAAAACACCCTTTGCTGACGAGTTTGATTATGCAATGCTAGGCCCTATCGGTCTTGGCCCTGGTAGGTTTGCGGAAGTTGCTTTTTTCCACAAGCGATCGCATACTCTTTTAGTCACAGATTCTGTACTTTCGATCCCAGAAGATCCACCTGCGATCGTTTTATTAGATTCATATCCCTTATTATTTCATGCCAAGGATTCTGCTTCTGATCTTGTTGCAGATATTCAAGTAAATCGCCGTAAGGGTTGGCAGCGCATCTGTCTGTTTGCTTTGTATTTTCAACCACAGGCATTAGATATACGCCGATGGAGTCAGGTGTTACAAGATTCCTTGAAAGCTCCACAACGCTCAAGGAAAGCTTATTTTGGATTATATCCCTTTAAATGGCAGTCAGATTGGCAGCGATCGTTTGATGCCCTGCGAGGTGATGGGCGTTTGTTTGTCGCACCAATTTTACAAACGTTGATTCTCAACCGTGCACCGCAGGAAACCATTGACTGGGCTGATAAAGTTGCAAGTTGGGACTTTGAGTGGATAATTCCCTGCCACTTTGATTCACCGATTAAAGCTAAACCACATCAGTTTCGCCAAGCTTTCTCTTTTTTGGAAAAGCAGCCTGCTTTCAGTGGGGGTTTGTTCAGCAGTAGCAGCTATCCTTTACCAGAGGAGGATTTTAAAACACTTAGAGAAATCGATGCAGGTTTAAATAAGTTTGGCATTGTACCAGCACCAAAGGAGAAGGTGTAAGAAACTTTTTGGTAACTGCTGTGTTAAAGAATGCAAAACTAGCTGTTGTTTAGTTCCATTAATGAAACATTTTCGTGGGAATAAAGCCATTTTTCAAAATTGCTTTTACAACGCGACCATTCTTTATCTGTCATTGCAAACCAATCAGTATCTCTGTTTTTTCCACGCACAAACATGTGTTGCCGAAAACGACCTTCATAAATAAATCCCATTCTGGTCGCGGTAGTTCGACTCGCATGGTTGAGGGAATTACACTTCCACTCAACTCGACGATAAGAATGACAATCAAAAAGATGCTGAAGTAGCAAAAACTGCGATTCTGTATTGATTTTACTTTTATGGACTGCGGGAGTAAACCAGACATGACCAATTTCAGCACGACCATGATTTGGAACAATCGCAAGTAATGCCACAATGCCAACTTGAGTATTTGCTGAGTTTTCAAAGACTGTCCAAGTCAGAGGGTCGGATTTACTAACTATGTTTTTTTCCATCCAGTCTTTCATTATAGAAGGGCGATCGAATGGGCCGTAAAATAGATAATTCCATACGGCTTCTTTTTCAGGAGTGCCGTGTGAAGCTACATACAAGGTTTCCACATCCCTTTCTGGAATCAGGGGTCTGAGTGTTACAAATTGACCGTTGAGTTGAATAAATCCTGGTGGCTGCCAAGTTCGGTCTTGCATGATTTTATTGCTTCCCTACAGACAGATAATCTCACATCAAAGGCAGGCGAGTGTTACTCGCCTTCTCCTCATATACAATTATCATTTTCATGAAAAATATTTTGAGTATTTTAACTGATTGGCAACAGGTGCTTTATCTTAACCTTTCTCATTTGTGAAAGTGATTCTTGAGTATTAACGTTTGATTCCCTTAAACCGTTCTTGCGCCGCCTGAAATGCTTCTTGCATTACCAATTGAATTTTTTGGGGATCGGGTTTCTTACCTCCCATTAAATCACCAAAATAAACACAGGCTGCTTCGCCTAGTGCCCAGGTATAGGCAGCTGCCCAAGAGGCTGCGATCGCACTACCAAAACCTGGTATAAATTTAATTAACTCTCGGGCAATGGCCTGTGCTAAAAAACCACCTGCGATCGCACTCACAACACCTCCCGCCTGAGATGGAGTAATTGTTTGCCCATATAATTTACCCAACAAACCCACCATTGATACTTGCAAGGCAGTCAGTACGGGCATTGTGGCAAATGGTAGAGGTACAGCAGCCAGAGTTGCAGACATAATCGCAAATGGCAAAATATAACGACGTGCAGCATCTCGGTAAAGATTGCCAATTTGCTTCCCAACTTCTTCTCGATCTAATAGCTGATAAATCGCCTGGGCTTCTGCTTGTGGGAGTAGTTCTGCTAAGGAATCTCGCAGTGCTTCTAAGCCATAAAATATCGGCGTGTAGCCATCTTCTTCTAAGGTAAAGTCAATGAGTACAGAGCGATCTGTTATTTTTGCAAAGGCTTGTTGCATTGCCGCAAATGCGCGGTTGACTTCCTGATAATCTGGCGGATAAGTGGGATGATCGACGATATCACTAGGATAAACCTCGTGCAAGCATGTGACTACCAAAAGACAGGGAATGTCTGGATACTTTTGGCGTAGTTGTTGAGCAATTTGTCGTAGGGTGTCAGTTGCAAAATCATTGATTTTAACGGTCAAAAGCAAGATTCTGGCGGAACGAGTTTCCTGTTGTAAATCGCCAACTAACTCTTGAATAATTGTTTGAGTATCTTGTTTGACATCACCCAGCCCCACTGTATCAGTAAAAATCAGTAATGGCAGGTCATTGGAAGGATAGGCATAGCGCTGGGTGTGTTGTGTGTGTGGGCGAAATCCCTGGCCGACAATTTCAGCAGCAACTCCCGTCAATCCTCTGACAATAGAACTTTTTCCGGCTTGGGGTTTACCAATTAAAAGGGCTTCTGTTGTTGGCAGTTCGGCTCGGATTTTCTCTAAAATCTCTGCAACCTGAGTCTCGCTTACACTAAACCATTCCACAACTGTCTGTGCCACTTGTTCTACGGGTAAGAGTTGCGTTAGACGTGTTGTTGCTTTGTTCCAAACACCACCAATCTGATTTGTCCAGGAATTATCAACCGACTTGGTAATCGTTTTGTCGCTCGGTTCACTCAATTGCTGAGAATCAGTTGACGGTAAGTCGGCATCACGTTGCTCAGTCATTTTCATCCAAACGTAGGAGACCCTTTTAGTCATCTTATAGCGATTTTCAAAGGGATAACTAGTACCTTTAGTAGTGTTCCGGGGCGATCGCGTTTTGGGGACTGACAATGCGATTGCATCGGCTAACAATGCGATTGTTTCGCCTGACAATGCGATTGTTTATGGCTAACAATGCGATTGTGTCGGCTAACAATGCCATTGCATTGGCTAACAATGCGATTGTTTTGGCCAACAATGCCATTGCATTGGCTAACAATGCGATTGTGTCGGCTAACAATGCCATTGCATCGGCTGACAATGCGATTGTGTCGGCTAACAATGCCATTGCATCGGCTTTTATTGTTAACGAATGTCTTCATCAACAACAGTCCAGCGAGTCGGTGAGTATCCTTAAATCAAGACGCGATAAATCGCGTCTCTACAATCTCGGTTTTGGGTTTATCTGAACTGTATTGTCGCAAAATTTGCGCTCATCCCCCAACCCCTTCTCCCAATATTGGGAGAAGGGGTTGGGGTGAAAGCTCATTGATTCATGCAAAAAGTCTATTACTCCAAAAGTTGTCTTACTCTAGCTAAGGCTTCCTCTCCAGAAATGGGTGAAACCGCACCGCTACGAACTTCATCTCTACGCTTCTTGGCTTCATCTGTCCAAAGTGTTTGGAGTGTTTCGTCTACATCGAATTCAAGACTTTCAACCAGCTTTTCTGCTAACAATGCTCTCGCTGCACTGGGTAAAGTTAAGGCTTCTTTCATGATCTGCTCAACAGATGCCATAATTCCTGAAAGCATAAGGACTATTCAGGGTCTAGCAGGAAAGCAGTAGACATCGCACAACACTAAAGTGATGGACAGCCGACGGACGCTTACCTATATCAACTTGGTTCAATCAAATCAGCGATCGCTTTCACCAATACATCTGGATCTACTGGTTTGGAGATATGCATTTGAAATCCTGCGGCTAATGCTTGCTGCTGATTCATTTCCCCTGCATAAGCTGTCAGCGCGATCGCTGGTATGTTTCCTCCTTCTTGAGGCGATCGCGATCGCACTTCCCGCATCAGCATATAACCGTCTGTTTTTGGCATTCCAATATCGCTAATTAAAACATCTGGTATTGACTCAGATAGCGCTTGTAATGCTTCTTCTGCTGAGGATACAGCGGTTACTTCTACACCGTAGTCTTGTAAAATAAAGGTAACTAAATCGCGGATATCTGGTTCATCGTCCACTACCAAAACTTGAGTATCCGCAAGCAGTGAAGATTCAGGCTCAGAATATGAAGACTGATTCTCTTCACCCCGAACCTGTTCGCTTCTGACTAAAAGCGGTAACTCGACACTGAAGGTTGCACCCAATCCTTCTCCAAGACTTTCGGCTTGAACATTTCCCCCATGCATTTCTACAACCTTACGCACGATCGCTAGTCCTAAACCTAGTCCACCAAATGTCCTTGTAGTTGTGCCATCAGATTGACGAAAGTAATCGAACACATAAGGCAAAAAGTCTAGGCTAATTCCCTTACCTGTATCGCTGACCTGAATTTGAGCCTGATTTGCAGCTTCCATGAGTCGAACTTCTACCCGTCCTCCTGTTGGTGTAAATTTTACTGCATTGGAGAGCAAGTTCCACACAACTTGTTGCAGCCGATTTGGGTCGCCCATCACTTGTCCCAAATTGGTATCAAATACGGTCTGAATTTGAATTGACTTGGCTTGTGCTGCTAGTCGTACTGTTTCTAGTGCTGCTTCAACTACCATTACCAAGCTGACAGGACAGATATTCAAGTTTAATTTTCCTTGGAGAATGCGCGACACATCCAACAAATCTTCAATTAGCTGGGTTTGTAACTTGGCGTTGCGTTCAATGGTTTCTAAAGCGTGGTGAGTAGTTTTTTCATCAAACTTGCGAGTCCGCAGCATTTTTGACCATCCCAGAATGGAGTTGAGTGGGGTTCGCAGTTCATGGGAGAGAACCGCCAGAAATTCATCTTTAATTTTGTTGGCGATTTCTGCTTGTTGGCGTGCTGTCTTTTCGCGGTAGAGTAGGCGATCGCATTCTTCTTCAGCCAATTTGCGCTCGGTTATGTCCAGTACAAAAGCAACACCGTTGTCTTGGGAGTCATTTAGCAAAGCTATCCCCAAAACTATTGGTACTCGCTTACCGTTGCGGTGGATGTATTCTTTCTCGAAAATTCTGGAAACTCCAGTGGTTTGCACCTCCAAAAAGGCGCGATCGTCTAAATCTTTATACTCAATAGGAGTAAGTTCTCTCCAATTAATTCTACCTAGAGTGGCAAATTCCTCACGAGTGTAGCCAGCTAGTTGAAGAAAGGCATCATTGGCATCATTTACAAAGCCATGCACATTCCAAAAAGCGACCCCAATCAAGTTAGATTCAAACAAACGCCGAAATCGCGCTTCACTTTCACGTAAAGTCTTTTCTGCCCGTTTGTGTTCGGTAATATCGCGACAAACAGTAATTACGCCTTCAATACTTTGGTTATAATTTCGTAATGGTGTGAGAATGTATTCATAATAATGCAACCCATCGGCAGTAAAATATTTACACTCATCTTTTATCGGCTGCCCAGTTCTCATGACAGCAAGTCGTTGAATATCTACTTGCATTATTAGGTCAGCGGGTAAATCCATTTCTGGCAAACTTTTCCCGACAATATCTTGGGGCGTTAAACCTAGTAAAGTTGCGCCATCACGGCTGACATACTGATAACAACCTTGGCGATTAAAGATGTAAATATGATCGACTGAGGCGGTAAGGATGGCATCTAAAATATTTGCCTGTTCTTGGACTTGTGTCGTGAGTTCGCGAGTACTTTCTTTTGCCTGCTGACACACAGTAGTTTCCATACAAACGCCGATCATTCGTACTGCTTGCCCTTGAGCGTCATAGATAAATTTTCCCTTGGCAGAAATCCAATGTGTAGTTTGGTCTAGGCGAACTATACGAAATTCATCATTGTAGTCAGTTTTTTGTGCCAAAGCGTGGGCGATCGCTTCCATGACAGATGGGCTATCTTCAGGATGAACGCACCTTTTAAACGTCTCATAAGGGCTATCAGAACTACTTGGAAGTAAACCAAAAAGCAGTTCATAATTTTCTGACCAGATAACTTGATTGGTAACAATATTCCAATCCCACAAGCCCATCTGGGATACATCTAGAGCTAGCCTCAGTCGTTCTTCACTCTCCTGTCGCTCTGCAATTTCTTGTTGGAGTTGCTGTAAAATTACTGCTACATCTGTTGGTAGATTTTGATGTCCAGATGCATCCTTCTGAATCTGCCAATCAACAACTTGAAGATGAGAATTTTCTGCTTTTACTGGCAGCTGTCTTTTTAGTTCTATTAATTCTTCTTCAAGGGCTGTTTGCCTTTGTTGATAAAATATTTCTGATTGCTCTAACTCAGCTACACGCTGCCGTAAAACTGCTAATTCATCAGTAACTTGAAAGTTATTTTTATCAACATCTTGCATATTATACCCCGTTAATATTTAATAATATCGACTTGAAGAGTAGGTATCCCCTAGTTTCACCTATGAATTTTCCAGCTATCAAATGTAACCTCTGAAAAGGTACATAAAAAATTAAAAAATAAAAAATTATCGCCGCGATCGTTTTTTTATTATTGAATATATGCTTTTTGGAGCAAAAACAGTTTATGAATTTCACCCAAAAGGTATATATGAGTTTCGATAATTGTAGGGTAAGCACCGCTTGCCAAAAATATCAAAATCGAGCTTTGTGACATCAGTCACTTAATAGTGCCGACCCTACAAAAATAGCTAGATAGCTAAATAAATTTTATTTCTTCAATCGGATGATAGCTGCACTAATTAATAGTGCCACAACCTGCCCTAAGAAGACAACACCCGATTGATTTACGCCAACAGGAGGAATATTTAAACTTCCGATACCATAAAATAATTGTTGTACAAACCACCAAAATATATAGAAAAAGGCTGGTAGCTGGATAGGGATATACAAGATTATTAGCGGCAAAACAGTGTCAATTTTAGCTTTAGGAAACTTCATAACGTATACTCCTAAAATAGCTGCGATCGCACCATTTGCCCCAATCAATGGAACTGTCAAACTCGGTTCAGCCAAAATTTGTATTACCCCTGTCATCGCACCAGCAGCCAGATAAAATCCTAGATAGCGTCCGTGTCCTAGAAGATTTTCTACAGTTTTCCCAAAAACCCACAAAAATAGTAAATTTCCTAATATTTGACTAAAACTGCCGTGTATAAATATGCCAAAAAATAGGGTAAATACCCGCCAAATGACAACGATCCAAGCCGCAGAGTTGAAAAAGAGAGCATTTGTAACTGCTCCACTAATCTGCGCTGGTATCACACCCCAACTATTGACAAAATAGCCTAATTGACCGCTAAACTCTAGTTTAAGTTCCCATAAAAATACAGCCAGGTTAATGCCAATCAACCAGTAATTAATAATTGGCTTAGTTCGACAACGAATATTATCACTAATAGGAATCATATAGATTTGTCATTAGTCATTGGTCATTAGTCATTAGTTATTCTTCCCCTGCCTCCCCTGCCTCCCTCACTCCTTCAATTCCCCTTAACGTGTGGCAAGATTGAAATCAGATCGCATCGCACTTAACTAGGCAAACAAGATGCTAGGAAACACACTTGTAGGAAGATACCAAATTATTAGTAACTTGGGAGGTGGGGGTTTTGGTGAAACTTTTGTGGCTTGTGATACCCAATTACCTGGTTCACCTCTATGTGTTGTTAAGAAACTCAAACCCCAGGCAAGTGATCCAGTAACTTTGGAAACAGCTAGGCGTTTATTTGATACGGAAGCGCAAGTTCTGTATAAATTAGGAACTCACGATCGCATTCCCCAACTTTTAGCTTACTTTGAGGAAAATGCTGAATTCTATCTTGTACAGGAATTGATCGAAGGTCATGACTTGAATAAAGAATTAACACCAGGTAAAATCCTCAGTCAAGAGGAAGTCATTTCACTTTTACAAGAACTTTTGGCAATCTTAGAATTTGTCCATCAACAAAATGTAATTCATCGTGATGTAAATCCCCACAATATTCTCAGACGCCAACCAGATGGCAAATTAATTTTAATTGATTTTGGTGCAGTGAAACAAATTGCTACTCAAGTTATTACTCCCCAAGGTCAAACTCTAGCAACAGTAGCTATCGGTACGCCTGGATATATTCCTGGCGAACAAGCTCATGGTACGCCAAAATTGAGCAGTGATATCTATGCTGCGGGAATAATTGCTATTCAAGCTCTCACTGGATTATCACCAGAGGAAATAGTAAAGGATGCTGATACTAACGAAATTATCTGGCATGACAAAGCCACGGTAACACCAGAATTTGCTCAATTCTTAGATAGAATGGTGTGCTACGACTTTCGGCAACGCTATCCTTCGGCAACGGTGGCATTACAAGCGCTAAAAGAGTTAACACAACCACCCACCCAAACAATAGCGTTAACTCCTCCTTCTCCACCAAAAAATATCAACAAACCTGAACCTAAAAAAGGTATATTAGGTAAAATTTTACGAACAATATTTTTCCTGACTGTTGGCGGAGTAGCATCAATATTTATTTGGAGTTACATTAATTCAAATAATGCCATAGAATTATCTAAACAAGGAAATACGCTTTTTGATTTGCAACGTTATCAAGACGCGCTAGAAGTGTATGAAAAAGCCATTAGTCTTAGACCAGATTATGCTAAAGCTTGGAATGGTCAAGGCAAAACGCTAAATAAATTAAGAAAATATAAAGAAGCATTAGTGGCTTATGATAAAGCAATTCAAATTCAGCCAGATTATTTAGATGCTTGGATTGGACGTGGCATTGTATTGGGAAATTTACAACGATATCAAGAAGCGATCGCCTCTTTTGACAAAGCCTTAGAATTAAAGAATGACAACTCAGAAGTCTGGAATGCTAAGGGTGAAGCTTTCAGTAATTTAAACCAATATGACCAGGCAATTAAATCTTATGAAAAAGCGATTGAACTCAAACCAGATAATTATGAAGCGTGGTATAAAAAAGGATTAGCCTTGCAGAATTCTAGGCAATATGAAGAAGCGATCGCAGCTTATCAAAAAGTCGTTGATTTAAAACCAGACTACGAGCAAGCCTGGTATAATCTAGGGAATGCGCTAGTAAATTTAAAACGCTATCAAGATGCATTTGCAGCTTATGATAAATCGGTGCAATATCAGCCAGATTATTACCAAGCTTGGTTATCTAGAGGTAATATCCTGCTGAATTTGCAGCGTTATCCAGAAGCGATTGAATCTTTTAATCAAGTAATTAAATACAACCCCAGAAGCTATCAAGCATGGTATAATTTGGGATGGTCGCTGCATCAAAACCAACGCTATGAAGAAGCAATAAAAGCTTATAATAAAGCGGCAACGCTTAAGCAAAATAACTATCAACTCTGGTATAATTTAGGAAATTCGCAATACATATTGCAGAAATATGAAGATGCGATCGCGTCTTATAATAAGGCAGTTCGTTATAAACCAGACCATTCCGAAAGCTGGTATAGCAGAGGCAATGCCCTATTAAATTTAAAACGATATCAAGAAGCGATCGCTTCTTACGATCGAGCAATAAAATACAAGCCTAATTACCAACAAGCAATAGACGGCCGCAATCAAGCCCAAATTCAACTGCAAGGCGCAAAACCACAGCCTGTAATCGTACCAATTCTTCCATTTCCTAATTCCACCAATCCACCGCAGACGACACCCTAAAAGGATGTTTTAAAAGTTTTCTTCTCGGTAACAAAACATTCTAGATCCCCCTAAATCCCCCTTAAAAAGCGGGACTTTGATTCCGATTTTCCCCTTTTTTAAGGGGGCTAGGGGGGATCAGCTAGTGCCTAAAATCATAGCCAACCACTTTTCAAACAACCCCTAAGCAACCTATCAAATTGACAGGTTAAGATTGATATCGTGTCTGTTAAATTGCCCATAATAAAAGAACCTAGCTAAAGCTACAGGTTTCCCTTTCTTAATAGGCTACGGTGTACACACAAATAATTCCTAAAAATTAATCCCCTTCCCCAAAGCATAGGGGAGGGGAGACAAAGCGTACCTTTTGCGGGGTGGGGTGATTCGGGTTTAATAAGTAATCAAGCGGACAAGATATAAAACAGCCCTGCCCATCATTCCCGACTCAATAGGGATTTGAATCAATCCGTCCCCTTTTGACACTCCTGAGATAGTACCCAGAAGTTGGTCTGTTTCTTAAGTTGAAGGTGTCGCCACTGCGAACTTTCCAAATTTTGTAATTGGAAAAGGTCAAAGGCTTTCGGGGTTCGCATACTTCTGGCAGATGATTACCAAGTACAAAGTATGCCGCACCCCTACCCATAACTTTCACCAAACCGTTTTTATCCACAAGAACCGATGTACTTTCACTAACTGCTATACCTAAAACACTGCTAGATACACCATCCTTAATTTGACGCGCAATGAAAGTCATAATTCGACCCATTCTTTCCCGTCTGTCGAAGTGTGTATCTACAATAGTTCCCTTCAAATTACTCCAATTGAAAAAGTTGTAAGTAAAAGTAATGTCTCGGTAGGGATCTTCGAGTGCGTCTCTAGTTTCAATGCCTTTTTCGGAAGAAGCGCAAGCATCATAGACACAATCACTTTGGATCATTGCACCCGCACTAGTACCACCAATACCACCTCCCTTAAGGTAAACTGACTTAACGGCAGCCTCAAGCTTGGTATCTTTCCAGTTGCGGATGTATTGACATTGATCCCCGCCAGCAAAGAAAACTACATCAGCATTTCGGATTTTTTCATAAATCTCAGCTTTGTTTGCCTCTTGTCTATCTCTAACCAGAAGAGTTTCCACAAAATTTACACCCTTCATGGCATAAATTAGCCGATTGTAATCGTGATTACCGTTAGTGCGGAGAACTACAACATTAACTTTAGTGCTGGAGTTACTACCACCCCTAACTTGGTTAATCATCCACTGGATAGCATCATCGACATCGGGGCCTCCCCCACCCAAACTCAGGACTGGGCCCGCTAAGGAGGGACGGACATCAAAGGAGGGAGAGGTAGAGGGGCGAACATCAACAGTGTCACCCAGGAAAAAGCGTTTCCAGCTTGCAATAAAACGGGTTATTAGGAAGGTTCCCATCTTCAACAACTTGATTCCTGTACTTTTCAAGCGCCTTGCTATGCTTGGGAATGCCTTTGTCATACTAAACTTCTAGAGCAAACTGCAATTATTGCTAGGCTGTGACGCATTTTAATTGCTTATTTATTCGTGAAATTTGTCCTTTGTCATTAGTCATTTATCAGTTGTTGTGAATAACCAATTGACTTAGGACAGTCTTAACGAAAAATGTGCAATTTAGACGCGCACTAGCTTAACTGTGGCACTAGATAGGGTAGAATTTCCAGCGTACAGGGCTTGTACTGTTTGTTAACGCAAAATAACGCAGAGCGATCATTAATTGTCTGCGTTACTGTGCAAAAATTCTACATTGCTGGTAGCGTTTAATTCTGGTCAGATGAAACCTAAAATAGATTAGGTGTTGGTTGTCACTGTCCAGATCCTTCCGTAGTTACTGGGAATAGTTACCCAATATTCTGAATAACTGGGAACGCCAATTAAATTGTTTTCACCATTTAGTTCTTCCTGATAATTGCCAGCAATTGGGAACCAGAAGGGTACATTTTGATCGCGATCGCTAAAGTTAAGTGCCACTAGGCTAAACTTGTTACCATGTTTGCGCGAAAATAGCAGCACATTTTTGGAATGATAGCGGTCATAATCGTTGTAAAAGAAATGTTCACCTTCCGTAAACTGCGGTTGCTGACGACGCAGTTTAATTAACTTGCGTACTAAGGAAAGCACACTCTTACCAATGGGGTCATAAAAATAATCCCATCGTACAGGTCGAAGCAACATCACTCTACCAAAACCTTGTTCTGGCAGGAAATAGTTTTCGCCAAATTCCTGACCTTGCCACAGTAGCGGAATCCCTTTACCAGTGAAAATCCCAATTAGGTAAGGCTGGACTTTATACCATAAGTCACGATTACCTTCTTTTAATAAATCATTATCGCGAGCGATCGTACCAAAATTACAAACAAAGCGGGAGTGGTCATGATTTTCGATATATTGCAGGGCTGTTTTAGCAATTTTGTCTCCGTTGTTTGTAATCTCTGAAGGATAGCCATCCAGACCAAGTTTAAAGCCAAGATTAGCTAAATCACCTTTATTTCCATGAGCTACACTTTCAGCTGCACCAAACGTTTCATTTTGCCAGGTAGAGTTGGTATAACTTTGTTCGAGAATTTCCTTTGGTCCTTCTAATTGTTCAGCACACTGAATCAAATTGATTGTGTCATTGTTAAAGAATCTCTGCCAATACTCGCCAGCTTGTCTCTTTTCTTTGACTGTTTTGTAAGTGTTAAAAACTAGGTTAGCATAACCAACTCCTGTAGAACCATCCCAGTAATTGGGTACACAGTCATAGCGAAAGCCATCAACATGATAAACATCTAGCCAGTGATAGTTGACTGTATAGAAAAAGTCTTGGGTAAACTGGCGATTATAGTCTGTACTTTCGCCAAAATAATCTTTAGCAAATGTCCCCATAAAAGGATTCTCACGATACCCTAGTTTTTTGTAAACATAAGAGTATGGAAAACTATCACCAGTGTGACCATAAACAGCATCTACAATTACAGCAATGTTGTTTTGATGTGCCGCATCAATTAAACCTTGTAAATCTTTTCTTTTGCCAAATCGCTCATCTACACCAAAATAGCCAATTGGTAAAAAGCCCCAATCTACCGTTAAGGCTACATTGGAAAGTGGCATTATTTCCAGACAATTAACTCCCAAATCTGCTAGATAGCCGAGTTTTTCAATTGTTCCATCAATATTGCCGCCGAATTCATCAATCATCAATTCGTAGAGAACAATATCTTTTAAATTTGGAGTTTTCCAAGTTTTTTCCTTCTGGCTCCACTCATATTGTTGATAGCCAAGTGTGAAAGCGGATAATTTACCTACACCAAATTCTCTGGCAAAAGGGTCAAGAATCCAATCTATTTCTCCCTGATTGGGATTTTGTAAGCAATAACGGTAAACATATCTACCTGGTTCTCCCCATGCAGATTTGGCACTGGGTTTTGATTGAGTTTTGATATCTACCTGAGTTGACCAATAATCACCATACTCTGAGTCGATAGAATGCTTGAGTTCAAATTCTAAGGGCTGAATATCTTGGATAAATTGATCTTTTTCATGGATAATTTTAATTATTAGCCGATTTCCATCCTTTTGAGAAACCCAAGGCAGAAATAGTCCAAAATCAACAATACCGTTGGCTTCTCTAGCTCCTAGTTTATCCAAAGGAAGCAGTTTCATATAGTTATAGTCATCCTTGATGAATTAGCTTTTTCTAGTGTTACTGATTTCGGAATTTCCAAAATCCAGCATAATTCAGGAGTGAAATACGCTTTCTACCTGAGTAACAGATTTAGCTTATGTACCTTACCAACTTGAAATATGCTGTAATATCTAAAACCAGATTAAATTTGCACTACTCCAGAAATTGAAGCAGTGCTAGCTATAAACTTATCAAAGGTTGATTAAGGATTTATGCAGGTTCAAATAAAATTTTAAATCCCCGACTTCTTCAAGAAGTCAAGGATCTATCTTACCAAGCAATTTGCGATCGCTCTTGTAGAACTTGCTGATATACTTGCTCGGTTTGCTTGGCTAATTTCGGCCAGCTAAATCGTTGTTCTAAATCCTCATAAGCGTTATCCACCAGCCATTGACAATAACCTGGATTTTTCAAAACCTCCAAAATTCCCCAAGCTAAAGAATCGGGATTGTTCACCCAAGTCACAATACCTGTTTTGGTATGTTGCACCACTTCTGGAAAACCACCAGTATCAGAAACGACTACAGGTACACGAGAAGCAAAGCTTTCTAAAGCTACAATTCCAAAGGGTTCGTAAAGGCTCGGAAAAACCGCACAGTCAGCGACAGTTTGAAATTTATCTAAGTATTCATCGGAGAGAAAACCGGTAAAATAACAATGATGCCAAATTCCTAAATCCCAGGCTTGGCGCTTGAGATGGTCAGTATTGCCGCCACCAACGATCACAAATTTAACATTACTTCCCATTTCTGAAAGGATTTTGGGTGCGGCATTAAGTAATATAGGTACACCTTTTTCATAGGTCATACGACCGAGGTAGTAAACGATTTTCTCATCGTCTGCGGCAAATTGGCGGCGAAAATCCAGAGCATGAAAATCGATGTGATGCTGTTTCTTTTCGGCTCGGATACCGTTATAAATGACATCTATTTTGTCCCAAGGACTGTAGAGCGCTCGTTCTACTTCTTGGCGCATATAGTCGCTACAAACAATAATCCGCCAAGAATTGTAAGCTAGCAAGGTTTCTTTGCCATTGATATAGCCTTGGATGTCTGTGTGAATACCGTTATAGCGTCCGTATTCTGTAGCGTGAATTGTAGCAATTAGTGGTATTTTAAAATTATGCTTGAGAGCGATCGCAGCATCTCCAACCAACCAATCATGGGCATGAATTAAATCAAAGGAACCTTCCTCCAATATCAACTTACCACCGTGATCTCCCATACTCAAGTTGAGATTCACTACCCAGTGGAAAAAGTCATGACTATATGCCACTGGCACCCGATGCACCTTTACTCCCTCAACGACCTCATACATCGATGCCTGACCAAACTCTGCTGTAATCAGGTGGATTTCATGTCCTAGCTTTACCAGCTCCGGGTACAACTCCGCTACATGTCGCGCAATTCCCCCAATAATCCTTGGTGGAAACTCCCAACTCAGTACCAATATCTTCATCTACTAGACTCCCCAACACTTTATAAATATCTAAGAAACCACATTTACCTAAAAATACAGGTCTGGCCAACGCAGTGAGTACTTTTACTAAAATGTTTAGATTTTTTAACAGTGATTTTCTTAAAGGTTATCAACTGTAGGCTAAGGATAGAAAGCAAGGTATAGTAATAATAATTCGTAATTAGAACAATTGAGCCTCCCCTTCCCAACTAGGTGTCAAGAAGGGATAACGACGGAAACGGCATGAACTCGATCGCGTCCTTGCTGTTTGGCTACATAAAGTGCTTTGTCCGCTGCATTAATCAAGTCTGGCGGCGAAATTTCGGAATTTGGCACAATGCTAACAACGCCTAGACTAACGGTAACACGATCGCACACGCGAGACTGAGCATGGGGAATGGCTAAGTCGCGGACTGCTTGTCGGATAGTTTGAGCTACATAGATTGCTCCTTGAATCTCTGTATTAGGCAGAATGATAGTAAACTCTTCCCCACCGTAACGAGCGACTAAATCGGCTGGACGCTTAACAATATTTTTGAGGGCACTTGCTAATTGCCGCAAACAATCATCCCCTCCTAAATGACCATAAGTATCATTGTAGAGTTTAAAAAAATCGACATCTAACAAAATTAAAGACAGTGACAGTTGCTCGCGTTTGAGTCGCTGCCACTCAGATTCCAGATACTCATCAAATCGACGGCGATTGGCTATTTGAGTCAAGCCATCTAGGGTAGCTAATCTTTGTAATTCTTCATTAATTAGCCGTTCTCCCTCGGCCTGTTGTCGCAACATCACTTCAGCTTCTTTACGAGTACTAATGTCTTCTACCGAACCAAGAATCTGCGTTGGACTGCCGTTAGCATCTCTGGCAAATACGACTTCTCGTGTATTTAGCCAACGCCATTCTCCATTTTTGTGTCGGAATCGGTATTCAGTGGAAAGTACTTCATTGTCGTTCAGGTTGACGAAGCGATTCGCTATGTCATAGCAGAGGTGTCGGTCGTCTGGATGAAAGCAATTTATGAACCAGTGTGGATCTGCGTTACAAAATTCCTCTGGAGAGTAGCCTAAAACTGTCGCACTTTTCTCATTAAGATAAACACTTGTTCCTTTTAAAAGGTCAAATAGATATAAAATATGCGGTACGGTATTAGCAACCTTTTGTAGAAAGTCTTGACTGGAGCGCAATGCCTCTTCAGCTTTGCGGCGTTCCTGAAGCGCGGCTTGATATTCAGTAATATCTCGTCCTTCTGAGATGAGTAGGGTAATACGCCCGCTTTCATCAAGTATAGGACGCAGTGAGAAATCAATCGCGATCGCTTGAGCATCTCGACCCAAAATCTCGACTTCATAGCGAATAGATTCACCATTAGCAGCAGCTGCGATCGCAGTTTTTAATTGCTCTTGAGTATTTAGAGAAATTGTCCACCACTTTGCTTCCCAAAAAGGCTTGCCAACTACTTCTTCGCGATTAATCCCAGCAAAGTCCAGTGCTGTTTGGTTGATTTCTAATACAATTCCATTCGGCTGAAGCAATCCCATAAACTGAATGGTTTGATTGAAAATCGCCCGGAATTTTTGCTCATTTTCACTTAAAGCTTGTTCTATCAGTTTGCGTTCAGTTATATCTCGTCCAACAGATTGAAGTTCTACAAGCATCCCCTGCTCATCAAATATCCCTTGAACAATCCACTGCGTCCACCGCACCCCTTCGCAAGCTATGGCTCGATTTTCAATGGTAATAACGGGATTTTCTAAGCTGATAGAATTTACCAGACTAAACACACGTTCCCGATCTTCTTCAAACACAACAGGTTGGTAGTGCTGGGCGATAATTTCTTCTCGCTTCAGTCCAAAAAATCGGCAGAAAGCTTCATTAACAAAGGTAACAGTACCATCGGGTAAGCCTCTAGCAATCAATTCTGTTTGGTCTTCGAGGATTGTACGATAACGTGCTTCGCTCTCTTGCACCTGTTTTCGTAAGCAAACCTCGTCATAGACATCGCTAATATCAAATACTAAACCCTGAAGTAACTGAGTTTGTCCATCGGCACAGAAAACGAGGTTGGCTTGGTTTCGTACCCAAATTATTCTGCCATCGCCCCTAATCATCCGATACTCAATTCTCAAAGGCTCTCCGGTAGCAATTGTAGTGTTTACAGCTTGCCAAAGGCGATCACGATCGCTTGGATGAGTGTAATCTAACCAACTATTAAAGAAACCAAAGTTCCAATCTTCGGGAGCAATGCCTAATAATTGTTGCAGTTGTGGACTAATATAAGCAACTTTTGTAGTGTTATTAATCGGTGAGACATAAACAACGCCCGGAATTTGTTCTACCAGAGTGCGATACTTTTGCTCTACTTCAGAAAGTTGTTCTTCTGTCTGCTTGCGACTCATGATGTTTTGAATTTCTACAATAAATTATCATTTTTTCTGTTAGAAATCCCGCATTAGAGACACACTTAAGGATGGTTGAGCCAACAGCGAGTCAGTGTGGCTTTTTGAAAGCTAAACCTGCCAGCAGCATACTGAAACTCGTACACTTAAGGCTGCTGTTTCCAGCCTTTGTAATTAAAATTAACGGATATTGAAAAAGAATACAGAATACAGAATACATAATTCAGAACAAGACAACTGTGGTGGGGGCCTAAAAGGCAGAGGGGCAGAGGGGCAGAGGAGAAAGACTTACTGCAAATTCTCCCCTGTTCCCTTGCCCCCTTGCTCCCTTGCCTCTTTCTCAGATGCGGACTTGCTACCGTTGCGCTATCCGCTACTCTGACTCCAATTCTTTCTGATTTCTGACTTCTGACTCCTGAATTCTATTAGTTTTGATCCAAGCGCAGTACTGCCATAAAGGCTTCCTGGGGTACATCTACAGTACCTACAGATTTCATCCGCTTTTTACCTTTTGCTTGCTTCTGCAAAAGTTTTTTCTTCCGACTGATGTCACCACCGTAACATTTGGCTAGCACATCTTTCCGCAAAGCGGGGATATGTTCGCTGGCAATAACTTTACTGCCAATAGATGCCTGAATTGGCACTTTAAATTGATGGCGGGGAATTAGTTCCTTGAGTTTTTCTGCCATTGCCCGCCCGACGTTGTAAGCTTTATCTCGATGCACAATCATCGCCAAGGAATCAACGGGATCGCCGTTAATCATGATATCCAGCTTCACCAGAGGATTTTCACGGTAGCCGATGATGTGATATTCCATACTGGCGTAACCGCGCGATCGCGATTTCATCTGATCGAAAAAGTCAGTCACAACTTCCGCTAAGGGTAGTTCGTAAGTGAGGGTGGTTCGTCCTTGGGCGAGATATTTCATATCCTTAAAGATGCCCCGGCGATTTTGTGACAACTCCATCAAGCTGCCAACATAAGTTTCCGGCGTAATCATCTCTACTTGGACGTAGGGTTCTTCAATTCTTTCGCGATCGTTGGGAGAAGGTAAACGGCTAGGATTATCGATGTACAGTTCCTCACCTTTTAAGGTAATCACCTTATAAACCACCGAGGGGGCTGTAATGATTAAATCTAGGTTATACTCTCGCTCTAGACGTTCTTGGACAATTTCCATGTGCAGCAAACCCAAGAAACCGCAACGGAAGCCAAACCCCATTGCGCTCGAAGTTTCGGGTTCATAATGTAGCGCTGCGTCGTTGAGTTCCAGCTTTTCCAAGGCTTCCCGCAAATCTTCAAATTGATCGGCATCAATGGGGAACATCCCACAAAAAACCATCGGGTTCGCTTCTGCGTAGCCTGGTAAGGGTGACTCCGCTTTCGCCTTACTAAGGGTAATTGTGTCGCCTACCCGTGCATCAGCTACAGCTTTAATTGCCGCTCCCAAATAGCCTACTTCCCCGGCGTGCAGTTCATCAACTTGCTTTTGAGTTGGAGAAAGGACACCTAACTCATCAATTTCAAATTCTTTACCAGATGCCATTAGATGGATGCGATCGCCTTTTTTCAACGTGCCATCCATCACTCGGAAATAGACAATTACTCCCCGGTAACTGTCGTAATAGCTATCAAATATTAACGCTCGTAAGCGTTCATTTATCGTATTCGGCGGTGGCGGTATCCGTTCAACAACTGCTTCTAAAATCTCATTAATCCCAATTCCTTCTTTAGCAGAAGCCAGAATCGCCCCACTGCAATCTAGACCGATAATTTCTTCAATTTCGCTAATTACCCGTTCTGGTTCAGCCCCCGGCAAATCGATTTTATTCAAAACCGGAATAATTTCCAGGTTACTCTCTAACGCTAAATATACATTCGCCAAAGTTTGCGCCTCAACACCTTGGGACGCATCTACTACCAATAGCGCTCCTTCGCAAGCAACAAGAGAGCGGGAGACTTCATAAGAGAAATCCACGTGTCCCGGAGTGTCAATCAAGTTCAGCACATACTGCTGACCATCTTTGGCTGTGTAGTTCATCCGGGCAGCTTGCAGCTTAATCGTAATGCCGCGCTCCCGTTCCAAATCCATATTGTCGAGAAACTGTTCCTTCATCTGTCGGTCTTCAACAGTGCCAGTAGCTTGTAGCAAGCGATCGGCGAGGGTTGATTTCCCGTGGTCGATGTGAGCAATAATACAAAAATTGCGAATGCGAACTGCGGGAACGTCAGTCATATACTATCTTTGCCTTAGCAGCAACCAAAGTTAAAAGGGCAATTTACTTAATGTATTTTAATGCTTTCTTAGCCAAGACGCTCCGGTTTTAGTGCTGAGTTCTGAGTGCTGAGTTAGGAGTTAGGAGTTATTATTCTTCCCCTGCCCCTCTGCCCCTCTGCCCCTCTTCACGCCATCTTTAACTTTTGATCTAAATAGGTGGACATTTAAGAATATTATGAAAGTCTATTTGTCGCTGCTAGTATTCAACAGCTAGGAGCGTACAATAAATGTAAATAAGTACATGTAGGGATCGTGTAGGGATCGCGGGCAATTGCAACTGCTAATTGCCCATAATCGCTGATTTATCGGCAAAATTTCTAGAGCCATTGTCTAGTCAGTTATATGAAAAATGCGATTTAAAACTTAAAACTGTTACTTTGGTGCTATTTCAGGGAAGTATTTAACTGTGCCCTTGAAAATTTTTCAGCGAATTAGCCCAAATAATGAATATAACTACTTTACAAAGCTTTAGACAAAACCAATTCAGAGAATTCAGAGTATATAAACCTATGAATATGAGAGAGAAAACTACCGAAGCGGAAAATACACCAGCCGATAAGGTAGAAATTGCTGTCCGCCTAGACTCCGAGTTACTAGAGCAAATTCAGCATCTCACCAATGACCCAAGTAAAGTAATTGAGGTGGCGATTCGCCAGTGGTTACGAGGTGAAATCCTCAGAGATGACGAACTAACGCGCACGCCTGTGCGTACTCCTGTTCCTCCTCGCGGTGAATGGAACGATTGACGCCATTATTTAACTGTCAATGCAAGTTAAAAAAAGTAAAGTTTGCCAATCTGGTTTTCAGAACACCAAAAAATACCCCATCAAACCCGAAAAAGCTGTAAAAATTTATGTATAAATTTCAGCGGCTTTAGTAAAATTACGGTCGGATACCCTTTGTCTATCCAACTCAATTAATGACTATTACTGCCAATTCCCAATTGTCGAATGTATTTTCCCAAAATCTGGAATCTATTACCAGTAAGACTGATGGCTTATTACCAACTCTAGGAGCCGAGTTGGTTTATACGCAAGATGGGGCAGGGCGCTATCTGACCTTTTGTTGGCAGTACAGCGAACTCCTGGGGTTAAGTACTGAAAAAATAGTTGACGATCTGAACCAGACTCAAACTTTTGTCCCGGTGGATAAGGTTATTTATTTGGAACGATTGCACCGAATTTTGACAAATTTGGTGCCAGAAAGGTTTCAATGTTGGTTTAGCTATCAGAAGGAATTATTTGAGTTGGACTTAGTGATTAGTCCGATTATGCCGAGTTTGGGAACCACTGCTACTACCGTTTTAGTGATGGGACGGTTAGTACAAGCGACACTCAACAAAAAACAAGCGCGCGTGGCATCAAAAACGCCCACACAAATAGAGTTGGCTTTGCGTTCACAGCAACACCAAAAATTGGTAAATCGCATTACCAGAAATATTCGCCGGACATTGGATTTAGATATTATTTGGCAGCAAACAGTTGATAGTTTGGGGAAAGCACTGCGGCTAGAACGCTGCATTATTTGTCCTTATCAGCCCTCAAGTTCAAAAGTACAGGTGAAGGCTGAGTATCGCCAGCCAGAACTCAAATCAATGCTTGGCTCAGACATAGATATAGCTTCTGAGCCTGCCTTTGCTCAAGCCTTGGCAACCCTAGAACCAGTTATGATGGAAGTGACTGGATACAAAGAGTCTGGGCGGCAGAAAACTTTAGTAGTTGCGACTTGCTATCAAGACCAAGCTAATGGATTGGTTGCCTTGAATTGGCAGGATGAATGTTATACATTAACAGAATCGGAATTAGAACTGGCAAAAGAAGCAGCAGATCAATTGGGAACTGCGATCGCTCATGCTACTTTATATGAAGAATTAGAAATAGCCCGTCAAAAAGCCGAAGAAGCTTCCCGCCTCAAAAGTGAGTTTCTGGCTAATGTATCCCATGAAATTCGTACCCCCCTCAACGGTATGATTGGGTTTTTGAAGCTGATTTTGGAAGGGATGGCTGATGACCCAGAAGAACAAAATCAGTTTTTGACAGAAGCTCACCAATTATCAATACATCTGCTGAATATCATCAACGATATTTTGGACATTGCCAAAATCGAAGCTGGTAAAATGGAGCTAGCTTATGCTCCAGTCAAGCTAGATGAGCTATTCAGTCATGTAGAAGGTTTTATGCGTCCCCAAGCCGAAATGAGAAACCTCAGCTTTCGGATGCAAATGCCTGCTACCTCAGATGAAATAATTGTCCAAAGTAACTACCAACGGTTGCTACAAGTGATGCTCAATTTGGTAGGTAATGCGATCAAATTTACCCATGAGGGTGGCGTTACCGTCAGCGCCGATTTAGTACTCAAAAAGGCGAACTTTCAAGATCAGCAATTTCCTGGCATGGTGAGAGTACGTGTGGCAGACACTGGTATTGGTGTTTCCTTAGACAAACAAGATAAACTGTTTCAATTATTCTCTCAGGTGGATGGCTCCCGCACTCGCCAATACGGCGGCACAGGTTTGGGACTGGCAATATCCCAAAAGCTAGTGGAGGCAATGGGCGGCGAGGTACATTTTTATAGTTTGGGCGAAGGACTTGGCTCAACAGTCACATTCACCGTGCCACTATATCAACAACCAGTCATGGTTTCGTCTAATGATAGCGACTCAACGAGTAGTACTGAATGTTGAGTAATGAGTGCTGTTAGCGGTAGCGGGACGTTTAGCCCGTGCTGAGTGCTGAGTTTGGATACTTAGCAGGGCTGGGTTTTGAGTTTTCAGCTTTAAAGTTTTTTAGCAATTATTTTTAATAAATAACAAAATTGGGGATTGGAGATTGTAAAGAATCCCATCCCTAGCCACTAGAGTTGTATAATGAGAGATTGGGTTAAAGAAAAAACACAACAAACTTCTAAATGTTGGCTTTTGCTCTACCAACCTGTGAAAAATAGATTTTTGACCCCTTTTTACGGCGAGTGTACTTACGAGCATAAAATCCTGCCTTTCATTGAACTGCAAAACAGAACCGAAAGGCTAGAGTAAAGTAGGAGGCTCACAGGAAAACAATGTTTCAGCTAATCTAACTATCAAGTTGCTAAAACCAGCAGTGGTTTAGTCAAAAGTCATTAAAAACTGACACCTGACAATCTAGCGGCAATTAGATTTAGGATCGATTTAACAAAGCTGAAAAATAAAACTTTGGATAATGGTTAATGAGTAACGGCGCATCTGGCACAGAGATCATTATTCTTCAATGCCCCATGCCCCATGCCCCATGCCCAATGCCCATCCCTAACTTAGCAGGTCTAAACTATGGAACTCACAATTGACAACGTTGAAACAGTTTTAGATGAAATGCGCCCTTATCTCATGTCTGATGGCGGCAACGTCGAACTCGTAGAACTCGATGGGCCTGTTGTAAAACTGCGGCTGCAAGGTGCTTGTGGTTCTTGTCCCAGTTCTGCAATGACCTTGAGAATGGGTATTGAGCGCCGCCTTAAGGAAATGATTCCCGAAATTGCAGAAATTGAGCAAGTGGTGTAAAAGTTAGGAGTTAGAAGTTAGGAGTTATGAGTTTTCAATTAACTCCTAACTCCTTATTCTTAACTCCTAACTATTCTTTATGTCCCATCCTCTCTACATTGCTTTTATCTGGCATCAACATCAGCCGCTGTACAAATCTCCTGGCAGCGGCGTTTCGCTATCTCCGAGTCAGCAGTACCGTCTCCCTTGGGTACGTTTGCATGGTACTAAAGATTATTTGGATTTGGTATTGCTCTTAGAGCGGTATCCTAAGTTACACCAAACGGTGAATTTAGTTCCATCGCTGATATTGCAACTCGAAGATTATATTGCTGGTACTGCTTTTGACCCTTACCTCACAGCCAGCTTGACACCGGATGAGCAAATCACCCAGCAACAGCGGGAATTTATTATCCAACACTTTTTCGATGCCAATCACCACACCTTGATCGATCCGCATCCCCGCTATGCCGAGTTGTACCAGCAAAGACAGGAAAAAGGGCAAGCTTGGTGTTTAGCAAATTGGGAATTGCCAGATTATAGTGATTTGCTAGCTTGGCACAATTTGGCTTGGATCGATCCGCTGTTTTGGGATGACCCAGAAATTGCTGCTTGGTTAAAACAGGGACGGAATTTTACTTTAAGCGATCGCCAGCGGATTTATTCTAAACAGCGAGAAATTCTCAGTCGTATTATCCCTCAACATCGGAAAATGCAGGAGGCGGGGCAGCTAGAAGTTACCACTACGCCTTACACCCATCCGATTTTACCCTTGCTAGCTGATACTAACTCAGGTCGGGTAGCTGTGCCCAATATGACACTACCCAAGCAGCGATTTCAGTGGGCAGAAGATATTCCCCGCCACTTGCGGAAAGCTTGGGACTTTTATAAAGACCGCTTTGGACAGATACCTCGTGGTTTGTGGCCTTCGGAACAGTCAGTAAGTCCGGCGGTACTTCCGCATATTATTAACCAAGGTTTTAAGTGGATATGCTCAGATGAAGCCGTCTTAGGATGGACGCTAAAACACTTATTTCATCGGGATGGGGCGGGGAATGTGGAGCAACCAGAATTGTTGTACCGTCCCTATCGCCTGCAAACCGCCGAGGGTGACTTGTCAATTGTGTTTCGCGACCACAGATTATCAGACTTGATTGGTTTTACTTATAGTGCAATGCCAGCAAAAAAGGCAGCAGCAGATTTAGTGGGACATTTGCAAGCGATCGCTAAAATGCAAAGAGATAGTCATAGTGAACAACCTTGGCTAGTTACTATCGCCTTAGATGGGGAAAATTGCTGGGAATTTTATCCCCAAGATGGCAAACCTTTCTTAGAAGCTTTATATCAAAGTTTGAGCGATGAACCCCACCTCAAACTCGTCACTGTCTCCGAATTTTTGGAAGAATTTCCAGCTACAGCCACTATCCCCGGAGGGCAGCTACATAGTGGTTCTTGGGTAGATGGCAGTTTCACCACTTGGATCGGCGATCCCGCCAAAAATCGTGCTTGGGATTATTTAACAGAAGCAAGGGAAATGCTTGCAAGTCATCCCGAAGCGACGGAAGAAAACAACCCCGAAGCGTGGGAAGCATTGTATGCCGCAGAGGGTTCCGACTGGTTCTGGTGGTTTGGTGCAGGACACTCCTCAAATCAGGATGCCATCTTTGATCGGTTATTTCGAGAACATCTGTTTGGCATTTACAAGGCATTAAATGAACCCGTACCGCCCTATCTCAAGCAACCAGTGGAAATCCACGAAGCACAGACTAACCACGCTCCACAAGGGTTTATTCACCCCGTCATTGATGGTAAGGGTGATGAGCAAGATTGGGACAAAGCTGGACGCATAGAAATCGGCGGGGCGCGGGGGACAATGCACAATAGCAGCGTCATCCAGCGGCTTTGGTACGGGGTGGATCACTTAAATTTCTATTTGCGGCTGGACTTTAAAAGTGGCGCCGCACCAGGACAAGATTTGCCAGCAGAGTTGAATTTGCTGTGGTTCTATCCAGAAAAAACAATGGTTAACAGCCCAATTCCCTTGGCAGATGTACCAGATGCAGCCCCACTTAATTACCATTTCCACCATCTTTTAGAAGTTAACTTGCTGACGCAATCGATTCAATTTCGAGAAGCTGGAGACAATTATCAATGGCATCCCCGTTTCAGTCGCGCTCAAGTAGCTTTAAATAATTGTTTAGAGTTAGCAGTACCGTGGGCAGACTTGCAAGTTCCGCCAGATTATCCTCTGCGACTGATTTTGGTGCTTGCAGATGAGGGGCGTTTTTCCAATTACTTGCCAGAAAATGCTTTGATTCCCATTGAGGTGCCTTAACACTCAATATTCTTGGTGTTATACCATTTCACTAATCTCCAATAGCTTCCGGTGGAGTCGTGCGATCTCACGACAAAGTGTGCGGTCGCGTGACGGCAACCGCCACTTAAACTAACTCAGATACTGAATGAAATTAAAGCATTATATTTTGCTCATTCGATAAATGCAGATTTGAGAGTAAATGCAAAAATAAATGCTTCAGGCTTCAGTAAAAACCCTTCCCAAGTACAAGCATAAATGGATTTGGGAAAAACACCAGTGATACCATTACCATACGTTAGAAAAAACTCACTTCTTAAGAATCGATATGATAGACAAGTAAATAAAATTTAAAAAATATTTATCGAATGGTAGATCAATCATCTGGCTTGTCCAAGGTCAAAGACTCATTAACACAAAAAATCTTCTTGGGTAATGAACCTAATGCAGAGTTAATTGCAATTCTCACCGTTTACTTTGTCCAAGGAATTTTAGGGCTATCGCGTCTAGCCGTTAGCTTTTTTCTCAAAGATGAACTGCTGCTGAGTCCAGTCCAGGTATCGGCGCTATTGGGAATTGTCTTCCTACCTTGGATGATCAAGCCGGTGTTTGGTTTTATCTCTGATGGCTTGCCTATATTTGGCTATCGTCGCCGTCCTTACTTGATTTTATCCGGGATACTGGGAACTGCTTCTTGGATAAGTCTGGCTACAATAGTTCATACTAGCTGGGCAGCTACCTTAGCGATCGCTCTAGGTTCTCTTAGTGTCGCCATGAGTGATGTCATCGTTGACTCGCTGGTTGTAGAACGAGCCAGAGGCGAATCCCAAGCAAAAGCCGGTTCACTACAATCTCTGTGCTGGGGTGCTTCTGCGATCGGAGGTTTAATAACAGCCTACTGTAGCGGTCTACTACTCCAATACTTTAGTACCCGTACAGTCTTTGGGATTACCGCTTTATTTCCGCTGATCGTTTCAGGGGTGGCTTGGTTAATTGCTGAGTCCCCCGTTAGCAAAGATGCTCAAGATAGTAATCAGACCAACTCTTTGCCAATCAAACATCAACTGGAGCAGCTACGCCAAGCCATTAGCCAAAAAGCAATTTGGCTACCAACGGCATTTATCTTCATCTGGCAAGCTACCCCAAATGCTGACTCAGCCTTTTTCTACTTCGCTACCAACGAACTCCACTTTGAACCAGAATTTTTGGGGCGAGTAAACTTGGTGGGAAGTTTCGCTTCTTTGGCAGGTGTTTGGATTTTTCAACGTTTCCTCAAAAGCATCCCTTTTCGCGTGATTTTTGCTTGGAGTACTGTCCTTTCATCACTTTTGGGGATGACGATGCTGTTGTTGGTGACTCACACAAACAGGCTATTGGGTATAGATGACCACTGGTTTAGTTTGGGTGATAGTCTGATTCTGACTGTGATGGGGAAAATTGCCTTTATGCAAGTGATGGTGCTAGCAGCAAGGCTTTGTCCTTCTGGTGTGGAAGCGACATTATTTGCCTTGTTAATGTCAGTCTATAATTCAGCCGGAACGGTTTCCCATGCATTCGGGGCATTAATCACATATTGGCTGGGGATCACTGCAACAAACTTTGAGTCACTTTGGATTTTGGTGTTAATTACTAACCTCAGCACGCTGTTACCCCTACCATTTATCAAATGGCTACCTGCTACTGAAGAGCAAACTGGGACATTCAAAAATGAGGAACAAGCATTTTCCACTGATTTGATGCCTGAGTTGATATTGAGAGAACCAAAGTCGGAAATACTAGAATAGTGTTATACAGCAGTTTTCAAGTAAATGAAGTAAAAAGTGCAGGACTCATAACATTGCACATAAAGAGTTTCACTTCTTTCGCTCTGCCCCTCTGCCCCCCTGCCCTATTTGGATGAAACCATTTTTTCGCTGGCAATAATATGCAAATCGATGTTTTTGAGCAAGCGTACCAATTTTTGCGTCAAAGATCCTTTGAGGAGCATTTGCCAGCGCGATCGCTGACTTTCTCCAATTACAATTTGGGTAATCCGATGTTTCTCGGCGACTTCAGCGATCGCATTGGCGATGTTACTGTTGGTAACACGAATAAAACTACCTTCAAATTCCTTACACAATTTTTCACAAGTGTGGATGTGTAAGCTTTCTTCCTTGGTGAGGAAACGTTCGGGATCGGCAACGAACAAGGTATAAAGCGGCGCGTTCATGTAGTTAGCCAACCTTGCACCCCGGCGTAACAGTTGCACTGAGTTGGGATAAGTTGATATACACACCAAAACCCGCTCGTGAATATTACAAAATTGCCGATTGGGGGTAGTAGCGATCGCATTTCCTTCCACGTTGTCTGCTACTTCCCGCAAAGCCAACTCCCGTAATGCAATCAGGTTGCGGCGTTGGAAAAAATTATCGAGGGATTGTTGGATTTTTTGCTGTGCGTAAATCTTGCCTTCTAATAACCGTTCTTGCAGCGTTTCTGGTGTGACATCCACTACCACTATTTCATCTGCTTCATCCATAATCCTGTCAGGAACCCGCTCACGGACTATCACACCTGTAATTCTAGCTACTAGATCGTTGAGACTTTCCAAATGTTGCACATTCATTGTGGAGTAGACATCAATCCCGGTGGCCAAAACTACTTCTACATCTTCGTAGCGCTTTTCGCGTGGAGAACCAGGGACATTGGTATGGGCAAGTTCATCGATTAAGACTAATTGGGGCGATCGCTTTAAAATAGCATCTGTATCCATATCCGTCAGCGTCAGCTCACCGCGAGGATATTTCTTACGGGGTATAATCTCCAGTCCCTCTGCCTTTTCTGCTGTCTCCTTGCGTCCGTGGGTTTCCAAAAGCCCAACGACCACATCAATTCCTTCCTGTTTGAATGCGTGTCCCTCTTCCAGCATCCGATAGGTTTTGCCTACTCCAGGAGCCATACCAATAAAGATTTTATGCTTACCCCGCCGTCGTGCCGGATAAAGCGAGTAACTTGCAGAATTTAAAGGCGCATTCCCAGCCGAACCAGTATTAGTCTTATCTGACATTTATAGCACTCCTATTGCATGGGAAAACCATCATTACCAATGCCCAATGCCCAATGCCCCATGCCCCATGCCCATTTACTGATTTTGCTGACGATTAATATCTTGCAAATCAAGAGCATAATTCAATCGCAGAACATTGACTCCCGGTTCGCCAAAAATCCATAAAAATCTGTCATCAGTATACTTATTAATTAAACGTAAAATGTCATCTTCTTTTACTCCCCGCGCACCAGCAACCCGCGTCAATTGCTGCCGTGCTGCTTTAAAGGAAATATGCGGATCTAAACCAGAACCAGAGGTATAAATTATATCGGCTATGGGTTGAAGATTTTCCTCTCGCAATTTATCTGCCTGTTCTAAAATCCGCTTCAGTAATTCTGGATTGCTTGCAGCGAGATTGCTAGCACCAGATATGCCAGTTGGCTTGGCTTTTTTGCCTTGGCTATATCTAACAGTACTAGGACGAGGATGGAAATATCGCTCAGATGTGAACACCTGACCAATCAAAGCCGAACCAATTGGTTCATTACTTAGATTCCGCATGATGCTGCCATTAGCTTGATAGGGCAAAAAAACTTGACCCACTACAAGAATTCCCAGCGGATAGATGATTGCAGTCAACAACCAAAGCATTAGAGTTATAAAAATTGCTCTGATGGTTTCTCGAATAATAGCCATAAAAAGTTTTCCAATTGCGCCTAAAATTTCATTTTTAATTTTTAATTTTTAATTTTTTTGCCCACCTAACAGGAGTTTATAAGATACTGTTAGCAACAGCATAAACAACAACTGGGGCAGTTACCACATTCAAGCACAGCAGGATAAAAATAGCGAGTGGTAGATGTTGTTTATGCCATTGCGACGAAACAAAGGATATCGTCAAAGCAGTGCTGAATGAAAACGATATTTATTCATATTCTTCTTGTCCCCCCTGTCAACAGGTAAAAGTAAAAATGTTTATTATTTTACTTTGGTCAAGATGCGATCGTTTCCTAGCGTCTCTACTTTTGCTATCCTTAAGCCAAGCCCACAAGTGTAATTAGTACATCGATCAACTTAATTGCAATAAACGGCGCAATCACCCCGCCTAGACCGTAAATTAAGATATTGCGTTGGAGTAACTGATTAGCTGTCAGCGGTCTAAACCTCACACCCTTTAATGCCAAGGGAATCAAAGCGGGAATAATCAAAGCATTATAAATCAACGCTGAGAGTACAGCAGATTTAGGGCTAGTCAAATTCATAATATTCAGGCTTTGCAGGTTAGCAGCGACAAATATCACTGGGATAATTGCAAAGTATTTAGCAATATCATTAGCGATGGAAAATGTCGTCAATGCCCCGCGAGTAATCAACAATTGTTTACCAATACCAATGATATCGAGCAGCTTTGTGGGATCGGAGTCCAAATCGATCATGTTAGCGGCTTCTTTTGCGGCTTGCGTTCCTGTATTCATCGCCACGCCGACGTTAGCTTGGGCTAATGCGGGAGCATCGTTAGTTCCATCTCCCGTCATGGCTACCAGTTTACCTGCTGCTTGTTCCTGTTTAATGATACTGATTTTGTCTTCTGGTGTGGCTTCGGCAATGAAGTCATCAACCCCAGTTTCTTTGGCAATGACAGAAGCGGTAATTCGGTTGTCTCCAGTTAGCATGATGGTATGCACTCCCATCCGTCGCAGTTGCTCAAAGCGATCGCGGATACCAGGTTTAACTATATCTTTGAGATAAATAATTCCATAGATTTCGTTATCTAAGCTAACTGCTAGGGGTGTGCCTCCCAAGCGAGAAACTCGTTCGTAGACAGCATCCAGTTCTGGTATATTGCGTCCATTGCGAGAACGGACAAATCCTTTAATAGCTTCTACTGCTCCCTTTCTAGCCTCATACCCACCAGGTAAGTTCGTGCCACTCATCCGGGTTTTAGCCGAAAAACTGACTCCTTCTGCTTGACTGGAGTCAAAATCAAACCGTGCGCCCAACTTTTCTGCCAGTCGGACAATAGATTTTCCTTCTGGTGTATTGTCAAAGACACTAGCTGCCCAGGCAACATTCGCAATTTCTGACATTGAATGACCGTTGAGGGGAATAAACTCTTCTGCCAGACGGTTGCCAAGGGTAATTGTACCTGTTTTGTCGAGAAGTAAAGTGTTGATATCACCACAGGCTTCGACTGCTCGTCCTGATGTGGCAATGAGGTTAAATTGGGCAACTCGATCCATACCAGCAATACCGATGGTACTTAGTAAGCCGCCAATCGTAGTAGGAATTAACGCTACTAATAAGGCAATTAAAATTGGGACGCTGACTGGACTGTTGACATAGTAAGCAAGTGCAGGCAAGGTGACTACGACTAACAAAAACACTAAGCTGAGAACTGCCAACAATACTGTGATGGCAATTTCATTGGGTGTTTTGCTGCGTTCTGCCCCTTCTAACAACTTAATCATGCGGTCAATAAAGCCTTTGCCTGGGTCAGTAGTAATACAGATAATTAGTTCATCTGAGATAATCCGCGTTCCACCAGTGACGGAACTAGCAACATCAGAGCCTGATTCTTTTAATACTGGTGCGGATTCCCCAGTAATTGCCGATTCATCCACTGAGGCAACACCCATGATTACTTCACCATCGGCGGGGATGATGTCCCCAGCAACGACGTAGATGGTATCGCCCTGTTTGAGGCTGGTGGATGAAACTTCACTAAGTGTGCCATCGGCAGCAAGTTTTTTAGCGATCGCCTCTAACTTTGTTAATCGCAAGGCATCGGCTTGGGCTTTACCTCGCCCTTCTGCCACTGCTTCGGCAAAATTGGCAAACCAAACTGTAAAGAATAAAATCCCCGACAACAAGGCATTGAAAACTTGCGGGTTCTTTTGAAGGGTTGGGCCAAATAGGTTGGGATCGATCGTTAGCAATAGGATGATGATTGTCCCTACCCAAACCACAAAAATTACTGGATTTTTGATTGCATACTTAGGGTTGAGCTTGACAAAAGCATCTCTAATTGCTCTTAAGTACAGCCACTTATTATTTGCCCTGGTCTTTTGACGTTTTTGGCGGCGATCGCCAGAACGAGAACTTGGGCGTCTAGCTTTGAAGTTAGTTGCCACTGGATTCATAAATAAAGTTTAGGAGCGAGAAGTTAGGAGTTAGGAGTTATAGGAACTTCTAATAAAAAAATATCCAACCTGTAGGATGCGTTAGTAACGCATCCTACGAAACCGGATAATTTATAAAATAACGGCAGGAGCCAGGAGGAAATAAGTAAGAATTAAAACTTTAGTTCTGAGTAATTACCCAGTTAAAAATAAGATACTGGTACGAGACGCGTAGTGCAAGATATAGCTGAGTGCCGTTAGCAGGGCGTTGAGCAATCAACACTGTCCTAACATATCTGACTACAGCTATATAAACCTTTCTTGCTTGAATCTCACACTTTTAAGTCTGGGTTACTCCTGCCTCCTGCCTCCTAAATTACTTTTTGATACTTTCTTAATTTCAAACTTATAACTCATAACTTTTCTAACTGCCAGATGCTAGTTTCAAACCCTCAGCTATGGGGCCTAAAGCCAGAACGGGAAAGAAAGTTAATACTCCTAAAATCAGCGTCACTCCAGCTGTGATCCCAGTAAATACCAGAGAATCAGTTCTCAGGGTTGCAGGGGTTTCTTGTACTGGTTGTTTGCGAGACATCCCGTCAGCTAGCAGCAGGATGGCAATCATCGGAATGTAGCGTCCTCCGATTAGGCTAACTAAAGTACTCAAGTTCCACCACAAGGTGTTATCCCCCAAGCCCTCTAAACCCGAACCATTATTTGCTGCTGCTGAGGCATATTCATAAACTACTTGAGAAATACCGTGATAGCCAGCGTTGCTAATTCCAGATAGGGAGATGGGATAAGCCAAAGCGATCGCACTGGGGATCAAAACTAGAATTGGGTGAATCAACAGCACTACGCTAGCGAGAACGATTTCCCGCTTTTCAATTTTGCGTCCTAAAAACTCTGGTGTACGTCCTACCATTAGTCCAGTGAGGAAGACTGTGAGAATTAAGTAAATAAATAAGTAAGCTGTTCCAGTTCCCTGACCACCCCAGATAACTTGGATAAATAAGTTGAAGAGAGTCGAAAATATTCCTTGCGGCATCAGAGAATCGTGCATCCCATTCACAGCACCAGACATAGTAGCAGTAGTCATCACTGCCCAAAATGCTGTTTGTGCCCAACCAAATCGAACTTCTTTGCCCTCTAAATTGGGCTGTTCTAATCCAAAGGCGGTATTAACTAGGGGATTACCTTGCAGTTCTCCCACGGCTGTCACTCCCACCAGAACGACAAAAATCACAAACACCATCCAAAAAAGTAGCCAAGCTTGTTTGATATTGTTGGCAAATATACCGTAGGTATAAATCAAGGCTGCGGGTATAGAAATCATGGCGAGCATTTCTATCAAATTAGAAGCGCCATTGGGATTTTCGAAGGGATGTGCTGAGTTTACGCCAAAAAAGCCACCGCCGTTCTCGCCCAAAAGTTTGATCATTTCAAATGATGCCACCGGGCCTCTCGCCAGATATTGCGTCCCGCCTTCTAAGGTTTGTATATCCATAGTCCCAGCCAAGGTTTGTGGTACACCTGTTACCAGCAAAGCGATCGCGCCAATAATCGAAATCGGCAGCAAGATTCGCGTAATTCCACGGACTAGATCGACGTAAAAGTTTCCCAGTCTTCTACCCGTCAAGCCGCGAATAAAGGCAATTCCCACGGCTAAACCGGTGGCTGCGGAGGTGAACATCAAAAAGCCTAAAGCCGCTACCTGACTAAAATAGCTTAAGGTTGTCTCACCTACATAGTGTTGTTGGTCGGTATTCGTTACAAATGAAATCGTTGTGTGCAGCAATACATCCCAACGGATAGCACCGAAGCCGTTTGGATTCCAGGGTAATAGTCTCTGAAAATAAATCAGAAAATACACTGAAATAGCCATAATCAAGTTACAACAGAGTACGGCTCGAATATACTGCCAACCTGTCATATCATCTTTTCTCCGAACACCCGCAAGTACGAACATACTTCGCTCTATGGGGTTCATTAAAAAATCAAGCAGTGTTCTTTCTCCCAAAAAGACACGCGCTATGTATTTTCCGAATAATGGAGTGATTGCTATGACAATACACAGCGTTAAGCCAATTTGCAAAAAACCTTGTCCCATATATTTTGCGCTAAATTAAATTTCAGTGGTAGCAAGCCAATTCTTAGAAATAATAGATTAACTGTAGGAGTATTTGATTTCAAGGGATTTCCTTAAACAGTACTGAGTACAAAACGCAATAATCGCACTCAGCATCAAATTAGTTCTGAGTAGTAAGTGCCTCGGCTGAAAGTAGGAAAATTTATAAGTATTAATTCTTACTCATTACTTTTTGTTCAGTAGAGGCTAAACATCCCGCTACCGCTAACAGAACTCCTGAATATTTTCTGTTGTGACTATTTTCCAGATACTTATTAAAGTTTTTGTTAAGAATATTTAATTTTGACTATTAATTCATCTATCTCACTACTTAGGATTATTTGTTTATACAATACATTTTCCAAGTTTGCTAGTTTCAAAGAATATAAATATCATAAAGTATTTTTTTAATGGGATTAGGGTTTAGGAAGATAGTGGTAGAGACGCCGCTTCTTGTAGCAAATACTCAGTTTCCACTCTCCAGTCTTGTGGAATCGTAATTTTCGGGTTAATTCTTAAGTTGGCATTTGCAGATATAGATTGCAGATAGATCGTAATTGGTAAATTAAATAGTTATACAGATTGGATAATCACAATTTTTTAGTAAATCATAAATGACGATGTTAAGTCGATTATTGGCTATGAGAGAAGCTATAAATGAGCGTGGAAGAACGTATGGGTTAATAACGATCGTCTTTGCGATTGTGATAATACTAGAATATTTGACACCTCCTGAGTACGTATTTGGCTACCTCTACACAGGAACGATTTTGTTAGCATCTCGATTGAATCGGGGAGCAGTTTTGGGGATCACTCTTGCAGCTACAGGATTAACATTGTTGAATTTGTTTGTTCCCGGAGGAGAAATGATTAATTCTCCAACGTTGGCAAATAGGTTGATTGCAGTATTGGCGTTGATGGTAACGGGTTGGTTAAGTTACCGCAACCACCGCAATGAAGAAGCGATCGCTTTTACTCAAGCACAATTACGCTCCCAAGAACAACTAGCTACCATGCGTGAAGATTTTGTTTCTACCCTAACGCATGATTTGAAAACACCCCTATTAGGAGCAATTGAAACGCTGAAATATTTTCAAAATGAGCAATTTGGTGAAATCACGCCCATGCAAGCAAAAGTCTTACAAACGATGGCTCGTAGTCATCAGAGTACACTGCAATTAGTCCAAACACTTTTAGATGTGTACCGCAATGATGCCGAAGGACTGAAACTACAGATATCACCAGTTAACTTGGTGACAGTGGCGGAGGAGATCGTTGCGACATTGAGTGAACTAGCGAAAACACGACAGGTTTATATTTCTCTGCACTATGGCGAATCAGATTTTCGGAGCTTTCTTTGGGTAAACGGCGATTCTTTGCAACTTGGGCGAGTTTTCAGCAATCTCCTGAGTAATGGCATTAACCATACCCCTCGTGGCGGTAAAGTGGAAGTAGTATTTGAAGGCTATTCTAGCGACCAAGTGGTAAAAATACTCGATACTGGTTCCGGGATTACCGAAAAAGAGTTACCTCACTTATTTGAGAGATTTTATCAAGGAAATAGCGATCGCCACGTCTCCGGCTCTGGACTAGGACTTTATTTGACCAGGCAAATTATTACTGCTCATGGGGGTACAATTTGGGCAGAGAATCGCTCACCACGCGGGGCACTGTTTGGTTTCCGACTCCCGGCTTGTCCGCCACCGGGAAGTTGAAGGAGCAGGGGAAACAGGGGAGCAGAGGGGCAGAGGCAGAAGAATTAATGACAAATGACAAATGGCAAATGGCAAATGACCAATGACAAATGACCAATAACAAATGACAAAAATCTTACTAGTTGAAGATGATGAATTATTTCGGCTTGGTTTGCGGATGCGGTTGCAACAAGAAACCAGTTTGGAGATTGTTGCAGAAGCGGAAGATGGGGAACAAGCTGTAGAATTCGCCAATCGCTATCCTCTGGATTTGGTCTTGCTGGATATAGGTTTACCGGGAATTGGCGGGATTGAGGCTTGTCGCCAAATCAAGCAGAAGCACCCAAATTTACCAATTCTTGTTTTAACGTCTCGTTCTGAAAAACCCCTGATTTCACGGTTAATTGCCGCCGGGGCGCAAGGTTACTGCCTTAAAGGTATTCCGGCTGAGTCTTTGATATTAGCAGTGCGATCGGTTGCTGCGGGCGCTTCTTGGTGGGATCAAACGGCAACAACTGAAATTAGAGCCGCTTTTGAGGTAAATTCGATGGCGGTGCAGTCTGCAAAAACTGAGGAATCTTTAGAAAATCCTTTAACGAAGCGGGAGCAAGAAATTTTGGCACTGGTAGCAGCTGGCAAAAGCAATCAAGAAATTGCTGAAATTCTCTACATTGCCCCTGGTACAGTACGGGTTCATGTCCATGCTATTTTACAGAAATTAGAAGTACGCGATCGCACTCAAGCCGCAGTCTTAGCTATCCAAAAAGGATTGGTAGCACCAGAATTGTTGATTAATTAGATTTATCGGGAAAGAAATTCTTTTAAGATTTTGAAAATTGCGATGAGATATTAGGTTGCTCTATAGGAATTTCGATCACAAACTCTGCTCCTTTACCCACAGATGAGTTACAGCTTATATTTCCTCGGTGTTTTTGGACGATAATCTGATAACTAATAGATAATCCTAGCCCACTACCTTTGCCCACAGGTTTTGTGGTAAAAAATGGGTCAAATAAACGCGATCGCAACGACTCTTCAATACCAAGACCATTATCAGCGATCGCAATTTTGACTAGATTCAAGTCTGTCACTTCTGTGTGAATCCGAATTTGGGGAGTAGGGAGTAGGGAGTAGGAAGTAGAAGATTGATTCATCACTCCCCATTGCTCCCGATCCCCAGAGTAGGGCCCAAGTTCGCCATTCCCCACTCCGTCTTCTATTGCATCAATAGCATTATTCAACAAATGCATAAATACTTGATTTAGTTCACTCGCATAACAAGTGACTAGGGGCAAGTTACCATAATCTTTCACTACAACAATTGCCGGGCGATCGGCTGCTTCCCTGAGCCGATGTTGTAACATTACTAAAGTATTTTCGATGTCTTCATGGATATTTACCCGTTTCATCTCTGCTTCATCATGCCGAGAAAAATGTTGTAGCGCCAGTACAATTTCTCGAATGCGATCGGAGCCTCTATACATTGCACCTATCAGACTTTGTAGATCCTTAATAATAAAATTCAAGTCTACATTTTTGGCTATTTGCTGAACTTTTGGTGTGGGTTTGGGATATTCCTGCTGATAGACTTCAATTATATTTACCAGGTCTTCCACATATTGACCAGCATATTGGAGATTTCCATAAATAAAACTAATCGGGTTATTAATCTCATGAGCCAGCCCAGCTACTAACTGTCCTAGCGCCACCATCTTTTCATTCTGAATTTGTTGAACTTGAGAGGCTTTTAAGTCGTCAATAGCCTGTTGGAGTAAAAAGTTTTTTTCTTGCAGTTTTACTTGCAGCAAACGTAAATTAATTTGATTTTCAATTTGCAATACTACTTCTGCCCCATGAAAAGGTTTTGCAATATAATCTACACCACCAACATCAAATGCTTTTACCTTATCTACAACATCATCCAGGGCACTAATAAAAATTACTGGAACTTCACAAGTTTTATCGTCAGCTTTTAGTTGTTGACAAACTTGGTAGCCATCCATACCTGGCATATTGATATCCAGCAAAATCACATCGGGCAAAACCATTTGACATGCAGTCAGTGCCATTTTACCGTTTAAGGCTTTGCGAACTTCAAAACCTTGTGCAGTCAACATCGCCGATAAAAGCCGCAAATTATCTGGGGTATCATCGACCACCAAAATATTTTTTTTCTGATGGTTAGTTTGATTAAAATGCATTATTGATCAAAAGTTATGCGTATAATTATTGAGGATAGTAAATCCTTGTTTGAAATCACCCTAAAATTTGTTGACCGATTTCACCGAAATACTTATATTTATAGTTTAACTCTCACGTGGCTGGAGAGTTTTACAGATTATCGAAGCTATTGGCCAGTTATCAACTTTAGCAACCCGATCCACTGCTGTAAGGATTATAGTAGCTAGCACTCACAGATTATCTAGCCAAGGATCAACAATGAAATTTTTCCCAGATGCTACTTGATAGCTACCATTGAGGTGCTGAGTTGAGCAACTTCAGAGCCAGTTGTTGTTCTATGGGTTGAGAAAATAAATATCCTTGAGCAAAATTACAGTTTAAACTTCTCAATTGGGCTAACTGTTCTTCTGTTTCAACACCTTCAGCGATCGCACTCATCCCCATTGAGTTGGCAATGCCAATCATTGCTGGTACTAACCCCATATTCTCTTTGTTATCCTGCATTCGTTTGACGAAGGATTTATCAATTTTAAGTGCATTCAAAGGAAAGCTGTGCAGGTAACTTAAAGAGGAATATCCTGTACCAAAATCATCCATAATTAACTTAATTTTTCGCTGTTTTAGTTGTTCAAGAATTATTTTGATCGCATCGGTATTTTCCATAATTACACTTTCGGTAATTTCTAATTCTAAATATGCCGGATTGATTTTATTTTCATAAATTATTCGGTCAATTTGTTCTACCAAATTCGGCTGTAAAAATAACCTTGCACTCAAATTGACACTCATAGTTAGAGGTTCTGGTGTCACTGGATAATGTTGCCAGATGCTTAATTGATGACAAGCTGACTGTAATACCCAAGTATTGATGGCATTAATTAAACCCGTTTCTTCGGCCACAGGAATAAAGTCTATGGGAGAAATCAAACCACGAATCGGATGTTGCCAGCGCACCAAGGCTTCAAATCCAGAAATTCTGCCTGTAACTAGGGAAATAATTGGCTGATAGTAAACGAGGAATTCTCGCCTTTCAACAGCCCTCCGTAGGTCATTTTGTAACTCTAAAAGCTGAATAGCTTCCTGATGCATTGCTGGATTAAAAACGTGATAGTTGGCCCTTCCTTGAGCCTTAGCCCGATACATTGCCGTATCAGCATCTCGCAGCAAATACTCTGGGCGATCGTAATCTTTATTGCCCCAACTAATGCCAATACTGGCATTCATAAATACTTCATATCTGGAAAGTTTAAAAGCTAGTGATAACTGTTGCAAAATCCTTTCGGCAACTTGGATTGCTATATTGATATCTGTGATATTTTCTAAGAGAATTCCAAATTCGTCACCGCCCAATCGTGCTAAAGTATCAACAGGTATGATACATGCTTGTAAGCGTTGAGCAATGGCTATCAGCAATTCATCTCCCACCGGATGACCAAGGGAATCATTGACAACTTTGAAGCGATCGCAGTCCAAAAAAAGTACTGCAAACTGATAACTAGATTCTTGTTTCGCCCGATTTAGAGCATTTTCTAGTCGCCTAATAAACAAAACTCGGTTTGATAATCCAGTCAGGGAGTCATGCAGTGCTATATCTAGCAGTTGACTTTGCAATTTCTGGCGAGAATGGATTTCTTGCTGGAGTTTTTGGAGAGTTTTTTCTAGCTCTCTAGTCCGCTGTTTTACCCGATGTTCTAGTTCAACATTTAGTTTCAATATTTCTAATCGTGCCGATCTCAATGCCAGTTGATTTTGCACACGCACTAAAACTTCTTGAAACTCAAAAGGTTTGGTAATGTAGTCTACACCACCGACTTTAAAGGCTTTAACTTTGTCAAAAACATCATCTAAAGCGCTAATAAAAATTACTGGAATATCGGCTGTTAGCTCCCAAGCTTTAAAGGTCTGGCAAATTTCATACCCATCTACTTCTGGCATCATGATATCGAGTAGAATCAAATCAGGTAATAATGTTTGAGTTGCCGTCAGTGCCATTTGCCAGTTCAAAGCTTTACGAACGTTATACCCTTCCCTTGTCAATATAGAGGATAAAACCCGGAGGTTATCCGCCATATCATCAATGATCAAAATATCTTTTTTATTAGGGTCTAAATGCTCGTAATTCATTCTAAGTTTGTTGTAGTCAATTCCATGATTTTCTCAAACTGGTAGTTATTTGCTAAATCCCTGAGAACTTGAAAAACTTGAGCATTATCTGATGGAATTTGCTTGAGTAACTCTAAAATCAGTTCATCGCTACAGCTGGCTGCGGCATAGTGAAGCTGTTGGAGCCACTCAGGTGACATTTGTGATAAATGGCCCAGGAGTTCGGCAACACTTACAAAAATCTGTGTAGCTTGATTGACAACTACTGTGTTTGTGTTTTCTACTTGATTGGTATATTTTAAACCCAGATGCTTGCTCAGTTTTTCCAATAATACTTCCTGTTTGAATGGCTTGCGAATAAAATCATCACAGCCAATGGACAAAATTTTCTGGCGTTCTTCCTCAAAGGCGCTAGCAGTTAGGGCAATAATGATTGTATTTGTATTGGAGCTATCTGGCATTGTTCTAGAGAAGTTATAAGGGGGAGCCAAAGTTGTTGGCATCCGCGATCGCAATGTGGACGTACCAGAAGGATCATTTTCTATAACACCAGTTGTTTCTGGTGTAGAAGACTCTTGGCGTACAACTTTGAGAGCCTCACCCTCGCCTGAACCTGTTAACTCTTCTGCAAGGTATTGGCTCCCCGATGACACCAGTTGTTTCAATTTTGGGAACCTCCGCGACGTATTGGTTGTCCCATGTCCGATTTCTCTAGCTTTAATAATTCTTGTAGCTTCGTAACCGTCCATGACTGGCATTCGCATATCCATAAAAATCAAGTGTGGTTGCCAAGATTCCCAATTAGCGATCGCTTCACTACCATCTGTAGCTTCATTAACTTCAAAGCCGAGAGATGTGAGAATTTTAACTAGCAATATACGGCTTTCTTTGGAATCGTCAACTACTAGGATGCGGTATACTTTTTCACTAAGTGCTAAAGCTCTAATTTGTGATTTAATTTGGTTTATCGGGATTTCTCTAGGGCAAGTTAGAGCAATCTGAACATCAAAGGCAAATGTACTACCGACACCAGGCGTAGTGGTGACAGTAATATCTCCTCCCATCAGTTGCACGTATTTACGGCTAATCGCTAAACCCAATCCTGTCCCTTGTTGGAATTTTCTACCGATTTCGGTTTGTTCAAAAGCCTCAAACAGCAAGTCAAGTTCTTGTGGGGCAATACCACAGCCAGTATCTTGTATCTCAAAGAAAAGAAAAGAGGGATAAGAAAGATTTTGCTCCCCCTGCTCCCCTACTCCCCTATTCCCCTGCTCCCCTGCCCCCACTCTCACCCGTAGCGTCACCCTCCCTTGATCGGTAAATTTGATAGCATTTCCCAACAGGTTGAGCAATACTTGACACAGTTTATTTTCGTCCGTTTCTATGTATTTAGGAATATCTGACGCATATTCAAACAGTAATTCTAAATTTTTAGATGCAGCACGCAAGTGCAACATCTCTTCTAAGTTTTTCAACAAATGAATTAAGTCAAAGCTGCTGCAATTTAATGTGATTTTGCCAGCTTCGATTTTAGACATTTCGAGAATGTCGTTAATTAATTTGAGTAGATGTTCGCCAGCACGATTAATTATTGCCAAGTTTTCTTGATGTTCGCTAGATAGCGAATAATCTCGACTCATGACTTGGGTGAAACCAAGAATGGCATTGAGTGGGGTACGCAGTTCGTGGCTCATGTTAGCAAGGAATTCGCTTTTGGCGAGGTTGGCGGCAGCACTTCGCGCCGCTTCCCGAACTGCTGCTTGTTGTTCCTGTGCAGCAATTTTTTGCGATTGAATCAGTTCTTCTTGGGTGGTTTGCAGTTGCTCGATAACTTGCTGGAACTCTTCAGTACGTTTTTTTACTTGAGCCTCTAAGGTGCGATTGTATTCTGCTAATAACTTTTCTGTTTGTTTGCGTTGGGTGATATCAAAAAATGTGGCGATCGCAAAAGCAAGATTCCCTGATTCATCATAAATTGGCTTTCCTAAAATCTCAATGAGAGTAATCTTGCCACAACGGCGAATTTCCATATCATCAACCCTGGTGCTTTGCCCTTGTAATGCCCTTAAAATCGGCAGGCGATCGCTGGGGTAAAGTTGATCTGTCCCGGCAAGGTAAGCTTGATATACCTCTGACAATTCTTCGGTGTTAACTTGGGCGATTATTCCTTGACCGAGAATTTGCTGCCCAATCTGATTTGTATAATAAGGTTTACCTTCACCATCGATGATAAGTACACCTACTGGCATGGCTTCTAAAAATTGAGTTAGCTGACTCTGATTATGAGATAGCGCCTCATTTAAAACTTGCATCTGGGCATTCTTTGCTTCTAAAGCACTAAAGGATGCTTGAAGTTGCTTTGCCATAGTTTCAAATGATTTGGCTAGTTCTCCCAGTTCATCGGAACGCTGAATGTCTGGTGTTTCCTCCCATTCACCTTGAGCAATTTTCTTCGCCGATCTGTTTAATTGTAAAATCGGCTTAATTACCCAACGAGCAGTCAAAATCCCAATTCTTGTAGCCACTAAAAAAGCAACTATGCACAGCAAAATAGTGATGCGGGTGTTGGCATTAATTTGCTCCATAAATTCGCCTTCGGGAATCACCGCCACAATTAGCCAATCTAAACCTAGTTCGTCCTTCCAGCTTTTTACCTGTACAAAATAACGCATTCCATCGGCACTAAAACTTAGCTGTTGCTTCCCTACAACAAACTTAAGACTGCCAAAGCGTTCGATCAAAGACTGTGTTGTGAGTTTAATTAAAGAATTTTGACTATTTAACGCTGATAGACGTTTTCCTTTACCATTAACGATCGTATATGGTGGCTCGCTAGTAGAAGAAGCCACTATATACCCAGAACGCTCTAAAATAAAAGTTTTACCCGACCCTTTGATTTTTAACTTAGCTAAAAACTTGCCAATTTGTGACAAGAGCAAATCAACACTAATTACCCCAACAAATTTGCGATTTTTATCGTAAACAGGATAGCTGGAAGATATGGATAAAATTTCTGGTTTATCTTCCCATTGATAAATTTGACTCCAAACTCGTTTGCCTACCTTAACTGGATCTATATACCAAGCTTCTGAGCGAGGATCGTAATTTTTGACTTCCTGTAAATGGCGGCGATTTCCTTGGTTGTCTGTAGGATAAACATAGAGTTTTCCTATACCGCGCTTTTCGCTCACTTCATTGATCAAAAGCTTCCCATTATCTAAACGTTCAACACCGATAAATTCACCTTTGGGATTGGCAAAGCTGTTGTAGCCAATATTGAAAACCTGCATTTGTTTCCAAAAGTAATTACCAGTGGTTTGAAAGTCAGAAAGGTTTAGCAAACCTAGCTCAACCGCATCTAAGTTGATTTGATTGATTTGATTCGGAGTTGTTAAATAGCTATCAAGATGCTGTTCAATGCGATCGCAGATTTCATTTTCTAATTGAGTAGCAAGCTCCCTTACCGCTTTTTGGCCGTTTTGATAGGAAAGATAGCCCACAAGTCCCACTGCACCACAAATTTGCAAGATAAAGGGCACAATCAGAACATATTTCAGGGGCATCTTGCCATAAACTTTGCCAACTAAGCGATTAAATGATTTGACGGGCTGAAGTTTGGATAACATTGTAGTTTTATTCTTCCCCAGCATCTACTAAGTGCATTTTGCTATGCCAGTTATATTTTATACAAGTATAACAACGACATATATTGCTTTTTATGAAAATTTTATATTCCTAGTATAAAACAAGACAAAATGCTTATACTTGTTTGACTGGCTGAATTCCTCCAATGCCTAATTTTCAAACTTTGCACAGGAGTAGTCCCCTATAGAAATCATCTACGTGGGTACGCCATCGCACCTGAATTTGCTCAGTTTTATCTGGCAATATTTCCACAAATTTTCTCAGATGAACTGAAATTTAACCAATAAGCTCCAGTATGCCATTCTAAAATTTAGGTCGCCATTGGCACCCAATCCTAAATTTAATTTTTAATTGCTGATGTGTTGATTTTCTGGACTGGAAACCCTTGGACTCGTACAAAAACTTATATTTAACTACAACGATTTTAGAATTGTCATGCAAATACACAGCATAAACAAAAAAATCCAAAAAAATTTACTTTGGATTGTTTATTTTGACGGAATATTAACTTTGTTGTATATTTATGTCAACTCGATCGCCGATTCGTAAAATTTTTCCGGCTGATGATGGGGGCAGTTGAGTATTAATACTCAATCTATAAAAGTGATTAAAAGGCGATGAAGCAACCCAATTTGGCAAAGTTGCTTGTCGCTGGGTTGTAAAGATTTTTTGAAAGTTTGGGTAAGCTTCCCCTAAGTAAGAATTGCGTGTTGGGACTATACAACGCTGACATGGGTTAACCCCAAAAAAGTCTACATCTCCCACTCGAAAAGAGACTAAATCACCTTGTTCGCTAAATAGCCGATCTTCCCAAAATGCTGGTACACCACCAATCTCGATGTTGGCACGCATCCGACGGCGCATTTCATCTACACTTAAACCAGGAAACCAAGAAGCTACCTCTGTCAATGTGGCCGTACTAATTACCGTTGGGCCAAGTGAGTGTGTATCGTCAGGAAAACCCATCAAAGAGTTTTGTCCCAATGTGACAATAAACTCAAAATAATCATTCAAAGTTGCTTCTAATGCTTGCCGTTCCTTATCTAGATGAAAAATTTGTAGTGAGTTGGCATCGGGGATTTGCAACGAGATAGTTCTATTTAAGAGTGCAAATTGTGCCCTTAGTAAATGAATTTTAGCATGACGCTTGCCATTGACAAATCTACCTTGTTCGTCAAAAATGGCAAACTCGCGGTCATACTGTAGTGCGCCACTGGCAAGAACTCTAGTGTTCTCAACTTCAACACCATCCAGTGATTTAACTGGATACAGTAAAATCTTAGCTAGGTAAGGCGTCACGTCGCTTCGCTCCGAATTCAAAATTCAAAATTCAAATATTTTAGACACCCATAAATAAATTTAGTTGCTCTGTATCCTTTTCGTTTTCGGTCATAGGAATATTTAGATTTGAGATTTGCCGAAAAGTCCCAGCATTTCGCAAAGAGCGAACTAAACTTTTCAAGACAGATTTTGGATTTTAGATTGGTGATTTAATAGTCCCCAATCTAAAATCTAAAATTCTTTTGTTAACTATTTGAGCAATATTGTTTGTTAATTATGGATATACTGGCGATTTATCGATGCCGCCAACATGATTTAAAGGCCAGAAGCGAACTACAGCACGTCCAATAATATTCTGGCGGGGGACAACACCCCAACAGCGGCTGTCATAACTACTGTTACGATTATCACCCAATACTAAATATGAATCGGCTGGTATAGTCTGGGGTTTGGCCAAAAAAGGTGGCTGTGGCCCTGATTGGCAAACATCAATAACTGTGGTTTGCCCAGAACTGAGGTAATTGGCTTCTGGGAGAGGTTTGTTATTGATATAGACTTTGCCATCCTTAAGTTGTATTTTTTCTCCAGGTAAGGCAATTATACGTTTAATAAAAGCATCTTGATATTGTTCTTTTTGTAGTTCTTTCGTCGGTGAAAATACTACTATATCTCCCCGCTGCGGGTCAGCAAATTTATACTTCAACTTATCGACAATAATTTTGTCTGCCTCCCACTGGTTTGGCGTACCATGCAAAGTCGGTTCCATTGATCCAGAAGGAATCCAGCGTGCTTCAGCAACAAAGGTACGAATTCCTAGAGCTAGAACAATGCTCAATACAATTGTTCTACCTAGCTCTGCGATCCAAGAATTATCGGGTTGTTGACTAGAATTGTTATCAGACACTTGATTATGCATGAAATTACTTAACTTAATGAAAGACGTAGGTAATTAACTCGCCTAGTGAGACTTTATCTGTTAATCTTAGCGGGAAAATTTTAATTTCCTAGTTATGTTTGCATCTTGACTACCAATTTTAGATTGTGGATTGGGAAGGAGGTAGGAGGCAGGAGAGATCAGGCTTCTAGATGAGACGCTCTCGCGTTCAACCCTATCTAATTGCAGTCCACCAAATCGGAGATTTTGTGGAGGACTTAAACTTCTGCTGCCTCTGTTGTTAAAAATAAACTTTTTTTTAAGGCGCGGCAAAAATTGGTTACTCCGATCGCGAATAAGTTTAACCTAAAAGCATGGTTCTCTGTAATACATAACTCGCTGTCTAAACTTGGTTATCCCTATGTCATCTCCAAAAATGTTACTGATTCGCCGCGCTCGCATAATCTTACCCGATGGTGAACTGATGGTTGGGGATGTGTTGACGCGCGATCGCCAAATAGTCGAAGTTGCGCCAGAAATCTCCCAAACAGCACTAGTCACTGAAATTGACGCAGAAGGCTTAACTTTGTTGCCAGGAGTTATCGATCCGCAGGTACATTTCCGGGAACCTGGACTAGAACACAAGGAAGATTTATTCACCGCCAGTTGTGCCTGTGCTAAAGGGGGAGTCACTTCTTTTTTAGAAATGCCCAATACGCGCCCCCTAACTACGACACAACAGGCTTTAGACGACAAGCTAGAACGGGCCTCACACAAATCCTTAGTTAATTATGGCTTTTTTATTGGGGCAACAGCAGAGAATTTACCAGATTTGCTTTTAGCAAAACCAACACCGGGAATTAAGATTTTCATGGGGTCGATGCATGGTCAGTTGTTGGTTGATGGTGAAACAGCATTGGAGGCAATCTTTGCCAAAGGCGATCGCTTAATTGCCGTTCATGCCGAAGACCAAGCTAGAATCAACCAACGCCGCCAAGAATTTGCCAACATTCACGATCCAGCCGTTCACTCGCAAATTCAAGATAATCAAGCGGCGTTGCTGGCAACCCAACTAGCATTAAAACTTTCTCAAAAATATCAACGTCGTCTGCATATTCTCCACATGTCAACTGCCGAAGAAGCAGATTTGCTGCGTCAGGAGAAACCAAGTTGGGTGACAGCGGAGGTTACGCCACAACATTTGTTGTTAAATACTAGTGCTTATGAAACAATTGGCACATTAGCACAGATGAATCCACCTTTGCGATCGCCCCATGATAACGAAGTTCTCTGGCAAGCTTTGCGCGATGGCGTGATTGATTTCATCGCTACAGATCACGCGCCGCACACCTTAGAAGAAAAAGCTCAAGAATATCCCAATAGCCCTTCAGGAATGCCTGGGGTAGAAACTTCCCTGGCTTTGATGTTAACTGCGGCAATGGAGGGAAAGTGTACTGTGGCTCAAGTTGTGAACTGGATGTCTAAAGCTGTAGCTGTGGCTTATGGTATTCCGAATAAGGGAGCGATCGCCCCTGGTTATGATGCCGATTTGGTGCTTGTAGATTTAAATACATATCGCCCAGTCCAGCGCGAGGAACTTTTAACCAAATGCCATTGGAGTCCTTTTGAAGGCTGGAACCTGACCGGCTGGGCTAAAACCACTATTGTCGGCGGTGAAATAGTTTATGACAAAGGCCAGGTAAATACGCAAGTGCGGGGTCAAGCTTTAACTTTCTTGTAGCAAATATTGATTTAACCTTACTAAAACCCTGAATTTACAGCAACTACATAAGATATATTCCTCCCCAACCTTCATGCCAGATTGTGCAGGTGGGGTATTTCTGTACCTCACAACGTAGAAATTTGCTGTATTTCTAAGTGTTTCAAGTTAAATCATCACAAAGACGCGATAAATCGCCGTCTCTACGAAAGATTGACTATTGTAGAGACGGCGATTCATCGCGTCTCTTGCCTTTCTTAAGTTGACACCAATACTACCGCGTACCCCCCCCTCTACAGAGAAGCAAGCTATAGGTAGTGTCTCGTAGAGAAGGCACTTCGTTAAAAAAAACTTAGGTATTCTTCCAGTCGGATAAGTCGGACAAGTCGGATAAGAGTAAACAAGCTAATGGAATCGGATTCTGATTCATCTCATGATGCTTGTCCACAGAAAAATAATCAAAGAGAATTGCTATGTCCTTCAAAATTTTGGCTTTAGACGGTGGCGGTATTCGTGGAATTGTTGCAGCACGAATACTTAAACAAGTAGAACAAGAAATTAGAACTCAGGGAAAAGGAGACTTTTTACACGAATATTTTGACATGGTTGCTGGTACTTCTACTGGTTCAATATTAGCAGGAGGAATTGCTCTCGGAAATGAGAGTGATGAACTCATTAAAATGTATAAAAATAGAGGTAAAGATATATTCCCTCTGGAGATAAAAGAGCGCTACAAAAACTTTCCATCCATCATCAAATCAATTATTGATGTATTTTCTCCATCTAAATATTCTCATGATGGAATTACTAGCGTACTCAAAGATGCCTATAAATCCACAAGAATCAAGGATATCGAAAAACCCATTCTTTTGATTCTTGCTTACGATACCCTATATCGCAACACAACATTTTTTACAAATTGTCATCCCGATTTAGGAGACAGATGGTACGATGACTGCTTTTTATGGGAAATATGTACCGCTTCTGCCTCAGCACCTACTTTTTTTCCACCATATAAATTAGAACCTGTAGATAAACAAAAATTTGGTGATTGGGAATTCCCACACATTGATGGAGGAGTTTCTGCTAATAACCCTGCTCTTGCAGCTTTGAGTTTAGCGATGAGGATTAGCCAGTCTTCAGTATCTTCAGAAATCAAGCAACAATATAAACTAGATAATTTGCGATTGGAAGATATTTCTATTCTTTCTATTGGCACAGGTCAAACTGGTGAACCATATCAATATAAGCAAATCAGCAAATGGAGAGGCTTAGACTGGATCAAAAATCTGACTAACATTTTTATGGAACCTACATCTGAGATTGATAGTACCATTTGCCGACAAATCATGGGTGGATATGAGTCTAAACGTTACTTACGTCTTCAGTTTGACTTAAATGAGACATTTAAACCTAAGCCGAAAGAGACTTATAAAGATCCTCGGATTGTATTATCTCCAGAAGAGCGGAAAAATAAATTTACAGGGGAAAAAGTTAGTGAAGAAATAGATGATACTAATTCCGAGATTCTTCAGCAGTTAATAGATACTACGTCTGCATTCATTGAGCAAGGTCTTACGTACTATACCAGAGACGATTCCGGTTCTCCGATAAAAAAGGCGATCGCGTCTTTTATTAGAGATAACTAGCGATCTGTGCCATTATTCACAACTGTCTACAATTGGTTGGGGTTTGAATACCCATCCAATTGATCCCTACGCCTTGTTCAAGGCTTTTTTTGGCTCGTTCCATCAGCTTAGATAATCAAGGAGCGATACCTACGGCGGTAAACTACGCACGTAAGCTCTAGCAAGAACTGCCTTCTTCGATAAATTCTATAAATTGTATTTAATTTACTAATTAAAATTTGCTTTTCTGATAAAGTTTAGTAAAGTCAAGCTTTACCTCTTCTTTGTACTACTACTATCACATCGTAATAATACCTAAATTTTTTAATTAGTAATTAACGAGGAGAAGATATAAAAAAATTTTTAGCAACAAAATAGAATGTGTAATCCAATACATTTTTCTCAGCCCTGTTTTGTGTTGTTGCCGCAGTATTTCCCGAATGTTTTCCATGAGAACTGAGGCAGAGAAAATAATATGTTTTTAGACATTTTAGCTAGCCTGCAACGGTTATTTGTTGGTTATATTCCAGCCGCTGTATTGGGTAGTTTTATCGGATATTTCATCGGGATAAATAGCATGATTTATCAGCTATTTCGGCTGATATTTCAGATACCACATAGTATCCCTCCTATAGCTTTGCTACCTATTGCCCTAATAGCGTTTCAAGAGAGTGATTCGGCTGCTATTGTAGTAGTTTTTCTGGGAACTCTCTGGACGATGATTATTAATACCGCAATAGGGATGCAGCATTTCAAGAGACAGAATAATAACTTTCGAGTAGCTATTTTTCATATATTTCATGCCTTGAAAGTTAGCATTTGGGTAGCTTGGTTTATCGTTATTGCCACAGAAATGTTAACAGGGCCAAGAGGACTTGGCTTTACCCTCTGGGATGCGTATAAAGCTGGCAATACTGATTATATAATCCAGGAAATCTTATACATCGGTATCATTGGTTTTTTGCTGGATCAGTTACTAGATTTTGCAGCCTATATTCTCTCGCAAATGGTTTCAGATGGCAAAAAATCTTCTTAAACTTTATCTAGGCTTGCGAATTGTACCCTGCCAGCTAATAGTTTGCTTGGCAGAACGTATTCCTAAAGAACGAGTTGCTACGACTTCAATATCAACCTTGACACCAGGGCGTAAAGCTTCGTCAGGAATTTTGAGCTTGCCCAAAGCTAGAGTAAAACGGTTGTAGTCACGAGTCACAAGTTCTGTGGGAATATCCCCTTCAAATTCAGTTTTGTAGCCAGAAAAACCGTGCGAGCTATCTTGGGCGCGGAATTTGACGCGAAACTGAGTATTAATGGCATCAGACTTGGCTGCCAAATCAACTATTTTTAAGTTGAGGTTTTGTCCGGCATCGGCAAACTCTGCCACGGCTAACCGAGTGACATCTTTTTTGGGAATGGCATGGTTAACGGTAAATGTTGTTAAGTTAGCCTCACTTTTGCTGTTACCTTCAACCCATAATTCCTCAGCAAAAGTAATTTCTACTTGTTTGTTATCAGTTAAATTTAATGTTACGGCTTGATTGCCAAAGCTGGTAATAGGTTGTCTTTCTTGCCAAACTATTTGAAAAGCCTCTTCTAGACGCTGTTCAAACTCTCGATAATCATCGGCGATCGCAGAACCAGGCGCAAGTAGAGAAGCTGCGCCTATGCGTTGATTCCACTTATTCTTCGAGAGTTTGAACTGTTTATTTATCAGTTCCGACATTGCTAGCTGCACAGTTGGAGTATCAAATGCCAAAGATTCCTTGCTATTGACAATACTCAAAGTTCCTAAGCGCCCTTGGCTACCATCGCTACCATCGCTGCCATCTTGCCCATCGCTACCATCGCTACATCGATAAACCTTTTCAGTACACTTATAATCAGGGCTACCAGGAGTTCCCTTGCAGGTTTTTACTTCCCATCTCCGTCTGTGACAGTTACAACCCTCCGTACCGTTGCCACCTCTACCACCGCGCCCGCCTTCCCCACCAGTTGCCCGGATAGAAATATTCCGTAAGTCTGCCAAATTGCTGTAATAGACTGTGAGGGAACCACCATTTCCCCCATCTCCTCCTTTGCCACCATTACCGCCACTACCGCCGTCTGGTGCGTTTATGTCATGACTAACGCGATTGCTTTGGGAAGCACAGTCAGGTTGATAACCATCTTCCCCGTCTTCCCCGTCTTCACCATCTTTACCCGACAAGTCAAGATTTACAGGTGAACCATTGACAAAAATATTTTGGTTTTCACCGCTGCTACCATCTCTACCCGATCGCCCATCGGTTCCTGCACGTCCATCTCTGCCATAATTTCTGGCTACTTTATAGTATTCATCAGAGGCAACGGCTGGACATAAAACTGAACCAGAGGCAGGCAAAAAGCTAGTAAATAAGCAGAATGTCAGCAGTAGTGGCAGCTTACTCCTAAAACCATTGTGCATCTAGTTACACCTATAACTTTAGTTGAATTATCTACTCCTGACGCTGACTTTCAACAATTTGCTCCCTCTTGTCCAGTAATTTTACACTCACGATGTACCTTAAATTCTGAGTTACCAGAGGTACGGTAACAGCCTGTATCGAACTTTTTCGGTGTAAGCGTCGTAGTCCTTGAGTTCTTGCTTCAAAAATTGTTCTTCAAAGGCAATCCTCACAACTAGTAGACTAATGGGAACGATCGCTAGTAATGCCGCAGCGTAAGACTCCAGCCACAGAGACATCCCAATCATCTCCAGAGTTGCCCCTGCATACATCGGATGCCGTACAATGCCATAGACTCCCGTATCAATGACCGTTTGTTGCCTATCTACCTGATGCTTCACCACAGGGATCGCGAATGTATTAGCTTTGAAGGAAGCAGAGATAATCCACCAACCTGCAATAAAAAAGATCAATCCCACAGCCGAAGCGATCGCTCCTGGCTTCACCAGCAGCTGAAATCGAAACACATCTAAAGGAATGAAGACAACCAAACCGAGGAAGGCAATCACCAACAAACTGGTAACGATCTTGTCGGGAAGTGGTTGTTCCTTTTGGATAGGAGGCTTGAATCGTTCAGCGAGCAAGTCCTGATTATCTCGGAAAACACCAATCATGGTTGCGATCGTCGCAATTTCGACAATGCCGAGGAATAACCAAGCACGCCACCAGTCGAACGTTCCTGCTGGCAAGAATAGTAAATCACCAAAGATAGCAATGTTCCAAACAATTGCGATCAGTACCTTTAAAATAAACATCGCTCATTTACCTAATGACGAGGTTAATTTGCAAGTGCGATCTAAAATAATCACCAACTTGAAATTTATTACAAGTGATTAGAATGAGCAACCTTTCGTTTTGCTGTTTCAACCAGCACAGAAATTACAAGTGAACTGAAGCCAATTATTTTAACCAAGGCATTAACTGCATGTGCATACTCCCATTGGTTACGATATCGCGTCCAGTTTGACGGAACGGGATTAGTCAGCCACGTTGCAAATTCCGCGTTCATGGGGGCTACAAATATTACCCAACTGACAAGAGCCAGCACTAAAAGAATCGCTCCTCCTAACGTCCAATAAAATGTTGAGCCACGTTTACGGACGAGGAACGCCAACACAATTGCTGCTAGAACTGAGCCAATTTCAAATGCGGCACCAACTGAGCCAAAATACCGATAAACATTTTCAAAAACGGTTACTTTTACCCAGAGTTCTTGGTCAAATTGCATTCTTCGCGGTAGTTCTAGCAAATGAGCCATAGACAAGCTTAGACTAAAGGAAGCCAGCATGATTGTGATAAATCGCCACAATTGTATAAGTGTCATTTGGCTTTGCCTCACAGCAGCTACCATATTTCACCATATAATATGCAGATGCAATTCCATACACCTATCAAGTGGCATAACTGCCTCCTAATTTTCTCTTCTTGAAGGGCATTTTATTGCTTAATTGTCCCAAAGCGATCGCTCATAAGAGTAACTGGCAACTTGGGTTAAACTTGCCCATCTTAAAGCGAGGTAGTGAGCATTGAAGTGTGACACACTTATGAAAAAGGATTAGCTTCTGTTATCACTTCTGGCAGTGGAATAAACTCTGTTTCATCTGGCACGCTAGCAAAGCGATAGTCGCGCCAATCAGCTTTAGCTTGCTCTATTCGCTCTGGTCGGCTAGAGACAAAATTCCACCATTTGTAGCGTGTACCTAACGGCTCACCGCCAATAACAATACATCGAGCAGCATCTATAGCAGAAACCTCAACCCGATCGCCTGGCTCTAGAATAGCAAGACGATATTGCTCCACGGGTTCATCATTAATCCTTAATCCCTCTGTGACACTGTATACTGCCCTTTGTGAATAATCTGTAGGGATAGTGAAGTGGGTGTTGGCAGACAACACTGCATCTAAATAGAGAATAGGTGAGAGAACTTTTACTGGTGAGGTATAGCCAAATGCTTGCCCAGCAATAAGTTTGATGATAACGCCATTCTCTTCCCAGGTAGGAAGGATTTCAGCCGGATAGTGAATGAACGTTGGCTCGGTTTCTTCGTGTTCAACAGGCAGGGCAACCCAGGTTTGAATGCCATGAATAGTAGTTTCTTGCTGACGGTCAAAGTCAGGTGAGCGTTCTGAATGGACAATCCCCTTTCCTGCTGTCATCCAGTTGACTGCCCCTGGTTGGATTTCCTGCACAGTACCCAAACTATCGCGATGGATCAAAGCACCATCAAATAAATAAGTTACCGTTGCCAGATTAATATGAGGATGTGGTCGGACATCGATGCCTTGATTGGGGGGCATGACGGACGGGCCAAGATGATCGAAAAAGATAAACGGCCCAACCGTTTGGCGATTAGGATATGGCAAACTACGGCGGGCAGAAAAACCACCCAGATTTTTAACTTCGGGTTCAATCAGTTGAAGAATTGCCATAAATCATCGCAGGTGATTAGTAAATGCTGTAATTATTATAAGTATATTTACTTGCAAATCAGCTAATCTCGATGAGTTATCTGTTTGTTTTGGAGAGTTGATGCCAATGCGATCGCCTATTCTTTGATCGTTTTTTATTATTAGACATCAGACACAGCCCCGTCAGTATTGTTTCTCAACTAGAGAGTCTTTTAACAAGTGCGATCGCTCACATTTAACTTTCTTAAACTTCTGATTAGATTTCAGTTTCCTACTGTTGAGGAAATTAATTGTAACCAATTAGCTGAATTACTATCAGATTCTGCAAAGCTCCATCCATTAGTGCTAGATGCACGAAGTCAAGCTGAGTATACAGTTAGTCATATCGAAACAGCAGTACGCATAGATCCTCTCACAGAGGACTTAGCAGCAGTTGCAACAGTATCAAAAGATAGACCAATTGTTGTGTACTGTGCTGTTGGCTACCGGAGCGCAAAATTAGCCCAAAAACTGGATGAAGCCGGGATTAAGTGCATTTATAACTTGACTGGTGGAATTTTTCAGTGGGCAAACGAAGGCAGACCGATCTTTCAAAATGGTCATCCGACAAAGGTTGTACATCCTTACAATGCAATCTGGGGAAAACTACTAAAAGCTACTTACCATGCTCAGGAGTGTTGACTTTTGGACTAAGTACAGTTATGCGTAAAAACGTAGCGTTTTTAATGCAAGCCGATGCATTAACAAGGCCGCCGCCGCATTAACAATGCAAGCCGATGCATTAACAAGGCGGCTAACGCATTAACAATGCAAGCCGATGCATTAACAAGGCGGCTAACGCATTAACAATGCAAGCCGATGCATTAACAAGGCGGCTAACGCATTAACAATGCAGGGTATTGCCTTTCATTAATTCGCTAGGAATTAATGAAATGCTGCACTAAGAGCTTGTCAACATTAAGCAAGTAGAATAAAAGCAACGATAAAACTACTTATGCTGCATGTCTCAAGTTTCGATTGTCATTCCTACTTTAAACGAAGCAGTTAGCTTAGAGCGGACATTGCGCCAATTGACTTTACTTAATCCGCCTGCTTTTGAAGTAATAGTAGTAGATGGTGGTAGCGATGATGAGACAGTGACAGTTGCAAAACAATGCTTTGGGTCATTCAATCAGTCGCTATGCGTACAAGTTCTCTCATCTGAACAGCGTGGGCGTTCTATTCAGATGAATTACGGAGCATCGGCTGCAACTGGAGATATTCTTTGCTTTCTTCATGCAGATACTTGGGTGCCAGATGACCTAATCACTGTAATAGAGCAAACCCTATTAGAGCCAACCATTGCCTGTGGGGGGTTCATTTCTCTGATGAGTGGATCTCAAACGACTCGTTGGGGCATCTCTCTACATAATTATTTAAAAACCTACTACGCACCACTGCTATTTAAGCCTCACCTGTTTTTTCGAGGATTGCGCCTGTTGTTTGGAGATCAGGTAATGTTTTGTCGTCGCACTGACTTTTGGGATTGCAATGGATTTGACGAGGCATTACCGATTATGGAAGATGGAGATTTATGCCTGAAGTTGGTTAAAAAAGGACGTATTTATCTGGTGAACCGCATTGTTCACTCTTCAGATCGCCGCGTCGCAAAATGGGGTAGCTGGAAAGCAAACGCAATCTACCTTTATATCGGTCTTTTGTGGGGAATTGGCGTTGATGCAAATTATCTCAAACAATTTTATCAAGATATTCGCTGATTCAGGCTCCAGTCATAGTAGAGATAGGAAATTGGCGTTGAGGCATTTATTGGCAGGTCTGTTTCTAGGTAAGAGCGGATATATTCTGGAATGGAGGATTTGACCTTAAGAAAATCTTGACGATACCATTTAAAGATTTTGCTACAGTAGAGTGTTTTACTATTTGAGTCATAACGAACTTTTTCAGGATTGTTAATGAAGCGACGGGTATCTTCATCTAACTGCTGAGTAACTTGTTGAGGAAAATAAGCTCCAGCACGCAGTAACGGGCAACCAACGGAAGCGCAGACAATTGCAAAATGAATTCGTGGCTCCTGTAATTTATTCCGCAGAATCTGGTTCTCTATTTGGGCTAAACTGTAATGTTCGTCAAATATATAATAAGCACGACGTTGGAAGAACCACAAAAAAGCCAACCAGTTGGGAATGCCTAAGATTCGCGGACGAATTGACTCAAGCGGGTATCTCTCCAAAATTGTCGAAATGGTGAACGCATTGTAAAGGTTGATCCACAATGCCAATTGCTCAAAAGTGTTGCTATTAGATGTAAAAGCCAGATTTTTTTGACTCGACAACCAATTTGCGATCGCTTGAGGTTGCTCAGTTTTCCAAGCAATATAGTTTACACGACCCTCTGGATCGACATACTGACGCAACAACCTGTCCCAAGGTTCAAAATCAATCATTATTGCTGTGTTTAGATGTTGGCCGTAGCTAAGGGAATTCTTTGCTTTCGCGATCGCAACGTAGAGTTGAATTTGTACAAGTATTTATTTAACGAATTATAACAATACTATCTTTGGCAACTTGAAATCAGCGATACACTGAGGAAAATTCCTTGAGGAAGCGTTGATGGCACGGTCAAACGGGGTTATAAGTGAAACGTCTGTAGAGGAATTGCCTACAGTTTCAGACAAAGATACGATAACAGTTGAAAATCCGCCTGAACCAGTGGAGGATGCCCAAGATATTGACGACATCTTGAACTCACTAAAAACCTTACTGAGTTCTTTAGAAAAGCTCCAAAAAGTCCGGCAGGAAGTGGGCGATATCAAACCGTTGATTGGGCGGATGCTTGATGGAGAACTAGTTGCTGGTGAAGAACTTGAGCAACTAAAGGCAGGTGTGAGCAGTCTTTCTCGCCTTGTTCGTGCTTATAATGACCATCAAGTAGCGTTGGCTAAAGCGCAACCTGCTAGAGACTTGCTAGATCAAGTGCTGAAAGAGCGTAAAGCTAATTGAGTTGGGATTGGGGATTAGGGATGAAATTCTTTGGATTTTGGTTGGAGTTCTAATTTCCAGTCAGATGTTAGGAGTTTGTAATCCTTAATTTAACAAGCGATCGCACTTTTTTGAGAGAATGCGATCGCCTCTACATTGCCTTGCTGTTAACTGATCGTCTAGACATCGCACCCCTGCTTGTTGTCAGATATCGCTGTTAACTGAAGGTATAAGTCAAACTTGCGGCTATACCCATGAATTCTTTACAAGACTACACCACTGTTATCCGTCCCGATAACAATGGTACATTTGTCGCATATATACCAGCGATTTCCGGTTGTCATGCTTGGGGACAAACGCCAGATGAAGCTCGTGCTGAACTTGTCTATGTTTTTGAAATGATTCAGGAGGAATACAAAGAACAAGGACGTTCTCTACCCGAAGACGTTGAATTGGTAATTGCAAATGCCAGCTAAAGCCAGTGAATTAGAACGAGTAGCACGGAAACTCGGTTTTGAAAAAGTGCGGCAGAAAGGCAGTCATGCTCCTTGGCAACATCCAGATGGACGAGCAACCACAATTCCCATTCATAGCAACGCTGAAATTGGTAGTTGGTTGTTTTATGAAATTCTCAAGTAGTTGGGCATTACAGAAGAAGATTTTAACCAGCTAAAATAATTAGCGCGTAGGCGTACCACTTCCCTACGGGACGCTACGCGAACGTGGAAGCAAGCTACGCGTAGCGTCTGCAAAAGTTGCCCGTCGTAGACATCGCACTCCTAATTCTCTCAGAAATGCGATCGCTATAAACTGAAGGAATTCCTCAAGCTTGTAAATGTGAAGTCGCTACATGTCTAAATCTGTGGTTTCATTTGAAGGATATCAAATTTTGCAAGATATCTATTTATGATGATGAATGTTGCACCTGCCATTGTAATACTGGGTCAAAATAGCGTGACAGTAGCACGCAAAATAATCAGCGTCTTACCAGGGGCAACACTATACGGTTTAGAGGGTCGCACATCAGAAGTTGATGTCAGCTTTACAAATTTTGGCGAGACGCTACGTGAGTTATTTATGCAGGGAAAGCCCTTGATTGGCATTTGTGCTGCCGGCATTTTAATTAGGACGTTAGCTCCCGTAATCTCAGATAAACGACAGGAACCACCAGTGCTAGCTGTGGCTGAAGATGGTAGTGCTGTTGTCCCTCTCTTGGGCGGACTTGGTGGAGTCAACGATTTGGCTCGTCGCATTGCCGAAGCCCTTGATGTCAAAGCTGCAATTACGACCACAGGCGATTTACGTTTGGGCACAACGCTGTTATCTCCTCCTCCTGGATACCATTTGGCAAACCCAGACGATGCGAAGAAATTTATCTCAGATGTGCTAGCTGGGGCGCAAGTTAATCTTGAAGGAATAGCACCTTGGTTGAGCGATAGTAAACTGCCGATAGATTCCAAGGGAGATTTGACCATCCAAGTTACAGAACGTTTGGTGACTCCTAGAGCTAACTGTCTTGTCTATCATCCAGCAACGATCGCGATCGCAATGAGTGGCATCATTGATAATGCAGTCGTTTTAGTAGAACAGCTACTAACTGATGCCAAACTAGAAAAAACATCAGTCGCCGCGATATTTGCACCCATCACCGCCGCAGCCGATCCCGCAATTCACGCCGTAGCTAGCGCCTTGGGAGTACCTACCCGCTTTTTTACCCCAAATCAATTAGAAAGTCTACTTTCACAAGGTTATAGCCCCGCCCAAGCCGCAGCGATCGCCGCTACAGGCACATCTTCCATTACTGCTTCAACTCCTAACATTGCGATCGCTATTGCCCCTCAAGTAATTGACCCCAACACCATCGGTCAGCCACGGGGACGGTTAGCGATTATTGGCACGGGCCCTGGTGGTTCGCTGTGGATGTCTCCAGAAGTGAAGGAGATTCTCAAGTCGGCAACTGATCTGGTGGGTTATAAAACTTATTTAGATTTAGTTGGTTCTCTGGCTGATGGCAAGCAACGGCATGAATCTGACAACCGCGAAGAAGAAGCACGGGCAAAGATGGCCCTTGATTTGGCTGCATCTGGGCGATATGTAGCTGTAGTTTCATCTGGCGACCCCGGTATCTATGCAATGGCAACAGCAGTTTTTGAGGTGTGCGATCGCTATGCTAAACCGGAATGGGATAGTATCGACATTCATGTGGCCCCAGGCATCTCTGCAATGCAGGCAGCAGCAGCAGCCATTGGTGCGCCCCTTGGACATGACTTCTGTGCTATTTCCCTCTCTGATATCTTGAAACCTTGGTCTGCGATCGCCCAACGAATTGCGGCGGCTGCTGAGGCTGATTTCGTCATTGCTTTCTACAATCCTGTTTCCAAAGAGCGTACCTGGCAACTGGCAGAAGCGAGAAATATTTTGCTGCGACATCGAACGCCAGATACACCAGTAGTATTGGCCCGGAATCTTGGTCGCCCAGGACAAACGGTAAGAGCGATCGCACTTGACCAGTTAACGCCAGCAAGCGCTGATATGCGGACAATTATTCTCGTTGGTTCCACAAAAACCCGAACCATCAAACGCCGTGATGGTAATATCTGGGTTTATACGCCGCGTCGCTATACTCAACAATAAATAGGCGCGATCGGCACTGTCAGCGAAGAGGCTAAAACCATAACACACCCTACTTAAGATTTACTTGTAAATAGTTTCTAGTAGTCTGTAAAGTTTAAAAATTGATGGGTAATCAAGTTCGTAGTAAGAACTTTAGTCCTTAATTTTCTAAGCACTTTAGTGCTTACTACAAACTTTTCATTACTAGCTTATACCAATTTAATGTGAAGTTGCACATATCTTGATCCCCCTAAATCCCCCTTAAAAAGAGGGACTTTGATAGATGTTTTTCCGGTTCCCCCCTTCTTAAGGGGGGCTAGGGGGGATCGAATTATATGCAGCTTCATAGAAAATTGGTATTAGACATTGTATTATTAACAACTTTTAAGTAATCATCTTCTATTTAGGACTTACGCAATAACTCTCTGAAACTCTTATTCCTTTATGTCCTTTGCGCCTTCTCTAACGAGACGCTGCGCGTAGCTTGCTTCTCCGTAGGAGTATGCGGTTCGTTTTTCCATTATTTTGCGTAAGTCCTGCTATTTTCCAACCATAGAATTGTTATGATACCTATTGCATAAGCAATGATATCCTTCCAATCAAATACACTTCCCAAGGCAACAGCCAGAATCTTATATTTTTGCAATCCTAAGTTATTTACGAAATTAAAATATTGAAGAATCTCAATAGTACAAGAAAATGCCAAAACTGATAAAGCAACGATGGATGAATGTATATTCCAAAAAGCTTTGACAAAGCAATAAATTAGTATAACTACTAAAACGTCACCGATAAAAGGACGAATGAAACTATCATTGACAAAAACAGCAATACATATCTCTATTAAAAATAATAGAAGTGTGAGGTAAAAATATTTTTTGTTGAAGATAAACATGGCAATCAATAGCGTTCAAAAAACACTTGTTTTGACTATAAACCTCTTCAATTTTTTATAGACTCTGTTGAAAATTCTATTATTACTGAGTAGGTTTCCAAATGACAATGGGAAATAAAACTCTTTGTATACCCATAAATTTCTCTGTTTTGTCTTCCTTGTAAGAGCTTCTGCCTTCACGTTTCGGTGTTTCGCGCAGCCTGTAAGAGCTTCCGTCTTCCCTGTAAGAGCTTCTGCCTTCACATTTCGGTGTTTCGCGCAGCCTGTAAGAGCTTCCGTCTTCCCTGTAAGAGCTTCTGCCTTCACATTTCGGTGTTTTGCGCAGCCTGTAAGAGCTTCTGTCTTCACGTTTCGGTGTTTTGCGCAGCCTGTAGCAACTTCTGTCTTGACGTTTCGGTGTTTCGCGCAGCCTGTAGCAACTTCTGCTTTGACGTTATCAGAAACAGACTGGCGTTATATAACAATACGGTTCGGTTAAGGTTTTTTGATGAAAATTTTAGATCGCAAAGACGCGATAAATTGCATCTCTACATCTGGATTTTGGGCTATTCCTGATAGACACTTACTTGCACTGTAAGATTTAATCGGATAATCTGAGCAATCGAGACTGTTTTTCAGGAAAACCAATGAACAAATTCATACTGAGTTTGCTTTCTTCTCCTGTGCTGATTAGCTCTCTTCTCTCTATGGGAGTAATGCTGAATCACGCACAAGCTATGGAGCCAGAACCAGGAGCCAAAACCACAGATCGTCTATCTTGTATACGCAATAAACATAAAGTGGGTTTAGTATGTGCCAGAGCTTCCGTATTGGCTCAAATCCCAAACTATCAGCGTGAAATAGAGTTTTCTCGAGAAGATGCTCCGATGCTGGAGTTCAATGATGAAGAAAGCAATGTGGCAATCGACTTATTTGGCTGTGATTGTCCTGCTTGTATAAATTCTTTGCGTCAGATGCGCGGGGCGACACCCTTAGTATATTAGTAAATCATTGATCTTTGAAGACGCGATAAATCGCGTCTCTACATCAGGGTTTTGGGTTGATCTGAACTGTATTAATTTATAAACAACATCCACAAACTTTTCTAAGGACATAACATTGTTATGCCCCCACTACGTGTTTTATTCAAAATCAAACTAACCTAAATTGCTAGTTAACGATCCTAATTGATGATTAGCTCGATTTTTCGACTCGCAAACCAAAGTATGTCAAAACAAGTTCAGTTGAGCCATTATTGACAACTTCGTGTACTTCTCCCGGTTCGATGGCTACGCAGTTTCCCGGAAGCAAGGGGTATTCTGTACCATCAATGTGAATTACTCCTGAACCGGCTTCCACAAAAAATACTTCGCACATATCTTGATGCGCGTGTGCTGGTGCGGTTTGTCCAGGAGCAAAACGTGCTTGAGAAAAGTTAGTTAGGTGAGGTAAATCGCCGAAGCGTAACATCACCTTTTTCTTGATTTCGGCATTGTGAGAAACCGACTCTTCAGGCAAGTCTTTAAGAGAAGTGGTAATCATTCGGGTCTTAAATCATTAGATAATTCCACAATACCCCTAGACCCATCAATCCTGACTCGTTGACCATCTTGCAAGATCCATGTAGCACCACGAACATCCATCACGGCGGGAATTCCATACTCACGAGCAACGATCGCACCGTGAGAAAGCCTTCCCCCAGCTTCGGCAATTAATCCTCCAGCCCTTAATAACAATGGGGCCCAGCCGGAATCTGTATAAGGCACTACCAAAATCGTATCTCGATCGATGTCTGGAATGTCTTGTAAATTTCGCAACACTTTCACCCTACCTTCGGCTTGCCCATGACTGGCTCCAATACCTTGTAAAATTTGGTCAGAGTAAAGTTCAGAGGGAGCTAAGGGGTGAGGAGGTGTATGGCCGTAGACTAAAAGAGGTATTTGAATAATCTCGCTATCTTGTACAAATTGCGATCGCCTAAATTCTACTAACTTATCTAACTGCTCTATTAAGCTGGAATCTTCATTCCCAATTAGACGCCGCACTTCATCAAAGTTGAGAAAAAAGATATCGCCTGTTTTCTTGAGTAAACCAGACTCTAACCAAATCTTCTCTAAAGCCACAAAACTCCAACGCAATTCAGCTAAAAGTCGGGAATAAACTTCGGTGACTCGTCCTTTGATATCTACACGCCGTTGCACGAAAGAGCGTTTGCGCTTACTGGCAAAGATACTATTAATCGCGTCTTTAGCACCTGCTTGCGGTTCGTTCCCCTGCATTAACTGCACAAACATTTGCTGAATCATCTGGGGATTTTCCCGCCAAGTGGGAACGGAGATATCGGTTCCTACTTCGCTTAAGTAGCCGTAATCTTGCAGCAATTCGTTAAATGCTTGAAGGATCTTCTGTCCTTCGGGGGTTTGCTTTAATTGCTCAAATACTTGCTGTGGCTCAAACTCAACCAATACCTGCTTGGCATCTGTAGCTATGGCACTGAGCGATCGCAATGCCGCTACCTCTGGGGTGACGCTATGATCGATTTGCCCATCTTTTACCCGAAAAATTGCCTGTCTCAGGGCAGCACTTAAAGGAGCTAAAATGCTGTAATACGTTCCATGACGCAGCAACTCTAGAATAAAATCAATTCTTGCCAACAGCTTCGGTGGTTCCAAGTTGTCTATATCTTCTTGTGCCAACTGCGACAACCCAGGAATGAACCGTTTGTGATAATCTTCCTTGAAGTCCTTTTCTAAACTTAATTCCCGCTTCAACAACTTCCCTAGTCCTGGCAAATTTTCCCAAGTTGACTGCAAGGACGGCTTACTTAATTTAGCTCCTCTGGTTAAAAATTCCAGACTTTCCGGCGGTAGTCCCATGCGGAGAAAAATATCTCCTAACAGGGACGCATTAAAGTAAGCTCTGGAATAGTGCAGAGTTGCTGTTTTGGCGAAATCTAACCCCAAGGCGCGATCGCCTAAAACTAAAGTAAAAAATTCTCCCCAAACTCCACAAGTTAAGGGACGATTAATTGACCATGTTAAGGGGTGAATTACTCCAGGAATCACTTCAGCAGCGATTTTGCGTGTCCAGATGGGCAACAGAGTGGTGATCGGTCGAGATTGCAACACCCAAAGCGTTTGCCCATCATAACTCCACTCGACATCTTGAGGAGTGCCATGATAACGTTTTTCGAGTCGGTAAGCTAAGTATGCAACTTGTTTGATTAATGATTGCGGGACTCGTCCTTGACCCTCTAATTGTACAGAGTAGGAATTTTCTGTTTCAACGACAAAAGCGCGATATTGTTCTGGTGTGACTTTTCCCGAAACGACTTGCGTTGCGCTGCCTGGAAGGGCTTCAATAATGATCGCATCGCCTTGCTGGGTAATGGGATCGCGGCTGAAAGCGACTCCAGAATATACACTCTGGACTTGTTGCTGAATCAACACAGCCATTGCTGTATCATTTAAGCCGCGATCGCGCCGATATTGGACAGCAGATGGATGATTGTAGGAAGCTTGAACTTGAGCGATCGCTGACTGTAATGCTTCTGGGCTAGTAACATTTACAACTGTTTCATACTGTCCAGCAGCAGAAGCGTGTTCTGAGTCTTCTCCAATAGCCGAGGAACGCACCACCAAGGGAGATAATTCTGATGGTTGGAGAAATTCTGTTAACCCTTCTGGATTGTCGATAGGTGCTAGTACCCATCCCTTCGGCACTGGATAGCCCCAGCGCTTAATTTGAGATAATGTTGCCGCCTTTTCTCCGACTATGGCAGCATTCAACTCTTCATCTAAAGAAACCATTGTGCGTTGGCGTAGCCCGTCGTAGACATCGCCGCGTAAAAATTCCAACATCGCTTGCGATTCTGTTTGTGCCTCTTGGGCTGGCAGTTTCATATCATCAGGAATTTTGGTGTAAATCCAGCCCATTAAACCAGCTAAGGCGACAGCAGCAAGTATTCTGGGAATATCGCTAAAGTGCAGAAGTGCCACAAACAAAGGAAAAAGTAGCAAAACCCCAAATTTGACTAACTTTCTTGATTGCAGAATTGTAAAAGTAATACCTGCAAAGAAAGATACAAATATCGCGACCAGTGGATCGTGTACGACAAATCCCCAGACAACATTTGTCGTACCTGCTCCTCTGCCTATCCAGTATCTACCGATTACCAGAGCGATTAGGGCAACCAATTCCCAAAACGATCCATCTGGGAAGAAAATGCGGGTGAGTAAGACTGCCGCAACTCCTTTAAAAGCTTCTGACAAGACTGCCAGAATTCCGACAATTTTACCGCCATGATAAAAGGCAGCTGATACACTAATGTTTCGTGTACCAACTTGTGATAACTGCTTGCGCTTTAGGGCGTAAGTTATCCATGCTATCAGGGGTAATCCGCCCAAAAGGGGGCAGACAATTAAAATAACTAAGATACCCCAAGGTTCAAACATTCTGGATTTTGGATTTTAGATTTAAATTTTCCATCTAAAACCTCAAATCTAAAATCTAAAGTTTTGCTGAAATTTTTGATGGTTATTAGGGGAGTTTTATTTATTAGTTGCTAAATGGACACTTGGCTAAGACGGAAACCGTTTAAGACAAGTGTCCTTCTAGACTACTAATGGTTTTAGTTTAGCGCATAGGCAGCTTGTAGCGCCCAGATGACGAGAGCAGCGATCGATCCCAGAAGCAACACGGTAGAGATAGTGACTACTTTTGGGGAATCTGCACCCTTAAATTTCATAATTCCGCGATTTAAGTCGGACACAGCTTTGTAATCCTCTGTTGTTGGAGCATGAAATATTTGTCCGTTTTGATTGTAGTCCTTCTATTTGCGGATGATGTTAAATTCACTTTAAAAATTTAGAAGCAGGAAGAGGCCGAGGCACAAGGGGACAAGTTTCTCCCTTGTCTCTTCTCCATGCCCAATGCCCAATGCCCAATGCCCAATCCCCTACTATCATTAAAAAGCAACTCAGTATAAGAGGGTGTGAGTAGGTGAAAATAGCACTGAGCGTAATTTTGGCGGTCGTTGTGGGATTGTTTTTAGTAATCGAGATCGGATTGCGATCGCTGTTTGGTTTTGGTAATCCCCTGATTTATATTGGCGATGAGCAAATTGGTTATTTGTTGGCTCCTAACCAACGTACTCGTCGTTTTGGGAATCGCATTGAAATTAATGAATATTCTATGCGAGGTAGTCCGATCAAAAAGCTACCTGCACCTTCTGGGTTGCGAATTCTCCTCTTAGGTGATTCTATTGCTAATGGTGGCTGGTGGACTGATCAGACTAATACAATATCTAGTTTGATGATGCGTTCTCTAGCATCATCCCCTAATAGTAATTATCAGGAAGTAGAAGTACTAAATGCTTCAGCTAACTCTTGGGGGCCAAGGAATGAATTAGCTTATTTAGAGAAGTTTGGCAATTTTAACGCGCAAGCAGTGGTGGTATTACTTAATACTGATGATTTGTTTGCTACTCCTCCTACTTCATTACCAGTAGGACGCGATCGCAATTATCCAGATCGTAAACCTCCCCTGGCATTAGTGGAAGTGTGGCAGCGTTATATCGTCAAGCAAAAGCCAATACCAGAACTGCAAGCCGTGCAAAATGAATCAGGCGATCGCGTGGGGATTAATCTGGAGGCGATCGCTAAAATTCAAGCCTTGACTCGCCAATCCAACAGCAAATTTCTGCTGGTGATGACTCCTTTACTACGAGAAATTGGTGAACCAGGCCCCCGCGATTACGAAATTAAAGCACGTCAGCGCTTGAGTGATTTTACCAAAGCAGAGCAAATTAACTATATAGACTTTTTACCGAATTTCAATTCAACTACCAACCCGCAAGGTTTGTTTCACGATCACATCCACCTCAACTTGCAAGGAAATAAATTTGTCAGTGAAGTTATGGAGCGATCGCTTTTAGAAATATTAGGAGATTCGTCACTTCGTCACTAATATTCGTGTTTTAGTTAGACTTCTGAGTATCTCTAACCAAATTATTTAACTCTTCCTGCATTTGACTTTGGACTATTTCATAACAAGTATTCACATAGTTACGATCTCTAGCTGCATCTTGACCATATCTTTCAAAAGTAATTGGATGACAGACGCGAGTGTGAATCTGCACAGGTAGAGGAATATTTGGCAGAGGGCCAATAGACAAGCCCCAAGGCAAACCTAAGTAAATTGGGAAAACTCCAGGGTCTATTTGATATAACCACGGCAATCCCCACTGATGCAATTGTTTGACGAAATCATAACAATCACATAAAACTATCAAGCTATCATGAGCGCCTACCGAGATTACAGGAATAATCGGAACTTCTTGTTTTAAAGCCAGCTTGATAAAGCCCTGATGACCAGCAAAATGTATTTTATGGCGTTGGCTATGAGGACGAAACATATCATATTGTCCTCCAGGATATACCAGAACGCTAGCACCCCGATCGAAAGCCGCGCTAGCCATTTTGGGATGTGCAACAATTGCTCCGATTTTCTGGGCTAATCCTGCTATTTCAGGACTCACTTTCCAAGCGGAAGGGTGCATTAGACCATACACCAAACGCTCGGTTCCAAATCTCGAAAACCAATCGTACATCATCATTATTAAATCTGGAGAAGCCATTCCCCCATTGTGAGAGCCAACAAGTAGTACTTTCCCTGTTGTTGGTATATGGTGCCATCCATCAGTTTTTACTTGAAAGTAATAACGGTAAAACCATTCCCATACAGGCATCAATGATTCAATAAACTGAGCATCTCGCTGTGTTAAGGAATAATGAATCTTTTTCGAGAATTCTGATGTTAAAGTATTGTCAGCGCTGACAGAAATATTCTCTACCTGTTTTGGAAATTCCATAATTAGTCGCCCATCTTCTATCACTCTTGCAAGTATCTCTGCAACTGCTCTAAATTTCAATGCCTCAAAAATTTTTTCACTTTCTCAACAAGATTGATACTAGTCTTGGTGGTTTATTTTTATCCTGTTCATGCCACCACTCTTTGAAGTCCTCAAGCAGAAAGCCATGAACTTTCGCTGTGTTAAAAAAGTCTGATAAATGATGCACAAATGCAGGAATTTCAATAGAATCTTGCTGTCTTTGAAAATTAGCTTTTGTTCCTTGATATTGCTTGAATGGATGAAGCTCACAGATAAAAAAATATCCTCCTTTGACTAATACACGAGATGCTTCTGAAAATATCAAGCTGAGGTCTTCAATGTGTTCTAAAACCAGATTACAAGTGACTAAATCGGCAGACTCATTATGACAAGTCCATTGCTTGGTAATGTCTTCTGTAAGAAATACTACATTCGCAGACCTTACTTTCTCTTTTGCCTTTTCGATCATCTGTGCTGAAAAATCGATCGCACAAACTTTCAGAGCAATTTGTGAAAGCAAAAGCGTATTTTTACCTGTGCCACAGCCAATTTCCACGACTGATTTACACTTCAAACCCATCAAAGTTTCTCTGGTGACGGTTTGATCGAGATCGCGCGTCAGATTTTCGTCAGCATCGTATGTGGCTGACCAATTATCGTATGCTGCTTGAATACTCATATAGCTTCATTTTGTCCGAGCAAAGGGTATCATACGTATTCATCATTCCTATTTCACCATGCGATCGCACAGTGCGAGTATAAGTGCTGCCGCCAGTGCCGCTATTGTCCGAACGTGGTTCCAGAAGGTCCAGTTGGTAAGATATGTAGCCCATAGGTTCGCGCCTTCAGTGCTATCCGGTTTAGCGATCGCTAACGCATCATTTAGTGGTACATTGAAGGCGATCGTTACTAGAACGGTACCAATGAGATAGAGCAAGCTACCGATAAGCAAATAGGCAGCGCCAGGCTGATGCCACTTTAACACCGATGAAATCGCTAGAAAGATGCAAGCCGCAGCCGTTCCGAAGAGTGCCAACATGAACAACGGATTGATCGCGGTGATATTGATGGATTGCATGGCGATAATGCCCTCCTTTGGCTGGAGTCGTGCAAGGGCATTCATCACGAAAGTCGAGAAGGCAAAGAAGACGCCAGCCACCAATCCGCAGCCTAGTGCTGTGAAAAGTGTCAAAGGGAAGCGCAAATTGTCAACAAATATCATAAAGCCTCCTGTTAATTACTACGTAACGCCTTATTCGCAGATTGTGTTATGTCACACACAATACGCTTGGGTTAAGGGTTATTGGTGTAGATGATTGGTCTTTCAAGACGCGATAAATCGCGTCTCTACAATCTGGGTTTTGGGCTTATCCGATCGGACATGATATTATTTTATTTGCTGTTGATCCCACTTCTACTCTTATTACTCCGTTGCGACGCAAGCAGTTTGTTTGACGAGCGATCGCACTGCCTCGACAAACTACACATTGCTTGTAAATCTGCTAGATAACTAGTGAGATAATTACGGTAAAACAAATATTTTAGCTGTATAGCTTGGCAAGTCAGTCACGAAACCATCCTCTCCAGATTTCGCTTCCTGATTACTAACCCAATCTCGCCAATACTCAGCAGTTGGGAAGCCTGAAATTTTATATTGATTTAGATTTTGACCGGAGAAATTTACCACGACGACGATATGAGAATTCTGCTCATCCCAACGGGTGTAAGCCAGCACTTTCTCAGCTGCATTTTCGTAGAAAAACTTAATATTGTCACTTTGCAAAGCTGGAGTTTGCTGGCGTAGAGCAATCAGCTTTTGATAATACTCAAATAAATCATGATTCTGGTCGCTTGACAATAAAGACCAATTAATCTTGCGCGGCTTAGTCACATCTTCGCTTTTTTGCTGGTATTCGCCAAACTCTTCTCCCATCCACAGCATCGGTATACCCATTGCTGTCATTAACAAAGCAGCAGCTAACTTGGCTCGTTCAAATGCGGCTGTGTCAAAGATGCCGCAATTGCCTAATTCTCGTAATACACGTTCGCGATCGTGGGTTGCCAAATAATTAATTACATTGGTTGCGATCGCATAACCCTGTTGTTTGGGATCTAAAATCTGCTTGAGTTGTTCTAATTCAAATGATTTCCCACAAATATATGGAACTATAAAGTAGCGAAAACTCTCATGCCAACAAGCATCTAATGGGCCATCTGGCTGGACTACAGTGTTTGTATCGGGAATGTGTTCAGCAATGTTGTAAAACTGTTTGGGCGCAGCATGGTTTTTCGCTTCCTTAGTCAGCCAGTTGAGAAATTCAAAGTTAGCCAATTGCCGCACTGCATCAAAGCGAATTCCATCAATGTGATACTCCTGAATCCAAAATTTTACCACATCGCCGATGTATTCCCATGCAGGTTTAATATTTAAGTTTTTGTCGTGATTATCATAGTTAAACTCTGGTCCCCAGTAATTATCTGGGTCTTCAGGATAATGCTTGTGTTCGTAATACCAGTAATTTCTGTCAATTAGGATTAAAGGGCATTCTTCATCTGTGTGGTTATAAATTCCATCCATAAAGACGCGAATGCCTCTACCATGACACTCGTCAATTAATCGCTTTAAATCTTCTGTTGAACCGTAACTAGATTCTGTAGCAAAGAAGTGGCGAACTTTATAGCCCCAGTTATAATCACCAGGGTACTCATTAACTGGCATTAATTCAATTGCATTAATTCCCAATTCACAAAGATAATCTAACTTAGCAATTATCCCTAAATATTTGCCTTTCTCGTTAGAGTCAACTTCATCACCAGTAAAATCGGCAACGTGCATTTCGTATATGACTAATTCCCGATTGTCAGGCAACGGTATCTCATCGTGTTGCCAAATGTAAATATCAACAACGCGTTGACCGTCTTGAATGCTTACTATGCTGTATTTTTCTGTTTCATTAACATCTGTTGCTTTAGGATCAATGACATCTATCCATTCATCAAGTGCAAAACTTGGGCTTTTAGTTTGAATACGAAATTTATATTGATAAACGCCGTCTTCCAGTTTGATTTTGGTGCGAAAATAACCATCTTCACTTTTTGACATGGGAATTTCTTTCCAATCTGAAAAAGACCCAATTAAAGATGCTCCTTTGTTACGAGGAGCAAATAATGTAAATTCAGTTAAATTTGCCATTTTCACACGTTTAAATTTTAGCTAGTTATAGTCACTAAAATTATTGTGTAATATAAAAGAGTTTGCAGCTTCTTTCTTAAGTATTATCAATATTTTCCTAATATGCTGGACTTCAACCAGATATTGCGATCGCTATGATTGTAGGGGTGCAATAACTATTTACCAATATCTTCATTCCAAAGTTCGGGGTTAGTTTCAATAAACTCACTCATCATTTGTTCGCACTCATCAAGATTAAGATCAATTACGTCCACACCGTGAGATACCATAAATTCTTTAGCACCAGGAAAAGTTCTAGATTCTCCAGCGATGACTTTTTTAATGCCAAATTGTACCACTGCCCCAGCGCACAGGTAACATGGCATTAAAGTTGAATAGAGTGTAGTACCTCTGTAGCTGCCAACTCTCCCAGCATTGCGGAGACAATCGATTTCGGCGTGGGTAACAGGATCGCCGTCTTGCACGCGTTTATTGTGTCCTCTGCCGAGAATTTTGCCATCCTTGACGAGAACCGAACCAATAGGAATTCCACCTTCTTGTCTGCCTTGTTTTGCTTCTTGAATTGCAGCTTCCATAAACTCATCCATATAATTCTCCTTTTATGACAAAACAACTTGTATTAATGGATCACGATGGCGGTGTAGATGATTATCTGGCAACTATGCTGCTGTTGACAATGGATCGTATTGAACTCCTTGGTGTTGTCGTCACTCCAGCAGATTGCTACGTTCAACCAGCTGTTAGCGCCACACGTAAAATTATAGATTTGATGGGATTTTCTCATATCCCAGTAGCAGAAAGCACTGTGCGCGGGATCAATCCATTTCCTACTCTCTATCGCCGTGATTCGTTTATCGTTGACCATCTTCCCATTCTCAATCAAAGGGAAACCATCACTACGCCTCTGGTTGCTGAAACAGGTCAAGATTTTATGATACAGGTGTTACGGGAGGCATCAAGCCCTGTAACATTGATGGTAACTGGCCCGTTAACGACGGTTGCAGTGGCTTTAGACAAAGCACCAGATATTGAAGCCAAGATTCACAAAATTGTGTGGATGGGGGGAGCCTTAAATGTTGGTGGCAATGTAGAAAAAAGTCTAGAAGCCGGACAAGATGGTTCTGCCGAATGGAATGTTTATTGGGACGCAATTTCAGCCGCGCGGGTATGGCAAACCCAAATTGAAATTATTATGTGTCCTTTGGATTTAACTAACAATGTCCCAGTCACATCAGAGTTAGTATACAAAATGGGACGACAACGCCACTATCCCATCTCTGATTTAGCCGGACAATGTTATGCACTAGTTATCCCCCAAGATTATTATTTTTGGGATGTGCTGGCAACGGCTTATTTGGGACATCCAGAATTTTATCAATTGCGCGAATGGGAAACAGAAATTATCACCACTGGTCTTAGTCAGGGGCGTACTAAAGTAGTTGTTGGTGGTCGTAAAATTTATGCAATGGATAAAGTAGATAAAGACGCTTTTTATGATTATATTTTACGACAATGGGCAAGATAAAAACTAAAAAATTAGGTGGCGTGGTACTCAAAGTTGTGCCTGTACCACAAAATTCTCAACTTGTCTGATTTGATCCCAATCAATGGCAGCAACCCACAACTTCTCCTCTTCGGAGAACTGCACCACTCCATCAACTTCCAAATCCTCACTATATACTGTGAGTAATTGCCCATCTTGTAGCTCAATACTTTGATTGGCCAAGTCTTCGATTGTACCAATACAGTTCAAACGCAAACGCCCTTCAGCATCAGTATTATGAAAATCTGCAAAAACTCTAGGGGTAATCATTGTAGGCGATCCAAACTATAACTGCTATTTTGCTGGATTAGGAACAGTAGGTGTAAAAAGTTGACTAATTTGCTGCGGGTTTAAACCCCTCAATGTTGCATGATTAGCACTTCTACCGGATGTTCGGATTACATCACCACCTGCTTGGCGAACCTCGCCAACTGTTGTTACACCAATCTGCCCATGAGGAATACTCGATGCCAAATGGCAGAAAGTTTAAACCTATCTCTAACATCATTCTTGCTAAAGCCAAAAAAGCTATATTGATTATTAATAAATGATAAAGTTTAAACCCAAGAAGAGAGCCGCTATAGTTCCTGCAACAGAAATTTCTCCCTGAATAATTTTATCTAAAACTGATTCTACAGGAATTAATACCACTTCAATTTCTTCTGTAATATCTAGTTGTTGCTCTCCAACTTTGCTCACATTTTCTGCTAAAAATAAATGTATTTGATTAGTATCTTTACTCGGCTTATCGTACAAAGTTCCGATTTTTTTTAATTCTTGGGGAATATAACCAGTCTCTTCTCTCAGTTCTCTAATTGCTGCTACTTCTGCACTTTCTTTTGTGGGATCGAAATTACCTGCCGGTAGTTCCAAGAAAAATTCACCTACGGCGTGTCTATATTGCTGGACAAAAATAATTTCTCTATTACTAGTGATAGGTAAAACCATCGCAACGTCAGGCTTAATACTGACAAAGTAATCATCTATAATTTTACCATTTGGTAATTCTATTTCATCTTGCCTCACCTGACACCAAGGATTATCTAAAACCATTTTTGATTTTAAAATCTTCCATTTCTTTAAGTTATTCATAAACTAAGTAAAAATAAAATGTATGTATAAAAACTTTGTAATGAATGTAAAAAAGTATAACAGATGCATCCGATAATCTAAACTTTGAACTTACACTGACTTTGGCAATATCATAATATGTATAAAAAGTATGCAAATAAATGTAAATTTATTTACTGTAAATAAGAGATTTCCGTTGACCATTAGTCGGGGTACAACGGCACAGACAACTAATGTATGGGTGAGAATTTCACAGGATGATATCGAAGGTTGGGGGGAAGCATCACCATTTGGTGTGGGTAATCATCGGCAATCAACTGATGCAATCAAAGATGCCCTACAGCAAGTTGTGCCTCTGTTACAAACATTCAGCCCCTTACAACGTCAGGAAATTGAGCAAGTTTTAACACAAAACCAAGTTCCTTCTGCTGCAAGAGCTGCCTTGGATATGGCAGTGCATGACTGGTTGGGTAAGCGCGTAGGTTTACCTTTGTGGCAACTTTGGGGACTCGATCGCAATCAAATAGTCCCGACTTCAGTCACAATTGGGATTAATTCACCTGAAGGCGCTAGGGCGAGAGCGCGAGACTGGTTACAATTTACCGATGTCCGTCTTTTTAAGGTGAAGCTAGGTAGCCCAGATGGCATAGATGCAGATCAAAAAATGCTCTTAGCGGTGCGAGAAGAAGCGCCTGAACTAGAATTTTTCGTTGATGCCAACGGGGGTTGGAGTTTAGAAGATGCGATCGCAATGTGCAATTGGCTAGCAGATTTGGGTATAAAGTATGTAGAACAGCCATTGCCACGGGGAGAAGAACCAAGTTTAGCAAAACTCAAAGAACACTCCTCCCTCCCCATCTTTGTCGATGAAAGTTGTTTTACAAGCGCCGATATTCCCGATTTGGCAAATTACGTGGATGGCATTAATATCAAACTGATGAAATCAGGGGGACTAACAGAGGCAATGCGAATGGTACATACAGCACGAGCATATCGGTTGCAAGTAATGTTCGGTTGCTATTCTGACAGTTCGCTAGCTAATACAGCAGCATTACAGCTGGCACCACTAGCTGATTATTTAGATTTAGATAGTCACCTGAATTTAATTGATGACCCTTTTACGGGTGCATTGCTAAAAGCAGGAAGAGTTTTGCCAAACGATTTACCAGGCTTGGGAGTACAACACAGTGCGTCTACCACTTAATCAACGAGTAGCTATCTTGCTTCATGAGGGGACTATTGGGACTCATGGCAAAACAGGGCTAGCAATTTTACGTTATAGTGAAGCCCCAATCGTAGCCGTAATCGATCGCGAGTGTGCTGGTAAATCCCTACCAGAATTAACAGGTATCAAGCGTGATGTGCCGATTGTGGCATCGGTAGCCGCAGCCTTAGAGTACAAACCAGAAGTTTTAGTAATTGGTATTGCCCCTGGAGGTGGTGCTGTACCAGATGATTACTGGCTGGAAATCAAAGACGCTTTAGAAGCGGGAATGTCTTTGGTGAATGGTTTACATACACCAATGGCAAGTATCCCAGAATTAAATGCACTGCTCAAACCAGGGCAACTAATTTGGGATGTCCGAAAAGAACCATCTAATATCAGCGTTGCTAGTGGAATGGCACGTACCCTTCCGTGCCGGCGGGTGTTGACAGTGGGAACCGACATGGCGATCGGTAAAATGTCAACTAGCCTAGAGTTGCATTGGGCGTCAAAACTGCGGGGCTGGCGTTCTAAATTCCTCGCCACCGGACAAACTGGGGTAATGTTAGAAGGAGACGGCGTGGCTTTAGATGCCGTGCGGGTAGATTTTGCCGCCGGTGCTGTGGAACAGATAGTTATGCGCTATGGCAAAAACTACGACATCTTGCATATTGAAGGACAAGGTTCGCTGCTACACCCTGGTTCAACGGCAACTCTACCCCTAATCCGTGGTTCGCAACCAACCCAACTAGTTTTGGTACATCGGGCGGGACAAGTTCATGTACGTAATCATCCCCATGTAATCATTCCACCTTTACCAGAGGTGATTCGGCTTTATGAAACTGTTGCTAATGCTGGTGGTGCTTTTGGAAGTGTTTCTGTAGTGGGTATAGCGCTGAACACAGCCCATTTAGATGAGTCTGCGGCTCAGGAAAGCATCGCTCAAACAATAGCAGAAACAGGGCTACCTTGCACCGATGTAGTCCGCTTTGATGCCAATGTGCTGCTAGATGCGGTGATGAAGAATTAGCGACTGTAGAATACCTTAACCCTGACCAGTTTTAAATTTTGAATTCTCCGAACGCGAACAGCTTCTCTAAGAATTGGGGCTGACTGCTACGCTAAACTTATAGCACTGAGACACTTGCTGCCATGTCTGTCGCCCAAGATTTAGAAACGTCAGAAAATGTTATATTTCCCCCAGGGGATTTATATAGTAACGAACCACCTTTGGAAACTGACTTGCATCGGTTGCAAATGACACTACTCATCCAATGTTTGGAGTGGTTGTGGCAAAATCGCCAAGACTTTTACGCATCGGGTAATCTCACCATCTACTACAGTCCACGCCAGCGCAAATCAGAAAATTTTCGGGGGCCAGATTTTTTTGTCGTACTGGGAACTGAACGCAAACCCCGCAAAAGTTGGGTTGTCTGGGAAGAAGATGGCAAATATCCCAATGTAATTATAGAAATTATCTCGGATAGCACAGGTGACACTGATAAAGGCTTAAAAAAACAAATTTACCAAGATATATTTCGCACACCAGATTACTTCTGGTTTGACCCGGAAACGTTAGAGTTTTCAGGGTTTCATTTGCTGGATGGTGAATATCAACCGCTAGAACAAAATCCCCAAGGCTGGTTATGGAGTCAACAGCTAGGTTTATATGTAGGGGTTGCTCAAGAAAAGTTACGCTTTTACACTCCTGAAGGAGAACTGCTTCCCACACCCGAAGAAGTGGCACAACAAGAGAAGCAACGCAGCGATCGCTTGGCAGTAAAACTGCGAGAATTAAATATAGATCCAGATACTATTTAACTTCCACGCTGCTTGCTTGTGCCTGTTGGCTCGAATCCTATGGATCTTCAGGAAAAACCCATTTTGGCGGTTCTGCCATTTTTTTCCGCAGACGTTCTTGTGCCAACTCCAGCATTTTGTCTAAAGGAGTCTCCTCAATAAATTTTGCGGCTGACTCTCTAAACTCGATATTGGGGCATTTATCCCCTAAAACACACCCGTTAACACAGGCTACAGCGCAGTTAATCTTTTGCTCCACAGTACATTCCTCTCTCTAAAAGTTATGAGTTATAAGTTGTGAGTCATGATTTTCATCTTTAACTCTTCACTCTTAACTCTTTACTATCAGGCATGACCTACAGATAAATTTTACCTTGCCAGTTGGTATCTCATTAGTCTAAATACTCACCATTTAGAAACTTATGAGTTATGAGTTATGATTTTTACTCCTCACTCTTAATAAAGGGCGCTCATGTCAGAACTGTTTGCTACTACTGGAACTATAGCCGCGATCGCCACTGCTGTTGTCCCCCAACAGGGTAGTGTTGGGATTGTGCGGGTGTCCGGTTCTCAAGCAATGGCAATCGCCCAAAGTCTTTTTCATGCACCAGGGCGACAAGTTTGGGAAAGTCACCGGATTCTCTACGGTTACATTCGCCATCCCCAGACGCAACAAATAGTAGATGAAGCCCTGTTGCTGATTATGAAAGCACCCCGTTCTTACACCCGTGAAGATGTTGTAGAATTCCATTGCCACGGGGGAATTATGGCAGTGCAGCAGGTGTTGCAACTGTGTTTGGAAAATGGAAGCAGACTAGCGCAACCGGGAGAATTTACTCTCCGCGCCTTTTTGAATGGACGGTTGGATTTAACTCAAGCCGAAGGTATTGCCGACTTAGTGGGAGCTAAATCGCCTCAAGCGGCTCAAAGTGCTTTAGCTGGTTTACAAGGAAAATTAGCTCATCCGATTCGGCAGTTACGCGCTAACTGTTTGGATATTTTGGCAGAAATTGAAGCTCGGATTGATTTTGAGGAAGACCTTCCGCCGTTGGATGATAAAGCGATTGTATCAGAAATCGATAAAATTGCCGCAGAAATAACTAGGTTATTGGAAACTAAAGATAAAGGTGAGTTGCTACGTACTGGTTTAAAAGTGGCAATTGTTGGGCGTCCAAATGTGGGTAAGTCAAGCTTATTGAACGCTTGGAGTCGGAGCGATCGCGCCATTGTGACTGATTTACCTGGTACAACCCGCGATGTTGTTGAATCTCAGTTAGTTGTCGGGGGAATTCCCGTACAAGTGCTAGATACAGCAGGGATTCGGGAAACAACAGACCAAGTGGAAAAAATTGGCGTCGAGCGATCGCGTCGTGCTGCCAATGCAGCTGATTTAGTCTTGCTTACCATCGATGCTTCCGCAGGTTGGACAGAAGGTGATGAAGAAATTTATGAAAAAGTACAACACCGTCCGTTGATTATAGTGATTAACAAAATCGATTTATTAGAAGAAAGCAAAAGAACAACTCTTCAATCCCAAATCCCAAATCGTTCGACTGAGCGTAGCCGAAGTCCCAAATCTAAAATTGTCACAGCCGCAGCCCAAAATCAAGGTATTGATGCTTTAGAAACAGCAATTTTAGAGATAGTCCAATCTGGGAAAGTACAAGCTGCTGATATGGATTTAGCCATTAACCAAAGACAGGCAGCAGCCTTAACTCAAGCTAAAATCTCTTTAGAACAAGTGCAAGCAACAATTGTTCAGCAGTTACCTCTTGATTTTTGGACAATTGACTTACGAGGTGCAATTCAAGCTTTAGGAGAAATTACCGGAGAAGAAGTAACAGAATCAGTTTTGGAGAGAATTTTTAGCAGGTTTTGTATTGGAAAATAAACTAGAAAAATTTTTATTTAATTTTACTTCCGTTTAACTTAATCTACTATTGATAACTAAATGTACATCTCAATTCGTCAAGCAACTATACAAGATACGGCGATCGTTTCGGATGTGCTATTAGAAGCAGCTTTGTGGCTCCAGCAGAGTGGTAGGCTTATGTGGCATGAGAGTGAGGTTTCGCCAGAAAGTATCTCTAAAGATGTTGATAACGGCTTGTTTTTTATTGCTGAGTGGGCAGGTGAATCAGCTGGTACAATCAAGTTTCAGCTAGAAGATTTAGTGTTCTGGTCTGACATTTCTCAGGAAGAGTCAGCATTTGTACATCGCCTTGCAGTTCGACGAAATTACTCTGGCGGTAAAGTCTCTTCAGCACTTCTAGCTTGGGCTGTTGAACATGCACGAACACTTGGTAGATATTATTTACGTCTAGATTGCGACGCTTCACGCCCACACCTCAGAGCAGTATATGAACGTTTTGGTTTCCGTCATCACAGCGATAAACAAGTTGGTGTTTATTTTGTCTCTCGCTATGAATATAAAATACCTCCACAATTTACCTTCTAATTTTTGAACCCATGCGATAGGAGTTATAAGTTATGAGTGATGAGTTATGAATTTTTAACTCATCACTTATAACTCATAACTCATAACTCATTTTCTGTAGCGATCGCTCTTGGGATATTGCTAACAGTTGCCAGTTGCACTGTAAAGGTAGAACCTTCAGATAATTTACTTTTTACAGAAATAGATCCACCACAGCGCAGCAGCAATTGCTGTATTATCGTTAACCCTAACCCGGCACCACCATAATCTTCGGTTGCTGCTGTACGCACGCGATAAAATCGCTCGAAGATTTTGGGAATTTCGTTTTCGGCAATACCAATACCTGTGTCGCGGAATTCTAATTGGACATAATCGCCTTGACTACGGGCACGCACCCATACTTGACCTCCATTAGGGGTAAACTTAAGGCTGTTGTGCAGCAGATTAATCACAATTTGCCTCAGCTTACCACTCACGCACCAAACAGATGGGAGTTCAGTCGGTACGGTGTAGGCTAGCATAATTCCTTTTTCTTGGGCTACAGGTTGGTAGGTACTAACTACTCCAGGTACTATATCTGAGAGACGCACCAACTCCAAAGTCGTCCCCTCCAAATTCTGTTCTAGCTGCACCAGTTCCAAGAAACCAGTAATCAGGGAGTTTTGCTGATCGCACTGGGTATTTAACATCTGTAAATAACGTTGTCGTTGTGGTGGTTTAAGATTAGGGGAATTTAATAACGAAAGTGCTGTTTTCATGTGCGTCAAGGGTATACGTAGTTCCTGACAGACATTTTTCAGATATTCATCTTTGAGTTGCTCTTTGTTGTGTAGTTCTTGATTTTGCTGCTCCAACTTATTAGTGCGTACTGTGATAATTTGACGATTAATTTCATCTTGTCGGAGGAGTTGTTTTGCCAACAATTGATTCATAAGTGCGCCTTGAGGCACGGTTGGGCAAATAAAACTAGCAGGTAAAATTGAGGATGATTCTGGCGCAATCGCTTGTTGGATACTATTTAATACTTGCTGAATTACTCTCCCCTCAACAGTAGTTATAATCAGCAACGGCTGGTTTTTATTAGTATTTCCCTTCCCCGATGTCTGATTTTTGCGTTTTTTAAGTGGTCGATGAGCCAAAATTAAACTGCAAAACTGGGGCGATAACACCATCAGAAAGTTTTCCCGTCGCATTTGGCTATCTGGTGGTAGATGAACGGGGACATAATGAGATGATGGGGATGAGGGAGATGAAGAGATATTTAATCTTTCCTCTCCCTTGTCTTCCCCTGCTTCGCCTTTCCTACTCTCCTCAATCTGGCAAGTATAAATGAGACTAGACGCACCTACCGAGGATTGATAACGCGCTAATTCTGATTGCCAAATTTTATCTGGTGGTAGCTTCACCCAGAGAGTGGCTGCAATTTGCTGCTCAATGAGTAAGTCAATTTGCGCTCTCACCAGTGATAGCAGAGTAGCAGGACTGAGGGACAATGGTTTAGGAGGCATTTGCACTCCCATAACCAGTTGATAAACAGACAGATCCTTAACCAGAGAAACATTCATGAGTCAAGCACAACTTGGATGAAGCAAGAAATAATTCTGTCTTCGATTTTCACCTTTATGTGTGCATTTTTTACAAAATTCCCACGGAAAGAAACATTAACTATAAAAAACTCTATCTACAAGGGGACAAGGGGACAAGGAGAATAACTCATGCCCAATGCCCAATGCCCAATGCCCAAATTAAGCTTGTACTTTAAGTCTTTGCTGTAAAGCGTCGCGGGCGTGTTCTCGGTCGTCAAAATGGATTTTTTCGGTACCGAGAATTTGATAGTCTTCGTGACCTTTACCAGCAAGCAATACTCCATCACCGGGTTGTGCTTGTAAAATAGCGGTACGAATTGCGATCGCCCGATCGCAAATTACTGTTGGCTGCACTGTGTCAGCTATTCCCGCCAAAATATCTTGCAAAATCCTTTCTGGGTCTTCAGTCCGGGGATTATCTGATGTCACTACTGCCACATCAGCTAACTCAGCAGCGATTTTACCCATTTTTGGGCGCTTGGTGCGATCGCGATCGCCTCCACAACCAAATACACAAATCACTTTCCCAGGTATAAACGGACGCGCAGCTTTCAATAAATTTTCCAAGCTATCGGGCGTATGAGCATAATCTACAATCACGCTAATATCTTGCTCACTACTAATCTGTACCCGTTCCATCCGTCCGGGAACTCCCGGAAACTCAGGTATCACAGATGCCACTAACTGCAAATCTAGCCCTAAGTGCAAAACTGCTCCTACGGCTGCTAAAAGATTTTCTAAATTATATTGTCCGACTAGGGGCGATCGAAAAGCTACATCACCTTTTGGTGTATGTAATGTCCCACTAACACCATTTGGCTGGTAATTTAAATCGCTCATCCATAAATCAGCACTGTTGTCGTTGACGCTGTAACTCCAAACTCGTTGGGAATCCAATGACGCAATTAAGCGTTTGCCATAAGAATCATCAGCATTAATTATTGCCCGTCCCTTGAGATAATTAGGGCTAAATAACAATGCTTTGGCAGCAAAGTAATCTTCCATATCGCTGTGATAGTCGAGATGGTCTTGAGTAAGATTACTAAATACCGCCACCTCAAATTCACAACCCAACACTCTACCTTGGGACAAAGCGTGAGAACTGACTTCCATCACCCCAAACTCACTCCCAGCCTTTACCGCCTCTGCTAACTGGTGTTGCAGTTCCACTGCAAAGGGCGTGGTGTGGGCAGCAGTTTGCTCAAAACCTGCCCAACGAGTGTAGAGAGTTCCCATCAAAGCTGTAGCTAAATTAGCTTTGTTGAGTAGAAATTCAATTAAATGAGTAGTTGTAGTTTTGCCATTTGTACCAGTTACGCCTACCAACTTGAGTTTTCGCCCTGGATAACCGTAAAAAGCACTGGCTATCTGCGCACAAGCTTGAGTGATGTTACTTGCACTAATGACCACAGCCTGATTTGTGGGAGGATTTTTTTGTGCCGCTTCGGGAGAAACGATCGCAGCTACAGCCCCCGATGCGATCGCACTTTGCCAAAATTCTCCACCATCAACCCGCGTTCCTGGCATCCCGATAAACAAATCTCCCACACGACAAGCATGAGAATTCGTCTTTAAACCCCTAACTTCCACATCCTCTAAAGTTGGATAACTAGGCAATTGCTCAACACTGTCTACCGCTGTTAGTAATTCCCGCAATTTCATTTTGTGAACCTCGTCACATTCTTGATCTTGCGCTTATTCTGCATTATTTTTTTCTAATTGGCTAAATATTTACGCAACATTTGCTCTAACTGCTGCACACTAGCACGAGGAGAAGGACGCGGCAATGGTTTCTCACTCCCCTCTGCGTCTTCTGCGCCTCTGTAGTTCGATAAATAAAGCACCGGCACCTCATACTCATACGCAGCAAACCAATCTTCACGCGTTGTAATATCCCTAACTTCCAACTCGAAACTGAGATTTTGGATTTGTTCTAGCTTTTCTTGCAAACCTTCACATAAATGACAGCCGGGTTTACTGTATAAAATTAATCGCATTCTTTATTTGAGTTGGTGCAAGAAGTTATAAGTTTAGAATAACGTAGACGCTTCTCTACGAGACGCTACGCGAACGGCTTGTCGCAGGCTACCGCAGAGGGCACGTAGGAGAAGGATGAAAGCTCTTTGATTCATGAAAGAAGTCTAATGACCAAATTCTGTGACAATGATTAACAACCAACCAGAATACTGTATCTAAGCTACTCATGAGCCAAAGTTCTCAAAACAGCCCTTTACCAGGCAAACCTGTTCAATCATATTTCCAGTGGTTATACGCCTTCTGGAAATTCTCTCGCCCTCACACAATTATTGGTACAAGTCTGAGTGTTTTGGGTTTATATTTAATTGCCATTGCTATAAGTAGAAACGCGATTAATCATATCTCTACGTATTCCCTATTCCCTGTCTTCGGTGCATGGATTGGTTGTCTGTGTGGCAATGTTTATATTGTGGGCCTGAATCAATTAGAAGATGTGGAAATTGACAAGATTAATAAGCCTCATTTACCCTTAGCGTCTGGTGAGTTTTCCCAGCAAACTGGGCAATTAATTGTCGCTTCTACTGGGATTTTGGCGATGGTTGTGGCGTGGCTAACTGGCCCATTTTTATTAGGTATGGTAGCAATTAGTTTAGCCATTGGTACTGCTTATTCTTTACCACCAATTCGCTTAAAACAGTTTCCCATTTGGGCGGCGCTGTGTATTTTTTCGGTGCGCGGTACGATTGTTAACTTAGGGCTATATCTGCATTACAGTTGGGCGTTGCAACAAAGCCAAACAATTCCGCCTGTGGTTTGGGTGTTGACATTATTTATTTTGGTGTTTACCTTTGCGATCGCTATCTTTAAAGATATCCCCGATATGGAAGGCGATCGCCTCTACAATATTACTACTTTCACCATTAAACTTGGGCCCCAAGCTGTGTTCAATCTGTCTCTTTGGGTAATAACTGCCTGTTATCTGGGAATAATTCTGGTTGGGGTGCTACACGTTGCTTCAGTTAACGCTATATTCCTGGTAGTTACTCATTTGGGGCTGTTGGCTTGGCTGTGGTTGCGGAGTTTGACGGTAGACTTACAAGAGAAAAGTGCGATCGCTCAATTCTACCAATTTATCTGGAAACTCTTTTTTATGGAATATCTGATTTTTCCTATCGCCTGTCTTTTGGCTTAGACAATGCTAGAAACCTTTCCCACTAGTTCGATTATCGCTGCTGTTGTAGTTGTTCTGAGTCTGTCAATCCTTGGCTATTTCGCTTGGAAAACTTTGATCACCTCAGACTTGTTTCAAAAAGGTATCAATCTTGCCCAAGCAAAAGATTACCAAGGTGCAGAAGCGGCTTTTCGCAAAGTGATTTCCATCAACTCTACTAATGATGTAGTGCGCTTGTTTTTGGGAGATGTTTTAAACCAGCAAGGACAAGTAGAAGAAGCAACACAATTATTTCGAGAAGTAATTCGCCGCAGTCCGAAAAATCCTGATGCTTACTTGCGTCTGGCGAATATCCTCATGCAGCAAGAGCGAGAAGAAGAAGCTAAAACTAACCTGCAACAAGCTAAAGATTTATTACAAAAACAGCGCCAACCTGAAAAAGCTAAAAAAATCACTCAACTGTTAGATAAAATGAGTGCTAAGTCAAGTGAATCTTAACTTTAATCAGAATTGCAGAGATTAAATTTTCCTGTTGTGTCTCCTAATTTTTACCATTCCCATCATCATGGTGAGAATGGTTTTTATTTGGTGATTTAGTATTGTATACCATAATTATGTTGACCAATCTCTTCACAGCTATTACTATTGCAATCGGATGTGCCACAAGCTCTATAGCCACAATTAATTCATTTAGGCTTTAGAAGAAAAAATATTGGGAATTTTAAATGATTTATGTTTGCAAAATAGCCATGATACTAACAGCCTTTTTGTTTTGTAAAGACATATTGTAGTTTATTTAAGCAGTACATAAATTAGACACACTGTCTCACTAATATTTTGGTACTAGAATAGTATTCAGCAAGGGTAGAGATTTAGTAGTAGATTTTATAGATTAAACAATCCAGTCTTTATGTCAAATATAATATCAGAATTGTGGACTAACTTTTTGACATCAGAATCATTTATTCCACATGGACACTGCTATCTATGGCAAACGAATTTAGTTTGGTTACACATATTATCTGACGCATTCATTGCACTAGCTTATTACTCAATTCCAGCTACACTCTTCTACTTTGTCCGCAAGCGAAAAGATTTGCCCTTTGATTGGATTTTTTTGCTGTTTAGTGGATTTATCGTAGCTTGCGGTACTACTCATTTAATGGAGATTTGGACACTTTGGCATCCAACCTATTGGGTGTCGGGGTTTCTCAAAGCAGTAACTGCAACAATATCTGTAATTACAGCATTAGAACTTGTGCCTTTAGTTCCACAAGCACTCGCACTTCCTAGCCCTGCTCAATTAGAACAAGCAAATCAAGAACTTCAAACCCAAATAGCCGAACGCTTATCGGTAGAGGAGGAACTGCGAAAATACCAGAATCATCTCGAAGAAATGGTTGCTGTTCGCACCAATGAAATTACTAAGACTAACGAGCAATTACAACAAGAAATTCTTGAACGTCAACGCATCTTAGAAATTCTCCGACAAAGCGAAGAACGCTACCGTTACTTGGCTGAGGCAATTCCTCAACTTGTATGGACAACTAAACCTAACGGTGAATGTGATTTTTTTAATCAAAATTGGTGCGAATACACTGGGCTAACATTAGAGCAGTCTTTGGGTTCTGGTTGGTTGGCTGCATTGCATCCAGATGATGTTCAAAGAGCTGATAAAGTGTGGTCTGATGCTGTAAAAAATAACACTATATATAACAATGAATATCGCTTTAAACGAGCTACTGATGGCTCCTATCGTTGGCAGCTAGCACGAGGTTTACCACTCAAAGATGAGCAAGGTTTTGTAGTCAAGTGGTTTGGAACCTGTACGGATATCCACGAACAAAAACAAATACTTGAAGAACGAGCGCACCTGCTGGAATTAGAGCAAGTAGCACGAGCGAAAGCAGAAACAGCCAATCGAATTAAAGATGAATTTTTAGCCGTCCTCTCTCACGAACTACGCACTCCACTCAACGCAATTCTCGGCTGGTCAAAGTTGTTGCAAACCCGCAGGTTAGACCAAACAAAGACATCTGAAGCACTAGCTACAATCGAGCGAAATGCTACCTTACAAGTCCAACTTATTGAAGACTTGCTGGACATCTCCAGAATTTTACAAGGTAAATTGACGCTGAATATTACGAAGATTAATCTAAAGTCTACGATATTGTCGGCACTACAGACAATGCAGTTAGCAGCAGAAACAAAGTTGATTGAGGTGAATACAGTATTTGAACCGGGTGTAGGGCAAATTATGGGCGACTCGACTCGTTTGCAGCAAGTCGTCTGGAATCTCCTTTCTAACGCAATCAAATTTACACCCAGAGGGGGAAAGGTAGAAGTGCGACTTCAGGAAACTGATGGCTATGCTCAAATAATCCTTAGCGATACGGGTAAAGGAATTAGCGCTGACTTTTTGCCATTCGTGTTTGATTACTTCCGCCAAGCAGATAGCACCTCTACAAGAAAGTTTGGTGGATTGGGACTGGGATTAGCAATTGTACGTAATATCATCGAAATGCATGGCGGCATTGTCAAAGCAGATAGTCACGGTGAGGGTAAAGGGGCAATATTTACTATTAGCTTACCGCTTCTACCAGATGCAAGTTCAAGGCTGACGGATGAAAAAAACTACCCTGCATTCTTAGCTACTAAATCCTTACCTCTGAATGACATCAGGATTTTAGTTGTCGATGATGATACTGACTCACGAGATTTTGTTGCTTTTGTATTAGAGCAAGATGGGGCTTTTGTGATGACAGCATCTTCCGCTGATGAAGCATTACAAAGTTTAGCAGAAGTCAAGCTAGATGTGTTAGTCAGCGATATTAGTATGCCCGATATGGATGGCTATATGTTAATACATGAAGTGAGAACTCGAACACCAGAACAAGGTGGACAAATTCCAGCAATTGCCTTGACTGCCTTTGCGAGAAACAATGACCACGAAAAAGCCCTAAATGCTGGATTTCAGATGCATTTATCCAAACCTCTGAATCCAGAAAAATTAATTGTAGCCATTGTTAAACTGATGGAAACAAAAGTGTCAGCAATTACCTAAAAAACAATACAGTTCAGATAAGCCAAAAACCCAGGAGCAATACGGTTCAGTTAAGGCTTAACGCTTTGTCAAAGTAAGTTTTCTAACGAACCGCAAAGGGCGCAAAGTACGCAAAGGAAAGAGAAGGAAGAAATAAAGAAGAAATTCTTAACTGAATTGTATTGAGATATGGAGACGCGATTGATCATGTCTTGAAAGACCAATCGTCCACATCAATAACTCTTAACCCAAGCCTATTGACCTACAAACGACTTTTTAGTTTTAATAAAGCACCAACTATTAGACTTCATTGCATGAATCAAATAGCTTTCACTCTAAATCCCTCTCCCAAGGTTGGAGAGGGGCTTGGAAATGTCTATTGTATACAAATAGCCATTTATAGGAGATTACACTTGTATCAAGTTAGCTTAATCACTTATAATTCCTGCTATAACTCCGCCAAAGCTACGCTTTTGCTCCCCGAATAGCAAGTAAGGAAGGGCTGAGATGGGGTATTTTTATGATGGCAATTAGCCGAACTTGATATTAGTATGTAATCCAAGCAGGTAAGGTAATAAAAATGCTGAAAAACAAGAATCTACTGGTAGCAGCTATTATCTGCTTGTGTTTGAGTAATGGGAATACTGCCTTTGGTAAAGATGTTGGCGTTATTTTAGCAAAGATTCAAAATACTCAGTCCGCAGTTATTCGGAACAAAAACGCAGTTGCTAACTTCGAGCAAGGAAGCAATCTCTATAAACAGGGAGATTTAAAAGGAGCGGAGGCGGCTTTTCGGAAGGCAATTGAACTAGAACCCAATTTTGCACAAGCCTATATAGCCTTGGGAAATACTCTCGACGATCGAGGTAAACCACAAGAAGCGATCGCTCAATACAATAAAGCCATTAGTCTCGATCCTCAAGACTCTAGAGCATATTTTAATCTCGGTTTGACTTTAGCAAGACTGAATCAGTTAGAAGCTGCGATCGCCCAATATCAAAAAGCCATCAGCCTTGAACCCAAGTATGCTGAAGCTTACTATAACTTAGGAAATGCTCTCTACGCTCAAGGCAAGCTCACAGAAGCAGTCAGCGAATATACAGCAGCAATTCGCCTCAAACCAGATTATGCGCCGACTTACACCCGTTTAGGCAATGCTCTGTACGATCGAGGTGAGCTAGCAGAAGCAGTTACCCAGTATAAAAAATCTATTAGCTTCGATCCTAACTATGCAGACGCTTACTATTACTTAGGAAATGCTCTCTACGCTCAAGGAAAGCCAGCAGAAGCAATCGCCAACTATACCGAAGCCATTCGCCTCGCTCCGAAAAATCCAGCAGGTTATAATGCCTTGGGAAATACTCTGTACGCTCAAGGCAAACTAGAAGAAGCGATCGCACATTACAAAAAAGCCATCAGCTTCGCTCCCAACTATGCAGACGCTCACTATAATTTAGCAAGTGCTTTTTACGCTCAAGGCAAGCTAACAGAAGCAATCGCTGGCTATACCGAAGTGATTCGCCTCGATCCCAAACACGCACAAGCTTACACAGGTTTAGGAAATGCAATGGACGATCGAGGTAAACCTCAAGAAGCGATCGCACATTACAAAAAAGCCATTAGCCTTGTACCCAACGATGCATTCACTTACTATAATTTGGGAATCACTTTGGGAAGAGAACAACAGGCAAAAGAAGCGATCGTTAATCTCAAAAAAGCCAGAGAATTATTCCAAGCTGAGAAAAACAAGGAGATGGTTGAGCAAGTCGATCGGCTAATCCAAAAAATTAATACCCAAACGAATTGAATATTGGGCATGGGGCATGGGGCATGGGGCATGGGGCATGGGGCATGAAGAGCAGGGGAGCAGAGGAGAATAACTACTGACAAATGACAAATGACAAATGACAAATGACAGAGGCAAAGTCTACCTCGTAGGTGCTGGGCCTGGAGATGCAGCATACCTAACAGTAAAAGCTTACAAACTCTTAGCTGCTGCTCAGGTGTTAGTTTATGATGCTTTAGTAGATGGTCAATTATTGCAGTGCGTACCAGATGATTGCCTGAAATTAGATGTCGGTAAACGCGGTGGCAAACCCAGTACAAGCCAAGCAGAGATTAACAAGTTGCTGGTAAAGCACTGTCTGCAAGGAAAACAAGTTATACGCCTCAAATCAGGCGATCCGCTGATTTTTGGGCGTTGTACTTCCGAAATTGAAGCCTTGAAAGCATCTGGTTGTGATTTTGAACTAGTACCAGGAATTTCCTCAGCCCTTGCAGCACCTTTGTTGGCAGGAATTCCCCTGACAGATCCGGTGTTAAGCCGCTGTTTTGCAGTGCTTACAGCTCATGAACCAGAGGTTTTAGACTGGGAGGCGCTGTCACGGTTAGATACACTGGTAATTTTGATGGGAGGGCAACATCTAGCAGAGATTATAGATCAACTGGTAAAACACGGGCGATCGCACTTAACACCCATTGCCATCATCCGTTGGGCAGGAACTCCAGATCAACAAATTTGGACGGCGCAACTGGGCAATATTCTGGAACAAACCGCCGGATTATCCCTTTCTCCAGCGGTAATTGTAATTGGCGAAGTTGTTGGGCTACGCAAGTACTTACAACCTGAGAAAATAGATTGTCAGGTTTTTACTACAGCCAAAACTTTTAGCCTTCCTGCTATGTCAAGCAATTTCCCCCGATCTCCCCTTACTGGTAAAATGATCTTGGTAACACGTTCAGTTGGCCAATCGAGTCAATTTAGCGATCGCCTCATTGCATCAGGTGCAACCGTCATCGAAATGCCTACCTTAGAAATCGGCCCGCCCTCCAGTTGGGAAGCTTTGGATAATGCGATCGCTTATTTATCTGACTTCGACTGGTTAATTTTCACTTCTACCAATGGCATAGACTACTTTTTTGAAAGGCTAACTACCCAAGGTAAAGATAGCCGTGCCTTAGCTGGCATCAAAATTGCCGTCGTTGGTGAGAAAACAGCCCAAAGTCTCAAACAACGCTCTCTGCAAGCAGATTTTATTCCCCCCAACTTTGTTGCCGATTCTTTAGTGGAAAATTTCCCAGATAAATTAGATGGTAAAAAGGTATTATTTCCCAGAGTTGAAAGCGGCGGCAGAGAAGTTTTAGTTAAGGAATTAACTCTCAAGGGAGCAAAGGTGATAGAAGTTGCGGCATATCAATCTTGTTGTCCTAGTAGTATTCCACCTGCGGCAAAGTTAGCTCTCCAAAACCGCAAAGTAGATGCAATCACCTTTGCCAGTTCTAAAACTGTACAATTTTTCTGTCAACTTACTAATAATATATTTTCCAACAACTCTGATGCTAGCCAATTATTAGAGGGAGTTTGTATTGCCTCGATCGGCCCCCAAACCTCCAAAACTTGCCATGATTTATTCGGACGTGTGGATGTAGAAGCCGAAGAATACACTTTAGATGGTTTAACCCAAGCACTAATCGCATGGGCGACAAATTCGTAGGTGGGGGAACAGGGGAGTAGGGAAGCAGAGGAGCAGGGGAGCAGAGGGGCAAGGGAGCAGAGGAGAATAACTACTGACAAATGACAAATGACAAAACGTATAATCGGCTTAACTGGAGGTATTGCCACAGGCAAAACTACTGTCACCAATTATTTAGCTAGCACTTATAACCTGCCGATTTTGGATGCAGATATTTATGCTAGAGAGGCAGTATCTTTAGGTTCGCCGATTCTGGGCGCGATCGCTCAACGTTACGGCGAACAAATTTTACTGCCAGATGGTAGCCTCAACCGTCAAAAGCTAGGTGAAGTTATCTTTAATCGTCAAGATGAACGCAACTGGATAGACAATTTGATTCATCCTGATGTGCGCGATCGCTTCCTCAAAGCTATTGCTCAGTCTTCGTCAAAAATACTGGTGTTAGTAGTGCCTCTATTATTTGAAGCTGGGATGACTGATTTGGTAACAGAAATCTGGGTAGTACGTTGTTCCCAAGAGCAACAACTACAAAGATTGATACAACGAAACCATTTAAATACAGAACAGGCACGAGCTAGGATTAACAGCCAGTTATCCATCGAAGAAAAAGCGGCTCATGCAGATGTTGTTTTAGATAACTCTTTTACCCTAGAAATACTACTGAAACAGGTAGATGCAGCTCTAGGAACTACAAATATTGACTAGAGTATATTGATATTAAAATATATATATGTATATATATTTATGACCTTTTCAAGATATAAAAAGCTTATTGCTTAATATTATATAGTTAAGCAAAAAACTCATATCTCACCAAATAGTGTCCAACAGTTCGGTGATTTTACAGTTGAATGTGCGGTTAATAATACTGTAAATTTAGATTTATGGACTTTTTAATTAATTATTAGTTCTATTTTTTAATTGTTTTTAAGTGCCTTCTCTTCAATCGTAATAGGTATGAACTTAAGTTTTAGTTTTTTTAATAAATTAGCTTTGGTTATCTCTCCAGAAAAAGAATTAAAACAAAAGAATAAAATCCATGATTACAGACAACAACTTTGGGGAGGCGACTACATATTTGAGCGCCTTCATGAAGGAACAATTGGATACATGACTGGAGTAGGGAGAGGCGTTAAAGCCTGCGATCGCATTATTTTACGAGAAGGTTGTGAATCTTATCAATATCAAGTTGAAGAAATTGATTACTACTCCGATCCATCTGATATGTGGATAGCTTTACTTAAGCAAATACCGAATGACTAAATATTTAAGTTAACCAGTTGCTTCAATTCTAGAGTTCAATATAGTTCAGAATGAGCAACAAAATCCTGATGTAGAGACGCGATTTATCGCGTCTTGAAAGACCAATTATCTAAAGGATTCTCCTTCTCTTACTAGATGATAGTAAACGTAAGGTACATCATAGTCGTCTCCTAGCTTGTGATGAGGGGAGTGAAGTTTTTATACCTCACTCAATCTAGAACAGCTAAATCTATATCAAATCAATCAAAAAATGAGCTATTAAAGTATTTCTTTCATAGGATAGCAAGTAAAGATGCAAAAGATTTGGGTTATCTTTATCAAGGTGCATCACTGAACCATCAACTGCTAAGTGGTGATGATCTATCCACCGCTCCTGTGAATCTAGTAAAAAACTGAAGTAGGGGCTGACATCTGGGTGATTTTTAGTTAATTCTTCATAGCTTTGATAAAAAGGAGGTATCCCAATTCCCATCGGCATATATAAGCCTTTGGAATAATCTTTTACAGACAATTGAGGAAGTGTTTTCAGATTAACGCCACTGATGAATAATCTATTTTGCTCACCAGTTTTGGTATCTGTAAATCCTAGCTCAATTTCCTGTAAATTTTGTTCAACACCAATTGGTTTAATATTCCTTAAAATGGCTTTATCAAATTTGCCTATTCTCCAGTATTGATTTCCCCAAGGCTTATTTTGGTCGTAAAATCCTGGCGCTCGAAAACTTGCAAATTTAACTTCATTTTTAACGTCGTAAAAATCTCCCCATTTAGTGATATTGGTTGCTAGCGTAGTTCTAACTTTTCTACTTTGCTCTCCTGATACAATTATCCTCTCATCAAGAGGGAATTGAGTAGCAACTTCTTTTTGATTGATTACATTTCTAAGAATATTAGTTTTTACTATTGTGCCACTTGGATCTTGCCAGTGTTCTAATTTCCACCAATGCTGCCAATATGAAATCTTATTAATTTTTTCAAAAATATTTTTGTAATGTCCAATCGGAAATGTAAACCAACTTTGATAATAAAGGGATTTGTTGTTATCCTCTTTAGTAAAAAGTAAAATTTCCCAAAATCCGGCATTTAAGCAATTATTAGCCAAAGCGATCTCTACAATGTTTTGCTTTTCAAAACCATCTCCTCCAACAATTTCTATATTTTGCGAATTAGCAGCAAAACTAATCTGTTGTCTATTCCATTCCCTATCTGTAAAAGCAATTATTTCTAAACCTCGATCTTTTTTAACCCATTCTGGTGCTTTAGGAACTAATAGCTCTAAATCAACATTTTTTATAACTATTTTTGCCGTATTTTTGTCTGTTGGTTCTAGTACGAAATCAAAATGTGTATCATCTTTCTTAATAAGTGTTAATTTTCGATTAGAATATCTTTTAAAGTTTTTTCCTAATGGTGCGGGATTGGCTGGATAATCGACATTAGATAATTCTTGTAGTTTTACACTCATCTGATTATCAAGTTTATATCTTGATTGAAACCAGAAACCACCTAGTCCCAGCAAACCAAGGCAGAGAATAAAGGTACTAAATAAAATCTGTTTCTTCGTGACTCTGAAATTAGGCTTGCCAAATTGGGAAATACCTGCATTTTTTCCTTTCGCAGAGATGTTTTTCATCAGATAAATTTATTTTTATGAGAATGCTGATTAACAGCATAGCATTCTGCAAAATGGATGTCTTATTTATATTTTCAACGAAGTGTTAATAAAAAGTTATCTGCAAATCAAAGAGTTTAATACCAATTCTTGTAGATGCTGAATGTTACATCTCTGTTAGAAAATTGCTCCACTTGAAGAGACCAAAATAGAAGCAATTTTCCGCTACACTTAGCTTAAGTTTGAGTCAGGTCTAAGCCTCGACTTATCTATTTTTCCTTTATTGCGATACTTGCAGCAAACCGCTAAAAGCCCCTATGCATAGGCACTTAAGAAATTACACTTTTCCATTTCACCAGAATTAGTCACAATAGAAAAAGTTTTATGCCTCAAAGCAAAACTTTTACCCAACAAAGTCGTTTACTTTCCTTAATTAGATAAAGTAGGACTAAGCTGTTGAAGAAACTCAATATTCAAATCTAGCTTTTCTCCTAACCATAAGGAATGAACTGCGTGGTCTGCCACAGCATTCCCTGTCTCAGGATGGACGAGAATATCTAATCCCTCACGATTGAGCATTAACCAAGGAACAACTTTATCAAACTGATTCGGTAAGAAAGCAACTTGATACATCGCTTTTGGATGGGGGCCGATGGGCTTGTCAAACCAGCGTCCGAGTTGCACGTCAAACCTAGCGCCTAATCCTTCACGTACACGCGCAGCGACATCCCGACTCGCAGGATCGAAGTAAACATGAGCATGAAAACCAGTGATCTCGATAGTATCTTCTTCCATAGATCCACTTTTCGCTCTCAACTCTAATTTTGGGTAGCGGGCTTTTTATTTCTTACTAAAAAAGCGATGTCTACGACGGGCTACGCCTACGTTCTAATTTTAGCCCAATACAGTGTAGCTAAGGATCGTTTGTGGAGATTGAATTTACAGAGATTGTCGATTGAGATAACTAACTTTTGTGGGGTAGGCAGCACAGCATACTGAGCGTTATCGTTAGCGCAGCCTCTCGCAGAGAAGTAGGACTCACGCCGAAGTCTTACCCACCTTAATTATGCAAGTTACAGCTATTTTCAGGTAAATAGACCACGCGGTAGAGGCGCAAGGCCTTGCGCCTCTACGACAGGTGTGGTTCAAATACATGAAAACTGCTGTAAATGTGGAATAGCTTAGTAGTTAGTTAACGCTGAAAGCGCTTGTAGTTTCTTTGACAACTTCATCTATTTTAGGAGTAACTGAAAGATGCACAACATGCACTGAACAAGGAGCATGGTGAAGAACATAGTTACTCACACTACCGAGAAATAGTTCCATCAGCCGAGAATGACCCCGACGCCCCATAACAATTAGGTCAGCGTTACAACTATGGGCTAAATCACAAATAATGCGACCAGGATTACCAACATTTTGTGTAAATTCCGTAGTGATACCTGCTGTGTTTGCTTGGGCACAAAAAGATTGCAACATCTGGATTCCTAGATTTTTAAAGGTATCCCACTGTTTTTGGTATAACTCAAAACTTTGACTGCTCAATCCTGGATAGTAGTCCATATTAGACAGCATAGGAGCATAAGGACTACCCTCTTCTTCGGAAGATAGGACATGAAGTAGCATTAAGCTAGCTTGTGTTAACTTTGCTAAATCCAACGCTTCCTCAAAAACCTGTTGCCCTATTTCCGAGCGATCTAATGCAACTAGAATCTTTTTAAACATCATAATAGACCTCCGATTTCATTGGTAATTGGTCTTTACGGTTTCAGGTTTCCAGATGCTGGATTGTCAAACCTGACTAATCCCTCAACTATGTTTAACTACTTTTGAATTTTAAATCTCTTAAAGGTTTTCGCCCTATATTTATATTTATAGCAGAACAATTTGAGGAACTTGTGAGGAAAGCCAGCATTTATCTTTGAGCATCAGGGAGCATCCTATTTTGGAAGAAATATCTTTTATCTTTAGACCCTTAGCCTAAATCCTTCTCTCAAAGTTGCTATGCATTAGTCACATTTTTCTTAAGATTTCTGTAAATAAGTCAGGAACAGGATTGTAGAACAAAGCGATATGTGGATATTTGACAAAAGCAGAAGAATGTAAATGACGAAAATTTTCTAGGCGATCGCTAACTACAAACTGGATAATTTGAGTGGATACCTATCAATGCTTTTGCTCTTGTTTTAAGTAAGTTATATTTTTGTTGAGAAATATCCGGGTAATGGATAGCCTAAAAGGAGAGAAGTCAATATATTGCATACAACCGAAAAGGCTAAAGCATTAAACAATCCGGTTGACAATTGTCCATACTTCCCCATCAGAGCGGACATAGGGAACGGAGATTGTCTTAAAGCCAGTAATAAAGGGCTTGTAATAAATCTGCCAATACATTGGACTCAATTGATTGGCACAAGCCTTAAGAAAACGGACTTCTGCGGCCAGTTCACTTGCTAGTTGATTAATGCGTTCAGCATGAACCTGAGCCACTTCTTTCGCTTCCTCTAGCTGCTGCTGTTGGATAAGTTGTTTGGATTCACCTTGCCAACGCACTAACTTCCCTTGTTTTTGTTTGATCTGGCCTTCCAAGGCGGCGATCGCTGCATCTATGCCTTGGAGTTCAACTGATAATTGGGCATTTTCTCTGGCTTGACGGCGGTAAGCTTCCACCATCGCCTGGGGTGAATCATTCTCGCCACAGATGACATTATTTTTTATAGTGAGTGCAGCGCGTTCTTCTAAAAGAGCCTGAATTTGAGAGTTAAATGCGGCTATTTCAGCCTGAGTTTGCTCCATAAATCGAGTTTTAAATGCTGAGTAAAATATTAAAAGCTTTTTGCGCCTTGGGTATCGAGAGAAAGCGATCGCACCTCGGCTGTAATTCCTTCTTCTTGCCAAGCAGCTAACATCGCCGCCTCCACAGCCTTTGAGTATAACTGATCTGCCAAAGCTAACAGTGTCGGCCCCGCACCACTAATCACCATACCATAAGCACCAGCACTAACAGCTGCGATGTTGAGAGCATCATAACCAGGAATCAAAGCTTTACGATAGGGCTGATGCAATCTATCTTGCAAAGCTGTCTTTAACCATTGTCCGTTACCAGTTTCCAAGCCACGCAACAATAATCCCAAATGTGCTGTATTAAAAATCGCATCGGCGCGACTCACCTCAGTGGGGAGAACGCCCCGCGCCTCGGAAGTAGAAAGTTCAAAATTAGGAATAGCCACAACTGGTACAACATCTTTATGCCAGGGAACATCACAAATTTCCCAACCTGCGCCACTGGTAGCAGCGAGACGACATCCTCCCAACAAAGCTGGAACTACATTATCAGGATGTCCTTCCATTGCGATCGCTAACTCCATCACCTGCGATTGACTCATAGGCGTACCTTCAAGTTGATTAGCCGCAACTAACCCACCAACAATTGCTGTCGCCGAACTACCCAAACCCCGCGCCAACGGTACACCTAACTTAATCTCTATTTTCACAGTCGGCGGTGTCTGCTCTATATGTTGATAGAACTTGACAAACGCTTGGTAAAGAAGATTGCTCTCATCAGTTTGGACTCGTTCAGCTTCTGTACCAGTGACATGAATAATTAACCCACCCTCTTCCAGGCGAGTGAACTTGAACTCGTTGTACAGCTTTAATGCTGCACCGATGCAATCAAAACCAGGCCCCAAATTCGCAGTTGTGGCGGGAACAGTAACAGTAATGGTAGAAACAACAGACATTGGCAAAACTCACTAATCATCAACTAGCATCCCATGTAAAGGGTTGGCTTGCTCATGAATTATATTAATTGTCTGTAAGTAATCAAAATAATTACTAATTCCTAATTCGTAATTAAAAAGGGTACAGAGCAAGCAGGCTCATTTTTAATTCAGTCATCAACAAGAAAGTGGAGAGTTCAGGAGCTACCACTGATTGTAATTACGAATTAAGAATTATCAATTACGAATTACTTTGACTTACTCTGAATCTGCATCCAGTTTTTCCAATAGTCTTTTTCCATGAATCACCGCTGCAATAGTTAAAGTATCACCCTGAATTCGATAGATGACTCGATAGCTGTATACAAACTTTTCCCTAATATTATCATCGCCAAACTCTGGTACTATTCGACCTGAGAAAGGAAAGTTACTCAAGTGACGAGTTAATCGATTATTCTTTGAACCACTGCCGCAGCATAAGCAGTTGAGTCACGAGATATATATGTGGCGATGTCTAGCGACAAGCCGCCTTCCAGGCGTCTACGCTTCTACATCTTCTAGCGCTTTGGAAGACCAAACTACTTGATAAGCCATTTGCTCAAACGTTCTTCAGCTTCTTCTTGTGTAATTACTCCTTCTATATCGGCTGCTTCTAATCCACGACTAACCTTCTCAATTACGTATAGATGGTATTGGATATCTTCGATTGAGCAATCGTCTGGCAATTGATTCAGCAGAGATTGAACTTTTTCTTTTGTGGTATTCATAGCTTGATTTTTAGTTTATTAATAAAGCAACTGAACGCTATGGTTAGGTGTAGAGTCCGCCATCATTAATATACTCTAATATGAAATTGATAGCCTACCCATATTGAGTGACTATCAATGCTCTGTTTATTCCTCAGAAAAATACCTAGAGTTCGCTCTTTTTAACAAGTCTATTAGTCAAAAAGATTACTTCAAAGTTCCTAAAACGGGCGCTACCTCAACCTCGGAAATTTGCGGAGCCAAGAGTCCCTTTGCATAAATCTGGGGATTGCTTTGCGAGACTATGGCATAAGACTGGCGAAGATTAGCATTGATTGCAACGGTCTTCACATCGTACATCTGCATCGCCATCTTGGGATAGAAACCAATACCAATAATCATTAGCAGAAAACAGGCCGCGATAAACACCTCACGGGGTCTAGCATCCTCGTAGACTGCATCTTCTGGCACGAGACAGTCTGTACCAAAACAAACTGTTCCGTCATCTTCTTGATTTTCCAAGCTTGCATTATTAATGTCGCATAGCAGCGCTGCGTCTTTACCATAAAACACTTCTCGCAGCATGGAAAGTAGATAAATCGGTGTGAGGATAACTCCAACTGCGGCGAGAAAAACTGTTACGGTACAGAAAGTCGAACTATAAACGTCACTGCTTGTCATCCCAACGAATACCGAGAGTTCGCCAGCAAAGCCACTCATACCGGGAAGTGCCAGGGATGCCATTGCTCCGATTGTAAACAAGGCAAAGACTTTGGGCATGGCTTGACCAACACCGCCCATATCTTTCATTACCATTGTGTGGGTGCGATCGTAAGTAACACCTGCTAAGAAGAACAGCACCGATGCAATTAAACCATGCGAAATCATCTGTAACATCGCGCCGTTGATTCCCAAATCAGTGAAGGACGCAATCCCCAGCAGTACAAACCCCATGTGAGAAATCGACGAATAAGCCAAACGCCGCTTCATATTGGTCTGACCAAAGGAGTTCAATGCACCATAGATAATGTTGACAACACCGAGAATGGCTAGAACCGGCGCAAAATAAATGTGTGCATCGGGAAGCAACTCAAGATTCAGGCGAATCAGTCCATATCCGCCCATCTTCAGCAACACACCAGCTAATATCATCGACACAGGAGAGGATGCTTCGCCGTGGGCATCAGGCAACCAAGTATGCATCGGGAAAACAGCAAGCTTGACACCAAATGCAATCAACAATCCTGCATAAAGTAGCAGTTGTAGACTAAGGGGATATTCCTTGCTGGCGAGGGCGGTGATGTCAAATGTCATATCACCGCCGCCGTATAGCCCCATTGCCAAGGCTGCCACTAAAATAAATATAGAAGCTGCTGCGGTATACAACAAAAATTTCGTAGCTGCATAACGACGCCTTTGCCCACCCCAAATGCAGATTAGTAGATAGACAGGAATCAACTCTACTTCCCACATAATGAAAAATAGCAGCAAGTCTTTAGCAACAAACACCCCTACCTGTGCCGAATACAGCACCAGCATTAAAAAATAGAAGAGGCGAGGTCGGTGATCGACTTGCCAAGCTGAAAATATCGAGAGTGTGGTGACAAATCCGGCTAAAAGCACAAGTGGCGCTGAAAGTCCATCGACTGATACCGCCCAGTTAAAACCTAACTGAGGCACCCAGGCATAATTTTCTACCATTTGAAAACTAGCACTGCTGGCATCGTAATGCTTCCAAAAGGCATAGCACATCAAGGCAAAATCTGCAATACCTACACCCAGTGCATACCACCGCACGCGCTTACCATCTTTATCAGGCAACACAGGGATGAGCAGGGAAGCAACAAGTGGTAGTAAGACAATCGCGGTAAGCCAGGGAAATTGATCCGCTATCATGTATGTATAGAAAAATACTTATTTAGTTAATTATGTCATTCTACTAAACTTTGTAACAATTTCTTCATAAATCTTTGTCCCAGTTAATTGCTTTAACCGAAAAACAATTGACTGGAGACTGGGAAAGAAATATTTTTATTTGTTAAGTGTTCTTGTCTACGCAGTTGATGATAGCTATTTACTTACTCACGGTACTAATCCCGCCCGCAACGCACGGACAGCAGCTTGTGTCCGGTCAGCAACACAGAGTTTATTGAGAATACCTCGAACATGAGTTTTGACAGTACCGACTGTTAAATAGAGCCTTTTAGCAATTTCTGCATTGTCACAGCCAGCAACAATCAACTCTAAAACATCCATCTCTCTATGAGTTAAAGGATAGCTGACTATACTTTTCTCAGTATCTGGGTCAATACCTTCAATTAAAACTCTTTTTCCAGATGCGCCTTTGCTGCCATCGGGGAAATCTTGACGTATTTGTTGTAGTACAAGGTCTGCGATCGCTGGATCGATCCATGAGCTACCTGCATAAGTTGTTTGCACAGCTTCTACTAGTTTCTCAGTTTCTATATCTTTCATGCAATAAGAATCTGCACCTGCTGCAAATGCTGCTAAAACTGCTTGTTCGCTATTTTGCATCGTTAAAATTAGCAGCTTTGTTGTGTAGTCCTCATTCTCTGCCTGATATTGCCTAAATGTGCGTGTTAGCTCAATACCATCCATGTCAGGCAAACCAATGTCAATAGTAGCAACATCCGGCTTGAGAGTTTTCAGAAGCTTGAGTCCGTCGGCTGCATTGGCTGCTTCACCAACAATGTTGAACTCTGGCTGGGTTTGTAAGGCAGACCGCAAGCCGATTCTTGTCAGGTTGTGATCTTCAATCACAAGGATCTTGATTTCACTCATAGTTGCTTAACTTTACTATTATTTATCTAAAGTACAGATTAAAATAATCTCGTTCTTCTATTCGGGATCTTATACAAAAAGCAATGAGTTTGGTATTATTTCCTGAACTTCATCTACCATTAGACATAAATAACCTTATCTCGTAAGCTTTTCTAAGGCAAGAGTTTCGATATGACAACATAATTCAATCAGAAAATATAAATATTTTTATACATTAACTTAACGATCGATGTTTTATGATATACAATTTTTAATTAAAAATCTGGTAGCAAGCAAAAGTAGGTGACTATTAAGTAGTTACCTTTGATTTGAGTAGGATTATGCATCGAAAAAGGACTAAAGTAACTCACTATAACACCCAGGCACTGGTATTAATTGGATAATTCAGGCGGATAAGATACTTGTAAATAAATATTATATTTGAAATAAATAGCACATAAAATACAGGAAAAAGCAGTTTAATTACGTAGAAAAAAGGTATTTAACTCAGGAAACTCTAAAAGAAAATGTTAATCCTTAATAATCTCAGGGCTAGTGAAGTAAGCTATTACTAGATTTGCTCGGGATAGCCAAGCACTTCTTTTTTTATTTAGCCATGTCTTTACCTAAAACTGTCAAAAAAGATAAAATTCTCGTTGTCGATGATGTTTTTGACAATCTACTTGTCTTAGAAGCAGTCCTAGAAGATGAGGACTATGAAATTAGCTTGGTAGAAGATAGTAAGATTGCTCTGGCTATGGTTGAGGAGTCACCGCCAGACATAATTCTCTTAGATGTGATGATGCCGGAGCTAGATGGTTATGAATTTACTCGGCGTATCCGACAGAATCAGGCGTTGCCATTTATCCCGATTCTGCTGCTCACGGCTCACTATGAGTCTAGCGTTGTTGAAGGACTCGACGCTGGTGCAGATGACTTCATTCGCAAACCATTCGATCCTGATGAACTACATGCAAGGGTGCGATCGCTCCTGCGCCTCAAGCATAGTATCGACGAACGAGATCAGATGGCGAACCTTCGAGCAGATTTTGTCTCGCGTTTTACTCACGATTTACGCATACCGCTAGTGGCCTCCAACCGCGTATTAAAATTATTGCTGGAAGGGAGGTTTTGCGATGTTTCACCACAATTACAAGAGATAATTGATACCATGATTGGCAGCAATCAAGACCTGCTGGAAATGGTAAATACCTTGTTAGAAGTTTATCGTCATGAAGCGGGCTGTAAAACCTTAAAAATTTCTCCCTGCAATATTCAGGAATTAGTTAGTGAAGTTTCCCAAGAATTAACTCCTTTAGCTGAAGAAAAAGGATTAACTGTAAATATTGATCGAAGTGAAGTTGCAAGCATAATTATGGGCGATCGCTTAGAACTGCGGCGAGTTTTGACAAATCTTATCGGCAATGCCATCAAGTTTACAGACAAAGGTTCTGTAGATATTCACTGCTATCTGACTCCGGTAGCTGTAAATATTGATATCCAAGATACAGGACCAGGAATTTCTAAACCAGATCAGGCAATATTATTCGAGCGATTTCGTCAAGGGAAACACCAACGTTCTGGTAGTGGCTTGGGACTATATTTATCTCGCTGCATTATTGAAGCACATCAAGGCACAATCGATGTGAAATCTGAACCAGGACAGGGTAGTACATTTACTATACGTCTACCTGTGGCTGGCAAAAACTAAAAGTAGGGAGCATCTCACCTTTGCAAATATACCAGGCGATTAGAAATCGCAGCTACGCGGACTCGAAGAATTTGAAACCCACGCAGGTGGGTTTTGTTTGTATAGCCAAGCCGGCCAGTGCGGTCTTCTCCCAAGGGGAGACGCCAAGGCGATGGGGGTTTCCCCCATGAGCAACTGGCGCGCGACTTCCATTCGCCAGGGCAGGCGTGTTTATTACTTCTTCTTTCTTTCTTTCTTTATTTTTTTGTGTCTTTTACGTCCTTCTCTACGAGACGTTACGCGTAGCTTGCTTCTCCGTAGGAGTATGCGGTTCGTTTTTCTTTCTTGTACTTCAGATCTAATATGATTTAGCGCATCTTCATACACAAGCTTACAGAAGCTGTTTACGGACGCGATCGCTTCCGTTATGGATGGAAGAAACAAGTCAAATCCTCTTCCCTTGTGCCTCCTGCCTCCTGCCTTGTTTCTTGAAAGTGGTACAATAATTGTGATTACTCAATCGTACATAAACTTTGGACTTCCCGCAGCACAAAGCTACTAGATATACAAAAACTTTCCATAACACCAAATACAAAGTTATAAAATATACTTTAAAAAGTTAATTTATATTGCTAATAATCCAAATATATGATGTTGGCTGAAGATGCTTGAAATAAATCATTAACATTTAAAGATAGCCAAAATAGTTCACTTAGTTTCTAAGTAGTTCCAAAACTCTATGTTGCAATAATGTCAACTTGAAGAATTATTATTTGATGTGTGTAAGCTCCTATGGTCAAGCGATCGTTCCAGGGATCACTCACCGGGATTGAACAAGCTAAAAAAGCGTTCGCTCATAAGGGGTGGACACAAGAAAATTTGGCTTTTGAAGTTAACTTAAAGACTCGCCAACCAATTTGGCGGTTTTTTAGTGGGCGTCCTGTTGAGCGTCATATCTTTATAGAAATTTGTTCTGTATTGTCGTTGAATTGGCGGGAGATTGCGGCTAATCCTCCAGAAGAATTCCCTGAATCAAAAGAACTTGGTGCTGCGGAATTTTTGGATATTGATGCTCTAGTACAACAAGTGCGATCGCAACGCTTTGACAAAATTCAAGACCAGTGCGGCACTTTGCAGTTATTAGATGTTACTCGCCCGGTTAGAATCGACGACATTTACATTGATGTCAACATTTTGGAGGAGATTGCGAGCCTTCAGTGGTTAGAGTTTGCTGACTTGCAAAACTTTACATCACAAGAATTTGATCGCTTTGGTTTAGGTGAAGTATCCCAGACACAAATGGCGGGGATCGCGGCAGTTCAAACTTATTCAAAGCTGCGGGTTTTGGGTAAACCGGGAGCAGGTAAAACCACTTTTTTACAACACCTGGCGATTCAATGCAACCGAGGGAGATTTGCTGCAAATCGGGTTCCTATTTTTGTCACCTTAAGAGATTTTGCCGACGAAACGAGAGTTGCAGGAGAGTTCTATTTACTCAACTATATTTGCAAAGAATTCTTCACCTGTGGAATTTCAGATCCATCTGTGCTGGAAACTTTGTTGTTGGAGGGCAGAGTATTACTGTTGCTGGATGGATTAGATGAAGTACTCCATCAACAGAGCATTAGTGTCGTCAATGAGATTCGCAGACTATCTGAAAAGTATCAAAAGAATATGTTTGTCGTCACCTGCCGCACAGCAGCTAAAGCTTTCAACCTCAGACGCTTTACAGATGTTGAAATTGCCCCTTTTAGTCAAGATCAAATTGTTGCTTTTGCTCAGAAGTGGTTTACAGCAGTTACGAAAACGAACATTCAAAATAAACAAGAACAGGCATTTGAATTTATTGAAAAACTAGATTTGCCCGAAAATTTACAATTTCAAAGACTTGCTGTCACTCCCTTGTTTTTGCATCTCGCCTGCTGGGTTTTTCATCACCAGAATAAATTTCCAACCCAAAAAGCTGCGTTTTATAAGCAGTGTTTAGACCTGCTCCTGGGCAAATGGGACGAAACTAAAGCAATTGAGCGGGATGAAGTGTATGAAGGTTTTTCATTACCACAAAAACTTAAGTTGCTGAGTCAGGTTGCTAGCGCGACATTTGAGCAGGGTAATTACTTTTTTGAACAACGCATTGTTGAGCAATACATTAGCGATTATATCAGTGATTTGCCGAATGCTTCCACAGAACCGGAGGAATTGGAATTAGATAGTGAAGGGGTACTTCAGGCGATAGAGTTGCAACATGGATTACTAGCAGAACGAGTGCGGGGGATTTTCTCTTTCTCTTATTTAACGTTTCAAGAATACCTGACTGCTCGAAAAATTGTTGCCAGTTATAATTTACAAGCATTAAAACAACCGTTAGAACGTCTGGTGACTCATATTACTGAACCGAGGTGGCGTGAAATCTTTTTGTTAACGGTTGCTATGCTACGGAATGCAGATTTTTTCGTGCAGTTGATGAAGCAAGAAGTTGATGCGCTAGCGGCTCAAGATCCATCTTTGCAACAATTTTTAACTTGGGCAAGTCAAAAGTCTCTTGCTGCTCCTGAGTCTGCTGAGTCTGCTGCAATTCGGGCGTTTTATCTTGCACTGGCTAGGACTCCTCACCTTACCCCGTACTTTGCCCTGGTCTGCATCTTCGAGCGAGATATTTTTTTGGATGCGGCATTAGATAACTTAGTAATGGAATGCGAATCTAATTTTGCCGAGATCTATGAGTGCAACGATGCTCTGAGTAGTGCTTTAGTAATTGTTCAAGATGCTGGCTTACATCAATCTTTACAACAACTTAAAGACCTACTGCCCAATCCAGAACAAAGTAGAGAAAAGATTCAGACATGGTGGCAAACAAGTTATTCTGCTTGGATGAAACAGTTAAAAACTGCGATCGCGAAGCATCGAAACATTCAGCATCACTGGCACTTCAGCCCACAGCAACAGCAAGTATTGCAACAATATTACGATGCCAATCAGTTGCTTATCGATTGCCTTAATAGCAACTGTGAAATCACAGACGTTGTGCGGCAGGAGATTGAAGCTAGTTTGTTGTTGCCGATAAAAGAACTCTCTAAGCGGGAATGGCAGGGGGCAGGGGCATGGCAGGGAGCAGAGGGAGTGAGGGAGATGAGGGGACAAGAGGGTAAACAAAACTCCTAACTCCTAACTCAGCACTCAGTACTCCTTATGCCTAATGCCCAATGCCCTTTCTATTTCGCTGTAACTTTGACTCTAGCTACAGAGATTTCTGGTGGTTCAATGAGAACTTGGACTGGTGTAGATGAGCCTTTCAACCACAGCAGCACTGCGGGAGTGACACCCAGTAATAAGCCTAACAACACGGGTACAAAGAATCCAGCTGTTAAGCTCATGACTGTAGCGAAACCAAAGTTACTTAAATAAACTGCAAAAGGTATATTAAGTTGCGATCGCTCCCAGTTAATTGGATTATTTCTCCACAACAGTGCAGTCACACTCATAAATATTGAGCTAGTACCCAGCCACCCCGCAAAATTTTGGTAAGGCATTCCAAAGAAGGGGCCTGGTTGTTGCCAATACCAAAAGGGCAGGGAAGTTTGACTCATTGCGGGATCGAGAACAAAATCCCAGGAGGTTAGTAACAAAGCACCCAAAGCGATCGCACTTATATGACGCCACAAGTTGGGTTTTTTGTCCACTTCTAAACCTGCACGTGCCAGTAGGTAAGAAACAAATCCCAAATAAAACCACGACAAGGGAATTGTAAATGGGACTAAACCCGCAATCTTATAACCTAAACCGCTTAGGTAACTATAATGGCCAAATGGAAAACCAGTACTGGTTCCTAGTAATTCACTTCCTAGAGAAATAAATACAGATGGCAACAGAAATGCCAAAGCGCTACTTAAACCCAAAGTCCGCGTGGCATACAAAAAAACACCTGCCGCGCCTAAAATCATATAAACTACACCGCCTCCTGCCATACTCCATTGCATAGCAGTTTGTCCAACCTCAGATAAGTCGAAAATTACTTGGGCATTAGGTACAACCAGTAATATCCCTACCAATCCAAATATCATTGACACGATATGACCAATAAGGCTTATGCGTTCAGCAATAACAAGTTGTCTCATGATAATTCCTTAACAAGATATGACACGCAGCGACTCTACTGTTAAAAGTTTCAAAAGTTTAAGAACATATTTAGGGGCTGCTGAAAAAGTAATAAAAAAGCAAGATATGGATTGTTAATGCGTTGGCTGACATTGTTAATGCGTTGGCTTGCATTGTTAATGCGTTGGCTGACATTGTTAATGCGTTGGCTTGCATTGTTAATGCGTTGGCTTGCATTGTTAATGCGTCGGCTTGCATTGTTAATGCGTTGGCTGACATTGTTAATGCGTTGGCTTGCATTGTTAATGCGTTGGCTTGCATTGTTAATGCGTCGGCTTTACGCAAAACTCTACTAAGTCAGCTAACGCATGAGAGCAATACTAGGTTGTAGCCTTGTTAAAAGCCTGATTATGTCCTCCGCAAATCTGCCTCGGTGAGGAGTATCATCGTTTCTGCACCAACTCTGCCAAAGTCAGGCTCTAGCCCTAATGCCATCTCAATGAGATACGTCCATGTGCCAGATTCAGGAGTGTAGCTGCGTACAATCCCTTCTCCACCAACAAAGCTTACCCATTGAGTATTGCGAAACTTAGGCAGCTTCATGAAGGTTGCAGTCATGCTTTTGATTCCTCAATTCATAGTTGATACTTTCTGTTTTAATAGAATAAATTAAATATGTTTTGTATCTTTTTAAGTAAAGATGTTAAACATCATCTATAACTTAAGAATGTTTTAGATGCAGATTAAACAATTTATACGTAATTCAAACGTTTATCAAAAAAGAATTCCAAAGTCATATTATGTCCGCATAATTAGTTATGCTAACCACAGTCATTACACCCCTCCCCGATGCTTCGGGGCTACGGTGTACACGCAAGTATTCTAGAGTTGCGCCACAGCCTTTTGATCCCCCCAGCCCCCCTTTTTTAGGGGGGCAAAAAGCTCTCAAAGTCCCCCTTTCTAAGGGGGATTTAGGGGGATCTACGACGATTTTGGTTTTCTAGAAAGATGTGTGTACACCGTAGCTTTGGCGGGGTGGGGTTCTTCGGGTTGAATAAGCAATCAAGCTGACATGATATCATACCAATTCTGTATCCCAACCTACAATTTTTCACAAAGCCAAGCGTATTGATATATAGCACAATACGCTTGGGTTAAGGGCTATTGGTGTAAATAATTGGTCTTTCAAGACGCGATAAATCGCGTCTCTACATGAGGGTCTTGTTGCTCATTCTGAACTGTATTGATATATAGCAGTCCTAAATAATTTGTGAACAATTAGATCCCCGACTTCTCAAAGAAGTCAGGGATTTGGACACCGTGCATTTTCACAAATCAAATACAGTACTTTCAATTACGAATTACGAATTACGAATTACGAATTATCTGTGCCTCGTCCACTCAAATTTGCAATCATCAATATCAATTGAGTAAGGTTAATCGGTTTAGCTAGATGCATTTGGAAACCAGCATCAATTGCCTTTTGCCGCTCTTGTTCGGTGGCATAGGCAGTGATTGCTGCTGCTGGAATTTGTCCCCCAACTTCAGCTTCAAGCGCTCTCACCTGACGAATCAGGGAGAAACCATCTTCCTCTGGCATTCCAATATCTGCTAGAAGCACATCATATTTGCCAGGAGATTCAGTTAAAGCAGCGATCGCTTCCCTTGCCGATGTCACAATTACTACTTCAGCCCCGAAGTCTTCTAACATCCATTTTAGTAAGTCGCGGCTATCCGCTTGATCGTCTACAGCCAAGATGCATAATCCTTCAAGGCTCAAGGGTGGATTTTTACCATTTAATGTGTGCTGAGTCTCTGACAAAATGATCGGCTCTAAATAAGTTGGCGGTGTAATTTCCAACGGCATTGAGCGCAGAGGCAGCCTGACAATGATCGTGGTTCCTTTTCCCTCGCCTGGACTTTGCGCTTGAACTGTTCCACCGTGAAGTTCTACAAGATGACGGACGATTGACAAGCCTAATCCAAGTCCCTGAGTTGTTTTGCTACTGCTGGAATCTCCTTGGCGGAAGCGATCAAAAATATATGGCAGCAAGTCTGCCGAGATGCCAATTCCTGTGTCGCTGACTCGAATTTCAGCATGAGTATATACAGCTTCGAGCATAATTCCCACTCGCCCATTGGGTGGAGTGAACTTAATCGCGTTAGAAAGTAAATTCCACAGAACTTGCTGTAAGCGATCAAAATCTCCGACAACTGTCGCCGAGTTCAAGTCTGAAACAATTTGAATGCTTTTTGCCTCTGCGGACAATTGGACAGACTCAATGGCGGCATCCACTACTGAAACTAGATCGATTAGACGAGTGTTTAAATGAAGCTTTCCACTCGTAATCCGTGAGACATCCAGCATATCATCGATTAACTGAGCTTGCACCTTAGCACTCCGCTCCACTACTTCCCAGGCACGAGTGACTGCTGAAGAATCTAAATCGCGGTTACGGAAAAGTTGCGCCCAGCCCATTATAATATTGAGCGGGTTACGAAGTTCATGGGAGAGGTTCGACAGGAATTCATCTTTGGCTCGGTTGGCAATTTCCGCCTGTTGACGGGCTGACTGCTCCTGTGCTAGAAGCTTAGATCGCTCTAACTCAAACTGTTTGCGATCCGTGATATCTTCAATCGCCAGCAAAATCATTTGAGCCTCTCCCTCTTGAATAATTTTCCAACCATTGAGCAGCATGGTTTTCTGCCCAATCTGCTCAAAACGATGCTCTACCTCCAAGTTTTGAATACTGGTATCGTTGGCGAGAATGTCTTCTAAGAGCGATCGCAGTTCGGGCAGGTTCCATTGACCGTTCCCTAGTTCAAAAATCAGAGATTGGGCTGTCTCTGATGGTGAAACCTGAAATGTTTCATAAAACGAGCGATTGGCTTTGTTCACCCGAAAATCAGAATCAAGCACGATTAACGGCACTTGTACCGTCTCCACAATCGCTTCAGCGTAATTTCTGGCTTGTTCTAACGTTACGGCACTGCGTTTAAGACCATCAATATCTATTAACACCAACACTACACCGTCAATTTTGTTTTCTGTAGTGCGATAAGGACGGATGCGGAGGTTGTACCAATGTCCCCCCAGAGTTTGGACTTCTAATTCTTTGATGCTGAGTGTGTCAAGTACCTCCAAAATTAGAGTTTCTAAGTCAGGAACATCGAGATTCGCTCTGATATCGCTCAAAGGTCGTCCAGCATCGGCGGGAATCAAATTGAAAAGTCGCTGCGCCATTGGCGTAAAACGTCGAACGCGTAAGTCCAAAGTCAATATCAAAATGGGAATATTAATACTGGCAAGCAAATTCGTGAGATCGTTGTTAAGTTGGTGTAATTCCTGATTTCGACTACGAAGTTCTTCATTAGTAGTGTTGAGTTCTTCGTTAGTTGCCTGAATCTCTTCTTTGGCAGTTTCTAACTCCTCATTGGTGCTTTGCAACTCTTCATTACTAGAGAGGATTTCTTCATTGGCAACTTTCAGGTCTTGATTGATATGCTCCTGCTCTTGGATCACTGCTTGCAGATACTCTTGAGTTGCAGCCCGCTCTTGGATGGCAGTTGCAAGTTCAAGCTTTAGCCGAACAATCTCCTGCGCTAAGTCTGACTGCTCTTCGCTCTCAGGATTTACCGTGCTGATATTGTTAACCGTGGGTGGGGCTGATTCAAATAAAACCAGAAAGTAGAATTCTTCCTCAGTCGCATACTTGAATGGAATCACCTCAAGATTGATGATTTTTGCAAGATCGCCCTCTTCAATCCGTAACCCTTCTCTTCTAACTAGAATTTTTTGCCGTTGTGCCTGATAAATTGTCGCTCGTAGCTCGATGAGCAAGCCTTGGCGCACCATTTTGAATAAGTTAAGACTCGGTTTCCCCGGTGCAAGTTTTAGATAGAGATCGATTTGTCCCCGAAATTGCAGCACGTCCATCTTGTTGTTGATTACTACACCCACTGGGGCATAGCGATTCAAGATTAGTTGGTCAGTTTTTCTCTCTAAGTCAAACTCATCCGATGAATTCTCATTGGTCGGCTTTGATTCGTCCACTTTTACTATCGGATAATTGCTGGTAATGAACGAAAAAGTTGGACGATTTGCAGTTAGCTTTTTGGTATAGATTTTATACTTTTTGTCAATTAGAGTAAACAACTCCGAATATTTACCTGTGCTTTCTGAAGTCCCTAGCAGCAAGAAGCCAGTCGGATTAAGACTGTAATGAAAGATGGGCAATATCCGTTTTTGCAACGTTTCGTCCAAGTAAATCAGTACATTCCGGCAGCTAATTAAATCTAAGTTAGAAAAAGGGGGATCGCTGCCCAAGTCTTGCCGGGCAAACACACACAGTTCGCGCACAGCTTTGCTAATTTGATATCCACCGCCCTCAAGGGCATTAAAAAATCGGCGGCGGCTCTCTGGTGAGACTTCCACCATTTGATTCTCTGCATAAATACCTGATCTCGCTTTGTCAATCGCGATCTCGCTAATGTCTGTGGCAAAAATTTGGATCGGCGGCGAGGTTACTTTATTTGACAAAAATTCCAGCAAGGAGATGGCGATGGAATACACTTCTTCGCCCGTCGAACACCCAGCTACCCAAATCCGAATCGGCAACTCTGCTGATTTGTTTTGGATGATGGTAGGAAAGACTCGCTCTTTCAAGAGTTGAAATGCTTCGGGATCGCGGAAAAAATGGGTTACATGGATCAGAATTTCTTCATAGAGCGCCTTGACTTCACCCGGATTGTTTTGCAAATACTCGGCATAATCCTCCAAGCGTTCTAGTTTATACAACAGCATTCGCCGCTGGATTCGGCGATCGAGGGTGTTGGGCTTGTAGTGGCTGAAGTCAATGCCAGTTTGCGATCGCAATAACACAAATATAGTTGCTAGGGCATCCCCCTGTTCGGGCAACTTCTCAATTGCGACCGGTGGCAATGAGTTAGAAATAAAAGGATTGCGACTGAGGTTTGCCAGTTCCTCGGCGATTTTTTGCGGCGGTAGCACAAAATCGACATTCCCTGTGGCAACAGCAGTATTGGGCATACTATCGAATTTTGCTGTGTCTTCACACTGAGCAAAAGTCACGCCTCCAGCTGCCTTGATTGCCTTCAGCCCCAGTGAACCGTCTCCATCCGCTCCAGATAGAACAACTGCGATCGCTTTGTGCCCTCGATCTGCTGCCAATGAAGTAAAGAACGCATCAGCAGGCATATATTTACCCTGAACTTTCTCTCGCGGCGTCAGTTGCAACACTCCAGCAGACAGCATCATCTTAGTGTTAGGCGGAATGATGTAGACAGAGTTTGGTTCTACAGTCATGCCATCTTGCACTTCAATAACAGGCATTTGAGTTGTTCTTGCCAGAATCTCGCTCAACAGACTCTTGTGGTTAGGGTCTAAGTGTTGAATCAGCACAAATGCCATCCCTGTATCAGTAAGCAAATGCTTGAGTACCTGCGTAAATGCCTCTAATCCACCCGCAGAGGCGGCAATGCCAACGATGGGAAATAAAGTATTTGCCATGTCTTGTTGCTCTACGTCGAACACTTCATTAGCGGTAGATTCAGATACAGGTTGCTCAGAGCGTTGATCGGATGTCATAGGATGAAGTTTAGCACTGCAATGATTTGGCAACTAAGGTTTATATTTTAGATTCAGTTTACTTATTTGCCCTGTATTTAATAATAGTTTGAGTATAAATAAAATAAATTAAGTCTGTTTTGGGTGGTACGCGTTGGCGTTGGCGTTGGCGTTGGCGTTGGCGTTGGCGTTGGCGAAGCCTCTCGTAGAGAAGCCTCTCGTAGAGAAGCCTCTCTTAGAGAAGCCTCTCGCAGAGAAGCGCAGCGCAATCGCGATATTTTCGAGTTATACCGATTTTTTTCACGCAATCAAACAGGAGTGCTATATTCCCAAAATATAAACTATAAACATTTAAGTTTTCTAAATCAAAGTCACTGCCAAGAAGTAAGAAACTAGAATAAATCCAATACCAATAATTCCGCTACTCAAAAGCAAAACTAATTGATTTAAGTCATTCATGTGATAACTTCTGAGATTAATCCTATCGTTTATCAAGTTCATTAGTAGCATTTGAAAAATATTTATCCCTACCCATAAATGACCCATACCATTAATTCTCAAAACTTAAATTACTATATCTAAAACATTAATTAAAGCTAGTTAGCATGAGGATAAGGATTATTAGCAATTGCTAAAATGCCAAGTACAGCAACAAAATCATCAATAACTACGGGTTTAGCAACGCATAGACTAAACCCAGCTAAAAGAGCGTGTTGATACATATCTTCAGTTACAGCGCTTGTCAGAGCGATCGCTGGTACTACTTTGCCTCGCTCTCCCGTAAGTGTTCTCACTTGGTGAATCAGAGCATAACCATCCTGATTTGGTGTGGAAATATCACTTAATAGGATATCAGGTTGCCATTGCAAAAATATTTCCAGAGCTTGTCCTAAAAATGCCGCTTGCACACTCATACCATAGGATTGCAACATCGGCGTGAACGAATTGCAGAAATTGACATCATTATCTACAAGAAGTACTCGTAGCCCTTGAAGAAATGAATAATTATTAGGAAATCTATTTTTTGAATACATTACAATTCCAAGATTGAGGTTTTCTTGAGCTTTGGAATTTTCTTAAGTAGTACATCTATTGTGCTTGCTTTAAGTTGAATAAACGTCTCATCATTAAGCACAAAAACTCAGGGCAAATGCATTTAAATTACTCTTGATTGCAACCAAGGTTAAAAACAACGAAAAATCAGCATTTATCATTTAGTTTAGTTTACTAAAGGACTTCCAAATAAAAAAATACTCAACTACTTCTTGTAGAGTGGGCGTCTTGCTCGCGCGTAGCCAAAGGCTGGCTGGAAGCCCACCCCACAAGATTGAATAATTTATTTGATATATTTATTTGTTGGAAATCCCAAACTCAAACCAATGTCTATAAAAGGCTATACCTACGCTAAAGCTGTGTTAATAAGTAGCTATTATGCGACTATTTTTGAGTTTATTGACATGATGTGACCGCCCTGCACAAAAATAGTGAGCGGGTTATTACCTTTGAAAATATCTACTCTCTTACCAGCTTTGATTACAGCGATTAGTATACTAAAGACACTAAATTTTATGGCAGCATCGGCAGTATCAACCATTTATTTTACTGATTAAAGAAAAATTTTATTAATTAACAGTATTGACTGTAACATCTTATTGTTCAAGTTTATGTTTGAATAGATGTTTTAATAACGTATATTATGTATATTTTCAGGAACAAATTTTATGATATAAAAAAATAAATTATTCCAATGGATAACTTCCGTATTTTTTTGGCTTAAAAAGTTAAATATATTACTAAGTATTATGGCGATCGCTGTCCTGTTATTACACGCACTTAGTCATTTAGCGTTTAATCATTGGTTGGAAAAACCGATTAATGAGTGGTTAAATAGAAGATTAATTATAAATTAGTACCTTTGAAAAAATCAGTGAAAGCTTGAGAAAATATTTTGCGATCGCTATTGTGAAAATGCCTAAAAATATTAGATAAAAAACATAATTCATAAAGGGAGAAGGTTCAGTAAATAATTATTTAACTTAAACCTTCTTCCTAAATAAAATTCCACCTAGTACACTATCGCCAGAATCTAGTTACTTGAGCAACTTGTTAAAACCAGGAAAACCTCTACCACAGTGTACTATTCCAAAGTCTTTTTAACTTCATCTTTGATATTTTCAGCGGTGTGACGGACTTGAGATTCAGCTTGTTTAGCTTTACCTTCAGCTTTATCTTTAGGATCACCAGTTACTTCGCCAACTGCCTCTTGTACTTTACCTTCGATGTTTTTAGCAAAAGCTTTTGCTCTATCTTCGATACTCATATTATTTGTTCCTAAAATAAGTTGCGTAGTGATTAGTTATTGCTTGCTTAAAAAGCGCTGCAATATCTATACATTACTTTTAAATAACTTTTAATTCTTCTATCTAACGATGATTTTATGACAAATATTTGTATCCATTGTACATAGTTATTTAACCTTTAAATTCATCTTTAGAAATTCAAGTAATATCCAAAAGAGGGAAAGGGATCATTCTATTATTCTATCTTTAGACAAAATCATTTATCACTTTAGGTAGACAGTCCTGATAATAAACCGCAGCTAGGCTTATCACCACTGGATATGGTAAGTACAGCGCTCTTTATCTAAGTCGAGTACACTAGCCACCCGCTTCAATAGTTCTCGGTTAAGGGGAAAAGGAGAAAGAAAAAACCTTTAACCCAAACCCAGTAACCTTTTCCCAAAACCCGATTCCTAATTAAAAATGTCTAACCGATAAGTATTGCTACTCATTCTATCTGGCACTCTCCCCGATAGCTTGGTTATACATTAGTCCCATCTTTCTTAACAGTCACTTCTTAACTTGCAATCCGCTGTATATTGCTTCTGCAACTCTGACTACTTAAGCAAGTACTAGAAATAACTGGCACTAAAAATAGTTGCAATCTCAGTAAATACTTTAGGAGCAGTAGCTTGCAGAATAAGGATTTTGTAATAAAATTTAGCAGAAATCAACATAATTGTTCAGGTTTTAACTGAAGAATAGTTTAGCTAGTGCAAAAAGGCATAGAGAAGTCTCAGCAGCGGCTTTGAAGTACCTAATATAACTTGTGACTAATTTCTGCTCAAAGACAGCAGGAACAATTATCCACGTTTCTTTATAGCTTCTTACTTGTAATATTTATGAAGATATTTATGCAATCAAATTTTACTACTCAACCAACTCCCAACTCCCAATATATAGACTCTACTATCCAAACTGATTCATCTGTTAACATTTTCATCGGATATTCTATATTGATTCCAATGATTGTGTTTGTAGGGTTTAATTTTTATAAGAAACACCGGGTTGCTGTTTTCCGCCGACAAGTTGCTTCTTTAGAGAAACTGTGGCATTTGAATATTAAAAAAGAGCTTGAAGAAAAATAATAATGAAGTACTTATTTCTAATTTGGGTGCTTATATTCTCTTTAGTCGCTCCTAGTGCGGCAATAGCTGACAACAAGCCGCTTCTCGACGAGAAATTACACCAACACGTCTACGCTGAAGTAAAACAGCCATACAACTTAATATCTGGACTTGGCACAATCCACCATCCAGTTTCTACTTCTAATCCCCAAGCCCAAGAGTTTTTCGATCAGGGATTAAATTTAATTTACGCTTTCAATCATGATGAGGCGGTGCGTTCTTTTCAATACGCTGCCAAACTCGATCCGCATTTAGCGATCGCATATTGGGGTATTGCTTTAGCCTTGGGCCCCAACATTAACTCGGCAATAGATCCCAACCGAGAATTAGCTGCTTACCAAGCAGTACAGCAAGCTTTGGCACTTTCTAGCCAAGCTTCTACCCCAGAACGAGACTACATTACTGCCTTAGCAAAACGTTACTCTCAAAATGCCGATGCTGATTTGTATCAACTAGCGGTAGATTACGCCAAAGCAATGGGAAACCTAGTCAAGCGCTATCCTGATGATTTGGATGCGGCGACACTTTACGCTGAAAGCCTGATGGATCTGCATCCTTGGCAGCATTGGACTAAAGATGGTAAACCACAGCCAGATACAGAAGAAATTGTGGCTGTTTTAGAATCAGTTCTCAAACGTAACCCGAATCATGCAGGAGCTAATCATTACTATATCCATGCAGTGGAAGCCTCACCTTCTCCAGAACGGGCCCTTGTCAGTGCTAACCGACTCGGAACTCTAGCGCCAGCCGCGGGACACTTGGTACACATGCCAAGTCATATTTATTTTCGTGTGGGAGATTATGAAGGGGCAGTGCAGGCAAACAAGCAGGCGATCGCTCAAGATGATATTTACATCAAAAAATATCAAGTYCAGGGTACTTACCCCATGATGTACTACAACCACAATGTAGATTTCTTCATGGTGGCTAGCAGTATGGCGGGAAAATATCAAGATGCTCTCCAAGCCGCAGAACAGTTAGTCGCAAATGCTACTGCTATTGATCCGTATGCACCAATGCTTGAGGGATTCCTGGGCAGCAAAATGCTGATTCAGACACGCTTTAGTGATTGGGATGCCATCTTAAGAACTCCTGCTCCCGAAGCTAAATTGCCCACTACCTCAGCAGTTTGGCATTTTGCTCGCGGTATGGCCAGCGCAGCCACAGGTAAACTTGAAAATGCAGCAAGTGAAAGTCGGGCATTACTGGCTGCCAAACAGGGAATTTCCACCGCGGCAACCATTGGATTCAGCCCCGCCAATCGCATTTTAGACATTGCCTCAAAAGTTCTAGACGCCAAAATTGCTAGAGAGAAGCATGATTATGAATCTGCCATTTTATTGCTAGAAAAAGCGGTGGCAGCAGAAGATGCCCTCGATTATGTGGAACCACCAGACTGGTATTTTCCGACGCGAGAATCTTTGGGTGCTGTGCTTTTGGCTAAGGGTGACTATAGAGAAGCTGAGAAAGTCTTTCGTGCCGATTTAAAAAAGTATCCCCATAATGGACGTTCTCTATTTGGCTTGCAAGCAAGTTTACAAGCACTAGGCAAAGATGAGGCCGCTCAAGTTGTCAAAGCTGAATTGGAGACAGCTTGGAAAGGTGATGTTCGGCAACTTAAGATTGCAACTTGGGTTAATTAGCCGAACATGATGTTACGCCACTTACTCCCCTTTTCCAAAAACAGAGGCTTGTGCCAAAAAAAAGACTCGCGTAGCTTGCCGCTGTAAGCATCACAGTTGGTTTGACAGCGGGTTATCAAAAAAAGTAGAAGTCACAATAGTTTTATATTTGTTGCCTGACTTTGCCTTTCGTATTAAAATTTTGAAGTAATGCTTCATGGTGAATGCAGTCAAACGTTCAATTCGGATATTAAAGATGCGCCCCTGCATGTCTGATTTTCTATATCACCCTACAGAATTTATCTTCTTCCATTTCCAACCCCTTTTTGCGGTGGATTGTACTTAGGGTATGTGGGGGCGGGCGATCGCTTAGGTGCGATCGCATCACTAGTTAACTATCTACTGGGTGCAAAGAGTTGGCTCGTATGTCATCCTAGATTTATGAGAGTTAATTCAGTGATGTCTTTAGTTTTAGTATTGAAAGGCTTTTTCCTTTTAGTATTTACAGACTTCTGAGAGAAATTAAAATCTCTACACAGTGATGATTTTGGAGAGAATCGATGTCAATTTATGTAGGTAACCTCTCTTATGATGTTACACAAGAAGATTTAAGTGGTATTTTTGCAGAATATGGTACTGTAAAGCGCGTTCAAGTACCTACTGACCGTGAAACAGGTCGTCCGCGCGGCTTTGCTTTTGTGGAAATGGGAACTGAAGCTGAAGAAACTGCTGCCATTGAAGCTCTTGACGGTGCTGAGTGGATGGGTCGTGACCTGAAAGTGAATAAGGCTAAACCCAAGGAAGACAGAGGTGATAGAGGTTCCTTTGGTGGTAACAGAGGAGGATACGGTGGCGGCGGCGGCGGTGGACGCGGCGGACGCTACTAAATCTTGGAAACAAAAAATTTACCAAGAGTCTTAAGGTCAGACAAACAAAAGTCTGTCTTTTTTTTGTAATGTTACCGCCTGCATAGCCATTGATGAAGTCAACTTAGTAGGAGAAATAATGACCCAAGTAATTGTAGGTGACAATGAACACATTGAGTCAGCCTTACGACGATTTAAACGAGAAGTTTCCAAGGCGGGAATTTTCCCAGACATGAGAAAGCATCGTCATTTTGAAACACCCTTAGAAAAACGCAAGCGCAAAGAAGTTGCCAAGCACAGACAAAGTAAGAGAAGTTTTCGTAATTAAGGGCTGACATACAGCAGAATTCAGGAGTCAGAATGGGCTGCGCCCCGCTGCGCTAACAGAATTCAGAAGTCAAACAGGCTTTATACCTTGCTTTGAGACTTAGCTTGTGTACTTCACCTTCCTTGAAATCCGCTGTAAATATGAATGAATTCCCTCATAGATTCTATGAGGGTTTTCCTTTTGTCTATTTTAAAATCAGGAAACCTAAAGAAACGCTAAAATCAAGTCAGCCTTTGTATTGTAGCGGTTGTGTCCCACATCACTCAGAGTGCGGTTCACTGCATAAATCCTGATTGTCAACGTCCTTATCCTCAGCCTTGGGGAAACAAGTTTTGCAACAGTTGTGGCGCACCGCTAGAACTGTTAGACCGCTATATTCCAATTCAGCCATTAGGATCGGGAGGATTTGCTCAAATCTACACGGTTTGGGATGAAAAAACTCAAACCGAGAAAGTGCTGAAGGTGTTGGTAGAAGATTCACCAAAGGCACTGGAGTTATTTACCCAAGAAGCAGCGGTTTTATCTAGTTTGCATCATCCAGGTGTCCCCAGAGTCGATGCCGAAGGGTATTTTCAGGTACAACTGTTTAATCCCAAACCGCACCAACTGCCTTGTCTGGTAATGGAAAAAATCAATGGACGGACTTTAGAGGAGATATTAAAAAAGTTTCCCCAAGGGTGTCCAGAGAGTTTGGTTTTAAACTGGTTTGCCCAAGCTGTACAGATTTTACAAGAATTACACAAACGTCAGATTCTTCACCGGGATATCAAACCTTCTAATTTAATGCTGGGCACTTCTTTGCCATCTTCAATCGAGTCTCCAGGGCAAGCAGAGGGCGATCGCCTGGTACTAATTGATTTTGGCGGGGCGAAACAATTTAGCGCCTCGAAGCTGCGTTCTCAGTCTAGTTCCACGCGATTATTTTCTTCTGGCTACAGTCCACCAGAACAAGTGACTGGAGGTATTGTCGGGCCAAGTGCCGATTTTTATGCCCTTGGTCGAACGGTGATTGAACTACTAACAGGCAAATATCCACTAGAGTTGGAAGATCAGCAAACGGGTAAATTGCGCTGGCGAACTGTGGTGAATGTCAACCCGCAACTAGCAGATTTGCTGGATGAGATGGTGCAGGAGGATGTGCGATCGCGTCCAGCCAATGCAGCTATAATTCAAAAACGTTTGGCGAAGATTTCTCTACCATTACCGCCACCAGGGTTATTTGCCCAACTGCAAGACAAAATTAAGCAAGCCTCAACGCAAGTTTCCCAGAGATTTACACTGATAAAACAAGCTATTGAACAAGTTTTAGCTAACTTTAGCCAAGTTGTCACCAAAACCGTTGTTTTTATCGCTCAGACAATCATCAAAATTTTCCGAGCTTGTTTGGCGACAATTTGGGCGATGATCCTGAGTACTATCGGCGCTTATTTTGGTGCGATCGCTGGTTTTATTTTGGCCTATCGTACCAGCTTGGGGCGTCAGGTTGTGGAATTGATTGGGAATCAGTTAAATCAATTAGTGCCAAATACTCAACCCGTCTTCGGGGCAGATATTTTGGTGTTCGTCGCCGCAGGCTGGGGAACTGCATGGGGACTGACAGTATCCGGGTGTTTTGGTCAACGGCGGCGGTTTTTAGTAGCTTCCCTGATGGGCATGATTAGCTATGGCTTCGGCTGGTTAGTTTTGCAATTAATCACCCCAAAAGATAGCGGCGAGGGCTTAGTGGCAGTGATTTTAGTGGCAGTTTGCCTACTTACCTTGAGTTTAGGACTTCGCAGCCATCATCTAGTGTACGCTGTGTTCGCGGCTTTTGGCAGTGCGATCGGCTATGCAGTTTTGATTCTTTTGAAGTTAGCACCTCCAATCTTCCAATTTACTAGTCAACCAGCCTGGTCAGAGTTATACTTGCCTCTGACTTTTTTTGGCTCTGTAGGCTTCTTTATCAGCTTCTGGTTAGGAGTGAGTTATTACTTAATTGTCCCTGGACTGCGCCTTTTAGGATGGCGATGAAGAAGGCAGGGGGGTAGGGGAGACAAGGAAGACAAGGGAGAATTATTGAACAAGTCTCTCCCTTGTCTCCCCCCTCTTCCTGGTCTACCTTGTCTCTTCTCCATGCCCAATGCCCAATGCCCCATTCCCAATGCCTAAAAACAAGATCCCCCTAGTCGTATTTTTATCGAGCTAGGGGGATCACATATTTGGTAGTCTATAATTGGTTCGGTATAGTTCCTTACGATTTGATTCTATAGCCTATATTTCCGTTTGAGTAGTCTTACTATTAGAATTTATAGTATTTTTACAGCTTCTTAATCAATGCTTCATCCCGGTACTTCTTTAGAGAAGCAGTATATGTAAGGATGACAGTACGTGATGTTCGTAACTTATCATTTTTGTAAATATCAGTAAAAAATATGAAACTTAAGATTGTTGCCACCGTCTGCCTGTTAGCTTGTTTAGGGTTTGCAGAGCAGGCTCTTGCGTTAAATCAGCTAGATTTGGATCAGTTGAAGGCAACAAGTGCCTGTCCTCGGTGTAATTTGAGTGGCGCTGACCTAAGTAAGCTAAATCTAACTGGAGCAAATTTGCGAGGGGCTGACTTGAGCGCCGCTACATTATCTCAAGCTAATCTCACGAATGCCGATCTCACCGGTGCAAATTTAGAAGGTGCGATTCTGAATTCGGCGAATCTCAGTGGTGCTTCTTTAACAGGAGCAAATTTAAAATCAGCATCCCTAGAAAATGCTGATCTGTCTTTTGCTGGCTTCATCAGTGCCAATTTAGAAGCAGCAAACTTAAAAGATGCCAAATTGCAATTTACTAATTTTCGGGGGGCTAACTACCGACTAACAACTTTAAATAATGGTGTCGTCACCTCCGACAAACCTTATGGCTGGTCGTTAGAGCGTCAAAATCCCAGAGAATGTAACGAGTACAAACCCGAAAATACTTTAGGCACAACCTGCTATTCAAAATAGACTAGGGAATGGGGCATTGGGGATTGGGCATTGAGAAGAGACAAGATAGACAAGGAAGAGGGAAAGATAAGGGAGAGAGTTGTTCGATAATTCCCCCTTACTTCCTGCACCCTGCCCCTGTGCTTCTTCCTTAAACCACTATCCTTGTAATAGCAAAAGCATTTTGTTTGTTAACAGTTCTTTATCATGGGAAAAAAGCCTAGCCTATAGATTAATTAAATCGATGCTTACCCATATAAAAGACCTAGCAGCAAAACTAGCGCCCCGCTTAATTGAAATTCGCCGCCATATCCACTCTCACCCAGAACTCAGCGGTCAGGAGTATCAAACAGCAGCCTTCGTAGCTGGTGTTTTATCTTCCAGTGGGCTACACGTACAAGAAGGAGTTGGTAAAACAGGTGTGATTGGTGAACTGCAAGGCAGTGGTCAAAATGACCGTTTATTGGCAATTCGTACTGATATGGATGCCTTGCCCATTCAAGAGGGCACTAATTTGGAATATGCCTCTCGTGCAGATGGGATTATGCACGCTTGCGGTCACGATGTCCACACGACTGTAGGGTTAGGAACGGCGATGGTGCTGTCCCAAATGGCTGAGGAGTTGGGTGGGAAAGTGCGGTTTTTATTTCAGCCAGCCGAGGAAATTGCTCAAGGGGCAAGCTGGATGGTGAAAGATGGAGCGATGGAAAATGTCTCGGCTGTATTAGGGGTTCATGTTTTCCCTTCTATACCCGCAGGTTCTATTGGGGTGCGTTACGGAGCATTGACAGCCGCCGCTGATGATTTAGAGATTCTGATTATGGGAGAATCTGGACACGGGGCACGTCCCCATGAGGCGATTGATGCGATTTGGATTGCTTGCCAAGTGATTACTGCACTGCAACAAGCCATCAGCCGGACGCAGAATCCTTTGCGCCCTGTAGTATTGAGTATCGGGAAAATTAATGGTGGTAGAGCGCCGAATATAATTGCGGATAAAGTGCAGTTATTGGGAACCGTGCGATCGCTCCATCCTGAAACCCGTGCCCATCTCCCAAACTGGATTGAAAACATTGTATCTAATGTTTGCCATACCTACGGAGCAAAGTATGAAGTCAATTATCGCCAGGGTGTACCCAGTGTCCAAAATGATTATACCCTAACACAATTGTTACAATCAGCCGCAGAAGAAGCTTGGAGTTGCGATCGCGTTCAAGTTTTACCTGAACCCTCCCTTGGATCTGAAGATTTTTCTATTTATTTGGAACATGTCCCTGGTTCTATGTTTCGCTTGGGTGTCGGCTACAAAGAAAGAATCATTAATCACCCTTTACACCATCCCCAATTTGAAGTAGATGAATCTTCCATTATCACCGGAGTTGTAACTATGGCATACACAGCTTATAAATACTGTCAGCAAAATTTGTAAACAAAAACTCCCAGCAGGTAAACGCTGGGAGTTTTTGTTTAACTAACTTTTTTTAGCGGATATAAAAAGCTCGAAAGCATTCTACACATTCGATTCGCTAACAACACCCAATTTCTCTTGAATTCGGGTCTTAGCGGCTTTGAATTCAGTCGCCAGTTGCTCGCTTTGCTCAGTAGTCAAGTTGTTGCGAATAGCAGCAAACATTGTGCTTTCTTCTTGACGAATATGGTCGCCGAGAGCAGCCAATAGCTCTTTGACTTTCTCTTTGAATTGTGGTGAAGATGGGCTAAGAGCCTTAATTTCTTCTAACGCTTGCTTGGCATGAGCTTGTTCATCAAACAATTCTTGGGTGTTATCTTGACCGTAGAAAGGACGTACTCTTGGGTAGACTACTTCCTCTTCAGCTTCAGCGTGGGCACTTAAATCCTTGTAAATTTGACCGAAGTACTCTTGGATTTTTTGTGGATCGTTGCTTTGTAGTAGTTCGGTGAATAAGGTATTTACCTTGTTGTGATCGAGGCGGATGACATCTTGGATATTTAGATCCTTTTTGTCGCTGTTTTGGGTGACAGCACTACCAACTACACCACTAACTGCGGCCATAGCGTCTTGAACACGTGCCCAAATTCCTTGATCTGCATCTTGTCCAGTGAGTTCACGGACACCCAGAATTTCCAGAATGCCTTTGAGTTGCTCTTGGTGAGCGCGGTTCTCAAAGTTAATAGTATTCAAAGGTGCGATCGCTAGCAACACATCAGCGCCAACTTTTTGAGCAGCTTTGTGAACTATCAAGCCACTCATTACTAATTGATGTTTCAGCAATTCATGCTGAGATACTTTTTCATACAGGCTCAACTCAGAACCTTTGAACAATTCACGAGCTTTTTCAATGAATTGTGTAACATTTTTTTTGGGTTCAGCTTGAATGCCATACTGACCAATTACGGTTTCTAAAACACCAAGGTTTTTTTGATCGTCATTTATGAAATTTCGGATGCGATCGGCAATTTCAGCATCAAGCCCTTGCGTCAAAAGCGATTGTTCATTTTCGATGACCAACTGTTGGAGAGCTTTAAGACTTGCAAGTTTTACGGCAATAGCATTGCGTTTCGTATCATCTAAAGTCGTTACCATCTGTGTTCTCCGTCGGCAAAGTGTTCATAATTCTTACTGATATAACCTTGACACAGAGTTTAGGGAGATTCCATCTTTCTTTTGAGCGATCGCTCTCACAACTATGGGTAGAGAAACAAAACTTTTCGTTAGATAAAAATTGCAGCGATCGCTTCTATTTTTGATTGCCATCAAATCAAGCAATTTAGTATTACATTAAAATTGAAGAGATTACCTATTTGAAAGCAATCTATATCTTTAGAATGAAAATTAACATCAAAAAAACTACTTCTTATTCAAGAGGGCAAAATCGTAACCAGTCCCACTAGAACAAGACTCACAACGCTCGATTTTGACAAGCATTGCTTCTCCTTGACGCTCCCCGGAGGGCGAAAACTGAATCATTCCGGTTGCTCCAGATGTTGAAAAATTGGGATTAGATAATACCCTTTGTAATCCTTCGCGGGTACTATCTTCTTTTAAGCCAGCAATAATTGCTTGGAGTGCATCATAAGCTCCCGCTGTTCTCTGATTTACTTGTGCATTCCAAAGCTGAAAGGCATTTTTCGCAAAGGGATTATCTTTATTAGCATTACGATGCCAATACACAGGTAACACCATTCCTTCGAGATCCTTGCCATTTTGTAAAGTTGTTGCACTGTACATAGTTTCAGAAGCAAATAGTGGCTTTCTACCTTTAACCTCTTGTGCTACCTTGGTGGCAAAATATATATTTCTGATTGAAGGCATTAGTAAAAAGCCACTTGCATTTTCTGTTTCTATGGCTTTATCTACAAAAGCTCTAGGGTCAAAATTTTTGTCGGCTAAATTGCAAGGCGTATTAATAACGTTGCTGCCATATTTTTTGATAGCTTGAGTGTACTTTTCTACAAGTATCTGATTTGATGAAGAGGTGGAATTATCTCTTGAACTACGAACATCGCCACAAATAGCAACATTTCTTGCTTGTCGAGCAATGTAGCGAGAATGAGTATCTACTAAATTATCATATAATGGATTGATATGAAACAAGTAGTTAGTTGTGGAACTATTAGGCTGAAGATTTACTGTATTATTATCTAATTTTTCGGTATTTTCTGCTTGATTTGGTAACTCGACGGGTAAGACTAAAACCAAACCTTTCTCTTTATATATTTCTGCATTACGTCTAACACCCACGGCAGCTACAAGGCTTTTATCTTGAACTAATTCATTATCTAGCCGTGCAGAATCTTCTCTATTATCAGCACTTGCAATTACAATTTGCAATTTTTTACCATTAATTCCTCCTTGGTTATTAACTTCATTTTGAGCTTGAGCTACACCGCGTAAAATCTCTTCTGCTAAACTAGGATCAAAGTTAATTGGTGCGACGATCGCAACTTTTATAGCTTCTAAATTATCTCGTGCTATTTTGGCATTGTTTAAATAAATTAAAGTTTCTGGATCGTTGCGATTATTTTTCAGAGAATCAGTAAACTTTTTAACGGCAGTACTGAAATCTTTCTCAGCAAAAGCTTTAACTCCATCTGTTTTTTCAGGGGATGTTTGCACTTTCACCAAAATTCTTGTACCCAAATTCAGTAGTGAAGGCTTATTTGTAAATGAAGATGAAGTCTGTGTGGGGTTTGATGATGTTGTGACGATAGTAGAAGAAACTTTGCTAATTAACCATAAAATAGCTGCTACCATTACCCCAGCCAGACCAAGGGAAATAAGCAGTCTCAAGTTTTCTTTTTTATTTGTCATGAATAATTACCAATATATTACAAAAATTATCTTAAATAAAGAGATTTATGACAATTGAAGAAAACCAAAAAACTAAAGATATTTAGCAATCAGTTTGTTGATTATTTCAGACACACCGACAATAATAACTGTTAATAAACCTGCCAGGATAACTAGCAATCCTACAAGCAGCAATCCATTCAAACCAGCGTTGAGAAGATTATTAGTTAGGAGATTTCTGAAAATAAAGACAATGAGTAAATTTGCGATGATAGCAATAACAATTAAATAAGCTTTTTCTAGAAGTGGGCGAGATTGAATAAAGACTAATCCTCCTAAAATGAGCAACCACAATCCAGAGCTAATCCAAGTAGTTCCGAGAAAACTTATAAGTGCGATCGCTAAAAATGAACTGCCCGACCCTGCTATTATTGCTCCAGATAATAATCGAATGTTAGATAATTGTGGTAGATATCGAGTTAATTGATGTTGATTTTGTGGTTGCGATCTTGATCGCATAGTAGGCGGAATAACTGTAGGAGCTGATGTATATTTTAGCGGTGGCAACTTCTTCAAGTCTTGTAAGACAGCCTGTGCAGATTGATAACGCTGTTCGTGATTTTCTTGTAGGGACTTATTAAGAATCATCTCTAATTCTTGACTTATGGGTTGCGTTAAATGCTGCCGCCAACTAGAAGTCCAACCATAGCCTTGTTTCATCCACAAACTTGAAGGAGAGATATTGGTCAGCAGATGAAAGCAAGTTATTCCTAAACTGTAAATATCACTGGAAGGAAAAACTTTACCCGCTTGCATTTGCTCAATTGGTGCATAACCTAATGAACCAATAATTGTCCCCACTGCGGTGTTTGTAGGTTCCGTCTTTTGCTTTGCCACCCCAAAATCAATTAGTACTAATTTCCCATCATTTTGACGGCGAATAATATTTTCTGGCTTAAGATCACGGTGAATTACTTGTTGTTGATGTATATCTACCAGTACAGATAATAAATCATTTAAAAAATCTCGAATTTTGGCTTCATCAAAAACTCCCTGTTGTTTTAACTCTTGCAACAGATTTTGCCCTTCGATAAACTGCTGCACTAAATAAAGATATTCAGCTTCCTTAAAATATGCATACAAATTGGGAATTTGGAGATGTTCTCCTAGTTCTTTGAGACGTTTGGCCTCTCGTTCAAACAACTCAGTCGCTTTTTTATGTGCCTGACTACCCTGACTGCCATAAAATTGACTTAGAACCAGCTGCTTAACAACACATCGTTCATTGAGCTTGTCTATATCTTCTGCGATATATGTGCGTGCAAACCCTCCTCTCCCTAATGGTGAGATGATTCGGTAACGATTTCTCAATAGCGATACCAACTCTGTGCCACAACTGAGGCAGAAATTTGCTCCGTCAGGATTTTTGGGATTCTCGCAATTAGGATTTAGGCAGCAGACCATATAATTATCGCTGTCATTTTATTAGTTTTTAGAATATACCTTAAATTCCCTAGAAGCGTTACATTGTAAAGTCTCTACATAGACAATGGCGACGCCGATAGCGTAGCGGTAGCGAGTCCGCGAGCGTCATAGCCCGTCGTAGACATCGCCTTTTACTCTCCTAAACAATTAACCTCGCTCTACATTGTGAGAATTCTGTGTAAGTTGAATATTTTTGTAGAGATACCCACCCCATTCTAGTCAAGAAAAACCAAACTTGGCGATCGCTTATCTTTGATCCCAAACATGAAATACCCTGACTTTTAGCAGCCAGCAACTTTATCTCTCTGAGACAAAGATCGCACTTTTCACCAAAGTATTTCAATGACTAAATTCCTCTATGCGAATCAACCGGAATTCTCAAAAGCAATACTGCCCTTCAGGTAACACCTGTTTGTCACAGAAGCTTTTTTTATCCCACCAACGCCGTAATTACCACACATCTACATTGTGGGGTTTACAAAACTCACCGCAATTGTGACGATTACGCTAGAATTATTAAAGGTTCTTTACAGAGTTTGCCGATCATCCCCAATTCTGTTAAAACAGCCTAGCATTCAAATGTAAATCTTATAAACACCCTCTAGAGTTCACCAAAAGCTTCTATGACGCTCCCAATTCGCAACGTCGCCATTATCGCCCACGTTGACCACGGCAAAACCACCCTGGTTGACGCACTCCTCAAACAATCCGGCATTTTCCGCGAAGGCGAAGACGTTCCGGATTGCGTTATGGACTCCAACGCCCTAGAACGGGAACGGGGTATTACTATCCTGTCCAAAAATACAGCAGTTCGCTACAAAGAAACACTAATTAATATTGTTGATACTCCTGGACACGCTGACTTTGGTGGCGAAGTTGAACGTGTACTCGGCATGGTTGACGGATGTCTTCTGATTGTCGATGCCAATGAAGGCCCCATGCCCCAAACACGCTTTGTTCTGAAAAAAGCTTTAGAAAAAGGGCTGCGCCCCATCGTTATCATCAACAAAATCGACCGTGGTCAAACTGACCCCCACGTTGCTGTCGATAAAGTATTGGATCTGTTCTTGGAATTAGGGGCAGATGAAGACCAGTGTGATTTTACCTATCTGTTTGCCTCCGGTATGGCAGGTTTCGCCAAAGAAAGCCTAGAAGCCGAATCGGTAGATATGCAACCCCTGTTTAATGCGATTCTGCAACACGTTCCACCACCAGTAGGCGACAGCAATAAGCCTCTGCAATTGCAAGTCACAACCCTAGATTATTCTGAATATCTGGGACGGATTGTCATTGGCAGAATTCACAACGGTACTATCCGCGCAGGGCAGCAAGCGGCTTTAGTTACAGAAGATGGCACCATTGTCAAGGGTAAAATTACCAAGTTGATGGGCTTTGATGGACTCAAGCGCGTAGAGATGGAAGAAGCAACCGCAGGTTATATTGTCGCGGTGGCTGGTTTCGCTGATGCTTATATTGGGGAAACGATTACTGACCCCAATGAACCACAAGCTTTACCACTAATTAAAGTGGATGAACCAACCTTGCAAATGGCCTTCTGGGTGAATGATTCGCCCTTTGCAGGTCAAGAAGGCAAGTTGGTAACATCAAGACAAATACGCGATCGCCTATTCCGCGAACTTGAAACCAACGTTGCTTTGCGTGTCGAAGAAACCGATTCTCCTGACAAATTCCTCGTTTCCGGTCGTGGAGAACTCCACCTGGGTATCTTAATTGAAACCATGCGTCGGGAAGGCTTCGAGTTTCAGGTATCTCAGCCACAGGTAATTTACCGTGAAATCAACGGTCAACCTTGCGAACCTTTTGAACTCTTGGTGTTAGACATTCCTGCTGATGGTGTGGGTAGCTGTATTGAACGCCTGGGACAACGCAAAGGCGAAATGCAAGATATGCAACCAGGTAGTGGCGATCGCACCCAGTTAGAGTTTGTCATTCCCGCCCGTGGATTGATTGGTTTCCGGGGTGAATTCATGCGGATGACTCGTGGCGAAGGCATCATGAACCACAGCTTCTTAGACTATCGTCAAATCAGTGGCGATATTGAAGCCCGTAACAAAGGCGTTTTAATCTCCTTTGAAGAGGGTGTTTCTACCTTCTACGCCATGAGAAATGCCGAAGATAGAGGAGCATTCTTTATTACTCCCGGCACAAAGGTTTACAGAGGCATGATTGTGGGAGAACACAATCGTTCCCAAGATTTGGAATTGAATATCTGTAAGACCAAGCAGTTGACTAACCACCGGGCTGCTGGTGGTGATGAATTGGTTCAGTTGCAAGCACCGATAGACATGAGCCTAGAGCGTGCTTTGGAATACATTGGCCCCGATGAATTGGTGGAAGTTACACCCCAATCGATTCGTCTGCGGAAGATGTCGAAGAAGTTGGCAAAACGGTAAGCAAGAATTCTCAATTGATTTAGAAAGCCCGCATGAGCGGGCTTTTTATTTTGTGGTAATAGGAAAATCAATATCTTGATACCTGAAGACGGACGCGGCGATATGTACGGACAAGAGGCAATCAATACTCTTTTAAAAATGATGGAAGACCATAGAGAGGATCTGGTAGTTATTGTTGCAGGATATAAAGGGGAAATGTCTCGATTTATTGAATCTAACCCTAGTCTAAAGTCCAGATTTGCAAGGTCGATTCACTTTGAAGACTATTGTCCGTCCGAGTTAACCGAGATTTTTAAAGTCAGGTGTGAACAGCACGGCTATCTGTTCTCAGAGAAGACTCTAGAAGCAGTGCATCTCTTAGTTAATCAATTTGAACATCAAATAGGAGAACTTGGAAATGGTAGATTTGTGAGAAATATCTTTGATCGTTGTATTGCCATTCAATGTAACCGTTTAGCAGCATTAGCCCAACCATCAGAAATAGACCTCAAAACCTTTCAACCTGCTGATGTTCCCACTCATGAGCAACTATAGATGTGAGTATTGCGAAGGAACTGTTCAACCTCGAATTGTCAAGCATGAGGCATTTAAACATAGAGATGGATTTGTCATCCTCGAAGATGTGACGATAGGTGTTTGTGATACCTGTGGCAATCGGTACTATTCTGCTGATATTCTTCATGCGGTTCATGCTGTTGCAACTGGAGCGAAACTCCCTGAAAAAACCGAACAAATTCCGGTCACTCATCTAGAATCAGCATAATCAACGCCGCGTAACGTTAGATCCTCAAGTTGTTGGTAAAGATAGATCGCTGGATTATTACAGAAAGCGATCGCCAAACCATAGCAAAAATTTACGGTGCGTAGGGGGAGCATCATCGTACACATCATCTGTTTTGCTACTTCTTTCATTTCAGAAAAACTCAGATAAGACTGATATATTTAAGGTAAATTATTATCATCTAAGTAATTTTGAGAGAGTGTAAGAACATTTTTATAGAAAATCGGACTAGGTTTAGGTTGGTTTTTCAAGCAAGTGATATAATGATAGTTAATTATTATCTATCAACTAGAATATGCTAAAATACCTAACAATTACAGAAGCACAAGAGCAACTTCTAGATTTACCAGACGATTTAAAAGAAGATCCAATAATTATTACTAAACATGGTAAACCAGTAATAGCTGCAATTAGTTTTGAGAAATATGAATCTTTACTAGAAACTCTGGAAATTTTATCTGATAAAGAATTTACCCAAGAATTACAAGAAAGTATAGCTCAAGGGGAGAGAGGAGAAACTATTAGTTGGAATGATGCCAAACTCAAACTCGGACTCTGATATACCACAGTCTGATAATATTGAATTTGAAATTCAGTTAACACCTCTAGCATTAGAGATGTTAGAAAATATTAAAGATAAACGTCACCAGAAAGTTTTAAGTTCACGTATTGATAAGTTAAAAACAGATCCAGAAAAACAGGGAAAACCTTTAACTGGAAAGCTTATCAATTATCGTAGTGTTAGGGCTGTTGGTCAGCGCTATCGTATACTTTACAAAATAGAAATTGATAAAGTGGTAGTATTGGTTGTTGGTGTAGGCTTACGAAAAGAAGGTGATAAAGGGGATATTTATAATCTATTGCAGAAATTAATATAAAAATTTATCTGATTGTCACTGTTTGTGAAGTCACTGAAGCTTAAGGCTAGCCGTATGTATGGATATAGATGCGAGTATTGCGAAGGAACTGTTCAACCTCGAATTGTCAAGCGCGAGGCATTTAAACATAGAGATGGATTTGTCATCCTCGAAGATGTGACGATTGGTGTTTGTGATACCTGTGGCAATCGGTACTATTCTGCCGATATTCTTCATGCGGTTCATGCTGTTGCAACTGGAGCCAAACCCCCCGAAAGAACCGAACAAATTCCCGTCACTCATCTAGAATCAGCATAATCAACCGCCGCGTAACGCTAGCTCCTCAAGTTGTTGGCAAAGTATGAACAAGGAAGTTGAAAACGAAATGGAAGATGAATTACGTCCTGAGTACAACTTCGCTCAAATGGCAAGCGGGGTTAGAGGTAAATATGTTGAACGGTATCGTACAAAAACGAACCTAGTACTTTTAGCTCCCGATGTTGCCTAAGCTTTTCCTAACGATGAAGCAGTGAATGAGGCATTAAGGTTGTTAATCCAAGTCGCCCAGCGCCAGCAGCCTAACACAACGACCCGATCTGGGTCAGATCAGATTATTTGAGTAAATTTATGAAGGGGCAATCATTGAGACAGCAGGCGCAGGTAATCTGATAGAGAATTATTCAGATGGTAAACTAGCAGAATAAAAATTTTTGCAGAAGTAATTGTGATGGCTATTCGTGAAACTGCGTAGGCGTAGCCCGTCGTAGATATCGCTTTTAGTGCTGCTTTTATTTCACAAAAATCAGATAATACTGATATCTTTAAGGTAAATAATTCTCATCTAATAATTGTACAAGAGTGTAAGGGCACTTCTCTAGAAAAATATTTAAATCTGTTTTAACTTTCACAAAATCAACTGCACTTTGATAAATATTCTCTAAATCATCCTGTAACTTGTTTATTAAATTCGTCGTTAAATGATTATTTAATTCGTATCTAAAAGTTTTTAGTTCTCCAATCCAATGACGAGAGTTTATTTCATATTCCGCCTGCCAATATTGGAGTAATAATATATAAATAATAATTTGCCTTAAAAGACCTTTGGCTTTAGCTAAATCTCTTTTACCCAAACTGATTAATTCCTCAATTAAGTTTTCTAAATCAAGTTTGTTAAACTGTTTGTGTTTTAATAATTCAATAGTTTCTTCTAACCATAAATTTTCATCGGTTTCATGGAGTTGTTTTAAGTTGGTAGTAATTGTCAAATTTTTACCTTCTACCTACATTCGATAATGTAATCATATACAATTATAAATTGATAGATGCAAACCACCAAAATCCAGAGAACTGGTAAAGACTATCAATGCACCAAGTTAATTTGAAAGAAGCTGAGACTCGCCTAGCAGAATTAATTGAAGAGGCGGCTGGTGGAGAAGAAGTCATCATCACGCGTATCGCTTTGAGTACGTAATTCTACATCATTAGTTGTTGTGACATCAATTCCATAACGGCGTAAGCCAAGAGCGATCGCAGGATCGATATTTTCATCCGGATGAAAGCGAATTCGCTCACTCATTCCTCAACTGTCTGAGTTTCTCTTGAAAACGTGACGGATGATTTTGCTTCAGTACTTCAACTAACTCATTCTCTTCTGCTGTACGGCGATCAATCTCGTCTCGGTGATCAAAGTAATAAGCCATTGCTGCATAAACAGATGCCAGTGACAGGTCATACTTACCAGCTAATCTCTAGCAAGGAATATCCTAGCTTTAAATACATCACTGCCACATTTTCTACAGCAATGCGAGTATTGACAATGCAGGGTTTGCCACTCCGCACATCAGAAGAGATTTCAATATGCTCCCGACTGACTAACTGCATCAAAGAATCTTCCACATCTATTCCATATTTTAATAATATGTGATTGCTCCTCGCCGTTGATATTCTGGTGAGTTTTTTGACTTAAAATGGTGAATAATCTGAATAGAGGTTTTCTATGAGCATCAGTCTCACACCCGATCAAGAACGCTTTATTCAAACTAAGCTCCAGTCTGGGAAATATCGTTCAGCAGAAGAAGCCCTTGAAATTGCCTTACGGTTGCTTGATGAATACGATCGCGCTGATGCTGAATGGGTCGAAAATGTGCGAGAAAAAATTGATGCGGCGATTTTAGCTTCAGACCAAACGCCACCTATTGACGGAGAGACATTCGTAAACCAAATTCTAGAGCGGTTTCGACAAGGACATCAGGCGCAAGCATGAGTCGCTACGTCATCAACATTCTTGCCAGCCGAGATATCAATGAAATTTCCGACTACTTTGCTGAAACTAGCATTGAAGCAGGAGAGCGATTTTTCAGTGAATTCAACCGCAAGTGCCAACAACTTGTTGCCTTTCCAAACAGTGGTAAAAGTTACGCAAAAATTCGTCCAGACCTCCGAGGTGTATCCTTGCAAGGCTATATCGTTTTCTACAGAGTATTAGATGATGGTATCGAAATTCTACGGGTTGTAAGTGGTCGTCGTAACTTTCCATCTCTTTTTGAGGAATCCAACTAAAAGCTTTTTTGCCGAACCCCTGAGACACTGTGAATTTAGGATGGCGTTGGGTTAAAAAAGAAACATGAAAATCATCAAACCCATCACCAATTGGTTAGAAACCCGTGCTTGTGCCCCTACTTATGGCGGTTGGGTACTAGCAGCAACGGCTATTTGTTTTTTTGGCGCAGGTATCAATACGATGGCTGGTTGGCTGTACGCCATTAGCGGCATCAGTTTTGCCCTTTTGGGTGTAGCAGCTATCTTACCGCCGCGATCGCTCACAGGTCTATCTATCACCCGCCGTCCCATGCAACCAGTGTCAGCCGGTGACGATCTAACGGTGGAATTAGAAATCTGCAATCAGACACAACAGCCTGTAAGCTTATTGCAAGTTGAAGATATACTGCCCTTCGTCTTAGGGAAACCAGTACAAAAGGCAATTGAAACAATTCCTAGCCAAGGTAGTTACCGTTGGGTATATTACCACCCAACTCAGCGCCGGGGTGTTTATCGCTGGCACACAGTCGAACTTGGTTCTGGTGCGCCTTTGGGATTGTTCTGGTGTCGCCGTCAGCGTGATTGTGCTGCCACAGCGATCGTTTATCCCACAGTGTTACCCTTGGCTACCTGCCCCCTAGTAGATGAAATGGGACAAGAAGAGAGCAAAAGGGGCGATCCTCGTGGTAGACCTTTGCAGACAGCGACAACGGGGCTGGTGCGATCGCTCCGTCCATATCGTGTAGGAGATCCTACTCGCCTGATTCACTGGCGAACTAGTGCCCGCTATGGTGAATTAAGGGTGCGGGAGTTAGAAATGGTAACAGGTGGACAAGAAATAGTTATTGCCCTTGACAGTGCTAGCAATTGGGAAGAAGAAAACTTTGAACAAGCAGTAATTGCCGCAGCATCGCTGTACTTTTATGCACAACAACAACAATTACAGGTGCAACTGTGGACAGCATCAACAAATTTAATCAAAGGCGATCGCTTTGTTTTAGAAACCTTAGCAGCAACCGCAGCCTTAGAAGATGCCAGTTCAGTTGTTCCTAAAAGCTATCCCTTGATTTGGCTGACTCAAAACCCTCTGAGCCTTGCGACTCTTCCTCAAGGTAGTCGCTGGGTTTTGTGGTCAAGTATATCCTCACCAGCAGAACCAGAGGTAATCAATTGGGAACACACTGGTATAGTTTTACAAAGCGATCGCCCACTGCAAGCCCAGCTACAAAAAACATTACATTCATAAATCAATTCAAATTTTATAATTTCAAAGACTGCTGACAAGTTCAGCTTCTGCGATTTATGGGATTTTCTCTGATCCCTGCACACCGGATATATCAGCCTTTGAGCAAAGGTAAGACAATTTGATCAGCTAAGGTTGGGGAAATACACCCAGTAATCCCTTAGTGAGGCTGAGGTACAATGCAAAGAAATATTTAAATTATGAGCGACATGATCACATCAGAACATAACACAAAATCCAGCGATAAAAGCCTAGAGGCAATGCGGCATTTTTCCGAACAATACGCCAAGCGTACTGGAACATATTTCTGTTCTGAACCTTCTGTCACCGCAGTTGTGATTGAAGGACTAGCCAAACATAAAGACGATCTGGGTGCGCCTTTATGTCCTTGTCGCCATTACGAAGATAAAGAGGCTGAGATTCACGCCACATATTGGAACTGTCCTTGTGTGCCAATGAGAGAACGCAAAGAGTGCCATTGCATGTTATTCCTCACCCCTGACAACGAGTTTGCTGGAGACAAACAAGAAATCTCTCTGGAAACAATCAAAGAAGTACGAGACAGCATGGGATGAGCGAAATCATCCCCCAAGAGTTTTGGCAAGGCGTAGAACAGTTCAATTCTGGAGAGTTCTACGCTTGTCATGACACTTTAGAGGCTTTGTGGATTGAAGCTGGCGAACCGGAAAAAAGCTTTTATCAAGGCATTCTCCAAATTGCTGTGGCACTGTATCATTTGGAAAATCGCAACTGGCGAGGTGCGGTAATTCTATTGGGAGAAGGCGGCAATCGCCTACGCCGTTACCCATCTAGTTACGGCGGCATTGACGTAGATGAGCTATTGAGTCAGAGCGCAGCGTTGTTGACAAATTTACAACAAATAGGGCCAGATAAAATTGTTGCTGGCGATCTGGGCGAAAATCAAGTCTTATCTTTGCCTAGAATTGTGGTAACTACTGATTAGACTTCACTAGGACTTACGCACAGGTAACGGAAAACGAACCACAGAGAGCGCCAAGGTCACGGAGGAATGAGAATTTGAGAGGGTTTTTGCGTAAGTCCTATTCAGGTGAAATTAATTTGCGTTGCCTGAAATCCTTGGTAGAAAATTCATCTAGCCGACGACTTCCGTACCACTACGTGGAAGCAAGCTACGCGTAGCGTCTCCGTTAAAAGAAGAGTATTGTGCCTACGTCGATTTCACTCAGATGTCAATTACCTGAAACCTTGAGGTTGGGGCTAGCGTCACTATTTCAGCCAGTAGTTATCGGCAATCACTCCAGATTGTATACTTCATATCTGGATAAAGTACTTGAGATAATTAGAATGCAAGCTGAAATCCTAAATCCCCAATTGCTATGATGCCCTGCTATCAATTGCCCATATCCCAGATACGTCGCTTTGGATTAGCTTTAATGCTGCCAGCTGCACTCTTAGGCGCTTTTGCCTTCCCTACCCAAGTGCAAACCGCTACTGCACAAACATCTCAGGCAAATCGCCCCCTGACTATCCGCGCTGATGTGCAAGAATATGACGCTAAAAATCAAGTAATTACCGCTCGCGGCAACGTGCAAATGTTGTATCCTTCTCGTCAACTTCAGGCAACATCTGCCCAAGCACAGTATTTTAGTAAAGAACGCCGAATTGATTTCAGTGGTAACGTCTATATTCTGCAACAGGGCGGTAACAGTATCCGAGCAGAGAAAGTAACCTATTTAATTGATGAAGGGCGATTTGTTGCTTTACCCCAATCCAACCGTCAGGTAGAGTCTATCTACATGATCGAGGAATCAAATAATAGCGGACAAAGTGCGACACCTGCCCCACAAACACCACCTTTGAAGCCTTCTAATTAGCATTTACCACCAAGAAAGGGTGCTTCCAGCGTGAAAATTGTTTTAGAGAATATTCACAAATCTTACGGCAAGCGAGTAATTGTCAATCGTGTCAATCTTTCTGTTGCTCAAGGCGAAATCGTTGGTTTACTAGGCCCCAATGGGGCTGGTAAAACGACGACTTTTTATATTGCCACAGGTTTAGAAAAACCCAATCAAGGAAAAGTTTGGCTGGGTAATGTAGATGTGACGGGAATGCCAATGCATCAAAGGGCACGATTGGGTATTGGTTATCTAGCACAAGAAGCAAGTGTTTTTCGCCAACTCTCGGTAGAGGATAATATTCTGTTAGTGCTAGAGCAAACTCATGTGCCACGTTGGGAGTGGTCAATCCGGCTTAGAACTTTACTGCGGGAGTTTCGGTTGGAAAAATTAGCTAAAAGTAAAGGAATTCAACTTTCTGGTGGTGAGCGACGACGGACGGAATTAGCAAGGTCTTTAGCTGCTGGACGAGAAGGGCCCAAATTTTTGCTTTTGGATGAACCTTTTGCGGGAGTAGATCCGATCGCAGTCTCAGAAATTCAGCAAATCGTCGCACAACTGCGCGATCGCGGCATGGGAATCTTAATTACAGATCATAATGTCCGCGAAACCCTTGCCATCACTGATCGCGCCTACATCATGCGTGAGGGACAAATCCTCGCTTTTGGCGCTGCTGACGAACTCTACAGCAATCCCCTCGTGCGGCAATATTATTTAGGGGATAATTTTCAAGTCTAAATTAACAATTATTTAGTTAATAATTTCCCAGAAAATTTTGATTTTTGATTCTTCAGCATGAATTTATTAGTTAATTTTTAGCCATTAAGTATTTAATTTTGATATTAAATACACTAGAGATGCTTTGCTTTGCCAGGGTCGCCAATATCTAAATTTTCAAGTTGCTTATGATCTCAAAGAAGCTCACGTTTTTTAATAGTCTTTATTCGCTGCTGCCTTTTACGATCATGGATCGCTACCTTGCCAGCGAATTGTTAGCGCCGTTTTTCTTTGGTGTCGGAGCTTTTTCATCAATTGGCGTCACCATTGATGCTGTATTCGATCTGGTCAGAAAAATTGTCGAATCTGGGCTACCTATAGACATTGCTATTCAAGTTTTTTTGTTAAAATTTCCCAATTTTATCGTTTTGGCTTTCCCGATGTCTACGCTGCTGGCTACTTTGATGACCTACAGTCGTCTTTCTAGCGAGAGCGAACTAATTGCCCTGCGTGGTTGTGGCGTCAGTGTCTATCGCATGGTGCTAACTGCTGTGATGTTAAGTCTTGTAGTCACAGGAATGACATTTGTGTTTAACGAGGAAATTGCACCAGCAGCCAATTATCAAGCGGCAATGACTTTAGAGAAAGCGCTGAAATCAGACAAGCCCACTTTTAAACAACAAAATATTTTCTATCCTGAATACCAGGATGTTGTGCAGCCGGATGGCTCTAAGAATCGGATATTGACACGCTTGTTTTACGCCGATCAATTTGATGGTAAGCGGATGAAAGGGTTGACAATTATAGATCGCTCAACAAAAAATCTGAATCAAATTGTGGTATCAGAATCTGCTCAATGGAATCCTTCTGAAAATGTCTGGGATTTTTACAACGGCACGATCTATTTTGTTGCTGCCGATCGCTCTTATCGCAACATCGTGAGATTTGAACACCAACAACTGCAACTACCGCGCACGCCATTAAGTCTGGCAGAAAAAAGCCGGGATTATGGTGAGATGAATATTTCTGAAGCACTACAGCAACTAGAAGTGGAAAATCTTGGTGGCGATCGCCAAAAAATTCGTAAACTTGAAGTGCGGATTCAACAAAAAATCTCTTTGCCCTTTGTATGCGTGGTTTTTGGCTTGGTAGGGGCAGCGATGGGCAGCATACCGCAACGGACGGGAAGAGGTACCAGCTTTGGGATTAGTGTCCTAGTTATATTTTCGTACTACTTAATTTTCTTTATAAGTGGGGCGATCGCACAAGCAGGTGTCCTCTCTCCCTTTATGGGAGCTTGGTTGCCCAACTTTATTTTTTTAGGAATAGGTTTATTCTTATTGATGCGAGTTGCCAGACGTTAAATTGAGATAGCAGGGAGCAGGGGAAAAAGAACTATTGATTATTGACCAATGCCCAATGACCAATGCCCAATGCCCAATGCCCAATGCCCCCTTCATCTTCATCCCCTCACTTCAATTACGG
>LXQE01000151.1 GCA_003326195.1 Nostoc punctiforme NIES-2108
ATACCAATTCTCTATGAAGATGCATAGAATAAAGCTTCATGAAAGAGAGCTTCGAGGATAAAATCATAACTTGTCAAAGAGGAGATTACGAGAGAGGATATTTGAGCTAGCTCGTGTTCAATCCGTTGGCGCAGTTCTTGTAGATTAGAGAAGCTTTCCCCTTTGAACTGGCGTTTAATAAACTGCCATAATCGCTCAATTGGATTAAGCTGAGGGCTATGAGCAGGTTGAAAGATCGGGATGAGATTTTCAGGCCAAGACAGCGCTAAAGCTTGATGTGCAGATGCTTGATCCATTTGCATCAGTGCGATATCATTACCCAGTTGTTGGGATAGGACATCAAGAAATTTCTGAAAGTTCTCACCGTCCAAATGAGGATATTCATGACAAAAATGCCATCCTGTCAATGGTTCAACTACCCCATACAACCAGAATGCCTCTCTTGGCCACTGTACAGTGACTATAGGTTTGACACCACGAGCCGTAATCACTCGCCCGGTTTCCGTTTTCAACCCTAGTCTAGTCTCATCCTGACAGAGGTAACGTAGTCGCTTTCCTTGACCTAAAAGGTTTTGAAAGCTAACAAGGGCGTGAGGAATGTTTTTTTAAACAGGTTGACAGCCTGTTCATCCTGCTGTTTGCTTACAGGTCGAGGTATTTTGAGTTTCGCCTGGAGTTGATAGTGTACCAAACGATATACCGTCTGATATTTGACTTCTAAATCAAATTCCTGCTTGAGCCACTCTACAATTTCCCCATAGCTGCTGAACCCTTCGGGACATTTGAGTTTCTCCTCCAACTGCGTAGGCGCAGCCCGCCGCAGGCATCGCATTTCTCCTTGAATCTTCGGAGTTGCTCCAGGAGAAGCTTTGACCTCTAATAGTTTCGCTAGTCCCCCTTGTCGATACTTTTGCAACCAGCGTGTTACCGTTGAGCCATCTCTGCCCAACATGCGGCTTAGTTCCTGATGCTGTGTTGCTTGTCCTGTTTTTATCCACCACAGCATTTGCAACCGTTCTTTCTCAAAAGCAGTCCGAGCCTTCTTGAGACTTTTAGACAAATATTCAGCGCTCTCACTGATTTCTAAGTTAAAAGGGCGTCCCATTGCTTGCCAAGCAGTGTTTAATTTTTCCTATCACCCTATTCTACAGTTCTATGCACCCTCATATAGAATTGGTATTATAACAATTTTGTATGTTTCGCTAGTCCCCCTTGTCGATACTTTTGCAACCAGCGTGTTACCGTTGAGCCATCTCTGCCCAACATGCGGCTTAGTTCCTGATGCTGTGTTGCTTGTCCTGTTTTTATCCACCACAGCATTTGCAACCGTTCTTTCTCAAAAGCAGTCCGAGCCTTCTTGAGACTTTTAGACAAATATTCAGCGCTCTCACTGATTTCTAAGTTAAAAGGGCGTCCCATTGCTTGCCAAGCAGTGTTTAATTTTTCCTATCACCCTATTCTACAGTTCTATGCACCCTCATATAGAATTGGTATTACTCAAAATGGTAATAACTTAGAACTCACCTTTTTGGATGTGGCCTCTAGCAAAGTTATCCTGCAAAACTTCCAATTAGAAAACCTGGATAACTTACCAGCAAATGCTTCACGACCCGCTATTGGTAATATCCTGTTTGATGGACAAACCAGCATAACTGACAGTTTTGATGTCTTCAATGCCAACTCAACTCAAACTAATCTCTTTAACAAGAACACTGTCACCTTCCTCAATGACCTTAACAATAACGTTGCGGGTTTTGACAACTCCAACGATCTAATTAATGGTCAAGGTGGTAACGACATCATTAATGGTAATAGTGGTAATGACCTCTTGCGGGGTGGAAAAGGCAATGATACTCTGGTGGGTGGCAGAGACAATGATGTTCTCATCGGTGGTGTAGGTGCTGACTTTTTCGTTTACAACAGCAATGTTGAGTTTACTAGCACTGTTGTTGGTGTTGATGCGATCGCTGATTTCAACAGTTCTGAAGGTGACAAGATTGTACTGGATAAGACTACCTTTGGTGCGCTCGCTTCTGCTGCGGGAACAGGTTTTAGTAATCTCAATGATTTTCAAATCACTAATTTAGCGGGGACTAGCACGGCAAAAATTGTCTACGATCCCGTGAATGAGCAGTTATTTTACAACCAAAATGGCAGCGTGGCTGGTTTTGGCAGTGGTGGTTTATTTGCAGCTTTAACTGGTGCGCCAACTCTCACGGCATCAGATTTTGTGTTGCAAGCATAGTTTGCCCAAAACGGAGTTCCAAAAAGAACCAGATTAAAGATTTGGCTAATGGTTGTTGACTCTGTAGCTTTCAGGCTGATAAGTGGGAATTTTAGGAAAAGGGCAAACTCTCGAAAACTGAATTAGCACAGTAGTCAACACTTGAGGTATTGAGTAAGGAATGAAAATTAGTCAAAAATTAATTTTGGGTACTCTAGGAATGGCTACTCTCTCAGGAATTATTGGTGCGATTAGTGCTAATCAACAATTGAATATAGCTAAGTATCTTGCTCAACAAGAAGCCGAAGAAGTTGCTGGACTACTGGGATATTTTGTCAGTTACGATCTTGAAAAGCACGAAATGCGATCGCAAGATCAGATGCTAGCCCATCTGCAAGAGCATGTCCAATCGCTACACAAGCAACGTCAGCGCGATCTGGAGATTGTAGACCGTAATAAAATCATTCTGGCAGATGTAGTTGCGGAAGATATCGGTACGCGATTAGATCACGATCGCAATAATGAAGTTGGTCAAACTATTCAAGATGGGATACCCAGAACCTATATTGAGACCAGTCCTGAATACCCAAATGGAATTCACTTGATTGCTGTTGCTTTTAAAACTAGCAAGGGTGAAACAATGGGTGCAGTAATTTTGGAGTATACACCACTTTATAAAGCAGCACTAGCAATAGCCCATAAAAATATTTTTGTCACGTCTGTCATCAGTTCGGGATGTGGTATTTTTGCATTATTAGTAGGTTATCTGGTCTCCAAAACGATCTCAAAACCGATTAAAAAACTCCAGCAAGCTGTGATGAATCTGGCTGAAGGTAAGCTGGATACCAGAGTTAATATTAGCTCTCACGATGAGATTGGCGAGTTAGCTACCTCGTTCAACAAAATGGCAGACGATCTCCAATATTCTAGAGGTGAGTTGGTCAATGCTAATGAACAATTACGAGACGAAATTAGCGAGCGCCTACAGGCAGAAGCAGAACTTCAACAAGTTCTGAAACACCTGAAAAAAACCCAAATGCAATTAATTCAATCGGAAAAAATGTCGAGTCTGGGTCAACTAGTGGCAGGAGTTGCCCATGAAATCAACAATCCAGTTAATTTTATCTACGGCAACCTGCAACACACTGATGATTACACTCAACAGTTGCTGCTGTTAATTAAGCTATATCAAAATTATTATCCTAACCCAGAGCCAGAAATTAAAAATGCTAACGCAGAAGCAGATATTGAGTACCTAACAGAAGATTTGCCTAAGATGTTAACCTCAATGAAGATGGGGGCTAAACGCATTCGGGAAATTGTTCTCAGTCTCCGAATTTTCTCTCGTTTGGATGAAGCTGAGTTCAAAACAGCTGATCTCCATGAAGGAATCGACAGTACTCTGTTAATTTTGCAACACCGTCTAAAGCTACAAAATAATCGCCCTGAAATTAAAGTGGTTAAAGAATATGGTGCAATACCTCAAATCCAGTGTTTTGCAGGGCAACTGAATCAGGTATTTATGAACCTCTTGGCAAATGCAATCGATGCTTTAGAAGATTGTTTCCAAAAAGAACTTTGTCCAAATCCCTTGATTCGCATTTCTTCTGAACAGGTAAATGAAAATGTAATTATTCGGATTGCTGATAATGGAGTAGGAATTCCCCAAGAAATCCAGTCGCGTTTATTTGACCCTTTTTTCACCACGAAAGCAGTTGGGAAGGGGACTGGCATGGGTCTATCAATAAGTTACCAGATAATTACTGACAAGCATGGTGGATCTTTGCAATGTATTTCATCACCGGGACAAGGTGCAGAGTTTGTAATTACAATCCCAATTCGAGTAGCGAAAGCAGCACAATCATAGTCGGCGATCGCCAGGCCTATCGGTAAAAGTCAGTGCCAATGTTTTTCAGCCCCTAAGTGCGTAGGCGTAGCCCGTCGTAGACATCGCAGTTAGAGGGGAATTTCCCCTGAATTGTTCGGTTCTACCACTGTCATCAGTATACAAATAGCTATAACCTCTTAGATAGTAGTGAAATGTCTAACTTAGACGCTGTTAGTCGCTCTTGAATTAAGGGGTGAAAGCCTGTGTACCAATGGATATTGCCAAGCCTGAGCGAAATCTTGGCTGAAAATCAATCAAGTGTGGCAGAATGTTCACCTGCTAAAGCAGAGCAGCAGTGGCGTATCAGCCTCGCAGCGACAGAACATTTGCTATTAAATACTTTAGCAGACCCTTCAGTTAACACAACCCAAGGATTAGTTTTAACTGCACCAGCACCCTTATTTAGTCAACCAAAATTGACTCAAAGTTTACAAACAGTAACTTTTACAGCAAAACCATTTAACCCTTTGGCGCTGATGCCATTTCAGATGCCGGGTGCAATCGCGTCTGTAAATGAAGAGATTGCTCCCCATGAATCGGTACTTCCTTTACTACCTGCCGATCCTCTAGGTGCAGAACAGTTTTGCTTAGTTTTTACAGATAAATTTAGATTAGTGCTGGTTTTAGCAACCCACAAAAACGGTAAAAAAACTTTTTCATTTTCTTTTGAGCCAGAGATAGTGCAGCAGGCTTGGCGATCGCTAGGGGCACGGGTAATGCTGGCTAATCCAGAGTTCTTCGCCCGCTTGGACGCATTAGTAGAACAGTATTCTCCGGTAGCACCAGACTACCGCATGATGATTCACTTTAGCCAGTTGTTGCTTCAAGAATTAACAGAACCAGAAGAGACTAGAGACTCTTTACTAGGGACTGGGGAAGAAGTAGGGGAGCAGGGGAGCAGAGGAGCAGTGGAGCAGGGGAGAAGAGTTTTCCCCAATCCCCAATCCCCAAATCCTGATGTAGAATTGCTCCAAGCCTTTGCTCACGAAGTTCGCACACCTTTAACAACTATTCGCACCATGACTCGTCTGCTATTAAAGCGGCGAGACTTAGATGCTAGCGTCATCAATCGCTTAAAAATTATCGATCACGAGTGTACCGAGCAAATTGACCGTATGGAATTGCTGTTTAAGGCCGCAGAACTAGAAACTACTGCCTCAGCAAAATCGTCAAAGACTCAACTCACACCGATGTCTTTAGATCAAGTGTTGCAGCAGAGTATTCCTCGTTGGGAACAAGCTGCGCATCGGCGGAACTTAACTTTAAATGTTGTTTTACCCCAACAATTACCAACAGTGGTAAGCAATCCCACCATGTTGGATCAGGTTCTCACTGGTTTGATGGAAAATTTTACTCGCAGCTTACCCGCTGGCAGCCATATTCAAGTACAAGTTATCCCAGCTGGAGATCAACTGAAGTTACAATTATCGCCTGAATTCCGGTGCAAAGATTCAAATAAAGCCACTACATCTGCAACACCACCAATTCGCAAGGCTCTAGGTCAACTACTAATGTTCCAACCAGAAACAGGTACGATTAGTTTGAATATCGCTGCAACCAAGCATTTGTTTCAGGCGATCGGTGGCAAACTAATTGTGCGTCAACGTCCACACTATGGGGAAGTGATGACGATTTTCCTGCCTTTAGAAGTTAGCACTAAACAGAAACCGATAGTCACGAATTAGAGATATAGCCATCCTAAATGAGATTGTGAAAATTTTTGTTATGGTCGTCCTTGGTCATTTGTTCTTTGTCATTGGTGACTATAAAGCAATACAGTTCAGTTAAGCATTTCTTTCTTCTCTTTGCGTCCTTCTCTTCGAGACGCTGCGCGTTGGCAGAGCCTCTCGCAGAGAAGGCGTCCTTGGCGGTAGCCTGCGGCAAGCCGCTTTGCGTCTACGTTAAAAAAATTGACTTTTACAAAGATTTTTAGGCTTAACTGAACCGTATTGGACTATAAAGGACAAATGACTAATGACATGAAACAAAGTACTTTTCCACGCATCTAACAAATATTTCCACACCCATTGCCAAGGCGGTTTCGTCAAAATCAAACCGGGGATGATGATGGGGATATGCTAAGTCTTTCGCGGGATTAGCAGAACCGAGAAAAAAATAACAACCAGGAACCTCTTCTAAGAAAAATGACATATCTTCAGCCGCCATAGTTTGGCATTCTGGCACAATACCCACAGGAGTTTCTACCACTTCTTCTGCTACAGATCGCACTAGTTCTGCTATTTTAATATCATTAATTACTGGTGGATAAAGTGACCAATATTCTAAGTCATAATTTGCACCATAACTCTGACAAATTCCAGCAATAATTTGCTCGACACGCTGGTTAAAAAAGCCTTTCAAACTAGGATTAAAATACCTGACAGTAGCACTCATTCTCGCTGTATCAGCAATTACATTGCGTTTAGTTCCAGCGTGAAGTTCTCCCACTGTCACTACTGCTGAATCAATGGGATTAACATTCCGAGCGACAATAGTTTGCAAGGCATTTACAACTTGGGCGGCAACAACAACGGAATCAACAGTTTGATGAGGTAGTGCGCCATGTCCACCTTTGCCCAAAATTGTGCAGTTAAAGCACTCCACTGCTGCCATCAATGCGCCAGCCCGCACACCCACTGTTCCTAAAGGCAAATTATTCCACAAGTGCAAACCAATAATCGCGTCAACATCAGGATTTTTCAGGACTCCAGCTTCAATCATCGGCTTTGCGCCTCCTGGTGATTCTTCCGCTGGCTGAAAGATAATTTTCACAACACCGGAGAAGTCTTGGCGATGCTGCTGGAGATAATAAGCTGTACCTAAAGCGATCGCTGTATGTCCATCATGTCCACAAGCGTGCATCACTCCACTATGCTGCGATTTGTACGGTACTTCGTTGAGTTCTTGGATTGGCAAAGCATCCATATCCGCGCGAATCGCTAAAACTTTTGGATTTTGGATTGTTTCTGAAACTTCCCCTTTTCCTTTGATGGTGGCAACAATGCCAGTGTGGGCAATGCCAATTTGATGCTCAATTCCCCATTCTTGCAGCTTTTGTGATACAAACTCAGCAGTCAGTTTTTCTTGAAAACCCAACTCTGGTTGTTGATGCAATCGCCGCCGCCACTCTACTAATTGCGGTTGCAATGAGCGAATCGAAAGTCGGATGCGAGATAGATCAACCGAAGAAGGATTGGGAAAGGTGGAAACCATTATGAAGACAAACTAGTTTAAGTACAGCTAATACCAATTTGAAAAAGAATGCAACATATTATAAGATTCGTCGCCAAACCTTCCCAAGGCATCGGGGTAGGTGCGCATCAGTGGATCATGTCGCAAAAATTTTTTGAATTGGTATTACTGAGATTATTTTCCTAGTTTAACGTGACTTAGATAAGTCTTCAGTAACGAGGTACTCAGCACTGAGTGCGGTCAAAGAGTCTCTAGTTGATGGCTGTTAATTTTCTCTCTAGGTCAAATAAAAAGCCGTGGATATACTCTTCAGTCCATTCGGCACCATAGAAGCGTTTAAACATTCCTCGTGCTGGGTCTTTTTCAGCCCGATATCGCAGGTATCGCAGTTGGGCTTGCTCAATGGCTACTAAATTTTGGGAATCTGTTACAGGTTCTGCCTGCTCTACGAAATCGAGATAAGCTTTCAAATAGTCTTTGAAAGCAGCAAACACCTGAGTTTCTACTACAGCCGTTTCTTGGGGACGAGTCCACAAAAAAGCAGGAGAGAAGAAAGGCTGTGCTTCTTCGGGAAAATCTCCTCCCCAAGTTAGATTTTGTTGATGGGTGTGGAAAATGGGCAGAATTGGTTCGGTATATTTCGCCTGATATGCTAAATCATCCCGAAATAGCGGCTGCATATCCAAAGCAATTAGATGTCCTCCTGGCAATGTCACCAAATCTGCCCCAAAAAAGGGCAAATCGTAGTTGAGGCGCGGAAAAATCACAAAATTCAGCACTTGCAGCGAATTGCCGCCCTGTACGTGAGCTGCCCGAATCTGCCGCAATTTTGCAGTTTGAAAGGCATAACTGGTGGTGACAACCTCTTCCTGATTCTTTCCCTTGCCCACAACAGCACTCTTAGACTCAAACCCAGTGGGGATAGGATAGGGCTGTAAATCCAAACGCGATCGCATATAGGTGATCGCATAATCGAGAAATGGTTGATAAAGCGTCACTTCGCTTCGCTCCAAATTCAAAATTCAAAATTCAAAATTCAAAATTAATAATCTCCAATGCCCCATACCCAATGATGCTTATCTTTTGCTGCCACTAACTGCTAGGGGGACAGCATCTTCAAATAAGAATTCATAGAGAAAGCGCTCTGCCCATTCATGACCAAAGTAGCTGCTAAACAAACCAGATGCGGGATCGCGGTCTGCACTATATTGGTCATAGTCTTTTTGGGCTTTGATAATCCGCTGGATATCTTCAGGGTCTTGGAGCGGTTTGGCATCTCCTAACATTTGCCAATACAAGTTTAAATAATCTTGAAAAGCTTCAAAGACTCGCGTTGATACTGTTTCAGGATCGGTTTTGGCAAACAATAGGTATTTAGAAAAATACTGGTTGGCATCGTAAAACTTCATTTCTAAGTTTTGCGCCAAATCTGGGTATTTATCATGGAGAGATTTCAGCGGAACTATATATTTTTTTTGATAATCTTCATCCTGAAACAAAGGCTGAAAATCAAGCACAATTAGATTTTTGACTTTGCCAAAGGATAAAAAATCAATGCCTAACAGAGGTAGATCGTAGTGATTACTCGGATAAACCACGCTATTAAAAATTTGGGCACTTTCCCCAGCATCAATATAGGTATAGCGAATTTTCCGCAACTCTTGAGATTGGTAACACCAACTGCGAATAGTTGCTGGGTTTCTGCCGCGATCGCTAACTTTGAATTCCAAACCAGGGGGAATGACCCTACTTTGTAAATCAAACCGCTGAAATAGCTCTTTTTCTAAAAATTCCAGGAAAGGCTTATACATGGAGCATGATTTGTTAACCCTTGCATGAAAATAAGTTATGGCAATCATGCACGTCTCATTTATGAGAAACAAAGCAACATTCCTTAATGGGGCATTGGGAATTGGGCATTGGGCATTGGTATGAGTTTAGTAATATCCCCTATTCCCTATTCCCTATTCCCCATTCCCCCCTAACGCCTAGCATGATTGCGACCGATCATTTGCTCCAAAACTTCTTGGGAAACACAGCGACGCTCGGAACAATAAGTCATTAAGTTGATTCCGTTCATCATTCGTACTGTACTGACTCTGACACGAAAATCATCCGTAACAAACCAACAACGTTCCTGACCTTGATTGTTGTCATAGTCAGTATCAATCGTCAGGACTCCATCATCGGCAAACCGATATCGGCTCACAACCGGAATACTCTCAACATAGCCTTGGTTGCGAATCAGTTTTCCAGAACGCCTCGTTTCGTCGGGAACATCAACCAAAATCGCAGCATTATCGGTATTCGGTAGCCTGGTATCTAGGTTAGCCTGCCATGCAAAGCTAGCACCGCTTGTTGCTTTACTAGGATCTATCCCTTGGGCTTTACAAACTTCTTGGACTTTCGGATCGTCATTTCCCATGACTTTAATAATCAAATTTGACTCCCCCGACTCATCCGCCGCCGAGTCAAAATGATGAACGGCGCGTTCCGTAAACCATATACCCTCACTTTTACGGAAGAAGTCGATCATTGTCAAAGGCGGTATTATATGCATCTGTTTTGAAACCTCGTTTTATCAAATTTTGGCGTTATTAATACTAGTGATGAGATGAAGTCCCGATTTAGCTAAAGTGTAGAATAACTCCAAAAGTGATATTTTAATCAGCTGATGACAAATAGTGAAATTCAACTTATTACAAGCGATGCCTACGGCAACGGCTTTGCCGAACGCCCCAGTCCAACTCCAGAAATCTTAACAGCCCTCAAAAAAGGAATCCCTGTGGATTCGGTAGAGTTGTACCAATTTAATCTAAAGGAAGTCGATTTCCGACAAGCTAACTTGAGTAAAGCCAAGCTATTAGGAGCCGACCTCAGTGAGGTGATATTAAGTAATGTCGATTTGAGTGGTGCAGATTTGCGAGGCGCTAATCTGCGAGGAGCCGATTTGAGTGGGGCTAATTTGCAGGGAGCCTATTTAAACCGTGCCGATCTTCAACAAGCAAATCTCAGTGGCGCAAATTTGGAGGGAGCCAAGCTCCAAATAGCGCGTTATGATTCACAAACGAAATGGCCCGAAGAATATAACTACAAAGCTTCGGGAGCGGTAGGACCGGGTGCTAATCTCAATGGTGCTTTTCTGAATACAGCTTCTTTACGAAATGCAGATTTACAAGGTGCTAATCTGCGTGGAGCCTACCTGAGTGGCGCTGACTTGACAGGAGCCAATTTGCAAGGCGCTTATTTGAGTGGTGCTGATTTGACAAAAGCTTATTTGACAGGGGCTTGCTTACGAAATGCTCGATTGACTGGAGCCGATTTGCGGGATACAGACCTGCGAGCAACCGATCTCAGGGATGCAGAGATGGAGCATCTTCTCAGTATCGCTGGGGCAGATTTTACTCTTGCTCAAGGACTTACAGAAGCAACTAAAGCCATGCTTTCTAGCCGTCCATATTCAGAACTTGATGTTTGGAACGCCTATACGCGCACAACAACTCGTGAGAGTTTGAGTGCTTCACCAATACAGTCCTGAGTAATGTTAGCGGATAGCTAAGGTTTAGCCCGTGCTGAGTTGTGAGTTCAAAGTTATGATTTTGATCGCAATAATTGCATTGCGAACAAACTCACACCGCTATTGTGGCAACAAGTCTTCTAAAGCAGCTCCAACAACTCGGTGATCTTCATCCTGTCTGAGTTGATTTAGGGCTGCTTTAGCTTGCGGCTCATCAAATCGTTTGAGGGCATAGCTAACTCGCACCCGCATTCGCCAAGATTCATCATTCACCAACCTTAGTATTTGAGATAATGCCGCAGTATGTTGGCTAGAATCAGCCAGTAAGCCAAGTGCATCAACAGAAGATTCCTGAACTGTGAAATCTTCATCTTTTAAACCCTGAACGCATATATCAAATAGTTCTTCAGGGCAATCCATTTCAGCGATCGCAGCCAAAATGCTCCGCCTAACTAGCCAGTGGTCATCCTGATAATATGCCAAAACTAGATGAGAAACTGCAACTCTGCCAAATAGCGATAACGAATTTGCCGCCTCAGCCCGCACGTTGGGGGTATCATCAAATTTCATAATTTGCATCAAAGCTGCAAAAGATTCCGCTGATTGTTGATTACCCAAACCCCTAGCCACAAAAGAACGCACTAGAAATTCTGAGTCACGAAGTTTACTGGTGAGCAGAGGAACTGCAACTTCTGATTCATAACCATTGAGGGCAGCGATCGCCTTCAAACGATGGTGAAAATCTGGGTTCTTCAGTTCAGCTTGGATTTTATGGATTTCCATAAGTGCATTTGGTACAGCTATTCTTTATTCTAGGGCATTGGGCATTGGGCATTGGAAAAGAAGAGGCAGGAGACAGAAGTTCTTTAATTTTGAATTAATTTGTCCCCCTTGTCCCCAGCCCAAAGCCCAATCCCCAACGCCCCATGCCCTATCCCCTAAATCAATGACTCAATTAAGCGAAACCGTTAAAGAATTAATAGCCAAAGCTAGAATTGTCAGTTTTGCTGGGTGGGAACAGTCCCATCCAAAAGAAGCGATCGCTATATTTCAAGCTGCGGATGATGCTTTTCGCTATCTAAGCGATGAAGATTTATTGCAGATTAAAACCTTGTCACCCGATAATTCTGAGTTGATTCCTGTTGCTCAATTGTTACGCGATCGCGCAGCCGAAATCATTGATGAATCTAGGGAAGAAGTTTTGGCAACTTATCCCGAAATTATTCAACCTGGAGGCGGTCTTTATCCAGCTGAACGCGCCCAAGCTTGCTGGCGAGATTTTTGGCATTTTCTTCGCTGTATTACCTATGGCATCGCAGGTGGCCACACTGAATATACAAATTCCACAGGACTGCACTATATGAATTTGCTCTATCAGGAATTACAAGTTCCATTGGATGCAATGGTTTTAGGCTTAAAAAGCATCAAGGCTGCTAGTTTGAAACGCTGCCAAGGCGATCGGCAGCAAATTGCTCCCTATTTTGACCATTTAATCAGCCAACTGGCTACTTTCCAAATTCGATAATTGAAGAAGAATTCAGAATTTAGAATTCAGGAGTCAGAACAACTCTCGTGGGAGTCTTGTCGTACCTCTACAGGAAAGCAAGCTACGCGCAGTCTCTCGTAGAGAAGTGTCTCACAGAATTCAATTCTGAATTCTGTTAGCGCAGCGGGGCGCAGCCCATTCTGACTCCTGAATTCTGTTTTATTACGCTAAAGCTCTGACTAAGAGACAATATTAATTAATTTTACATTGCGTAATATAGTTGCATTTATTCATGCCCACTTATTGAGATAAACTTGAGTGACTCAGCCCGATTAATACTCTGGCTCAAGGGAATGGGATAGTACCATCACTTATATCCCAATCGCAAATTCAATACTAAAAAAAAGCTAAAACTTTTTGAAACTATTGTTTAACTTAACAAATTTTAATAAATATGGTTTCGGCATCGTATCAGAATATGTAAGGACAAATGATGCAAAAACTTAAAATCATCACGACTAATAAGGATTTAAAGTCTCTATGTCCTCTCCTTTGTCACAATGATGTAAAGTTTTTTAACATCTGCTGAATATCCTTCTCATAAAATTTAGTTGTTAACTGGGAGATAGTTTGAATGGCTTTTGGACCAGCATCACGATTAGGGGTCGCTCTGTTTGAAGACACCGATCCCATTGATCTGTGGCCAAGTCGCTCTAATGAGGAAGTTGAAACCGTAATTAGAACTGTCTACAAGCAAGTTCTAGGTAATGCTTATGTAATGGAGAGTGAGCGGCTTTCCGTTGCTGAATCCCAACTCAAACGGGGTGAAATTAGCGTTCGCGGGTTTGTGGGTCAAGTAGGGAAGTCAGAACTTTACCGTTCGCGGTTTTTTGATAGCACCCCTCGCTATCGGGCGATTGAATTAAATTTCAGACATTTCCTTGGTCGTGCGCCATTGGATCTAGAAGAAACGCGTATACATAGCACTATTCTGGATACAAAGGGCTTTGAGGCTGAGATAGATTCCTATCTAGACAGCGACGAATACCAAGAAACTTTTGGGGAAAACATTGTGCCTTATATTCGGGGCTACAAAACCGAAGCTATCCAGGGTTTGGTTCAGTTTACCCACTTATTCCAACTGGTACGTGGTTCCTCTAGCAGTAGCTTGAAAGGTGACTTAGCTGGCAAACAACCAAAATTAAACAGTCTGCTAATTCAAAGCACGCCTACTCCTGTGGTTTCACCAGCCAGTAAGGGTGCTGCATTCCGCAATCCGACATCTACTCCGAGGACTCGTCAAGGTGTGGGATCTGGTGATGATGGTAAGGTATACCGGATTGAAGTCACTGGCTACAAGGCAAATGTGGTAAATAGCATTTCCAAATTTCGCCGCAGTAACCAAGTCTTTTTCGTGCCATACAATAAGCTTTCACAAGAGTATCAGCGAATTCACCAGCAGGGCGGTGCGATCGCTAGTATTACCCCTGTCAACTAAAGAATAGAAATAGGGGATTTAGAGATTAGGGGCTGGGAAATAATTCCGCTGTACTCAGTTTCTAGCCTTTCAATCCCCAGTGTTAATCATTCTATGATTTACACAGAACTACACACGCTCAAGGGCAATACTCTGCGGAAAGCCGCTTTGCGTAGCTTGCTTCTATCTAGAAGTATGCATATACATAAAATTGCCTTACTTGAAAAGAATGATTTTCGGCTATTTTTTGCGTAAATCCAGATCGCTTAAAAGTTAGCCAAAGCGATCGCTAATCTGGGGTTTGACCAATTCTGTTGTCAGTTGTCAAAAACGAAGATATTTAACACACTTTCACAAACTAAAGTTTTACAAAAGCTAGTCAGTAGCAAAAATAACTGACAACTGATGGGAAATTCTACCCCTTGCAGAGGTAGGATGCTCGGAAATTTAATTAGCGTTTTTCAGGAGATACTTCAATGTCACTTTGGGCTATTGATTCACCTAGTGTTGAACTCCGTCCGAACACCAGTGAAAGTGAATTACAAACACTGATTCGGGCAGTTTACAAACAGGTTTTGGGTAATGCTCACTTGTTGGAAAGTGAGCGACTAGCCAGTGCTGAATCGCAATTGCGCGATCGCAAAATCAGCGTCCGTGAATTCGTCAACACCGTTGCCAAATCAGAACTTTATCAATCCCTGTTTTTCAACTCTTCTTCTCAGTATCGGTTCATTGAACTGAACTTCAAACATCTACTAGGGCGTCCTCCTGCCGATCAGGCAGAAATTTCCGAACACGTCCGCATCTACAACGAACAGGGCTATGATGCTGAGATCGAATCCTATATCGATAGCAACGAATATCAGCAGAATTTTGGCGAGAATATTGTTCCTTATGTTCGCAGCACTAGTTCTCAAATCGGAATTAAGAATGTTACCTTTAACCGCACCTTTAGCTTAGTCAGAGGATTCGCTAGCAGTGATAGCGATCGCAAAGCCAAACTGATCGGCGATATTGGTTCTAATTTACCCACATCCATCAAGGCTCCCGCCGCTGGTTCTAGTGTCAGCAGCACCGATAAACGCTTCTTGATTAAAGCTGTCAAAGGTGCAGGTAATTTCCGTACTCGTCTGGGCAACCTCGAATATATAGTTAACTACAACCAACTGTCTGGACAAGTGCAAAACATTCATCGCACAGGCGGCAAAATTATCAGTATCACTGAAGTTGCTTAGATTTGTCTAAGTAAGAGAGTAGGGACAAGAAGACAAGGGGACAAAAGAAAACTTCTAATTCCTAACTCTTGTACAGACGCGATTAATCGCGTCTGTACTCCTAACTCCTAACTCAGCACGGGCTAAACCTTAGCTATCCGCTAACAGCACTCTCAAATGCAGTTGTGGTCAAGCAGGCTAACATATAGACTAGGAGAATAACTTTCTTTTTTACCAAGATATCTCTTGGACTTTAAGCTACTTTTTTAAAATCACTTTTCTAATGGAAATTACTGAATTTTTTGAACTTTCGATTGGACGATGGCGATCGCAGCGTAGCGCTCATCATTTAGCATTCGCCCACTTTGAAGAAGTATTGTCTAACATTGAAATTGAGTCTTTATCCACCAACGATCCAGCAGTGGTGGCAATCTGTCAATTGTATGACACTGAACTAACCAGTATCACTCAACCCTTTCGGATGACTTGGGAAGGTGAGTCAGACTGGGACGATAAACCAATCTCTGGCAGTACTGTACTAGTACCAATTCCCGATGTCGAAAATCCTTCTAGAGGCAAACTCCTGCGGGATAAGGGATACGCTGAAACAATTCCAGCAGTGGCTAAATATCATCTGAGTGACGATGGTATTTTCACCCTTTTAACAGAGTATGAACTCGCTGCGGCTGAGGAGCGAATTTGGTTTGCTAACCCAAATCTTCGATTTCGGGTAGCAATGATTAAAACCAGTGATGGTAAAGGGGTGACAACAGCTTCCTTTTCTTCAGAAATTCGCTCTTTGTCAAGTTCAACAAGTTAGCAATATCAGGTTAAAACATAAAAAGGATACAAGCTCCTAAATTTATTTATGGGGATTGTAATGTCTGAAATTTGAATTTTGAATTTGGAGCGAAGCGACGTGACGATAGCGCCCAGCGAATCTAGCACCAACGCTAGCGATTTGCTCACCTTATCCTGTTGGATGGCAGGAGATTTTAGCAACTACCAGCAATCTTTTGCAAATCCGCAACTTTACGCCCACATTCACATTTATTTTCGTCCTTTACCATTGGAATTTTTTTCTGGTATCGGTTTTTATTCTGAACAAGCTTATGACCACGATTTATGGACACCCTATCGTCAAGGAGTACATCGACTAGTAAATTGGGGCGATCGCATCTATATCGAAAATTACAGCTTGAAAGATCCTATGCTTTATGCAGGTGCAGCTCGTGAATTAGATATCCTCAAAACCATTACCCCAGAAAGCATCGAACGGCGTTATCACTGTTCAATGGTTTTCCAACGAGAAGGTGAAATGTTTCGAGGCAGTGTGGAACCAGGCAATCAATGTCTGATTCAACGCAATGGATGCCAGACATATCTTGTCAGCGAAGTAGAAATAACCGAGCGTACTTGGATAAGTCTAGATAAAGGTATGGATATTGAAACCCATAAACAAATATGGGGATCTACCGCTGGGCCATTGCAATTTGAAAAACGGGAAAGTTTTGCTGATGAATTACCTGCGGTGAGCGCATTATGTTGATTCAGCTTGAATCTGTTAAAACCAAAATGTTGCCTCCACTGGCTGAAAAAAAGATGCGCTGCTGGATTCGCAGCCGCCATTTGATTTGTTCGGGTAATTTTTTTATATTCGAGACATTAGAATATACAACGATTGAGAGATTCTCTGAATGCGTTGCTTCTTTAGGAGGGACAGTAATATCCGTTGACCCCATTAATAAAATCTGGATGGGCGATCATCGCCAAGTTATTTTATATCAGGCAAAAGCTAGTTTACATACACCTCATCATACTTTGAAACAATACTGGATAAAATACGGTGGTTTCTACACTAGATTTGATGAGCGTGCTTGAGAGTTACTATCCTGCGGAAATTATTCTGACAGACATCTATACTCCAATTCAAAATTAAGTTCTGAATTTTAAATACTCCCCAAGGGGGTTGACGGCTAATTGTTAATGTCTAGTTGCTAATTATCGCTCGTGATTAGCTATTAGTTATTAACAGTTAGCCGTCTAAGTTTGTTAGAAAATGTAACTAAAAAACTCCCCGAAACTTGATAAGTTAATATCAATAACCAGTAATTAGTAAATCTTAAGTAGGGACTGTTATGGCTTTGCATTTTAGTATTGCCATCCTGCTATAGAAATTTTATTTTACTTGACAAATTAGTTCCTCTTACCCACAATAACCCAATATGCAGACCTTCTTAGACGAAGAAACCAGACGACGCCAATATCAAGCATTTCCCCAAACAGAACCCATCGAACTGTGGAATACTGCTTCAGTTGATGACATTGAAATTGTAATTCGAGCAGTTTATCGGCAAGTGTTGGGTAATGCCTACATCATGGAAAGTGAGCGGCTCGTAGTTCCAGAATCCCAACTCAAGCAAGGTATAATCGATGTCCGTGAGTTTGTGCGTCAGGTTGCTAAATCAGAGTTATATCGATCTAGATTTTTTGATAACGTTTACCGCTATCGGGCTATTGAACTGAACTTTAAGCACCTACTCGGACGCGCTCCCGATGACTACTCCGAGACGACACATCACAGCAACATTCTAGATAAGAAAGGTTTTGAAGCGGATATTGATTCTTATCTTGATAGTGACGAGTATCTAGATGCCTTTGGCGAGAACATAGTGCCATATTACCGGGGTTATAAAACTCAAACGGGCAAAAAGATATTGGAATTTACCAATATGTTACAATTGCTGCGGAGCAATTCTAGCAGTGATAAGAACTTAGCAACGAATAATGAACCTCAACTGGTGCGATCGCTAATTACCAACGCTCCTTACGGTAGACAGAAACCCACAGATATTAGTGCATTGCTGGCTGAAATATTCAAGCCCAAGCCAGAAACTGCTGCTCCAGTTAATACCTTTATTCCAGCTACCACAGCAGCCGAACAAAGCTTGCGGCAAAAGATTCAAGAGCAAGAAAGCCAGATTGCAACTTTGCAACAACAATTAGCAGACTTACGACCATTTGCCAGCATCGGCACAACAAAATTTAGTAGTAGTTGGCAGTCTTCCAGTTTACCCACCAGCACAGGTGAATATACATCTTTGCAACAGCAAGCTGACGCCCAAGAAAAACAGATTGCAGCTTTGCAAGAGCAAATTGCTGATTCCCGGCGGTCTGCGACAATTGGGGAAGCTCGGTTGAATAAGTGGCGCAGTCGCGTTTTTAATAGCTAATTTCTCTAGTGTTTAGTTTTATCGGGTGAGTTAGGCAAGTTTAACTCACCCATTTTTTCACTACGAACAAAATAAACTACTTTAACCCTAATTCGAGAAGCTGTTTGCAGGAAAGGGAGACAAAGCGTAGCTTTAGCGGGGTGGGGTTCTTCAGATTTAATAAGTAATTAAGGGGACAAGCTTCCGATGTAACACTATGGGCAATAGTGTTATATCTATACTTTTGCGCTAGTCAGCCAGTCGGTTGCTTGCCAGTGAAAACAGCTAATTGAGCGGCGAAAGCACGCTTGAAGGCGGGTCGCGCTTCGCCACGGGCGACATAGGTACAGAGATTCGGATAGTCGTCCAGCATACCCGAGTCTTTCAACCTGAGCAGCACTTCCACCATCATAAGGTCGCCTGCGCTGAATGCGCCATCGAGCCAGTCGGCATCTCCAAGGTGACTGGAAAGTTCTAAGAGCCGGTTACAGATGCGACCTTCGACGACACGCAGGCGCTGTTCGTACCAGGCCTGATCACGCTCTAAATACGTGGCGATTTCTCGATCAACGATTGGCGGCTCCATCGTGTTAAGTGCGGTAAACATCCATGCGATCGCTCGCGCTCGACTATTCGCATCGTCTGGCAACAGCCCTGTATGGCGCTCCGCGATATGGAACACGATCGCCCCCGACTCGAACAGGGCGAGATCACCTGACTCATAGGTTGGAATTTGCCCGAAAGGATGAAGCGCACGGTGCGCGGGTTGCTTCATCTCACTGAACGAAACAAGACGAACGTTGTAAGGTTGGCCCACTTCTTCGAGCGCCCAGCGAACGCGCATGTCACGCGCCAGTCCCTTGCCACCATCAGGCGACCGTTCAAAGGCGGTAATAGTGGGTGTCATTGGAAGGGTCATGGTGATTTCTCCTTTTGGTCCAATTTTCTGCTTTGGGTGTGTGTTCTGTCCGGCAAGAACAGCAACTCTAGATATCAGCATCAAAGCTGGCATTAAAAGCACCGGCGGAACTATCGCAAAAAGACAGATGTAACACTTTTACCAATAGTGTTACATTTTGCGCTTGTCATGCTTTAGTCTAAACTCCAGTCACTAAAGATTTCCTGATATTTTCCGAGTAAGCTTGAAACAACAAATAATCAGAAAGTGTCTGAATTATTGTTCTAATAGACTTACAACTTATGAAAAAACCTATAGTTTATCGATACCGTACTTATGGACTAGTTGGGTTAATATCCTTAAGCGCTGTATTAACTACACCTACATCTGCCTTAACACAATTGGCAGGCGATTCCTCAATTGGGCAAACTCCTATCCCTACTTCTAACTTAATCTGGCCAACGAAAGGGTTTATTTCTCAAGGCTTCCGCAAATATCAACATGAAGGCATTGATATTGCAGGGTCGTCTGGAACTCCTGTTGTTGCTGCGGCATCCGGTACAGTTCTTAAAGCAGGTTGGGATAATTGGGGATTAGGAAATGCCATAACTATTAAACATCTCGACGGCAGCATTACTGTTTATGGCCACAATCGCCGTTTGTTGGTGAGCAAAGGTGAACAGGTCATTCAAGGTCAAATTATTGCCGAGATGGGATCTACAGGCAATAGTACAGCACCTCATCTGCACTTTGAAGTTCATCCAAATGGTCGAATAGCAATTGACCCCCTTCGTTTGTTGACATCCGTAACTGCAAGTGTTGGCTCCGGTTCTAAAGTTCAGCAAGTGGATAACTCGAACCGCCCAATCTCACTATCCCCAGTAGCAAATCAAGTTTCACCTTCACAGCCAATTCCAATAGGTTTTGCACCAGTAAGCGTTGATACTAAATGCAATGGAGTTACCATCATTGAAGGTGAGACTGCAAGCATTCGTGTAAAAGTCTGTGAAGAAAATGGTCAGTTATTTTATATTGGGCAATTGAAGCAAAACCCAAGCAAGCCTATAAAGATAACAGCTTTGAATATTGGTAAAAGTAGCTATCGAGCAGATAATGGGAGTTTTTATTATTTAGTCACTCCAGAAAAAGTGGAAGTTTGGCGAAATGGCAGTCAGATTCGTTCTGACAGTTTTTATAGTTTAACGAAATCGCCTTGATATTCTTCTTGATATCCCCTGCCTACCAAAGGTTGAGGCAGGGGTATTACAGCGATTAGTTGAAGAAGAATGCAGAATGCAGAAATCAGAATTCAGAACTCAGAATCAAGATGCTCTCTACGCGCCTCTTCTCCCAAAGCGAGAAGAGAAGGCTTTACGCTGCGCTATCTGCCAGTTGTACAGAATTCATTCTGACTTCTGACTCCTGACTTCTGACTCCTGAATTCTGTTCGATAAAACTTTCAGTTAACACTTAACTAAAAGTTAAGTGTTAACTGAAGCAAGTGGTTGAGAGCCATTTGGCACAGAGACATTATTTAGGATAGGCTGACGAGTTTTCAGATCAAATTTGAAGCCATGTGGCAAAATATGAAGCTTTGCTCCACAAATCGCCAAAGACTCATCCTTCAAAATTTCGCCCATATTGTTATATGTAGCCTCTGATTCATCAACAATCGTAACCGCACCTGCACCAATCACTTCAATTTGGTTATCTGTCACTACCATAGCGGTATTTTCGTCAATCCCAAATCCTAAGACAGCAGGTTCTAGTATTAAAGCTGAAATCAAGCGTCCCAAGCGTCCACGCTGAGAAAAATGCTGGTCAATTACTACCCCTGGTAAAAATCCCATACCTGGGCCCATTTCAACAGTTTCAATTCGAGGATGTGTTTGCGAATCACCTTCCACAATCATTTTATCTGGCATCACAGCAGCTCCGGCACTTGTCCCTGCGATCACTACGCCTTCAGAAAAGCGCTGGTGAATTGCCGCATCGATTTCGGTGTCCTTGAGGATGCTGGTAATACGAGCTTGATCTCCCCCTGTAAAAAATACCCCAGTTGCTTTCTTAATAGCTTCCAATGCAGTAGATGAAGATGCATCTTCACGGGTTTCTGTATCAATAATGCGAACAGTTTCAGCTCCCAGACGCTCAAACACTCTGATGTAATTTTCTCCTACTTCTCTTGGTAGTTCTGTTGCTGCTGTCAGAATTACAATATACGCCTTTGTACCCCCAGCGCGTCGTACAAAGTCCCGCAAAATTACAGAATCTCCCTCTTTATCTTCGGCTCCCCCAATAATTACTAACTGCCTTTTAATATTACTTTCCACCATGATGACCCCTGGGATTTGAGTTAATAAATTTCACTAAAACATGACAATTCAATGTATCAAATCATCCCTTTGATAGATTCCTTGATAAAAGTAGGATTAACATTTGCGTAGACACATACCCCTACGGAGAAGCTACGCGGAGCGTCTGTCTGCTGACACGCTGCGCGTTCGCGTAAGCGTCCCGCAGGGAACGTAGAGAAGCGGCTTGTCGTTAAACGTTGCAATTAGACCAAACAAAATATTTTTCTGAAAAATTAGATAATTTTTCATTCACTAAATCAAATCTACAACGTCAACTGCCTCTAAAAATATTTTCTAGAGGCATTATTGGCTATATTGCTAATTGTCGATTGGAGATTTATCGTGCAATGTGAGTAATTGGTATCGACTTTAGCTAGATGGAATTTAGATATCTAATGACAACTCCTAATGAACCCGACTTCTATAAAGTAAGTTAGTTAAGAAAAACCGTGCTTGTTCTAGTGGGAGATGTCTGGGTTTGCCTTGGTAGACAATTTGATACTCATCCATGTCTGCCCCATCTCCATGTCCAGAGATCAGCTTTTGGTGAAAAGCTTCATCAGCAAGTTCTCGAATCTCATCTCTTAGAGCAGCTTGTGTGCTATTCATAACTTTGCTGTTTTTTTTATGCTGTCTTTTTAATGCCTCATATTTACTTATACGATTTGTTGGATGAGTGTTGCACCTTTCAAAAGTTATATCTTTGATTATTCATCAGGATGAATTGACTGTTCTTGATTTCTGGCAGCAGATTGGAGATTTAATTATGCCTTAAGATAGTTAAAAATGCTTAGTAATAGAGTTACCTTGGGTTCGGATTAGCTCAGTGGCAAAGCCATCACTCTCCAAAATTAACCTGAGCCAGTCTACAATCAATAAGTCTGAGTAACTACAATTCAGCATTAAAATTTTAGGGTGTTTCGCCGAAGGTTCGTAATCAATGGTTCTACAAAAAAGCAGTGAATTAGTCCGCATTAATGCTAGAAGAACAGATGTATTCGATATTTTCAACTTCAAGCATTACCTTGGCCCCAACCCTTATTTAGATGTAGGGGCACTAGTATTTAATTTTGCTCTAATTGACTCTAGAGAGCCTTTGCCCATCGAAGATTATATTGCCAAAATTGGCGATCGCTATCCAAATCTTCGTGATCAAACCTACGAATCTTATGCCCATCTCTTTGCCCAAGTTGTGTCCGAAACCGGAAAATTGGACATGGATTTACACCTTAACCGCTGGAGTGTGAAGCCATATCCAAATCTCACGCGAGTTAGCATACAATCACTACATGAACGCACAACTAGAGAGGTAGTTTACTTTGTTTGGGATTGGTTTGAAGCCATTACCCAAGACGAAGACTTTGCCTTTGATGAGCAGTTGGTGAAGTTACAAGATAGATTTCGCGCATCTGTCTACGGTGGCCCCACAGTTTACGCCTTATTGCGAACAGCTTATGAGAAAGGTATCCCCGCCTTTTATTTGTGGGAAGAAGGATTGATGCAATACGGCTTAGGAAAAAACCATGTCCGGGGCGTAGCAACAACATTTAACTGTGATAGCCATCTAGATTCGGAGTTTACTACCCGCAAAGATGATTGTAAGGCATTTTTGAAAACCTTGGGTTTCCCAGTGCCTGAAGGCAGTATTGTCTTTTCCGAGAAAGAAGCCTTGGCAGCAGCAAGAGAAATTGGCTACCCAGTGGCAGTTAAGCCAGTGGTAGGTCACAAAGGAATTGGCGTTACAGCTGATGTGCAAGACTCAAAAGAACTGATATCTGCTTATAATCGCTCAGTGGCAGCGATTCCCGAAAATCAGCAAACCCGAATAATTGTTGAGAAAAGCATCACAGGATCGGATTTTCGTATGTTGTGTGTCAATGGTCGATTCGTCGCCGCCACAGAACGCCGTCCAGCATCGGTTGTTGGTGATGGGTATTTAACGCTTGCAGAGTTAATTCGCCAAGAGAACCGCAAACCTGCACGTTTAGACACGCCAACCTCGCCGATGAGTAAAATTCAGATTGATGAAGCGATGGAACTCTACCTAGACGAACAGCGCTTATCATTAGACAGCGTGATTGAGAAAGGACGCACTGTCTACCTGCGTAAAGTCGCCAATCTTTCAGCCGGAGGTATGAGCATTGATGCAACCCCGACAGTTCATGATGACAATATTATCTTGGCGCAAGATATTGCCCAACATTTCCAATTGACTTGTCTAGGAATTGATGTTATCACCAAAAGTCTTGCAGAATCTTGGAAATCCAGTAACTTTGCTATCTTGGAAATCAATGCTGCACCAGGCGTTTTAATGCATCTTAAACCTTCTGTTGGTGAAAGTGTTGATGTACCTTCTCATATTTTAGAAACCTTTTTTGAGTCGGGTGCAGATGCCAGGATACCAATTATTACCTTTAACAAAATCTCAGTTGAAGAACTGCAAGCGACGATTGACCATATCCTTTTGCAACATCCCAATTGGACAATAGGTGCTGTTTGTCGTGATGCCGTTTTTGTGAATCGCTCGAAAAAAGTATTAAGCAAAGATTACAACACTAATGTTCAAACTTTGCTGCGTCATCCCAAACTTGATTTGCTAATTGCCGAGTACCCTGAAGGCATCCTCGAAGAACAGGGTGTATTTTATCAGAATAGTAATATCGTAGTTTTGGATAATCCCACCGAAACCGAGATGATTTTGGTGCGGGATGTTTTCGATGGTTCAACTGTGGTGATTAGAAAAGGCAACGATATTTCTATTCGTCGCAAAGGGTTAATTGAAGATTATACTTTGGGTGAAGATGAACCATTTACGCGGGTTTATTTGAAGGAAACTGGAGCTTTGTAAGTTAAGTAAATAGGCGCTTCGGGATTGGAAGCAGGGGAGCAGGGGGCGCAGGGGAGAAGTAGCAGTAAGTCTTTCTTTGCCCTTTGCACCTCTGCCTATTGTGCCCTATGCCCAATTCCTAGTTCAAGCTTCCAAAGCTGGAGAAATTAAAGAATGGCTGGAGTCGGCTAAACTAAAGAAGAAATTGCTTAATAAGTATTAATAATTCTGTTATGAGTACTGATTCACCTGTTAATTCTCCCGAAAAAACTGAATCCACATTCGGGAAGCGTCTGAGAAACTTCTTAATTGTAATGGTAGCGATCGCACTTAGCGTTTCCCTCGTCTTAGGATTGCGAACTGAAACAACCTCGGCAACTCTAGCCAAGTTAAGCGAGAATTCCACACCGTTAGAAGTAGCAATCAGTAACGGCAAACCATCTCTAGTCGAGTTTTATGCTGATTGGTGTACTGTCTGCCAGAAAATGGCACCAGATATTACTCAACTAGAAACAGAGTATGCTGACAAGATGAATTTTGTCATGCTGAATGTAGATAATACCAAGTGGCTGCCGGAAATGCTGAGATATCGAGTGGATGGAATTCCCCATTTTGTCTTTTTGAGTCAGCAGGGAGAAACCATCGCCCAAGCCATCGGCGATCAACCCCGGACGATTATGGCAAATAATTTAGAAGCTTTGGTTACTGGTTCGTCTCTCCCTTATGCTCAAGCTAGCGGCAAAGTTTCCAAATTTTCAGCCCCAGTAGCACCAACGACGAATCAAGATGATCCCCGCAGTCATGGCAGCCAGGTGGTAAATTAAAATAATTCGTAATTCGTAATTCGTAGTTAAAGAGTGTTATGTAATGGGATATTCTATGTAACAGATTGCCGTTTGAGCCGTTTTTGAGCATACATTAATTCGTCAGACCTAGCGATTAGTTGTTCTAGTGACATATTGCTGTCTGGTGAGTATCGCTCTATGCCGATACTCATAGAAAGTTTATAGCTACAGTTTTGCTGTTGATTAAAGTTGGCGATATTTGTTTGTAGACGCGCTTGGATACTATCAGCGTCCTTGAAGTAGCTAGAGATGAAAACAATGAACTCATCCCCACCCAAGCGGGCAACAATATCTGAGTTCCGAAAAGTTTGCTTAAGTAATCGACCAGCATCAATAATCAAGGCATCTCCCATGTCATGACCAAGGGTGTCGTTAATCTGCTTTAGCCCATCTAAATCAATGAACATAACCCAGCAATACACTTTCATGCGGTAAGCAATTTTCAACTGCTGTGCAGCCATTAGGAAGAAAGCACGTCGGTTATGCAAACCTGTTAGTTCATCGGTCAGCAATAACTGTCTTCCTTCGATCTCTGCTTGTTTGCGGTTGCGAACTTCCTGAATGAGTTCCATTTGAGCGATCGCCTGACGACTTAGACGGCGCAGTGCATCTAACTGCTGGTAAGTTAGGTGATGAGGAATACTATCCAGAACACACAATGTCCCAATTGGAAAACCATCAGGCGTAATTAGAGGGACACCAGCATAAAAACGAATTTTGAGATTACCTTTGACTAAGGGATTGTTATTAAAGCGATCGTCTTTAATGGCGTTGGGAACCACTAATATATCTTCTGGTTGAAGAATGGCATGGGAGCAAAAAGACCCATCTCTGGGTGTTTCGCTACTTTTTATTCCAACCTTAGATTTAAACCATTCGCGATCGCTATCAACTAAAGTAATTAAAGCAATTGGAGTCTTACAAATATAGGCAGCAATAGCAGTTAGGTCATCAAAAGCTTGTTCGGGTAGGGTATCTAGAATATTGTAGCTCACCAACGCTTTGAGCCTTTCTGCTTCATTATCAGGTAGAGTAACAACTTGAGTTTTCACAGATGAGTGTCTAAGCCTTAGCGAGGAAAGTCTGGAACGTTGTAAATTTTGGAACAACCGCAGCATTACCTTTCCAGCAACAAGGCTGCGTGACATTAACATTTCTGCAACGAAAATAAATATTCGGTTGAATATACAGAAATATTCTATTACATGATGTTCTTCATGCCTTTGGTTTGCTCTGTTATTCATGTCATCCTAACTTTACCTGTGCAAATTCCCTAAGTAAGTATGTAGATACTTACAAAGTCTTTTGCCCAAAGCCAACTTGAAAAGTATCAATATCAACTAAAAATTATCAAAACTTATTGTATTGTTAAATTTGTTCATCATTTATTAATATGTTTGATACTACTAATTTTTTATACGTACATAAGTTACGAGCGAACATAGGGGCGCAAGACCTTGCGCCCCTACCAATGTACAAATAATTTGGGATAATTTATTTTTTGTCAATCCCTTAGAAACAGATTCGCAGAACTGCTTCTCACAATTTGCTGGAGCGATCGCTTTTACAGCACAGTCTTACTCATCTCTGCATATCTATGCAAAGATAATACCATATTACTCTTTATACGACTCCAAAATTCCACTGCGAATCATTAGTTGTGGCCAAAAAAACACAAAGAATACCATCCATGTTCCTATAGGGATGGAAACGAGAACTGTTAGCCAGATAGTTTTAAATAATAACCAGCTACCACCAATCAGTGTTACACCTGTGAGAATTATAGACCAGGGTTGACACCACCAAGGTTTATAGTTCCAAGGATTTATGGGCTTTTGTTCAGACATTAGTTTTATTTAGTCAAACTCCAAATATTCTTTTAACAATTATGAATTGTTTTAACAGATTAAGTTTTATCGTACTCTATTTTTCCATAGTCAAGTTTGATAATTCGGTCTGCTAAATGAAAATAGCGATCGTCATGGCTAATCACTAACACTGTTTTACCCCGCGATCGCAATTCTGGGAGCAGTTGAGTGTAGAATATTTCTTTGAATACTGGATCTTGATCGGCTGCCCACTCATCAAATAGATAAATTGGTCGATTTTCCAGGTAAGCTGTCAGCAAAGCTAGCCGTTTACGTTGTCCTTGAGAAAGAGAAGTGGTAGAAAGTTGCCCATTTTCAACTTTTACTTTATGGTCTAATTGCAGTTGTTTTAAATATTTTTTCGCTTGAGCGTCCAAGTCAGAATTTTTTAATCCCAAAAGTTCTTCAAATAAATAAAAGTCGGAAAATACCACAGAAAAATGCTGGCGATACCATTCTCGGTTCTGTTCGTTAATTAACTCCTCATCAAACCAGACTTCGCCGTTTTCTGGGATATAAAGCCCAGTAATTAGTTTGGCTAATGTAGATTTACCGCTACCATTGCCGCCGACTATAAAAACTAATTCTTGAGGATAGAGTGTCAAATCTATGGGGCCAAAAATAAAGCTATTGTCTTCTTGCTCAGTATAGTAACTGTGGGTAACACTTTTAAATTTTAAGCTGTGCCAGTCAGATTTCAGGGCAGGTGGAATAGTGGATATTTCAGTTCGACTAGCTAAAGATAAACCCAGTGATTCGATTTTTTGTAAAGCAATACTGGCTTTGCTCAATAGAGGAAGTTTACTGATAATGTTATCCATTGGTAACACCAAGTAAGTGAAAGTCAAAATATAGCCAGAGAGAGTTTCGGGATTGATGGTGAGCAGATTCGGCAGCACGAATAATACAAAACCGAGAGCAAAAAAGAATATGAGTTGACCCCAGCTTGAAGTTATGGCAAAAAGGCTTAGACCATTAACGTTGTGATGACGAAACTCGTTAGCAGTTGATTGTAGTTTTTCTTCTAAAAAGTCTTCACGCCGCTTGTAGTTTAGTTTGAGTTCCTTGACTCCTTCGGTAATAGTGCGAAAATGTTTAAATAGATGATCTTCATCTTCACGAGCTAGGGTCAGTAATTTCCCGCCTCTGTTGAGTAGCCACTGACAACTAGCGATCGCAACTACTGAAATACCACAAACCATCAACAATACTAACCAAGAAAGCCAGGTTATATACGTTATACAACCCAGGACGATCGCTAAATTAATAAATATAAAAGGCATCTGATAAACAGCATTAGCCACCGCCTGAATATCTTCTGTTAAAGTTGCCAATAATCGAGGATTCCCTAAGCGTTCTAGATGACTCAACTCGGAAGCGAGAATCTGGCGACTCAAACGCATCCGTAATTGCAAAACTGCATTCTGAGAAAGACGAATCAGCATCACTTGAGAAATGATACTGGTAATTAGTGCAACAATTGCCAGCCCCGCAAAACCCCAAATTATCGATGTGAGGCGGGAAGCACTACCACTACTTGCAGCATGGCTAATTAAGGCAATCAAGCCAGCACTACTACCGCCACTCAAAAATCCAGTAGCGATCGCGATCGCCACCATCCCCCACGAAGAACGCACTAACCATCGTAAAATCAAGACTTTCAGCCTTTATTCTCTCTCTAATGCTCATCATATAATGCTCAAAAGCAATTAGGTTACAGTTTCAAACCCTGTAAAACTAAGAAGTGACATACCTCTAAACTTCTAGTTGCGTGTCAGATTTCGGCATCTGATAGATTTGACGCAATTCTTCAATTGTATTAACTGTTTTTATCCCTTTTCTTACAGCCCTCAACAATTGAATGTCTTCCAGTAAAGAAAGTTCTGACATTATACTTAACGCCTCAGTACCAAACTTGAGTTCCAAGCCTAATTCAATTCCTTCTAACAATTCTTCCCTTCTGGCATTTCGTTCAAAACTTGTGATGTACTGCATACGTTGCTCCGCTTCCAATTGTTCTACTTCCCGTCGAAACTCTTGCTCCAAATCTTGAGGGAGCGTTAATAACCAGTCTACAAAAGCTAATAAGTTGAGAACATCCTCGCGCTCAAATCCCTGCTCGTACAATCTCCGTACTAAAGTCAGTTTCTGCTGCTTACGTTGTAATCTATCATTACGGGTTTCCAATGCTGCTAAATGTGCCATCACTACCGTAGCAAACGGATTACGACTAGATTCTAGTTCGGATAACCTTTGTTGATAATCTAACAACTTGATGACAGGAAACCTAAAATCAACCTGACAACCAAAAAGGCAGTAACCAAACTGATTTGGTCGCCATGTTGTCCGGTCATCACCCAGTACTGCCAAGGATGCAACAGAGCGCTTGTAACGGTCAAATATCCGATAATTATAACTAAACATCCTTTGTGCGAAGTCGCTTTCCTCTTGACTTTGGACTTCTAAATGCACAAGTATCCATGATTCTTCGCCACCAATGCGGTAGATTTTAACTAATTTATCAACCAGTCGCCGTCCTAGTTCAGCATCTCGAACTACCTGTTGCAATTCTTTATCTAAAAACTCAGGCTGCTGCGTCCAATCAATTTCTCCATGTGCTAAAGGAAAGAAAAACAGCATGAATTCTTCAAAATATAGTTGTAGTATTTGTTTCCAAGGCGAATCAAATTCAGTTTGAGGTTTGTAATCAGTCATGCTGAGAAAGTTGGAACTCAAAGATTGAGTTTATTACATTAGTTGCTACCGTGCGGGTTCTCCGAAGGAGTACAAGTAGGCAAACTGCAAGATAGCACTTCGGAACTCCAGCATAGCTGCCTTTCTTTGGTAAGCTAGTTGGAATTACAGCTAATTATGTCAATAAACTGTCAAATTACCTGCTCAGTTTTCCAGGGTGAAATTTGCGATGACTGTAAATTTAAAGTCTTTAGAGAACCAAATTAACGTCGCGGCCGATTCCAAAACCGCTCCTGTGACTCAAGAAACCCGCTACGTTCCTTCGCACCATCGACGCATTCTGTGTATTTTTCCCAAGTACAGCCGCTCCTTTGGTACTTTTCATCACGCTTACCCACTCATGGGTAGTGTCCGGGCTTTTATGCCACCCCAAGGTATTTTAATTGTGGCTGCCTATTTACCTAAAGAATGGGAAGTCCGGTTTATTGATGAGAATGTCAAGTCAGCAAGTAGGGGTGATTACCAATGGGCTGATGTGGTGATTGTGAGTGGAATGCACATCCAAAAACCACAGATTAATCAAATTAATGAACTTGCCCATCGAGCGGGGAAAATTACGGTTGTGGGTGGCCCCTCAGTATCTGGGTGTCCAGAATATTACCCTGATTTTGATATTTTACACTTGGGTGAACTGGGAGATGCTAGCGATCGCATGATCGAATATCTCGACCAAAACTCTCAACGTCCCCAATCGCAAATTCGCTTTGAAACCAAGGAACGTTTACCTTTAACAGAGTTTCCCACCCCAGCTTATCATTTGCTGAATATCAATGATTATTTCCTGGCAAATGTCCAGTTTTCTAGCGGTTGCCCTTATCACTGCGAGTTTTGTGATATTCCCGAACTGTATGGCAACAGTCCTCGGATGAAAACGCCAGAGCAAGTAGTTGCCGAGTTAGACGCAATGCGACAATCAGGCAATTTAGGGGCAGTGTATTTTGTCGATGATAACTTTGTTGGCGATCGCCGCGCCGCTATGAAGTTACTTCCGCACCTGATTGACTGGCAAAAACGCAATGGCTACCCTATCCAGTTTGCCTGTGAAGCAACGCTCAACTTAGCTCAAAGTCCAAAGCTGCTGGAAATGATGCGCGAAGCTTATTTTTGCACAATCTTTTGTGGCATCGAAACACCAGAACCAAATGCCCTCCATGCGATTTCCAAAGACCAAAATCTGAGTATGCCAATCTTAAAAGCCATTCAGGTTTTAAATAGCTATGGCATGGAAGTAGTATCAGGAATCATCATCGGGTTAGATACAGATACACCAGAAACCGCAGACCGAATTATCGAATTTATCCGGGCATCGCAAATTCCCATGTTGACAATTAACCTGCTTCATGCATTACCTAGAACTCCATTATGGCGGAGGCTAGAAGCAGAAGGACGACTTCTCTTTGATGAAAGCCGCGAATCAAATGTTGAATTTTTGATGCCCTACGAGCAAGTTATTGAGATGTGGCGGCGCTGCATCACAACTGCCTATGAGCCAGAATTTTTATATCAGCGATTTGCCTACAATATGGAACACACCTATCCAAATCGCATCGAAGTTCCTAACAGCCCATCTCGCACTTCTGGGGCTAATATTCGCAAAGGTTTAACTTATTTAACTAATATTTTGGTGCGGATAGGCTTATTTAGTAACTATCGTCAGACTTTCTGGAAAATGGCCAAGCCAGCATTGAAAGCAGGTAATATTGAAAACTTGGTTCACGTTGGACTTGTTGGACATCATTTAATTAAGTTTGCCCAAGATTGTGCCAAAAATGAAGAATCAGCTTCATTTTATTCCCAGAAAATTGTTACGAAAGTTCGTAGCTAACATCACAATCAAAATAAGTTTTGAGAGGCTAAAAGTCTGTTAGAGGTATATACAGAACTGTAAAAAAGTAACCTTGAAGATACACTCGCGATACTTCCTGGGAAAGACGCAATTATAATGCTACCTGCCTAAGATTGTAAGGGTTGAAAGCCCACAGTCCATGCAATTATTTGGTAGCGAGAAAACCATAGCAAGCGAGTGTGGAGCAGTTACATAGGAAGTTTTAGATGGTTATGAACAGTTCATTGACCCGACCCCTGGCTGTCGTGACAGGTGCCTCCAATGGCATCGGTTATGAACTCGCAAAACAGTTTGCCAAAAACGGCTTTGATCTGCTAGTTACAGCCACCGGAGCAAGTATTGACGAAGCGGCTATTGCCTTCGAGGGGCTGGGTGCTAAAGTTGAGACGGTGCAGGCTGATCTGGCTAGCTATGACGGTGTTGAGACTCTCTACAACCAGATTAAGGCAACTGGGCGACCAGTAGATGCGATCGCTATCAACGCAGGTGTTGGTGTCGGCGGTGATTTCGCCCGTGAAACCGACCTGAAGGACGAACTCAATCTGATCAATCTGAACGTTGTATCCTCTGTACATCTTGCCAAACGAGTGGTAAAGGATATGGTTGAGCTGGGCAAAGGTCGAATCCTTTTCACGTCGTCAATTGCCGCCCTGATGCCCGGCCCGTTTGAGACAGTCTACGCCGCCTCCAAGGCGTTTGTGCATTCCTTTTCGGAGGGACTACGCAACGAATTGAAGGACACAGGTGTTACCGTTACCGCGCTCATGCCTGGCCCGACTGATACCAACTTCTTCCACCGTGCAGGTATGGACGACACAAAAGTTGGTGCAGATCAAAAGGACGACCCGGCTGAGGTCGCCAAGCAGGGTTTTGAAGCCTTGATGGCAGGTAAGGATCACATCATCGCCGGTTCGCTCAAAACGAAGCTTCTGGCGAATGTTAGTAAGGTTTTACCTGATACAGTCAGTGCTGAACAGCACCGCAAGCTCAGTGAGCCGGGGTCAGGCAATAACTAATTTGCTACCTAATCAAGCGAATATGCTCAGTTAGCACTCATTTTAAGCGGGGTGCGATCGCCTGGGATAACGGACTTAACGGACTTCCAAAAAATAAATTATCCCAAATTATTTGCACATCTGTAGGGGCGCCAGCTGTGCGCCCCTACTCACTTTGACAGTCAAAGTCGTAACGGAGGATTCATGCAAATTCATCATCTCAATTGCGGCTGCATGTGCCCGATTGGTGGCGCCCTCTTCGATGGCTTCAGTCGCGGACCGAAAGCTCATCTAGTCTGCCACTGTCTGCTGATCGAGACAGACCAGGGACTTGTTCTCATTGATACTGGCTTCGGGCTGCGCGATATCAAGTCGCCTTACTCCCGCCTCAGTCCGTTCTTCATTCATTTCAATGGCATCCAGTTTGATAAAAAATATACGGCACTCGATCAAATTGAGCGACTGGGTTTTTGCGCGCAAGATGTGCGTCATATAGTGCTTACCCACCTAGATTTCGATCATGCCGGTGGTCTAGAGGATTTCCCAGAAGCAACCGTACACGTAATGCAGACCGAGATAGAAACCGCCCAGGATCGGCATGGCTTCATTGCTAGACGTCGCTATCGTCCAGAACAGTGGGACGAGGTTAAGCACTGGAAGTACTATTCGGCGGGAGGTGAACCTTGGTTCGGTTTTGAAGCAGTGCGTAATCTCGACGGACTACCGCCAGAAATTCTCCTCATCCCCCTTGCTGGTCACACGCGGGGTCATGCTGGTATCGCCATTGATACACCAGAGGGTTGGCTTCTACATGCAGGTGATGCCTACTTTTATCGGCACGAAATGGACTCAGCCAAAAGACGCTGCACGCCAGGTTTACGCGCCTACCAATGGATGATGGAAGTGGATCGCCAGGCTCGATTGCTCAATCAAGATCGGCTACGCGTATTATCAAGCGATCGCAATAAAGGTGTGCGCCTCTTCTGTAGTCATGATGCTATCGAGTTCAAAGCATTCGCTGACCAATCTAGCGCTCAAAACTATAAAGTTCATCAATAAAAATCTATAACTTTAGATGGATGTGGTAATTTGCAGTGTTAGAGATATTCAAAGACCACATTAAATCCAAGTTCATCTATGATCGCAAAGCCTTGGGATGCTCAACTTGCTTACTGGCTAATTCGACCTCTAAAAGACAGTTGGGTAAATCCTAATCATCTCACCACAGTACGACTTGTGACAGGGTTAGTGGCGGCTGTCGCCCTCGCAGTTGGTGATGCCATTTGGGTTAACATTGGGGCATGGCTATTTGCTTTATCCAACTTTCTCGATCATACGGACGGTGAATTAGCTCGTTTGAGTGGGAAAAGCAGCAAATGGGGACATCAATATGACCTTGCTAGTGACGCTATCATCCACATTCTATTGTTTGTGTGTATTGGATATGGTCTTAGGGAGGGAAAACTTGGTTGGTGGGCGTTGGTGATGGGGATAGTATCTGGCGTGTCTGTTGCTTGTATCTTTCATTTGCGAAACCAAATGGAACAACGTTTAGGTAAAGAAGCCAGCCGTCAACCAAATTTCGCCGGCTTTGACATTGAAGACGTGCTGTATTTGTTTCCTATAGTTCCCTTGCTGAATGGACTAGAGCCGTTATTAATGGCAGCGACAATTGGTGCGCCAACCTTTGCTATATGGGTAATTTGGCAATTTTGGACACTCCCGCAGCCGGAATCAAACTAATATAACGGGGCATTGGGAAGAAAGCTAAAAAAACAGGCTTTTTAGCTGATTGAATGGTATGTTTATTTTTGCAATCCTGATATTAGGATCAAATTATCAATGGAGCTTCAAACTGAAATTGATAAAGCTATAGCGGCTGTTAATTACCAGAAACTTCAAGCTGAGTTTCAAGCACAGAATGAATTGTTGGTGCTTGAGAACTTTCTCCCTAACTCCATCATTGACCAATTTTTGGCGCTGTTGCCATCTTTGCAACCTGCTATTAACCGCAACTATATTCCCAATCATAAAAAGGGTGGTAGTATCAGCCGCTATAGCTTAGACAGCCTTGCTCCGATTTTCGGAGAGTTTTATCAACTCAGTGCCTTTTTCAAGTTTCTCAACCAAATCACGGCAGAAAAACTCCTTGCCTGTCCTGATTCAGATCCCCATACTTACGCGCTGTATTATTACACTGAGCCTGGAGACCATATCCAGTATCATTACGATACCTCTTATTATCACGGGAAACGCTATACAGTCTTGCTTGGTTTGGTTGATAATTCATCCAGTAAGTTGGAATATCAACTCTACAAAGATATTCCTGAAAGGGAGACGGAAATGCGATCGCTCTCTTTAACTCCTGGTACTCTAGTCTTATTCAATGGTGACAAACTTTACCACAGAGTTACTCCTTTGGGCGACAACGAACAGCGCATTGTCTTGACTTTGGAATACGTCACCGACACCCGCATGGGTATGGTAAAACGTTTTGTCTCGAATATGAAAGATGCGATCGCCTATTTCGGGTTTCGCCAAGTGTTTCGCTCTTAGCACCACCATCTTACATCCCTCCTGCCTCCTGCCTCCTCCATATTAAGAATTAATTAACAAATATTGTCTTGAGCAAAAAACAGTCATTATAAAATACTGGGAAAATTTCCAGATTTTCTGGTGTCTAAGCTATTGTTGGTGATTTGACGATGAAGGCAATTATCTTAGCTGCTGGCGTTGGAAGACGCTTAGGTAAAGACGGGCAAATCCAACCCAAATGCTTACTGAAATTTAACGGCAAATCTCTATTAGAGCGCCATTTTAACTATCTCCGTCATTACCAAATTGATGAAGTAGTGATTGCTGTGGGTTATCAAGCACAAAGAATTCAGGATGAAATCAAAGCATTAGGAGCCGAAAGTTGGGTCAGTACAGTTTATAATCCTGACTACACCAAAGGTAGTGTAATCAGCCTTTGGACTGTACGTCAGCATTTAGTTGCTGGCGATGACATATTATTAATGGATGCAGATGTATTGTGCGATCGCCGCATCATCGAACGATTGGTAAAGACAAATATCCCCAACAGCTTTTTACTAGATCGGGATTTTGAACCGGGAGATGAACCCGTGAAGCTTTGTGTTAGAGATAATTATCTAGTGGAGTTTCGTAAACAAGTAGCTCCTGGTTTAACTTATGATTTTGCCGGTGAGTCAGTGGGATTCTTTCGTTTTGAAAGTGCTGTTGCTCACCGTCTTGCTACTCGCACAGAACAATATGTTGTAGACGGACGCGATAATGAACCTTATGAAGAAGTAATTCGGGATCTATTATTAGAAACTCCAGAAACATTTGGCTACGAAGAAATCACTGGATTACCTTGGCTCGAAATCGATTTTCCCCAGGATATTCAACGTGCCCAAAATGAGATTTTACCTCAGATAGAAGTCGCAGAAAATGTCTGAAAATATCTTTAGTTATAGCGGTTTTGGTTTGGATATATTACAGTTTGACCTCACTTCCATTCCTATCTCCTAAAAAGAGAGAGGCTTTGAATCTTACCCCCCTTCCCTTCTAGGGAAGGGGCTGGGGGTTAGGTCTGTATTCCATGCAATTGAAAATCGCTAGTCATATATATAGGTTGAAAAAAGCAGAATAAATGCATCAAATATTTGCACCCAATGATACCTCTGCAAAATTAAATAAGTGTGCCCAATTACGGTTATTACTAGAATCGCCTCAACTCGACTTCATCATGGAAGCTCACAATGGGATTAGCGCCCGGATTGTGGAAGAGGCGGGATTTAAAGGAATTTGGGCGAGTGGATTAGCTCTTTCAGCTCAATATGGCGTTCGAGATAATAATGAAGCCAGTTGGACTCAAGTTGTAGAAATGCTAGAGTTCATGTCTGATGTCACCAGCATCCCGATTTTATTAGACGGGGATACTGGTTATGGCAACTTTAACAATATGCGTCGCCTGGTTAAGAAGTTAGAACAGCGAGGAATCGCTGGAGTCTGTATTGAAGATAAGCTTTTTCCCAAAACCAACAGCTTTATCAACGGGAGTCGCCAAGCTTTAGCTGATATTGATGAATTCTGCGGCAAAATTAAGGCGGGTAAGGATAGTCAGACAGATCCAGATTTTTGCATCGTCGCCCGACTCGAAGCTTTGATCGCCGGCTGGGATCTTTCGGAGGCGTTGCGCCGAGCTGAAGCTTACCACGCCGCCGGAGCAACCGCGCTCTTGATTCACAGTAAATCATCGCGCCCCGATCAAGTGCTAGCCTTTGCTAAAGAATGGGCGGGTCGTTCGCCGTTAGTGTTTATACCAACTAAGTATTACAGCACGCCTACCGATGTTTTTCGCAAAGCTGAAGTTAATTTGGTCATCTGGGCAAACCATCTGATTCGATCTGCTGTTGCTAGTATGCAAGCGATCGCGCGTGAAGTGAAAGCCAGCGAAACTTTAATCAACATTGAAGATGATATCGCTCCTGTAAAAGAAATCTTCCGGCTACAAGGGGCGGATGAACTCATAGAAGCTGAAAAACGCTACTTTAACAACGGACGACAAAATACCCAAGCGATCGTTTTGGCTGCTAGCAGAGGCCAAGAATTAGCCGGATTGACGCAAGATAAGCCAAAAGTGATGTTACCCCTTGGCGGTAAACCTCTACTCAGGTTGTTGGTGGATAAATTCAAGAAACTTGCCATCAATGATATTACCGTTGTCGCCGGTTACAAAGCAGAAACCATCAATGTTCCGGGGACTAAAGTCATCCGCAACCCAGATTATGAAACAACGGGAGAATTAGCATCCTTAGCCGTAGCTCAAGCTAGTTTTGGCGATGAGATGCTGGTGCTTTACGGCGATTTACTATTTAGAAGCTACATCCTGCGGGATTTATTAGAATGTCCCGGAGAAATTGTGGCTGTGGTTGATTCTGTAGCGAACAGCAAGTCTGTTAGCGGTTCACCTGACTACGCCTATTGCTCAATTCCAGACGATCTTTCTCTCTTTGGACAGGATGTTAACCTCTTGGATATTTCTAAAACGACACAAACGCAATTAGGAAAGTCTAGCGGCCGCTGGATTGGGATGTTGCGCTTACGGAGTCAAGGGAGACAATGGGTTAGTGAAGCACTCAATGAATTGCAAAAACGACCGGAATTTAACAGTCTGGGTTTACCGGAATTATGCAATTATTTAATCGAGCAAGGCAAACCGATCAAGGTGCTTTATATTCGCGGTAACTGGTTAGATGTTAATTCTTTAGATGATCTTGACCTTGCTTTTCAATTAAAACAATAGGAGTGGGGCATTGGGCATTGGGCATGGGGAATTGTGAGGCTGAAGTTCCGAGTTCTGAGGTCGAAGTTTTGAGTTCTGAGGTCGAAGTTTTGAGTTCTGAGGTCGAAGTTCCGAGTTCTGAGGTCGAAGTTTTGAGTTCTGAGGTCAAAGTTTTGAGTTCTGAGGTCAAAGTTCCGAGTTCTGAAGTCGAAGTTTTGAGTTCTGAGGTCGAAGTTCCGAGTTCGGAGGTTTAAGTTTTGAGTTCAAAGGTCAAAGTTCCGAGTTCGGAGGTTGAAGTTTTGAGTTCAGAGGTCGAAGTAATAATCTTTCCTATCAACTCTCCAGTCTCCAATCCCCCTTCCTCACTTGTTACTCCTTACTTTCCACTCCCCATCTCTTAATATGATCCAGGCAGAAGAATTTGTAGAAGCTGCACGTAATCTTGGCTTTGGGTGGTACACTGGCGTACCTTGTTCTTTTCTCACGCCTTTTATTAACTACGTCATCAATGACGTTCAACTTAAATATATCTCCGCAGCTAATGAGGGAGATGCTGTAGCGATCGCAGCTGGAGCCGCAATTGCTGGTAAACCTGCTGTGGTGATGATGCAAAACTCTGGTTTGGGGAATGCAGTTAACCCGCTAACCTCCCTCACTTACATCTTTCGGATTCCATTGCTGCTGATTTGTACCCTGCGAGGCGATCGCGTGTTGCAAGATGAACCGCAACATCAATTAATGGGGCAAATCACAGAGAAATTGCTGCAAACAATGACTATACCTTGGGAATTTTTTCCCACAGATGCAGCACAAATAGAACCCGTTCTGCAAAGAGCCACAGCCTATATGCAACAAGAACGTTGTCCTTATGCTTTAATCATGCGTAAAGGAGCGATCGCCCCTCATGCCCTCACTCGTTCTTCTATCCCCGAACGAGAAAATAGTAGTAGCGCTCATATTCAGCAAAGCTTTTTTCGAGATAACAAAGAACAACGCATTTCTCGCAGCGAAGCATTAGCTCGAATTGTGGAACTTACCGATCCAGAAAACACTGTAGTAATTGCCACCACCGGATACACGGGACGCGAACTCTTTGCTAGTAAAGACAGCGCCAATCATCTTTATATGGTCGGCTCGATGGGCTGCGCTTCCTCAATGGGATTGGGATTATCCTTAGCACGTCCAGACCTCAAGGTAGTAGTAATTGATGGTGATGGGGCAGCATTAATGCGAATGGGTAATTTTGCTACCATCGGTACTTATGGCGGTGCTAACTTGACCCATATTCTTTTAGATAATGAAGTCCACGATTCCACAGGCGCACAAGCCACCGTTTCTGCGGGTATTTCCTTTGCCAAAATTGCCGAAGCGTGCGGTTACGGCGTGACATTAGCCGGAGATGACCCCGCCCTTTTAGATGCCTTATTTACCGCAGATGCTAACACCAGACCTAAATTCGCTCATTTAAAAATCCGTCCCGGAACTTTAGAAAAGCTACCCAGACCCAACCTCACCCCGGAAGCAGTTTTACAACGCTTTATGAACCATATTGGTTCTAACTGGCAACTCCTAACTCCTAACTCCTAACTTTGGTAATGATTTTACTAAATCCCGGCCCCGTCAATTTGAGCGATCGCGTCAGAAACGCCCTGTTGCGTCCTGATTTGTGTCACCGTGAGGTGGAATTTTCCCAACTTCAAAGCGGAATCCGCGAACAGCTACTTCAAGTTTATGGTCTTGGAAGCGATCGCTGGGCAGCAGTTCTCCTCACTGGTTCTGGAACCGCCGCGATGGAAGCGATGATCGGCAGTCTAGTACCCACAGATGGGAAATTACTGGTAATTGAAAACGGTGTATATGGCGAACGACTTTCCAAAATCGCCAAAATTCACGGCATTAATTACATCACACTTTCCCATCCTTGGGATGCCCAAATAGATATCAACGCTTTAGTCAAACTCCTGGATGAAAACACCGACATCACCCACCTTGCTGTCGTCCATCACGAAACTACTACCGGTCGGCTAAATAATTTAGCGGAACTTGCGCCAATTTGCCAAGAACGCCGCATCAAACTACTAGTAGATGCAGTCAGCAGCTTTGGTGCTGAGGAATTAAATTTTGCAGATTGGGGAATTACCGCTTGCGCTGCGACAGCGAATAAATGTCTGCATGGCGTCCCCGGAGTGTCTTTTGTCATCCTGCAACGGGATGCACTGCCGTTAGTAGACACAATTCCCCGCACCTTATATTTAGATTTAGCAACCTATTACCAGCAACAAGAACGAGGTGGCACACCTTTTACCCAATCAGTACAGACATTTTATGCGCTAACAGAAGCTTTGCAAGAAATGACAGAAGCAGGAGGTTGGCGTGCCAGACACAGCCATTACAACCAACTTGCCAGCTTAGTCAGAGAAGGGTTAGCCTCAATCGGAATTAAACCCCTACTTCCTCTTGGCAGTTCATCCGTTGTCTTGAATGCCTACCACTTGCCAGACGGTTTCAGCTATGAAGAATTTCACGACGAATTGAAAGCAAAAGATTATATCATTTATTCGGGACAGGGAAATTTAGCTCAATCTATTTTCCGAGTCTCGACAATGGGAGCTATTACCCACGCTGACATGGAACGCTTTATTGCTGTTGTTCAACAAGTTATTTCCAAAAAACAATGATTAGACCTGTTCGGATTACAACCTGCGGTAACTATGATGAACTACTTCCTGGATCAACACCCTGTTTAAGCAACTCAAATGCTCTTGTAACAGCACTACGTATCCATTTCTCTGTTTCTTCGGTGGCTGCATCTTTAACTGTTTCTAGCACCTTAGCGAAGTGAGGATTCTTCTCTGCTTCCTGTGCTAAGTTTTGGGCAACCTTTTCTACCTCTACTGTAGAAGGCTCACTTTCATTATTCAAATACACAAGCGGTTGCCCTACTTCCTTGATTAAAGCGACTACAGTCTCTCTATCAATGTACATCGGTACTAATGACTTATTAACCTTATACGTAACCACATTGAACGTTTCATCATCTAGTATCCACCGAATCCAACGAGCAACAAAGTTTCTTTTTCCTCCTTGCTGTCTACGTCTTATCCACTTTATAAATCTGGCAAACAAGGGTAGTTTTGCAATTAAGGCGATAAATAAAGGATGAGTAACAAGTAAAAGGAAGAATAGCACTGGCAAGAAGATTAGCAGAAAGCCGACAAGATTATAAAAGTAATCTTGTGACAACAAAAACTTTAGTCTTTCTGATATCCAATTATAGTTAGCTTTTTTTTCTAATTCACTCTTCTTCGCTTCTTGTCCTTCTGGACTTTTAATCCAAGTATTAACTCTATCTAATAGTGTTTCGTTGTCGTACACCACAACCCCATAAGACTCATTAGTAAATCCATAAGCTTTCGGCTCTATAGAATATGAATCTTTTGAATTTGTTTCAAGCTCCTTTAAAATACTTGGCAGCAAAATTTCATCACTAATGTATGCATCAATAGAGTTTAGCTCTACAGCAGGATCTGATACCAATTTCTTAATAGCATCAGCTCTATCAAGAACTGATACAACCTTGGCAGTTCGATAGATACCTTTTACAACCTCTTGAGTACTCGTCTCAGCCTCAGAAAAACGCGGTGATGCGAAAAAGGCGAGACGGAGGGATGCAATTTGAATGATTATTAGCTTAACGATACAAAAGCATTACACCTAGCTTCTGTCAGAATATACGAAAATTTTCTTTATTATATTCATATTTTGATACTATACAGTATTTTTCCGTATAATCAGCCTTTGCAGAAGGATTATATAGAATTTTCCCTATATCTCTTGGTGTTATATAGATGGCATAGCCACATCAACAAACCTGGGAAATCTTTGAATTGTTAAACCGCGCTGGGACTTTAACGAAGAGGCAGATATTGCACTTGTCCTTCCCATTCGCCCTCAAAACTTCCCTCCGCGATTAACAAGATATCTTCAATTGCCAATCCCACTGAGAAGCTGCGACTAATCTCAAATACCCCTGGCATTTCTAACCCTGCCTGTACACGCTCGTAAGCATATCGAGTTATTGTTTCTACATCATGAGTTAATAGAACCCGGCCCTGTTGCGCCGCCCATTCCAGAATGACTCGATCATCGGTTTTGGACAAACCTACATCCTGAACTCTAACAATATCAATCTCAGATTTTCGTCGAAGAATACCCCGAACAATTTGGTTGTTAAAGTTCTCGTCTGCTAAAAGGCGCAGCATTTCAACTCTGCCCTTGGTGGGTAAGTCTTGCCATGAGGCGATCGCGTATCCCAATTGGATTGAAACGACGCTCATTTTCTTGACGAACTTGGATGCCACGCTCTTGTCGAATTTTTAGATAAGCATCAACTTCAGTTTTCCGGCGAAGGTAGTAGCCAATCACCGAGTACACATCTGCAAGCTGAAGAGATGGATATTGCTCGACAATCTCTTCTGCTGTAACACCCTCCAAGAAGGCGGTAACTACAGTATCAAGAGTTACCCGAGTATTACTAACACGCACAACGCCATCAGAATCAGGTGATAGAGGTATAGGATCAGTTGCTACGGTAAGAGACATTTTAGGTTACGGGAGACTTAGCTTTACCCACTAATTTAGCGCTTTTTCATCACTCCCATGAGAGAGAATCGCCAACTTCATCAACAAGCTTGGTAAATCGCACAACAATAATTGAACCTCCCTGCTCGATAACTGCTTGCCTCAACAGATAAATTCTTAACCGAGCAGTATTGAGGTATGTCATAGCCCCCTCATCGCTTACGGGGAGGCAGGGTGGTTTCATACGAAAAAAGAAAAATACATAAGTTTTGATTCCTCATGTATAACCATAGATTTTGACCCCTCTCCAAACCTCTCTCCGCTTCGGGGAAAGGCTTTGAAACCCAGTTTTAGTTTTTCTCTCGTTGTATGAAACCACCCTGCTCATCGCTTGCGGGGAGGGGGTTAGGGGTGGGGTTTTTGTACCTCACTCAACTGAGAACTGCTATAAAAATTATTTTAACAGGGCATCAAATCTCCCTATTACTGCCATATCTTCTTCATCTAACTCTGCCGGAATCCCACTGCGAATCAATTCCGAAAAGTCTTCATTGGGAATCATCACAGTCAACGTGTACAAGCGAGTAGAACCAGTATTTTTAATCAAATGAGTACCAGTGGGAGGCACTAATAAACTATCTCCAGCTTTGATCGTGGCACTCTTGCCGTCACATATAGCGATCGCTTCCCCTTTGAGAACGAAAAACATTTCCACCGCCCACTGATGGCGATTTGGGGGTGTTTGTCCACCAACATCAAAAATTTCTATGCAGCAAGTCAAAGAAGTATTAGCATTTGTTGAATCGAAGATAATTGCTAATCGATTCGAGGCGTCGGGACTGATGCGATATACTTGGTAATCTTTGCTAGATTTGATAACCGGAATTACACAACGAGTAGCGTACATTTATTTATCCCCTCTGAAGTTATCGATGGGTATGAAAATTCCTAAAATCCGAGTCCTGAATCACAAAATTTTAGATTTTAAATTTTAGATTTTGGATTAAACGCTCACACCGTAACCCTCCGGGTAAGCAAGCTACGCGTAGCGTTCCGCAGGAAAGTCCAAAATTTAAAAAAGTCTGAAAGCAAGGGAATTTAAACGCGAGAACAAATCTAAAATCTAAAATTCTTAATCGTTCGCGCAGCGTCCCGTAGGGAAGAAAGAGCATTAATGCATGGGATCAATCTAAAATCTAAAGTCCAAAATCCAAAATTGATTCACTCCTCACCATTTTGCAGCGCTGTTAAAATTCCTTGCGAGTCAGTGACAAAACCGAAGCATTGCTTGACATTATACAATGTCGCCAGCCAACAATATTCAGGAGAAGTGGTAGCGGTGCAATCTTTAACTAATACGCAGTCATATCCTAAGAAGTTGGCATCACATAATGTGGTTAGTACACATTGATCGGCATTAACACCAGCAAAAAATAATGTTGTCTTTCCCAAATTCCGCAAGATACTATCTAAGGGTGTATCCCAGAACGCACTCATACGGTATTTGTCCACACAAATATCTTCGGGAATTTTTTCTAGCTCGTCTACTACTGCCGCAGCCCAACTACCTGCCATGAGTACTCTAGCACCATTGCTTGGTAGTGGATCGCCCAATCCCACACCTTCCCCTGTGGGATTATAGACGTGACGCGAACTAGCACTAATATTGAGCAAGTCGGGACGATTCCCCCAATTTATCCAAATGACTGGAACACCAACCTCACGCAGTTCTGGAAGTAAGTTGTTTAAAGGTTCAATAGGCTGACGCGCTGGAGTTACGTCCACGCCGATATGCGCTAACCAACCATCAGGGTGACAGAAGTCGTTTTGCATATCAATGACGAGGATAGCAGCTTTTGCCAAGTCTAGGCGCAGGGTTTTAGTTTCTGTTGATAAGATAACGGGTTGTGGGGGCTTTTGAGGACGAGTGATATCTGCGATCGCATCATTCACTGTCCACGCATTTGGTGGAACTCCCAATGTCCGTAATGGTAAATTCATAAAATTCTAATGCCCAACACCATTTTCTATTTTGTAACTTGAAATTTGGTTGAGAATACAATTACTTAATTAAGGTTAAATATGGCGAATTTCACTATCCAGAATGTTTTGATTGCCCTCAGTGATGATTATGCAACGGTAGATGTACAGATTGTAGATGGTGCGATTGTAGCCATTGCCCCCAATCTACAAGTAATTGGCACTGGCATAGATGGCAAAAATAAACTRTTGCTACCTGGCTTTTTCAACGCCCACACCCACTCATCAGAGATGTGGCAGCGCGGGATCATGTCAGTTTTCCCTTTAGAATTATGGTTGGCGGAACTCTATGATTTTGCCCCCCTCGATCCCGAACAGGTTTATCTCAGTGCTTTGGGTACTGCGGTGGAAACTTTACTTTCTGGCGGCACGAGTGTGGTAGATCATCTGGTGTTAATTCCCGGACTTGAGTTAGAAACGATCGCCATTGCCACTCGTGCTTACAGAGAAGTGGGAATTCGTGCTTTTATCGCCCCCTTAATTCAAGATGAATCCCTCAGCGCAGGTATGCCATCTGGAGAATCAGCCCAAACTCATCAGCCTTATTTTCGCTCAACTGCGGCAACATTGGAAATCATCGAAGAAGCAGTAAGGCAATTTCATCGCCCAGATGAGGGTATAAATATTTTAGTTGCACCAACAGGGATTCAATTGTGTACTGATGCTTTATTTGAAGGGTGTACTGAGTTAAGCGATCGCTACAATCTTTGTCGTCACTCCCATTTACTCGAAACCAGGGCACAGGAAAAACTCGCCGAAGAAAAGTATGGTTGTACTGCTGTAGAACATTTGAAAAGAATCGGATATTTGAGCGATCGTACAACACTTGCCCATTGCGTTTGGTTAAATGATGCTGATATCGCCATCCTCGCCGAAACTCAATCTACAGTCGTCCATAATCCCTTAAGTAATCTGCGTTTAGGTAGTGGCATCGCCCCAATTTTAAAATATCGCCAAGCTGGGGTAAATGTAACTTTTGGTTGCGATGGTGCTTCTAGTAATGACTCTCAAGATTTGCTAGAAGCCATCAAAATGGGTTCTATCTTGCACAACGTTACAGACTCAGATTATCAACACTGGATTACGCCCAGACAAGCTGTAGAAATGGCATCTCTGGGAGGCGCAAAGGGGCTGAATATAGCAGATAAACTCGGTTCTTTAACTGTAGGTAAACAAGCCGATTTGGTACTTTATGATCTCACAAATTTATCATTATTACCTCGTACAGATCCTATTGGTTTGCTAGTTTTAGGGCGTCCTACTAATGTTGTCGATAGTGCTTGGGTTAATGGTAAGCAAATTGTTGCTGATGGCAAAGTTACCACAATTAATGTTGATGAATTGCGACAAGAATTATTTAATCGCAGTCAATGGGAGACAAAACGCAAGTCTGAAACCGTCGCGCAAATTGAAGCACATTATCGCACGGTTATGGGCTTGTGAAAGACAAATAAATACAGAACTGCGGCAAAAAATTTGTGCTTTGGTATTTAATATACACTTAGATAACCAGAAAATATACTTGGTAATCTTGACGAGTATAGTCTCAAACATTACAGTAGGATTTGGATAATGAGTTTTTAGATATGAAATCCTACACAGATATATACGAGGACTATCATAAGAATGTTTATCTCTATGCAGAGAAAGAATATTCTTGGTATAAACAAGCTGACAATTTAAAAGATGCTGTCAGAAAAGCTTTTCTTAGCGAAGACGAGCAGGGAAAAGTTCATCCTCATCAAAGGCGTGTTGGTCGTCAGCGTCTAGCTTTAGCAGCTGATATTGCTTTAAAACATTTAGATACTCAGTGTGTTATTGATTTTGACAACTTTAATAGTATTTATCAATTTGTTCAGGATGTTAGAAATAAAATAGAAGGCTTTGGCGAATTAGCCAATTATGATGTCGCGCTTCGTATTACAAAATATCTAGGTTTTGAACTTCAGGAAGTATATCTTCATGCAGGTGTTACGATTGGATTTCGCGCTTTAGGTTTGAATGTGGAAGAGAGAGATATTATACCTGTAGAATATTTTCCTGAACCCTTTAACCTATTAAGCGGAGATCATCTAGAAAATTTACTTTGTATCTACAAAGAGATGTTAGATCATTCTTCTGCCGAGTTAGCTATAACTTGTATTTGCACGAAAATAAATTATTATTGCACCAACAAAAACGGCTGCATTTAAAATGCTAATAATAAAATTGATGTTAGCTTTAAGAGCAAAGCATTGTATGAGGACAAGCCACTGCAATGAACTACAAACAGCAATAAAGTCAACAGTATTTGCTTCTTCATGAATTATGAATTAGTAATTATTTGTTGTACTTATCTTGATAGGAAATAATGCTTTCACATGGCTATATTTCAGGATTGGTTCTGGGAAATTCAAGAGTGTGGACAAGTCCCTCACTACTACTTCAGTGCCTCTTTTGCTTCGTCTGATGCTGAACGCCTTGCGGCTTTGGTGCGGCAGTATCCACTGTCTGGTTTTGAACACTGCCACTTTGTTGATAAATTAATCAATGCGCCATGTGGAAATTCCAATACTCCAGGTTCTTACGATTTGTATGTTGACTAGAGCAACTATGCTGAAGTTATGTTGGGTATACAAAGAGATGAACCTATAGTTACTGTTGCACACTATACCTGGCAAATCATTGGTGTTTGCGATCGCAATTTTGGGATTGAGTCTGGTTATGGTGGGATAACTGGCACAGATAACCAAACTGATACCATTTTGGATTTTAGATTTTAGATTTTGGATTGTGAAACATCCATTGGATAAGTGTTTCAGTTTTCCATCTGTCGCAATCATTTTTCAAATTGGTATGACACCTCACTGATTGTGGCGCTGGCGCAGTCACCAGAACTCAGCCAAGAGGGGTAATTTTAAATCGTAATTTGAATCGCAAATTCTGTACCTTCTCCCTGTACAGAATTAACTTCCAGAGTGCCGCCATGTTTTTCTATAATAATTTGCCGGGCGATCGCTAAATTCTTATTTACAGCATCAAAACTCTAGTAATTGACTACAAAACCACAAAAAAAGGCAGATTTTGTGTATGCTCTGTGACTAAGTGCCTTAACAATACTTTTTCAGGAGTAAACATGGAACGCGCCATCTCTGCGTTGGGAATTTTAGTTTTTCTCAGTATATCCTACGCCTTTTCTGTTAATCGCCGTGCGGTGCGTTGGCGAATAGTGGTGTGGGGTTTGGGATTAGAATTTGTGTTTGCATTAGTGATTATTAAAACTCCTTGGGGTTTAAATGTGTTTAAATCTCTGGGAGATATTGTCAGCCAATTTTTAGCATTTTCTGATGTTGGTGCAAAATTTGTCTTTGGAGAAAATTTTAAGGATCATTTCTTTGCTTTCCAAGTGCTGCCAACAATTATCTTTTTCTCTGCTTTCATCAGTGTGTTGTATTACTACGGCATTTTACAGCGAGTCGTAAACGTGATGGCGTGGGTAATGATGAAGACGATGAAAACATCGGGTTCTGAATCTTTATCCTGTGCAGGTAATATCTTTTTGGGGCCAACAGAAGCGGCGCTGATGGTTAAACCTTACATAGCGAATATGACGCAATCGGAACTCCATGCCTTGATGACGGGTGGTTTTGCCACAATTGCGGCTGGAGTACTAGGAGCATATCTTTCCTTTGGCATCCCGGCAGAACACCTAATTGCTGCTTTCTTTATGACTGCTCCCACATCGTTGGTGGTATCAAAATTACTTTACCCTGAAACCGAAGTATCAGAGACGGCTGGCAAGGCAAAAGCATATATAGAAACCAATTATGTAAATGTAATTGATGCTGCTACTACCGGAGCAATTGACGGCGTGAAGCTAGCAGTTAATGTTGGGGTAATGATTATCGCCTTTTTAGGATTATTAGCTGCCCTGAATGCACTTTTGGGATGGTTAGGAGCTTTTGTGGGCTTACAGCAACTCTCATTACAGTGGATTTTGTCTTTTCTCATGGCTCCCGTGGCGTGGCTGATGGGTGTACCTTGGGCTGATTGTCGGCAAGTTGGGGCTTTATTGGGTACAAAAACAATTTTGAATGAGTTTATTGCTTTTTTGGATTTGAAAGCATTAATTGAAAGTGGCAAAATCTCTCAACGCGCAGTAATTATTACAACTTACGCATTATGTAATTTTGCAAATATCGGTTCAATTGGCATTACCATTGGCGGCATTGCGGGGATAGCACCTAATCGCCAACATGACTTAGCTCGTATGGGCGTAAGGTCAATGATTGGCGGATTGTTAGCGGGTTTTATCACCGCTTGTATTGCTGGGGTGTTGATTTGAAAAAGTTACAGAGACGCGATAAATCGCCGTCTCTACAGGGAATTTATCCATCAATTATTTATTGACAGACTACTATTCATCTGTAGAGTAGAACTGTTGGGCGTAAAAACGGGCATACCGTCCTTCTTGAGACAACAGGGAGGTATGAGTACCAGCTTCAACCACCTCTCCTTGTTCGATTACGAGAATGCAGTCAGCTCGACGAACGCTGCTCAAGCGATGGGCGATAATAAACACGGTACGGTTTTGCATCACTCGTTCTAGTGCTTCTTGAACTAGTGCTTCTGATTCCGAATCGAGGGCAGAGGTGGCTTCATCGAGGATGAGAATTCGAGGATCGTTGGCAACTGCTCTGGCGATCGCTAATCTTTGGCGTTGTCCTCCCGATAGGTTCACTCCCCGCTCTCCCACCCAAGTCTGATAACCCTGAGAAAACTGGGTGATAAAGGAGTGAGCGTTGGCAATCTTGGCTGCTTCCTGAATCGCTGCTAAATCTAATTCTTCCTGACCGTAACCGATATTTTCAGCGATCGTTCCCGAAAAAAGAGTAACATCTTGGGGAACAATGCCAATTTGATGGCGCAAGCTGGTGAGTGTGACATCACGGATATCAAGATCATCAACCAGAATTTGACCCCTCTGAGGGTCATAAAAGCGAAGTAAAAGGTTAATTAATGTTGATTTACCTGCTCCAGAAGAACCAACTAAGGCAATGACATCACCAGGAGAAGCGTTCAAGCAGAGATCCTTAAGAACTGGCTGATCGGGATTGTAGGCGAAATCGACATGACGATACTCTACCTTGCCCATAACTCGTGGCATTGCCTGAGAATTCGATTTTTCGCTGATAGTAGGTTCCTTCGCCATCAGTTCAAAGATGCGTTCAACAGAAGCTTCGGTCTGTTTGTACTCGTTGTAATTGCTAATCAGCATGTCAATTGGCTGAATCAGTAAAGCCACAGCAGCTAAGAAACTGATAAACCCTTGAGTGGTCAGTTGCCCCTGAGAAATCTGCCATCCTCCTAATAAAAACAGCAATATAATGCTAACTGCTTCCAAAAAACCGACAACGGGAAACTGAATGGATTTGAGTTGTAGAGCGCGATACTTAGCTTGGCGATTGATTTCTGCTTCTTTATTGAATCGCTTCACTTCATATTCTTGGGCTGCAAAAGCCTGAACAACGCGAATTCCGCTAAATACTTCAGTTAGCATCGCTGACAAATTGGAAACCTGATTTTGGCTCTGGCGAGATAGTACGAGTAATCGCTGACCAAATTGCCCGATCAACCAAGCCATTAAAGGAGCCAAAATCAAACCCGCAAGAGTGAGCGGCCAATTCAGGTAGAGCATGTAAATGGGAATCGCAATTAACTGCAACGAATTGGAAAGAAACTGATGCGATAACTTGTCCACAATCTCGCCGACGCGATCAATATCTTCAGTTAGGCGATAAGTCAAGTCTCCTGTCTGGGTGGTTTCAAAGTAATCTAATCCAAGTTTGTGCAGGTGAGCATAAACGCGCTTACGCAAGTTTAAAACCATGTTCAGAGTAGCAGCGATCATAAAGACATTCTGCCCGTATTGACAAAGCCCTCGAACAAAAAATACCAAAGTGGCTAGTCCGAGCCAGTAGGCAATCTGGTTTACATTTCCCTGACCAAGAAAAAAAGCGACCTGACCTGCTAAATAGGGTATTGCTAGGGTGAATAACACAAATCCTAGAATACAAGCCAATCCCCGAATTAACAGCGGCCATTGGGGCCAGAGATAAGGCAAGAGTTGCCAGTAACTAGAGCGGACTTTCATAGGTAATGTAAGAATTCAGGAGTTAGGAGTTAGGAGTTAGGAATCAGGAGTCAGAATTGAGGTGCATTAAGGCGTTAGCCTACCACACCATGTTACCCAACCGTGCCGACTCCTGAATTCTGACGTAATTTCTACTCAGTTTCTCCTAAAGAGTTTAGTAGAAAGCGGGCAATTCTCTCAGATGCGCCGGGTGGGCCAAATCGCTCAGGGCCATTTTCTTTGCACTTAGCGAGGTAGTCTGAATCTTGTAAAGTTTCAACTACTCGTTTAGCTGCTTGCTTGAGAATCGCAGGGGTTGCTGGCTTAGTGCCGATGGTTTGGGCAGAAATGCCCAACAGCCGCGTTTGCGCTTCTGCAAATTGATAGGTAAATTGAGGGCCCTCTCCAGGAATCTGGATAATAGGTTTCCCGATCGCTACAGCTTGCTCTACTGCCAACCCTGCCATACCAATCACGAGAGTAGAGTAACATAGGATGTCACTGAAGGCATCTGAATAACATCTCACTTCTACAAGCGGTGATTCGTCAGGAGAATTTCCTGGAGGAGAATAAGTGAGTATGCCTTGAGTCAGCTGCCAACCTTGACTTTTGGCAATGTCGTCTAGTTGCTGCATTAAACTCGGTATCAAGGCTGCACGAAATTGTAATCCTGACTCAGGCATCACCTTGGCGATTTCTACCACTAGTTGCAACAGCAAACAAAAATTTCGCGCGGCTTCCGGCATCCGCGATCCTGGTAAGATTGCGATCGCTCTATCGTCCGGTTTCAGGTGCAAGTCTTTGCCAGTAGGGACGAGCCAATCTAAAGCCGGAATGCCAGCTAACTGAGTTTTAGTTAAACCTTGCCGTTGGAGGTCATAAGCCGTATGGGAATCCTTGGTGAAAACTGCTAGACATCTGGAAGAGTTAAGGTCGTGCCACAGCAGTGGATTGAGACGCAATCGCCCTTCATAGAGAGCAGAAAGACAGGAGATAAACGAGACGAAGGGACGCTTTGTTAAGTAAGCAAATGTCTGGGAGACAAAATCCCCAGTAGCCATAATCAAATCGCAGTTAGGAGCATACTGCAACACCGCTTGTAATTGTTGCCACGTTAACCCAATCAATCCCGATTGAAAATCTTTGAGCAAATAGAGACGCTTCATGTAAAAGAATCCCCCAGAGGGCATTGTTTGTGTGGGCCCAATAATGGGAATGTCCAAGCTGCGGTAAGCTTTTCCTTCCCCCACAATCGGCATTGCCGCCATCTCAATCGAAGGACACAATTGGCGCAGAGTCTGAATAACATGAGAGGTGTGGTTGTCCTCTCCATGACCGTTACTGATAAACAAGATTCGCTTAGAAGGCATCTTGGGGTTTGGATAGGTCTAAAATGCTTGTTTGGTGAGATTTTTAACCTACATTGGGTGAGTAGGCTAAGAGATTGATAGTATTTTTACTATTGAGAGTTTGTAATTTTATAGACAAATCTACAAAGTTACTTTTTTTGCTGTAAACCGGAATGGAATTACTGCTAATCCCTGGTTTTGCAAACGCTAATCTATCAGAGAATACAGTATTAGGAGTACAAGCGCTATGGGTACATCGATACTGAGTTCAATTCAAAGATGCATAAGTTGCAATTTCTGCATTATGTAACTTCTTGGCAAATATCGGTTAAATATTCTATTTTATTAAAATTCAAATTCTTTGTAGATACTCAGGTGGCACACGATCGACTAGCCAAACACCATTAGCAGAACAATAGAAGATGTAACCTTCCTGATGCATTGCCGCACTATTTACAGCAAAAACCACTGGTTTTCCATGCCTTGCACCAACAGTTTTTGCTGTTTCTATATCCTTTGATAAATGGACATGATGTCGCGACATTTTGCAAAGTCCTGTTTGCAGAATTAACTCTACAGATTTGCGTCCCGTGCCGTGATAAAGCTCATCTGGAGGAACAACAGCTTCTAATTGTAAATCGACTTTGATACTATGTCCTTGGTTTGCACGAATGAGATTACCTGTAGAATCAAAAGAAAAGCGTTGCTTCTCATTGAATTCAACTACCACCTGTAATTCCTCACGGGTAATCGGAAACTTGTTTTGAGCACAAGCGGTAAGTAAGTCATCAATAGCAACCCAACCACCAGGGGCAAGTTTAATTCCAATGGCATCTGGTGTATGTCGCAGATATTTGCTGAGATATTTGCTGATTTTGACGAGTCGAGAATCACTCATTTGATTAAGTAGTCATTGGTTATTAGTCATTTGACTTTCGTGTTGCACTTTGATTGTAGTTAATATATTTATACTACAATTATAGTTTTTGTAGCACGGAATTTTTATTGATGGTTTTATTTTGTGTAAATTGACAGAATTTGTCTTCCCATCATGGCTAATGCCATTCCAACGATCGCAATGAGTGTCACCTTTCCACCAGGAACGAGTGGTTGATTTGTGCTATCTGAATTTTCTTGTTCTTGACGTTGTTTCCAACTCATTAACGCCGGAATAATTCCACCGAGAACTGAAATACCAAATGTTCCAGTGTAATCTAGGGCAGTAAAAAAGATGCTGGGGTTAAGCGTTCCCAGAGTCATCGGTGGGAAAAGAACCAGCGAATAGAGGGGTAAGCGGCTAGAAGGTTGCCACTGTGTAGGCAGGAAAATATCTTTGAACAAATCCAGCAACCCGTACACAAATCCAATGAATGAAGTGACAATTGCAAACTCTGAAAAAATGGATACTAGCACTCCTAACCATTCCCCTGCTCCACCTGCTCGGAGAATTTCCAGTGGGTCAAAAACAGGTCTACCGTCAGATATACCATTTAGCATATCAGGACTGACACTTCCTAAAATTACGGCATTCCACGCCAAGAACATAATTAGAGGAATCACAGAACCAATAAAGATGGACTGACGAATTTTGCGGGCATCCCCTTCGAGTTGCGTCACAACCAATGGTACAACGTTTTGGAAAAACAGCGCCACAGACATCACTGAAATGGCACTACCAAGGGCACTCCAATTCTGAAATAATAGCTGGGCAGTCTGAATATGTCTTCCCCCCAGAAATAATAATCCTAAGAAAGAAACGATGACAATTCCGACAAAGGCGCTGTTTAATTTCTCAATAAACTTTTCTCGCCCAAGATACATAATGCCACCAAATAAGAGCGTGAAAGCCATTGTGCCCATCCACGTTGGCAATATCTGCATACCGCAGACTTTTGCCGCCGCCACTCCTAAAATCTCTCCGCCTTCGGTGATGTATGCCACCAACAGAGCATAGTGTATGAATAAATATGCACCGCCAGCAATTCGCGCTCCCACCTTACCAAGGATCTTCTCAACAAGTCCTAAAAAACCTATACTTGAAAGCCCTTCTGTTCGCATCGTGTTTAAGGTAACTTCTGCAACCAATAACCCTGACACTAAAGCGTAGAGCCAAACAGCAATTAGCCCAGACGTGGATGGCACAATACCCGATGGCAGGGTAACGGCTGGTAGAGCAAGAATCCCAGCCCCAACAGTGGTTCCTGCAATCAATGCAGTACTTCCAAATACACTACCCGGTTGATGATTGAGTTTTTTGCCATCAAATTCGAGATGGGAAAACAAGCGAGTAACTTGCTCTGAATTTTTTAGAACGGTCTTTATGAGAACCATATTGAATATCCGTACCTAAACCAAACAATATTAACATACGTAAATTTTGTTCGTAAAAGCCCTGATGTACTTGGTTTTTCAAGCAGATTTTTTTGGTTAATAAGCGATCGCTACTTCATTTTCAACACAATTTTTAAAGTATAAATGTAACTTATAGTACTTTATTAATTAAATAGATCACGCAGAGAAAAACCCAGAAAAATTGTACCGTTAGAAGGAGACAGAACAGGAGTGCGATCCCTCATTAGACACAGTTGTTCAGAGTGCGATGCCGAATAGCCCGTCGTAGACATCGCCCACATCCACCGCATCATCACAAGTGCGATCGCACTGCCAACTGCGCTCAATTTTTCCATCCCCGCGAGGGGTAATAAATTCAAAACTTCTCATAACGCGATTTGCATTCTCAAACTGGGGTTTGAGAACTCATTTAAGTATATTTAGTACGCAAAAGCTAATATTGAGTTCTCAAACTGGGGTTTGAGTTCTCATTTAAGTATATTTAGTACGCAAAAGCTAATATTGAGTTCTCAAACTGGGGTTTGAGTTCTCATTTGAGTATATTTAGTACACAAAAGCTAATATTGCGTTCTCAAACTGGGGTTTGGGTTCTTTTTTCGTCAATGATTGTTGGTGTGAATAGCAATGGCAAAGTAAAAACGTAGTAAAAGCATAGCCTGTGTTACGGCTTTAGCCTAACGCACCATCTTATGAGCCGGTGCATTAGGCGCTTAGATTATGTTTTTATTGATAGCGATATGAGAGTATGAATATAAAGCTTTTATCCTGCTATTAGTGTTGCTGTCTTACTCGTCGCGGTAAACCTCTTTACGATGCCCTACTTTCACAACACTAACTATTAATACATCATCAAAAATATCATATATAACTCGGTAACTGCCGACTCGGATTCGATAACCATTGTCCGAATCTTCTAGCTTAACAACCCCGTTAGGGCGGGGATTATCAGCTAGATCGTCAATTTTTGTTTGTATCCTTGCCTGTACTTTTATAGGTAATTTTTTAAGTTAGTTTAAATGCAGCATTAGAAAATTAAATTTTATATTGATTCACTGGCTAATTCTCGTTTAACTTGCTCCCAAGGAATAGTGCCATTTTTCTTAACATCTTCCCGTTCTTCATATAAAGCTTTAATATCCTCTTGGTCTTCTGCTTTACGAATGTCTAAAAGTTCTATGACATCCTCTAAAGTATCTTCATAAGCTTGTTCTAATCGCTCATAAATAGCTTTGATTAAAGCTTGTTTTCTCGTTGTAGTTTCCATTTTTACCTCAATTCCAACATATAGTGATTTTAGCTTCAATAAAGTTACTCTAGCCTATCACTATAATTTTACTGTATCAGCCGATCCGATAGCCGTTTAACTGAATAAATGCCCAATTTGTGTAGAAACTTTGCTGGGAATTTAACTTTTCAATCTAATCCCACAGAAAAAAATTTACCAACTTGCGCCAAATCTACATTTCCACCGCTGATGATGACACCAATTCTCACCTCTGGTGCAGTCACCACACCTTCGAGTAAAGCAGCAGCAGCTAATACTCCAGTGGGTTCAACTACAATTTTCAAACGTTCCCACAAGAAAAACATGGTGCGAAGAATCGCTTCTTCCGATACCGTCACCATATCATCGACGTAATGCAGCACCAAGGGGAAAGTGATTTGACCAAGGCTAGGAGTCCGCGCGCCATCAGCAATGGTATCAGGATTTTTGACTGTTTGCAGCGTTTTGGTGTGAAAGGAGCGGGTAGCATCGTCGGCAAGTGCTGGTTCTACCCCAATTACTTTACAATTGGGTAAAAGTGACTTGGCTGCGATCGCACACCCTGAAAGTAATCCGCCACCGCCACAACAAACTAATAGTAAGTCCAACTCACCAACTTCTTGGATTAGTTCTAAGGCAGTTGTCCCCTGACCGGCGACTACATCAGGATGATCGTAAGGGGGAATGAGTGTCAAAGAGCGCTCATCTGCTAACTTTTGGGCTAATTCTTCCCGGTTTGTTTCTTGGCGATTGTACAAAATTATCTCTGCACCATAACCACGAGTGGCAGTTTGTTTAACGGCAGGAGCATCATCAGGCATGATAATGGTGGTGGGAATATTTAGTAATTGTCCAGCTAAAGCGATCGCTTGGGCATGATTTCCCGATGAATAGGTGATAACGCCTGTTTGTTTTTCTGCTATCGATAGTTGAGCTAGGGCGTTGTACGCGCCTCTAAATTTAAATGCCCCCGTGCGTTGAAAGTTTTCACACTTAAAGAATACTTGGCTATTGGTGCGATCGTTTACGATTCTAGATGTTAGTACAGGCGTGCGGTGGGCAATCCCTAAAATGCGCTTTTGTGCTGCTTGCACGTCAGTTATAGCAACGGAATTATGTTGTGGCATTGATGACGATATTAAATATTTTTGTTCTTGTTTATATAGATACAGATTTTTATATTTGTGTCTAATATCCTGGATTGAAGCATACTCATTTCAGGTGGATAGCATCATTTATTGTCTGTATAAAAATAGCTACAGCAGACATTATATATTGCTGTAGCTAAATTTATAAAAGTTAATTAATTCAAATTAATCATTTTTGTCACATGAATAAAACATCTGAAAGTCGGCAAAAAAGAACTGCTCTAATTACAGGAGCGGCTAGTGGCATAGGCTATCAATTAACCCAGATTTTTGCTCGTCATAATTATAATCTTGTGTTAGTAGATAAAAATGAACAAAAACTTACTGAAATTATAGATGAATTCCCCGATAAATTTGGCATTTTTGTCAAAATTTTTGTTAAGGATTTATCTATCCCAACAACCCCAGAAGAAATTTTTACAGAATTACAGCAAGCATCCATCAAGATTGATGTGCTGGTTAATAATGCTGGCTTTGGTACTTATGGAGCATTTTGCGAAACAGACCTCAGCACTGAATTGAAAATGCTTCAGGTAAATATGGTCAGCCTGACTCATTTAACTAAGTTGTTCCTTAAAGATATGGTCGAGCAAAACTATGGAAAAATATTAAATGTGGCCTCGGCGGCTGCTTTTCAACCGGGGCCTTTAATGGCAGTTTATTTTGCTACTAAAGCCTATGTATTATCATTTTCAGAAGCGATCGCTAATGAATTAGAGGGTACAGGTGTCAACGTGACTGTTCTTTGTCCAGGGCCAACAGCATCGGAATTCCAACAAAATGCTGCAATGGAAGATTCAAAGATTGCTAACGTTAACAGAATGATGGATACGGAAACCGTCGCTAGGATTGGTTATCGGGGCTTAATGAAAAATAAAACTGTTGTTGTTCCTGGGATGAGAAATAAGATATTAACTGAAAGCGTCAGATTTACGCCCAGAAATTTAGTCACAAAGGTTGTTAGAAGTATGCACGAACTTCAAAAAAAGAGGTAGTTCGAGATTTTATACTCTTTTCAATAAGACCCGAACAATGGATTTTTTAGACGACATAATTTCTTGTTCTGGTTTAAGCATTTGCCAAAAATCAGCTAAGATTTCGCTTTAGGAATTCCAACTAATAAATTACCCATCCGGCAAAAGTACAGTTAGAGACTTTTTCTTTGGAAGTCTCTAACTGTTTTACTGTTTTACTGACTTTTTACGGTGTATAAGAAACCTGTTTTCTACTACGGAAGAGATTTCGTGTTAGCCTCTATTACTCTTCCAAGGGCCCCAGATAGCTAAAGTAATACCAGGGCTTTGAATGTTGACAAACAAAGTACGACCATCAGGTGAGAAGCAAGCTCCAGCAAACTCACCAGTTTGGAGGGCATTACGCGCAAATTTGTAGATTTCACCACTGGGAGTAATACCGATTAAGAAATTGTCACCGTCTCCGTCCTCACAGAGGATAAGATCGCCAAAAGGTGCCACAACTAAGTTATCGGGCATATCGAGTTCATCTTTAGATTCAGACTCGACAAACAATTCAATTGTCTCTTCACCTGGAATGTAGCGCCAGACCTGACCACCGCCTACAGGGCCACCATCTGTAGCAGTGAAGTAAAATTCTCCTTTGCAATTGTTGCCTTTTTTATCCTTCTTATCCTTGTTGTCTTCATAATAGATGCCTTCCCCACGGCTAAACTGGGCTGCACCTAAGTTGCGACCTTGCACTCTGACATTATCTGTAGTTGTTGGGTTGGGGTCAGGAATATTCACCCAATCTACAGACAACTTCTGTCCTACTACGAAACCGGTCTTGGTGTTTACTCCTGGTCTACCTATAATCCTCAGAGCTTGAAGAATGCCTCCTTCTTTTAACCGACCAGGAACTTTCGGGATAAAACGGTAGAAGAGGCTATCTCCTCTATCTTCAGTTTGATAGACATATCCAGTTTCGGGATCTACAGCTATAGCCTCATGATTAAACCGTCCCATCGCAACTAGAGGCACTGGAGCTACAGGAGAAGTGGCGCTAGCTGGAACCTCAAAGTTGTAACCGTGTAACTTTGTGACTCCATTAGTTGCACTTGGTATAGTTGTATCTTCTTCACAGCTAATCCATGAGCCCCAAGGAGTTAAACCACCGGCACAGTTACGAATGGTTCCGCCGAGAGAGCTGAACTGTTTGATCAACTGGCGATCGCGTCCAACAACCAGAGTCGTAGTGCCACCTCTGCAAATGGGATCGTAGGGATTTGGTACTTGTACTCGTGTACCAGAATTGATGCTAAGTTCGTGATTGCGAACCAGAATGGTTGTGTTTTTGGGTCCAGGGAATGCTGCCATACCGTCATGATTACTAGGCTCTAGATTGCCATCGCTCATCAGGGTTCCAGTGCGAGAGATAACTTGATACTCAAATCCTTTTGGTAAATCTAACAAACGATTGGGATCTGATAAAAGTGGGCCGTATCCTTTACCAAGTTTTTTACCAAAGGCTTTTCTGGCAAGAAGACCTTCCAAAGGAGACACCATCAAAGTGCCGACGGCAGTAGTACCTGCTACTGCAAAGAATTTACGTCTTGAGAGTGTCATGGGGATGATTTGGTTACTTAAGATAATGCTGAAGAAAAAATATTTGATTGTGATTAAGTTTGGGTAATGCTTTATTTAATTTAGGTTAGTTAATCAAAAATAAATTTATATAAAAGCTTTTCAAAATCAGCTAAATTTATGCATATAAATTTTATCTCAACAGAATTCAGGAGTCAGAATGGGCTAAACCTTAGCTATCCGCTAACAGAATAGATTTTGTACGAAAAAACGAATGAACAAGGAGGTTTAAAACCCCCACCCAATCATGATTGGATGGGGGTTTAATTGGCGGGTCTGTAGCAAGACTCGGCAGGGTATCCTTCACTGATTGCGAGTCCGCGTACCCTGAAGCGATCGCACCAGAGCATCTTGATTCTGAATTCAACGCCCACCAATACGATCAAATACAGGTGTAGTCCAGCGATCGACTAGTTTGCCCAGAATTGACATTTCTTGAACCAAGCGGTCAAATTTCTCAGGGGTGAGAGATTGGGGGCCATCGGATAAAGCTTTTGCGGGATTGGGGTGAACTTCAATCATTAAGGCATCTGTACCAGCTGCGATCGCAGCCATTGCCATTGATGGCACATATTCAGACCTACCAGTACCATGACTGGGATCGATCATAATTGGTAAATGGGTAAGCGATCGCAACACCGGCAGCACTGATAAATCTAAAGTATTGCGGGCATATTTACCATCAAAGGTTCTAATTCCTCGCTCACAAAGAATTACATTGGGATTTCCAGATGCCATAATATATTCTGCCGCCATCAGCCACTCGTCAATTGTTGCAGACATACCCCGCTTCAGCAGTACAGGTTTATCTTGAGCGCCTACCTTTTTCAGCAACGAAAAGTTATGCATATTTCGCGCTCCGATTTGGATGATGTCAGCTACTCTCGCCACTGCGGATAAATCGGCAGCATCCATTAGTTCTGTGACGATACCTAAACCAGTAGCTTCCCGCGCTGCTGCTAATAAATCTAAAGCGCTTTCACCATAACCTTGAAAGGCATAAGGTGAAGTACGGGGTTTGTAGGCTCCGCCACGCAAAAACTGTGCCCCAGTTGCCTTCACGCGCTTTGCCGTTTCGACAATCATCGCTTCATTTTCAACAGAACAAGGCCCGGCTACCACTACAATCGGATGATGTTCGCCGAAATAGACACGACCGTTAGGTGTCGGTACAACAACTTCGCTAGCTTCTCCATGTCGGAATTCTCGACTTACCCGCTTGAAAGGTTGTTGCACTCTTAATACTTGCTCAATCCAAGGGCTGAACTCCTGAACCTGTAATTTATCAATGCTAGTGGTATCACCAATTAGCCCCAGCACAACTTTATGAGTGCCAACACTTTTTTCTACCGTGACTCCCCAAGTCTCACTCAGTTCTTGGCTAATGCGAGTAATTTCCTCAACAGGTGTACCGCTTTTAAGTATGATAATCATCTGTTTTTCCTTCCGTATAGTTAGTTTTTGGGTGTAATAAAAGTAGGGTAAGTAAGTTTGTAGTAAGGACTTTAGTCCTTATTTTCTAAGCACTAAAGTGCTTACTACGAACCCTCAAAATTACCTTGGCGAATCGTGTAAAAATTCCGCAAGTTGTTCTAGTTTTGTCCAAGCTGCACCGCTTTGCAGAATTTCCTTGGCAAGGGCAATACCTTTAACACAACCTGTTAAAACATCAGTTTCTCCATGAATGGCTTCACCAACTTGCAAGGCTAAGGCTGTATTTAAAGCAACTACATCCTGCTGCGCTTGAGTGCCTTTACCTTGCAAAACTGCTTTCAAGATTTGGGCATTTTCTTGGACATCTCCACCGGACAACGCCGCAGTTGGTGCAAAACTCAAACCCAGTTCTTGAGGATTGAGCGTTAGAGAGCGGACTTTTTTATCTTGGAGTACAGCCAAATCAGTGACATCTGCTAAACCAGCTTCATCTAAACGTTCCCGTCCGTGGAGTGCGATCGCTTGCTGACATCCCAGTTGGGATAAAGCTTGAACAATCTCTTCTAGTAAAAGCGGGTCGTTCACACCAATAATTTGCCCTGTCGGTCGCATCGGATTTACTAGCGGCCCGAGCAAATTAAAAACAGTCCGCACCTTCAAAGTTTTTCGCAAAGTTGCGATCGCCTTTAGTGCAGGATGCCAGCCGGAAGCAAACAAAAAGGTGATTCCGACTTCACCCACTGCGGCTTGTACTTTTTCAGGAGTGGCGTTGAGATTTATACCCAAAGCTTCTAGCACATCAGCGGAACCAGCTTTGCTGGATGCCGAACGATTGCCATGTTTGGCAACTTTTACCCCAGCAGCAGCAGCGACAAAGGCCACAGCAGTGGAAATATTAAAGGTTGAAGCTCCATCTCCACCAGTTCCACAGGTGTCAATTAGAGGGGTTGGGAATTGGGTACTGGGTACTGGGGATTGGGATTGCAAGACACTGGACATGCCGACTAATTCTTGTGCAGATACGCCTTTGGCTTGAATTGCGGCTAAAATCGCTCCTGATAGAACATGGGGAATGGCATCGGTGAGCCAACCTTGCATCAAATCCGCAGCTTGGGGAACCGTCAACGATTGCCGATTTAACAACTGTTGTAATAAAGCTGGCCAGTTGTAGAACTCAGAAGAGATGGAGATTTTATCGGGTGGAGTTTGCGTTACAGCGATCATATTTATTGGGCATGGGGCATTGGGCATTGGTCATTCACGAAGGACAAAGGACAAATGACTAATGACAAGAAGAGAAAATTAAGGAATTAGGACTTTGGCGACAGTTTGCACATCCTTGTCACCTCTGCCGGAACAATTGATGACGATGCGGGGACTGCCTTTTAACTGAGGACAAAGGGTTTCGAGATATGCGATCGCATGAGCAGTTTCCAAAGCTGGGATAATTCCCTCTAATTGCGAAAGTCTTTGAAATGCGTCTAAAGCCTGTTTATCAGTCACACTGTAATACTCAGCGCGACCAAGATCCTTTAAATAACTATGCTCAGGGCCAACGCCAGGATAATCTAATCCGGCACTAATTGAATGGGCTTCGATGACTTGACCATCATCATCTTGCAGTAAATAGCTCATTGCACCATGCAATACACCTATTTTTCCTTTTGTCAAGGTAGCGGCGTGTTTTTCTGTATTTACACCTTCACCCGCAGCTTCCACTCCAATTAGGCGCACCGAAGATTCATGGACAAACTCATTGAATAAGCCGATCGCGTTGGAACCTCCACCCACGCAAGCCAGTAGAATATCTGGTAATCCTCCCCATTTCTCCTGGGATTGAGCGCGGGTTTCTACACCAATGACCGCGTGAAAGTCACGGACAATCATTGGGTAGGGATGAGGCCCGGCAACGGAACCCAGGATGTAATGAGTTGTTTCTACATTCGTCACCCAATCTCGAATTGCTTCCGAAGTTGCATCCTTGAGAGTGCCTGTACCTGCTTCTACGGGACGAACTTCTGCACCCATTAACTTCATACGGAACACATTCAGGGCTTGGCGTTCCATATCCTGGACACCCATGTAAATCACACATTTCAAACCAAACCGCGCGCATACAGTTGCAGTCGCTACGCCGTGTTGTCCTGCACCTGTCTCGGCAATCACCCGTTGCTTACCCATGCGTTTAGCGAGTAACACCTGAGCCAAAGCATTATTAATTTTGTGAGCGCCTGTATGATTTAAATCTTCGCGCTTTAAATAAATTTGCGGCCCCGTGCCATCAGGTCTAGCGTAGTTTGTTGTCAGGCGTTCCGCAAAATATAATGGGCTGGGTCGTCCTACATAATCTCGCAGTAAGTTTTGCAGTTCTGCTTGGAAACTCGGCTCGTTGCGATATTGGTGAAATGCTGCTTCTAATTCACTTAATGCAGGCATTAAGGTTTCTGGGACGTATTTACCGCCGAACTTTCCAAACCTGCCCAATGAATCTGGTTGTTGAGTTGCAGTCTTGATGTCTTGTAGACTTACCATTGGTTAAAATCCTTTTATGTTCAAATATATTTTTGATCAAGATTTCCTCTGTGTTCTCTGTGCCTCTGCGGTTGGTTATTTTTTATCGAACCACAGAGGCGCAGAGGACGCAGAGAGAAGAAAGAGGTTTTTTACTTTGCGCAACCAACTTGTTGCAGGGATGCAGAAGAAATTGCTGTTTTAAGTTCTCGACAAAATTCTTCTACAGCTTGCAATCCTTCTGTTGGGCTACCTTCAGCTAAACGTTTCACAAAGGCGCTACCAACAATCACCGCGTCTGCACCCCATTCCATGACTTGATGTGCTTGTTTTGGTTCTGAGATGCCAAAACCAACGCCGATGGGTTTATCGGTGACGCTTCGCAACTCGGTAATTAAATGCTCTACGCGGTTTTGGATTTGAGCGCGGATACCTGTAACGCCTGTAACACTAACTAGATAGATAAAACCTTGAGATTGACGAGCGATCGCAACAATTCTATCTTGAGAACTGGTAGGAGCTACGAGTAAAATTACCTCAATTCCAAAAGATGCAGCAGTTTGGATTAATTCTTCTGCTTCTTCTAAGGGTAAGTCTGGTACTACCAATCCCTGCACCCCAGCAGTGGCAATTTGCGCCAAAAACGACTTAATACCCCGGTGCAAAATGGGATTGTAGTAAGCAAATAGAATTATCGGCGCTTTTAGGCTAGGAATCACTACGTGTAACATCTCTAGCACTTGCTCTAATTTCGTGCCTTTTTGCAAAGCGCGGGTTGCTGCTGCTTGAATCACAGGCCCATCTGCGAGAGGATCGGAGTAGGGAATGCCTAACTCGATAAAGTCAGCACCGTTGCGATCTAAGATGCGTAAGGCTTCGGCAGTGGTTTCTAAGTTAGGATCGCCTGCTGTGATAAAAGGGATTAAAGCACACTGTTGGCGATCGCGTAAAGTTTGAAAGGAATCGGAGATAGAGGTCATGCTGAAAAATAGTTAATGATTGTTTAATAGTTTTAGAATAATTTACACTTAGCAATTAGCTATGCCTATGCTAAATTTTTTGTTAACGAGTCTTTGATACTCGTGAACGAGGCTTTTATCTCCGTTAACGAGTCTTTGATCCTCGTGAATGAGTCTTTTATCTCCGTTAACGAGTCTTTGATCCTCGTGAATGAGGCTTTTATCTCCGTTAACGAGTCTTTGATACTCGTGAATGAGTCTTTGATACTCGCGAACGAGGCTTTTATCTCCGTTAATGAGTCTTTTATCTCCGTTAACGAGGCTTTTATCTCCGTTGACGAGTCTTTTATCTCCGTGAACGAGTCTTTTATCTCCGTCGTCGAGTATTAGAGCTTAATTTTTTGAAGTAATATAGCGCTTCTCGCTTGGATGCAATACACTTTGACCTCTCTCCAAACCTCTCTCCTAAAAGGAGAGAGGCTTTGAATCTTACTCCCCTTCCCTTGCAGAGAAGGGGCTGGGGGGTTAGGTCTGTATTCTAAGAAAGGCTCAAAATCTCACGCACAGCTTGTTCTACATCCCTTTGTTTAACTAAAGACTCTCCAATCAAAACTGCACGCGCACCAGCCTCAGCGACAAGAGATAAATCAGCAGGTGTATACAGTCCAGATTCGCTGACAACGGTGATATCTAAGCTTTGTAATTGTTGTTGACGCTCTGCTAAAAGTTGCTGTGTTGTTCCTAAATCAAGGGTAAAATCTTCTAAATTGCGATTGTTGATTCCTACTAAACTTAGGTTATCAAGCTTTAGCACTCGATCCAGCTCAGCTAAAGTATGGACTTCTACCAGTGCAATCATGCCCAAATCGTGAATTACTCGCAAAAAATCTTGGAGTTCTCGATCTGATAAAATAGCTGCAATCAACAACACTGCATCTGCACCTGCTGTCCGTGCTAAATAAATTTGATAGCGGTCAATGATGAACTCCTTGCACAGTAAAGGTAATGCAACTTGTTGACGCACCCTTCGCAGATTATCAAAACCGCCTTGAAAGAACTTTTCGTCAGTCAGGACTGATAAACAAGCTGCACCACCTCGTTCATAAGCTTGAGCAATAGCAATTGGGTCAAAATCTGCGCGGATAATCCCACGGCTAGGTGATGCCTTTTTTACTTCAGCAATTAAGCTTGGTTGGTTGGGGTTTTCTTGCAAAGCAGTCAAGAAATTTCGCACAGTCGGGGCTGTATTTAACTGTTGTCGCAAGGAGGGTAAAGGCAGTTCYTGCTGCATYTGTGCAACTTCTTGCCTTTTATGCGACACAATTTCTTCAAGAATATGGCGGGAAGTGGCAACTTGAATAGTCATAAAATGCTAGGGGGAGCGGGGAGCAGGGGGAGATGGGGAAGCAGGGGGAGCAGGGGAAAATAATTAATAACCAATGCCCAATCCCCCATGCCCAATGACTAATGACCAATGACTAATGACTCTTTGACTTGCGTATATGCACGCACCACATTTTTAATTATTTTCAGGCCGACTTCTCCACCTAGAGTCATGATTGATTCTGGATGAAACTGAACGGCGGCGATGGGAAGTGTCTGATGTTCAATGCCCATAATTACGTCGTCATCAGAAATCGCTGTTACTTTGAGTTCTTTTGGCAAACGTTGCGGTAGGGCAAACAATGAGTGATATCTACCCACTGCAAAGGATTCGGGTAAGTTTTTGAAGGTGACAGAATTGGCATCGGTGACGAAAATCCGTGAAGATTTACCATGTTGAGGATAGTTGAGAACTCCCAATTCGCCATCAAAAGCTTCTACGATGCCTTGCAGTCCTAGACAAACTCCAAAAATCGGAATTTGGCGATGTAGAAGGGCGCCAACAGTCTCGGAAACCCCAAAATCACTTGGTCTACCAGGCCCAGGAGATAATACAACTAAGTCAGGGCGTTCTGTATCGAATAGCGATTCCGAGAAACCATGACGCAACGTGGTGACGCTTGCACCAGTTTGGCGAATGTAATTGGCTAGGGTATGAACAAATGAGTCTTCGTAGTCTATTAATAAGATACGTTTGCCAGCTGCCGCACAAGGTAAGATTTTAGTTAATTTTAGAGAACTGGACTCATCAATTTTCTGACTCGTTTGCTTCACACGCCGAATTGTTTCAAATAAAGCAGCAGCTTTGGTAATTGTTTCTTGTTCTTCTGCTTGGGGTATGGAGTCATAAAGGACAGTAGCCCCGACCCGCACTTCGGCGATGCAATCTTTTAATCGAATTGTCCGCAGAATTAAACCAGTATTTAAATTCCCGTTGAAATTTAAATAGCCGACTGCTCCACCATACCAACGTCGGGCGCTCTTTTCGTGCTGTTCAATAAAATCTATTGCTGCTCTTTTGGGTGCGCCGGTGACTGTAACTGCCCATGTATGCGAAAGAAAGGCATCTAAAGCATCGAATTGCGATCGCAGTGTCCCTTCAACATGATCTACTGTATGTATCAGGTGGCTGTATAATTCAATTTGGCGACGACCAATGACTCTTACTGAACCAGGTTCGCAGATTCGGGATTTGTCATTGCGATCGACATCAGTACACATGGTCAACTCAGCTTCATCTTTGTGRGAGTTGAGTAAMTGACGAATTTGCACCGCATCRTCAAGAGCATCTWGTCCCCGGCTAATAGTGCCACTAATRGGACAAGTTTCTACCCGYYTMCCTTCAACYCGCACAAACATTTCTGGAGATGCACCAATTAGATATTCGCCACCTAAATTAAAAATAAAYCCATAAGGACTAGGATTTATTTCCTTTAAAGTGTTAAATAGTTTGCTGGGTTCGTCTTCATAGTCTTCAAAAAAGTTTTGACTAGGAACAACTTCAAATAAATCGCCTCTACGGAAATAATCGAGTGCAACCTCAACTTTTTTCGCATATTCGCCTACTTTATGGTCAGCAGTTTGATTCGGTAGCAGATGTTTGCCGCGATAATCTACAGACTCACCAGTTCTCGGAAGATTCTTTGTGTTGCCGTGCGCTATTTTAAAATCATATTGTAGACGAAAGGCACGTTGCTGATAGTAGTCAACAACAATCAATTCATCTGGCAAATAAAGTACCAAATCGCGCTGATCTGTAGGACGATCCAAATGTTGGGTAATTGGTTCAAACTGAAAAACTAAGTCATAACCAAAAGCACCATACAACCCTAAATGCTCATCTTCTTGACTAGAGAAAGTATATAAAATTTCCCTAACAACGGTAAATGATGAAGGCTGTTTACTACGTTCCTCTTCAGTAAATAATTTTTCTGAAGCTTTAACAAAGCCTACAACAATGTTATTTTCTTGGGTGACATTCTCAAGTTGTTCTGACTGAGATAGACGCTCTAAGAGAAATGGCAAAAGCACTTTACCACGTTCATTCAACGCTATCAAAGTAAAAGAGTTTCCTTGGGTAGTCAACTCTAACGGTGGATTGACAAATCCGATTGCCCATCTTTTGTATCTGCCAGGATATTCGTAGCTACTCCTTAGCAACCCTCCACGCTGAGAATTTAAATGAAACAGAATATCATCAAGAGCAGTGTCCATCTTAACTTCAGTGATGGAGCGAGAAACACTTACACCACCAAGAGTATTGTAAGAACGTGAATCAAAAACCATGAGTCATTTCTCTAGAATATTTGTTAGTCAATCATTAATCATTATTAGTAGTTATTTTTAAATTTAGAACAGACTTAGAGGATGTTTGAAAAGTCATGATTGATGTGTCAAATATTTTTTACCCCACCCTAACCCTCCCCTTATAAAGGGGAGCCACTGCGTTGGGCGGGCAACGCCCGACTTGAAGCATGTGGCGTGAGGGAACCGGATTTTCTAGTTTCCCTCCTTTACAAGGGGGGATTAAGGGGGGTAATAATTCGATTAAAATTACAGCCAACACTTTTCAAACAATCTCTTAGATAATTCTCTATCAATCCAAGCCAATACATTTAATCCGCGTATTCTTTTAAAAAAATGTGATGAAAAACTTTTTAGCTCTTATTTAAGAATACTAGAGATCAAGCAGATAATACATTGAATAATTTTTCGATTGGGTGTCAATTTATTCGCTTTTTATACTGCTTTTCTAGTACATTTACCAACAACCCTAGTTAAACAAATCCGCCTCCCCCAAAAGTAGTAAATAACCTCATAAAACCTCTGCGTTACTCCGCGCTTCCCTCAGCGTACCTCTGCATTTAAAATTCCCCCCTAACATCCCGCAACAGCGATATTGCTTGCCGATACAACAACAAATTCACCTCATGAACCTCAATTCTTTTTCCAATCCCTTTCAACAACGTCAAAGTCAACTCTCCCCCCAAATGTTCGCGGAATTCAGTCAAACCCCGAAACAAACAATCAGGATCTTCCAGATTTGATAATTTCTGGGCAAGTTCTGGCACATACAACGTGAAACCCAAAGCCGATAAAGTATTTAATATCCGTTGCCACTCCGAACAATCCAGCAATCCTGCTAAATAAGAATAAGTGCTATCCAAAGCAATACCGATCGCAACTGCTTCGCCATGACGCAAGCGATAATTTGTCAAATGCTCCAGCTTATGAGCCGCCCAATGTCCAAAATCCAGGGGACGAGACGAACCCATTTCAAAAGGATCGCCGCCATTGGCAATATGTTCTAAATGCAACTGCGCGCAACGATAGATAACCTGTTGCATAGTATCCATATCTCGCCGCCTCAGAGCTGCGGTGTGAGAATGGATAAAATCAAAAAAGCTAGCATCCTTAATCAGCGCTACTTTCACTGCTTCTGCAATCCCAGAACGCCAATCGCGATCGTCTAGAGTTGTCAAAAAGGCAGAATCATTTATAACTGCATAAGGTGGCGCAAATGTGCCGAGAAAGTTCTTTTTCCCAAAGGCGTTGATGCCGTTTTTTACACCAACCCCAGAATCATTTTGCCCTAACACCGTTGTTGGAACGCGAATTAGCCGAATTCCTCGGTGAGCAGTTGCAGCTGCATATCCTACCAAATCTAATACAGCCCCACCCCCGATCGCTAACACATAAGAATGGCGACATAATCCAGCGGTTTCAATCTGTTGCTGGATTTGCTCTAATAAAGTGCGATCGTTTTTAGCAGCTTCTCCTCCCGAAATTATCATTGGTTCAGCTGCGATCGCTAGTACCTCTGCATAAAACTTGGTATACGCGACTAATTGCTTCACCAATTCCGGTTGATGCTTTAATATTCCTGCATCTATGACTGCCACTAATTTCTTCGGCTTTGTCTCTTCATCCGCACCAATCACTTGGGCTAAGGTGGGATTTTTCAAATCAAATAAATTTTGAGTGAAGTAAACCTCGTAGTTAAAAGTAACTGAAACACGTTGATTAATTAATCTACTTTTTTGCTTGACGTCAACTACCATAAGTTTGCTCTTTAAATACTAATATTTGTGTGGATCTTGGGTTGAAAATCTCGTTGGATAGCCATTGGATTTAAAGGCTGGATAAAAGGATTAATTTTCTCTTCAAAAAAGTTTTGAGCCTTTTCAAATTCCTGAATTAATGCATCTCTATCTTTCATCGCTACTAGTTTTGCTAAACGACTGTAAGTATCAGCTAAAAAACTAATTGCATCACATCTTTCTTCTGTAGCGAGCATAATATCCACACATAAGTGAGGGTTTTGAGAAAACAAACGTTTAACTATGTCAATTTCTTGACGGTAGTTAGAAGTTGACATGGTTAAAGTCTGTTGTATATCAATTTTTGCTTGGGCTAAGAAAACACCAAGACTAAATCTACAGAAATGTTGCGTTGCTTGAACGATCACCATTATTCGATCGTGTTCTTCAGGCGTACAAACAATTAACTCTCCACCTTGACTTTTAATCAAGTCTAAAAACCATTGAAATGAATCATCGTTTCGACCCGGACACACTACTATTTTTTGTCCAAAAAACGATTTTACATTTGGCCCAAACATTGGGTGTAAACCCATGACTGGCCCAGAATGCTGTTCGAGCATTGCTTGAGTTGGCTGTGTTTTAATACTCGTAATGTCACACAAAGCGGTAGTTGGGGCAAGGTATTTCGCTGCCCGCTTGATAACATCAACTGTATGTTCAATAGGAACGCTGACTAAAACTAATTCTGCCTGACTTAATAGTTGATCTGCATATTCCCAATCATCAGATTCGAGGACGCTAACATTATTACCTACTAGCGAAAATTGCTCTTTAAATAAGTTTCCCATCCTGCCGCATCCACCGATGATGGTAATTTGTCGGGGAGTGACATGATTTGTTGCATATTTAGGAATCAGAGTAGTATGACAACTATTTAGCACACCTGCCCAAACAGACTCAGGAATACCAGCTTGAGCGAGTAGGGGAGCGACATCAGCCAGTTGCTCATCTAAAGAAGGTTGTTCTGATGCTGCTAATAATGATATGCGATCGCTCAATAAGGCGATCAACCTCTGGTCAGTTTTTTTCAGCCGATCTGAATAAGAGGATTTTAAAGGCATTTTTCCTGGCCCCAATTTTCAAATATCAACAAGTGATTCCTGAGAACTCAATTCGGGCAAGATATCCAAAGTTGTCGCCCGTTTGGAAATCACATCAGTAAATAACTCTTCATACCGATCTAGCGCTTGCTCAAAAGAATAATTTTCTACCGCAAACTTTCTTCCTTCACACCCTAATTTCGCTGCTAATTCTGGCTGATTATATAAATCTAATATCGCACTTGCCAAAGCATCTGCTGATTCTGGCTCAACGATAATGCCGCCGCCACTTTCTTTGATAGCTTTCGCAGCAGTACCAATTGTGGGAACTGAACCTACAATTGGGCGACCACTGGCTAACAATAGTGGTATTTTAGAAGGCATATTGAAGGAAATCACATTGCCCTTTTGCACAATCAACCCGACATCAGCGGCGGCTAACATTTGCGGTAATTCTTCTCGTGGTTGCAATGGCAGCAGCAAAACGTTATCTGCACCACAAGCAAGACAATGTTTTTGCAACCTTTCGAGAGCTTGGGATTCGCCGACGATGACAAAGACAATTTTTTTTAGATGACGCAAGCGAACGGCTGCTTCTATGACTGTCTCCAAACCTTGCGTTAGAGCAATATTTCCTGAATAAAGTACAACAAATTTATTATCGAGTTGATGGCTAGCTCTCCAAGAGTTATTCTCTTTTGCTAAAGGGCGGATAAAATTTAGATTCACCCAATTTGGAATGCAGGCAATTTTATTAGCAGGTACATCTTTATTTATTAAATTATCTACAAAGCCATCGGCAATTACGCTAATAGTATGTGCAGTTCGATAGGCAAATTTCTCTAAAGCTTCCAGAGCGAAAATCATCAACTTATTTTTAATTAGCCCAACACGCACGGCAGCTTCTGGGAGGATATCTTGCACGTTTAGTACTACTGGGCAATTGTATAACCAACCTATTAAGGTGGCAGGTAAGCAAACTAGTAGCGGCGGCACTGTTGAGAGAATTAAATCAGGTCGCTTACCCTTAAGAGCTTGTGGCAAACTTGTAAAAATAAAGCTCAACTCTAGCAGTAGTCTGTCTACAAGGTTAGGTTTAGACTTAATCCGCAGGTAACTACGCTGAATGGTGACACCATTTTTTTGTTCAGTAACGTATAACTTACCTCGATACCCATCGTAAATCTGGCGCTGAGGATAGTTAGGCATACCTGTAATTACCCGCACTTGATGCCCTCGCTTCGCCAGCCCTTCTGCTAGTTCAGTCATCAAAGGTGCAATACCAATTGGTTCTGGATGATAGTTGTATGAATAAATCAGAATGTGCATGAACTTGAAAGCACCTTGATAATGTTGGCTTTATTGTGTTATCCAGTTTTAATCTCCCTAGTTCCAGATTTAATAACCTGAAGGTTCCGTAAAAACTTTGGTAGAGTGTGTTACCGCAAAGCCTAATGCACCGAATTTATTGAGATGGTACATTATGCCCTTGGCTAACGCACCCTACAAAACTGTTACTTAAGCATCAGAACTCAGCACTGTTTTTGCAGTTATTTCTCTAAACTGAAGACTGGCTTTTGTTGTCCACGCTTCCGCAATGTGACGGTGACAGCCCCAAGTCCAAGCAATGCTAAACCCAATGCTGAACTAGATTCTGGTACTTGCCTTCTGCCCTCTACGTTTAAGACTTGGACGCGACCTTGGAAGAAATCGCCCACATAAAGTTTGCCATCTTTGTAGCTCGTGCCACCCGTCCAGTTAAATGTGCCTGGTGTAAGGTCGAGAGGATCGCCAAAGGGTGGTTGACCTAGTTGAGGAGGTGCTGCTGCGGCAGGTTTACCATAAGCTGTGAGGAACTTACCGTTTTTATCGAATACTTGAACGCGGCTATTGATCGAATCAGCTACATAAATATTCTCAAACTCGTCCACTTCTAAACCAATGGGCTGATTAAACTCCCCATCTCCACTGCCTTGTTTGCCAAATGTGAACAGAGAATTACCTTCAGGATCGAGTACTTGAACCCGGTTGTTAAACTGGTCACTAACATAAAAATTGCCACTAACTGGGGAAATTCTTAAACCTGCTGGCCCTTGAAACTGTCCAGGTTGAGTGCCAGAAGTACCAATACTACTAATTAGTTTGCCATCCTTAGTGTATTTATTGATCTTATCGCCGCTAAAATCACCAATATACACATTGCCCGTTTTGTCAAATGTCACCCCAGACGGGCCAAAGAAAGCTCTACCTGGTATTAGACCGCCAAACTCACCAAATGAGTTAATAAACTTACCCTGGCGATCGAAGACATTAACGCGGTTGTTAAATACATCTCCGACATACAAATTCCCAGTCTGCGGATCGATTTCTAAAGCTGATGGCTCGTCGAATTGTCCAGGCCCTTTGCCGCCTTCACCGATCGCTCCAATATAATTACCTTGAGGGTTAAATACTTCAACCTTGTTACCGATGTTTGGGTTAAAAGTGCCGTCCGGGTTCAGACCACGACCGTTACTTACGAGGGTATTCCCCGAATCATCTACCGTTATCCCTTGGGGAACAAAAAGCTGACCAGGAGCAAAGCCAGGGCTACCGATAGTCCGATCGAAGCTTAATGTTACAGACTTGGCTTGAACAGATGTTGCCAACACGGTGAATCCAGCACCGAGAATAGCAAGTGAGAAATTTTTGACTAATCCCATGAGTTTTAAGTCCTGGTTGTATGAGTTATACTCGTTCCTAGACTAATTTCGTTCCCCGTCCTAGTTTGGGAACTCTGAAATTTGGGCTGCTACCTCTTGTTGGAAATGCAACTTTCTCTGTGAGGCAGCAGCCTATTCTGTAAGCTTTACCAGGAATTAGACAGTCTCTACTTTGGCTAATTCTTTACTGCGTTTGCGCTTTAGCATTGAAGTTGCACCTAAAGCACCAGCAGCGATCAGACCGATTGCAGAGGTGGGTTCGGGGACTTTGGTAACTCTCGGATCGATCTTGATAACTTGTCCTGTTCCTGCCAGTCTGGATCGGTTGGCGATATATAAATTACCATCAGGGCCATAAGTGATGCCAGAAGCGGCTTCTAGTCCATCACCACTCCAAATCGTTTCACGAGTTCCATCGGTGGCTATCTTGATCAAAGCACCACTAATATCACCAGTGATAATACCGCCCTGTTGAATTTCCTTCCATTCTGAACTATTGATGTGTTGCAAAGCGTACAAATTGCCCTTAGGGTCATAAGCTACGCCAGTCAGTTGTGTAAAGCCATCTTCGATGACTTTTGATTGCAAGGTATTCGGGTCAACGCTAAAGATACGTGCTTCTTTCTCTGGATAAGGAAAATAAGTGTATTCGCTGACTGTTAAACTGCCATCTGGAGCGATCGCAACCCCAGTCGGTACTGATTGTTGGGTTATTGGTAGCGCAGATGTATCTACACTTGGCCCAAGATCGGGGAATTCAAGTTTATTTCTATCTATAAGTTTCTGAGGGATTCCTGCTACGTTCTTAATACCACTGCCATCGAGTCCTACAGAATATATGCTGTTTCCGCCCCCATCAACTATGTAAGCAGTCTTATCTTTAATGGCAAAAGCATAAGGGTTGGAAATCAAATCAGTACCATCAGGATTAAATGCAGTTTCATAAGCTGCAAAATCGGCAAGAGTTGTCAACCCACCAGTGTTTAAGTCTACTTTGTATAATTTACCGAGGTCAGGCGATTTTAAAACGGTATCGCGGTTAGTAGGATCTCCTGCAAGACCGGTCAATAGATAAGCGTTACCTAGAGAATCAAATTTGATGTCAGCAGGTCCGGCTGCTTGTTCTCCAGAAGGGGATAACGCTAAAGAAGTCAGATTGGAAATTATATTTGTTTTTGTACCGTCCTTAGCAATTTTGAGCAGGGAGCCATTCTGACCAGCACATAAAGGAATATACCCGGCGCTAGGTGATGCAATACATCTTCCATCTTTGCCATCGCCGCCAGAACCACTCTCTGTCACAAAAAGATTCCCACTAGAATCAAAGCCGATTCCGCGTGGATTACTAAGACCATCGGCAACTACCGTTAGGCTGGCGGCTTCGGCTGCTTTTGGTGCAGATACGGCAGCAATACAAACAGTCAAAAGTGTAAGAGTAAATGATTTGAGTTTCATACCTTTAAAGATTGAGAGTTAGATAAGTGGAAAACTTCATAGTTTTGAAGACAATGAATCCCAGTCTTTGAGGAACGCAGAATTGGTTTGAAACTCTTTAATTGAGCATCACGATTCATTTATGGGAGGTTGAGGGATTCTTTTCTTGTGCAACCAAGCAACGCCCAAGGCAGCGATCGCTAATACACCGAAAGCAGAACTAGGTTCAGGTACAGATTTGATATTTTCAATTCTGAGAACTTGTCCTTGACCAGGGCGATCGCCTCGGTTGGTGACGTATACTGCACCATCAGCACCAATAGTCAGGGCGCTAGGTGACTCTAATCCATTGCCACTCAGCAGAGTTGTGCGTGTGCCATCGGCAGCTATTTTGATGACAGAACCATCAAAATTACCCTTCCAAGCTGACTGATTGGCGTACTGCAAAGCATACAAATTGCCCGCAGGATCGAATTGCAAGTCGGTGAGTTGGGTGAAACCATCGGCGAAGACTGATGTACCATCAGCACCAACTCGATAGATTTTTGCCCCACCTTCAGGGAAGGGAAAACCAGTAAATTGGCTGACATAATAAGCACCATCAGGCCCTTTTGCCACACCTGAAGGTACTGGTTGAGTTGCAAACTGCGATGGGCGAAGCCCCGCCGTAGGCGATCGCACCACTTCCCCTTGAGATGGCACTTGCGCCGGTTCATTGGATGGAGTACCGGAGAGTGGGAAGACGGGATTAGCTAATATGTCTTCGGGGAAGGTAGTAATAGCTTGCAAATTACTGCCACCAGTACTCACACTGAGTAAGTCATTTGCCCCTGCATCAGCTGCAACTAACTTATTACCATCTATGACAAAACCCAAGGGATTGCTACCGACATCACCACCATCGGGATTATTGGCGAGTTCATAGTTAGCTATATCAGCAACACTCGTCCAGGAATTGGTCTTAAAGTCGGGAGCGATGATTTTACCGAGGTCAGTGTAACCTAAATTGCGATCGCGAAAGGCTGGATTCGCCCCATACCCAATCAGAACATAAGGTTTACCTGTAGCATCAAATTGGATATCACGAGGGCCACCGGCTCCAGTACCATCTGGTAATGCTAAGGAAGGAAGTCCTGTAAGTATGCGTTCGGTTTTACCATTCTCAATTTTGGTAACTGCCCCACTTGTGCCATAGCATAAAGAGTCGCCTTGACCGCTTGCTGGTGGAACACAACCGCCATTTCCCCCGATTCCCGCCTCTGTAACATAGAGATTACCATCAGGGCTAAAACTCAAACCTCCGGCATTATATAAACCGTCGGCGATTACTGAAAAGGATGCAGCTGAGGCAGCTTTCATTCCTGAAAAAGCGGCAACACAAAAGGTGAGGATAGTAATGGTAAGTTGTTTGTGTTTCATGTGTTGCAATGCAGGTAATCTTGAGGAATTGAGGGGGAATTTTAAACGCAGAGGGACGCATTCGCATTAGCGAAGCGGTAGCGACGTTAGGAGCGTCAGCGTCTCGCAGAGAAGGGAAGCGCAGAGGAGCGCTGAGGTTTTAGTTGGTAACTAGTGACTCTTGAATTTTTGGTAGATAGCTCATTCCTCGGTCAAATGATTTGAGGTTGCCAGCTTTGGCTTCGAGTAAACGTTTGATATTCATGCTCTCAGCGCCATAATCTTCAATCTGAAGTTTGCCGTGGGTTACAGTTCCATCTGTTTTCCAGAATGTAATTCGATGTAGGATGAAACCAGAGGCTTCTGGGTCAGCAAAAGAGTATGCAGTTGGGATCAGCAACGCTACAGAACGCTGATAATATTTGTAATCTGGATAAAAATGTTCTTGTTCAAGCAAGTAGTATTTACTCAACGAATGAACTCGCACAGAAACTTTTACTTTTTGGTCATATTCATCTTTGAATTCACCTGATTCAGAAGTAATATCACCATTTGGTCGTAGCAAATGCGCCCACTCATCTACATTTTTTAAGTCTTTTAAGTATTCAATGCCGATTTCAATTGGGGCATCAACATAAATGGTGTCTGTATCGATAAAGTGGCTTCCTTTAGCTGCTGCGGTCAGGCCAGCTTTGCGTTCCAAATTACCTTTGAGAGAACGACATTCAGAAGTATGTACTGTATGAATTCCCTGCATAATCATCTGAGTCTGTCGTTTGGGATCGACAAAGCTCAACCAGTGAAAATATACACCTTTTTCATTTGTTCCAGGCTCGATGTAGTCGGTGGGAAACAGCAAGACAGGGTAAACCTGAAAATATTTCTGATACTCTAATCCACAGTGCCACTCAATGCCATAGAAAAGGGGATTTTCTAATTTTTTAACATGATAGTAAAGATTTTTGTGATAACCAGACGCAGTTCCCAGCCAGGTATCTTCGTCAATTTGCTCTTTCATCCGGCTATAAAGCGTCCATTCATCTAAATTCTTTAAACTACAAAGGTAGTCAAAGGCGCTTTCTGGTGAAGTAGCAATATATGCTGATGTAGCAAAGGTATTTTTTTCCATTGTTCACTCCTGAAGATAATAATAATTAAGCTGCGATCGCTGTAGTTTTGTTTCGCTTAGTATTGTTGATCCGGTCTTCTGCTAATCGTCTAGCAGCATCGTTAGTAGTAACTCCTTGCTCTTTCGCAATCTCAAAAATTGCTAATAGCGTGTCATAAATGTTATGCACTTGTTTGAAAGCTTTTTCTTCGTCATAACCAATCATTTCGTTGTAAACATTGATTAATCCTCCAGCATTAATTACATAATCTGGGCTGTAAAGAATCCCTTTTTTAGCAAGCATTTGACTATGTAGCTGCTCATTCTCTAATTGATTATTAGCTGCACCAGCAATAATCGAGGCTTGCAGGAAAGGAATTGTATGACTATTAAGAATTCCTCCTAAAGCGCAAGGAGCGAAAATATCTACATCAAGTGAGTAAATTTCGGTTGGTTCTACAACAGTTGCACCAAAAAGCCGTTTCACTTCTTCCGCTTTTATTGGATCTACATCACTAACAAAAAGCTGGACATCATGCTCATGTAAGTGACGACAGAGATTTTTACCAACATTTCCTAAGCCTTGAACTGCAACTTTCATGCCATCAAGTCTTTTGCTCTGCCAACGAGATTCTACAGCAGCTTTAATTCCGAGAAAAACTCCTAGTGATGTTATGGGAGCAGGGCCACCAGATTTTTCTGATACCCCAACAACATATTTCGTTTCTTGACTAATTGTCCGCACATCATCAGGCGTAATGTTGACATCTTGTCCGGTAATAAAACGCCCATTCAAGCTATCAACAAAACGCCCATAAGCTCTCAACAGGTCATCTGTCTTATTTTCAGGATTAGCAATAATAACTGCTTTTCCGCCACCAGCCGGGATGTTTGCACAGGCAGCTTTATATGTCATTCCACGGCTTAGACGAAGTGCATCTTTTAACGCAGCTTCTTCGTTGATATAAGGCAAGATTCTTGTAGCTCCCATCGCTGGGCCCAAGGTTGTGTCATGGATGGCAATAATTGCCTTAATTTCGGGATTTTTACTATGACAAAATAGAACTTGTTCGTGACCCATTTCTCTAACAGTTTCAAATAGCAGCATCTTGATCTCTCGATATTGTTTGGGATTGCTTAGAGAAAGTAATTATCATTACAAAATGTAAATGTATAGACACAAAAACCCTCTGGAAGATTAGGATTGAATGAAGTAAGAGAGACTTTTGTATTCAAATAAACATTTAAAATTCCAGTTTCGTGAGTGTAGTTATTCGCTGGAATAAGAGAATGAGGAAACGAACCGCAAAGGGCGCAGAGAACGCAAAGGTAAGAAAGCTGTAAAGGATTTTTGCATCAGTGTCGTGAATTTTCGCAAGATTGGGATGCTCCCGTGTTTTACTCTCTTCCCGCTATAAGATTACTTATCTCTTCCTTTGCGTCCTTTGCGTCCTTTGCGGTTCGTTAAAAAAATCTTTGAGCCGGAAGAGAGTAATGTCTATAACAATCGAATAAGATTGCCAGCTTTTAAAATCAAACCATTGGAAATGAAACTTGCTTGACTGCATTTTTAGCGGCACTTGATTTAACTCCTTGTGCTGCCAAACTTTTATTACGTCCACCAGAAGGTGCTGGTCGATCGGCGTCAATCACTACATCGATTAAAAAGGGAACAGTTGATGCGATCGCTTGTTCTAATGCCGCTTCAATATCCGACTCTCTGACAACGACGATCGCTTCTGCTCCCATCCCACGAGCAATCATGGCGAAGTTTGTCGGTGGAAGTGTTGCATCTGCGCCCTTTAACCCCAAGATTTTCATCCCTTGATGGCACATGTTGTAACGCGCATCGTTAAGTACAATCCAGATTGCAGGAATTTTGTATTTTACGGCTGTACTGATTTCGTTATTCATCAGCATTGCTCCATCGCCGACAATTCCTACAGCCTTGCTTTTGCTTGCCAGTGCTGCACCCAATACTCCGGTGACGGCGTGACCCATTGCGCCGACTCCGGTACTGACTCGGTAACGATTGGCTTCGGCAAATTGGAGTAGATGAGTTGACCAAGTAAAGGAGTTACCACACTCTGCCATCACTACAGCATCGCTACCCTCAACAACAATCTTTTGAATTGCTGCCATTAATACTTCTGGACGTACTGGATAATCTACGTCTGATGCCGGTTCAATTGCTTTGTGTTCTGGACGAGGTAGCGGCATTGTGGAATCAGGTGCATCTGTTAATTGCTGCAACAACTCTTTTACAAAAGCTTTGATGTCAGACCGAACTCCAAAAGTTTCAACGTGAGGATAGGCTACACCTGGCACTTCCGGGTCAATATCAACATGGACAAAACCTCCTTTTGGAACCAGCGCCGAACTCCAAAAAGAAGTCGGTTCACCAAGGCGGGTTCCTAATACGAGTGTGCGTAGTGGAGGTTGTTCTTCCATGTAAGTTAAGACGGAAGCATGTCCACCTAAACCTGTGACACCCACAAACTGGGGATGATCTTCAGGGAAGATACCTTTACCACGGGGTGAGCAGATGACGGCTGCTCCGGTTTTTTCAGCGAGTTCAAGGATTTCCTCTGCTGCGTCACGCGCACCGAAACCAACCCAGATAGCAAAGGGGCCAGATGATAATAACTCTACAGATTTAGCGATCGCTTCTTTGGAAGCAGTCATCGGAAACGGAGTAACATCTAGTTGAGGCAAGGATATATCCTCAACTAAACTTGTCTGCACAGCAGTGGGAATGCTCAAATGGGCAACAAATCCGCCTGGTTGCGCCATAGCTAAAGCAAGTTTGCGGAAAATCTGCGGTAGTTGAGCCGCAGATTCAATCGTGATTGCATAGTTGAATAGCGCTCCTGGGGTAAAAATTCCCCCACTTGGCAACGTGTAAGTGCTAGTTTCTTGAATTGCCCAACGTCCACGCTGCGGTGCTGAGGTGCAAGCTGACAGTAAAATCACCTTTGCACCTTCACCACGAGCTGCAAACAACCCAGTGAGGGCGTTAGTGATCCCCGGACCGGCTGTAGTAAAAACTACAGTTGGGTGATTATTGGCAAAGTATGCTTCGGTGGCGGCAAATGCTGCTCCGGCTTCATGGCGGAAGTTCAACACCTCGATGCTGCTATTGGATAGCGCACCCCAAAGGCTGGCCATTGCACCACCAGCGACACCAAAAGCGTAGTTTACTCCCAAATTTTCCAACATTTGAGCGATCGCATCGGCAACTGAGAGTGTTGGAGCTATTTCATCGTTTAAAAAAGGCTGAATTCCCCCATTCTTCTCTGATTCATCAAGCTGACGGGAGTCAGACACAGATTCTACATATCTGTTTGCTGGAAGTTCCTTGTATGGCTCAGTGGTGATGAGAGGATTTGAACCAGTATAGTTTTGACTCATTAGTTTCACGTAATTACAAAAAGTTACACAAAGGCTTTTTAGTTTACAATCACAGCGCTAGAAATATTTATTACAAACAACTCTGTTGTTTCTTGCAGCGATGATCTAGCTTGGTCAAGAATAGAAATGGCTGATCGCTGCTGATTGATGCTTGTGAGCGCAGTACCAAAAAATTTTTACCGAAAGCATACAACAGTTGAGGCTGTGCTTCTTGTCACCAGAATAAAGGAGATGAAGACTGTCGTGCAATCAAAAATCTTTTGATGGGGGTGTCAAATTTTTCGCTTCTATGGTGGTGACTACAGTATTTAAGTAGATTAGCGGGGAAAAACTAAATGGTGTAAAGATATATAAACTAGGAATTAACCCGAAGTTAAGCGTGTCTCAGAATCTTTAGAAAACTTCATATAGCTAGCTTTAATAGCACCGATCTACTCAATAAACCCCTGGTGAGGTTTTTATCCACTACAATGAAAACCTAATTTACAATGAAAAATCTTTTGGTATAGGTGTCAATTCTTTCGCTTTAATTGTGATTGTGACATTTGCAACTTAGTCACCGGAAAGATTGATATTCTGCGCTCGCACGAACGGTACATTAATAAATTTACAATAGGAAATCTTTTGATGTAGGTGTCAATTCTTTCGCTTTAGAACTTACACAATTTTTTATCCAAATTTAAGCATGAGGAGATTTAGCGGTCTTTATATTGCCAAGAAAAACTTTTTAAGTCAATTATTTGTAACGATAAAGACATCATTTTTCAACTTTTTATAGTTCTTTTGAGGGATGACAAAGTATTTAGCATGTATATTTTAAAACATGCTTTAAAATATACATGTACAAGCATATACTTAGTATACAAATGCAGTGTTTCTTGAGATAAAACAAACACAATCCTATACGTAAAAATATACATATTATTTTAATACAAATGTACTTCTTGCGACGGATGACTAAGCATATTCTTCTATAGTTAAATCCCTGAGAGAGTAAGTTAAGATAAATTAAGAAAATGAGTTGATGAGTTGAAGTTTATTCATTTAAGCCAGGTTCAGCACTGCAAATTCATTTATGTTGAAAATCAAACGACTCTACACAAGTAGTTCGCCAAAGTCCTTGGTAGGGAAAATCTTAAAGGATAAAAATTTTTATCCTTTAACCTTTCCCCAGTGGAAACCCAGGAATTTTAGGTTGATGAACTCTTGTAGAGACGTAGTACTGCTACGTCTCTACAAGAGTTCTTGATAACGCATAATTAATTTGTGGAGATGTCTATGAATTAGTTCTGGTGCAGAACGAGTTTAAATTTAAAATATCTTTTCTACTTATCTACTTATTAGATAAGAGTTTTGAACTCTTATCTAATAAGATTGATTGGCTAATCTAGATTTGATTTGCCTAAATCTTGTGCTGCTAGAAAAAGCTGTTTAAGTCAAGAAGAATTTTTGAAAATATTTAGTTTTTTTAGAAATATTTGATTCAATAATTTACATTTTATTGGTATGATAAGTTTTGTTAAGGCAATTAGTAATATTTTTAATATCCTAACAAATTTTATTTTTTCACAGCCGAACAGTACACCAAAGATTTTAGTAAGTTATGACTATTAACTCATTAATGGGAATGTGCTGATTGATTACCAGGAGGAAGTATGAATATGAATTCTGGCGAATATACACTAGCCAAATCAAACAATCAATGGGCACTACAACCAGAAATAGAGATGAAGTTTGCTCACTTTCTAATAAATCACGCTGTAGATGCTGCCTTCTGTTTAGGAGCAAACGCGCAGTTTCTTTACGTTAACGATGCCACTTGTCTGATGACTGAGTATTCCCGTGAGGAATTACTTTCTATGAGTCTGCATGATATAGATGTAGATTTTTCGCTGCATAATTGGTCAGATATTAGCTCACAGGGTTCCCTTACCTTTAAATCTCGCTATCGAACAAAAGGAGGTCGGATATTTCTGGTAGAAATATCCATGAACTATGTAAAACACCAAGATATGGAATTTGGCTGTGCCTTTGCTCGTGAGAAAACTGATGAAATAGTAGAATTAAGCGTACAAAAGTGGACTGATGGATTAAGAGATGCCAAAGATAATTTGCAACAAGAATTTTCTCAAGTCAAGGCAAAAGAAGTAGAACTAGAAACATCTCTTTCTTTACTTCGTTCTACTCTTGAGTCTACTGCCATTGGTATTGTTGCAGTTAACTTTGAGGGAGATATTCTGAGCTTGAATCAGAAATTTGTGGATATGTGGCAGATCCCAGAGTCCCTAATACTATCTAAGAAATGTCCTCAATGCAAAGCCTTTTTTGAGAACCAACTTAAAGATCCACAAACCTTTAGTCGGCTGATTTGGGAAGTATCTAGCCAATCTGATTTCGAGAGCTACGATATTCTGGAGTTGAAAGATGGAAGAGTTTTTGCACATTACTCTAAACCTCAGTTGCTTGAGGGCAAAATTATTGGGAGAGTATGGAGTATTTGGGACATTACTGAATCGAAACAGACTGAAGAAGCATTACGACTGAACGCAACTAGATTTCGGACAATAGCCGAAACGACAGATGCCGGCACTTTTCTGATTCAAGGTACGCGGCTTTGCTATATAAATCCGGCAGTAGAGCAACTCACTGGCTACACAAAAGAGGAACTGCTAACAGGTTTTGATCTTCGTCGGCTGATTAAAAGCAAAAAACGCAGGCAAGTACGTAAGCAGGATGAAGCAACTAACTTTGAATACCAGGAGATGAATATTTTAACAAAAAACGGCACGGAGCGCTGGCTAGCTTGTGCAGTTGCCAAGCTTGATGGAGGGCCGGATTTTGGGGGAAACCCAGTCGAACTGATTGCAGGTATCGATATTACCGATTACAAATATGCAGAATTAGGTCTTAACCAAGCTTTAGAACAAGCCAAACAACTTAGCGAACTTAGAGCGCGTTTTCTTGCTATGGTTTGCCATCAATTCCGAACCCCACTGAATATTGTTTCATTTTCTAATAGTTTACTTAAAGAAGAAGTAGACAAACGTACACAGAAGAAAATCCAGCCATTACTCGATCACATTCAAAAAGCCACCGAACAACTGAGCCTGATGTTGGATGATATTTTGTTTTTCTCTAAAGCAGAATCAGCAAAATTAAGCTTTGAACCAAAACCGCTTGAATTAGTTCAGTTTTGTCAAGATTTAGTTGCACAAATGCAGATGAATCTTAGCCAAAATCCCATCATTTTTGTAAGTCAAGATAACTCTCTAACAGCCTATATAGATAAAAAACTGTTAGAGCCGATTTTGAAGAATTTACTTGATAACGCGATTAAGTATTCTCTCTCAAATCAGGCAATTAATTTAGAAATATCTTGCCAAAAGGAAAAATTAATTTTCCAAGTAAAAGATAGAGGTATCGGTATTTCAATAGTAGATCAACAACGAATATTTGAGCCATTTTACCGTGGTAGCAATATCGATCATATACCTGGTACTGGACTAGGACTATCGATTCTTAAAACCCTTGTAGATTTACATCATGGTCAAGTTTCTGTAGAAAGTGAAGTTGATGTTGGCACTACGTTTACTGTAATACTGCCATTAATCAAATCAGAGTTTACCTGTTCCGAGTTATGAGTGTTGAAATGAAGATAGTTGTTAATTAAAAACTTAACAATCATAACTCTCGGAACGAGTTAATTAATTTCATTGCTATTTAGATACTCTCCAAAGAGTCTAGTAAGTACCTTCTTTCACATTTATAGTAATAGAAAATCATGTACGAATCATCAAAGAAAATTCTCGTCATTGAAGATGATAGCGTTACCCGCAATCTCTATTTAAAGGGTCTTGAGGCTAAAGGTTTTGATATGATAGGCGCTCAAAACGGTCGTGTTGGTATCCAACAAGCACAAAAGGATGTACCCGACTTGGTGATTTGCGATATTACAATGCCCGATATGGATGGTTATAGCGTTTTAAATACCCTACGCCAAGATCCTCTGACAGCAATTATTCCTTTCATTTTTCTGACTGGCAGTAGTACTAAAGCAGATGTTCGCAAAGCTATGGAATTGGGAGCAGATGATTATCTTACCAAACCTTCGACACTAGAGGAATTGCTCAGAGCGATCGCTACTCGCTTGGAAAAGCAAGCTAATCTCCAGTACTGGTGTGCGATGAAATTCGAAAAAGCTCCAAAATCATCAGCATTTACAGATGATACTACAGCGATCGCTTCCAGTGTTGCCGTCGCCTCTGATAAAGAAGTCAACATTCGTCCTAAGTCAATCTTTCCCTGCATTCCGCAATTAAAAGAAGTTTTCGACTTTATCGAAGCTCATTATCATCAAGGAATTACTTTGTGTGATGTGGCTGTTGCTGTTGGTTACTCATCGGCTTACTTAACTAACCGAGTAAAGGAGACAAGTGGAGAGACTGTAAACTGCTGGATTGTCAAACGCCGCATGGCGGAAGCTTGTTTTTTACTCCAAAATAATAATCAGACAGTCGAGAAGATAGCGAAAGCATTGGGCTATCAGGATGTGTCTCATTTCTCCCGCCAGTTTCGCCAACATCACGGTTTACCTCCCCAAGCTTGGCGCAAAGAGCATCAGCTTGTATCGCAAAAACAGGTGAAACTGTGGTGAAAGTAGATTTCAAACAAATAGTTGTGTAAACTCATATATTAAATCCACTCTACCTTTACGTAACATGGCTGGATCTAATCTTTCAGTAGTGTTACAAGTCATCAAAATAACTAACCGTTGCTGCATTTGAATACCAGAGTCATCAATTACACTCTGATACAAAGTGCCATCCAGCAAGCTCAAAATGTGTTCGGTTTTGTTATTGTATTGTGCTACCTCCGAAGCACGATTTTGCGCTAGATTATCAGCTTCGTTAATAACGATACAAATACGCTCTATGTAAGTCGGGGGGACAAAATTAGCGATCGCATCATGATCTAAAATAAAAATTACATACCCTAAAGGTACAAGAATTTCTTTTGCTACTGCCTGTGTCCACACTGTTTTACCAGTACCTGGTTGTCCATGTACAACAACCGCTAACTGGTTTTGATTGAGAATCGCTTGCTGTACAGAATCAGTAAAGTTTTGGATATCTGCGGGAAATGTCCGGATGTTAAATTGACTATGAACTTTGCCTACACGACTTTGATATCCACTCAGCATCACTGCTAAGTCGTAAGTTGCTTTGTTAATTAGTGGCGCGAGATTTTTTGCCATTAAACTATATTCTCGTCGCCCGCGATCGTAGGGTTCAATTTGCAACCAAATGTCATACTTAGACCAGTAAGCGTAAACAGTATTAATAACGTCTAAGCGTTCCCAGCTAACAAATTTATCTATAGGAAAGTAAAAATCTCTTTCTGAGTAATACTGGGTAATAATATCAGGATTACCCAACACGCCTAAAACTCGCAGTACAGTAATTTCTTGCAGTCGATTAAGAACATAATCAATAGGAATACTACTACGACTGACAAATTGGACGATGGGCGTTTCCGTACTCAAAACATCTTTGTAGCGATGATCTGGTGATTGAGGATCTGGCGTGATGTAATTCCAAAACTTTTCAACTTCGTAGCGAGTATTGTCAGATACAACACTTAATAAATTAGCCCACCAAGCATAATTATTTCGTCCTAAAACATCAGCAAAATTACTTGCTAAATTCAAACTTTTTTGACTTAATTCGCGGGAGTCACTGTACAACAGTTGCCATAAAAATCCCCAGTCTAACTCTCGATTAAACGGTCGCCAACCGCAAGCAATTAAGCTTTGCCGAGTATTATTTGTAGGAGTGCCTTCGTTGCTTTTAAAATAGTCAAAAACCATATTTATCGGTTATGCAGCGTTAATTAAGTTATTTTGTGTTAAGTAGGAAGTTTTGAAAATTTTTTCTTGTAATATCAACTAATTGCATACAAATGGTAATTTTATTTCCACTCTAGTGGCGAAGAAGTCTTTTTAATCTAACTCATTACTTATGTAATATACTGTATTACATAACAACTACTTGTGTCAACTTTTTTGACAAACCCATTGGTAAGTCAGTGTTTACTTTTAGCGATTGATGTACCTGCACTACTTATCCGTCTGTAGATGAGGACTGACAGCGCATTTCAAGTTGATGAAATACACAAGCTAGTCTGAAAGTTAGGTATAAAGCTTGTTTTACTTTTGAATTCTGTTAGCGCAGCGGGGCGCAGCCCATTCTGACTCCTGAATTCTGCTGTATATCATGTCCGTGGAATTGCCCAGCAGAATTCCCTACATCCCAAAAATAAAATTTTCACCCTTTGGATTTATGACACAAAGGCGAAAATTTTGAGGGAATCTCCCTCTTTTCTCTTCCTCTGTGTCCTCTGCGCCTCTGCGGTTCAATTTTCATGCTGATTGTTAAACTGCGTAGGCGTAGCTCATCGTACAGAGGCTCAACTGCGACAATATTAACCTTACAACTATATCAACAAGTAAAAACTCCATAGATACTTGAACATTAAAGATAGCCATCTATGGTATAGAAATGTATAGAATCTTGTAAAGATATAAAATATAGTTGTTAAATGCACACATTTCTCGCTTCTTCCTCAATGCAGCTGTCTGTACCACCAAATCACTTTCAGCCTATGAAGATTGTCGCACTGGGGGACAGCTTAATTTATGGATTCGGCGACCCGGAAAAAGGAGGCTGGATTGAGCAACTACGGCGATGGTGGATGTTGCCGGATAGTGCCGGTCATATTCTTTATAATTTAGGGGTAAGAGGCGATCGCACGCAACAAGTAGCCCAAAGACTGGAAGTTGAATTTCGCCACCGGGGTGAACTGCGAAATCGTGTTCCCGATTTGATTATTTTATCCGTAGGCGTAAATGACTCAGCCCGGTTGGCGCGTCCCGATGGTAAAAGTTACACAGATTTTACATTGTTTGAAAAAGAAATTGCGTCTCTGCTAGATTTAGCACAGCAACTTTGTCCTGTGTTATTCGTGGGCATGGTGCCAGTGGACGAAGCCAAGATGCCATTTTTAGATTGTTTTTACTATAATCATGCCGACCAGTACCGCTACAAAGAAGCAACTCGAATTGCTTGCAGCCAAAGGCAGATTCCCTATTTGGATATTTTTGAGCAATGGATGGAACGTGGTGAGAGTTGGCGACTCAAACGCTTGAGTGAAGATGGACTTCATCCTAATACACTAGGTTATCAAGCTTTGTTAGAAGATGTAATCAATTGGGACGCCATACCTTCTCTACGAGACGCTACGCGAACAATGGACTTTGCCAATGCAGCTTACCATTCTAAATTTGATTATCACCTTAAACCATCCTAAATAATATAGATGTGTTGGTGCTTTGGGGATAGCCGATATTCTCGTATTTGCCATCCTCGCAAAAAGTACCAAAATCTTCCTAAATTTTTAATAAAGCAAGTCAAAATCTATTTATAAAAACTCTAATTTCTCTATATTATTCATTACTCCTAACTCCTAACTCAGCACTCCTATGACACCAACTTTATTTGGTCGCTGGCAAACTCGATTATTATTACTGGCAACTGTCGGCGTACTCGTATCTTTGCCATTTGGAATGGGTTGGATTGGCCCTGGTGCTAACTCGGTTTATTTTTGGATACTTGCTTATGTCGCCATTTTTGGCTTAGGTTGGGATTTACTTTATGACTATCTACAAAAATCTCGCTGGGATAGAGATTGGCCCGCAGCTTATCAACTCTTAGCTGGTATATGGGAATTAATATTTATATTTTGTGGAGTTAAGCTATTTGGCTTCTTGCCAATACCTTTACCGAAGGAAGAACTTTCGCCAGGAGCTTTTTTATTGCACTATAGCATCGTGTGGCTAGCAGTTTTTATTAGTTCCCAAAGCTTGATGCGAATTATCTTCCCTCGTTGGCGTTTCCGGGGCGGTGAGTGGTTGTAAAATTTCAAATTCTCGAACTAATTTAATTAAAAATTACAGTAATTTTCAGGCTATTCAACCGTAGGGTAGGGACGCACAAATGTACGTCTTTACAGTCGATTGTGTCTCAAACAGATAAAAAAAACTATAAATCAATACGCTTGGGTTAGCGCCAAAAACCTTAAGTTGTGTAGGTTGGGTTGAGGAACGAAACCCAACATTTTCATAGCTTTATTGGGTTACGCTTTGCTTCACCCAAGCGTATTGGGCTATAAATCGCAAATTAACAAATCATAAAAATCATATAGCAATCCTATTTGAGTTGTGAAAAATATAGATTAGGAAACGAACCGCCAAGGACGCCTTCTGTGCGAGAGGCTCTGCCAACGCGCAGCGTCTCGAAGAGAAGGACGCAAAGGAAAGAAAGAAGAAAGAGAGATATAATTTTCACGAATGATTTAGGACTGCTATATATGGCGGTTTTAGTTTGGATGCAATATGTTGTATTGACGTACAGTTGTGTGCGTTATTAAGAACAAGATGACTTTGGAAACCAAAGCAACGTATTGCTTGTTGTATCTCATCAAATTACAAACAGCTATCTTATGTTTACAAAATTGGCATTTGTGCTGATGTAGTAGTCATATATGAGTAAAACAGGACAAACTTTAGAGTCTAGGGAGATTCTTCAATGCAGAGACATAAATTAAGGAAGTGCAATGTCAAATTTTGATCTGGTTATTCAGCTATTTCTGCAACTCACAGTTATTTTAACCACTTGTCGCATTGTCACGATTATAGGACGCCGCTATCTTGGTCAAACCGATGTTGTTTGCGAAATGATTGCAGGTGTAATGCTAGGGCCATCACTTCTAGGATTGATTGCACCAGATTTTCAGCAATGGCTATTTCCTAAGCTTCCCATCATCACTGCTGTCGGACTCAAAATACCCAATCCATCGATGTCGATTTTATATGCTATCAGCCAGATTGGGTTGGCAATTTATATGTTTTTGATTGGTTTAGAGTTTAATACCAAACTCTTAAAACATCATATCAAAAGTGCAAGTTTGCTATCTGCGGCTGGGATTATCACTCCTTTTATTTTAGGAGCGATCGCATCTTTTTGGTTTTATCACAATGGCAATTTCTTTCAACCAAAAGTTATGCCTTGGTCAGCCGCTTTGTATCTGGGTGCGTCGATGACTATTACAGCTTTTCCAATGTTAGCTCGTATTCTTTACGAACGCGGTCTTGCACAAACTCGTTTCGGTACTTTGGCTTTAGGTGCAGCATCGGTAGATGATGCAGTTGCTTGGTGTTTGCTAGCGATTGTGCTGGCTAGCGTGAAAAATTCTTTAAGCATAGCCATATTAGCAATTGGTGGTGGCATTTGCTATGTGCTATTTGCGATTTTTCTCGGACAACCTCTACTGAAAGCGTTTACACGCATGACAAAACGCGAAGGTGTGAACAGACAAACTCTGACTTTAATGTTGACAATTTTGATGTTTTGTGCATGGTTTACTGATGTTACAGGTATCTATGCAATATTCGGTGCTTTTGTGTTGGGAGCAGTGACACCACGGGGAGAATTCGCCCAACAAATTCGCCAATATACAGAGTTTTTAACTACTTCTTTTTTGTTACCAATATTTTTTGTCTTCTCTGGATTAAACACTCAAATTGGATTGGTAAACACACCTACTTTATGGGGAGTGACGCTATTAATTATTGCGATCGCAATTCTCGGTAAAGGTGTTGCTTGTATGTTGGCTGCAAAATTAGCGGGAGAAAATTGGCGCGAATCTGCAACTATCGGCGCTCTGATGAATGCACGTGGTTTGATGGAGTTAATCATCCTCAATATTGGTCTGGAACAAGGTATCATTACCCCAACTTTATTCACTATAATGGTTATTATGGCAGTCATTACTACCCTGATGGCATCACCACTGATTGCCTTCTTATTGCACGGTACAAGCTATGATAAATCTTCTACTTAAGCAAAATTAAATATCAGATTAATTAAGTATCTAGTACAATGACCAAGCTAGTTTTGAGGGTTTGTAGTAAGTACTTTATGACTGAGCAAATTAAGGACTAAAGTCCTTACTACGAACTTAATTACCTGGGAATTTAAATTTTACAGACTACTAGTAATTGGGTAAATTTCTCTTCTTTGACTGCTAATTTATTTGTAGTGGCGATTAAGTAATACTACAAACTGACTCCCTATTAACTCGCTTTATTGCTATCGTTAATTCGGAACTTCTTCGAGATATAGCTCCTTAAATCATCAGAATTCATGTTTCACGGCTGCAACTAAATCGTAACAATAATTAATATAACAACGAAGCACAAATTACTCTTAGTTGTATCTAACAAGCTTGACATTTTGCAGTCTTTTAAAGAATTATCTTAGGGAAACCAGATAGTTAATTTTGAGGAAACCATGCACATAGTTATTCTCGTTCTGGTTGAGGTGCTGATTGTTATTGGGCTTTCACGGCTAGTAGGGCTAGCATTTCGTTCTATTAAGCAACCGCTAGTCATTGGTGAAATTGTCGCCGGAATTATGCTTGGCCCATCTTTGTTTGGTTTAGTTGCTCCCCATCTAGCAGTTAGCTTGTTTCCACCAGAAACTTTTCCTTTTCTGAATGTTTTGTCTCAGGTGGGATTAATATTTTTCATGTTTCTGATTGGGTTAGAACTAAATCCCAAATACCTCGGCGGACAATTAGAAGTAGCAGTTTTAACTTCTCATGTCAGCATTTTGGTGCCGTTCTCTCTAGGAACATTGCTAGCGGTGATACTTTATCCCCTAGTTTCTAATGCAAGTGTATCATTCACCGCCTTTGCTTTATTTTTGGGAGCGGCGATGTCGATTACTGCCTTCCCAGTGTTGGCGAGAATCATTACTGAAAACAATTTACAAGGAACGCGTTTAGGAACGTTGGCGTTAACTTGTGCAGCAGTGGATGATGTCACAGCTTGGTGTCTGTTGGCAGTAGCGATCGCAGTTGCGCGAACTGGTGACTTTGCTGGTGCTATACCCACAATTATCGCCAGCATAGTTTACATCGGCTTGATGTTGACAGCCGGTCGTTGGTTCCTCCAACGCCTTGCCAAACACTACCTCCGTGCCGGACGACTCAGCCAATTGCTGCTAGCTGGGATTTATATGGCAGTGGTTGCGTCAGCACTAATCACTGAACTAATTGGGATTCACTTAATTTTTGGAGCATTTTTGCTGGGAGCAGCCATGCCCAAAAATGAAGATTTAGTCAGGGAATTGGCAGTGAAAACGGAAGATTTTGTCCTAATTTTCTTGCTGCCCATATTTTTTGCCTACAGTGGTTTAAAAACGCAGATTGGCTTGCTCAATCGTCCCGAATTGTGGCTTTTGTGTGGGTTGGTTTTAGCTGTAGCGATCGCAGGCAAGTATGTTGGTACTTATGTCGCAGCGCGTGTCAGTGGCATTAGTAAACGGGAAGCCTCGGCACTCGGTTGGTTAATGAATACTCGCGGTTTAACCGAACTGATAGTGCTAAACATTGGTTTAGAGTTAGGGGTAATTTCCCCCTTAATATTTACCATGCTGGTAATTATGGCATTGGTAACTACCTTCATGACCTCGCCACTGCTGGAATGGACATATCCTAAAAAGCTGATCAGGTTAGATGTGGTGGAACCAGAGTTAGAAGCACAAACAGCTGCAAGCGCTACTGATGCCGAAACTTACATTCGTCCCTACCGGATTTTGGTGCCCGTGGCTAATCCCAGTACCCAAAAAGGCTTGCTACAGTTAGCAGCAAACATTGCCCTCAACTCCCGATCTCCGGCTGTTGTAAACCCTCTGAGCCTGATTGAATTTGAAGAAGATTATGCCTTTGAAAGTACGCCAGTTGAAGCAGACCGATTAATTGCCCAGCGCCGCCAGCAGCTAGAAGAATTGATTAATACTCTCGAACCAGTAGAAACACGCTCTCATGTGCATCCCATTATTCGCATATCTAGTAATGTTGCACGGGAAACTGCACAGATTGCCGCACTCAAACAAGTTGATTTAATTCTTGTGGGATGGCATCGCCCAGCTTTTAGTAGCAACCGCTTAGGTGGAAGAGTTGGTCAAATGCTCACTACTGCGCCAGTTGATGTTGCAGTGTTTGTGGATAGAGGAAGCGATCGCTTAGAAAGCTTGTTGGTGCCTTATTCGGCAAATATTCATGATGATTTGGCATTAACACTGGCTCTAAGACTGCTAATTAACCGTGAAACTTGTGTATTACAAGTTTTGCAGGTTGTAGCCGAAAATCACCTCAAAGATGAATTGAGTTACGAACTAAATACGATGATGGAGCAATTACCGACTAGTGTACGCGATCGCATCGAAATCAAAATTGTCCAAGCTCCAGATCCAATCCAAGCTGTAGTCGAAGCCTCAAAAAATGTAGACCTAACAATTGCAGGCACTAGCCGCACTTGGGGTATCGAGCGTCAAACCTTGGGAAGATATACAGATCAACTAGCCATTCAATGTTCTTCTTCCCTGCTGATCGCTCGCCGTTACAGTCAAGTCACCGCTCATCTGGCTTCCATGCTTCCTGATGTTAGCAGTCAAGAGCCAACACTTAGGAGTTGAGAACATGAATCATTTCAACTTCAAATCTTTAGCTTTTTACGGAGTAGCAATAATTTCAGTGCTACTGTTATTTAAAACTGTCACTGTTTACGGAGAAAACAAACTCAAGGCTCCTCCGCCAGTTAACGGTCGGTATCGTCTAACCCTAGCAGATAATTTGCCTAACTGTGAAAAATCGGATACTCTGACGTTAAACATTCAGCAGTCAGGTATTTACTTAAATGCCTCTGTATTACCGGCAAACGCTAACACCGACACTGACGAAAAGCACTCTCTGGCAGGCATCTTCAGAAATCAACAATTAAATTTATCTGGGAAAGTTGGTAAATCAATCCTTTGTAATATTCCTCACCCCCAAAACGATCCTCTAACCTCAGTCACAATTCAAATGCAACTTGTGGATAAAGGTAATATGACAGGTCAATTAACCGTAAATGGTATTCCACAAACTCTGAAATTTATTGCTGTGCCTCAAAAAGCTAATTGAATTGGGGGATTGGTAGAGACGCGATTCATCGCGTCTACGGGATTGGAAGCGCGAAGTAAACAGCAATGTAAGTGCATTGTATGGGTTTTATGGAGCAAATAAAAATAATGGATCAGGTACTAAAAACTAAGCAATCTTACCAATGGGGCAAGCAGTTATTTAGCATCAGTATATTAAGTTTTTATGCAGCGATCGCCCTCGAAACTTTCACTACTGCTGCTACACCAGGGGCAAAGCTAAATAATTGGCGTTTTTCTCCCAAGACACAGCAACTCGAAATCACTCTTTCAGCAGGCACAACCCCTCGTTATTTCTACCTAGCCCAACCCTCTCGTTTGGTTGTAGATTTACCGAATACTAAGTTGGGCAAAGTTACCACGCAACAAAATTATTCTGGAGCAATCAAAAGCATTCGCATTTCTCAACTCAACGCAAATGATACACGTATTGTCCTAGATTTAGCAGCAGGGACTGTTTTTAATCCAAAAAAGGTACAACTGCAACCCGTTTCTCGAAAAAACTCCACTCGCTGGGTATTACGTCCGGTTATTTCTGGTAAAACTACTGCCGTCAAATCAGGAAATTCCCCTCCTTCAGCCAAAAAACAACCTCAAACACTCCAAAAACCGCCTAGTAACCTACCCGTAACTACTAACCCACAATCGCCTTCACTTACAGTTCCACCTCCATCCAATGAACTGCCCTCAACAATTACTAATAACTCAGGGCAGCCTTTTGTCACCGTACCCCCTTTAACTCCAAATACATCCTCTCAACAACCTGCTTTGAGTCTTCCCCCTGCTTCTTTCCCAAATCAACCCGGCAATTTAAATAACATTCCTCCTTTTGGGATGTCGGAATTTCCAGTTCCAACAATCCCCAACAATCCCGAACCCCAGGTAATCGAGTTTGGTCAACCTTTACCCAAAACTAAATAAAAATTGGGCATGGGGCATTGGGCATGGGGCATTGGGCATGGAGAAGAGGCAGAGGGGCACAGGGGCACAGGGGAAAAACTTACTGCCACTTCTCCCCTGCTCCCCTGCTATGCCCTAATAAATGAATTACCTTTTTCCAACTAACTCCTTTACCTTGTTGATGATGCCGACTGGATCGATACCTTGATATGGGTACTGTTCCCACAAACCGCCGCAACCTTCTTTATAAGTTCCAAGATGGGCATATTTGGGAGTCAACCCCCGCTCTAGTAGCCAAGAGCCGAAACGACTACCTAAGCCAGTGCGACGGTTGAAGGGTTCTACTACAAGCACAAAAGGAGCATTACCAACTTTGGTAATCATTTCTTCATCAATGGTGTTTAAAGTTGTTTTGTTAATTAAACCAACGTCTAACCCTTCTTGTTTAAGACGCTCTACAGCATCAACGGCACGGTAGAGAGCATCGCCAAAACTGATGATATAGCCTTGCGTCCCTTCTCGTATAACCTCATCTTTACCAGGAACAAATTTGTAGCCATTTCCAAAGAAGTCATTGCCGTTGCTGTCCTGAATATTGGGGACTTTGGAACGGGTGGAGAAAATAAACCGCAGTCCAGGCTCAAAAAACACAGCTTCTACACAAGCTGTCATTTGATTATTATCTGCCGGGAAGTACAACTGTGTTGGGTAGCCATCATCCAAGCCATTGTCGGCAAACATATTATTTATACCAAAGTGGCAGCTGTTATCTGCCATGTCATCTATACCCGCATGGGAAAAATGACATAGAACATTGGAATAGTTCAGCCGTGCCATCGTGATTTCTGAGATACACATTTCTAAGAAGGCGCTGAAGGTCGCAAAAATACCTTGCTTGCCCTCGTCCATCCCGAATCCAGCCGCAGCAGAGAAGTTGCTCCGTTCCATAATCCCGGAGGAAATAAATATTTCTGGGTATGTTTCATGAATTGTCTTCAAACCGCAGGAGCCTTCTAGGTCGCTATCAATGACCATGACTTTTTCTTTACGCTCCGCCTCACTCATGCGACTGAGGACACCTACCACGGCTTCCCCAAATACACTGCGGTTAGCGCCCCATTTGTCGCCAGAACCCAAAAATGTATATGTTTGTTTGGGTTTCTCAATACTTTTAAGGTATTCGACAGCCGCAGTTTGTCCGCGAGATTCTAGATACTTAACTGCTAAATCTACAGAAATGACATCATGACCATGAATGGAACCTTCTAAGCCTTCAATACCAGGACACATTGGGCGTTTATTGATAATAGCGATCGCTCCGGGAGTATTCACAGCTTCGCAAATACGATGATATAAATCGTCTAAGTCTTCTCCGTTTCCCTGAAGTACTTTCAAACCGTGACCTTCTAAGGTTTTGGCGACACTGAAACCAGGTAAATATTTAGAAGGATGTCCAGCGATCGTTACATCATTGTCATCAATAAGCAGCTTAACGTTGAGATGTTGAGCAACAGCCAAGCGAGCAGCTTCGGCATCATTGCCTTCTTGCTGCGAACCATCAGAACCGAGACAGAAAACAGCCTTGCCTGGATTCGCCATTGCCACACCATTGATGTAAGGCCAAATATGGCCCAAGCGCCCAGAACTAAATTTCACACCAGGAGTTAGTTTTAGTTCGGGGTGTCCCGGTAAATTGGAATGTGCTTGCCGATAACGTAAAAGTTGCTCGGCAGGTAAGTCACCATGCAATGTTGCCATCAGATATTGAGTGGCGACTCGATGTCCTGCCTCATCAAAGAAAATCGGTACAAATTGCTCCGATGCTCCCCGGAAAAAGGCATCGAGAATCATTACCTCTGGCACTGTATCGTATGGCCCCCCAGTATGACCCCCGACTCCGCTAGCAGCGCCAGTCGCGGTAAAAAAGACGATCGCATCCCGGCAGAGTTGAATATTCGCTTTGAGAGTCTCTCGCTGTTGGGCGGTAAGGGTGGAATTTGCTGGATTGAGCGCTAAAGGTTTGTAAGCACCGAGATCGATCGGAAATTGGGTATTAATAGTAGTCATGGTTTATTGATTGAATAAAAAACAATTTGAACAGACCGAATGCGCGATCGCACTACAAAAAAAATTGTTAAAACCCCGATTGGGCAACAATTATCCAACAGCAAGTCAACCACTCGGAACCGTTTTGGAACCGTGTGATTTCATCAAATGCCAAAATCAATAAATTCAATTGTGCATGAATGTGCTTGAATTCAATTGAAGTTACGGATTACCGTACAAAAACTTGCATATCAATAAGTATAAACTCACAAACACGCAATTTCAAGTCCAAAAACGCATTTTCAGGAAAATTAATTATGCTAACTGCTGAACGACGACAATTCATCTTAGAAATTCTGCGTCGTGATAAAAAGGTACTTTCGACAGAACTTAGTGCTGTTCTGAAAGTTTCTGAGGATACGATTCGGCGGGATTTGCGAGAACTAGCAGAAACGGGACTATTGCAACGCGTTCATGGGGGAGCGCTCCTCAAATCTCCAGCCACCGCTAGTTATGCCGATCGCCAAAAGCAAGCGCCAAGAGAAAAGGAAGCGATCGCTCGGACAGCAGCAAAATTAGTTTGTACAGGACAGGTGGTGATTTTAGATGGAGGTACGACAACTCTCCAAGTAACCCGTCATTTGCCCCTAGATTTGCACGCAACAGTGATCACAAATAGTCCGCCAATAGCAGTTGCTTTAGCAGAACATCCCCATATAGAGGTTATAATGTTAGGTGGACAACTCTACAAAAAAGCTTTGGTGAACGTGGGTACTGTCACGATTGAGACATTACGGATGATTCGTGCAGATTTGTGCATGTTGGGAGTTTGCAGTTTACATCCAGAAGTTGGGATTAGTGTACCTAACCTCGACGAAGCCCACGTAAAACGAGCCATGATTGCTGGCTCGGCTGAGGTAGTAGGATTAGTGACAGCAGAAAAATTAGACACGGCTGCTCCTTATCTCGTGGAGTCTATTCATGCCCTGACTTACCTAGTAACTGCACCAACAGTATCTAATAATATGCTGAGTGCCTACAAAGCTTTAGGTTTGACAATTATACGTGACGAGTACGAGTGATCTGATTTTGAAGATGCGATCGCTAGGGATTGGGGAAGGGAATAGGGTACAGGTTAGAGGGTACAGATTATTCCCTGTCACCTGTTACCTCTTCCCTAACCCCAATGCCCAAATCAAAATCTATCCGTTTCTTGAGGTGTTCCAACTGCTCCCGGTTGAGCGGTGAAGAAGTTTTGAGCAGCTTCATTCTGATATATACATCTAATATCAGGTTTATCACTGTCCAAGTTACCTGTGAAACCAAAGGTGTTCAGGCGATTTTTGCAATCTCTAACCTGATCGGATGTTACTAGCTTACGTTGCTCTAAAAGCGCCCAGTTATTTTGTCGGATTACGCATCCAGGACGCATACTAGGCTGGGCAACATAGACATTGAAGGGGTTGAGAGTGACGAACAGTCTAGCGTCCATCACCATCGCGCTGGCTCCGTACTGCACACAAATTTCCGGGTTCGGTGCTTTGGTGTCTATAAATTCACGGGAAGCTACGTTTGATGGGGCCAATGTGGTTGTAGAACTAAAAGCAATGCCAATCCCAATTCCCAAAATCAACACCCCTCCCATAATTGCGATGGTGGTGAAGTTAAATAGAGGGGATTGGAAAATAGAGGGTTTAGAAGTAGTAGCCGGTCTACCAGTAGATTTACGTCTCATTGTTGCTTAATCACCTTCACGCCGATTTGGGAGGGAGTGGTCTAAAGTTTTTTCTCCCTCTTTCAGTATGCCTATTCTTGACTGTAATTGCCTGTGATTTTCTCTGCGATATTCTTGTTAAATGAGAAAAATACTAGTTTATCTAGATATTGGGACAAAATTTTAATACTTTTAATTATTATCAGATATAGCTAATCTACTTTTCACAATTGATCTAGTCAGAATGCTTAAACTATCTAACTTTTGTTGTTAATTTCCTATTTCTCGGATGAGATATTTTTGTTACCCCTAGTAATTGATGTGTAAAACAATGTAAATTAACATTTAATGAAATTTTAATAACTAATTGAAAGCAAGTGACATCTCAAAGAGCGCTATCTTCGGGCAAGAGGTTCAAAACTTCGCAACTTCAAATCTTCCTAGCTGATAGTCTGACTATTTTTTGGGGAGATTGGTTAGATTTACGCGTAAGAATCCTACCAGTTGCTGCATCAGGTTTAATATCCCCACTGATATATATTTTAGCTTTTGGCTTGGGTTTAGGTAGTTCCATCAAACCCGGTTCGGGAATTAGTGGTAACTATGACAACTATTTGGAATTTATATTACCGGGAATGGTGGCGCTGTCGTCGATGACGGTTAGCTTTGCTGGAACGACATTTTCAATTTGTGGAGACAGACTATTTACCAAAACCTTTGAGGAATTATTGTTGACTCCCATAAACCCCTTAGCGCTGTACATGGGTAAAATGCTGGCGGGAGTCGTGCGGGGTTTGATGACTTCCGCTTCCGTGATTTTGGTAGCGCTGCTGTTGACAGGAAACTGGAATTTTCTCAACCCACTGTTTTTACTGTTAGTGGTGCTCAATTGTGCGGTATTTGCTGGATTAGGGGTAATTGTAGGGTTGAGTGTGCGATCGCTCGAATCAGTCGGACTCTACAATAATTTTATCATTATCCCCATGTCGTTCTTAGGAGCGACTTTCTTTGACCCTGCTACATTACCAGCGGCTCTCAAAGTTGTAGTTTACCTGCTGCCACTAACTTACGCCAGCATTGGATTGCGTGCAGTTGCTCATTTACCCTTGTCTCAGTTTCCTTGGTACAGCATACCGATTTTGTTGGCGATCGCGATCGCTCTTTCTCTCTGGGGCGGTTATAAATTTGCTCATCAACAAGATTAAAGCCTTGATTACAACTTGTGCTTTAACTGTTGAATTTTCTGTAAAACTTTTTCCCGATGCTGCGTCAGCTTGATCCATCGTGGTAGGCGACTAGCAAGACTGCCATTGTGCCAGCCTAATGAGTCATCTGGCAAGCGTTCTCGCAACCTTGATTGAACATAGCTTTCCAGGAAGTTCAAATGAGCTTCATTATATGCCCATAGCAATTGACCGCAACAAGAGATTTGTAGCCACAGGGGCAAGCCAAAAAAATGGTCTAGTATTCCATCGCTGGAATTTCTTTTATCCCTGTAATTGTTCTGCCACAGTAGCAATGCAGCTTTTCGATTGCCATCCTTTGACTTTTGTTTTGTATAGCTACAGTGCTGACAGGTAATTCTTTTGATGGAACTGAGATTTGATTGCTCAGAGTTGACAGTCAATATCTTGGCAATGCGATTGCATTGGGGACAACATACTAAAATTTCTTGCTCAAAATCAGAAAGTCGTTTGCCATAGTCTCTAAATCTTATAACCATTTCATCTCAAACCTGCTATGTTGTAGCGTCCCGTTAAGACAGAATGAACCACAGTTCATTAGCAGTCAGGGTAATTACTTATGAATCACACATTGTCTAATCTGTCAATGTATAAGTTATAATTTGGATTTTTTATAAAGATTGCGTGAAATTACTAGTTATCATGATAAAGCATTACAAGAATTGCTTTATAAATCAACCTATGAGTAGATATCAACTCAGTGAGCAAGCACATATTAACCACTATTTATCTAGCTGGTAGATAGCAGTTTAAAAGTGAGTTTTTGCTGTTTGATTTAAACCACGAGGTATAGCACTCTGTTAATCAATATCCAAAGGACACAAATATGACTAGAATTGCCACAAAAATAGCCTTGTCTGTTCTCGGAGCAGCAGGAATTAGTTTTTTGTCTTCGATACCAGCAAGAGCCGTCATCTTTGTAGAACCCATTGTGACGACTAAAAATCAAGATGTACTCAATGCAAAAAAACCAAGAACCCTTACAGGGTTTCTACCAGGGCAAGTAATAGAATATGGTGTCCCAGATGTAGCTAATAACTTTCTAAATGCTACCGGATACGATATAAATAGCTTGGTCTTTGATTTAAAAACCCTGTCCTATAGTAATCCGAATTCTACTCCACCATTGGATAATGAAACAGTGGAGTGGGGAGATGTTAATGGAGATGGGAAGATTGGTAACTCTGCTAACCCCGATCTAAAGGATATTTTTACAGACATTACCATTGCTGGTAGTACTGTCACTTTTAGTGGTGGCGTCATCCCAAACGGAACTCTGTTTTACAATCCATTCGCTACCCTGCCTAATCTAGCACCAGGTGCTGGAATCATTCCACCAATTCCAGCAGACCAAGAAGATAAAGATGGGCCGATCAGAGTGGCTTCTTATTACACGGCTGTTCCTGAATCAACTAACGTTTTGGGTGTACTGGTTTTTGGCGCTTTAGGCGTAGCTTTAAAATTAAAGCGATCGCTCTGTTAAGAGGACTGGGGAAAAAGCAAGGGAGCAGGGAGCAGGGAGCAGGGGAGAAGTTGCAATAAGTTCCCCTCTGCTCCTCCGCACCTCTGCCTCTTGTGTCCCATGCTCTCATTCTGTAATTAACTCACGATACACTGTCATTGTTTCCTGATGGACGCGGGCAACACTCAGCCTTTCTAGGTTTTTCTTTGCCCGCTGTTTCCACTCTTGCAGCATCTCGGTATTACTCAGTAATTGCACTAAAACCCCAGCTAAAGCATGACTATCTTTTGCTGGCACTAAAAGACCTGCTCGCCCGTTGTCTAAAGCTTCAGGAATCCCGTCTACCTGAGTGCCGACGATCGCAGTTCCAGTTTCTCTAGCTTCCGAAAGTACCAAAGGGCAAGGATCACGGTGGGAAGCCAATACAAATATGTCACAAGATATCAGATAGCGTTGAGGTTCCGGTTGAAAGCCTTCAAAATGAATGCGTTCTTTTACAGAAGTTGCTTGTGCCTGTGCCTCAAATAGCTGTTTATCAGGGCCATTTCCTACCAAATAAAGATGGGCTTGGGGAAAATCTGAGGCAATTTGTTCAAAGGCAGCAATTAACTCAGCAATTCCCTTGCGTTGATACATTCCGGCTACAGTGGCGATCGCTGGATGTTGTAATGGTAAAGGTAGATAATCTTGTATCTGTCTAGTGCGGGGACTGCCTAAAGTGCCGTTACATACCACCCGCAACTTGTTTTCTGGAATACCACGCCTAATCATAGAATCACATACAGCCTGACTGACAGCAATTACTCTGTCAGCTAAACCCATCAGCAAGCTAGCACGCTGAAATTCGTTGTGGACTGTAGAAACTAAAGCATATTTGTTTCCTTTAAAAATACGTGCTAATATTACCCCGGTCATCATGTGGGCATGAACAATATCCGGTTGAAATTCAGCTGCGATCGCTCGGTAACGTATAGCTGCTTTAATCGTATTTATTGGTTTCCTGCTTTGGTCTAAGTAATAATGTTTAACACCACAAATTTCAAGTAAAGCCTCGTATTCTCCACCAGCAGAAACAACCGCTACCTCATAACCAGATTTTGCCTGTAGACAAGCCAGATCCACAGCCACATTCACAATACCGTTACCTATTTCTTGAACGTGGTTCAAAATATGTATGATTCGCATAATCTTTGAGATGTATATAAAAAATAAAGATAAGTAACCGAGTATAAATCAACCAACATAATTATTGAGGTCTTCAGCGACAACTCAAAAGTAGTCAGTAGTGGGTAAAATTAACCACTTTCTACTGATTAATAGCGCTTATTACCAGTTACTTAGCTTAAAGACTTATTCAGTAACGGCTCGATAAATCGGGGTAAAACTTCAAAATTCTGAAGACTGAATCTGTTATTTCAAGTTTTCTATTTTCCAATACCTGGTATCGGAACTCTACTACAGCACGGCAGCCAAAACAGAGAATAAAAACTTTTTTAAAATACTGCTTTAAAAAACAGCATTTTGCTTGATGATCAAGAAAGAAATTAATGGTAACAAATAATTCATTATTACTGTTAATAATTATCTGAAAGCCCAGTAATGATAAAGCTTCAGTCAGTTTGAGTTGAAATCATAACCTTAGTTTGAGGTGACAAAATGGCAACGTTACAGACTCCACACTGCCAATCAAATTCCATAATTCCCACCTCATGCACACATAACCTGGTCTGATGGCAACCGACAATTTTTGCAATCGAGTGCTTCTACAGAAGTTAAAGTCCTTGGTTATTATCCTTTTTACACCTTGGCGACTTTGGATAATTTCACCGCGACAAATCTGGTAGTTGGTAGTAACGTTCTCGTCTAGCGCTCAGAGTTCGACTGAGCGCTCACAGGCAACTCCACCAGCGGCACAGAATCTAACTCTAAATTCTGAAGACTGGCGCTTTGATTCTGGGCATTTTGCCAGACATCATAGTACAACTCAATCAGTACAAGTTTACGAATTTGAGAATTGTTTCCCTGAGAGCGACGTGATGAAATAGCAGTTAGCAAAAACTTCCAAGACCGAGGAGAAAGTATAGATAAATCTATGATTGAAAGAAAACTCTTGAGATTTTTTTGCTTCAGTGCGACTAAAAGCCAATGGAGTTTCAGGTAATTTTTTATATCCTGAAAGACGGGAATCTTTGAGCGATGTTGCTCATTTACCAAGGCATAAATTTTTTCCTTCATTAAAATATTTGTCGCTAACCGCCGAGACAAAGAAAACTTCTGATTATACGCACCCGGCCAGATAGTGCGGTAAGCAAGACACTGGTTGAAGAAAATAGCATCGCCAAACTGAGCAATCCGAATCCAGGAATCGATGTCATCACAGTTAGCATCGAGTGTGGAGTCCCAACCACCACTTTGTAGAAAAGCATCACGTCGACAAGCTACTTGTACAGGTGTGCCAAAGGGTACAAGCTCTAAAAGCATCCCGTAATGAATATCGGCTTGTGGGATATAAAAAGCTAAACCAGGGCCAACTTGGGGGGTGCGAGAGAGTTCAACTTCATTGCCATCCACCTGAGCCGCCACACAAGAGCAGATTACAGCTTCGGGACGAAGTGCGATCGCCTTTGCCATTTCTTCTATACAGTTGGGCGCTAAATAGTCATCATCATCTAAAAACTTAATCCAGTCGCCGCTAGCTTTGGCAACTCCAGCATTCACCGTTGCTGCATGACCAAGGTTAACTTCGTTACGATGGTAAACAACCTTGTCGCCTAAGCTTTTGAGATAGGTTTGGGTGTCATCAGAAGAACAATCATCAGCAACAACCACCTCGCACTCCATTGTTTGGTTACGAGCCGAATCAATTGCTCTTTGCAGCAAATTCAAGCGATTATAAGTACTGATGACGATACTAAATTTCATAAATTTTTCCTTTATAGTAAGGCATTCTGCAATATAGCTTCGATATGCAGGCTGTTGTATCAGTACAATTATCAATCCTAACAAGTAGACTGAAATAGGATTATCGATTTATCATTGATGATCGTGAGTTTTTTTTAAGCAGACAGAAAGACTATGAACGCTCAAGAGATTATCCGCTCCATTGAAGCGGAACAGATAAAATCGAATCTGCCTGACATTTATGTGGGCGACACTGTAAAAGTGGGAGTGAAAATCAAGGAAGGCGAAAAATACCGCGTACAACCCTACGAGGGAGTTGTGATTGCCAAGCGCAATGGCGGCATCAACGAAACTATTACAGTTCGTAAGGTTTTTCAAGGCGTGGGCGTTGAGCGGGTATTTCTGTTGCATTCTCCCCGGATTGACAGCATTAAAGTGTTACGTCGCGGTAAAGTCCGCCGTGCTAAACTATATTATCTCCGCGATCGCGTAGGTAAGGCAACCCGAATCAAGCAACGGTTTGACCGCCCTTTGTGATTCGTCCTTCAAAAGTATGGGAGAAATCTCAAGCTGCAAGCGGCATCTGCCGCTGACTTGTTTTTCCGACAAAATTAAGGTATGATATAGATCGCATATTGCGTTAAACTGAAATTTAGTTCAGCGCAATCACTGAATCAAAAACAGCTTGTGCGCTCTTAGTTCAGTTGGTAGAACGCAGGTCTCCAAAACCTGATGTCGGGGGTTCAAGTCCTCCAGGGCGCGCTCAAGAGCAAAAAAACAAAGCCCGAAATAATTACGCTGCTGCTAATATAGCAGTTAGCGCTAATAATTTCGGGTAAACTTATTGTATTTGTAGTTGTTTTGCTTCCAGTAAGTGAAATAGAGTCGAAACTGCAAACCTAGATGACAATTAAACAGGATCTAGTATAAGAAACGGGGGATAACGGTCGTGGCCAAAAAAAGTGAAGCAGAATTGCCAGAAACCACAAATGGGTTTAGTTTTGGCAACTTCATACAGGGAACCAAAGAAGAACTTGAAAAAGTAGTTTGGCCCAGTCGGAAACAGATAGTGAGCGAATCCGCCGCTGTGTTGTTAATGGTGGCACTCTCCGCATCTTTGATATACTTGGTCGATGGATTGTTTCATTGGGCAGCAAAACAGGTGTTCTAATGAGTTTTGCAACAGATGAACCACGCAACTCAATGTTGCAGTCAGAGGAAACAGCAGAAGCAGCAGAAGCAGCAGAAGCAGCGTCAAAAGAAGCGCGCTGGTATGCAGTACAAGTAGCTTCAGGCTGTGAAAAGCGTGTAAAGACTAACTTAGAGCAACGCATTCAAACTTTTGATGTCGCTGACAAAATTATCCAGGTAGAAATTCCGCAGACGCCAGCGGTGAAAATCCGCAAAGATGGCAGTCGCCAGCATACAGAAGAAAAAGTTTTCCCTGGTTATGTGCTGGTACGGATGATGATGGATGATGATACTTGGCAGGTGGTACGCAACACCTCTCATGTAATTAACTTTGTCGGTTCAGAACAAAAACGTGGTAGCAGCAAGGGTCGCGGTCATGTCAACCCCATACCACTAAGTTCTTCAGAAGTTGAACGTATATTCAAACAAACCAGCGAACAAGAAGCTGTTGTCAAAATTGACATGGCTACTGGTGATAAGATAATGGTGCTTTCTGGTCCATTCAAAGACTTTGAAGGCGAGGTAATTGAAGTCTCTCCAGAACGGAGTAAACTTAAAGCCTTGCTCTCAATTTTCGGCAGGGATACACCAGTAGAATTGGAATTTAATCAGGTAGAGAAACAGAGTTAAATACAAATGGCGAAGAAAGTAGTGGCGGTCATTAAACTGGCCCTGAATGCTGGAAAAGCCAACCCAGCACCGCCAGTTGGGCCCGCCTTGGGTCAACATGGTGTCAACATCATGATGTTTTGTAAAGAGTACAACGCCAAAACAGCAGACCAAGCTGGAATGGTGATACCTGTAGAAATTTCGGTTTTTGAAGACCGGAGTTTTACATTCGTACTCAAAACGCCACCCGCATCAGTACTGATTCGGAAGGCGGCGAAAGTTGAAAAAGGCTCGAATGAACCCAACAAAAAGAAGGTTGGGTCAATTACCAAAGCACAATTGCAAGAAATAGCCCAAACCAAACTCCCCGACCTCAATGCCAACGATATCGAAGCGGCAATGAAGATTGTGGCAGGAACGGCTAAAAATATGGGCGTAACAGTTACGGATTAGTCATTGGTCATTGGTCATTGGTCATTAGTCATTGGTAAGTGACTAAGGACAAAGGACAAATAACAAAGGACTCATAACTAAAAATTATCGGGGGAGAGGCGAGGCTTCGGAATTACCCCAGGAGAACAAATGCCAAAAATATCGCGTCGTTTGCAGGGTCTGCAAGCAAAAGTAGAAGAAAAAGATTATCATCCGCTAGAGGCTTTAGCCCTTCTCAAAGACACAGCAACAGCTAAATTTACCGAAGCTGCGGAAGCGCATATCCGTTTGGGAATTGACCCCAAGTATACAGACCAACAGTTGCGGACAACGGTAGCACTGCCCAAAGGTACAGGACAAATCGTCCGAGTGGCGGTGATTGCCAGAGGCGAAAAGGTAAACGAAGCGAGCAGTGCTGGTGCTGATATAGTCGGATCGGAAGAACTGATTGACGAAATCCAGAAAGGTAGAATGGATTTTGACAAGCTGATTGCTACACCCGATGTGATGCCACAAGTGGCAAAGCTGGGTAAGTTGCTTGGACCGCGTGGTTTGATGCCATCGCCCAAGGGTGGAACCGTAACATTTGACTTAGCAGGTGCGATCGCAGAATTCAAAGCTGGTAAATTAGAATTCCGAGCTGACCGAACTGGTATTGTCCATGTTATGTTTGGTAAGACAACCTTCTCGCCCGAAGATTTGTTAGTCAACCTGAAGGCATTGCAGGAGACGATTGACCGTAACCGTCCTTCAGGAGCTAAAGGTCGTTATTGGCGCACATTTTATGTGTCAGCCACTATGGGGCCATCAATTAAAGTTGATATCAGTGCCCTACGAGATTTGAAACTGAGCCAAGCAAGTTAATTTTTAGTCATTAGTCATTTGTAAACGCAAAGGACAAATGACTAATGACAAATGACAAAATTAAATAGGCAAAGCCGGAGACAGCAGGTGCTAATAACTTAATATCCTGCCGAGGTTAAAACTCTAATTGTCAGAATTACCACCCCTAAAGGTGTGATAACTATGGCGTCAAGAGTCTTACTACTCAACCCCGGTTATATTAGCTGGGGTTTGTTGTTTGGGTTCAGGTTGAGAAAAAACTTACAAAAAGGGCACTTCCCCGATTGTTTTAAGGAGGTGAGATTGGAATGGGTAGAACACTAGAAAATAAAAAAGAAATAGTAGCTGACCTCAAAGAAACTTTGAGTGCGTCAACTTTGGCACTGGTAATTGACTATCAGGGGCTAACAGTTTCGGAAATCACAGACTTACGGCGGCGGTTACGTCCCAGTGGCACTGTTTGTAAGGTGACGAAGAACACCCTAATGGGCATTGCCATCAAAGACGATGAAAAATGGCAGCCTTTGTCGGAATTGCTCAATGGTTCTTCCGCCTTTTTGCTGGTAAAAGAAGATTTTTCATCGGCAATTAAGGCATACCAAGAATTCCAGAAAGTTACCAAGAAGACAGAACTTCGCGGTGGTGTACTGGAAGGTCGCCTACTCAAAGAACCTGATGTCAAGGTACTAGGAGACTTGCCATCTAAGGAACAACTCATCGCCCAAATTGCTGGGGCTATCAACGCTTTGGCTACCAAGATTGCTGTGGGTATCAACGAAGTTCCTGGTTCATTGGCTCGTGCTTTGCAGGCTGTGGCCGACCAAGAGCAAAGTGGTGGTAGTACCGAAACTGCTGCTGTCCAAGATAGCGGCACCGAAAGCACTGCTGAAGGTGATAGTAGCACTGAAACTGCTGCTGAATAGACTTCGTGGTTCATCAGTCAAAAGTCAAAAGTCTATAGTTAAAGACCAATGACTCATGACAAATAAATAATCAAAATTACAGGAGTTATATCAATGTCTGCTGCAACCGATAACATTTTAGAACAACTAAAAGGTCTTTCTTTGCTGGAAGCTTCTGAGTTAGTCAAGCAAATTGAAGAAGCTTTTGGTGTAAGTGCTGCTGCACCTGTTGGTGGCATGATGATGATGCCTGGTGCTGGTGGTGCTGCTCCTGCTGAAGAAGCTGTTGAGCAAACCGAGTTTGAAGTCATTCTCGAATCAGTTCCAGCTGATAAGAAGATTGCCGTACTGAAGATTGTCCGAGAATTGACCGGTTTGGGTCTGAAAGAAGCTAAAGACTTAGTGGAAGCTGCGCCCAAGGCAGTTAAAGAAGGTATTGCTAAGGATGCTGCTGAAGATGCCAAGAAGCGCATCGAAGAAGCTGGCGGTAAGGTGACTGTTAAGTAGTCACAATTCTATTACCAGTTTTTTATTAAGGAGCCTAAGTTAGGCTCCTTTTTTTTATCGTAGAGTCTTATGTTGCAGATAAAAATACTATTAAGTATGACAACGCTCATTTGTTGTTAAAAGAGCAAGAGTTACATTAAGTTGGGTTGATTTGCTTTCTTACCCATTGACGAAATGCCCTAAGCGTTGTACTTCTACTTAGAGTTCGGCTCTGTTCGACAAACCGGGGAATTTCTTCAACAATGGGCAAGTTGAGAAAAGTAGAACTAATTTCAGACTCAATGTATTTGCCATCCTGAAGAATATTAATTTGTAGCTTGCCATTTTCATATCGCCACAGTTCAGGAACTCGCAATGCTTCGTAAGCATCAAGTTGAGTTTTGGAAGTAACATCAACTTCAATTGCTAAGTCAGGTGGCGGGTCAACCTTCAAGTCTATTCGCTCTTTACCAATCATTTGTGCATGATTTTGAATATAGAAAGAATCATCAGGCTCTACACCAAAAGCCATATCTTCACGTTTGAAAGTGGTTGAGCCAAATGTTTCACAGTCAATCTCTAACTCTTCCAACAGAATTTTCACCAAATCCCCAATAATGACTTTGGCTTTCTTATGCTTTGGTAACGGCATTCTCATCTCCAAAGTTCCCTGGCTGTAAGCCAACCGAGTGGCTCGATGGTCGCCAAGTTCTTCTAAAATTGCCTCAAATTCTTGCCAGCTAACATCGTGGAGTATTACTCTATGTCCCGGCGGAACACTTAATTGTTGCAATTGAAATGTTACCATTAATCACTAAAATTTTGAAAATAGTACTTTTGCGTATTTTTACTGTTTTTTATATAAAGAAAACTTATTATATTTAGTGGAAATATTCACTTTAATAATTATGTTGTTTGAAAATTTGGATGAGAGAACACGCCCATTTATTGTGGCTGAAGTTGAGCTAGATGTTACTAATGCCAAACTATACATTAGCAAGCGCTTGAGTGAAATTGGCGGAAAAGACTATGTGAATTTACTTAAAGAAGCTATTACTAGCTATGATGAAGCTTGGTTTGCTCAACAACTGTCCTTAAATGGCAGAATCAACTTAACAGAGGAAAGAAAAAAGCAGGGTGGATATACAACTGTAAAAATTCCTGAGACTGCTGCTGAAACACTAGCAGAGGGTGAATTTAACCGTTTTTATATTCGTGGTTTATGTCTCAGAGCGTTGGACGAGGGAATATCTGACCTTGAAGTTTACCATGCTAAAGCTGTAATTAGTCCTCGTCCTAATTCACAAGCAAAAATAGGAACGAAAGTAAAAGCAGAAAAATTACTAGAGGATCTTCGAGTTAATCTAGGCATTGATACAGCCTTGGGTTTACCTAATGGCCCAAACTCTGGGTTAAGTGTGAAACTTTCTTAGATAGTTAAGGGACTTACAGTTAAAAAAATATCCAACTTGTAGGGTGTGTTATGCCTCTAGTTAACGCACCATGACAGATTAGAAAAATGGTACGTTACTTCGTTAACACACCCTACAAAATAAGATTGGATGATTTATTTTTTGGTAGTCCCTAATAATTGGACTTTAGTTATTAGCCCAAAACTTTAAGTTTCGGGCTAGTGTTGATTTTAGATTAATCCAAAATCTAAAATACAAAATTACTTGCCGTTGCCGTTACCACGATTGCCATTGCTGTGAATGACACGTTCAGCAAGCTTTTCTGGCACTTCTTGGAGATGGTCATATTCCCAGTGGAAGGAACCAACGTCTAAGGTGAGCGATGCCTACGGCGGGAAAAGCCTACGCTACTCTACAATTAATTCAAAATTCAAAATTACTTGCCGTTGCCGTTACCACCATTGCCATTGCTATGAATGACACGTTCGGCAAGCTTTTCCGGTACTTCTTGGAGATGGTCATATTCCCAGTGGAAGGAACCAACGCCGAGGGTGAGCGATCGCAGCTCTACAATAAAATTCTGCATCTCAGCTTGCGGCAAGTATGCCGAGACATTATCCCAGCCTTGCCAATCGTTTCTCCCCTCATAGCCTAAAATCTGCCCCCGTCTACCACTTAATAGTTGCAACACTTTGGAGGTAAATTCGCTAGGTGTTGTCACTTCCACCCGCAGAATTGGTTCTAATAAGGTAGGTTCTGCTTGGGGTATCCCCGTTTGCATTGCCAATCGGGCAGCTTGTTTAAAGGCTTGTTCGGAACTATCAACGTTGTGATACGAACCATTAGTCAGAGTTACCGCTACATCAACTATTGGGAAGCCTAAAGGGCCGTGTGTCAAAAATTCCCGCACGCCCATTTCTACGCCAGGAATGTACTGTTTCGGAACCACGCCGCCAACAATAGTTTCATTAAAGTTAAAACCTGTACCGCGTGGTAAAGGCTTGATTTCGAGAAAAACATCACCAAACTGTCCGTGACCACCGCTTTGATGTTTATAGCGCCCATGAACTGAAGCCACCGTTTTGCGGATGGTTTCTTTGTAAGGCACTTGCGGTAGGTGGGTTGTCATTGGCAGGTTATATTTGCGGCGCAGTCTGTCTAGGGTGACTTGCAAATGAATCTCGCCTTGACCCCACAATATAACTTCGTGGGTGTCGCCGTGTTGTTCCCAAGCAAGTGAAGAGTCTTCTTCTAATAACTTGGTAATAGCACTGCTGAGTTTAACTTCATCGTTGCGCTTTTCTGGTGTAATGGCGAGGGCATACACAGGTTCTAACTGTACAGCTTTAGGTAATTCCATCGCCACTTGCTGTTCTGTGGAGATTGTATCGCCTGTCTTGATTCCTTCTAAACGGCTCAATGCGACAATTTCACCAGCACTAACTTGGTTAACTGACTGCTGTTGTTGTCCCATGAGGCGGTAAATTCCACCAGTGCGAATGCCATTGAGGACAATGCCATCAGTTAGTTTACCGCGCCAAACACGCACTAAAGACAGTTTGCCACCTTGGGGAGTGTAGTAAGTTTTTAATACCTGCGCTAAAGCTGTATCACCCTTTATATTTTTTAAACGACGTTCTGCTGTAGTTTCGGGTTCGGGGGCTTCTCGTAACAAGGCTTCTAATAGAGGTCTAACACCATAATCTTGTTCTGCCACACCAAAGAAAACGGGCACTACTAAATCTGCCCCTAATTCCATTTTTAAATCTTTGAGGATTTCTTCTTGAGGTGGTTCGATATCTTCTAAAAGTTCTTCGAGTAAATGGTCGTCAAAATTTGCTAAGGCTTCGAGCATTTCTGCCCGTGCTATATGTTCTTCTTCTTTTAAACTTTCGGGGAACGGAATGGGGTCAGCTGGTGCGCCTGGATGATATTGATATGCCTGTTCGCTCACCATATCAATAAAGCCAGTGAGTTGTTCCCCATTCATGATGGGATATTGATGCGCTACCAGGGGACGGCTAGATACTGCTTTCAGGGCGTGCAACGTTTCTAGAACGTGAATGTTTGCGCGATCCATTTTGTTGACGAAGACGAGATGGGGAATTTCCCAATCGTCCAGGAATTTAAATAGAGGGGCAAGGGTGAGAACGCGATCGCGGATGGGTTCGCAAACTACAATTGCTGCATCGACTCCGATTAAAGCATTGTACGTTTCTTGAGCAAATTCTACGCTTCCCGGACAGTCAATAAAGGTGAAGCGAATATCGTTATACTCAGTGCTAGCGGCGCTGACTTCTACACTCATGTGGCGATCGCGCGACTCGGCAGCACTATCTCCCACTGTATTGCTGTCCTTAATATTGCCTTTGCGGGAAATTGCCCCTGTGACAAATAACAAGCTTTCTAGTAAAGTGGTTTTTCCACTTAAATAAGGCCCGACAATTGCAACGTTCCGCGAACCCGATTTTACTTTTTCGTTCATAAAAACCTCCCTTGCGGTAATTCATTCATAACCGCATTATTCCGTAGATATCAAGGGATAAAAAATGGTTCTCTGGAGTCAAAATTACCCCTTCTTTAATTTGTTATTATGCTCCTTTTAATCGAAAGTTAAAAAAATTGTAGCCTGTCGTAAGATTTAGCTTAAGAAAAGTTAAGCATCAAAAATTTTTATGCTAAATCAAAAACTTTTGTAAAAAACTTTTTATCAAGTAAATTTAACTGAAAGTGTTGCGAGTCAGAAAATCAATGAGATTATCATTCTTTAAATATCGCATAGCAGGGTTAGTAAGTTTAACTTTGCTGATTATGAGTATTTCCTCCCCCTCTCTTGCTCTATCTCCTCCTGTCGCCTCAAAGCTAGCACAGTCTAATCCTAAAACTGCTGTAGACTGGTTAAACCAAGGCTTACAAGCAATTCAGGCGGGAAGGGTACAAGATGCGATCGCAGCCTTTAAACAAGCAGCTAAATTAGATTCGACATTAGCACCAGCACACTATAATCTAGGGCTAGCACTCCGACAAACGGGACAATTACAACCCTCTGCGGATGCATTTTATCGAGCGACGCAAGCCGATCCGAAATTTGCTCCAGCTTTTGCTAATTTAGGCGGAGCGTTATTAGAAGGCAATAATTTCAAGTTAGCTAACGATTATTTGCAACGCGCTTTAGAACTCGATCCCAAACTCGGATTTGCCCACTATAACTTGGGGTTAGTACGAGAACAGCAACGAGATTGCGAACGAGCGATCGCATCTTTTAAAAAAGCCGTAGAATATAGCAAAAATGCACCAGAACCTCCTTACCATATAGGGATGTGTTATCTCCAACAAGGTAAACTCGATCCAGCCAGAAGTGCATTTTATCAGGCATTAAAAATTAATCCCAAGTATCCAGAAGCTTACTACAATCTCGGCTCGATTTTTTTTCAACAAAGTAAATTACAAGAGGCATTAGAGGCTTTTAGAAAATCAGCCGAAGCTAACTCTAACTATCCCAATGCTTATTATGGTGCTGGGTTAGTTTTTATCCAGTTACAGCAATATGGCGATGCAGTACAAGTATTGCAATTTGCTAGAGATTTATACAATGCTCAAAAAAATCCCCAATGGGCGAAAAATGCCGAGCAATTGTTACAACAAGCACAAAATTTAAATTACCAACCTCGCTGAGGCGGAAAAACTTAATATTGCATAACATAAAACTATTGGGTTGACTCGCTGGTGTTGTCTGAACTCGTCCCGATTGGAAAAATGTACATGCAAAAGCGCCAGAAAAGTCGATTTTTATTTAGCGATCGCTGGCTTGATCGGCAATCAATTGTTCGCAACATGGAAGCCTTTCAAGACTTAATTGTGATTGTTTTGTGTTTGGGTTTGTTCGCCGTCATGCTAATCCAATTGTGGGGGATAGCTATCGCCCTCACGCAGCCACTAGACTATAAACATGTGACTGCAAAAATACTATTTGTGTTGATTTTAGTCGAGTTATTCCGACTATTAATGGTCTATTTGCAAGAACATAGTATCTCTGTAGGAGTGGCAGTTGAGGTAACAATAGTATCTTTGCTGCGAGAGGTAGTAGTTCACGGAGCGCTGGAAATTTCTTGGGTTAATACGCTTGCAATTTGTGGTTTGTTGTTTGTTCTGGGTGGACTACTCGTGGTATGCGCTAAGACACCACACATGGATTGTATGAGCGCTAACACTAAGTTTTGTCCGGTTGTGTATAGGGGAGGTAGAGAACGCCAAAACGAGTTGGAATTACAGTATTCACGTCAATGTGATGAGAATCAACCCCTTGGATAAATTGTTATGAAAATGGGGAGTGGGAGAGACGCGATTAATCATGTCTGTACTGGGGAGTGGGGAAAATACTTTTTCTCCACTCCCCACTCCTTTGTATGAAACTGTATCAGGAAATTATTTTTGCAAGGTACTTCCGACGTATTGAAATATACTCTTTTTGGAAGATGAATTACTCTTTAAGGGTGAATATAACGTTAATTAGAAATTCTAAAAGAGGTTCAAGCAATGGTTACAAATACAGGTAACGGACAATCTCAAACAGCGATTAGCGACTTGGAGTATGATTTTGTCACTATTTTGCACAACAAGGCTGAAGCTGTTAAAGCTTACGATACCTACATCAAAGATGCAGAAAAAGTAGGTTCTCAACCTTGTGTAGAGTTATTTCAAAAATTGCGGCAATCTGATATTGAACACGCACAAGAGATTCGCCAACATCTACAACAAGTGCTGCAACACGGTAAGATGTAACCCAAGTTTTGAGTTTGTAGGCGTAAGCTCGTCGTAGACATCGCTTCTGGTTTAAAAAGAGGCGATGTCTAAAACAAGCTATGAAGCTCTCTACGAGACGCTAAAAGCGTAGCTTGCTTGCTTCTCTGAAAGAGTACGAGGACTCGCTAACGCTTCTCTACGAGACGCTGCGCGAACGCTATCGGCGTCAATACACTTCAGTTAAGCATTTTTTTTCTTCTCTTTCTTCTCTCTCTGTGTCCTCTGCACCTCTGTGGTAGCCTGCGGCAAGCCGCTTTGCGTCTACGTTAAAAAAACGGCTTTGACAAAGAGTGCTAGCCTTAACTGAACCGTATTGCTATCGGCGTCGCAGTTGCTGATTAAATTAGAGGCAAGCACTGCCCACTATCAGATAGACTAATTCTGAGCTGCTTGCTCTACTTGCGCCACCGTTAAATCGAGAGCCACCGCCACTTGTTCTACACTCAATCCCAATGCCAACAATCGGGGAATAGCTTCTAACTTAGCTTCCTGGCGACCTTCTTGGCGACCTTCCTGGCGACCTTCTTCTAAGCCGTCTTCCTTGATTGATTGATACATCCGCGTTTTTTTGAATTCGTCGTCTATACCCAACATTTCTGCTAACTCCTCTCGACTTAACCGGGTAAATTTGTACAACAGAATAGTCTCTATCAATTCTACAATTTGCTTAGTGGTAGATTCATCTGCCAGTTGTTGCCTTGCTTGTAAAATCAATTCTCTACCTTTGTCAACGGCTGTCTCTTCTCTTTCGATAATTAATTTAACGATCGCAACTTGAAGTGAGTTCTCCCTCGTATCTAATTCATCTAGATAAATACGTTGTACTTGTGAACTGTCTAGCAGCAATTGATATGGTAGCCGATCGTTTGGATCTAAACTTCGTTGCGGATAGATGACAACAGCACGCCAAAAATTGACTGATTCGTTTTGACGCAAGTAAAGGAAGATTTCAGCAAAGAAGCGTCTATAAAAAGTTGAGTCTAATTGAAACTGAACTTCAACAAAGTAAAGTGGTTGGTTTGTAGTTTCACTTGTGGGGATGAATACCCCATCAATCCTAAAAGCAGTTTCTTTTAGCTCAACTGAAACAAATTGATATGCGTTGACATTGACAGTCGTGTCGCCAATTATGGCAAAAAATATGCTAGGAAAAGCTTGAAATAAGCTATAAAATATTTTGTCAGTTTGCACCTAGATTTAGTCAAGGGAACATTGGATATTGAAAGTCTATCAAAAATAGTGTAAACGCATCTGTTTCAGCATAAAAAAAGCAGATAGGAATAACCATCTGCTTTAATATAAAGATTCATTCTCTAATTTACATAGATACCAACTGATTCACTGGGGCAATCCCAGCCAAATCTAAAATTGGCGCGATCGCATCTTCTCGTTTCACTGCCATCATGTGAACTCCTTGGCATAATTGCCGCGCTATCTGCACTTGCTCGGCGGCAATTTTTATCCCTTCCTCAAAAGGATCTTTGGCTTTCGCCAATCTGTCAATAATATGTTGGGGAATATCTACACCCGGAACACATCTATTAATAAACTGAGCATTTTTGGCTGATTTCAACAGAAATATTCCTGCCAAAATTGGTTTTTTATAACCAGCAGCGATTGTGTCCATAAACTTTTCTAGTCGCTCAAAATCAGTAATCAACTGACTTTGAAAAAACTGCGCTCCAGCTTCGATTTTCCGTTCAAATCGACTTTGTAAACCCGACCAACTTTTACATTGCGGATCTACTGCTGCACCAACAAATAAATCTAACGCTCCATCAGTCAAAGGCTTTTCATTACAATCAACACCTTGATTCATCTTCCGAATCAGTTGCAGCAGTCGCACAGCTTCTAAGTCAAATACTGCTTTAGCATCTGGATGATCGCCTGCTTTTACTGGGTCGCCAGTCAAAGCTAAAATATTACGAATACCTAAAGCATGAGCGCCCATCAAATCAGCTTGTAAACCGATGCGGTTGCGATCGCGACAAGCAATTTGACAAATCGGCTCTATACCGTTTTGTAACAAAATCACCGACGCCATTAACGAAGACATCCGTAATACTGCGCGGCTACCATCAGTAACATTGATAGCATGAACCCTTCCCTTAAGAGTCGCCGCCATTTGAATCATGTGCGCTGGATCTCCCCCTTTCGGCGGTGCTACCTCGGCGGTAATTAGAAATTCACCTGCTTGTACAGCTCTGCGAAAGGCTGTGTGGCTATGGGTGTGATGCATAGAATTAAGAATTTCAATTTCTTAAATGGTATAGCAAATCACACCTAAAAGGGAAAACCTATAGAGGAAGAGAGTAGCCTAAAGCAGCTTTTACTTGTGATAAAGTTTGATTTGCGATCGCTCTAGCTTTTTCCCCTCCATCCCGCAATACAGACTCCAAATAGCTTTTATCCGCCGTTATCGAGTGATATTTTTCTTGGATTGGTTTCAGAGACTCAATAATTGTATCTGTCAACAATGGCTTAAATTGCCCCCAGCCCATATCCTGACACTCAACTGCCACATCTTCCTTTTTCTTCCCAGCCAGCAATGTATAGAGCGTTAACAAATTATTACACTCTGGACGCGCTGGATCGTCAAAAGTCAGACCACGAATCGGATCGGTTTTACAACGCTTAATCTTGTATTGAATCTGTTCCGGTGAATCTAGCAAACTGATCCGGCTTAAGTCGGAAGGATCGGACTTCGACATTTTGCGTGTACCGTCTGCTAAACTCATCACCCTTGCCCCTTCCTTGCGAATCAAAGGGTCTGGTAACTTCAGAACTGGTTGATCTGGTTTACCAAACTGGTGATTTAACCGAGCTGCAATATCCCGTGTCAATTCCAAATGTTGCTTTTGGTCTTCACCCACTGGCACTTTATCAGCTTGGTAAAGCAAAATATCCGCTGCCATTAGCACAGGATAATCCAATAAACCCGCACTCACATTTTCTGCCTGCTTGACAGCCTTTTCTTTAAACTGAATCATATCTTGCAGCCAGTTTAGAGGTGTAATGCAGTTGAGCAACCAGGTGAGTTCGCTGTGGGCCGAAACGTGGGATTGCACAAAGATAGTGGAGTGATTTAAATCAAGACCACAAGCTAGATAGAGAGCAGCAAGAGTGTAGGTATCATCTGCCAACTGTTTTGGATTGTGTGGCACTGTAATCGCGTGCAAATCAGCCACAAAGAGGTAATTTTCGTATTCGCTCTGACCTTCTACCCAGTTGCGAATGGCTCCCAAGTAGTTACCTAGATGGTAATTGCCGGTTGGTTGAACTCCAGAAAGAACACGTTGCTTGCCCATAAATTTCAACTTAGTTATCTCAAATCCGCGCTTGTAAAGTGGCGATGTCTGGTGACAAATCGCAACTCTTGGAGACGCTGCGCGTAGCTTGCTTCTCCGTAGGAGTATGCGCCTACGCAAAACTCATTTAATTTTGACATTTTCTAGGTCAACTTGCTGTTGAAATATTGGAGTTTCTTCTCACCGTGGCTTTAGCAACAGTGAGAATCAAACCTATCTTTGTACAATATCTGGGTGAGCAGTGTTTCCAAGATGATGGCAAACATCGATTTACATAATTTTGTAATCCTTGATAATAGCGCAAGAAACAGACTTTTTCCCCGACCAATCAGTAAAGGTATCTTCATTTTTATAATGCTTTGGCGTTTGCATAAGCAAGTTCCAAGCATCTTTGGCATTCAATAAATTTAAACGTTCAGGATAATGTATCTTTAGCAATTCTTGCACTAGGGGATAATAATCAGATCCAACGATCTAGATAAGATGCGATCGCCCAGCCTATAATCAAAATTGTCCAATTAATAAATAGAATCGCTAATTTACCTGGATCGGGGAGAAATGCTTTGGCAGGAAGCAGAGGGTGCAATTTTTTTGCATATTCTGCTTGGCGAATTGACTTTTAGATGATACAAATTTCCATAAATATTATATTATTGAAATTTATTTATATTTTTATTCAAAGGAATATTTTAAAACTTAATGTAATCTTTATCCTAACTTTGCTATTGATATTATTAGCTAAATACTGAAAGCAAATTAGGATTTAAAACATGGCTTCTCTTAATACACTAAAGTCTCTAGAAAAGTATATACCTTTAGTAGGAGATATGAATATTAAAACCCCACTTGCATATACAGCAACGCGTGGGGCGGTAGAGGTAGTAAACACAGTACAAATGGCGGTAGCTGAGGCTTATATCAATGGGTTAGAAGTTCCTGACTCAGTACTGGAATCTCTTTTTGATACTTGTATGCCTATCTTTTTTAAGTACTTTCCTGCCCTCTTAGCACCTTATGAATGGGTATTAAAAGAAACTGATAATCTTGCTGAAAGCCCACGGGATCTGATGAAAATTCAATATGATTTGCCTCAAGGGATGCTGAATAAGATGTTGGGCGATGGGAAACTCATTTATCCTAAATACAGCATGGGATTGTGGGAAAAAGGAGCATTAAACCTTGAGCAATCTCAGATAGATATGATTGATGATGTGATTCAAAAGTTAGACATTAAAGATGGAGACAATATCTTAGACTTTGGCTGTGGTTGGGGATGTGTGCCAAATTACATTCTTTCCAAATTCCCCAATGTCAAATTTGTCGGTCTGAATTTGAGCCACGAGCAATGTGAATATATGCGCCAGAAGATGCAAGATCCTGAAAGCAACCTAAGTTCAGGCCGATTCACACTGTATGAAGGAGATTTAAATAGTACAACATTTGAGACAAAATTTGATAAGATACTTTCGATTGGCGTTTTTTGTCATGTTGGTAATTTAACTAACTCTTTTAAAAAATTAGCTAGTTTGCTGAAAGATAATGGCAAGGTTTTTATTCATATCATTACAGTTCGTACCCCTAATAATATATCCAGCGCTTTTACGCACAAATACATTTTTCCTCACGGCAGGTATTGGAACTATGATGCAGTTCCTAGCCGGAATAAAGACCTCAAAACAATTGAAAGATGGTATCTAAACGGTTCCAATTACTCTAAAACATTTGCCAAATGGCTAGATAATTTTGACAAAAATCAGGCAACAGTCAAAGACTTAGAATATGGCATGGATTATGCCAAGTTTCGCCGGATATGGAGGTTTTATTTAATATGGTTTGTTCGGAATTTCGCTAGTTGTGATGGTGAATATAATGGGAACGGTCAGTACTTAATGGTTCATGCTTAATGGAGTAAGAGTAGCAGCGTAGGCGTAGTCCGTCGTCAAGGTCACTCTCCAGAAACCGCAGTGATTGTATGATTACTTAGTAGGATGATGGGTTAAAATCCTATGAATTAATTTTGCTCACAAAAACCAAACTCTTAAATTCGATTTACCTGTCTGCCAAACCCACTTGTCCTCCAATTAGCCCCAAAAATCCAGTTCCAAAGTGCTGAATCTCCAAAAAGCTTGCTTGCTCCGGCGAGGTTTTGTAAATTCGGAATGTCTTCATAATTCCTAAAGTGGCAGCACTTTCTAAAGGCCCAACAAAACGAACATCTCGGTCAAGAAAATAGGTTTGATTAGCCCAGTGAGTCATTTGATTTGCATTTAAAAAATAGCAGCCTGCATGAGGATTGAGGGCACGACGAAAGGTAATTGGTGCATTCATAATTGCACCATTGAGTTCCTGTTGCTCCTGCACATTTTGAAAGAGAGCAGTTACTCGTAAAGCCAAATTCCCATCAATATAAGCTTTGTGAACCAAAGCTTTGGGAGAGACTTCATAACGATTTGGCTGGAGCAAATTCAAATCACCGGCTTGTTGGGTAAACCAGTTTAATTTGATAAAAAACCAAGGGTCATGAATAATTAAGTCATCTTCAAGAAAGCAATAATAATCATACTGACCGAGACAACTTTGCAGAACAGCTTGACACTCAAACCCCAAAAATAGAGGTTCTGCATTGCTAGAATGATGCTTATATAAATGGGATGGTAAAGGAAGCTGATTCAGAAGATGATTATCTTGAGTTGTACAAATAACAATATCTAGTTCGTGAGACTGCGGCTGATTAGCAGGGAAAGCTAGTCGTTGAGCAATGTTGATAATACTTTGAGATTTGCCAAATAATTGATGTAAAGCAGTAATGCTTTTAGTTAACGCTTCCAAGCGGGGTTGTGGGTTTTTGCGTTGGGAAGCATGACGATCCTCATTGCTAGGTTTGAAAAAATGGGCAATAGTAAAAATAATTCGCATTTTACATATCGATTTTGTGTTTATTTGTCATTTGTCATTTGTCATTTGTACTAAGCTTAGTCATTGGTGTAGCCTCTCCAAGAGTTGTATTGGTCATTTATAATTTTTTATTGACCAATAATCACTAATGATTAATATACTTCTTGCAAAAGTCTTGCTTTTCAGGCTTTTATTTACACCTTTGCTTTAGGCAAAAATATTTATGCAAATGACAAATGACAAATGACCAATGACTAATTTTTGCCAAATCCTTTAGAACTTGGGCGCTTTTTCAAATTATCAGAAGTTTTACCAGCGAACATCCATTGCAAATGCTGTGGTAACAGTTTCGCCAAATCATAACGCTTGATAATTGTCTCTCGTGCATTCGCACGAATTGCTTGCATTTCTTGAGGATTATTCAGCGCCTCTTCAATCCTATTAGCAATATTCTGGGGAGAAAAGAAATCTACTAGCAGTCCATTCACCCCATCCTGTACGACCTCCAAGACTGGCGAAGTCTTAGAAGCTATTAGTAAACATCCTGCTGCCATTACTTCTAACATTGACCAAGATAATACAAAAGGACGGGTTAAATAAACATGGGCAGAAGAAGCTTGCAAAACTTGGAGGTACTCATTGTAAGGAAGCCTATCTGTAAAGTGCAGTCTCGATAAATCTAAAGATAATTTTTCTAACATTAATTGTTTATAGGTCTGACCATCGGGGAGATTTTTACCATAAGCAACCCGATCTTCTCCCACAACTACCACATGGCACTTAGGTCGTCGCTGCTGAAGTAGCGCTACCGTTTCCATAAACTGCGGAAAACCTCTATAAGGTTCCATTCCTCGTCCTACATAAGTTACCAACTCTTCCACATGAGAAAGATCCAGATTTATTCTTGGTAAAACTAACTTTGCACCTGGTTTAGGAACAAAATATTTGGTATCAACACCATCATGAATTACAGTGAGTTTGCTATGATATTCTTTGGGAAACTGCTGACGCTGCCAATTAGTTGGAGAAAGACCGCGATCGCAGCTATATAAATCAGTTAAAATCGGTGCATTTTTCACGCGGATGCGGCATTCATCATCAGCATTCAACGGATCGTTGGGATCGAAATCTGCATCGGAACCGTGAGCGTGATAAAACCACTCGAAATAACACAATAATTCTGCTTTGGGGAAAACATCTTTCATAAATAAAGTCGGCCCCCAACCAGAATGACCATAAACTATATCTGGAAAGAAACCCTCGGATTTTAATTTTTCTGCCACACGATAGACAGCTTGAGCGGTGAGAACAGCATTTTCCAGGTTGCGAACGTAGTGATGAGTTTGAGGCGCAGCTTCACGAGAAGGAGTATAAATAGCTTTGAAAACGCCAGGTATTTCCCCTTCCCGGCGATTTGTCCCAAAGACGACTTGGCAATTAGGATCTTTACCCAAAACTATCGCTAGGTTGCGAAATTGCGAGGGAAAATTGGGATGTAAAAATAAAACTTTCATTGGAATAATCTTGATTAAATTATTGCCAGATAAAATAAATTAAGAGAAACTGCTTAAGATTATAAGATTATTTATCACAACTTTTAGCAAGTAAATTTAGGTAAATGGTTGCCCGAAAATGCGAAAATAATCGCAAATTCGTGTTATGACCATGAAATTTATTGGCATTGATTTAGGCTGGCGATCGCAACCAAGTGGATTGTGCTGTTTAGAATGGATAGATGGACAACTACAATTACTCGATCTAGACCGCAAAGATGCCATTGCAGATATCCTCATTTGGATCGATCRMAGCGTMCAACCAGATGAACCAGCCATCATCGCCGTAGATGCGCCTACCCTCATACCCAACSCCACCGGAAGCCGCCTCGCCGACAAACTCAGCCACAAGTACTTTGGTAAATATCATGCAGGATGCTACCCAGCGAATCAAAACCTACCCTTCGCAGAGCGCACCATCAACATTGGCTTAGAATTAGAATCACGTGGTTTTGCCCACGCCCCCACCATTGAACCGCAAAAATTCAGCAGATATCAAATAGAAGTCTTCCCCCACCCAGCAATCGTTAACCTATTCAACTTAGAACGCATCCTCAAATACAAAAAAGGACGCCTCAATGAGCGCCGTCTAGAACTAATCAAACTCCAAAATTATCTTCTCGATATCCTCCCCTCTCTTTCTCCTCCTCTGCGTTCTCTGCGCCTCTGCGGTTCGTTTCCTATTGAAATCCCCACCACAGGCGCAACCCTCAAAGCAACCGAAGATAAACTAGATAGCCTAATTTGTGCTTACGTTGCTGCATACTGGTGGTATTGGGGAGAACAGCGTAATTTAGTATTAGGCGATCGCACCACTGGCTACATTGTCATCCCTCAGAGAATATTAGCCTAAAATTGTAATGTATTAATGATTTAGCTCAAAGAGGTTTTATGCAAGGAGTTAATTCTAATTTGAGTTTAAAAGAGCTTTATAAAATTGACGATCATCTCTGGTTAGAGGAAACAATCAAGCTATTGAAAGCTAACCATTTAGAAGAATTAGATTTAGAAAATTTAATTGAGGAGCTAGAAAATTTGGGTCGTCGAGATAAAGCCAAGGTTGCTAGTTTATTAGAAAAAATTATTAGACATCTTTTGCTGCTACAATACTGTACACAAGAATCTCAATATAATTCGGGACATTGGAAAGCAGAAATTAGAAGCTTTAGGAATCAATTAAAACGTAACTTGACAACGAATTTATATGAATACTTAGACAACGAATTAGCATCAATTTATGATGATGCTTTAGGGTATGTAATTGAGAAAACTGAGGGTAAACTAGATAACTTCCCTCAATATTGTATTTATACCTTAGAACAGCTATTAGATATTAATTATTTACCTGAAAACCTGTAAAATAAAAGGCGTTGCTAAACTTAAGTCAGCAACGCCTAATCTTGAATATTCAATAACTACTCAACACTCTTACTCTGCCCAAGCAATCAACCTTGGTTCATAAGGATTAGCCAGGTGTGGATTTTTTGGCAATACACGCAAAGACAAACCTTGTAAACCAGAAGCGGTATAGATGATATTACCAGTGTAAATACTCAATTGCTGTCCATCTTCGCCTTGGTAATCCATCACTACTGGCACAGCGTTGACAATCTCACCATTGGCATCGATCGCACCTTGATATAGTTCCACCTGCACATCATCATTGGTCAAAGTCGCCAAGTCAACCTTGGCTTTGACAGCAACGGTTTGGTTAACCTCAATGTCTGAAGCTGCCGATACGTCAACGTCTTTGATTCTGATGTTGAACCAGTGTTCGCTCAGTTTTTCTTTCCAAGCGGCTAGTTCTTTCGCTGGGCCATAGTTATCAACAGTTAGGGTATGATAGCGATCGCTAGCCGGGAAATAAGCCCGCCCGGCATATTCTCCTACCATCCGTGCTGTATTAAAGAACGGACAATTCAACCGAATTGCATCCTTCATTTTGGCAACCCACGGACGGGGTAAGCCATCAGTATCTCGCTGCTCATAAAATAGCGGTACAACTTCCTTCTCTAACAACTCATAGAGAGCGTTTGCTTCTACTTCATCTTGGTAGTTAGGATCGTCGTAATTCTCTCCATGTCCAATTGCCCAGCCTGTGCGGACGTAATCAGCTTCATCCCACCAGCCATCTAGCACACTTAAATTCGGTAATCCATTCATTGCCGCTTTCATCCCACTAGTACCAGAGGCTTCCCGTGGACGACGCGGTGTGTTCAACCAGATATCGCAACCCGCAACCATCAACCGGGAAATGTGAATGTCGTAATTTGGAACAAACACTACCTGTTTTTCTAAATGCTGTTCGCGGATAAAATGATTGATCTCGCGGATCAATTCTTTACCGGGAATATCCTTGGGATGTGCCTTACCAGCAATTACAAATTGTACTTTCCGGTCTTTGTTAGCCAGCAGAAGCCGCTTAATGCGATCCAAATCACGCATCCAGAGGGTGGCGCGTTTGTAGGTGGCAAAGCGACGAGCAAAGCCAATGGTGAAAGCGTAAGGATCTAAAACTTCTTGGGCTTGGACAATTTCGGAAGCGGAAGCGCCGCGATCGGTCAAATGCTTGACCAAATGCTCCCGCACATACAAAATCATATCCAAACGGCAACGTTCGTGATTGCGCCACAATTCCTCATCCGGTATGGCGTCCATCCGCTCCCATAATGGGCTATCTGGTGGTGCTGATGACCAATTTGGGCCAAGGTAGCGATCATACAACTCTTGAGTCGATTTCGCTACACAACTGCGAGCATGGACACCGTTAGTAATTGCGGCGATCGGTACTTCCTCTACTGGCACATTTTGCCATAAACCCTGGAACATTTGCCGCGACACCACACCATGTAGTTGGGCGACACCGTTGGAAAATGTTGCCATCTTCAGCGCCAGCACCGCCATACTGAAAGGCCCAGATAAATCGCCTGTATTCTCGCGCCCCAGTCCTAAAAATTGCTCTTTGGGCAACCCAAATATCTCTGCGTAATATCCCAAGTAGTGCAGCATTTTGTCGGGAGCGAACAAGTCAATTCCCGCAGGTACTGGCGTGTGGGTGGTAAAGATATTGCTGGAAGCGACCACTTGTCTAGCTTGGACATAATTCAGTCCCTCTTCCTGAATTAGCAAGCGGATGCGTTCTAGGGCAGAGAAGGCAGCATGGCCTTCATTCATGTGGTAAGCGGTAACTTTCAGCCCCAAAGCTTTGAGCATTTGCACACCACCGATCCCCAGCATGATTTCCTGGTGGATACGCATATCGATGTCGCCACCATACAGCTGATCTGTAATGTCGTGGTCGTAAGTGTTGTTGGGTTCAATATTGGTGTCTAGCAGATACAAGGGAACTGTTCCCACCTGTACGCGCCAAACTCTAGCGTATACCTTGCGTCCAGGATAATCTACCGCAATCCGTAGCTCTGAACCATCGGCATTGCGCTCTAGATGCAAGGGCATATTATAAAAATCGTTGAGCAGGTAGCGTTCTTGCTGCCAGCCATCGGCATTGAGATACTGGGCAAAGTAGCCTTGCTGATAGAGCAAACCTACACCTACAAGCGGTAGCCCCAAGTCACTGGCAGATTTGAGGTGATCCCCCGCCAGAACGCCCAAGCCTCCAGAATAGACGGGCAAACAATCTACAAGTCCAAATTCCGCCGAAAAATAGGCGTAGCATTCTTTGGGTTTCTGCTCCCGTTGCTTCTGATACCAAGTGCGCTCTTGCAAATAATCGTCTAACTGACGGTCAGCTCGATCCATTTGCGCTAAAAAGCCTTCATCTTCGACAACTTCCAGAAGCCGCGATTGAGAGATTGTACCCAACATTAAAACCGGGTTATGATGGCTAGACTCCCACAGGTCAGAGTCTAAGCGACGAAATAAATCTTTAGTATCAACGTTCCAATCCCAGTGCAAGTTATATGCCAGCCGCCGTAGTGGTTCAAGTCGCGGCGGTAGTGAAGGAGATACGTTAAATGTGCGAATTGGCTGCATAGGTTGGCAAAACTCCAAGTTTAGCTATGGTTATTGTTTACTCTCTTTACCAATGTTGCCAATTCTTTATACAGTAGTTTGTGAAAAAGCGATGACTTTGTTAAGCATTGAGAATTATTTTTAACCTCGTTGCTAAAGTTTACACCAAGGTGTTTCTAATTCTATGCCTTACTCTGAGCCATGTACTTGGTATATTAAGATTTAATCATTTACTGGTATATATCACTTAAAAAAATTTAGTTTTGAAGAAATAATTTATATTTATTTTAGTATTGCTTCCGGGGATCAATTCGAGATTCTTGGCTGAGGGTGAAAATTCCCCATAGGTGTGTCCAGGAAAGTGAAATTTTTTAATTATTTTTTAATAAAATTGCTCTATCAAAGAAGACAGTCCCGATAAAACGAGTTTCAAAAGCCAAGCATGAAAATCTTCTAAAGACTGGGATTCTTACTCAGCACTCAGCACTCTCAACCCACGAGGCAGAAGGAAACCCCATAAATAATCAATCGGATGAAAACCCTACCAAGCAGTTAACCAAGAAAAGCGATGCCTGCGGTGGGCTACGCCTACACTAACTACTTGGTATGAAATATTTGCACTAATTCAGCAAAATAACTTATAAAGATGTTACTTTATGCACCTAGTGAAGGCTGATCTTTAGTATTTTTTGTCATTGTCAGAGCTACAGCTGCTGCATAAGCGAGTTCTGCTGCCATTTGATAAGCAAGTTTGATACTTGATGAAGTGTCTTTGGCTTTAGGAGATGGGGAAGCTTTTTTTCGGCGCGACTCTTGTTTGACATCACCTGCTGCAATAGCTCGCTGTAAAATTATCCAGGCATCTAGGTCTTCTGAGTCATAATTACTTTGAAGTTGCGATCGCAGTTGATCTTCGGCTACAACACTTAGATAGCCGATAGTTAGAGCTTCTTGTACAATTTCTTTAATTAAAGCCATAATTTGAACCAAGTGTGTGAGTTAAAACGGATACCTCAATTTGGGAAATTAGATGTTTTTTTGTAGATTTATCCTCGAAACTAAGCTACTTTTAGCTTTCTTTTAATAAAATTTATAATGAATACCACCAAGCACGCATCACCCGCTTGGCTCACCCGAATGGGTGATTTATAAATTTTTAGATACAAGTAATAAGGAAGAGGAAAATTTTCAGCTACTTTGGCTTTTTAAGGAATAGGGTGTCACAAGTATAGTAGATATTATTCTGAGTTTAACGGGCAATTATAAAATAGTAATGATAGAAATATAGACCAAAATGCCAATAACCACTTACAGCATTTTTAAATCTCCCTCCTCAATGGATGCTGTCTAAGTGTATAAAAATATTTCCGAGTAGCACTCGCTCTAGTAAAAAAATTAACTTATTTCCAGCATTATCATCAACAATAAATCTGGAAATCAACTTATTTCATAAGAGTGTTCCACTAAAAATAAAATGTGTTATCGTTAAAAACAATTGTTCTTAAAAACCATTCATGTCATTACAAACGTGAATTGGCTAGTCTGTAAATCATCCGTGTGCAACATGATTGGAGCAGCATACTCTAGAAATTCGTTGCAAGAAAGCCGTCATAGCAGTCGGGGAAGCGCTTACTTGTTTGCACCGATGGTTAACTTCAATGTGATGGCTGATGTGGGAGATAATCCACCCTAATTGGATTTTTTTGGGCAAAAATACCCATAAAAATCCAACAATAATTACATTGTTATGCTAGGCAGAAATTTTATTTAAACTTTGAATATAGTCTAGTTAAATGTATTTTTTGTTGCAAAATAGCTTGTGAAACTGAATTGTTTCAAAAGACTAAAACCGCTTGAGAGGAAATAGCCTCAAGACAAACAACACTATCCTAGTTACTTTAGGAGTGCTGTTAGCGGTAGCAAGCTTTTCAAATTTGCCAGAGAACCAAAACAGTAGTCTATCTAAACCAGAAAATTTTCCATCAGACAATTTAAAAGTCTGAGTTTTGACCCGGCAATGCACTGAAGTTGTTTTGTTAATTGATTTTGTGAAAAATAAGCCAAAGTTTTAGGTGCATATAGCACAAAATCTGCTAGCGATTTAACGTAATTGTGCATATTACTTGAGTAATTCTACACACCTAACCTCAAGAATTGCTCGCATAGTCAAAGCCAGACTATGGTTTTTCAACATTTGAAAAACCATCTAAAAATCTTGGGGAATTTTGGTGATGCTGCTACCTTAGCTCATGTATTAATACACACATAGCCTATTGGTATTGGCAGAAGATTAGAATACAGCCAAAACAACTTGAAACACTGTCAACAACAATTGATTAAAGAGATATGTAACCATGCAGAACGAGCAATATTTTTCCAAATTGCAGCGCGTGCAAGAACTTTTAGTAACTACAGTGTTAGGAGATATTCCGACACTTCTCCTCGGCCCAAAATTGCGTAATTTAGGATACCGTAATATTTTTGGACACATAGGCAGCCCAGTATATATTCAAAATGGTGTTGAATTTAACGGTACTTCTTGTATTGAGATCGGCGCAGGAGTCTATATTTTCAAGGGTGTGCGGATGGATGCGAGAGGACATAAAAATAATAGAATCCATCTAGGAGATAGAGTTGCGATTGAACGTAACGTTGATATCGGGTCTTTGAAAGATACGTATATACATATTGATGAAGACACCTTCATTGCTCCCAACGTATGTATTGAGGGGCCAGGAGACATTAAAATTGGTAAACACTGCATGATTGCTGCTCATTCAGGGATATATGCCAATAATCATAATTTTGCCGATCCGATGGAGCTGATTAAATACCAAGGTGTTACTCGCAAGGGAATTGTGATTGAGGATGATTGTTGGCTAGGACATGGAGTAACAGTATTAGATGGCGTTACTATCGGCAAAGGCAGCGTTATTGGGGCGGGAGCAGTTGTTAATAAAGATATTCCTCCTTTTTCCGTTGCTGTCGGCATACCTGCAAGAGTAATCAAAAACCGAATTGGCAAAGATATAGCAAAGCTTCAAGTTAAGACATAGGGCATTGGGTACAAGAGGCAGAGGCGCGGAGGGGCAGAGGGGCAGAACTTACTGTAACTTCTCCTCTGCTCCCCATTTCCCACTCAGCACTCCTGAAAGCTATGGGGAATAGTAACTATCCCCTGTAAGCTGTTGCCTTTTTTGGGAAACCTTTGCCATCAGTCAACGTCACAAGGGTAAACGCCTCTGAGTTATCTCTCTTAAGGGCATCTACAAGTCAGACAACTTACATCTTGTACATTATCAATAACCGTAGGTAGACATTGCTAGCCCTGAGTCCCCAGAGTCCTCTAAAAAAGGGACGAGATTTGGGTAATATAAAGTAGCTATCTTTTCTGCATTGCAGATACTGAAAGAAAAGCTTTCTTTGTTTTACCCGTTGGAGATATTTCTATGCTGACTTTAAAAATCGCTGTTTATATTGTTGTTGCCTTCTTCGTAACTATCTTCATCTTCGGATTTTTGTCGAACGATCCAGCTCGTAACCCCGGCCGTCGGGACTTAGAGTAAAAGGGCGATAAATCATCCGCGACTTTGGAAGGCGGAAAATACTAAACGCCACGGAAACTTACTAAGCGAAAATTTAGTAAGTTTCTTCCTCCAAGTAGCTTGCTGTAGGTAGCAGAAGGCAACAGTCGGAAGGCAAAATGTATGTTTAATCCTTCCCTTTGTCATTTGGCTGTTTGTTAGCCCGATTTTGCTCACTTATGCTTCATCCAGTTCTGCCACCTAATCCGCCTCCTATCGTTGAATCTTTACAACCTGTAAATCCCGCATTATCTGCTAGTCATACAAAGTTTCTTTCAGGTGTAGATACTGGAATACACGAAAAGACAGACAAATTCAAGCAGTCCAAGAATTTGGCTCAGTTGGCAATTTCGGGTAACACTAAGAGCGCTCCTTTATTGTCAACTCCGATCAACTCAACTCAAGATGACTTGGTAGTTGCTGAAACTTCTTCTGTAGTTCATTCACCAGAAACCTTTCCACCAGAAAGTTCCCCACTCCCAGGTTCTGTAACTGCTGGGCTTTTGGGGCAGCCACTGGTTGTTGGTTATCCCACGCAGGAGGTTACAACCTCTAATGGGCTTAAACAAGACACAAAGACAAGTCCGAGCGTCGAACCCCGCCGCTCGGAAGTTCTGATGTCGGCACTGCGTAAACGAGAGATGCAAAGAAAAGTCGGAGCGGAGGCTTTAGACCAAGACGCAAAAGATGAGCCTGCTCAAAAACTCGGTCAGCGATCGCTAAATCCAAACTCTAATGGTGGAGCAAAACCAACCTTTTTGGACTCTTCTAGCTTTACCTATAGAGTTTCTCCAAGCCCACTTGTCGCCCAATCTCCACGCCCTCTTCAAATTGCCCCAACTGTCACAAACAGCAACAAGTTAGGCAAATCCAAAGCAGAAATTTTAGCTGAGAAGTTAACCCAACAAAAACAGCAACATGATATTACTGCACAACAGTCTCTAAAACAAGACAATATCTCTGTATCTGCTGCCGATCTTGCACCGAGTTCTCAATCAGTAGAAAATTTTATCACATTCAAGTCTCGTCAGCCCAAAAACCAACTCTCAGTACCCATCACTGTAGAATTTAAGTCCCAAGTCCAGCAACAAAGCCAAGTACCAACGCGTACACCACAAGTAAATACCACTCAGCCACAAACTCAACCTTCTGGTACAACTGCGCCAGCTACCACACCGCCAGCCGGACAAAGAACTGTAGAAGTCACTTCAGATCGGCAAGAGTATGACGAGCAACAGCGAATTATTACAGCTGTAGGTAATGTAATTGTGCGATTTGATGGGGCAGTGGTGGATGCCGATCGCTTACAAGTCAATTTGGACAACATGATCGCTGCGGGAGAAGGCAACGTCACCTTAACACGGGGCGATCAGATACTGCGTGGACAACGCTTTACCTATAATTTCGTTCAAGATCGTGGGGAACTGGAAAATGGTAGAGGAGAGATTTACGTACCTTCAGCACAAGCAGATTTTGCTTTTTCACCCACGGCTGTAAGTACTGGTGGAGTTTCAAAACGTCCACCCAGCGATCGCATTAGAGCCAATCAACCCGTTTCCGGTGTGAGTAGCCCTGGAGGAATTGATGTGACAATTGGTGGTCAGTCAGACGCCAGCAACATCCCGCCACCGAAAGCAGGGGGTGCAGTCAATCGGCTCAGGTTTGAAGCTGAACAAATTGACTTTTATCCGCAAGGCTGGCAAGCAAACAATGTCCGCATCACCAACGATCCTTTTTCCCCGCCTGAATTGGAATTACGCGCAGATAAAGTAACTTTGACACGAGAATCACCCTTAGTAGACCGCATCAGAACACAGCGACAGCGTTTGGTATTGGATCAAACAGTCTCCTTACCAATTCCCCTGAATGAGCGTACTATTGACCGCCGAGAGCGGGACGTTACACCTGCAATAGTCTCCCCAGGCTACGATGGAGAAGATCGGGGAGGTTTGTATATTGAGCGTAGATTTCCAGTAATCGATACAGAGCAAACACGCTGGACAGTCACGCCCCAGTTATTATTACAGAGAGGTGTGCAAGAAGGCACAGGTGACTTAGGCGCACTGTTTGGTGTGAAGACCAAGATAAATTCTGTTTTGAATCCACGGAGGATAATTCAGGGAACTGCGGAGTTAACTAGTTTTAACTTGAATGACGTGGAAGAAAATTTGCGAGTGAATTTAGGATTGCGCCAGACATTAGGCACTTCTCTTCCCCACACATTGAATGTGCAATATAACTACCGCGATCGTCTCTACAACGGTACTCTGGGTTTTCAAACTGTCCAGAGCAGTTTTGGCGGCATTATTACCTCTCCTGTGATTCCTTTAGGAAAAAGTGGCATCAACCTTAACTACCAAGCAAGTGCCCAGTATATTGATGCCAACACCGATCGCCAAGACTTGCTAGAACCAGTGCGGGAAAACGATCGCATTTCACTTGGTCGTTTACAAGGCAGTGCTACCCTCAGTAGAGGGCTGTTGCTGTGGCAGGGAAAACCATTACCACCCACTGCCACTGAGGGATTACGATACACCGCTACCCCTGTAGTTCCTTACTTGCAAGCGATCGCTAGCGTCACAGGCACTACCAGTTATTACAGCAATGGTGATAACCAAAGCACTCTAATTGGCACCATTGGCTTACAAGGGCAAATTGGTCATTTTTCCCGACCTTTTTTAGACTATACCGCCTTTAATGTCAGTTTCTCTCAAGGGCTAAATAACGGATTATCACCCTTTTTGTTTGACCGCTCCGTTGATAACAAAGTATTGACCGCTGGAATATCACAGCAAATCTACGGCCCTTTTCGCTTAGGCTTCCAAACATCTGTTAACTTAGATACTGGTAGAGAAACTAGTACCGACTACATTTTGGAATATAGCCGTCGCACCTATGGCATTACCTTACGTTACAATCCGGTGCTGGAGTTAGGTGGCTTCAGCATCCGAATTAGTGATTTTAACTGGGGTGGCGGCACCGATCCATTTTCAGAAATTAAGCCAGTAGTGAACGGCGTGCAACAGGATAATTAGTCTAAGGATTTGGGACGACTCGACAGGCGATCGATCGCACAATTAGTTAATGCCGCGCCAGGTATTCTCAAGCTGGCATAGTCGCCGCTTAGTTGAATGCCTGATGGTGGTTGGTGTAGGGTTACACAGCATCTATGAACTGCGGCTTGGTACTCTCGCCATTGCCTGCGGATTTCAATACTTGCAGCATCATCACCTAAGTCTGAAAATCTTAGCCCCGCTCGCATCAGCCAAGATTCTACATCAGTTGTTTCACCAACTATTTCTGGAATGTAATTAATCTTTTTCATCAGTAATATCTTATACGTATGTCTATTTGCTTCACTTTAAGATAAAGTATTAAGACTAGCCAATATCATTTTTTATCAAAATCATCACTAAAAATGATTGATGCCCAAGTATTAATACTTGGGCATCAAAGAACGAATTACTATTACGGCTGGAAAAGATCATTGCTTTAGCTTCCGAATAAGCCCTTTTCTAGCTCGTAATCACTAGAAGCGATAGCCTAATCCAGCTTGGAAGCTGACGGCATCAGCATCACTATTTTTGTAGGCGTCAATACCCCATTTAGTATCCCCGTAGGCAATAACATTTTTGCTTACTTCTGATTCAATCCCAAGGGTGACTACAGGTGAATTCCGATTGCCCAATGGGGTTTTTTGACCTTCATCAGTTACAAAAGAATAACCACCACCGAAGTAAACGTTAGTATTTTTGGCGATGGGCGCATCATAAGTGACTATGGGCATAATTGCAGCAGCATCGCCACCATACAACACAGAACCCCGCAGTGAAACTGGGGCATTGGGTACGGCGTATCGTCCTTGAATATTACCACCAATTTGTGCTTCATCGTTTCCTTGTCCGCCACTGGTTGCACCAACAGCAACACCAGCACCGATGTAGTTACCGTTAGTACCTGCTGTTTGAGCAGATGCAATGCCGGCTGAGAGGACAATGGAAGCAACAGCAATTGCAGAGGCAGCTAATTTTGTCAGTTTCATAGAATTATTCTCACTAGAGTTAGGTAAAATCAATGTTCTCTAGTACTAGAATCTCTTTTTTTACAAAATGTAACCTCGCACACCTGGTTCACCCAAGTGGCTGAATTATTTCTCACCCATCTGGGTGTAACAACTGAAATATTTAATTGAAGAATTCAGGAGTCAGAATTCAGGATTCAGAATTTAGGAGTCAGAACAAGAAAGTGGAAGATTCAGATCCACCACTCTCTTGTCTTTACGCTGCGCTATCCGCTTTCTCTGGCTTCAAGTTCATGCTGAATTCTGACTCCTGAACTCTATTTAAATAACAGTTATTTCTTCAAAAAGCGCTGACGTAGACGAGAGATGAAAATATTCACCTCTGGTATTTTCAGCCATGAAGCGATCGCAGCAAACACCGCAATTCCCACGAAACCAGATACACACAACTGCAACACCAGAATCAGTAAACCCGTTTTGCCTAACAAGTGCTGGGAACCAAGCAATGTCCCATAGCTTGCTACCCCAGCAACTACGCTACCAGCAGCCAAACCCAGAATCGGCAAACTCCACTCGCGCCAAGGTAAACCATTGAGTTTGCGATCGAGCAACCATAACAGCATTAACATTGAGCTACAATTTACACCCACCGTTGCTAATACCAAACCGGGAGCGCCAAAAGGTTTAACGAAAAACCAATCTAATAAGATGTTGAGCAAGATGTTAAAAATACTGATGCGAAAAGGTGTCTGTCCGTCGCCCAAGGCATAAAATACCCGCACCAAAACATCACGCCCTAAATAGACAAACATCCCAATTCCATAAGCCACTAGCAAAGATGAAACTAGCTCTGTAGCTTCTGGTTTGAATGCCCCACGCTCATATACCACCTGCACAATGGGTACAGATAGCGACACCATCAACGCTCCTAGCGGTAACATGGTAAAAGCAGTGAGTAGCAGTCCTTGGCGAATCCGTAATTTTAAGTCCTGCCAATTTTCGGGGCCAGCAAGTTTGGCAAATATTGGTAATAGAGGCAGCAAAATAATATTAGAAATAATCCCCAAGGGAGTTTGGACTAATAGATTGGCATAGTTAAATCCTGCCGCCGCACCAGGGATAGGACTAGCAAAATAAAGATCGGTGGCAACATTAATTGGCATCATTCCAGATGAAACTGTTGCCGGAGTCATGATTTTAATTACTTCTTGAACGCCTGGAGATTTAAAATCAAACCGCAGGCGTAATGTGCCCAATCCTAATCGCCACTGGACAATTAGCTGCACTATCCACTGGAGAATTGCTCCTGCCAAGGTTCCCCAAGCTAACACCATTCCCCCGATTAAAGCGTACTCCGGCTTAATAATGTCCTTGCCCAGTTGCATCGCTAAAATAGCAAGACCGCCAACAACGGTAATACTAGATAATAAAGGGCTAATAGAGAGCAACCAATATTGATTGGCTGTATTGAGAGTACCAAAGCCAATGCCAATTAAACCGGCAAATAAAGCCATTGGTGCCATAATGCGGAGTTGTTGAATGGCGATCGCTCTGGTTGTTTCTTCCAAACCATGACCGACTAAATCAACGATCGCATCCGCAAATAGAACTTGAGCCACTGTCACCAGCAACAGCACTCCAGCTACCAGCGTTGTCACGGTTTCCACTAGGGGAGCTGCTTCTTCTCGGCGACGCTTGGCTAAAACACTGACGATCGCACTGTGTAATGGCCCATTTACGCCACCGAGTAAGATCAACAGAAAGCCAGGGATAATATAAGCATAACTATAGGCGGTGGCAGCAGCACCAACACCAAATGCGGCAGCGATCGCTTGCTGCCGCACTAAACCGAAGACTTTACTAATTAATGTGGCTGCGGCAACAATGCCAGCAATTCCAGCGAAAGAACGAGAGGGTTTTTGATCTTGTTGTGTCACGAATAATACCCGACAACTCTTGCAGAGTGCATACTTTAAAACATTTAACCTGAAATTCCGCAGTCTGTCAGGTAAATTTTGACAAATTAGTAATTTTAGATGCCTACGCTCAGGGCAAAGGCGGAGCTATGCCTACGGCAGGCTACGTCTACGCTAAAAATTAAATTCCTGAATTGCTATAATACAGCGAATTACAAGTTAGTTAGATCGGGATTTCAAAGGGGTCGGGCCGCTTTTCTGATTTGCGCCGACATCACTAACTTAGTGATAGCCTTGCCTAAGTTCGTAGTGAATATACTCAAATAAACTTTACACTCCTCTGTGTTTCAAATTAAACTCTCAATTGGCGACGAATTTACATAATTGTGTATTTAGTCATCTCCTCTGTTGTGTACAAGCCAAAATTATTTTTAATCCATTACAAGGATAGATCGAGAAAAGGGAACTATAACAATAACCATCTTCTGGGAAATAGTTGAACTAGGGACTGGGGATTGGGGATTAGGGATTGGGTATCGGGCGAGATTTGAATGGGGATTGGAATCCCAAACAAATTTTACTCATATTTTCTTCCCTAGTACCCAGTACTCAGTCTCAAAGCGCCCATTCGTCCCTACCTCAACAAGTTGACATCCATCTGAAATAGGTGAATCCTGGACGCGGCTAGTTAAAGACTGTAAAACTTTGCAGTTTGTCATATTTTTGACACTTCTTAACCTCCTGAATTTTGGTGTGAGGAACCCTTGTATAAAAACGAGATAATCCAGAGCAATGGAACCCAATTCAAATTTCACAGAAAATCAACTTCTTTTGTCAAGCGCTCAACTTCAAGAGCAACTAGAGCAACAAAAAGCTCTGGCGAGTGTAATAGTCCGAATTCGGGAATCTCTGGACTTAGAAAAAATTTTTCAAACGACTGTTACACAAGTGCGTCAGTTGTTAAATGCTGACCGAGTAGCAGTCTTCCAGTTTGACCGCGAACAAAACTGGGAGGGAGAATTTGTTTCTGAAGATGTTGCAATTGGCTGGGACTCAGCAATGGCAGTAAAAGTTTACGACCATTGCTTTGGAGAACAATTTGCTGCCAGTTATGAACAAGGTCGAGTGCAAGCAGTAGCAGATATTTACAAGGCGGGACTGAGTGATTGTCATCTGGCAATTTTGAGTAAATTTCAGGTACAGGCCAACCTTGTTGTCCCTCTATCGCGGAAGCAAGAACTGTGGGGATTGCTTTGCATTCATCAGTGCAGTGAGACTCGTGAATGGAAAGAATCGGAAATTGAGTTTATTCGTCAAATTGCTGACCATCTTGTTGTTGCAATTCAACAAGGGAAACATCTCCATGAAGTTCAATTGCAAGCTGCAAAATTGGCTCAAGCAGTTCAGCGCGACCAAGTAATAGCTAAAATTGTCGATGAAATTCGCTCACCCCTTGATATTGAAACTATCTTTAAAACCACAACTCAAGAAATACGTAAGTTGCTGCAAGCCGATCGAGTTGCCATCTTTAGCTTCAATCCAGATTGGAGTGGTAACTTTGTTGCGGAATCATTTGCTGAAGGCTGGACTGCCTTAGTTGGCATTCAGCCTGCGATCGCTGATACTTATTTACAACAGACGCAAGGTGGACGTTACGTTAACAACGAGACATTTATAGTTAATGACATTTATCAAGCCGGATTAACAGACTGTCATATCACCTTATTGGAGCAATTTCAGACAAAAGCCTTTGCAACTGCGCCTATTCTTCAGGGAGATCAACTGTGGGGAATAATCGCTGTCTACCAAAATGCCTCACCCAGAGAGTGGCAATCTTATGAAGTCGAATCACTGAGCAAAATCGGTAGACACATTGGTGTAGCAGTGCGACACCATAAGTTGCTAGCATACGCTCAGTACCAAGCAGAGCAACAAAAGACATTAACTAGTGTAATTACTCGAATTCGGGAGTCTCTAGATTTAGATACAATCTTCCATACTACTGTCACCGAGGCCCGGCAAATGCTGCAAGCAGACCGAGTGGCAGTCTTTCGTTTTGATCCGCAAAAAGATTGGGAAGGAGAATTTATTTCTGAAGATTTTGTGTCTGAGTGTAACTCGGTAATGGCAGAAAAAGTTTATGACTATTGCTTTGGGGAAAACTTTGCACACCTTTATGCCCAAGGTCGAGTAAATGCGATCGCTGACATTTATCAAGGAAAGTTTCCCGGTTGCTACGTGCAAATTTTAGCAAAATTTCAAGTGCGAGCAAATATGGTTGCACCTCTATTAAAAGAAGGTGAACTTTGGGGATTGCTGTGTATTCACCAATGCACCGCTCCTCGCTACTGGCAACCCTCTGAAATTGAATTTGCCAGTCAAATAGCCGAACAATTGGGAGTCGCATTAAAACAGGATTCTTATTTAAAGCAAGTTCAAATGCAGGTTGTCCAGTTAGCAGAAGCCACTGAACGCGAGAAAGCAATGGAACGGCAAGAATTACTGGCAGCAACCATTGATAAAATCCGCCAGTCACTCGATATTAAAACTATTTTTAGAACCACTACTCATGCTGTGCGAGAGTTACTCGAAGTAGAGCGAATTGCAATTTACCGTTTCAACCCGGATTGGAGTGGTAAATTTGTAGCAGATTCATTTAAAGATGGTTGGAAAGCAGTTGTACAAACCCAACCAATGATTATAGAAACTTTTGAGGATACAGACGACGATAACGAACTTCCGCGTAACGAAACCTTTGTGCCGATTCGGGAAGGTGAAAAACTATGGGGATTATTAGTTGCTTATCAAAATTCACAACCGCGTTATTGGAAAGAAGAGGAAATTAATTTACTGGCTCAAGTCGGGGTGCAATTGGGGATTGCAATTCAGCAAGCAGAATTACTCGAACAAACTAAACGTCAAACTTTGGAACTTTCTCAAACTCTGCAAGAATTAAAACAAACTCAGACTAGGTTAATTCAGGGTGAAAAAATGGCAGGTTTAGGACAATTACTTGCTGGAGTTGCCCATGAAATAAACAATCCAATCAGTTTTATTTTTGGCAATCTTATCCATTTGAGTGAATATACTCAAGAACTTCTAAAGGTAGTGAAACTTTACCGTCAAAACTCCTCAATATTGCCAACTATCCAAGAGCAAATCGACAAGAGTGATTTGGATTTTCTCATTGAAGATTTACCCAAAACCCTTGAGTCAATGAAAGTAGGAACAGAGCGAATTTGTGATATTGTGCTATCACTGCGAAACTTCTCTCGTACAGATGAGGCTGAATTAAAGCCAGTAGATATTCATGAAGGCTTGGATAGTACTTTGCTAATTTTAGGGCATCGCCTTAAAAACAATAACGATCGCCCAGCTATTGAGATTATTAAACAATATGATAATTTACCTTTGATCGAATGCTATCCCGCGCAATTAAACCAAGTGTTTATGAATCTTTTGAGTAACAGTATTGATGCATTAGAGGAAAAGTTTAACACTATACAGCAAAGGTCTTTGAAATTATTACAAACGTGTCCGAGAATACCTTTGACTATCTGGATTAATACGCACGCCATTAATAACCAGATTGTAATAAGAATAGCTGATAATGGTCTTGGGATTCCAGAAGAAGTGCGATCGCATATATTTGATCCCTTCTTCACTACCAAAGCACCAGGTAAAGGTACGGGGTTAGGATTGTCTATTAGCCATCAAATAGTAGTTGAGAAACATCATGGTCAGATGAAATGTTCGTCTAAACCAGGAGAAGGAACAGAGTTTTTAATTGAAATTCCCTGCGGTAATTAAAGGTGATTGATTTTTGACAATTCTTCAGTCAATCTTAAATAGGGGAGCCAGGGTTTCCTCCGTTCCCCGAAGGCATTATAACTGCCATTGCGTTATGCCATTAAACTAATGCACCAACGCCTGAATCAATATAATTTATTTATAGTTTAGGACGTTTTTGGGGATGCGATCGCAGAGTTGATGTTGATAAAGTGGCAGAATTAGTATAAAAAGCTACTAACTTGAAGCGAGAAAACTTTTGATCGTCTTAACTATTTCTTGTTTTTCTTCAAACCCAGAACTATAGCACCCACTCAAAGGTACAGTTTCGTCAGATGCTAACATTAAGGTAACTCGATAAACAAAGCCGCCTTCGCTAGAATCAGAACTTTCAACTTTAATATCAATAATTTCATTTAACGAGTACAAAAAAACCGCTTTTCCCAATTTTCCAAACCATCGATAGCGGCTGAGAGTTAAACTATTTGATTCTTTCTCAAAATTACAGTTGATAAATGAACCTGCGGCTATTATGAGTAAACCTACCAAAAACAAAAATAGGGTTCCGCCAATCGCAGCATAGCCTTTTAAAGTATCATCTTGCTTAACTACTAAATTTTTCTCTAAAGGTTGTGCTAAGAAATTCTTAATTTTTAAAATTATCAACTCTGCTTCTTCTGAAAAATAATCACTGTAAGCAATTCGTGTAAATGGAATGCTTTCTGTATTAGTTAATAACTGAACTCGATATTTGTATAATATTTTTCCCTCTTTATCAGTTTTAGTTTGTTTTTCTAAACGAGTTCCAATTAATCCAGTAATTAGTTTTTGGCTTTTTTGACGATCAAAAAAATCAAACTCTCTCAGATCACATATAATTATTGATGATTTTTGCTCAATACTGAAAGCTTGTAAATTTTGGGGTACACGGTCACAACTAAGTTGTGTGGAACTTATAATCGTAAAAATAGTATGTAAGCAAATTATCCCTGCTTGTCCAATAAATAACCCAATAAATAGAAACCACTTCGGTTGAATAGTAAAGTTAAGTTGATTTTGCGTTTGCTTATGAATTTTGAGATTCTTACCTCGGAGAAAATACCAAATCAAAAATAAATTGGTAATTAATAATACATAACCTAATAAAGAATTTGTATTTTCCATTTTTTCGCAAAAATGTCTCTGTTTTCATGCTTAACGCGGAGATTCTTTACCTACAACCTAAACTATCTCGCGTTGACACACCCGTAACTGGATTTACGCCATCGGCTCTTTCACACAGCAGCGACACTTGATAACGGTCAATTAAAGCATCGGTAAAATCAGCACCAGTGACATCAGCATCATAAAAGCGGCTGCGGGTCAAAGTTGCTTCAGTAAAGATGGCATTTTTCAGGTTAGCACCATCCATAGTGGCGCGATCGACTAAAGCGCCGCTCAAGTTCGCATCTTCCAAATTTGCCTTTAATAAAACTCCTTTAGTCAGAATTGCGTTGGTTAAATTCGCTCCTTGAAAATTTGTCCCCCGCATTTCTGCTGCTACAAAAGTTACACCTGCCAAATCGGTATGAGAAAAGTCACGATTTTCTAAATTTATATTGTTGTAATTGATTGTGTTTATCTGAGCAAAAGCCGGCTTAGGATTAAGTATTATCCACCCAAAGGCTAGTAGTAAAATTACAATCAAACCCAAAAAACGCAGTAAAATCTTTTTCATAACTTTATTATTTGTCAGTAGTCCTTTGTCATTAGTCTTTTGTCATTTAACCAATGACTAATGACTAATGACTAATGACTCTTAGCTATTTCCAATCTTTCCCAATACGGATTGTCAGATCGGATTCTAAATCACCAATGGCAGACACCTCGATTTGACCCAAGCCTAAGACTTTTTGCAAATCAACCCCAACTCGTCGGTTGCCTTTTTGGACAATAATCTGAGTTTGACGTTGGGTATCCGGCCAATCAGGCACTTTGTAAATATTATTAAAGCCTTTCTGTTTGAGATAAGCAATAACTTTTTCAGTTAGCTGAGGTTGATTTGAAGCATTTTGAATAGCAATTTTGAGGTTAGGAACCTGACGCATATCTGGTTTTAGACCAGGTACATTTACCCCAACATAATCATTCAACAGGCTCTGTTGTCCAGTCATATTCAGCCAATAGCTATCAGGGTCTTTGCTAAAGCGGCTAAACGTACCAGGCAACACAGTCATTTGGAAATTATCCCGATCTAGGTTGAGTCCGAAATTGACCAACGCCATCATTTCTTCCATCTTCAGGTTGGTATCAAAATATTTTCGCATTAGGCGAGTTAATTGAGGCAACCGAGGTAAGATGGTAGGACTATTTAAACGTTGCAGCAGAGCTGCTGTTAGTGCTTGCTGACGCTGCACTCTCGGCAAGTCTCCCAAACCTGGTTCGCGGAATCGAGCAAACTGTTCTGCTTGTTCGCCGTTGAGGGTTTGCCAGCCACTGACTAAATTAATTGACAGCCGACTGCTGGAGTCTTTATATTCCATTGATTGGGGAACAAAGACTTCTACTCCGCCTAACTGATCGACTAACTGCCGTAAGCCGCTGGTAGAAATGCGGATATAACGATCGATTGGGGCGTTGTTTAAGGTACGGCTAACTACCCGTGCAGCCAAGACTGGGCCGCCTTTGGCATTGGCATCAGATACCTTAGTTAATCCCTTTTCTCCCTTTTCGGGGATGGCGATCATTGTATCTCTGGGAATGGAAAGCACTCTTACAGATTTTTCGCTAGGGTTCAGTCGTACCAGCAGCATGGAGTCGCTTTTCCCGGCAAAGCTTTCTGGTGAGCCATCAACGGTACCGCTGACTGGTTCAATCCCCATGATTAAAATATTCATCGGACGTGAAAGCTTGTACTGGGAAAGTTTGCCCCATAACTCCCCTGGTAATGGGATTTTTACTTCGTCTTTAGCAGTAGTTCCTAAATCTTCGTCTGTTCGATCTAGATTGCTCCATAAAGGAGTCCACAGCGCTAACGTTGACACCAGCAGCCCAGATAAGATGATGCCAATGACAACCGTCATAAACCATAACAGCCATCGAGGCATGGTTAAGCCCAGTCTCTCAGAAAGCTGATTGGGAAACGCGCCCACAGATTCGACGACGCTACGGTTCGGATTTGCTGGCTGGTTTAGTTCGACCTCCTCCTCTGAGTCGGCCACTGGTGCTGGTGTTACTTGATTTTCTGTCCGTTGAATTTGCGACGATCGCACGTCACTTTCAAACTCTACTACTTGTTGAGACGTAACCGGATTTTCCGACCATTCGACTTGTTTTATCACAATTATCTCCCCACTCAACCACTCCCTAAAAGTATGTTAATCCAAGCTACAAATATTGCCAGTGGAAAAGCTCACTGTAAACTTGTAATGTTCTTCGGTAGGCGTGTATGACAACATGAATACTTTATTGTTCCCCGTAATCCTAGCTGGTGGTAAAGGTGAACGTTTTTGGCCCCTAAGCCGCAAAGACCGACCCAAGCAATTTTTAAGTCTTGATGGTAGCTCTAGAAGTCTATTACAAGCAACCGCCGATCGATTGATTGAACTCGGTGGCGGTGAGTCCAGCGCGGTCTTGGGGGTTTCCCCCATGAGCGACTGGCGAACCCGAACGGGGTGGGATTCCCTGTGGGTCATAACTTCTAGTCAGATAGCTGAGGGCGTAAGACAACAACTACCCGATCTACCAGTTGAAAACTTACTGATTGAGTCGGAAGGAAGAGACACTGCCGCAGCCGTTGCTTGGACAAGTTTAGAAATCAAACGGCGCTATGGTGAAGACGCTGTGATTGGCTTTTTCCCTGCTGACCACTGGATTGCTGACAAAGAGGCGTTTGCACGCACATTAAATGCAGCTACACAACTAGCAGCAAGCACAGCAGCGATTGTTACACTGGGGATCAAGCCTACTTTTCCATCAACCGGTTACGGCTACATTGAACAAGGTGAAAAAATAGGTAGCTTTAATGAGTTGCCAGCTTATCACGTGAACCGCTTTACTGAAAAGCCCGACCGAGAAACGGCAGAGACTTTTTTATCTACGGGACGTTTTAGCTGGAATAGTGGAATGTTCGTTTTTCGGGCAGGGGTTGTTCTCAAGGAACTACATACCCATGCTCCAGAAATTATCGAACCTTTAGAACAACATGGCCCTGATATCTATCCCCAGTTGCCTAAGAAGAGTATAGACTATGCGTTAATGGAAAAGACAACTCTAGCATACGTTTTGCCAGTTGATTTTGGTTGGGATGATTTAGGAGATTGGAATGCGATCGAACGTTTACTGAAAACGGAAGATACTCCCAATGTAGAACTCGCTACTCACGTAGGTTTAGATACGCAAGGGGCGATTATTTACGCCTCAAATCCAGAAGATGTAGTTGTTACTATTGGTTTAGAGGATGTGGTGATTGTGCGCGATCGCAATATCACCCTCGTTGTCAAAAAAGAACGTACCCAGGAAATCAAGCAGATCCTTAAAATTCTCCAAAGTGATTCCCGATTTACTGACCTGCTATAAAAGTTAGAACCCTTGGCAGAGGCGAAAAAGTCTATTTTCCCATTATAACTTGACAGTCTGTTATTTTATCTGACAGTTATGGACATTATTAGCTTTGAACCTCTGGCCAAGACAATAGCAATCGATTCTATTACTGCCTATCAAAAATATATTTCTCCGTCCAAAGGATTTTCTTGTTCCCATCGCTTATTACACGGTGGGGATTCCTGTTCTAGTGACGAGCTAGCAAAACTTTAACCAGCATCAAAACTAGAGCCGATTTCCGTTGTATTGTCATCCCCTGCTACCTACCTCTTTAACTCCTCTGCCTCTTTGCAGTTTTTTACAAAAATGTTCCTCACCCAAACTGTTCCCCGTCAACGAGAAATCCTGGAAGTCTTCCTTCGCAATGGCTGGGACTATATGCGAAGGTTGCTTACTGGTGGCAAAGCTGATGAACCCCAGCTGCCGACACCTGCGGTTTTAAAAAATATCCTGGTAGACTTGGGACCAGTTTACGTCAAACTTGGCCAGCTACTCTCAACCCGCCCCGACTTACTGAGCGCCTCCTACATTGAGGAATTGTCAACTCTACAAGATGAAGTACCGCCAGTTCCTTGGTCAGAGATAGAAATAATTCTTCGCAAAGAATTAAAACGTCCATTAGCAGAAACCTTTAGCACAGTTAACCCGATCCCCGTAGCAGCCGGATCAATTGCTCAGACGCATCGGGCTACACTAGCAGACGGTCGAGAAGTCGCTCTCAAAGTGCAACGTCCGGGAATTGATATTACTATTGCTCAAGATATTGCTTTAATTCAAGGTATTGCCGATTTAGTAGCGCGGACTGAGTTTGGGCAAACCTACGAAATCAAATCTACCGCCGAAGAATTTACTAAAGCCTTAGAAGCCGAGTTAGATTTTACACGGGAAGCGGGTTTTACAGACCAGCTGCGGCGCAACTTATCCAAGAGTCGCTGGTACGATCCCACACAAATAGTAGTTGCGGAAATTAACTGGGAGTTGACCACAGAGAAATTACTGGTAATGGAATGGCTCGATGGAGTGCCGTTCCTGGCGGCAGATTTGGATAATGACCCTAACATTAAAGACCCTGCTGAAAAGCGTAAAGAAATAACTACTTTGTTGTTTCGGGTATTTTTCCAGCAACTATATATTGATGGATTTTTCCACGCCGATCCCCATCCAGGAAACTTGTTTTATCTCAAAGATGGTCGTGTGGCTCTCTTAGATTGTGGCATGGTGGGAAGACTCGATCCCCGGACACAGCAGATATTAACAGAGATGTTGTTAGCGATCGTTGATTTAGATGCTCAAAGGTGCGCTCAGTTAACTTTGCAGCTATCAGATTCTGCTCAACCAGTGATTTTATCACGGTTAGAAAATGATTACGATCGCATGTTGCGAAAGTATCACAATGTCAGCCTCACGCAAATAAACTTCAGTCAGATAATTTATGAAGTTTTACAAGTTGCCCGCAACAATAAAATTAGGTTGCCTAGTAATATGGGTTTGTATGCCAAAACCCTAGCGAATTTAGAGGGTGTAGCGCGGACATTCAACCCAGAGCTTAATTTTTTTGATGAAGTCAAACCATTAATTACAGACTTATTTCGTCGGCAATTACTAGGCGATAATCCAGTGCGATCGCTATTACGGACAGCCTTAGATATTAAAAGTCTGTCTCTCCAATCTCCTCGCCAAATTGAACTATTATTAGACCGAGTTACCTCAGAAACTTTACAGTGGAATTTATCGCTGCGGGGGTTAGATGGTGTGCGGCGCACTATGGATGATGCCGCTAACCGACTATCTTTTAGTATATTAGTGGGTTCGCTGATTATGGGTGCGGCAATTATTTCCACCAGAGCGCAGACAACTCAGCTATCTTTTTTAAGCACCAGCCTCTTTGCAGTCGCTAGTTTATTGGGTTTGTGGTTAATTATCAGTACATTGCGATCGGGACGTTTACGGTAAAATCATTTTAAATTTTGGACTTTGAATTGAAAGAAAAATCTAAAATTTAAAATTGAAGTTTGTAGTAAGCACTTTAGTGCTTAGAAAATTAAGGGCTAAAATCATTACCCTTCTCCTAACGGAGACGCTGCGCGAACGGTTCGTTAGTCGCTCATGGGGGAAACCCCCAGACGCTCACAGGTTCGCTAACGCTACGCTATCGCCCTTGGCGTCTCCCCGCGCTAACTCACTACGAACTTGCTTACCCGTCAATTTTTATTAACTGGATAATACTCCTGCAATACTCGTCAATTCCATGATTTTCTCAAACTGAAAATCATGAGCTAAATTCTTGATAAAATTTTGCAGGACAGCATTTTCTGAAGGGATTTGCTCAATCAATTCTAAAATCAGGTCATCACTACATTGGGCTGCGGCAGTATACACCTGTTTCACCCATTCGGGCGACATTTGAGATAATAGAGTTACTAAATCTGTGAGTGTCAACATTGATTTTGGTCTTTGTTGCTTCAGGTTTGTTAACTGATAGCTTTCTTCTTGATAAATATATTGAACTCCCAAATATTCGCTCAACTTTTCTAGTAATTCCTCCTCACGGAAAGGCTTGTTAATATAATCATCGCAACCTGCTTTGATTATTGCCTCTCGTTGTTCCTCAAAAGCATTAGCAGTTAAGGCAATAATAATGGTCTTCCAATTGGAGATTTGGGATTTGGTATTTTGGATTGAGGTTTCTTCTCTAGTTTTAATAACCCTTGTGGCTTCGTAGCCATCCATAATTGGCATCCGCATATCCATTAAGATCAGATGTGGTTGCCATGTCTGCCAAAGTGCGATCGCTTCAATGCCATTTATTGCTTCCTGGACTACAAAACCGATGGATGTGAGAATTTTCATTAACACTAAACGGCTGTCTGTGGAGTCATCAACCACTAAAATACGGTATTCACTTTGAGCAGGCGCTAAACTAATAACTTGAGGTCTAATTTGTTGGATCTGGATTTCGCTGACTGTGGCTAGACCAATTTGAATATCAAAAATAAATTTACTTCCCTCACCAATAGTACTGATGACGCTAATATCACCTCCCATTAGTTGCACATATTTGCGGCTAATTGCTAAACCTAGTCCTGTTCCCTGTTGCGATTTTCTTCCGGTTTCAGTTTGCCCAAAAGCTTCAAATAGCAAGTCAATTTCTTGTGAAGCAATACCGCGGCCAGTATCTTGTACCTCGAAGGTTAGGGATTGAGCATTGGGCATTGGGCATTGGGGATTAATTATTCTCCCCTGCTCCCCCATCCCCACCCGCAGCGTCACCCTGCCAGTATCGGTAAATTTGATGGCATTTCCCAGGAGGTTAAGCAAGACTTGACGCAGTTTACTTTCATCAACTTGGATGTATTGAGGAAGATGAGATGTATATTCAAAGACCAATTCCAATCCTTTGGAGGTGGCGCGGAAGCGCAACATCTCTTCGAGGTTTTCCAAGAGGCGAATTAAGTCAAAACTATTCAGATTTAATGTTATTCTGCCGGCTTCGATTTTAGACATTTCCAAAATATCGTTGATTAAATTTAGGAGATGTTCGCCAGCACGATTGATAATTGCGAGATTTTGCTGATGTTCAGTTGATAAATCACGATCGTGGCTCATGACTTGGGTAAAACCAAGGATGGCGTTGAGTGGGGTACGCAGTTCGTGACTCATGTTAGCGAGGAATTCGCTTTTGGCACGGTTAGCAGCATCAGCAATTATTACAGCTTCTTGCAATGCTTGTGACTGCCTTTGAGTTTGTGCTAGCAATTGTGCCTGCTGTAAAGCAACACCCAACTGATTGCCAATTTGAACTACGATGTTGATTTCTCCTGGTTTCCATTGGCGGGGATCGGAATTTTGATAACTCGCCAGCAATCCCCAAAGCTGACTACCGTGTAAAATCGGAACAATAATGTAGGCTTTGGCCTGAAAGCGCTCTAAGAGGTTGATATAAGCAGGATGAAACTCAGCGTTGTAAATGTCTGGTACACAGAGGAAACTTGCGCCTGGGGTTACTTGCAAATCGGGATATTCCACCTGGTTATCTGCGCCATCCAAAATTTTCGCTAGACAACGCCCATCTTGTAAAACACCTTCTGTGAGATCAGGATCGTTGTTGTGTTCTTCTATGAGAGAAATCCAATCGTTACCCACTGATTCAGAAACAAATTCCCCATTCCAGTCGGGATTGAAACGATAGACAACAACCCGATCGCAGTTGAGTACTTGGCGTAATTCTTCGGTTGTAGCCGCAAATATCGTTTCTAAATCTAGTGTTTGGCGCATTCTTTGAATCACTTGCGCGATCGCTCTTTCTCGCTCTGCACTCTCACGCAAGGCTTCTTCTGCCAATTTTCTCTCGGTAATATCTGTAATTGTACCGATGTAGCCTTTAATTTCTCCATCATCTCTAAATTCTGGCAAAGCATGACAAATTACCCAGACAACTGTATTATCATCATGCAAGAAACGATGTTCGTACTTATAGGTTGATTTAGCGACTGTTGCTTGATTCCATGCCAACAATAGCTGCTCGCGGTCGTCTGGATGTACGGCATTTGCCCAACCTGTTCCCAGAGAATTTTCTAAACTATATCCAGTAATTTCACTCCAGCGTTGATTAAAATATAAAACATTGCCATCTACATCAGTATGAAATATACAAGCTGGTGAGGCTTCTGCGAGAAGTTGATATCGTTGCTGGCCTGACTGCAAAGCTAGTTCTGCCAATTTGCGATCGTTAATATCTGCCCAATAACCAACCCATTCGATCGGGGAATTCGCTTCGTCACGAATTAACCTCATCTCTTCGTAGAACCAGTGATAAGTTCCGTCAGCGTGTAACCAACGGTATTCGTAAGAAATGTACTCCTGCTTAATAAGGTGAGAAAATTTTTCCGAGATCAGTTCAATATCTTGTGGATGGACGTGATAAAGCCAAAAACTGGAGTTATCGATAAATTCCCGCGCTTCGTAGCCCACCATTTCTTTAACGTTTTCACTGATAAAAGTAATGCTAAAATCCTCTGATATTTTGCTGCTATAAATAACTACAGGGCTAGATGTGAGCAGATATTGTAGGCGTTCGTTGGCTAAACGCAGTTCTTGTTCGACGTGTTTGCGTTCGCGTAGCGCTGCATGTAGTTCGCTAATTTCTACTAAAACTGTGCCAACACCAGAGGGGCGATCGCCTTCACCTACAATCGGAAAATAAGAAGCTAAGAAGTGGCGGATAATATCTGGTTGTTTGATTGATGTGCTGCTTAATTCTTGATTGAGAATGGGTTGACCAGTTAACAGAACTTGCTGATAAATTGGTTCTACTAAAGGGGCGATGTGGGGTAAGACTTCATGGATGGTCTTGCCAATATGATCTTGCTGGGGTAGTCCATTAATCTCCGCCAACAGTTGGTTAATTTGCACAAATCGCAGCTGGTTATCTACAATATTCATGCCGACGGGAGCGCTGCTAAAGAAGGCATTGAGACGAGCTTCTCTGAGTGCTAGTTCTTGTTCTAGGGTTTTGCGCTCAATCAACCCACCCAATTGAGCCGCAACAGCACTGACTAGCAAGAGCAAACGCCGATCTACCAATACTGAGCTACGTTTAAAAAACACTAAAACAGCTAATACTTGGTTTCCAGCCAGTATGGGAACACCAAAACCAGCTTTGAATCCTACCTTTGCTGCTTGTAGCGATTGCAAGAAAACTGGTTGTGTAACTTTAGAAACATCTTCTATCCATTCTGGTTCTTGGTTTTTCCAAACTCTTCCTGGCAATCCCACTCCCAGAGCAAATTTCACCGTTTGGCTTTGCTGGCAGAATTCTTCTAAGCTGCTCTCCTCTCCGTACCAGCCCAGTCTGTGTTCTAAAACAGTCCCATCTTCATTAGGTATCCAGGCTTCACCAAAATCCCAGCCAATGGTGTGACAAATTAAACGCAAGATCACTGCTAAGGCGTTGTTGACATCACTGGCGCGAGTGATAGCTTGGGTTGTCAACAGTAACAAACGGCTTTCATTTTCTGCCTGCTTGCGTTCAGTAATATCTTTTGCGGTTCCCAGTACATACCATTGCCCATCAATCTCGATCATTTCTGCACTCAACAGTGTTGTCCTGATTTCTCCTGTTGAAGTGCAGACATCAATCTCATAGTTGCGGATGGCTTTTGCTTGTTGCAGGATGTTGATGAGAAAATTATATTCTTCTGGATTCACCCAAATATGCAATTCTTCATCGGTGCGATCGATTACCTGAGAACGAGAATAACCAAAAAACCGACAAAAGCTGTCGTTTACTTCGATGTAGCGTTTGTTGGGAACAGTAATTAATGCAATTGGGTCAGGAGATGACCGAAAAGCTGACGCTAACTTTTCTTCAGAAGCCCGTCGCGCTGCTTCTGCGCGTTGGCGTTCTTTTGCCTCCAATACCAAAGATACTAAATTGCCCAGAGAGCGAGCGAAATTTTGGTCTTCTAGCGTCCAATGATGCGTAACTCCCACCGCCTCCAGGCATAAAACTCCTACGGTCTTTCCCTCCAGCCTAATGGGTGTATCGAGTATGGAGGTAATATTTAATCTTGAATAAGACACAGAAAATTCTTTAGTTCTGGGATCGGTATGAGCATCATCTGCGGCGATTGGTTGTTCTTGCTGCAAAGCTGCAAAATAAATTGGATAGTCTACCGCTGACAAGAAAAGTCCTTCGCTATGTTGATTGCTACTGCCCTCAAATAGATCAAAACACTGGATTTTCATGCCTGTTTCGTCATACAGCCAGACACCAGCTCGTTCCATGCCAATATTCTTGACCGCTGTTTCTGTGATTTTACTCAAGGCTGCTTTCAAATCACCCTGATAAAGCGTCTGATTTTGTGCCAATTGTGTTAGCACTAGATTATGATTGCGGAGCTTAATCGCGCTTTCTTGGAGTAATTTTTCTACGCCTCGGCGCTGCGTAATATTACTACCAGTGCCTGTCATACCTATAACCTGACCCTCTTCGTTGCGTAATGCGATCGCATTCAACATTAGATAAAGTAAGGTACCATCTTTAGCCACACAGGTAGTTTCATGCTGGAAGATAGACTTTCCCTGAAGAACACGCTCAAAGGCTACTTTATCTTGAGCAACTTGTGTAGGTGAGATGAAATCAATTAAGGCACGCCCGATCATTTCTTGGGGTTCGTAGCCATAAATCTGTTTGACTGCTGGATTGACAAAAGTAATTATTCCATCAATGTCCACCGACCAGATCATGTCCTGGGATGTCTCAACTAGGAGGCGATACTGACTTTCACTCTTCTTGAGGGCGGCTTCGACTACAAGGCGTTCGCTTTGATAAACTTCTCTACAAAAGGCTTTGCTAATGCTAACGGGAATTTCTTTAAAAATATCTTCTATTTGTCTGTTGCGAATATTTAACTCAACTGTAATCCGTTGACGCTCTTGAATCTCCTGTTGCAGTTGGGCATTTTTTTCTTTTAACTGTTTTTTCAGTCTTTGGAGAGTGAGTTGATTGTAGATGCGTAATAAAACTTCTTCAGTTTTGAATGGTTGAGTAATATAGTCAATATCACCTAAGTTTAAGATGTTTATTTTTTCAAAGAAATCATCGCAAATTCCGAAAAGAATTATCGGGATTTTTTGAGTTTGATCGTTAGCTTTCAAATATTGACATACTTCATAACCATCCCTCTCTATAATAAGAACATTTAATAAAAGCAAATCTGGAGGAGAAGCAAGTGCCGTCTTGATTGCCAATTGTCCAGAAATGACACTTTGTACCTGATAACCTTGGTGTTGAAGGATGTCTGATAAAAAATGTAAATTCTCTAAGTTGTCATCAACTAATAAAATTTTTATTTTTTGAGCATCCATATCAGTTACTAAGTTAATTTTCAATCAGGAATAATTTTTTCAATAAAACTGAACATGAAATCAGAAAGCAAAACTCTATCACCAGATTGTAAATAAAATCATCATCGCTTACAACTATACTTCAGCACCGGGTGTATAGAAAAGTTGCATATAAAGCAGGATAACTGCTTATATTATGTCTGCTTCATTACTTAATTAAATCGGAAGAATCCCAAACAGCCAAAGCTACGGTGTACATACAAGTCCTAAAAATCTAGGTTGATGAGGCTTGACTCGTTCCCAGTCGGAGACTGGGAATGCATTCACTGATTCTCTGACTCAATGTCTGACTGGAGGCAGCAGCCGCTAATCAGCCATTGCCATGCTCTGTATGGGAACGAGATAAATCTGAGAACAATGGGAAATCGACCTTTTTTCTACTTGTGTCCACACCGTAGCCCTTCGCATTGGGGAGACGCCAAAAGCGTTAGCAAGTCTTCATACGGCAAGCTACGTCCAGCGTCTTTGTCAATCTAACCCTGAGATCGGGCTAGAGCTTCTGACTACAAGCGAATTTAATTAAATTTACATTACATAATCTAGTTTAATTTACGATTGCCTACTTCCTTTAACATTAACTATTCTCAAGCTTTTGATGATTGTTTTGTTTAATACGGTAAATCCAACCTATGTCTGTACGGTTTACCCAACTGTTTTTAGATTCTTCTTTTATTAAATTACTTACTAGAGAGAAGAAACAAAGCAAATAAAGCCCCTCTCTCAAAAACACCTCTAAAACTTTGATTGATTACCCAAAATTGAATTAGAAAGTTAAGGAGAGATTGAAATATGGCACTCATTCGTTGGGAACCATTCCGTGAAATGGAAATTCTGCGTCGTCAAATGGATCAACTATTCTCTGAACTGACAGTAGCCGAGCGTGGTAACTCAGATATTTCTGCATCACCGAGAACAACGTGGGTACCTGCGGTTGAATTACATGATAATGGTTCAGAGTTGCTATTAAGAGTTGAGATTCCAGGCGTGGAAGGTAAAGACTTGGATGTTCAAGTTACTCAAGATGCAGTTTCGATTGCTGGTGAGCATCGTTACGAAAAACATTCCCAATCTAAGGATAAAGTGCATTCGGAATTCCGGTATGGCAAGTTCGCTAGAGTAATTCCTTTGCCAACCAAAGTTCAGAATCAACAAGTTAAGGCAGACCTGAAAGATGGGATTTTAATTTTGACTTTACCCAAACTGGACCAAGAGCAGAGTAAGGTATTCAAAGTCAATTTAGGCCAATCTCAAAGTGCTACAGCTTCTATAGAAACTGGCAATGGTAACACACAATCCAACATTACATCACAGCAAAGTGTTGAAACTGCTTGAGAAGACGTTCTATTTTCTCATTCCATAATTCCTATATCTTTAAAATAGGTAAATCTTGATAGAAACCCCAGCTAAACTCATTGGCTGGGGTTTTTATTGGTTTTTTTCTCAACCCTATTTCAGTAAATTTAGGGTGAGAGTTTATTCCTCTTGGACATCAACCCAGATACTGCCTTCTTCCACACGAATTGGAAACACTGGTAGTGCCTTTGGTTGTGAAACTAACGAGAGTACCTTACCTACACCAGGTGGCCAAGAACACCAATCTTTTACCTCACCAGTCCGCAGGTCAAAAGCACTGTGATGGAAGGAACAAACAATTGCGCCATTCTCATTTATTTTCCCACTTTTCAAAGGTAATTTTAAGTGAGGACAAGTGTTATCTACAGCATAAAGCTGACTTTCGTGATTCAAAAGCAAAATTTTCCGGTTGCCAACTTTCACCACTTCTCGCGCACCTGGGGAAAGTGCATCGACGGCAAGAACTTTAGTCCAACTCATTAGGTTCTCCTCTCCTAATATATCTGCTTTCAGTTTCCCGCAATTGTGACCAGTGCGATCGCCTTTGAGTACCGGAGAGTCGAGAATGTCTACAACGGGCTTTGTCTACGTTGGCAAGACCCTTGAACTATAAAACTTTACTTTAAACAGCATTTATATACTGAATAAACTTATTTCTGGGTACACTAAATAAAGCACTTACTGTCTATGCTTCACAAGGCTTGTAGCTGATAACAGACAATTATAAGGGATATAAAAAATGATTAAGACAAGTTACGAATTTGACCAATCTATCCTCGCCGCCGGATCTTCATTAAAGACTGATATTCTGCTACGTTTTCGTGCTGACATAGCTAAATCTCCTCGACGTAACCTTAACCTTTCGCTTGTAATTGACCGTTCTGGCTCTATGGCAGGCGCTCCCTTGCATCACGCACTCAAAGCCGCTGAGTCTGTGGTAAATCAACTTGAGCCTGATGACATTCTCTCAGTAGTTGTTTACGACGATGAAGTGGATAGTGTTGTACTACCCCAAGCTGTGACTAACAAATCCACACTGAAAAATTCCATCCGCAAGGTGAGAGCAGGCGGTATTACCAACTTATCGGGGGGATGGCTCAAAGGATGCGAACACGTGAAAACGCGACTCGATCCCCAAAAAATCAACCGTGTTCTCCTGCTTACCGATGGTCACGCCAATATGGGCATTCAAGACCCCAAGATACTGACAGCGACAGCAGAGCAAAAAGCTGAGGAAGGCATTATCACAACTACGTTAGGCTTTGCTCAAGGTTTCAATGAAGACCTGCTGATTGGGATGGCAAGAGCCGCTACGGGCAACTTCTATTTCATTCAAAGCATCGACGAAGCAACTGAAGTGTTTAGTATTGAGCTAGACAGTCTCAGAGCAGTAGTGGGACAGAACCTGAAGGTGACACTTGAATTGGCTGATGGTGTCAGCCTGGTTGATACCTTAAGTCTGGCTAAAGTTACCCAAAATGACACTGGTCAAGCTGTCATCACCTTGGGAGAGCTTTATGAGGGAGAGGACAAACTTCTCGGTTTGAGTCTGGGGATATCAAGCGCTCAAGTTGGTGAGTTACCTGTGATGAAGCTGCATTACAGCGCCGATGTTGTGCAAGATGACCGCATTCAAAGCGTGTCAGGTACAGTCGATGTCGTCACCAAAGTTGGCACTGTTGAGGAAGCAGCTTTTGCTGCTACAAGCCATATCATTCTGGAACTGAGTCGCCTTACCATTGGTAAGGCCAAAGAGACTGGGCTTAATCTCGCTGAACATGGCAAGCATCAGGAAGCTGAACAAATCCTGCGATTGCTTGTGAAAAATTTGCGGGATAAAGGCTTGAACGAGAATTTTGAAATTGCTGAAGAGATCGATCAGCTTGAGTATTTCGCCAGTCGGATTGCTCAAAAAGCTCTAGGCAATGCCGGACGCAAAGAGATGCGAGATCAGACTTACCAGACGATGACGCGCAATCGCAGCGATTTGGTGGGTCGTGGTGTCACTGCTGGCGATGAAGTTTACGCCATGCCCATTGTGAATGAAGTCGGTTCAGGCGTTGAATTGCACTGCGTTCGTGAAGGGGGTAAACTGCGGGTCAAGGTCATGTCCGAAGGTTATGATTCAACCAAGAACATCCAGTTTCCCCGCGCCATTCGTGCAGAGGGGGCACGCTATGTCGTTGAAGGATTGGAACTCTCAAGCGATCGCACTTTCTATCGGGTACGTGGTAAGATTACCCGTTTTGCTCAACCCGGTGAAACAGATATCTTTGTTGCCCCTAGACAATCGTATCCAACTAACACAGGTAAAGCTTCCAAAGGACCTGCCAGTGCTGCCGATCTTCCTACAACTGACAGTGTAGGGGACAGCATTTTAGTTCAGTGTGTCAAAGATGGCAGCAAGCTACGGGCTAGGGTGGTTTCCGACGGATATGAACCAGATTGGAACATGCGTTTTCCGCGATCGGTGCGCGAAGAAGGAATGCTTTACGTCGTTGATGAAGTCAAAACCGCGCCAGATGGCAAGTCTTACATTGCCTGTGGTGAAATTAAGCGATTTGTCCAACCCACTTGAATTGGAGAGCAGGGGAGCAGAGGAGAATAATTAATGCCTTATGCCCAATGCCCCATGCCCAATGCCCAATCCTTAAAATATGCCAAGTAAATATGCCATAGCCGACTGAGACTGTCAGGATCAAAGAGTAAAGAGTAAAAGGCAATCTATTTTGACTTTTAACTTTCTCCTTTTGTTCAACTTCCACAACGGGAGGTTTAATCTTGACTAAATTGAAAGTTGGTATCAATGGCTTCGGTCGAATCGGGCGACTTGTGCTTCGTGCTGGCATCGATAACCCCAACATTGAGTTTGTGGGCATTAACGACCTAGTACCACCAGATAACCTCGCTTACCTATTAAAGTACGATTCAACCCACGGTAAATTAAAGCAGAAGGTTGAAGCCAAGGAAGACGGTATTCTCATTGACGGACATTTCATTCCTTGTGTGTCAGTGAGGAATCCAGCAGAGTTACCTTGGGGAAAATTAGGTGCAGATTATGTCGTAGAAGCGACTGGACTCTTCACTGACTACGAAGGAGCTGCAAACCACCTGAAGGCAGGTGCAAAGCGAGTGGTAATTTCCGCTCCCACTAAAGATCCAGATAGAGTTACTACTCTGTTAATAGGTGTCAATCATCACCTATTTGACCCTAGCAAGGATATCATTGTTTCCAATGCTAGCTGCACTACAAACTGTCTAGCTCCCATAGCTAAGGTCATTAATGACAACTTTGGATTGACTGAAGGGTTAATGACTACAGTCCATGCTATGACTGCCACTCAGCCAACTGTAGACGGCCCCAGTAAAAAAGACTGGCGGGGTGGTCGAGGTGCATCCCAAAATATTATTCCCTCCTCCACAGGCGCAGCGAAAGCCGTAGCACTGGTTTTACCAGAATTGAAGGGCAGGTTAACTGGGATGGCATTACGAGTTCCAACTCCTGATGTCTCTGTGGTTGATTTAACTTTCAAAACAGCCAAAGCCACCAGTTATAAGGAAATCTGTGCTGCGATGAAGGAGGCTGCCGCAGGTTCACTAAAGGGTATCTTGGGTTACACAGACGAAGAAGTAGTTTCCACAGATTTTCAAGGTGATACTCATTCCAGCATCTTCGACGCAGGTGCTGGGATTGAGTTGAATTCAAACTTCTTCAAGGTCATTGCCTGGTATGACAACGAGTGGGGCTACTCAAATCGCGTGATTGACCTGATGTTGTCTATGTCACAGAAGGAAAAACTCGCCTCGACAGCGGCTGTGGTTTGATTAGGAATTGGGAATTGGGCATGGGGCATTGGGCATGGGGCATTAGTAATTAAGTTTCTTCCCCAATCCCTAATCCCCAGTACCCAGTCCCCAAATTGGGATTTGGGTCAAATGGTAAATACTCCGAAAATAAAACGGAATCTAGTATTTTTATTTAGCAAACCAGTGATATGAAGCACGTGTGAATTTGGATGCTTGGTGCGATGTCTACGACGGGCTACGCCTACGCTCAAAGCATCCAAATTTGCAGGTTACTCCTCAACCCCCAATCCCTATGCGTCGAACCAAAATCATTTGTACTGTTGGCCCGGCTACATCTGCACCTGAAAAGCTGCAAGCCTTGGTAAAAGCTGGAATGAATGTGGCACGGCTGAATTTTTCCCACGGAGCTTATGAATTCCACGCCCAAACGGCTCACTATCTCAGGCAGATTAGTAGTGAGTTGCAAAAGCCGATCGCCATTATGCAAGACCTGTGTGGCCCCAAAATTCGCTTGGGAACTTTACCACCGGAAGGCTTAAATTTAGAAGCTGGTACTGAAGTCACTTTTGTTTTGCAAGAAAAGGGTGAGAGTATTGACGAACTACCCTTGCCTTTGCCGACTTTGTTCGCAATGGTGCGACCTGGCGAACCGATTTTGATTAATGATGGTCGCGTCAAATTGATAGTTACCGATCGCGATGCCGATCGCATTCGGGCACAGGTGAAAAATGGCGGGTTAATTTCTACGCACAAGGGAGTAAACCTGCCCCAAACTCCTTTACCTGTAAGTTCGATCACCGAAAAAGACTTGCTGGATTTGCGTTTTGGGATTCAGTTGGGTGTAGATTGGGTGGCGGTGTCCTTCGTGCGATCGCCACAAGATTTAGAACCCGCCAGACGGATGATTGAAGCCGCCGGCGCTTCGATCCGCTTAATTGCCAAAATCGAAAGATCGGAGGCAGTAGAAAACTTTGACTCCATTCTGAAAGTTGCCGACGCGATTATGATTGCCCGTGGCGATTTAGGGGTGGAAGTGCCAATTCATGAAGTACCCCTAATTCAAAAAGATATTATTCGCCGTTGCAATCGTGCTGGCAAGCCGGTGATTACAGCCACCCAAATGCTAGAGTCGATGATTAGCGCCCCCGATCCCACCCGCGCCGAAGCAACGGATGTTGCTAACTCGATCTTGGATGGAACAGATGCGGTAATGCTTTCTGGTGAAACAGCTGTCGGACAATATCCCGTCGCCGCCGTCCAGATGATGCACAACATCGCCGTGCGGACAGAACAAGCTCTCGATGAGGGTAGCAAACACGCTTGGTGTCATGAAGCAGGCAGTCTCAGCGTTACCGAATCTGTGGCAGAATCCGTCTGTCGCATCGCTTATGAAACTGGCTCACGGGCAATTCTTTGTAACACTTCATCAGGAAGTACGGCGAGAATGGTGTCTAAATATCGGCCGACTTCTCCCATTATTGCCCTCACCTCCGACATCACCGCTTATCGCCAGCTAGCACTTTCTTGGGGTGTGGAAGCTTTGCTGATTCCACCAGTCCACAATGCCGAAGAGATGTTTACCAATGTAGTGAACACAGTTGTAGACATGGGTCTAGCAAACAAGGGCGATAAAGTAGTTATTACCTCTGGGGTTCCAATTGGTAAATCAGGCACAACTAGTTTAATCAAAGTGCATTCCATTGGACAGCCAATTTCGGCATAAGCCACTTAGAATAAGGCTGTGGCTCAAGATAGTAAGCAAAATTGGGCAATCATTAAGAAAAATTGCCAGAATCAGAATTGAAGGAACTGGAGACTGGGGACTGGTGATTGGGGAGACAAGGAAATAAATAACTCTTAACTTCTCACTCAGCACGGGCTAAACCTTAGCTATCCGCTAACAGCACTCAGCACTCAGAACTAATTTGGTGGGGAATAAGTAAATCCTAAACAAACATCACGGAGTATTTTATGTCTAAGAATTTACTAGAACAATTGCGGAAAATGACTGTTGTGGTCGCGGATACGGGGGATATCCAGGCAATTGAAAAGTTCAAACCTCAAGATGCCACCACCAATCCTTCTCTGATTACTGCTGCGGCGCAAATGTCAGGATATCAGGGAATTGTTGATCATACTTTACTCCAGGCAAAAAAAGATGCCGGAGCCGGAGCCAACCAAGCACAGATAGTTTCTCTAGCTTTTGACCGTTTGGCAGTTGCCTTTGGATTAAAGATTTTGCAAATCATTCCCGGTCGCGTGTCTACGGAAGTGGATGCTCGCTTGTCCTACGATACCGAAGCTACCCTGACTAAGGCACGGGAATTAATTGCTCAGTATAAAGCTGCTGGAGTTGGCCGCGATCGCGTTTTAATTAAAATTGCCAGCACCTGGGAAGGCATTCGCGCTGCGGAAATTCTCGAAAAAGAAGGTATTCACTGTAACCTGACCTTGTTATTTGGTCTTCACCAAGCGATCGCTTGTGCAGAAGCTGGCGTCACTTTAATTTCTCCCTTCGTTGGCCGGATTCTTGACTGGTACAAAAAAGATACCGGACGCGATAGCTACCCAGCAGCTGAAGATCCAGGTGTTTTGTCTGTCACCCAAATCTACAACTATTACAAGAAATTTGGCTACAAAACCGAAGTTATGGGAGCTAGTTTCCGTAACCTTGGTGAAATTACTGAACTTGCAGGTAGTGACTTGCTGACCATTTCGCCGTCGCTTTTGGCTGAATTGCAAGCAACCGTTGGAGAACTGCCACGCAAACTTGACCCTGCGAAGGTCGCAAGCTTGGAAATCGAAAAGATATCCATTGACAAAGCTAGCTATGACAAGATGCACGCTGCTGACCGTATGGCAACTGACAAACTAGACGAAGGTATTAAAGGTTTCACCAAGGCGCTAGAAGACCTTGAAAAACTTTTGGCAGACCGACTCGTTCGCCTGGAAGGAGAGGTAGTGGCAACCCATTAGGGACTTCCAATTAAAAAACATCTAAAGTAGGTAGTATGCGTTACGGCTTGAGCCGTAACGCATTTTAATAAAAGCCAGCAGCGGGATTTGAACTCGCGACCTTCCGATTACAAGTCGGATGCACTACCACTGTGCTATGCTGGCAAGTTTGACGATTACTCTTAATTAGCAACCACGATTTATTATTGTACCATAATCCATTTATTTGTCTAGCTGTTAATTCTAAAAAATATCTACTTCATCAGAAATTAGGCTAAAAGACCAGAAATTTTCGCAATATCGCTGCTTTTGTACGCCTAGATGGTTGTTCTGGCGTTTCCATTGTGATGAACCAGAAACAATCAGGGATTCTGAATCACTGATACAGTTGATAAATTAATATTCATCGCAAAAGCTAACTCAAATCCTGAGCTGAACCCAAAAATATCTGGTCAGTTTTAAAACTATATTTTCTTGGCACGGCTGAATAAAGGAACAGAAATATATAATTATTTTTTACAGATTATAAGCATGGCAGCATTGCTCGGACGAGATTTATTAAGTCTAGCGGACATCAGTTCTACGGAACTTCAAGAACTCCTGCAATTGGCAACTCAACTTAAATCACAGCAGTTGAAGTTGCAGTGTAATAAAGTTTTGGGGTTGTTGTTCTCCAAAGCTTCAACTCGTACACGGGTCAGTTTTACTGTGGCGATGTACCAACTGGGTGGACAGGTAATTGATCTTAACCCTAATGTCACTCAAGTTAGTCGCGGGGAACCTTTGCAGGATACAGCGCGGGTGTTAGATCGATATCTGGATATTTTGGCAATTCGCACTTTTGCCCAGCAGGATTTGGAAACTTTTGCGGAATATGCCAAGATTCCAGTGATTAACGCACTTACTGATGCAGAACATCCTTGTCAGGTCTTAGCTGATTTATTGACGATTCAAGAAAGCTTTGGCACTCTTGCTGAGTTAACTTTAACCTACGTAGGTGATGGGAATAATGTTGCTAATTCTTTGATGTTGGGCTGTGCTTTGGTGGGGATGAATGTTCGAATTGCTACTCCTAAAGGATATGAGCCAGATTCTCAGATTGTAGAGCAAGCAAGAGCGATCGCTAATCACAAAACTGAAGTCCTCCTCACTCACGATCCAGAATTAGCTGCTAAGGGAGCTGCTGTACTTTACACTGATGTTTGGGCGAGTATGGGGCAAGAGGCAGAAGCTGATAATCGGATGCCAATTTTCCAGCCTTATCAAATTTCGGATCAGATGTTAAGCCTTGCTGATCCAGAGGCAATTGTTTTACACTGCTTACCAGCCCATCGTGGTGAAGAAATTACCGAAGCTGTTATTGAAGGTTCTCAATCACGAGTTTGGGAACAGGCAGAAAATCGTCTCCACGCTCAAAAAGCTTTACTTGCAAGTCTTTTAGGGGCAGAGTAAGGGAATAGGGCCCAGGGGATAGGGTATAGTTTTCTTCCTTGTAACCTCTAACCTGTAACCTGTACCCTGTTATATTCTTATTTGTCAAAAGGCAAAAGAGAAGAAAATAATTTTACTTTTGCCTTTCATATTTTTACTTTTCTCTTGTTATGGGGAGTTTTTTGTAGTACTAATGTTCTAGAGACATTTATAATTACTTCCTGCAAATTTATGGAACGTCTAACGGAAGCTCAACAAGAACTTTACGAATGGTTAGCAGAATACATCCGATCGCACCAGCATTCGCCTTCAATTAGGCAAATGATGCAAGCGATGAACCTGAAGTCACCAGCACCAATTCAAAGCCGTTTAGAACATTTACGGACTAAGGGATATATAGAATGGACTGAAGGACAAGCGCGAACGATTCGGATTTTGCGTCCTGTGAAGCAAGGTGTACCAATTTTGGGCACGATCGCTGCTGGTGGTTTAATAGAACCGTTTACTGATGCTGTAGATCATTTAGACTTTTCTAATTTCGATTTACCTCCCCAAACCTATGCTTTGCGCGTAGCTGGCGATAGCATGATTGAAGATTTAATTGCTGATGGCGATGTGGTATTTTTGCGTCCAGTAGCAGAACCAAATCATTTAAAAAATGGCACCATCGTCGCCGCCAGAGTTGATGGATTTGGTACGACATTAAAACGTTTTTATCGCCAAGGCGATCGCGTTACTCTCAAACCAGCAAATCCTAAGTATAATCCCATTGAAGTCATGGCTCAACAAGTGCAGGTACAAGGTTCACTGATTGGTGTTTGGCGCGGTTACAACTGAGTAATAGGGAATAGGGAGTGAGGAGTGGAGAATGAGGATTGGGAAAGATAAGTACCAATAACCAATGACAAATGAATATGTACCTGACGAAAAATTCAGTGCAGCAACTGCCCACTTTCCGGTTGAAATTACCAATTGCAAGGGAAAGTAAGGGCAGTTATTACACGCAACCATTACCAGGATGCCCAAGAATGCCTGTGTCTCTGCAATTGCGGCAATATCAGCGACAAGCGATCGCTAGCTGGTTTACCAACAATGGCAGAGGGACGCTGAAAATGGCTACTGGTAGTGGTAAAACAATTACCGCACTAGCGATCGCTTGTGAATTATATCAGCAGATTAATTTACAAGTTCTGGTGGTGGTGTGTCCCTACCGCCATCTCGTCACCCAATGGGCGCGAGAATGCGAAAAATTTAATTTGCAACCCATTTTAGCTTTCGAGAATTTACGCACTTGGCAAAGTCAACTTTCTACCCAAATTTATAATCTGCGTTCTGGTTCTCAAAGGTTTGTCACGGTTATCACTACGAACTCAACTTTAATTGGAGATGGCTTTCAGTCTCAACTCAAATATTTTCCCGCCAAAACTTTAATTATTGGTGATGAGGCGCATAATTTAGGCGCACCTAAGTTAGAGGAAAGTTTGCCGCGCAGTGTTGGGTTGAGACTAGCTTTATCTGCCACACCGGAGAGATATTTTGATGATTTTGGGACGCAATCTTTATTTGATTATTTTGGCCCAGTTCTTCAGCCAGAGTTTACTTTGAGGGATGCGATCGCTCAAGGTGCTTTGGTACATTATCTTTATTATCCGGTGTTGGTAGAGTTAACTGAAGCAGAAAGTATTGCCTATTTAAAGCTAACTAAAAGAATTGGGCGATCGCTACTTTACCGAGATAGAGAAAATGGACAAGTAGGAAGTTTCGAAGACAATGAAGATTTAAAGCCGTTGTTGATGCAAAGGGCAAGATTAATTGGTGCGGCGGAAAATAAATTAAATGCTTTGCGAGATTTAATGATTACTCGCCGCGAAACTAGTCACACTCTTTTTTATTGTAGTGATGGTTCCCAAGATGCGGGACAACGTTCTTCTCTACGCCAACTTAAGGCTGTTGCTAAAATTCTCGGAGTGGATTTAGGGTATAAGGTAAGCACCTATACGGCTCAAACAACTTTACAAGAAAGGGAAATTTTACGGCATCAATTTGAAAGTGGGGAATTGCAAGGTTTAGTTGCAATTCGTTGTTTAGATGAAGGTGTTGATATTCCAGCAATTCAAACTGCGGTGATTTTATCGAGTTCTGGTAATCCTCGCCAATTCATTCAACGACGGGGGCGAGTTTTACGTCCTCATCCTGCTAAGGAACGCGCAACAATATTTGACATGATTGTTTTGCCACCAGATTTAGATAGAGAAACTATAGAAGTTGAGCGCAATCTGTTAAAAAAGGAATTGCGTCGCTTTGTAGAGTTCGCTGATTTAGCTGATAATGCAGGGGAAGCAAGAATGAAGTTACTTGATTTACAAAAGCGCTATGGTTTATTAGATATTTGATCAGCAATTGTAAAATTTTTCGAGTTTTGAAAAAAGAAGCATTAAGTATGAAATAATAAAATTATGAGTTAGATGATAATGGGATGTAAGTGGCTTTAAAAATTTTACTTACATCCCATTATCATCTAGATTGCTAATACTAATAATAACAGAAGAGAATTCAATAATAAAGTCTTTTTTCAAAGAAAATTATAAATTTGAAAAATAGTTTTGGCAAAATTAAAGATAACGCTAACAGTGGCTTTACGGAGGTAAATGCAGTACTAGAGAAAGTTAAAATATAGAAAAACTATATTTTTACACTGAAGATGTCACAAGAGGCGAATATTGATGATGTACAGGAGCCAATAACCAGCGCACCGCCGGAAGTACGGCAAATTATTGAGCGGGTATGGAAGCTGGAGAAAGGCAGGCTAGATAAGAAGATTAACAGCCATATAAATGATAATATTTTGGACATTATTAAGGAAGAGGTGCGATGAAGCTGACTTCAATCAAGCTATGCAACTTTCGCTCCTTTTATGGTATGACACCAGAGATGATTATCGCTGGGGGAGAGGCTCAGAATACAACGATTATTCACGGCAATAATGGCTCTGGAAAAACCAGTTTACTAAATGCCTTTACGTGGGTATTGTATGATAAATTTAGTGCGGCATTTGCATCGATAGAGCAGTTGGTGAATAAGCGTGCGATCGCAGAAGCTCAAAAAGGTCAAGCTGTAGAATGTTGGGTAGAGATTGGCTGGGAACATGAAGGTAAACGCTATCGAGTTAAACGCGCCTGTCGAGGTTATAAAAACGAAGGTGATTTTGACGCTGGCAAAACTCAATTAACCATGTGGGTTGGTGCGGATGATGGCAAATGGAATATACCAACTCAGCAACCAGACGATATAATTAATCAAATTTTACCCGCTACTTTACATCAATATTTTTTCTTTGACGGCGAACGAATTGAAGAAATAGTTCGTTCTGACAAAAAAGCTGAAATTGCCGAAGCTACAAAAATCTTCTTGGGTGTAGAAGTAATCAATCGTTCTATCAGACATTTGGGAGATGCTAAAAAAACTCTAGAAAATGAGTTAAAAGCTATTGGTGATTCTGAAACTAAACAACTATTACGACAGCAAGAAAAGATAGAACGCGAACGTGAGCGCATTACCAAGCGGCAAACTGAAATTAAAGAAGAGTTAGAATATCAACAAACTTTTAAAAAAGAGACAAGCAACCGTTTGCGAGAACTGAGTGCTGCTAAAGAATTACAAGAAAGATGGCAGGATTTAGAATCGCAGAGAACGGCGAATCAAGAAGAATATAAAAAAACCAAGGAAGCACTAAAAAAAGTTATTTCGGCGCGGGGTTATACAGTTTTATTGTCAGAAACGACATCCCAATTCCGAGGAATCATCAATGATTTGAAGGCGCGAGGCGAGTTAACTTCTGGAATCTCGCGGGAATTTGTCAGTGATTTACTCAATTCTCAACGCTGTATTTGTGGTGCAGAATTACACGAGGGTAATCATTCTCATACTCATGTAAGTAATTGGTTAAATAAAGCCGGTTCCTCGGCGGTAGAAGAAACTGCAATTCGGATGATAGCTCAAGTAGACGAAATTGATAAGCAAGCTATAGGATTTTGGGAAGAGGTTGATAGAGAACAAAGTAGAATTAATCAGTTAAGGCAAAGTATATCTCAAATTGAAGGCGATTTAGACAATATTCAAGAACGGTTGCGAAAAGATGCTAATGAAGAAATTAGCAGTTTACAAAAACGCTTAGATGAAATTGAAAGTAAAATTGATGAATTAAATCGAGAACAGGGTGCAAATCAGCAGCAAATTGCTCAACTCACAACTGAGATTGAAGGTTTAAATAAACAAATTGCAAAGCAAAAGCTGAATGAAGACAAGCAAACTCTAGCACAGCGACGGATTAACGCTACTCAAGATGCAATTGAACGGTTAACGGAAGTTAGAAATCGTCAAGAACAACAATTTCGTCTGCAACTAGAAAAGCGAGTACAAGAAATATTCACGGAGATTTCTGTAACTCCATACATTCCTAAAATTAGTGAAAAATATGAACTTACATTAGTCGAAAATACCACAGGTATAGGAGCACCAGTTGCAGCTTCCACCGGAGAGAATCAAATTCTCAGTTTATCCTTTATTGCCAGCATTATTGACAAAGTAAGGGAATGGAGTGAGAAACGGAAAATGATGATGATTCCCGATAGTAGCACTTTCCCAATTGTCATGGATTCACCCTTCGGTAGTTTGGATGAAAGTTCGCGGCGACACATTGCGAAGACAATTCCCCAATTAGCGAATCAATTGATAGTTTTAGTTACTAAGACTCAGTGGCGCGGTGAAGTAGAAGCGGAAATGACAAAGAGAATTGGGAGAGAATATGTGCTTACGTATTATTCATCTAAGCCAGATTGCGAACAAGATTATATTGAGTTGGGTGGCGAAAGTTATCCTTTAGTGAAACAAAGTCCGAACGAGTTTGAATATACGGAAATTATCGCAGTTGAACGGAATGGGTAATTACTCACGGAAAGATGCAGAGGCGCAAAGGTTTTTTCTTGGTTACATTTGAGAAAAAGAGAGGAATAAAGTTATGGTTGCGAGTTCAGACAGAAATTATATGTCTCCCCAAGAATATCTGGAATGGGAAGAACGCCAAGAAATTAAATATGAATATATTGATGGTGAAGTTTTCGCCATGACTGGGGGTACTCTTCCCCATACAACTATTGCTTTAAACTTAGCTTCAGCGTTAAAAATTCATCTAAGAGGGAGTGAGTGTCTTCCCTTTATGGCGGATGCGAAAATAGGTGTATCTGAGAAGGGGCCTTTTCATTATCCCGATGTTGTGGTGAGTTGCGATGAACGGGACAAACAAGCTATTGAATTTCTCCAATATCCTTGTTTAATTGTTGAAGTTCTTTCCCCTAGCACAGAAGCTTACGACCGAGGTAAAAAATTTATGCGGTATCGTCGCATTCAGACTTTGCAAGAATACGTCCTCATCGATGCTGAAAAAATTGGTTTAGATTGCTTCCGGTTAAATGATAGAGGACTCTGGGAGTTACATCCTTATGAAGAAGAGGATGAAGTTCATTTAACTAGTGTTGATTTTCACTTTCCTATTTCTTTGGTTTATGAGAATGTTCAGTTTCCAACTTGAGTTTAGGGAAAACTACAGATGGTGGCAGAAAAAGTAAAACCATATTCGGATGATTAAAAATGACAGCACACGAAAGAGAACAGTTAATTAAAGATATCAATGTACTGCTACATCAAGCTTATGACAGTACTTTAGATGAAATTTATGCACTCTTAAAAAGAATCGATGATGTAGACGATGAAGAAGACTTAAAAGCCATTAAAGAAGCTAGGGAAGATATACGCATTAATGGCACTGTATCTTGGGATGAAATTCAAAACGAAATAAACAAGGATATTGCGTGAGTTCCGAAGTTAAATTTTCAAGGGGTGCGAAAAAGCACTTTAGAAAACTACCTATAGATGTACAACAACGCATACAAACTAAAATCAATGACTTAGCAATAGAACCGCGTCCAAACGGGGTAAAAAAGTTACAAGCTGATGATAATTCATATCGTATTCGAGTAGGAGATTATCGAGTTGTTTATGAAATAGATGATGATGTTTTGATAGTGACTGTAATTAAAGTAGGACATCGTAGCGAGATTTATAAAGATGGAAGTTAGCAGAGTGGGGAATATCGTACTAGTAATCCTGAAGAACCGCAAGTGTATCCCTGTGATGAGATGGCTGAAGCTGAACCCGCAGTGCCAGGATAGACTATGTTAGTGGATAATTTGTTTGTTTAGCGATCGCCCACATACTAGTATAAAATAATGCGTTAATAATTACTATCACTTTTAGCTTTCGGTTAAAATAGCAACAATGTAGATATTAAAACAATGGCTGCAAATAGAATCAGGGTTGCTAAAGATAAGGCTGAGTTGGTGAAATCTCTAGTCGCATCAAAAGACACAACTGGGCCTTTTCAAACTTATGTAGAAGTTATGGTGTTTGCAGCAGCATTGGGCGTTAAAAATAAAAAGCGTGTTCCTTTGGGGGAAACTACAAAAAGAGAACCATCTCCAATTCCACAAGAAAATTTTGCTTCATTAGGTTATGACCTAATCATTAAATTATTAGGAATCACTGAAACTAAAGATATCAACATACTCTCATCTAGAGAAGAACAAGATGAAGATAAACGTACTCAAATATTTGAAGAGTATGCTAACGGAGGACTGGAAATTTTACAAAACGAGTTGCGGGGTTCTGTTGACTACTCAGAGCGACTTCTATTAGTTCTGATTTCTGAAAAAGGAACAAAAGAACAGCTAGAAGAAGAATTTGATCTCAGTAAATTCTTAACTTGATTTTTTTGCTTGCTTAATTAACTTATCAAATATGAAAAATATAGGATATTATTGTAAACGCTTGGCTGAATTAAATGTGAGTAGTAGCCGGAAGCGTGGTAATGCTCAATATAAACCAATATTACTTTTATCTGTAATTGATTTAATTGCACGAGGTGTTATTACTACTAACGAGATTCCGGTTTCAGACGAATTAGTTCAAACATTTGAGAGGTATTGGAATGTAATCGGTTCTCCATCATACAAAGGTGGTTTACACTATCCTTTCTTTCATCTGCAAAGTGAAGGCTTTTGGTACTTGAAATTTAAGCCTGAATTTAATGGGTTACAGCCAAAAACAATTAACAAACTAAAAGAGGCTGTTGAATACGCATATCTAGACGCTGAATTATTTAACTTTTTGCAAGATGAATTTGGCAGAAAAGAACTAATTGATGCACTTGTGGCAGCTTTCTTTTCTGATAATGAAAATGATATAGAGTCTATTTTACAAATAAATCAAACTTTTCAAGATGACGCGGTAGATATAGAAAAAATAATTGAAACAGGAAATTTAGAGCTTAATCCAAGGTGGAGTTTGAAACGAGCAGTTATTAGAAATGCTTTTTTTAGGAAAGCAATTGTACACGTTTATGATTACAGATGTGCGTTCTGTGGACTAAAAGTAACTAAAAAAGTAAATCAAAATATTGTGGATGGCGCACACATCAAGCCCTTTTCACAGTTTTATAATAATAAAATTCCTAATGGAATTGCTTTTTGCAAAAATCATCATTGGGCATTTGATAGGGGTTGGTTTGCTGTAGATGAACAATACAGAATTATAATTAGCAATAATTTGGAAGAGGTATCCCCCCATGCTAAACCTATGAAAGATTTTGATGGTGAAACAATACTTCTACCAAATACAGAGCACTACTTTCCAGAACTGGAAGCGCTTCAATGGCATCGCCAAAATATATTTCAAGCATAATTACAGAGTAGGTGGAAGTCCTACCGCTTTCGGTTCAACAAACTCGCCATCAAAACCTATAGTTTTATTTTCAACAGTCCTAGCATCCGCCAAAGCCTTACGAAGTTCCGCACGTTCCATCTGTTCCTGAATTCCACCCAGGATGTAAACCAATAATTTCGCCGCCAAATCTCGTCCAGCAACCTGTACCCGCTTTTTATTTGGGTCATACAAAATCCCATACCAGAGAGATTGGGGATATTCCATACCACTAAAACCACCTTGCTGGTCAAACTTCCGCAGTTTCTTAAAAATATCTGCCAGGGAAAAACCTTTTTTAAAAACCAAAATTCCCAAAGCTTGCGCTAATGCAACTTGAGCAACTGGACGAAAAAGCATATTTCCTTCACCTCCATCCTTCTCAAAGCTGAAGCGCCGTAAAGCTGGTGTATCCTCGTGTTCTAAAATTTTATAACTAGAAAGACTAGCTAAAGAATCAAATAGCTTTTTAAATTCCTCAATTCCCTGCTCAATTTCTTCATCCTCTGGACGCATGGGAATTAAACCTTTCTCCAAGGGTTTCCAGTGAGGAAACTTATGAACTAAATATCGCTCAGACATATCTTGGAGAGCTTGCAAAGTGGTCAAAACTGTAGAATTGGAAGCGACTGTTGCACTATTCCAATTAACACGAGGATTGCGCTCTTGTCGTTGTTCTAATAGTGGATGTGTAACTGCAATTTTTCTCGCAACGATCGCAAAACCATCATCTTCATTCAACTGTGTTAGCTGACCTTTAGTCAACGGTGCAGCCATCAGATTAACATGAACAAAAATCGATCTCACCCTCCGCCTCGCCTGGGTGCGAGTTTCCCCAGCCGCTACCGCACAGATGAACTCAATACCAATTTTTTCCTTGGGTAAATTTTGCAAGTAAGCAAGGTCTACTTGGTACTTTTCTATCAAATCATTGACTGTAATAAAACTGTCATCAGCACCTTTATCTTTTTTATAGCGCTGGAGTTTGCGAGTTTTAATTAACTCCATCAACCCCTGTACACCCATTAATCGGTGTTGACCATCTAGTGCATAAATAGTCACATCATCCTCAGAAATATTTAGCAGACCTACTTTAGCGTCTTTATCTAACGGTATAAAATCAGTAGTAGACTTTGTGGCGCGTCCTTCGCTATCCCACTCAGCAGCTTTAGGATTATCCACCCACGGTTGATTAATTACTACTAGTACTGGCGGAAACTTATGGTTGTGTCGAGCCGCTAAATACTGTACTAGCGGCGCTTGACGTGACCAATCAAGAGGACGCTGCTGAATTTCATCAATACTATCCGCGTCAATCTCGACATTATCAGTCTCTGGATTATACTTTTTTTGAAACAGAGGTAAGCCAGAGGCGAAGTGAACCCGACCTGCGAACCATTCCAAGGTAACAGAGCTAACATAAGCCTCAGTACCACCCATCTCGGTTTTTTGAACAAGAATCTGATCTTTTCTCCCTAAAAACTTCTCCAGGAGTAAAGCTAGTACCTGTTTTTCCTTGTTTTCTCGTTCCAGGTACTCTCTAGCGATGTCAGCAGTTGGGTCAGATGCACTATCTTTCATGTTAAATTTTAAAAACAGAATAGAATTATGTCGTTTAATTATCCAAAAAATTGGATATTAGTAGTAAAGTTTTTAAAAACTTTTTTAAACCCACGGAGGTGAGTTTTGTATTTCGACTCCGGCTCCATCGAGCGAAGTCGAGATGCTCAACACAAGTCTGTGTAGCCGCGAATTCCATTCGCCCTATTCGCCCGAATATTACGCCAGCGTTTCCAGAGAGAAGGAGAAATGACTACAGCACAACAAGCAGAAAATAAAAACCAGCAAACACGTACTGTAGCAGAGTTAGTGGACTATATCCAAGCTCTCACTATTGAAATTCAAGAATTGTATTGTTTGGATGAGATACCTTGGGTAGTCGGCTATTCGGGTGGCAAAGATAGTACTGCTACCTTACAGCTTATCTGGAATGCGATCGCAGCACTACCAATTGAAAAGCGAAAAAAGACTATTCATGTTATTACAACTGACACATTAGTAGAAAACCCTGTAGTCTCTGTTTGGGTACGCAAATCCTTAGAAAGGATGAAGGTTGCTGCTCAAGAACAGAAAATGCCCATTGAGCCACATTTATTACACCCAGAAATCAAAGAGACATTCTGGGTAAGCTTGATTGGTAAAGGTTATCCAACGCCGCGAGGAAAATTTCGTTGGTGTACAGACCGTCTAAAAATTCATCCTTCTAACCACTTTATCCGTGATGTAGTTAGAGTAAATGGGGAAGTTATTCTTATTTTAGGTACGCGCAAAGCTGAAAGCATTAAACGTGCTATTTCAATGGAAAAACATCAAGCAGGTAGCCTAAAAGATCGTCTAATTTCTGATTCAAGTTCACCGACATCTCTGCTTTACCATAGTGCAAGCTTGCCTAATTCTTTAATTTATAGCCCCATCGAAGATTGGCGTACTGATGAAGTTTGGATTTACTTAAATCAGTGGCAAAATCCTTGGGAATATAGCAACAAAGACCTATTCACTATGTATCGAGGTGCTACAGCAGATAATGAATGTCCTCTAGTTGTTGATACTTCTACTGCTAGCTGTGGTGATTCTCGATTTGGATGTTGGGTTTGCACAATTGTTAGTAAAGATAAATCAATGGAGGCAATGATTCAAAATGATGAAGAAAAAGAATGGATGCAGCCTCTATTAGATATTCGCAATGAATTAGATAGTAGACATGACCGCGATAAAAGAGACTTCCGTCGCATCTGGGGAGAAGTCCAACTTTTTGAGCGTCATGTAGATGGTGAAACATCTATTGAACCAATTCATGGCCCCTACACGAAATATTGGCGGGAACATTGGCTTAGACGATTATTAGAAGCGCAAACAAAAACCCGTCGGACAGCGCCAGAAAATATGCGCGATATCACCCTAATTACTCTAGAAGAAATGAGCGAAATTCGCCGCATTTGGCTAGAAGAAAAGCACGAATTTGATGATAGCTTACCCCGGATTTATCAAGAAGTGACTGGCGAAGAATTTCAAGACCCCCGTCCTGGTGCAGATTATAGCCTACTAGGTCGTGATGAATGGATAGTATTAGAAGAAATCTGTGAAGGTGACGCGATGCACTTGGAACTCATGGCGAAATTGTTAGACACAGAACGCCAGTATCGCAAAAAAACTCGTCGTGTGGGGATATACGACACCCTAGAAAAATGTTTTAATACGAGTTCCCGTTCCCCAGAAGATGCGATTAAAAATGCTCGTTTGAAACGCGAATTAAGCGAAGCAGTTAGTCAAGGTGATGTTGCAAAAGTCAAGCAGATGACTTTGGGCGATGTTCCAGCAATCAATGAAATAGATGAAGATAAAACTGAAAGTGATGAAGAGGTAACTTGGGCAAGTATGAAATTTAAAAAGAAAGATTCAGAATAATAAAAGACGGGAGTCAACCAAACTACTTAAATAACGCTTGACAAAGTTGGGTTATCTTAAAACAAGCGAGGTTCTATGATTCAAGCCATACACAAATTAGTAACTTTTGAAGATTTTGCAGCTTGGCGGCCTGAGGGTGGGAGATACGAATTACATGATGGCGTGATTGTTGAAATGGCACAACCAGTGGGAGATCATGAGGATGTTATTGGTTTTTTGGCGCTAAATATATCTATCGAAATTGGGCGACAAAAACTTCCTTACTTCATTCCAAAAACTGTATTAGTCAAGCCATCCGAAGGTGAATCAGCTTATTCACCAGACATCTTAATAATCAATCGACCAAATTTAGTGAATGAGCCTTTATGGAAAAAAGAATCAACTGTATCTCAAGCTACATCTATTCCCTTAGTTATTGAAGTTGTTAGTACTAATTGGCGAGATGATTACTACAAAAAATTAGCTGATTATGAAGCTATAGGTATTCCCGAATATTGGATTATAGATTACGCGGCTATAGGTGCTAGGAAGTTTATTGGCAATCCTAAGCTGCCTACTATATCTATTTATCAATTAATTGATGGTGAGTACCAAGTTACTCAATTTAAAGGCGATACCCATATTGTCTCGCCTACTTTCCCAGAATTGAATTTAACCGCCGAACAGATTTTTCAAGCTGGAGGTGTGCAAATCTAGCCACGCTTACCAACACCGAGACAGATACAATCGCATTTCTTAACAGTTAGTGATGGTATTATCTATATTTCATAGAAAATATTTTTTCTCAATGCGTCAGACAAAACCATCTAATTAATTTTATCTGATTCCTTTCATCACAAACTTTCTGCTTCTGCGATCGCTGTCGAACTCATGTTAATCTTAAAAATCAATGATATTTCTTGAACTCGTCCTACAAAACTTTGGCCCCTACAGTGGAAAACAGGTAATCAACCTTAACCCAAAAATTGATGAGGAAACCTCACACCCAATTATCCTATTAGGTGGGATGAATGGCGGCGGAAAAACTACCCTTATGGATGCCATTCGTCTCGCCCTTTACGGCCCCCGCGCCCAATGTTCTACCCGTGGTAATTTAAGTTATAGTGATTTTCTCAATCAATGTGTTAATAATAAAATAGATCCAGTTGCAGATACTCGGATTGAATTACTTTTTGAACATATTGAAAACGATAAACCAATAAAATACCGTGTTGTTCGTAGTTGGACAAAAAATCCTAAAGACGGTAAAGATACATTAGGTATTTTAGGCGACAGTGATACATGGCCTGATGCTTTAGTTAATATCTGGGATGAATATATTGAAAATCTTTTGCCATTAGGTATTTCTAACTTATTTCTCTTTGATGGTGAACAAGTTAAAGAACTTGCAGAACAAGAAATACCACCACCAGTTGTAGTAGACGCGATACGCGGACTTTTAGGACTAGAGTTAGCAGATCGTTTAGCAGTTGATTTAGATATTTTAGTTAACCGTAAACTTAAAGAAGTTGGTAATAGTAAAGATTTAGCAAACCTAGAGGAAATCGAAACTAGGTTAACCCAACAGCAAGAAGATTATCAAACCACAGAAGAGAAAGTAGAAATTCTCAAAAATCAGGTAGAGGAATTAGAACAAAAGCAGCAAGAAGCCTTTGATAAATTTATTTCTGAAGGTGGAAAGATTGCAGCCGAACGCAATCAGCTAGAACTACAACAGCATACAAAAACTGCGGAAATTGAACAAGTACGTCAGTCAATGTGTGAATTAGCGGCTGATGTTTTACCTCTAGCATTAATTCCCAATCTGCTTAATCAGGCGCAAGCACAGGGAGAAAAGGAATTTCGCCATCAACAGGTACAAATTTCTAAAGATTTGTTAATTGAGAGAGATCAGCGTTTACTCGCTTGGCTAAATCAAGTAGAGATTTCTCCGATACAAGTTGAAAAAATCCAATCATTTTTAATCCAAGATGTGGATAATTTATATGCAAAGACTATCCAGACAGAAGCACCTTGGCTATTAGCTGATGATGAAACTTTAAGTCAGCTAGATAATCTCATATATCACTTACAAAATTCTAAACTTTCTGCAAAAGAAAAGTTAGCTATTCTCAAAAATAAAGAAGAAGAAATTCATACTTTAGAAAGGCAAGTGCAAACAGCAGCAGCACCAGAAGATTATACAAAGCTGCGTCAAGCACTAGAAGCGGCACAAAATCAAGTTGTTGAAGCTAAAGCAAATTACGAAACAATCCGCCGTCGTTTAGCTGAATTAGAAACTATTATTGCTAAGTCAAAGAGAGAATTAAGTGATTATACTGTAGAAAATATTAAACATAAAAATAGCGAACATATTATTACCTCTGCGGCTAAAGTTCAAAATACACTCAAGATTTTTCGTGAAAAATTAACCCTGCGAAAACTCAATAAATTAGAGGAAGAAGTTAAAAACTGCTTCCTTTATCTCCTCCATAAATCAGACTTAGTGCATCGCATCACCATTGATACTAAGACTTTCAGCCTTTTGCTTTACGATTTAAATGGTAAACCTGTACCTAAACATCGTTTATCAGCAGGCGAAAAACAACTACTTGCGATCGCATTCCTCTGGGGTTTAGCAAAAGTATCTGGACACCGCCTACCTGTAGCAATTGATACGCCATTAGGTAGACTAGACTCCTCTCACCGCAGCAATTTAGTTGAACGTTACTTTCCATCCGCCAGCCATCAAGTGATTTTGTTATCTACGGATACTGAGATTGGCAAGAAAGAAGTTGAAACACTGCGAGAAAATGAAGCGATCGCACGCGAATATCTCCTCAAATACAACTCCTCCACCCGCCAAACAACAGTAGTAGAAAATCAATATTTTTGGTAGTAAATATCGTTTAAAAAAGATATTTACAATAATATATATCACGACCTCTGGAAAGTAGACAAGCAATATGAACTCACCCAATGTATTAAAAATAGAGAATGACCTACGTGTTCTGTCATTAGAAGAATTAGAATGGTTATTAGAACGAATTACAATACAACTGCAAGAAAAAAAGCAAATATCAGATAACTTTACTGCTGTAAAATATATGAAGGACCAACTAGCTACAATGGCTAATGATTTAGATATGCAGCTAGAAATTGCCGCTATTAATAATGAATTGGGGTTATAAAAAATTTCATATCTGCCATAACCCTTTTCTAACTAACTCTGGTAAGTAGTCGAAGCACTTAGATGGGCTATGGCTTTTACCTATCAGATATGTTGCATCTTCATTGGCAATTCTAGGGTGATACTCTTTTATTGGTTTCCGTCCACAAGCATTCTGTCCTCCTTCAGCTATTTTGAATATATATTTTAATGTTTTATCATCAGAGCTATATACATTGATTAAGTTTCCTGTAATCTGGGAAGTTGCATATCCCCAATCTTTGCTACTATCTCTACGAATAGCACCAGCAAGAAGAATCACATTTTCTAATAAATGTTGTTTTTCTGTCCAAGCTTCCATGCAATAATAAGCAACACGCGCCCCTAATGAATGAGCCATAAAAGAGACATTTTTTTCAGGAATTTGATTACGAATCAAATGAGGAAAGTAATCTCTCCCAACTCGTTCTGCACGATATTTGGTTTTATGCCAGTGACCAAGACCAAAACCCATAAGAGAACTTTCAAAAAGACCAGAATCCCACCATAAATGATATACAGAATGTCGCCAACCAGCATTATTTAAGGCATAAAGCAAATTATTGTTTCTCACTTTTTCTTCGCTTAAATATCCATCTATAAAAATTAAGGCTTTTGAACTGTCTGCTGGGCGTGAGAGAAGTTGCAATTCAGGGCTTTCCATTAATTATTCCTTGGCGAAAACTTAAGACATACTCTTAGTTTTCCCAGCAGTATTATTTCTATATCACTATTTATTTATAAAAACGATGGAATCACCAATCGAAAGAATAAAACTGTCTCAAACAGCCAAAGATCAACTTACCAAACTTAAACGCAGCACAAAAATCGACCAATGGAATATCCTATGCCGTTGGGCATTTTGTCGTTCTCTCGCAGAATCAACCACACCCTCTCCCGTCCCAATCCCCCAAGATAGCAACGTCGAAATGAGTTGGCGCGTTTTTGGTGGCGAAATGTCTGATATTCTCCTCCTCGCCCTTAAGCAACGCTGTCACAATGACGGTTATCTCACCGACAAAGAAACCTTAGCTACTCAATTCCGGTTACATTTGCATCGCGGTATTGGTTACTTAGCAGGCGATCCAAATATCAAGAAAATTGAAGATTTAATTGAACTGGCGGTTAAAAATTGAAAGGATATTAGTTGACTGTTAACTGTTCACCGTTAACTGACAACTAAGTATTATGCCTGAAGCGCTAGAAATTGAGCGTCATAGAGCTGCGATCGCTCGCATTGATATATCTCGCCCTGTACGATTGGCTATAGAAGGGTCAATCCTCAATCAAGACACCACTTTTTTTGACTACGGTTGCGGCTACGGTGGTGATGTCCAGCGAGTAAAAAACTTAGGCTACACCAGTGCAGGTTGGGACCCTTACTACTATCCCGATGTACCACGCACCCCCGCCGATGTGGTTAACCTGGGTTATGTCCTCAACGTCATTGAAGACTCAGAAGAACGCCGTCAAAGCCTAATCCAAGCTTGGGAACTCACCGGGAAAGTTTTAATTGTCGCGGCTCAAATACTGATTAACGCTCCCAGCAAAACCCAACTTGCTTACAATGATGGCATTGTGACGCGCCGCAATACTTTTCAGAAATATTACGAACAACAAGAACTCAAAACTTATATTGATGAAGTCTTAAATGTCGATGCAGTACCGATCGCACTAGGCGTATACTTTGTTTTTCGAGATGAAGCCCAAAAAGAAAGCTACAAAGCTATCCGCTTCTTTTCTGTGACTTCTACACCGCGAGTCCGTATACCCATCAAGCGGTTTGAAGACTATCAAAAACAGCTGCAACCATTAATGGCTTTCTTTACCAAGCGCGGTAGACTACCTGTCAAAGGCGAATTGGAAAATGAACAGGAATTACTCAGCGAATTTGGTAACTTTCGCCGCGCCTTTGGTGTAGTTTTGCAAGCTACTGATGAGGCTGAATGGGATGCGATCGCTTATCGTCGTTCTCTGGATATCCAAGTGTATCTCGCGCTGACCCACTTTGATAAACGTCCTGCATGGCAGAAACTAGCCCCAGAAATGCGTCACGATATCAAAGCCTTTTTTAGTAGCTACGAGGAAGCTTGTCAAGTAGCCGATCAAAAGCTTTTCAGCTTAGGTAAACCTGGGGTGATTCAAACTGCTTGCGAAAAAAGTAAAATTGGTAAACATACACGCGGTGCGCTTTACGTCCATGTTTCCGCATTAGCAGCACTTGACCCCGTACTACGAATTTGTGAAGGTTGCGCTAGCCGTACCATTGGGCGTGTCGATGAAGCTACATTAATCAAATATCACACTGACAAGCCGCAAATATCCTATTTGTCTTACCCCGAATTCGACACAGATCCCCACCCGGCGTTAAAAGCCAGCATAGGTATTGATTTAAAAACCCTAGTCGTCACTCATCGAGACTATGCAACTAGGGAAAATCCACCGATTTTGCACCGTAAGGAAACATTTGTCACCAGCGACTACCCTGGTTACGAAGAATTTGCTAAACTCACCCAACAAGAACAGGAATTAGGATTGCTCAATAGCAAAAGCGACATCGGTACTCGTGAAGGTTGGGAAAAATCCCTCGCTGCCCACAGAGTCGAAATTAGGGGACATCAGGTTTATCCAATTCAGGAAAGTTAATAAAACGCTGACACTATAAGGTTATCCTGAATTTGTATTTAACCCAAGTAAATCTTGGTAGTTTGTCATGTTTGCGAGAAGTCACACAGCAGCTTTGGCAAGTTTCAATCCCCGATCGGGATTATATAAGGAACTCCTGCTGCTCCAATAATTCAAACCTTTATAGGTACTAGTTACATGATATACTTTTGCATTTCCTCGTTGTATTTTATTGATATTTCCTCAAAAGAGGCTAAAAGTTGAAACAATGAGGAAAATTAAATCGCTGCTGGGAGTTTTCGGTAGTCGCAAGATGGCGGCTTTATTATTTTTAGGTTTTTCATCGGGTTTACCGTTATTGTTAATTGGTAATACCTTAAAGGCTTGGATGACCGTAGAGAAGGTAGATTTAGCCGCTATTGGTTGGTTTAGCCTTGCGAGTTTGCCTTATTCCTTAAAATTTTTGTGGTCGCCGTTGGTAGACAGGTTCACCTTACCAATTTTGGGACGACGACGGGGTTGGTTAATTTTGACGCAGATTGCTTTGATTGTAGCGATCGCATTCATGGCTTTCCAACAACCCAAACAAGCATTACAACTACTAGCAATCAACGCCATAGTCATTGCCTTTATTAGTGCGACTCAAGATATTGCTGTTGATGCCTACCGTACCGACGTTTTAGAAAAGCTAGAAATGGGGGCTGGTGCAGCAGTTTTTATCTTAGGTTATCGAATTGCCCTGTTAGTCGCAGGTGCTTTAGCCTTGATACTTGCCGACAAACTGCCTTGGTCATCGGTTTACTTGTTTATGGCAGGGACGATGGTAATTGGTATTTTTGCCACCTTGTTCGCACCGGAACCCAAGGAAATTAGCCCTCCAGCTTCTCTCGTTGATGCTGTCATCTTGCCCTTTGGGGAATTTTTTCAGCGTCAAGGGATTATCAAAGCTATTCTCATGCTTGCATTCATTACCCTATACAAGCTAGGTGATGCTTTGTTGAGCAATATGACCACGCCTTTTTTGCTGCAAACAGGTTTTACCAAAACCGACATTGGGGCAATTCAAGTGGGGATGGGGTTAATTGCGACGATTGTCGGTGCTTTAGCAGGTGGTTCAATTTTGAGTGCTATTGGCATCAATCGATCGCTTTGGGTTTTTGGTATTCTACAAGCAGTAAGTAATTTAGCTTACTTTTTTCTAGCATACATCGGTAAAAACTACCAAGCTATGGTACTTGCCATCAACGTAGAACAATTTTGTGGTGGATTGGGGACAGCAGCCTTTGTTGCCTTTTTGATGAGTCTTTGTAACCAGAGGTTTTCCGCAACCCAATATGCTTTGTTATCCAGCTTAATGGCTGTCAGCCGCGATATTCTGTCAGCCCCTGGAGGCGCGATCGCCCAAAGTACGGGTTGGCCTGTATTTTTCTTAATTACCATCGCCGCCGCCGTACCAGGACTACTCCTATTACCAGTATTTGCCCCCTGGAACCCTCAGCCAGTGGCAGTATCCAGACCAGGACTTGAGGACGAAGAAGAGGATATATGGGGAATCAAGTAGTTATTGCTGTCGGCACATTCATCCTCTTACTCACTGGTTTATTACTTGGGTATGTTCTCTCGCAGTTAGTTCTAGGATTTCTAGCATTTAACCTTTTAACTTTTTTCGGAACACTCAGCCTAATTTTAATTTTTGGTACACTTTATTACGTCTTATTTTGGCAGTTGCGGAGAGAGCAATCCCGACCATCAACTCCATCAAGCATAAATCAAGGGATACCAACCCAGGTAGAGGAGGGTTCATCTGATAGTTATCTCAAAAACAGGCTAATCGCTAAATTATCCGGTGATACTGCCGCTGCCGAACGGTTAATTCAACAGGCAAAAGAGACTTATCCTGGGATGCCGGAGAATTGGTATTGCGAAAGAGTACTTGACGACTTGGAGAGCGATCGCCAGAGGGAGTAGGGAAGCAGGGGAGCAAAGGAGAAATGAGAAAGACAAGGGGACAAGGGGACAAAAAAAAGAAAACTCCTAACTCCTAACTTCTAACTCAACACGGGCTAAACACCCCGCTACCGCTAACAGCACTCAGCACTCAGAACTGTTTTGCCCAATGCCCAATGCCCAATGCCCCATTCCCAATTCCCAATTCCCAATTTCCAATTCCCATGCACAGAAAATTGCTAAAATAAATCAAGAATACTTCACAAATCTTCAGCTAGGTTCTCATAAAAGTTCCTAGCTTCTTGCAATTAAAATATGGCTATTTTTCGTCAATACATCGCCCCACTGCTTGCAGTATTAGTATTTTTCTTTGCCCTAGTGGCAGTCAGCGCCCGCATCTTTTTACCCTCCGATATGGCAGCACCCGCACCCATTGAAGAGGTGGGGGTAAGTTCTCAATCTACTCCAAGTGATTTACCACCAGCAGAACATAACGCGAGCTAGCTAAGTCAATAAATATCAGCAGTGTCTGAACAACTATTACCTGGATACATTATTCGCCGTGGCTCACTTTTGGAGCGATCGCTGCTGCTTAAATTCATGCAGCGAACTTACCAGGATCTATTTCCCAATGAGGATTTTTCCCACCTAGAGCAAACAGTTAAGCAATACTTTTCTAGCGATACGCCCTTGTGGTGGGTAGAAGAGGAAGGGGAGCAGGGAGCAGGGAGCAGGGGGCAAGGGGAAATTCCTCTCCATGTCTCATTCCCAATGACTAATGCCCATTCACCCATAGCCTGCCTTTGGGTGGGCAATGCTATAGATCAATTACATGGGAACCGTCATGCTCACATCTTTATCCTCTATGTTGTACCAGAACATCGGCGGCGGGGTATTGGTACAGCTTTAATGCAATATGTGGAAAATTGGGCTATTCAAAGAGGCGATCGCCAAATTGGACTGCAAGTGTTTCAATCAAACAAACCCGCATTGAATCTTTATAATCAGTTAGGTTATCAAACCCAATCCATCTGGATGGTAAAATTCCTGAGTGCAGAAAAATAAACTCAAGAATAGCGATAACATACTGTAGCGTCTGAGTTATAGAGGTTCTCGTTTGGATAAAACTCAACGAGGAAGAAAGGAAAATGTATAAGAACCCAACTAATATATATAAAGCTTTAACTTATTAGCGCGGGGGATTATGTGTTAATCCCTTTTCGGGATTGAAATCAAATTATGTATGACGAAGACGATCTAAGCCTACTCGATATTGAGGAGGAGCTAGAAAGCCCCTTAGATAAAATAGAGCCGCTAACTGCCGAATCAGTTGTGGCAAAGCCCGATCCAGAACTGATGCTAGCCTTGCTGGAAAATCCCCAGGCCCAGCAAAGAATGTTAGCGGCGCGTGCTTTTTGTGATATTGAAGATGCGCGTGCTACCCCCCATCTGATTCGCCTGTTAACTGATACCTGTCCCCTAGTGCGGGTAAGTGCAGCCTATGGCATCGGACGCAATCCCAGTTTAGAAGCAGTGAGTCCATTAATTGCTCAACTAAACAGTGATTGGAATGGCTATGTGCGTAAAGGTGTAGTTTGGGCTTTAGGAAACTGTCGCGATCGCCGTTCTTTAGCACCTTTAGCAAACGCCCTCAGAACCGACATTTCCGCAGTGCGTTTGTGGGCTGCTAGCGCCTTAGCACAGATGGCAGAAGTCGGTTATGAAGCAGTTATAGGCGCAATACCACCATTAATCGAAGCCTTAGTCCAAGATCCCGTAGCAGCGGTGCGGAGTAACAGTGCTTGGGCAATTGGTCAACTGTGCCGCGAATTGCCTTCTAATGTAGTTTATGCCACAGCGATCGACGCCTTAATTCAAGCCTTTGCCGAAGATCAAGATTTGGGAGTCCGGGAAGACGCCAAAGCCTCACTATTAGGAGTGGGCGATCCCCGTGGCTTGCAGCTGATTGAAACCCTAGAACAAGAAGGGTGGTTTTGATTGGGCATTGGGCAAAACAGTTCTGAGTGCTGAGTTAGGAGTTAGGAGTAGCCTTTTCAAGGTGACAAATGAACATACGTTGTTTCAGCGCTACTATCTTGAATCCTCCGCTCAGATTTTGGGCTTTCTGAAAGTTGAAATAACCAATCTTCGTTCCAAATTTCACCACCTTGAAAGGGCTAGAGTTAGGAGTTTTCTTTTGTCCCCTTGCCCCCCTGTCCCCTGCTCCCCTGCCCCTGCCTCTTACTGTCCTTCAGCTACAGGTTTGACCAAATTTAAGTCATAAGGGCGCTCAGTATCATCTTCACCCAAATATTCACCATTTTGAATTTCCAGAATAATTAGCGGAATATGTCCAGGATTTTCTACCTTATGTAGTGTTGCTGCGGGGACATAAGTTGATTCGTTTCGATTCAGTAATATTTCTGCATCGCCACAAGTCACCTTTGCCACACCGGAAACTACAACCCAATGTTCATTCCGGTGATAGTGAATTTGTGGTTTAATGCCATGCCTGGGCTTGATTTCCACACGACTAATTCTATAGGTTTCTCCCTCCTCGATTACCTCTACCTCACCCCAATATCGTGTACCTGAATGTGGAGACAATTCGTTGATATTTGACTGAGTATTATTTTCATTGGGAGTCATAATTCATTTCTCAACCAGATAAGTATTAGTATTTATCAGTAATTTACCGTAAAGGAGATAAACCTGGGTAGGAAGATGCAGTCACAACGTCTCTATTGATGACAACTGCTCTAACTTTACTTGAGGCAACAGATCCTATCCGTAAATTTCTAAATGTTTGAAGGCGTGAATTGTTCACTCCCGCGTATACTGAATCCGATAAATCCGATTATTGGCTTCTTCTGTTAGTAGTAAACTGCCATCTGGCAACACGAGTAAACCTACAGGCCGTCCCCAAGTGCTGGGTACAGAAGGATTTAGCAAAAATCCTGTGAGAAAGTCTTCGTAGTAGCCAAGCGATCGCCCTTTAGCATCGAAGGGAACAAATACAATTTTATAACCAGTGCCGCGATCGCGATTCCAAGAACCACGAAAAGCCGCAAAAGCACCATTCTGGTATTTTTTTGGAAACGTTTTACCATCATAAAACTGTAAACCCAATGCTGCGGAGTGCGCCTGGAACAGTACATCTGGCGTTTGAGTACGGGCTACTAAATCAGGACGTTTACTTTTGTCATCCGTCTTTTGCCGCGGATCGAGGTTGTTTGGTGTTAGATAAGCATAGGGCCAGCCGTAAAATGCCCCCTGTTTAACACGTGTCAGATAGTCTGGAACCAAATCATCGCCAATTCCATCCCGTTCGTTAACAGTGGCATAAAGTTCCTTAGTTACAGGATGAAAGTCTAAACCAACAGGGTTACGCAAACCGGAAGCGAAAGTTTGCTGCTGGGAACCATCAAAATTCATCACCTGTATCGAAGCCCGTGGTAGGGGTTCTTCATCCACATTGGTTCCCGATCCAACTGAAATATATAATTTATTGCGATCGGGTGAGACAACGACATTACGCGTCCAATGATTGTTATAACCTTGAGCGGGCAAGTCGGCAATTTTTTCCCCCTTACCTGTAATCTTGTTTTGATCTTGAGTATAGGGAAAACGCACCACAGCATCTGTATTCCCCAGAAAAAAGGAATTATCTACAAAAGCCATTCCAAAGGGTCTATTGAGTCCGTTGTCACTACTAGCAAATGTTTCTCGAACGTCAGCTACACCATCAGCATTGCTGTCACGCAACAAACGAATGCGGTTTTGCCCGGTTTCAGTCACCAAAACATCACCATTGGGGGTTAAAGCTAGCCAGCGTGGGGCATCTAAACCTTCAGCAAAGACGTTTACTGTAAAGCCTGGTGGTACGCGCAGCACCGGATTTTGTGGAATGGACACAACTTCAGGCCGCTTGGAGGCGCTTTCTGTTGCGAAGGGTGCTGGTAAATTCTTCAGATTGATGCGGATGGGTGTAGGTGAAAGTGCTTCAGTACGGACAATATTTTTTGGCTGTGTAGGATTCTGTGTCAGTTGGGTAGAAGGTACAGATTTTTGAGGTGTGGGATTATCTGAGTTAGCGCGAGTCTGGTTACAGGCTGCTGCCAAAATCATTAAAAAAATTGACAGCAAAAAACGCGCAGGAACTTTCATGGTGGTAGACACTATACACAATGTTCCTACTCTAGACTTGAGGCTTAATAATTGTCGCCAGTCAAAAGTTTGATTTTTCTTAGTTAGTCAACCTATTAACAATTCAAAAATAAAGTACTAGTAGCGCAAGGCGGAATTAAAAATTAAAAAATAATACAGCATAAGGGTTTCGTTGATTTGAAATGATTGGTTTATTTCCACCGTGTTGTACTACTAACTAGATTCTATTCCCGATGCCCAATGCCTAATATTTACACATACAAGCATTTGTTAGTAAACAAGCAATTTTCAAATTCTGCTGCTGGTAAGGGACGACTAAATAGAAAACCTTGCATAGAATTACAGTTGTGTTGACGTAAAAAACCTAGTTCTGCTTCTGTCTCTACACCTTCAGCTACTACATCTAGATTGAGATTATGAGCCATTTGAATTAATGCTTTAGTGATGGCTGACTTTTGCGAATCTTTAGCAACATTATGGATAAAATAACGGTCTATTTTTAATGTATTAATTGGTAAGTTTTTCAGATAAATCAAAGAAGAGTAACCAGTACCAAAATCATCGATCGCAATTTTTACACCCAAAGATTGCAATTTACTCATAGTAGCGATCGCACTATTTACATCCTGCATAATCATACTTTCAGTGAGTTCTATTTCTAGGTCATGTGGTTCTAAATTATTGACAGATGTAAAATTGACTAAATTATGAATGAAATCTGGCTGATTAAATTCAATTGCTGACAGATTTACAGCAACAATCAATGAATTAATTCCAGCATCCCGCCAGCTTTTAATTTGTTGGCATACCCTTTTTAATACCCATTTGCCAATCGGAATAATTAAACCTGTAGACTCTGCTAACGGAATAAATTCTGTTGGATAAATCATTCCTAATTCTGGACTTTGCCAACGCAATAAACTTTCAGCACCTACTATCTTTCCAGATGCAATATCGACTATTGGTTGATAATAAATTTCAAATTCTTGAAAATTATGTTGTTTTATAGCTCGATGTAAGCTAATTTCTAACAACTGCATTTTTGGAGACAAGTTATTATTTACAATCTGAGGAGATAAATACCGTTTTAAAGTAGCGTATTTTTCCAACCTGTTCATGATGGCACTCAATAACTCAGATCGAGTGAATGGCTTAGTTATATAGTCATCTGCACCCATATCCATACCTTGACGGAAGTCAGATTTGGCGGATTTGGCAGTGAGAAAGATGAAGGGAATTGTTGCCGTTGATGGCTCTTGACGTAATGCTGTTAGGACACCATAACCGTCAATTTCTGGCATCATTATATCACAAAGAATTAAATCAGGAACTTCGGAGATAGCCAAATGTACCCCGATTCTGCCATTAGCCGCAGCAATAGTTTCAAAATCCTCAGCTTCTAGCAAATCTAAAAGGTTTTCACGGACTGCTTCTTCATCTTCTATTATTAAGATTTTGGGCATAAATTACCTCTTATTTATATTTTTATTTAATGGCACTATATAGCAGTATTTCTTACAAATGTGATTTTATACTTGTAATAAATATTTTACCTCTGTAGATATCTACACACTTTTTTAAAATTGCCATTTTTAAGGCAGTACCTAGTATACTATCACCATTCATAGTGTGATAAAATGATTCAAGAATATCTACTATATATTCTTGGAAAATACTAATCTGAAAAGCTTTAATTTTAAATACAGTTTGTCTATCTTGACTAAGGAAATTAAACTTGAAAATGCCATCATCTGAGAAATATTTAATCGCATTTGAAAACAAGTTAGTCAAAATGTATGCCAGCAGTTTTTCATTGATACAGCAGGTTACAAATTTATATTGACTGGTGAAAAAAATTAAGCGCCGATAACCCAGATTCATCTGTATTTTTTCTGGCGATTGTCGGTTATGTTCAACTAAATTGCAGGATGTTGCTCCATACTCTAATTTTTCCACTTTTAACTGGCCGATAATCAACACATCATTAAACATTTCAGTCATGATTATGTGATATTTGGGCGGTATTGGTCTGCATTATCCTATTAGACTTACGATAGAAGTCCCAATCTTCCTCATAAACTTCAATGAAGTGAGTGTATTTGCCTGTCGTAGCTTTACGTACTATAGCGCGTGCTAGTAACCATTGGGACTTGGATAATTGTCTCTGAATGAAAATCTGATGTTCTACCTCAAAGGAATCAATACTAGCATTAACTTTAGTTTTCTCCGTTTTTTGTGCCACTGCTTGACAGATACAGATACTTTCAGGAGTCATATTACCTTGCTTATCTACAACTAGCAGTAGTTCCAACTGCTGTTGGAACAACCGTGATAACACTGAGATGATATCCGAAAATTTTGACATATTCAATGTCATGACTAAGGTATGCATAACTTCAAAAGTATGGGCTGTTTTCAAGCTAGTTCCAGAAGCTACAAACAGTACCATATCATGCTTTGTGAAGTACCCTACTAGCTGCGAAGATGAAAAAACAAGATACTTTTACCCCGTGCTACATCAGTGCGTAAGCGTAGCCCGTTGTAGAAATAGCATCTACTCTAATCGTGATGTTTTTAACACAACCTTCAGTGGCAAACAGCCAATTCTTAACTCTAAGCTTTGTAGCCCGATGATCTGAGTTAAGGCTTGCATAGATTTTAACGATAGCTATCATCAAATAATAGTTATCTAAAGTCGGTTGTCTCAGTATTTTCCAATATTTTGACGATAAAAAAGTAGTAATACTGAGATATAAACACTACAAGAAGTGTGTTAAGAATTACAAACTAGTTTATATCCAGCTAGTTTGGTATTGAGCATTGGGCAAAACAGTTCTGAGTGCTGAGTTAGGAGTTAGGAGTTTTCTTTTGTCACATTGTCTCCCCTGCTCCCCGCCCCTCTGCCTCTTTACAAAGGACGTAACTGCAACCGTCGTTCGCCATAACGTAATAGCCTTTCTATAGTTACGAGCCGATTTTCCCAAACTTTGACTTGATAAGAATTCGACTTAATTTCTTGGCTCATCAATACCCGAAATTGAGACTGGAAGCGAGTTAGAGAGGCTCTCGCTACGAGTAACTTACTAGCAGAAGGGGAAGCGGCAAGCTGATTTAAAGCACTGCGTAAAACTTCTGCCTGGTTGTTAAAATCTGAAATTTTCTGAGATGGCCTTGGTCGTTGGTCATTTTGGAAAACAAATTTCCATTCCCGTTGTAGGGCGGTGTAACGGATGGCGGCAGTTTGAAAAGGCTGACGGAGAGGAATCGGTTCACTTGTTGTAGATTGAATTCTACCTTGGGTGTTACTAAAGAGTTTTTGGAGATCGTTGCTGAAATTTTCTGCGGCAAATAGTGCATAACCACTAACTGGCAAGTCTCTTACCAACTGGAGTTGATCGAATGCCCCGATTGTTGGCAAAGAAAGTAAGCGAATTCCCGGCACCAACAAGGTAGCTCCTAATTGTTTAGAGGCAATCCAGGGTTGGGCCAGTCGTTGAAACCGAGAAGTATCGAGAGCATAAGTCATGGGAACAATTAAATCTACATCTCCCCGTCTTGCCCAAGTTTCCCAATTTTGTTGAATTTTCTGAATCCGTTCTAGTTCCGGCAAAGGAAATACTGCAACCGACAAAATCAAATTCGGTTGCTTTTGTCGCAACTGCTGTGATACTTGGGCGACAAAGCTATCAACTTGCTCGGTGCGAAATGTTGTCCACTTTTGCCACAAGTCTGTTTGGCTAGGAGAAATATTCACTGGATCTACACCAGTAAGTTGCTGAAATTGCGCTCTTGCAGCTTTCCCATAGCCATAGGTTCGACCTGCTGATGGGTCTTGAAAAGGGTAGCGAATGTAGTCTAGCTGTAGACCATCCACCTTATATTTAGTGACAATTTCCTCATACAGCTTGAGCAAGTATTGCCGCACTTCGGGGTTGGCTGGATCGAAGAATGGCTTGCTCTGACCAATGGGAATCATATTGCCTAAATTATCGTAGTTTGCCCAATCGGGATGAGCCGCCAGTACTGGCCCTGGATAATTAGGATTAAGGTTGAGAATTTCATTATGGCGTTGATTGCCAGCAGCAAAAGTCCAAACCCAAGCGTGTAATTCCATGTCTCGCTCATGGGCTAGTTTCACCGCTTCTTCCAGTGGATTCCACCCACGAATTAATGGGTTTTGCTCTTTTGCGACTTGGCTCGGATAAATTGTATAGCCAGCGTTAACAGTTTCAAAAAAGACGGTATTAATCCCAGCTTGGGCGAGGCGATCAAAAATCTGTGCCAGTCCCGCCTTACTACCAGCACGAACAATTGTCCCTCGATCTAACCAAACTGCGCGAATTTCTGGTTGAGCTAGCTTCCGATCGACAGGAAACTGTTGCCACAAACTTGTTTTAGCGGCCAGCCATTGCTGACGAGCCAAAGCGTAGTTTTTTTGAGCAATTAATTGGGGTAAATTTTTGGCAATTAGCCTTGCTTGTGCTAATGCTTGGTCTTTACTTATGGCTAGCGCCCCCAGTTTGGTTGAGGCCAATTGTGTTGGCTGTTCTTTGACAGACTGGGGGGTATTCAAATCCCTAGAAAACTGCTTCTCCTCAGATATTGTTTCGCCAACATTAGCTGCATCAGCTAACACCGCTAAATGAGCGCTTTCCACCCGACCAATCAGATTTTCTAGCTCTTGTTGGAGAGCGATCGCTTGCCTGTTATCAATCGGCTCGTTGGAGTTGGGTGCAACATCCAAACGCACCGCTTGTTCTAATTGGTCAATAGCCTCCTGAGAACTTGGAGGTTTGACCATAGGCAGCGGTCTAGGTATGGGAGCAGTGGCAGTTTTAGGAGGAGATGAGAGAGATGAACCGCCCCCCTGCCCCTCTGCTCCCCTGCCCCTTTGCTCCCCTGCCCCTCTGCCCCCCTGCACTGAGGACACAGCCGCCACACTTGTAGAGCAGCTTTGGGAACCTCCTGCTATTTTTTTGGTGCGATTTGATGGTGCTAGTGCTGTCAAATAGTGATTGATAGTAGTTTTTAACCAGGCATTATCCAACTCGGCTGTTGAGGCTGTATCTGTTCCCCAGCGCCAGCCCAAAAAGGTAGAACGCTCAGTTGTCACTACTGCGGCCGGATTATCTTTAGAATTCCAAACAGCAGGAGATTCACTGCCCATATCATTAGGAATCACAACGCCACCGCGCACTTTACCAAAGAGTCCAGTTTGATTTGTCCATTGTGGGATCTTGGTTTTTGCAGCTTGAATCTGTTCTGTGTCACTAAAGCTGAATCCCCAATAACCTCCCAAGAGCGATCGCAATAATTGCCGCACTCCTGGCGATGACAAACTACCGACAGGCCCACTAGCAATCAAACGCCCTCCCTTACTCATCCAGTCTTCTAGGGCGATCGCTTGAGTTGGTGTTAATGTCTCGACGTTTGGCAAAAATAATACCCGGCGATCGCCCCAATCTGCCCCACTCTTGACATCATTTAGGGAAATTACACAATATTTCACCCCTATTGTCTGTAAGCGATCGCTTATCCCTGTCCATTGATTTGCATTTTCTTGGCCATACACTACGCTCAATACGGGTTCTTCAGTCGCCGCCGTTACTGGCAAAATACTCAAAAAATTTAAAACGACAATTTCACAACTTAAAATAAATAATCTTCTAGCTTTTTTAATTTTTAAACTTATATCTTTTTGGTTTTCCTGATACTTCACCAGTGACTCCTTACTTCATTATTAATTAATTTAGTTATTACTCAGAATTCATTAGTACAGAATATAGGACTCTAGCTTGATTCCTAGTAAGTTTACTGAGATTCTCACCCGGATTAAGTAAAGCTAATATTTGGCTTTTCAAAAACCAAATAGAATTCCTATAAGCTTTTCGTAGAAGTACTTAGTGAATGACCTTCATCAATCTAGCCTATCAAAACCAGTAAAAAATGCCAAGATGGATACTCAAATTGCCCAGGCGATTCTATAGAAATTGTTAGCTATTACATTGTGAATTTCATTCCATTGGTGACTAGCTTTTTAGAAAATTTCGTGTTTACCAATTCCAATAGGTTTTTGGGTAATTACAGAGAGTTTTCACTTAAACCTAAAATAAAAAATGCCACTCTTATTCTAATTATCTGTTTTTCAGGGTTTTGTGAGTTAAAAAAGTAATACTAGTGCATCTTAAAGGCCTCACCCTAAGTCCCTCTCCCAAGCTTGGGAGAGGGACTTAGAAATTGGCTCGGCTCCCCTTCTGCCAAAATTGTGAGAACGGATTGGCGGATGAAGGCAAATTTTGTATTTGTGCAATAAGTCTAATTAGTACTCTTGACGATTGGCAGAGTTAAACTAACAATAATTTCTCAGGAGCTTTTCTAGAAAATTTTAGATAGGAACAGACAATAATTTCAACAATTGCAATTACAACCACCAAAATTTATTAACTGTAAAAGTCAATCAAGTTTATATAAGCCCACATTGATGTAGAGACGCGATTTATCGCATCTAGAAAGACCAATTCTCTACATCAATAACCCTTTCGTGAATCATATTGATGTAAAATTAAGCAATATTTTTATATTCAATTAAGGTTTATAAATTTTGGATGTTAAATCCAAAAGTTTGGATACAAAAAAATAGTTTGAATTTAAAGGCTTGAAGTTATACCAATTGAAAAAATGTTTACGACACATAACCCCAACCCCAAAACTTTCCTTGGTAATAATAGGGGTTAGGAGTGAGATTTTGATATGCATTTCATCCACCTGGGAACTACTAAAGATTAAAGAGCTAACAAAAACAGCTTAAATAATACAAGTGTTGATTAAATCTTCAACTCCTCCTACTGGTAAGAGTTTTGTCTCCAGTTTGCAGGCTAGTTCTTCAATACTCATATCATCTAAAAATACCAATTCCCCATGTTTGAGCATTACATTTGGCAGTAAAATTCCGTCCCCCAAATCTTGCCCTTGTAAGTTCAATAGCAAATCATGACCCGTTAATAATCCCGTAACAGTGATCCTCTGTCCCCAATAATCACTACATAAAGCACGCATATTTACTTTTAATCCCTCAACAGAATTTAACCGTTCCAAGATAGGTTTAAAGGCATTTTCTACTGCGTTGCCTACTACCCAAGTTAATGTCCTCTGAGGATAAACTTTTGGCGGTAGTAATTCTGTTGCAGCGACTGCAAATTGCTTGATAAACAACTGAATTGAACCAACACCATTATCAATTTGGGGATACTCTTCATATTCAGATTCGCTCGGTAATTCTTCACCAGCAATTAAAAACCACTCATCAGCTAACCAAGCGACGTTAGAGGAAAACTTTTTGCGAAATTGTTGCGAGAGTATTCGCACTTGAGAAATCACTTCTTTCGCTTTTTCTCTGGTTACGGGTATGAGTTCGTCTTCTAGAGGCCGAAACCTTGTCAATCCCACTGGCACAACTGCCACCGACGCCACCGTAGGTACTTCACCAGTATGAAAGGATGCTAAATCTTTTAGGGTTTGCTCCAGGTGTTCACCATCATTTATACCCGGACAAACAACCACTTGAGCATGAATTTGTAGCCGTCTTTGTTGAAACCACTTGAGTTGTTGCAAGATTTGCCCCGCACGGGGATTTTTCAGCAGTCTAATTCTAACTTCCGGCTCCGTGGCATGAACAGAAACATACAACGGAGACAAGCGCATTTGTTCAATCCGCTGCCATTCTCTTTCTGGCAAATTGGTCAGGGTAAGATAAGAGCCGTACAAAAAGCTTAGGCGGTAATCGTCGTCTTTAAAGTACAAGCTGGTGCGCTTACCTGGTGGCTGTTGGTCGATAAAGCAAAATGGACAGCGGTTATTGCACTGAATTAAGCCATCAAATAGGGCAGTTTCAAATTCTAGCCCCAAGTCTTGGTCGTAATCTTTTTCGATTTCCAGGCTATGAGTTTTACCAGTAGCGTCTAAAACTTCTAATTCTAAGACTTCATCAGCACACAAAAACTGATAATCAATTAAATCGCGGGGACGTGTACCATTGATTGCAACGATCGCATCCCCAGCTTCAAAACCAATCTCTGCGGCTATTGAGTCTGGAAGAACCTTGGTAATTCGGGCAGGATGAATGGTAGTCATGGGGAATGGGCCATTGGGGATTGGGGATTGGGGATTGGGGATTGGGCATTATAGCGTTTCTCAGTTGAGTCTAATACAGACCTAACCCCCAGCCCTTCCCTACTAGCGTTGGGGAGTAAAATTCAAAGCCTCTCTCCTACAAGGAGAGAGGTTCGGAGTGAGGTTAGATTGTATTACATACAAACGAGCAGTCGCTATAGTCATTTGCTTTGGACAAATGACAAATGACAAATGACTAATGACTATTATCCTTTCCAACCTGCTGCGATCGCTAGTAAGATAACACTACCGAAGGCTAATCTATACCATACGAAAATCAAAGTATTTTTGGTTGCTAAGTATTTGATCAAAAATGCAATTGATAGGTAGGAAAAAATAAAGGTTGAAATAATTCCTACAATTAACAGTCCAACAATGTTATCTGGCAACTGGTGTTCTTGAAACAACTTGAAGATTTTCAGGCTTTTATACAGCGTAGCAATGGTAAGAGTTGGAAACCCTAACAAAAATGAGAATTTCGCTGCTGTATCGCGTTCTAATCCCAAAAATAAGGCAGTTGTCAACGTCGAGCCAGAACGAGAAACGCCCGGAATCAAAGCAAGTGTTTGTCCCAATCCAACCAAAATACCATCCCGAATCTGCAATGACTCAAAACCTCGCTTACGAGTGCCAATTTTTTCTGCCAAAGCTAGTATAAGTGCCATGATGATTGACATGATGCCAATAATTAATGCACTTTCAGGTAAAACATCTTTCAAAAGGAAGCCAAAAATTAAAGCGGGCAGTGTTCCGACTGCAATACCGACAAGAATCTTCCATTCTTCACGTTGCCAGTCTTTAGTTTTTAATGCTTCGACCCCACCTTTGACAATACTATAAATCAGTGACCAAAAATACCCTACAATTGCTATAACACTGCCAAATTGAATTGCATCAACAAAATCTTTAGAACCTAGTTCTTTCCAACCAAATAGCTTGGTAAAAATCAGAAGATGTGCAGTACTACTGATTGGTAAAAACTCTGTAATACCTTGAACAATACCTAAAATAAAAGCTTGAATAAACTCCATATACAATTAATACCTTTTCGTGTTCTAGAGATCGTGATGAACATTTTTTAGCTGATGATGTTGCTTTCTATACTTTCTATTACACCCAATCTTGTAGAAAATTCAATTTTACCGATCGATAACATCATCGAAGACGCTGACTATGTTCTTACACCCACCTCAATAAGTCAACGCAATTTGAGAAATTCATCAAACTTTAATATTTAGGGGACTAATATCATCTCACTTTTTAACTATTAGATTTTACCCTCACCTCTGTGTAGTCCCCCATTTACAAGGAACTACAGAATAGTTGTGTACATAGTGCAACTTGAATGGATTCGTCTGGCGCAGAATGTTTTGTTTGGTTTGCGCCAGTCTTAGTGGAAATTTCAGTATAATAACAATGCCCCAGGGGGGGATTTGAAAATGTGATATCTTAAATAAGATAAAGTTTAGTAACAAATATTAAAAACTTTGATTAATAATACACTGTCCTCCTACAGCGCTTCCACCCCTTCTATTGATACCGAGTTGGATTTAGCTGATACTGGGCAGAAGGGTATCGAGGAATTGGAATCTACACTCTGCCTTTCTCCCTCTTTACCCTTATCTATTTCTGCCCGGCAAAATTGGTTAGTGTTTGCGGCGGCAGTGTTTTTGGTAACAGTCCCAGTATTTATAGAAGCGCCAATAGTGCGATCGCTACCAAGCCTGAGTCTAGCCCTGACAGGATTTTGGGTGTGGCTCAGTTTTGCCTTAATGTCACGTCCTGCAACTTACGTCTGGGGGGATTTGCTCTTGGGGTTTAGCTGGAGTTGGTTAGCAGGAGCGATTTACTGGGGTTGGTTACGTTGGGAACCTTTATGGCATCTGCCGGTGGAATTTATCGGCTTACCGTTTGCTTGCTGGTGTCTGGCGAAGAATTGGGGCAAGGTAGGTAACTGGTTTTATTTAGGTTCTTTACTCGGTACAGTTTTAACAGATGTATATTTTTATATAGTAGACTTAATGCCCTATTGGCGGCAAATCATGAGAGTAGATGCAGATTTAGTACCGCAAATCTTACAAAATGCTCTCATGCAAGTACAAGCACCTTGGGGGCAAACTTGGGCGATACTTTTCGCCGCAGTGCTACTAACAGTAGGAATTTCAGCTTTAAGTCGAAATCAAAGACACTGGTATGCCTTTGGTGGAGCCGTTTTGAGTACAATTTTAGTAGACAGCCTATTTTTGTTAGCTGCGATCGCAGCGTGAAGAAGGCAGGTGACACTTATCTTCCAATAAGCGTGTAGGCTTCTGTTACTGAAACTTTTCCCAGCCCAATCTACGGCACACCAAAAATGATGCTATAGATAATTAATTAGTTAAGAAATATTACATAAAAATCCATCAGCATCAAGTCTTTTTTGGTAAGATTTTCGCTCTTAGAAATCGTACAGTTTGGTGTCTGCTTGGGAGGTAGAATCAGCCACCCCGAAAAGATTTCGTCTAGCTGGGAATGCTGCGGGGATCGTCAATGCAAAGCGATTGCAGCGATGTAGGTACTCTTTCCACGATGAAAATTTTTGGCAAAAGTATAGTCAAACCCAGTAACGGTAAATATTGTGGATATTAATACGCTGTATATTAGTTTCTGATGACTGCTGTGTTGACTAAGCTATCAGCTTTTGTCCTTTGTCCTTTGTCCTTCGTCCTTGGCGCTCTCACGTAGAGGCATTAGCGGCTTCCCGCAGGGTATGACTAATGACTAATGACTAATGACTAATGACTAATAACTGTTGTTAGCTTAAAACTTTTATTTCTGTTTGATGGAAAGAGGTAGAAAAATCGTGAAAGGATTGGCGCGTTTATTAACAGTGTTTAGTTTGTTACTTAGTTGCTGGGGATGGTTGGGAACAACTCAGATAGCCCAAGCTGCTAGTTTCAACAGTTTTGCTTTTCCCCAAGTCCCAGTTCTGGCAATTGAGCGGCAGAATCGGGCAGACGCTAAACTAGGAACGGAATTTGGTAAAAAAATTGATTTGAATAATACCAACGTCCGAGCTTTTCAACAGTTTCCAGGGCTTTATCCCACCCTGGCTAAGAAAATCATCACCAATGCTCCTTACCAAAAGGTAGAGGATGTATTGGATCTTGCCGGATTGAGCGATCGCCAAAAACAAACCCTGCAAGCCAACCTCGATAAATTCACCGTGACAGAATTAGAGCCTGCCTTCAATGAAGGAGACGATCGCTTTAACAACGGTATCTACAGATAACTGAATTGCAGTTAATGTAGCAAATAGCAGCCCACTCCTGATTCTAGGGAGTGGGACTATTTTATTAGAGATAAGGGGAATGAGGGAGATGAGGAGACAAGGGAGACAAAGTAAAATAAAATCTTCCCCTGCTCCCCTGCCCCCTGCTCCCCTGCCCCCTGCTCCCCTGCCCCTGCCCCTGCCCCCTTGCTCC
>LXQE01000152.1 GCA_003326195.1 Nostoc punctiforme NIES-2108
GTTGCGTTGCTGAGTATGTCGCCATCGTTGGTGCTGCCACTTTCCCCATCAGGCTCGATACATTGACAATTGTCCCTTGTCTTTGGCTGGCCATGCGTCGAGCAATCAAACTAGTGAGGTTGTACATTCCTAACAAGTTCACAGAGAGTTCTTCTTGAACTTGAGGCATTTTAGATTGCAAAAATGAGCTTTGGTATGCGACTCCTGCACAATTAACCAGCAGGTGAATCTGTCCGTAATTGCGCCAGAGTTGAGCCACAGCGATATTTACTTCAATTGTTTGAGTCAAATCTAAGGCGACGATCGCAGCTTCTGTACCCATAGCCTCGATTTCCTTGGCTACCTCCAATAACTTGCGGCGATCGCGTGCTACCAATATCATCCGTTTGATGCCTTGTTGCGCTAATTCGATGGCGATCGCTCGTCCAATTCCACGCGAAGCCCCTGTAATCAGGGCAACTTTACCTTGAATCTCCATTAGTTTTATTCTCCAAAATTTAAGTCTTACCAAACTTTTCGTTATTGCCGATACACACAAGCAAGAGCTACTTACTTGTCGGCACAAAGTAAGACAAATAATCAATTGCAATTGAAATCAAACTGAAACTAAGCTTTTAGCAATGAGACATTTCTTGGTTAATCTGCAATCCCTCATAGTTGTCTATATGAGGCAGCAATTTCTCGTTTTGAACCCGTCAAAAGACACTTNCGATCCGATCGCTCGTCCAATTCCACGCGAAGCCCCTGTAATCAGGGCAACTTTACCTTGAATCTCCATTAGTTTTATTCTCCAAAATTTAAGTCTTACCAAACTTTTCGTTATTGCCGATACACACAAGCAAGAGCTACTTACTTGTCGGCACAAAGTAAGACAAATAATCAATTGCAATTGAAATCAAACTGAAACTAAGCTTTTAGCAATGAGACATTTCTTGGTTAATCTGCAATCCCTCATAGTTGTCTATATGAGGCAGCAATTTCTCGTTTTGAACCCGTCAAAGCCTAAGACACTTAGCTGAATGGGTATAGCTCATAGATTCTACTTCTCCTAGATCCGAGCACTTATCAGCATTGTTGTCACACAACACTTTAGCAATTAAATCAAGCTATTGCAATATTCTTTAATCAGAATTTCTTAATCTTTGTTAATAGCAGTATATATATGAAAAATATTTTATTAAATAAGTTTTGATTAATACCTAAGTACAAATATCTTACTTTCCTGACAATTAACTCCGATTTTGTGAAATGGTTATATCTAAGTCATAAGTTATAAATATAGAAGACATAATTTTAATTTATAGTTGTAATACTTGGAACTTCTCACCCATTCATAGATTGCTAGCAACATATATTTAGCAAAGGTTTTAGCATTAGCATAAACTGAGTTATAAACAATTCATTTTAATATTCTGGTGAAAATTTTTCTTACTCTCAAAGAGTAATTCACTTATTTGTACCTAATCAGGAAGTTTTTTATTACTAATAAAGAGTTATTGAGTTGGAAATAAGCTAATTTATATATAGCAGTCCTAAATCATTTGTGAAAACTTCTCTTTCTTTTCTTGGCGCTCTTCTCTTCGAGACGCTTCGCGAAGGCGTCTTGGCGGTTCGTTAATTTTCACAACTCAAATAGGATTGCTATAGCGGTTCTCAATTGCGTGAAATATAGACTTAACCCCCAACCCCTTAAGAGCTAGCGTTAGGGAGTGAGCATCAAAGCCTCTCTCCTTTTAGGCTACGGTGTACACACATCTTTCTCGAAACTAAAATCGTTGTAGATCCCCCTAAATCCCCCTTTTTAAGGGGGACTTTAAGAGCTTTTGCCCCCCTTTTTAGGCGTGTCAAATTACCCCCCTTAATACCCCCTTGCTAAGGGGGGAAACAAGAAAATCTAGTTCCCTCCCCTTTGCAAGGGGAGGGCTAGGGTGGGGTAAAAATGACGTGAAAAAGCAGGTAAGTAAACTATTTCAGACTTGTATATACACCGTAGCTATTAGTTTTTATTAGGAAATAAGGTGCGTTTACCCTAGCCTCAAGTCCTTAAATACCAATTAGATAGCTAGGAATTAGAACCTTTTTTCATCTTCTATTTTGTCTAAGTCCCGTCAATTGCCTATATTGCCGTAAAACTACTATTGCCAAATAGTAATTTTACGTATAAATTGATCTCGTATTTAGGTAAATAATTTTTACAAAAGGAATATCATTGATGCATGAAACACAAAAAGTTATTAATGGTAGTGATACTTATGAAATGATTAGCATTAACTCTGCTTGCTGGAACTCAGGAAAAATCCTGTTAACTTTTCTGCTAATGTTAACAGATATTTCTATCCAATCGGCAGTTGCTGCGGATAGCGTTGCTTTTGAAAATCCAGAGACTCAATCGAGACTATCTAGACTTAATACACAACCCAAGATTAGCTTAAGACAAAGGTTGCTGGTATCTCAAAAAAATAATAATATTGCTGACTTAGAGACTGTAAGTATTAGTGATAGTTTTAGTGCTAACGTTAAACCTAAAATCTTCAATAAAAAACAACAGGCTGCTTCTTTAAAAACTAACAACTTTTTTAAAAAACAACAAAATATATCTTTAACTGAATCAGCCAACATTCAAACCCGAAAGGTGATTTTTGTCTCTCAAGTAAATTCTTCAAATCTGAGTCCAGCACAGCAGTTGATGATATCACCCAACCAAGGCGATCGCCAGATTCTATCCCAAACTGCAACTCCCTCTGCTGGCTCTGAAACTCCACTAAATGATAGTGAATTACGCCAAAACCTAAAAATTAAGCCTTTGTTGGGAAGCACAGGTGTTAAACAAACCTATCCTCCTACCCTCAGCTTTGGAATTCCCAGTGCTTTCGGGGCTAACATGGGAGACTTTTTCTTTGCAGCATCGGGAGCAACTCGCAAGGAACGAAATGGCGATGCAGGTTTCGATGGCAGTACAAGTGTCGGTTTTGGTTTGGGAGACAGCCAGAAATTAATCGGTTTAGAAGTCTCCTTTAACAACGGTAGTATCAAAAACTTTGGTGCTAATGGGACTTTCGATCTCAAAGCCCACCGTGTTCTCTATGCTGGTAGTAAAAATCAAATTGCCGCCGCAGTTGGCTGGAATACTTTTGCTCAGTATGGTAATGAAGCAATAGCTGATTCTACCGTCTATGGTGCGGTTACAAATGTCTCTGTGTTGCAACCTAATAATCCTCATAATAAAATGCCATTGGCATTCACAGTGGGAGTGGGAGGTGGTAACTTCCGCTCAGGAAATGACAGTGTTGGGGTATTTGGAGGATTTGGTTTGCAAGTTGATCCTCAAGTAGGTATCGGTGCATCTTGGAGTGGAGTAGGTTTAAACGCTGGAGTTTCTTTTGTTCCGGTTCCAACTATTCCTCTTACAATTGTACTTCAAGGTTCAGACCTCACGGATAGGACACCTGGCGGTACTGCTTTCATTATCAGCGTCAGCTATGGTTTCAATTTCCTGCCTAAATAAATACCTTATCTGCTAGAGAATCACCATGAGAAAAATCAAGTCTTTCATTCTTGCTTTTAGTCTGAGTCCTTTGCTGTTGAGTGCTTGGCAGTTACCAAGCCAAGCCCAACTCAGCCAAGATAGTCCCAGTAAAGGAACAGCTGGTTCAGTTAGTGGTAATAACGGAGGTGCTTCTAGTACTAGCGTTTTTTCAACCCCTGTCACTGTTCAAACCGATGGCGCCACAACATCAGGCAACATTACAGTCACAACTAGTGCTAATGGAACATTTGTAATTACCGTTTCCCCTGCGATTCAAACAGCTGTGAATACGGCTGGACAAAATGCTGTTGTGGCGTTACAAGCTGGCGGTTTGACACAACAAGAAGTTGCATCGTTAATTGCATCGCTGGCTCCTACTATTGTGAATAGCACTCAAGCGCAAGTTCCTGGTGGGATCTTGCTTCAAACAGGTACTGGTCTGGGACAAAGTTTTTCTACTCTAGCGGCTGCTATTACATCTTTAAGTACCTCAATTTCTGCACTGCCTGCCAATGGCTCTATTTCTTTGCAAATTGGTGGTAACACAATAGTTATATCTAATCCATAGAGATCATTATGAGCCAGTTGAAGTCTTTACTAATTTCCCTAAGTCTTAGTCCCCTACTTTTAGGATTGGGGAATTTTCCAAGTCAAGCACAAACCTTTAATAGTTTATCAGGAGAAACCATCACAAAGGTGGTTACATTCAAAAAAACAAATGGGGAAAATCTTAGTTTTAAAATCGCTGGGCCACCCGACAAAGTTAACAATGCAGCCATTGTTTTAGCGACTGTGTTGGGAGTAGGAGTTGATGATAGTGCTGCCAAGACTGTTATTCCCATCGTTTTAGCCGGGGCTGATCCTGTATTGACAACCGATTTAATTCTCAATCTCAACGGCTTGGTTAGAGATCAGACTGGGGTCAATATAACTAAGCTGAATCAGGCGATTAATGCCTACAATAGCATTATTGACAAAGCTGATGCAAATTCCTTAAAAGCTCTAAATAACACTCCCGAATTTACTGCTATTAGAGGGTTATTGGGAAATATCAGAAAGCCTTTAGGTTAAATGTTTTGGCGTTGCACAATCAAAGGATGACTTTTGTTGGATGGTATATTGTCCGCTCAAAAAAGCAGGTACGGGCAAGATATCCATGCTACAAGAATATTAAAATCATCCCGCGATCGCTATGAGTTAAGTAAGCTTTGAATGAAACGCAAACAGAGATTGATGTGGTTGGTTTTAGCGTAGGCGTAGCCCGCCGTTCGCGTAGCGTTCCGCAGGAAAGGCATCGCACTTATGTTAACTAGTATAATTCCGGTGAGAATGGCGATCGCTTTTCATCAAACCCCAGTACCACAGGCTATGTTTGTGTTGAGGGATGCACTTAAACGGATGACGTTTGCAAGGCAAGGCGGTGAAGGAGGCGATTTTGGTGGCGAGAAGGGAGTAGGAAGAATAAAATAAATTATTTTTGGTGTTTCTTAAGTGTCTACAAAGGATAAAATATTAAAAGACTGGAGATTTTTCGTTTCATCAAAGCGATGACAACAGCAACCTCTTTGACTCTCGAAGAATTTCTCAAACTGCCGGAAACTAAGCCAGCCAGTGAATTTATAAATGGTTGTGTTTCCCAAAAAGTTATGCCTCAAGGTAAACATTCGCGCTTGCAACTGAAGTTTTGTGATGTAGTTAATAATGTTGCAGAAACAGCGAAAATTGCCCTAGCTTTCCCAGAATTGCGTTGTACTTTTGCTGAACGCTCGATTGTTCCAGACGCTAGCGTGTTTCTTTGGCAGCGAATTCCTTTTGATGCAGATGGTGAAGTACCCAATGCTTTTAAAATTTATCCTGATTGGACAGTAGAAATTCTTTCACCCGACCAGAAAGCTACTAAAGTTATTAGTAATATTTTGCACTGTCTCAAACATGGTACTAAGTTGGGATGGTTAATTGACCCTGAAGACCGAATAATTTTAGTATTTATTCCTGGACGAGAACCTATGGAGTTGACTGGTAACGATACTCTTCCGATTCCTGAATTTTTAACGCTTGATTTGACCGTCGAGCAGGTTTTTGGCTGGTTGAAAGTAGGCTGATTTTTATTTTCGCTTGGATTTTTAAAATCACGATTATAGCAAAAGCCTTGGTGATTAGGACATCAACAGATGATAAAACTTAGACACAAAAAGACTTTTCACCCAGTCCCCAGTCCCTTGCTATATATGAAATGAAACGCAAGTTGAAATTGGTAAAGTGGGTTTTAGCGATCGCCTTTCTATTAATTAGTATAATTCCGGTGAGGATTGCGATCGCTTTTTATCAAGTCTCAGTACTACAGATCATGATTAAATACCAAATAGGATCTTTTCGTATTCAGCCAAGGCCCGTTTGAAAGTATATTTGCTTTTGTAGACTTGACGTGCTTTATCTCCCATCAACTTAACTCTTGTGCTATCACTAGCTAATTCATTGATTAAATCGGCAAGGTGTTGAGGGTTATTAGGAAGGGTATTAATACCACAACCAGAATTTGTTAATAATTGGTCAATGTATGAGTTGGCTGAGGAGATAGCAATAATTCCCCTTCCTGCTGCTAACATACCGTAGAGTTTAGAAGGAGCCACTATTGATTCTGCGCCCGGTATTAGGCTGACCAGTGAAAGGTCACAAGCGGTAAGAGAGAGGTGTAGTATTTCTCTGAGTTGATAAGGTAATAAGAGTATGTTTTTTAGGTTATTGGATTGAATTGCTTGCTTTAATACTTGTGTTTTAGTTCCATCACCAATAAAGACAAACTGAATAGGAGCATTTTTAAGTATATTGGCCGCTTCAGCAATGATTTCTATATCATGCAGTCTACCAAGATTACCTGAATATAAAACTGTGAAAATTTTATCAAGATTATACTGTTGAGCAAAATGATTTGCTTGTTTATCACAACCAATAATATCTTCTACTGCCCAATTCTCAATTACTTTGATTTTTGGTTTTAACTCAGGATATTTATTCTCCAAAAAACACTGCATAGAAGTGCTGAGGACTATAATATTGTCAGCATATTTGTAAGTTAAATAAATTATTTTACTAAAAAAAATAAATAAAAAGCTTTTTTGCAGAATAATGCCAGACATTACAGCCGATTCTGGAAATATATCTTGGAGTAAAAAATGATATTTACCACCACGAGTAATTTTAAAAACAGTGCCTATAAGAGCGGAATATGGTGGATTAGAAGCAATTAATAGAGGAGTTGTATGAGGTAGGGAAAATATTACATATCTCAAAGCACCTAAAAGAAAAAATACTGAGCTAATCACTTTACTCAAAATGCTACTGCTGGCTGTGATGGGAGAGAAAGCACGGTAGATTGTGATTTGATTTGATAATTCCGGTGTAGTATTGTTTGCCAGACTCCCTGTGAATATATTTACCTGATAGCCTTTTTGAGAAAGTCCTTTGGCTAAATCAGTCATGAGTTGGGCAGTAGCAGCATAGTTAGGGTAAAAGTATTGAGTGATTATTGTAATTTTTTCCATGTATTTATTGTGGAATTATCACAGAGGTAATCCAGATTTTTTACGTCTCAGTTCTATGATTTTGATTACTATCATAAATTCATACATGGTATAGAGTAGACAGAAAATAAGACCCGTTATTCCTTCTAAAAAACCTAATCTGAGAAAATACATTTGGATAAATCTGACAAGGGGACGCAAAAACCAAAGTTTAGCTGCCAATAATCTAAGTTTTAGTTTACGTTCAGTTCCTAGAGCAGATGCTTTGCCTGTTTCCAGAAATTCTACTACATTTTGGGCATCCCAAGAAGAATAGCGATCGTGCCGTTCTAACCAATCTCCAAATCCTTTAGAATTGGCATAATGATCGTAAGGAATATTAATTCTGCCAACTTTAGCATCTGAAGCAAAGTGTTCCCAAACACCACCTGTAAAAGTGACTTCTCCTAGCTTTAGTAAACGGGAATGCCAATTAGGATATCCTTGTGTAAGCTTGAGCCATTTATCCCAAAATAGATAACGTGCAGGCAGTTCATAAGCATTGTATTGTTGATTGCTGATAGAACATATACGCTGAATTTCTGTTGCTAAATTGGATGGAACAACTTCATCGGCATCTATAAATAATACCCATTCACTCTTTAAATTACAATTTTTTAAAGCCCAGTTACGTTGTTCAGAAATTTTGAACGGTGGAAGTGGAATATGGATAAAAACTTTTGCCCCCAGTGATTCTGCCAACTGTATTGTTCCATCAGTACTGCCTGAATCTACAACAATAATTTCTTCACACCATTGTAAAGAGTCTATACACCGATTAAGATTGCAAATTTCATTTCTAGTAAGAATAACTGCATTAATATCTGAATTCATAGGTAGCTATTCTCTTATACAATAAAAGTAGCCAAGGTTTTTGTGATCTGCTCGCTTCACTATAAAGCCCTGTGATTGTAAAATTTTCTCTAATTCATTTACATTACCTTTGTTTGGATGATATTCTAACGCCATACTTTTAACAGCTTTAGTCCAAGATAAATCTCCTTGAAACAGAGAAAATTCACCACCTTCAACATCACATTTTAAAAAGTCACAAGTCCCCACACGTTCCATGTATTCATAAATATTAAATTCTTGTATTTGAGGATTTAATTTTAGTAAGGATTGTGTCCATTCATCATAGAATCCACCAACGACAGCACATTGAACTTCTACACGATTTTCAGAGAAATTTTGTTTAACATTATGTTTAATGATGTTGACAAATTCTGATTGTGCTTCTACTGCATAAACTTGTGCTTGAGGTGCTTCGGCAAGTGCAAATATTGTAAATGCTCCGCCATTTGCTCCTAAATCCAGTATGTATTTTGCATCTTTCAATTTACCTGGTTGGGTGTAACAAAAGTGACCGTATATTTCACGTACAACTCCAAAATCAAGATTATTGAAATAAAGCTTTTTGCCGTTAAAGTTTATACTAAATGATTCATTTAAGCTTTTATCCAATAGTCCTAAACTTTTAGTTTTTATTAAAGTATTGAAATATTTTGTTATTCCTGATATCCAACGTATATATAAAGGTAAAGGTAGGAGTTTTTGAACTAACAATAATTCCTTGTAGAAACGATATAAATTACTAAGCATAATTTTTATCTTTAATCTTAATATAATAATTTGCTGTGTGTAGAGAAGTTTTCTCAATGGAGAAAAGATTTTCTATCCATCCTCTAGATTTAAATTTTATAGTTTGCATTTTGCTAGGAAATTGAATCAATTCTCCAATAGCCTCAGTCCACTCTGATGCAACTCTAGAACGCACCCACCCCACGCCACCTTCAGCTACCTCATCATGTAGCCCTACTTTGTCGGAAATTAAAACCGGACATCCACAGGCTAGAGACTCGACAACAACATTGCCAAAGTTTTCATGACGGCTGGGCAAGACAAACAAATTAGCAGCAGAGTATATGGCTAGCAATTTCTTAGGTTCGCATCTTTCAATAAAAATAACTCTGTCTGATAGGTTTGCTGCTTGAAACTGCTGCTGTAGTTTTGCTTTAGTGCCATCATCATCGCCACCAACAAAAACCATCCGCCAGTTAAGGTTTCGTAAGGGTGCTAAAGCTTGAGGTAATAAATCTAACCCTTTTTTGTGGTGGAGACGACCTACATTCAAAAGTACAAAGTCATCTTCACTAAGGTTTTGAGATTTACGCCATATTTTTGCTTCTTCTAAAGCAGGTTGCCAAAACTCAGTGTTTAAGCCGTTGGGAATGATAAAAGATTTTCCCGGTAGTTTTAGCCAAAGACACTCTTGTAATTCTTGCTTGCTAGTGTAGTGGATACCAGCTGCATTTGTCATATTGAAGCGTTCTTGCCATAAATAATACAGTATTTTTTTAGCTGTTTTTTGCTGCCAGGAGTAAGGCCCAAGTGCGCCTCTAGGCGACACTACATAGGGAACACCTTGATGTTTGGCAGCTTTGCAAGCCGCTCCACTAGTACGCTGCCAAACACCTGTGATATGGATAATGTCAAATTCCCTGGCTCTTGCTATTACTGCTTGTTCCATACCTGGACAATGAATACCCATTCCTGGTTCTTGCTGAAAATATGTGACTTTGACTCCATTACGCATGACTGGCTGGTTAAGGGGCAATTCTGGTTGATTATTTAGCCCAGCATTAGAAGTAAACACTTCTACTTCATGACCAATGGTGGCTAATCCTTCGCAAAGTTGGCTAACGCTAAGTACAGGCCCCCCAAATTGCCAAGCAGGGGCATAAACCGGGATGTAGTGTAGAATCTTGAGTTGGTTTTGCATTATTTAGCTATGCTTTTGCAGATAAAACCCAAGGCTCGTCAGTGCCCAGTAACGACGAACTTGTTTTGCCGGATCGCCAATTTTTAAATCATGTTCTACTTGGTCGGCATTCAGATGAAAGCCGTGAGCTTGATTAAGGTGAGTAAAAGCTGCGTGTAAATAGTCTCGCAGAGGGCCGCTTAAATACATTGCATAATCTAAATCGAAGCCTGTTTTCTGATGGTGCAGAGCGTGCTGTAAGCTTGGCGGAATCTGACTAGATAGAAGGGGCTTTTTCTTTTTTTTAGTTGTTCGTTTATCACGCCAAGGAATTTGAATTACTTTTTCCATATACCGCCTACCTAAATAGGGTACGCGTAGTTCTTGCTGATTCGCCATTGTCGCCCAGTCGCTATCTCTTAGTAAGGTATTTCTTAGGTAGCCTTGAATTTCACCAAGAGAAATTAAAGTTTCCACATCAAGATTGGGTTTGCTGTCTGTTTCATCATCCCGATTTGCCACTGGATTGTAAAAATCTGATGCTACAGGCAAAAAGGCAGATATTTGATTAGGGGTAAAGAAACGCCGTGTTTCTATTAGCATTCTGGAAGGCGAATCTATTTGCTGGAATAAAAGATTTAATCTTTCTTTATAAATAGAATGCTTACGCCAGCCCTTGATATTTTCTATCCAAGGCAGAAGTAGAGACTTCATATCACCCAAACACTTTCCTAATTGATATAACTTTGCTATGGAAGCAAAATGAGGATAGCCACCATGTAACTCATCTGCACCACAACCACTAAGAACAACAGTTATGTCGTGTTGTAATGAAGCTCTAGAAATAAGATAAATATTTGTACCATCTGATGAGGGTTGATCCATTGCTATAAAGCTATCAACTAACCAAGTATTTAGTGTTTCCTGAGATAGGTAGGCTACATGATGTTTTAGCTGGAGTTTTTGTGCAGTCATAGCTGCCAAATTACTCTCATCTTTAGTAGAGTCTTGTAAATCAAAGGTAAAAGTAGAGAGACGACCTTGCATAACTGGAGCTAACATACTAGCAAGCGCTGTACTGTCTATTCCGGCTGACAAAAATAAACCCACAGGAACATCAGCAATAATCTGCTCTTTGAGAGTATGTAACAAAACTTCGGTATGACTTGTGTGAGAAGTCGGTTCCCGTGTGTGATTGCGTGCGTGTTGAGCTAAATTCCAATAACGAATAGGGGTAGATATAGTAGCTAAGTCTGTACGCAAATCAATATAAGCATAATGAGCAGGGGGAAAAGCTTTAATCGCTTGTCTGATAGTACGCGGCTCTTGGACACTGCCATATATTAAATACTCATCGATACTCTGCTTGTCCCAGTCTTTTGCTACTAATCCACACCTCATTAATGCTCGTACTTCCGATGCTAAAGCGATGCCTCCGCCGCGAGTTTGAGCATAGTATAGTGGTTTAATTCCAATGTGATCTCGTGCTACTAATAGGCGTTGTTGAATAGAGTCAAACAATAAAAAAGCAAACATACCGTCTAAGCGTTCCACTATTTGCTCACCCCAGACACGATAACCTAATAACAAAACTTCTGTATCACTATGAGAGGTAAACTCTACACCCTGTGCTTTTAATTCTTGACGTAGTTCTGAGAAGTTATAAATTTCCCCGTTAAAAATAATCACATTACCCGTTTTTGCATCTACCATAGGCTGATGCCCAGCAGGACTAAGGTCAATAATTGCCAAACGAGTATGCAGTAGATGAATGTGGTTCGCTCCTACAGTTCTTTGCCACGTACCTTGGGAATCAGGGCCTCGATGATGCAGAGCAGCTAAGACATTTGATAAATTAAAATCTTCTCTGCCTATGTAACCACATATACCACACATACGTTTAAGAGATTTGATTGGTAGACTGAGCAAGATAACTGTGATTTTGAGCAGAGTTGTTGAGTTATTCTCGAATGGCAATTCAGAAAACTTTTCATACGTTAGATACTTGCAATATTTGGTCGCAAATCTGATGACACCTCCGCTCAAAATTTTCATAAGAAAAATAGTCTAATCCTTGCGGTATTATTCCTTTAGGACGCTTCAACGCCTCTAAAATTCCCGCCTTTACTTCTTCTAGGTCATCAGGATTAACAAGAATACCTAATAAACCATTTCGTACTGCCTCACGACTGCCATCAACCTTACTCGCAACTACAGGTATGCCACAAGCCATTGCTTCTAAAAAAACAAAGCCAAATCCTTCTCCCTTACTTGGCATCACATAAACATCTGCTAGGCGATAGTGGTCGGCTTTTTTGGCTTCAGAAATAAATCCTGTAAAAATCACTTGTTCCTGAAGATTAAGCGATCGCACTTTCTGTTCTAATCTCTCTCTATCAGATCCTTCTCCCACTATTAAGTAGGCTAAATTAGGAATTATTTCGCTCAATTTAGGTAGCAGCTCGATTATGACATCAAACCCCTTATATCGTTCATAAGAGTCCAAACGTCCCAATGTCATCAGAACTATCTTGTCTTTCAGTCCATATCGGGAAAGAAGTTCAGAATTTTTATCATCATGCCCATACTGTTCGAGGGCGATCGCATTTGGCAGTAAAAATTGTTGTACCTTGGGTATCTTTGCCCAGGATTGAAAGCGATCTAATGTAATTTGGCTGATAGAGACAACACAATCTACTGCTGGAAGACAATAGTTGACTAGCTTGCTATAAGGCTTCCAGGCTTCGATGCCATAGATTTCTAAGAGTATAGGCGCTTTTGTCCACAGTTTAACTAGGCAGGCAAGCGGCAGCATGTAAAGATGGCCGCAGACAATTAGATCGAATTTGGTGTTGGCTCTGATGGTATGGAAAATGGTATGAATATAAGCGAACTTACTTTCTATTCCTGAGATAATATATGTGAGTTTTTGGGGCAAAGCCTCAATACGATCGACAACGCGTCTTGGAATAGCAACCACTTCATCACAAGTCTTGTTACTACAGAGACAGGTAATGAAGTCTCGATTGTACTGTGAGATACCCCCTCGTCCTCCAAAGGCATCTGTTAACAGAAAAAATATTCTCATTTTTTAAAACAATAATAAATTTTATTAATTAAAGTCTTTATCAAAAGTGTTCGGACTACTTTTATATGATTCATTTCTAGGCTTTTTCATGTACATTTTTAATTTTTTTTGTTGTTGCTTCTAGCACAAATATCAAACCCCATATCAACAAGCCATCTCTAATAAAATTGTAAGTGATAATGCTGATGCATCCAAGAATGCTTGGAGCATAAAGTACAGAGCAAGTGTAAGCAAAAGATATCCTTAAAGTTATTCTTAGTAATTGGTTTTTTAACCTGCCAATATATCCACTCAGTTTTGTTAAGTAGAAAGACATAATTAGTGAAAACATAAAAACTGCTCCATAGCCTCCTCTCTCAAAAGCATCAGCCATAGAAGTTATAGGTGCGTTAGTAAATTGAGTTATATCTACACCATATTCATCTCTTAATCTTTCCCCTCCATCATCCATAGGCTTTTTGTCGCTTATAATTTTGGGTATAAATAGTGTTGTAATACGTTCAAAGTTGCGTAACCCAATATAAGATCCAGTCTCAACAACATGATCGATTACTATTTGTCCTGTAGGCTCTGCAATTCTCGTGAAAGTACTATAAAGAGGATCATCATAATCAGATCCCGTTGCTTCTAAATTTCCAGTGGCAGCTTTACCTATGAGTTCTGCACGAGTAACTAGATTTATAGAGTCACTAAAATCTAAATTTCCTCTAACATTACCAATTGTAATAGTAAAAAATAAAACAAATGGAATTGAAATTATAATGAATTTAATTATATCTTTAGACTTAAGATTTGAATAAAAGCTTCCTAAAATAGTATAAATAAGCATACGAATACTAAAGCCACGTCCACCAGTTAGACTAGCTACCAGCATAGAAAAAATCAAAATTATTAAACTAACAATATTTGATTGATTGAGGATTGGGCGACTTAAGCGAACTCCTAAGAATAAAAAGAACAAGTACTGTAATGTGCTAAAAGCAGTTAAAAAGTATAATGGGCTTCCAGTTTCCACTGCGTTCCCGATCTGTTGCCTAGCGAAAAAACCACCACTTAAATAATTGACAACCATAAAAAATACAAAAATAGCACCAGTTATTTGAAATCCTTTATAAGTTAATTCATTTGTGATTTTTTCATTATGATTTAAGCATTTAGATGGATTTTTTTTAAAAGGTTTAGCAATTGAAGTACCTACTAAACTTCCCCAAATTACTAGGTTAATCAAAACCATTGTAACTATGGTGTGTTTACCAATATCGAAGCCTTTTGGAGATAATAAATATACACAACCTAAGAACCCGATAACCCAACAAATGAATTGACTGATTGAATAGCTTATTGATAGCATCCGAGTTTCTAAACTTCCATCTAATAATGACAAATACATCATCATAATTAAAGGGATAGTAGCGAAAATTCCCAAAGATAATTCAAAAAGACTAAAAAGACTTGTAATAGCTGAAGATATTAGTAGGAATACTAATATTGTGCCTATATAAGAAAGCTTATTCATTGGGGTAACTGTAGTATTTTTTTATTTATAATCCTATATTCATTTACTTGAAAACGAGATATAAATCATCAATTTGTAATTTAGGTTTGATGTTAACATTGACGAAATAAATCCATTTAATTATTGAAAAACCAAGCTAACTTGAATGTTTTTGAAGAGGATAAAACTTAGTTTTTAGCATACCTAGCAAGACTCAAGTCGGATGCCTATAGCTTAAAGATGTAAATTTATGAAATAGTTTAATTAGTCTGTAACGCACATCCATAGATAAATATTGCCATTGCCATAAGTATAGTCCTATCAAAATTATTCCTCCAACTATTGATGCAATTAACGGACTCAACCAATATAGTCCTACAGATATATAAGTCAACCCCACTATAACAACAGAAGAAAAAGCTAAAGTGATTTTAGTAAAGTTTAGATTACCGCCCAGACCTTTAACTTCTATAAAGGTGTAAATTGTTGCCATTATCACTGAACCAATTATTTCACTAAAAACTATTGCTATCCCCACAGCAACCAAGCCATATTTAGCCAAAAAAAGGCTAGTTATGCCTAAAATAATTGTTGTTTGCACAATTGCAATTGTTGTTTGTGCTTGTATGTGATTGATGCCCATTAAATAAACAGTCAGAGGATTACCAAAATTTTTTAATGAAATAGACCAAGCTAATAAGAGATACAGTAACCAGTTAAAATTAATTTGTCCACGTGTCCAATATAAGTAAATCGGCTCTATCAATGGCAAAGTAAGTACTAATCCAAGATTGATTAATGTGCCACCTACCCACCATGAAGCACAAATCATACCTATTAGTTTCTCATGCTCTCTTTGGGCGTGATAACGAATCATTTCTGGTATTAAGGGTTGAGTAACAATTGTAGTACCTAACAAGAAAGTGTTAACAAGAGTTCGCATAGTGTTGAGCATAGGAAGTAATGTTACTCCAGCAATGCCAGAGACAAATAAAGCTAATCCATTGTTTTGAAACTGTAATAAAAATCCTACGCCTATAATAAAAAATGATTTACTCAAATTAGCCAATGCAATTTTCCAATTACCACCAACCCAAAAAGGATATAAATGTTGAAAAATTTTATATATATCCCAAAATAGTAACACGTAAATAAATAATGTAACGATACTACTAAATATACAAGCTACAAGTATATTGCCACCTAAAACTACAGTTATTAAAATACTGGCTATATTAAAAAAACGGGTAATAATTCCCCAAGTTGTAAACCTAACATACAATCCTGATGGTAAGTATAAACGACCTAGAATACCACCAACAGAGCCGCTTAATAGCCATGTTAGTATTAAAATAATTAATCCTAATCCAATTTCTTGGTTTTTCGTTTGCAATGCAATATTGCCTATAAGTTTTCCTGTCAGATTAAAAGTAAAGATTAGAATTGCTACAAATAATTCCAAAAAACCTAATATAACTGCTATTCTAATGCCAGAGGCTAAAATAACTTTAACTTTTAATGGTTCTGAAGAGTAAAACTTAGATATTTCATTGCCTATATAATTCTGATGACCAACATCAATAGTTTGCAATAAGCTAGTTAATGCTGTTAAACCTAACCACAAACCGTAATTATCAACACCCCAAAACTTAATAAGAATAGGAACAAGGATAATTGTTTGTAATAAGCCTATTGTGAAAGACACAGTACCGATGATGGTTCCAGCAAAAGCTCGTTTTTCTACACTCATAAAATAGTAAAAAAAATCAGTAGTGGTAATTACATCTCAATATTATTCATAAATAAATTATTTTCACGCTATCACTTTATTAAACTTTTAAATAAATGAATTTTAGTCTATATAATCATTTATTTAGATGGGCTAGATTATTTTTTTAGAAAGCATTAAAATTTCATAGCCAAACAAATTAGGATTCCATCTACAACTCTGTTTATCCAAAGTTTGCCTCGTCTTGGAACCGACTAACTTATTAAGTACACTACCTAATGGTAAACCACCACTAACTAAACACTTTTCTATTTTTAGTTGAGGAACTGGTTCAATTAAGTATTGAGGAGCAGTATAGAAAGTATAAAAATGCAAGTGAGTTTTATCCATTACTCCCCCATCTGTATATTCAAACTTACCTAAAGCTATTTGCAAGCGATAACGCCAGTTAGCAATATTAGGCAGAGCAATAATAACTTTTCCACCTATTTTTAAATAGGGCAATAATTTCTGTATAACTGCTATTGGATCAACTAAATGTTCTAATACATGAATAAAACTGAGTACATCAAAATTTTTATAGGTTAATGTCGGTAACACATCTCTTTCAACATCTATACAGATGCAATAATCCAACTTTTGAATAGCTTCCCTGTACTCGGCTTCTGAGCAAGTAATACCAGTTACATGAGTTTCAGGATAAACTGAACGGATTAGCTTTCCTGTGTCGCCAGCACCGCAGCCAATATCTAAAATAGTGCGATCACTCTCATCTATAAACTGTAAAATTGATGCATTTCCACAATTGCTGTAAAGCGAGTTGCTATTAAGTGGTTTGAGCATAAATACAATCCTTATTATTAATTTGGTGGTAAAATAAAGCCTTTCTGTCTACGCGCAGCCCATCTCTGGGGTAACGTTTTCAACATGGCCCAGAATGTTTTATCAAAGCCCGTAACTTGATTTACAGCCCTAACAATAGTTAGAGCCTCTGATAAATATCCTCTAAGAGCAAGTTTGAAGGCAAACCACAGATGAAACTGCATAATGTGCGATGCCCAATTTGGTGCTGACTTAAGATTTCTGACATAAGGATTGGCCAAGAGCATCTTTACCATTTCAGATCCTTCTATGGAAGTACTGAGATTTTTTCCATTGGCAACTGAGAGTTGTTCTTCGTGAACTCTAATAGCTGCCACATTGACTCTAGAAATAAGGATTGGGCTACAACAAGCAACTCGATATATCCATTCCCAGTCTGCTGCATGTCGCCAGTCTGCTCTAAAATCACCGACTCGTTTCTGAAGACTCTTTTTAAAAAACATTGCAGTGATATTGCCATTGATACTCCCGAATCTAAGTAATAATGGAACACTTTGCTCGGGTTGCAATATTTGAGTTTCTTTCGCTATGTAATCATAATAAAAGTTTTGAGCATTAGGCAATATTTCTCCATCTGCATTAACTGAATATGTAGAAGATAATATAAGATTGGCCTCTGAGTATTGTTGAATTGCATTGATATTAGTCTCTAGGCAATGGGGTAAGAAAAAATCATCAGTGCAAATAATTGTTATGTATTCACCATTGCAGTGCTTAATAGCTTGATTAAGATTAGCAAAAAGACCTATATTCTGAGGGTTATAATAAATGTTTACTTTCGGTAGTGCGGCATATTTTTGTAATAAATCTTTTGTATCTTCAGAAGAATGATCATCTGCTATAATTAATTCCCAGTTTTGATAGGTTTGCTGTAAAACACTATCAATGGCTTGAGCCAAGTATTTTTTACGATTGTATACAGGCAGAATAATTGATACTAAAGGTTCTGTCATTTAGACCTCAATTTTTGTCTTAGCAGATTTTGGATCATGCAGGGATTTATAAGATGCAATAGCACGTTGAGCGTAAGAACTCCAATCCAAACCTGTAGCTCGGAATGATAATGCTGCTTCTCGTTTAGATAAAAGTAAATTTCTATCCTGGGCTAGTATTTGTAAGCAAGTGGCTATAGCTTGACTATTCTGTACAGGCACTAAATATCCTGCTGGATATTCTTCGATGTCGCCGTCTAATTTAATAGGTTCTACACCTGACATTCGTAGTAAGTCTTCACCACCTGTATTGGTTGTACAAATTATCGGCAAACCACAAGCAAGAGCCTGCGCTTGTACATAAGCAAGTCCTTCTTCAATACTCGCTATCACAAAGACACTGCTATTGCGGTAATAGTCTGCTAACTCAATCTGCGGTACATGACCAATCAATTTAACCCGCTCATCTGCCCCTGCCAACAAAACGAGAGTTTCCGCCGTAGCTCCACCAACTAAACACAATTCGCTATTCGGTATATCTGCTTTCATAAAGGCTCGTACTAAATAATGAATGCCTTTACGCACGCTCAAAGAACCAGCATAGATAACCCTAAAAATATCATCCTGCTTTGCACCTGGCAAAAAGCTTTTAAGATTCGTTCCAAAAGGGTTATGAACTAGGTGTTGTTCAGGAAATCCCTGAGCCAAAAAACTACGTTTCACAAACAAGCTAGGTACTGCTACCTTTTCTGCTAGTTCGTATTCTCGTAGTTCTTGAGCGACAATATCTGGATGGGTTTCTGCCCAACACAGACCTAACTGCTGATATTCTTCCCTCAATATTTGACATTGCACCTTCATGTGAGCAGAACTACGTTCTAACAAAAAGGGTATGTTATTCAGTTTTGCCCAGTGCATAGCAGGCTCAGAAAAACTTGACCAGCCGTGTATTAGCGTGCTGCCTTCTAGATATCTACTTGCTGCTTTAGCAAATAAATTATGAACTAAGGCTTGAGATTTCATCATCAATTTTTCTTTACCTATTTGGTAGATGACTTTCCCTAATAAAAGAGTTAGAGGCAAGCTAATTACTTTATCATCTGGTATTCCCCATTTGCGGGTTTTGTATTTAGGATAGTTAGTGATTAAACGATGTAAAATCCCTGCTGAATGCAGTTCTCTTGCTAGGTCAAACGCGTGCCATCTTCCGCCAACAACAATAGATATTTTCATTTTTATACAGGTGCTTTTCTACCAATTACGATAAGTGTATGCGCCCAATATTCCTTAATATTTTCAGACAAAGGGATATAAGGAATAGTAATATTGCCAAGAATAAAGCTCATCGGATAAAGAATTTTAGAAATTACCGAAGAAGGGTGTGCTGCAAGGAATCCAAAGTAATTGTGAGGTATCGTATGAATACACTGTAGTGATAAATTTTCAAATTCTTTCTTGTGTAAACTACAGCTATAGTCTATTTCCGGCACATTATAGCCACCTAAACTTCCCAACTTCTTCTAAATAATTCTTCGCTCTTGATGCTACAGCAGCAGAAACATCTATACCGTGAACCTCAAATCCATTTACAGCCAAACTTGCTAGATAAATTCCTCCTCCACATCCCAATTCAAACAATCGATCTGGTGGGGTAACTTTTGTAATTTTTAGTATTGTTTGCCAAGCTCGACCAAGCCTATTAATTTTTTTTAAATCTTCTGCTGAGTAGCAGTGATGTTCATATCCTTCATGTTCTAACTCTCGTTTCCAAGCCTCACTAGCGTCATCATAATTTGTGTTCATAATTAATTCCTCAACTATATGGCTTTCATTTCTAACTTTTATAAAATTAAATATATATTAATGTATTTGCATTTGCTTGAATGGCAAGAAAAATGAGCCGTAGCTAGATTCCTTGCGAAGAAGTGACATTCAATAAAATTAAAAAGTAGTATCGAGGCAATACAAAAACGTTTTCAAGTGGCTTTAGGTTAATGTGATCTTTAGTAAATCCTAGATGGTTTGATCAAGCGGACTAGATTAGCACTAATTAAAAAATCATCTTCAGATTTATTAGTTTTTTTATTACATAATTCTCTGAAAATTTCAGATAATTCAGTCTTAAAGACTAAAGACTTAGGGTCTAATTGAAGAATTAAATCTTTTATTTGGAAACCTATTTCGTGAAAGAGTTCACAATATTCTTGAGTACTTAAACGTGAAAATAAATCAAGTTCAACATAACGACCTCCACTTTGAAAATCTTCATTAGTTTGTAAAAATGATACAAAGTATTTCATATATTCTTCAGAATCTAGCAACAAATGGTTAAACGCATTCTGTAAACCACCGCGCCCTGAAAAATGATCGCCACCAGCACAAAACCACAGAGGCCCATAAGTAGCATATAAAATTCCTCCTGGCTTCAAAACGCGAAAGGATTCCTTGAGAACTGATTTTAAATCTTGACAGTGTTCAAAAACTGCATCTGACGCACACAAATCAATTGATTCGTCTTTGAGAAATGAATGAGCTTCCAAAGGAGATTGATAAAACTCAATTTCAACATTTAATATTTTTTTACAATAATACGTAATTTCATTCCAAGAATCTTTGAATTCAAATAAATCAGTTGCGATAATTTTTCTAGGCTTTAATCTTGCCCAAGAAATAACATCCCACCCAGTTCCAGTTCCTTGAACAAGGATAGTAGCTTCTCTAATTTTGCATAACGCTGACCCCCAAAGACGACGAGTTTCTAAAGGCATTCCACGTCCTGGAAGTATGAGAGATGGTTGAAGAATTTTGAGAGTCTGTGGAGATAAAAATTGGCTAGCATATATAGAAAGTAAAGGGCGAATAAAAAAATAAAATAAACGCTTAACTATGCTTGTCTTATGTAATTTATCTTGTTCTAACCAAGAGATATTATAGTAATTTTCCATAATGGCTATTCACAACACATCTCTAATATAGTTTTTAATCGGCTTGTATATGTATTTGTATCTTTGATGATAATTTTCATGCCAATCTTTCGCATTTCTTCTCTTTCAACAGAATTTTCCAATAACCATTTACACTTATTAGCTAAATCTTCTGGTGAACTAAAAAAACCATACTCAGGATACCCAGCTAAGATTTCTCTGTGTTCTTGAGTATCTTCATAAATTCCACATCCACCACAGGCAGCTATTTCAAATGTTCTCATGGTTGATTCATCTTTATTGCGTTTTCTGACAATACCTAGTGATAACTTAGAAAAATAAATAGCTAGCCGGAATTCATGCTCAAAAACTGCTGGTAGCTTTTGCCATTTTTTTAGATTTAGTCTATCCCAATCTGCACCATAAATTTTTAAGTTTAATCCATTCAATGAAGATAGAGCATCCAAAAAAGGAATACGTTCACTATCACCTGTACCTATAAAGGAAATATCTGCTTTAAATAAATCTTGCTCAACTTGAGAAACATTTATCGGCTGGTGGCAAAGAAACGGATCATAGGCAAATGGCAAATAATGAACTTTTTTAACTTCATGTTTAATTAGCTCTGATAATATTTTTGTTTTTGTACTTATAACTAAATCATATCTTTTAAGATTGGATATAAACAATTCGCTACGATGGTTTGGATTCCACGGATAATCAGTTAAATAATTAACAATCTTCGTACCTATTCTAGAGCAAATATCGAATACTTCATTTGTTAAAGGGAAAATTCCTGTTACTAAAACAACTTGTGGACTAAATTCATTTATACAGCTAACTATTTTTTTATTAAAAGACCACCATTCTAAAGGACGCTTTCCTGATATTTTAAAAAATATTTTGCCCCATGAGTGTTTCATAGATGGAGCGTAGGAATTCCAGCTTGTATCACTGACATAAAACAAAAGGTTTAATTCTTGAAATCCTCTAGCAAATATAGAACCTAATTGATAACTTTCCGAAATATTGCCAACAATTAGTACTTTATAATTCATAATGAACAATCATTAGGTTTTGCCAGCCATTCATCGCACTTTAATCCATATAAATCTTTATTTATTAGTGCCATAGAATAGTTGTATTCACGCAAAATAATTTGACAATCAGTAGCTTGATTTTCTCCATGTGTAGCTAGTAATATCATTGGTCTATGTTCTTGAAAAAATTTCTCTCCACCCCTCAACACATTTGCTTCAGCGCCCTCAACATCTATTTTCACTAAGCTAACTGGATTATTTAAATTATGTAACGAATCTAAAGTAATAATAGAAACCTCTAAATTTCCCTTATCTGTATCTGTCAAATATCCTTGTGCGTGTAAATGAGAAGTAGCAAACTTGCTTTTCCCTATTTTGTCACTGACTGCTGCTGAAATAATTTCAATATTATCTATTTTATTCAACTGTATATGCTGATGAATAAACTCAATATTTCTAGGTAATGGTTCAAAAGATATTACTTTACCTGCTGCTCCAACTAAACGGCTCAACAAGATACTAAAAAAACCTACATTCGCACCAATATCTAAAACAGTAGTGCCTTCAAGCGATAACTCAGTCAGAAGCTTATACTTATCTGCTTCATAAGAGCCTAGCCACATTCCATGTACTCCACTTCCCACAATCCACTTCATTCCTTTTGCTGGGCCTTGCAGGATAGGAAATATAGATTTTGTAGGTAATAAAGATAAAGGAAGACGAAGAAACTTCCCAATTGGATTGTCTGAGCGAATATTACTAAACTTAAATGCAATCATAATATTACCTACGCAATTAATTGAACGTAAACACTTGTAGCTAGGTTACTTGGATTAGGTAATGATTTTAATTCTCTATATCCTAACTTAGACTGCACAATTGCCTGCGAAATTATGTTCGCTAATTGTAGAGGATCATTACATGAAAAAATCCAACCATGCTTAATATTTGTAATCAACTCTTTTGCACAACCAACCTTATCACTTGCAATAACTCTCAAACCAAACTGAAGGGCTTCATTAACTACTAAACCCCAGGTTTCTCCATTCTGGGAAGGAAGAATTAGTGTATCTGCCATTGCATAATATTCACCTAATTCTGACTGATTTTTAAAGCCAACAAAAATTGCTCTTTCACCTAGCTGTAATTTTACTCTTTCTTCAAACTCTTCTCTTAATTCCCCATCTCCCACAGCAAAAAACCAAGTTTTTTCTTTTTCTACTGATGATAGTTTTTCTAAGGCATCAGGAATTATTAAAGGATTTTTTACTGAAAACATCTTGCCGCAATAGATCAGAACATGATCTTCTTCTCTAATACCTGCCTTAGCTCGTAAAGTTTCTCTTTGTGGTAGCCAAAAATCCACCTGTTTTTGAAAAAACTCTGTATCAATGGCGTAGTGAGCTAAAGTCATACGACTCTTATCTACTCCCATCCGCAAATAATGATTTATAGAATCTGTCCCAATCGGGAAAAAATGAGTAAATTGATGATAGTAAAAAGATAAGAATAATTTACGTATTTTATCCTTGATATAAGAACGCGATAATGCCTCATCTGTTGTATCAGCCCTAAGCATTAACTTGTGTCTAGCTAAAGTTAACAGCAAAGTGCTAGCGGTAATGAAAGTAGGTGAATAAGCAAAAATTAATACAGCATCAGGTTTATAGCGATTAATTGCAGCAACAGCTTTATTAGCTAATTTGATACCTTGTATTCCTCTTAAATCTTTCAGCAAACTTGTAGAGATGAATTCGTGTTCAAAACCTGCTGTTGGTTGACAATCCCATTTGAATACTACACCAAAGTTAGGATCTTCTCTGGGTGTTACACCATGATTACAGCCAAAAAATACTTTTATTTGTAAATTTGGTTGCTGTGCTAACTCACGAAATACAGGTGCAAAATACTGAACTGGATGAGTAACGAGAATTGCAAGTTTTATTAACATTTCAATTACTTTATCCAGTATATTTTGGTGATTCTAAATTACTTGTACAAAATATTAAGTAGTTTAGAAGTTAAAATATGGTCTATGTTGAACACCATTCGGATATTTCAAAAATTAAACAATAATCCTCTATGAATTTTCAAACTTATGATTGAATTCCTAAATCAACCACATTAACTTCATATTTTCACCTGTAACCTTACCAACCTAAATCTTGAATCACCTCAGAGAAAACACTGATTTAACCAAATGATTAACCAGTTAAAACAGGTGTAATCCAGTGATTCTACTTAAGTTTGACTTAATCCTATCTTTCTTACCAGAATTATTCTCTCCAGTTTGTGTATGATAGTAAGAATACATATAGTGATTATTGCCAGTATTTACGCCATTCACTACTATTCCCAACACAAGCACACGCGAATGCTCAATAAGTGCCTTTGTAGTCTTAGCCGCAGCAGAATTAACTACACCAGGACGTACAACTAGCAACATTCCATCTGCCATTTTGCCTACTATGGAAGCATCAGCTAGAACACTTAAAGGTGGAGTGTCAATAATTACGCAGTCATAATCTTGGGCAGCGTGTTTCAGTAACCCATTCATCCGCTGTGAGTCCAGTAGTGCAACAGGGTTAGGCGGTATGGTGCCAGCAGTGAGCAATTCTAGATTGCTCACCACTTCCTTAGCTGCTCCTGCTAACGTAGCTTGCCCTACTAAAACATTACTTAACCCCATCAAATTAGGTTTTTGCCAGATTTCGTGTTGACGGGGGCGGCGCATATCTGCATCAATCAATAGCACTCGCTTTCCCATTTGGGCAGTTGCTACCGCCAAATTAGCTGCCACAAAAGATTTACCCTCATTCATCACAGAACTGCTAACCACAATTACCTTCAGTTCCTTATCAGAAAAAGTGAACCCCAGGTTAATCTGGAGCATTTCAAAGGCAGCATTGACTGATGAATAAGGATTATTGAGTACCGGTAATTCGGTTATACTCTCACCACGAGCTAGTTTATCTTTTTGCTCAAAAACCGGAATTGTACCCAACAAAGGATAGTCCAACAACTCTTGAGCTTCTTCTGTCGTCTTCACAGATGTGTCTCCAGCTTCTAGCAATAAAGCTGCTGCGATCGCTAAGAAAAATCCTAAAAATCCTCCTAGTGCTAAATTTAAGAGAATACGAGGAGAAATTGGTTTTTTCGGAAGTAAAGCTTCAGAAACAATTCTGGCATTACCTACATTCTGATTTTCCAGCACTTGAACTTCTTGCAATCGTTTGAGCATTTGTTCGTAGGTTGTTTGAGCAACCTGTAGCTGTCGTTGTCGTTGTAGTTGCAGTTGTTCTAGTTTGGGTAAAGTTCTCAGACGTGCTTGATAAAGTACAAATGCCTTCATCAACACACCAACTTGATTCTCCAATCCCAACCGTTCTACTTCCACTTGCACCAAATTAGCGGTTAGGGTCTGCTTGAGTTCTCCTATTTGTAAATCTTGGTCTGGGATAGGCTGCGCGCTACCCAGAGTTTGGGTCACTCTTCGTTCTAGCTGCTCTTTGAGAGCTTGTTCTTTACTTAACAAACTAGTAATAACTGGGTGTCCATCGGTAAATCGTGACCTCTCTACAGCTAACAGGTCTTGAACCTTCTGATATTCTGATAAAACTTCTTGTACTGCTCTCGATTGACTTAAGGTGCTAAGTGCCATAGCTTGCTTTGTGTTCAATGCCAATTGATTTTGCAAAGCACCAGAACGGCTCCTAGCATCTACCAGCCGCGCCCGAAGTTGGGTTATTTGATTGGATAATTCATTGAGACTTCTAACGCCTTCTTGAGCTTCTACTTCTAAAGAAACAACCTCGTATTTTTCTTTAAACTGACGCAGTGCTGCTTCCCCTTCTGCAACCTTTGCCTCAACTAGGGGTAATTGCTTGTTTAAAAATTCCCGTGCTGCTCTAGCTTGAGAACGGTTAATCCGAACATTGTTTTCCAGATAAGCACTCATCAATTTATTGATGATAGCTGTGGCTTGTTGAGGATTAGCACTACGGTAAGAAAGTTGTAAAATATCCGTCCCTCGGATACTTTTGATTTTCAAGTTACTTAGAAAAGTATCTATTTCTAAAGGTTGTCCCAGTTTATCTTTCAGATGCAACTCAGCAATAGTTTTTTGAGTCAGGGGGTTGGAGCGAATGATTTCTGCTTCGGTTTCCAAAGGGTTAGAGAGATTTGTCACCCCACTGAGTTGTCCAAGCTGCTCATTTACGCCTGTAAGGGAAGAAAGGCCACTTTCCTTATTAAAAAGGAGTTTACCCTCGGATTCATAAATGGGTTTTTTACTAAAAGCAACTAATCCTGTGACTCCAAAGACCGACCCCATAATGATTGCTATCAGGAACCAACGTCTTTTTAGAATCCGCCAATACTGTTGAAAATTAATCAGGTCTTGATCATCTTGATGGGAAGGCATACGTTTAGTTAATACTCTAGATATTTACACTGCTAAGGATTTAGTTCGCTCATTTGGTACTGGTATTAGAGCAGGGAAGTAGAAGAGGACATTGATCAACTTGCTCAAAAGTCTCTGAAAATTGCTCCTTGTTGATTGCAACGAGGTCTGGATAATTCATAAAGATTTAATAAAGCAATTATCCGACTTTTTTCCTGACAAAACATACGTAATTTTACGGTTCTTTCTGCATCATATTAATTGTTTAATAGATTATCCTCATAGGAAATTTATAACCGCTAACTTAAATAGACACGAAAAATAAAATTATGTGAAGACAAATAAATATGAAAAATAAATCTACTGATTCCCGCCCACTTACTTAGAGCGTTCCCTAATATATAAACAAATTCTCGTGTTGTAGCGTCAATTGCAAGCCATATCAATTGTCTATTTGCTTTCGACGACACATCCGACTACATCTCATCAATTTGGAGAATCAGCCAACTTGGTTTTTAGTAACTTCAACATATTTGCGAATTTGGTAGTATTTCTGTTTTACGTAGTAGTATTGTAGTCAACATGATGATGCTTTGGTTAGCCGAGCGAATCCTGCCAGCGATATCCGTTTAAGTAAGAGTTAATTGATAAACTCACGCGTTGAGTGGTTAATTAGTTGTCGTGTTGAACTTTCGACAAACTGCCGTCTAAAGTTGTGTTCCCCATAACGATTTTGTCCATTCCTAACAATTTTCTTGGAATGCTTTTAATTATTTTGAACTTTTGAAATCTGATCTAAAAGTTGGGAGCATCCCGTTTTGGCAGATCGCCCTGTGCTAAGGCGTACGCTACGCGAACAGACTATAAGTCTGGGGCTATACAAACTTTCGTCCGCCTGCGCGGACTCTATAAAAAAAAACCCGCGCAGGCGGGTTTAGTCTGTATAGCCGCGATTTTCAATCGCCCGGTGTTTCTTCCAAAAGTGGATGCTCCCTAAAAGTTTCAGACTAATTATTGCTTGCCTCAAATTTTGTTATGTCTATGCTGTACTCTTTCTAATTTTTAGGAATCTACGCAAATGACTACTACTTTTGCTGTTGGCAAAAAAAACAAGAAGTTATATCAGACACACAATATCCTCTCTCTATTACTGTTGTTAGGCGATATTGTGGGTTTATTTTTGAGTTTGTCTCTCTGTTTATGGGTGCGATCGCGTCAAAGTTTTAATGGGTCTGATCCTTTAATTTATTTATTTTTTTTCCTCATTCTCGCCGGGCTGTATTTAGCAGATACTTATCATCCAGATAGTCAAATAGCAGGATTGCGCGCTCCATCTCGCATTTTGGTTAGTAATGTTGTTGTTGGTATCATTATTGCGTCTCTCATTTACCTTACTGGTGCTTGGGGGAAAGAATCGGTCTTGAAACGAGGAATTTTGCTTCCCTGCTTAGGCATATTTACCACCTGGGCTATGGTATCAAGAATATATGTAGCAAACTGGGCGCGATCGCAAGCTCAACACAGCCGTTGGCTCATTTTGGGTGCAGGGAAAAAAGCCATTCTATTTGGCAAAACTTTTCTAGAACGAACTTCATTAGGGCGCTTAGTTGTTCTAGTAACAGCAGAGCAGAACATTAATGAGTTAGCAAAAAGTAATCGAGTTGCTATGGGGAGGCTCAATGACTTATCCCAATGGAGTCAACAACCTTGGTCAGGGGTAGTAGTAACAACCCCAATGGAATTATCTGATGCACAGATACAGCAGTTGATGCAGTTACGTTTATCTGGTGTCCCCATCTACGGGATTCCTGATATTTGCGAAATCTTATGGTATAAACTTCCCTCATTTCTGCTTCAGGATAACTGGCTGGCTTTTGGTGCTGGTTTTAATTTAGCGGCTAACAGCATTAGTCAAAAGCTGAAGCGGTTATTAGACATTATTCTGGCATGGTTATTATTTCTGTTTTTATCTCCACTGATGTTGCTAACAGTACTAGCAATTAAGTTGAATAGTCCAGGCCCAGTGTTGTACACACAGATGCGGACTGGTTTGGAAGGAAAGCCCTTTAGAGTTTATAAATTCCGTTCCATGTATCAGGATGCCGAAAAACTGGGAGTGCAGTGGGCGAACGAACGAGACCCTCGGACTACCAGAGTAGGACGCTGGTTACGCCTGACTAGAATCGATGAACTACCACAGCTTTTAAACGTTCTCTGGGGAGAAATGAGCCTCATTGGCCCCCGTCCAGAACGGCCAGAATTTGATATCAAGCTGCGACAAGAAATTCCCTACTATGACTTACGTTATGTCGTCAAACCCGGAATCACAGGCTGGGCACAGGTTATGTATCCCTACGGTGCATCAGTAGAGGATGCTTACGAGAAATTAGCTTACGACCTCTACTACATAAAAAATTATTCCCTAGCTTTGGATTTAGCGATCGTCTTTAAAACCATTCGAGTCGTATTACTAGGTAAAGGCAGATGAATAAAAAAGTCTTAGTCACTGGTGGAGCAGGATACATTGGCTCTCATGTAGTTCGTCAATTGGGCGAGGCTGGTTACGATGTTGTGGTGTATGACAACTGTTCTACAGGTTCACCCCAAGCAGTATTGCATGGTGAGCTAATTATTGGTGATTTAAAAGATTCAGAATGTCTTTGGCAGGTATTTTCTCAACATCAATTTGCGGCAGTGTTACACTTTGCTGGCAGTCTAAATGTATCCGAATCTGTTTCTCATCCTTTAGACTATTACGCTAACAATACTCGCAACACGCTAAATTTACTCCGTTGTTGCAACAACATGGGTGTGAAGCAAATTATTTTTTCCAGTACAGCTGCTGTCTATGGACAACCAGAAACCAGTCCTGTCAACGAATCTACACCAACTGAACCAATTAACCCCTATGGGCGATCAAAACTTTCTTGTGAATGGTTGATTCGTGACTATGCAAACGCTTCTGATTTCCGTTACGTAATTTTACGATACTTTAATGTTGCCGGAGCAGAACCTGGTGGGCGATTGGGGCAGGTGTCAAAAGAAGTATCTCATTTAATTGGAGTTACCTGTAATGCTGCACTCAAACGCAGGCTAGGAGTACAAATTTTTGGTACGGATTTTCCAACACCCGATGGAACGGCAATTAGAGACTATATTCATGTTGAAGACCTAGCAACAGCACATCTGGATGCTTTGGCTTATCTGGAGCAAGGTAACGAAAGCCAAATTCTCAATTGTGGTTATGGGCAAGGTTACAGTGTCCGTCAAGTTATCGAACGGGTTAAGGCTATTTCTGGAGTAGATTTTCCGGTCATTGAAACAGAACGTCGTCCTGGCGATCCTGCTTGTGTGATAGCCAGTGCTGATAAAATCCGTAAATTACTGGGCTGGCAACCAAAATATAATGACTTAGATCAAATTGTCTACACTACCCTAGCCTGGGAAATGCAGAAGAAAGATTTGATGTTAAAACCACTAGCTGCGGTTGCTTGACATACTCCCCCGAATGCGCTTCTCTTCGAGACGCTTCGCGAACGCTAAATTCGGGGGATTCTAGCTTCAAACAGCAATTGCAGTCTGAGACTGTCTGACATCACCTAAGCTAACAGTCGATGCCCCGACTGCTTGAATATTCTTAGCGGCGTTTTCGTCGCGTCCATTAATCGACTGACAAGTGGGGCAACGCCACTCTCTAACTGACAAATCTAAACTATCTAGAATATGTCCACAGTTGGAACAAGTTTTACTGCTGGGATACCATCTATCAATAAATACAACAAGTTTATTTTTCTTTTTGGCAATCCATTCTAATATTTGTAGAAATTCACCAAAACCTAAGTCTGATATTTTGCGACCCCAAAGGCATTGCATCCCTTTGAGATTTAGTGTCTCAAAACATAAGACATCAAACTTATCTGTTAACTCGTGAGCTAGTTTCCAAAACCAATCACGTCTTCGATTAGAAATATCTTCGTATTTGCGTACTAAGTTCTTTCTTGCCCGTTCTCGGCTAGCTGAACCTTTTACTTTTCTGGAGTGGTGACGACTTGCACTATGAACTATTTTTAGCGATTGCTTGAGGAATTGGGGTGATTCAATTTTAGTCCCGTCTGAGCAAGTTAAAAAAACTTTTAACCCAAAATCAAATCCCGCTATCTTACTAGTCGTGAATTTGACTTCTGGTTCATCGTTACCATCGACTACAACGACCATAAATAATTCACCCAATGGGGTGCGCTTAATGGTCAATGTCTTGATTTTCCCCTCAATCTCTCTAGACTTCCAAAATTGATAAACTCGATTACCAATTTTAACTCGATTGCCACCAAGAAACTTATATCCAGCTTGCTTTAGGGTGAATGACTTGTATTTTTTGACCTTCTTAAATCCTGGTGGTCTAACTCCCTTTTTATTGTGTTTAAAAAATAACTGATAGGCTTTCTCAATGCGCTGACAGATATCTTGTACTGCTTGAGAGCCTACTGATTGCCAGAACTCAAAGCGATTTCGTAGTTTAGCGATATGAGCCTGAAGTTTTGCACAGTTCAAGTGTTTTCCCCACATACGGTAGTAGCGTTTGTGGAGAGCAATACAATGGTTGTAGATTATGCCACTCGCATTAATCATGCGTTTGAGGAATCTATTTCGCTTGTGCTGATATAACTTGAACTTTAGTGTTTTCATCATCTTATAGTACCATCATTAATGTAGACAATTAATACTCATCTACATGAAATCTGTATATAATCACTACAATCACGGAAGAGGATTAGCAACAGTTCACTTAGTTTGGATACCATGTAGACGCAGGAGAGTATTTGCCAACAAAGAAGACTTGAGGCTTCGTTGTATTCAAATATTCCAGTCTGTCGCCAACGACAATAAATGGGTGATTAAAGCTTTAGAAATTGCGCCAGATCATATACATCTATTAGTAGAGTATGACCCTCATCATTCAATTGCTCAAGTCGTGAAAGCATTCAAAGGACGTTCTTCAAGGTATCTGAGAAAAGAGTTTCCAGAATTATTAAAACTTCCTAGTCTGTGGACACACTCCTATATATTTGACACGACTGGGAAAATTAGTGCTCAAAGAGTTTTGGAGTATATCAATGACCCTCATCATGGCTGAATAAATTCAGCCGTTCGCTTATATCCCCCCTTTGGAAAAGGGGGGCTTTACGCATCACACTCGTAAGAATGCAATGGTTAGGTAATGTTAAAACATGAAAAAATTAAAAAGTCTTCAATGCCTTGCTGTTCATCACTAGGCTTCAAGCGGCCAGTAATCAGACAAGGAAGTACCAAAGTTTGATGGTACTAACTCCCAACCTTGAGCTAAAAGGACTTGCATAGTGTGATACCCCTTTGAGCCAGCTTTAATTTCATAATCTGGTAAGCAATATTCGGGAAAACTTGTATATGGTTGCCAAGGGTCTTGAGGAGACAAACGCAGGTGAAGGATTTTCTGATTAAATGGATGTGGCAAATACCAGCAAATTTGACTTTTCATTTTTACTTGCAACTAAAATTTCAGTAAATGGACAACCTTTGAGCTAACGAATGAGATTCACAACGAAAATAGAGAGCTAAGAGGTGGGGCTAGGATTCATTAGTTATTCGCAATTAAACAAGAAACAGCTTTTTTGCTGTTATTTGTAGCGATCGCCATAGATTACAATAAGGGAAAATAGCTTTTCGAGACAAAAAACTTAGAATGTTGCAATTGGTAACTTGATATGCTATTCTACTTATATAGAGTAACAAGGCAAAAGTTAACGCTTGTTAATTCTAAAAACCAAGCTCAAGAAAAACTTTAATACTTGATAACTCAGTAACACTAAATTAATAGATAGAATATCTAAACTTTTACACTAAAACTCATTGTTAAATTTGCCCCCTTTTCTGACCAGTTATTTAACTGCAAGATTAGGGGGTTTTACTATTTAATCTAGTTCGCCAACAGATTACCAATTCTCTAAAATAAATCTACAAATCTACAGCAAGGAGGAAAGGAGAATGAACTGTAATTTAGAGAAAGAGTATTAACTCCCTCAAACAGAGCGTTGACTAACGACTAAATATGCGTGCCAAAAATGCTTACAAACAAATCCTGACGAAATTGATGCAGATATTGCTTTTGTGCTTTGGCTTGCTCAGTTCTGTTCTTTGCTGTTTCTGCTAAAAACTCGTGGGTTGTTTGCTCCAGGTTTTGCTGGAACTGATGCAGATATTGGGCTTGCTTTTTGGCTTGCTCTTCTCTGTTTGCTGTTGTAGCAGACAAGAATTCATGAGTCTCTCTAAATAGTTGAGATACTTCCTCAGCTATCGACTTATGCTCTTGCCGGATTTTTTCCATTAAAGCCGTCATGAGATTCTCCGCAATATTATGAAAATCGTAAATAAACTACATTAACTGGACAATTAATATCCAGATAATGTAGCTCATACAATATCTGCTCTTGACATTTTATTCTTTGATAAATCTTGATTGAGAAGTATCAAGATAATCGACGAAAAACAGAAGAACAATCAGAATTACTTCTACCAAGTCTCTATGAAGATATACGGGAGCCAAGTCCCTAAAAAGGAACTGCAAAGAACGCAAAGAACAACACAGGAAAACGGGAGATCGAAATATCTTGGCGCAGATGACTTCACGAAGAAACGGTATTAGTTTGTAATTCTAATTTGATTGCATCTACTTAATAATTAAGCAGGTACAGCAGCTGACTGTGTTAAGCCTACAGCTTCTGCATATTTCAAGTAGGTTTCAACAGAAGCAATGACGATCCGAGCTTCGATTGCAAGTAATTCAATACCAACTAGGGAAACACGTACCCAAGCATCTATAACGATACCTTTATCCAAGATCCGATCAATAACTTCTGCCAAGCTTGAAGAAGAATTGGTTTTTTCGACTGCCATGATTTTAGACCTTAACTCATTGTTGATTGTTAGTATTAGCTAGGCATTTGCCTTTGCTTTCTACTGAATCAAATAAAACATACGTTTTCAAGAATGTAAAGAGTTTACTTGTGTAAAAAATCTAAAGAATACAGTTAATAAAAGCAGTTGATAGCTTTAATGTTAAAGTTGTGTTGATTTTATACAGGACTCAAATTTAAATGTAAGCTTTAACTTTAAAGTATGTTTGATTTGTAATACTTAATGTAAATTTTATGATTTTTGTTAGACTTTTAAATAGTTTAAAAAGAATATATTCGTTTAATGTTTGACTGTTGCTTTCATGTATTTAATTAAGTAAATACACCGCTATTTTTATCTATCTTTTTCAAATTACGTGATATTACAGTTACTAAAACCTTTGGTGAATAATATAGGATATTTTTAACAACTATTTTGGAACGAAAATCATGTCTATAGAAGCTAGTTCTGATCCAATACGGCAGAAAGCTTTAGCAGGTTTAATTGGTAATTTAGTAAATCAAGGTCATCCAGTTCAATATGCTCAAGTGATGGCAACTTCAATTATTTTCCAGACAGATCTAGATTTAAGAAATGCCCAGATGGCTCGTCTTTTAAACTGGTTAAAACAGGAACATAAAGATATCTATGCATCTTCTCTGGTTATAGTTGAAGAAACCCGTGAGGAGTTTGAACACCGAGTTCAAGAGGGTTGAGGTACTTCCAAAAAATCAAATCCTCATAATTAGTAATGATAATTATTGTAGGGGGTGGGGAGTTAGGATAGCTTTATGCTGCCCTAACTCTTTTTTTGTAGTAAGTTAAATTATGTAATTGATACTGCCGCCCGGGCTTTTGTAAAAAAGCAGTAAAATTAGGTGCTAAATCTTTCAGGTCTAAAGTTTGCTTGCTTTTAGAACTTAAAATTACCAAAGGTAAATGCTGATGTTTCGGTATGGTATGGATCTTAGCTAAAAAGTTTGAACAATCGATGTAAGCGATCGCTCCCTTAAAAAGATAAGTTTAAACAAGAGGAGAAAAGGGAAACTACAGTAAGCAACGTGTCAGATTTAACTCTAATTATTCTGCTTAACTGTTTGTTATATACTGAGACATTTTCTCCTCGACTTATACCAATTTTTTATGAAGACCCATAGAAAGAACCCCACCGCCTACGGTACTTCCCCAAAGTATTGGGGAGGTTGGGAAGGGTCAAAATAATCTGTAAGTTCACAGAGAATTGGTATAAAGTGGTATCAGTTTCTTATGCTTTATATCTAGCAAGCTTTTTGCCTTTTTATAACCGTCGAACTCACGTTGTTTTAGAATGCAACTTGGTGTCACCATAGTTTCATGAGTATTTGATATTCGTGAATGAAGTCTTTGATACTTGCGGACGTAGAGCGGAACTCCACCCCTCTACTCCTCTGCTCCTTTTCCTCCTGCCCCTTTTTACCTTATGACTTCCGCAGAAAGAGATCCCAAATTTGAAAGTCTACTAATTTATCTCAGACAAAGCCGAGGATTTGATTTTACAGGCTATAAGCGCTCGACTTTAATACGTCGGGTATGCAAGCGAATGCAGTCGTTGAATATAGAAAACTTTGAAGATTATCAAGACTATCTAGAAGTTTATCCAGATGAATTCAATGATCTTTTCAACACTATTCTAATTAACGTTACCGCTTTTTTTCGAGATTCATCAGCTTGGGAATATATAGCAGATCAAATACTGCCTAATCTGATTAAAAATAAAAAAAGTTCTGACCAAATCCGCATCTGGAGCGCTGGCTGTGCTTCTGGGGAAGAAGCTTATACCCTGGCAATGTTGATGGCTCAAATATTGGGAGCAGAGGAATTTCGCCAACGAGTGAAAATTTACGCCACAGATGTAGATGAAGATACTCTCAACCAGGCTCGACAAGCCGTGTATTCAGCAAAAGATGTCCAAGCAGTACCAGATGAACTGCGGCAGAAATACTTTGAGATTGTCGGAAATCGCTATGTCTTCCGCCAAGATTTGCGCCGCTCAGTGATTTTTGGTCGCCACGATTTGCTTCAGGATGCGCCCATTTCACGCTTAGATTTATTAGTCAGCCGCAATACATTAATGTATTTTAATTCTGAGACGCAAGGGCGGATTCTGTCCCGGTTTCATTTTGCACTCAATGATAATGGCTATCTGTTTTTGGGAAAAGCAGAGATGCTATTGATGCATTCTAATCTGTTTACGCCACTTGACTTGAAAAACCGAATATTTACTAAAGTATCGACGGTGAATTTACGCGATCGCCTCTTAGTTATGGCAAATTCAGTAGATGACGAATCTAGCAGCCGTTTGTCTCGAAACCTCCGGCTGCGAGAGATGGGTTTTGACACAGCCCCAATCGCCCAAATAATCATTGATATCAATGGCACTCTGATAATGGTGAACGAACAGGCGCGGACTTTGTTCGCCCTTTCCCCCAAAGATTTAGCTCGTCCCTTCCAGGATCTAGAACTTTCCTATCGACCAGTTGAATTGCGATCGCTAATTGAACGGGCTTATACTGAACGCCGTCCTGTAAGCCTAACCAACGTAGAGCGCTATTTGTCTAATACAGAAACCCAATATCTGGATGTGCAAATTACGCCTTTACAAGAAACAGACACCAGTTTTTTAGGTGTCAGTATCTCCTTTCATGATGTCACCCGTTATATTCAACTTCAAGATGCCCTGCAACGTTCACAACAAGAATTAGAAACTACCAACGAAGAACTCCAATCTACTAATGAAGAATTAGAAACTACCAACGAAGAACTCCAATCTACTAATGAAGAATTAGAAACTACCAACGAAGAACTCCAATCTACTAATGAAGAATTGGAGACAATGAATGAAGAACTTCAATCTACTAATGAAGAATTGCAGACAATTAATAACGAACTAAGCGAGCGCACCACAGAACTTAATCGCACAAACATTTTCATTGTCTCTATTCTCAAGAGTTTGCAAACTGGAATAGTGGTAATTGACAGTAGCTTTAATATCTCTATTTGGAATTACATGGTCGAAGATTTATGGGGATTGCGGACTGATGAAGTTCTCGGAAAGTCACTCTTCAGCCTAGATATTGGGCTACCCGTCGAGCAGTTGCGATCGCCTATTCGCGAATCCCTATCTGGGAAAAAGCAGTTTCAAGAAATGCTCCTCGATGCTACCAATCGTCGGGGTAGGCAAATAAAATGTTATCTGGCAATTACTCCCCTACTTGGCATTGAAATGCAAGGAGCAGTTTTGATGATGGTAGATGTAGAGAGAGTCAATAGTATGATTTCTACTCAAGAAATGGAGGAACGGCGGCAGCAGAAATAAAAATTAAAAATTAAAAATAGGGATTTAAACTCTGGCTGTAGCAAGATTCACCAGGATAACTGATGCTATATGATAAAAATACTTATTTGAGATGTATTATATTAAACTATTGTTCCCTATAGTCGCTTTACTGAAGCAGAGGTCAGTTTTCCTTCTGCGTTTCTTGATAAAAGCAATTATATGAGAAGACTACAAATGACTAAGGAAAATTTTCAACAAGCGATTGTCGAGGCGCATCAACGACTAGAAAACCTTTTGCAGCTTGCAACTCTAGCGGCAGAGAAATCTATAGAGCAGGATGATCCGGCCGAGCTTTTGCAACAAGCAATTACCGAAGTATCTATTTCTCTGGAAGAGTTACAGCAACAAAATGAGGAACTTATCGTTACACGCCATTTGGTAGAAGCAGAACGTCAACGTTATTACGATTTATTTAACTTTGCCCCAGATGGTTATTTGCTTACAGATGCGACTGGAATTATTCAGGAAGCTAACTATGCTGCGGCTAAGTTATTGAATGTGCGTCAGTCTTACCTAATTGGTAAACCAATGGCTGTGTTTGTGCATCAGACAAAACGGCAGAAATTTCGTCAAATCATGCTGGAATTGCAACAGCATGGGCAAATCCGCAGAGAAGAGTCACGGTTTTTTCATGAAGAAGGAATTACAGACTTTCCGGCAGAACTAACTGCGATCGCAGTGAAAGATAGTAATAGTCAGAGTAAAATAGGAAACTTGCGCTGGCTATTCAGAGACATTAGCGAACGCCACCAGCAAGAACAGAAAATTCGTGAACAAGCTGCCTTACTAGACATCACAACAGATGCAATTATCGTAGAGGATTTGCACAACCAAATCTTATTTTGGAACCAAGGCGCAGAGAAGATGTATGGCTGGCAAGTTCAGGAAGCTCAAGGAAAGAACGCCTGGGAACTTTTATTAAAAAAAACCTCACCTCTACTATCAGCGGCTCAGAAAACTGTGATCGAGGGTGGAACATGGCAGGGAGAGTTACATAAATTCACAAAAGATGGTAAAGAACTAATCATTGCCAGCCGCTGGACATTGATGTTCGATGCTGTAGGCTTGCCGAAATCAATCCTAATTATTGACACCGATATCACCGAGAAAAAACAACTCGAAACTCACCTATTGCATAGTCAACGTTTAGAAAGCTTAGGCACTCTCGCCAGCGGTATTGCTCATGACCTCAACAATATTCTGACTCCAATCATGGGAATTGCTCATCTGCTACCCCTAAAATATCCCCATCTTGATGACAGTTCGCTGCAAATGCTGAAGATACTAGAAAGCAATGCCAAACGGGGCGGTGATTTGGTGAGGCAAATTTTGTTATTTACTCGTGGTTCTGAAAAAAAATTCACAATCGTATTAGTATCGCAATTGATTGAAGACATCAAACAGATAGTCCAACAGACATTCCCCAAATTCATCGACATCAACACAGACATAGCGCCAGATATCGGGATGGTTGTCGGAGACAGTACTGAACTGCATCAGGTGTTAATGAACCTAGTAGTCAATGCTCGTGATGCCATGCCCAATGGTGGTAAACTCTGTATTTCTGCCACCAAGCTATTCATCGATGAAAACTATGCCAGGATGCACATAGGGGCAACAGTTAATTCCTACGTGAAGATTACAGTTACTGATACTGGAGTTGGCATTGACTCAGAAATTATCAATCGGATTTTTGATCCCTTTTTCACCACCAAAGAAGTGGGTAAGGGTACGGGACTGGGTTTATCTATCTTGATGGGCATCGTCAAAAGCCACGGCGGTTTTGTGGAAGTAGCCAGCGAGGTAGGAATTGGGACTAAATTCCAAATATATCTGCCAAGCAAGGAAGGCAGGATTTCTCAAATAATAGATGAGATAGAACTGCCAAGAGGTCAGGGAGAATTGATTTTAGTTGTTGATGATGAATTAGCCATCACTCAGATCGGTAAAGCCACACTGGAAATCCATAACTACAAGGTATTGACTGCCCAAAATGGGATTGAGGCCATTGCCCTGTACACCGAGCATCAAGATAAAATTAGGCTAGTGCTGATAGATATAATGATGCCGTCAATGGGTGGAGAAACAGTCATCAGCACCTTGCAAACCATCAACCCAGAAGTGCAAATTATTGCGATGAGTGGATTAGCTAGCTCTGAGGCATTAGTCCAAAGTATGGGTATTGCTATCCAAGGCTTTTTAGCGAAACCCTTCACCCCCAAACAATTATTGAATCTTGTCCAAAGAATATTCCGTTAAAATCAGTTTGCTACGATACTCAGCCAAATTTAAATTCTGGAGTTTTGTGACTCTGTGCTTACTCAGTTATCGACTATCAATGCCTTGAAACAGCCCACTAGTTATGCTTGGGTTGAACAAGCGATCGCTAATTTAGATATCATCTTACTCGACCACTCCCACTGTGAACGCAAAGCAGCAGGCGTGGCCTTGAACATGATGTTTCGCTACCCTTCCAATACTAAAATGGTACGGGAGCTAACTGCGATCGCCCGCGAAGAACTAGAACACTTTGAGTTAGTTAACCAATGGTTAGAACGCCGGAATATTCCCCTGGCTCCCCTACCACCGCCTCCATACGGCGCGGGTTTAAAATCTCAAGTACGCCCCAAAGAACCTGAGCGATTTCTGGATTCCTTGCTAGTTACTGGTTTAATCGAAGCTCGCTCTCACGAACGCTTGGGACTATTAGCTGCTCATTGTCCAGAGCCAGAGTTAGCAAAATTTTATCGTGGGCTAATGGCATCCGAAGCGCGTCACTACGGTATATATTGGGTTTTAGCTGCTACTTATTTCGACAAAGAAATTGTCATGCAACGGCTTGATGAATTAGCAATTGTCGAAAGCGAGTTGCTGGCGACTTTGCACCCAGAACCTAGAATTCACAGTTAGTAGACTAACCCAACAGATATGAAGCTTCAGCTAACACACCTGAGACTGCTTGTCTCCAACTACAAAGATTCTTTTCTGTTCTATCGGGATCTGCTGAAATTTGATGTCGATTGGGGCGATGAAGATAGCGGATATGCTGAGTTTAATACCGGATATCTCAAGCTGGGTTTACTTAAACAAGAATTAATGGCTGAAGTAGTCCCCAGAATCGAACAACCTTCATACATTGTCAATCGAGATAAAGTTGTTCTGATTTTGGCAGTCGATAACGTGGATGAGGTCTATGAGCAAGTAAAGGATCAAAATGCGCTAGTTGTGACTCAACCACAAGATCGCCCAAACTGGGGAATCCGCACAGCTCATTTGCGCGATCCTGATGGCAATCTGATCGAAATCTACAATAATCTAGGAATTGTGACTTAAAAGTTCGCTGTCAACAAGGTTATGAAGTAATTAATCATGAATTAGCATGATACAGAAATGGCTTTCTATTGTTGGCATTGGGGAAGATGGATTAGAGGGGTTAAGCGCGATCGCTCGTTCTCTAATCGATCGAGCTAAAGTAATTGTCGGAGGCGATCGCCATTTATCGATGCTTCCTCCAGATGACCAACGTGAGAAACTCGTCTGGACATCTCCCATTAGTGCTTCAGTAGAGGAAATTATCCAACGCCGGGGTCAGTCAATCTGCGTACTCGCAAGCGGCGATCCGATGTGTTACGGCATTGGTGTCACCTTGATGCGGCGAATTCCCATCTCTGAAATGACAATTATTCCTGCACCTTCAGCCTTCAGCCTCGCCTGTGCCAGGGTGGGATGGTCTTTAACTGAGGTGGAAACCTTGAGTTTGAATGGTCGTCCATCCTCCCTACTCCAGTCTTACATTTATCCGGGAGCGCGACTGTTGATTTTGAGTGAGGGCAAAGACACACCAGCGCTCGTTGCTCAAATTTTGACAAATCGCGGCTATAGTGGCAGTAAAATCACTGTATTGGAGCGTATGGGCGGCACTAATGAAAGAATTGTGGAAGGTATGGCTGCATCCTGGAATGAAACTGAAGTTGCAGTGTTGAATGCGATCGCAGTTAATTGTATTGCTGATGCTGGGGTTATCCCATTACCAAGATTACCAGGATTACCAGATAACGCCTACCACCACGATGGACAGTTAACGAAGCGTGAAGTTAGGGCAATCACCCTAGCAGCTTTAGCACCCACACCGGGAGAATTATTGTGGGATGTGGGCGCGGGTTGTGGCTCAATTTCAATTGAATGGATGCGGAGTCATCCTCGGTGTCGAGCGATCGCGATCGAACAAAATTCCTCTAGACTACTATATATTGCTGACAACGCTGCCACTCTCGGTACTCCAAATCTGCAAATCATTGAAGGTAAAGCGCCCCATACTCTGAAAGATTTGCCAGCACCAGATGCAATTTTTATTGGTGGTGGGGTGACAGCAACAGGACTTTTTGATATTTGCTGGGAAGCACTGCGGCCGGGTGGACGTTTAGTAGCAAATGTTGTCACGGTAGAGGGTGAGCAAACTTTATTTCAATGGCATGAACGAGTCGGTGGCAATTTAACTCGTATTGCCATTCAGCGGGCGGAACCTATTGGTAAATTTTTAGGTTGGCGAGCAATGGCGGCTGTGACGCAATGGGTAGTAGTGAAGTCTTAAAAATTGAATAGTTAAAGTTATAAGTGCGTAGACGCTTCGTCTTGTCGCAGACATCACTTTGGTAATTTTGTTATAACTTACGTAAATTCTTGCCTTGTTATACGCGGTATAGTTCGTAAAATGTATTTTGCTAAGAGCATGAATAATTGCAAGTATATTCTCTAGCTCTACATACAGCAAAATAAATATCCGCTATACCTAAAATCTGCTGTTAGTTGGTGATTAAGAGACTTAATTTTTACTATATCACAAAATCGCCCTGTTCACTGATAGCAGTAACTATCTCCTGGGTATACTAAACAATAGAAAGAAAATTATCATAACTAGATACAATGTTAATAGAATCAGACAAACTATTTCTTATACTTGGCTATCGCATTATTAAGCAATTGTATTCAGGTAAAAAAACCTTAGTTTATCGAGCTATAAGAGAAAAAGATCAGCAATTAGTTATTTTAAAATTGATGCGTAGTGCCGAGCCTAGTTTTGCTGAAATTAATCAGTTTCATAATCAATATGCTATTACCAAAAATATTGAAATTCCAGGCATAGTCAAACCAATAAGCCTAGAAAAACATGACAATAGATATATTATAGTAATGAAAGATTATGGAAGTATAGCCCTTAATCTCTGGCAGCAAGAAGAGAATAAAAAAGGAAATAATTCTGTTTCATTGAGCGAGTTTTTAAATATTGCCATTGAAATTAGTGCAACTTTGGAACAGCTACATCACCATCGCATCATTCACAAAGATATTAAACCTGCTAATATTTTGATTCATCCGATAACAGGTAAAACTAGGATCATCGACTTTAGTATTGCTACTCTATTACCAAAAGAAATTCAATTTCTCACAAATCCTAACGTCCTAGAAGGTACTCTAGCTTATATTTCCCCTGAACAAACAGGACGCATGAATCGAGGTATAGACTACCGTACTGACTTTTATTCCTTGGGTGTTACCTTCTTTGAACTCCTAACAGGACAGTTACCCTTCAGTACAACTGACCCGATGGAGTTAGTCTACTCTCACATTGCCAAAGAACCGCCAAAAGCTAGCTATATCAACTCCAATATTCCCACAATTTTATCTGATATTATCAGCAAGCTGATGGCAAAAAATGCCGAAGACCGATATCAAAGTGCTCATGGACTTAGGTATGACTTGGAGAGATGCCAAAACCAATGGACAGAGAAACAAAATATTACAGTCTTTGAATTAGGTAGTCGGGATATCTCAAATCATTTTGCCATCCCTGAAAAACTTTATGGTCGTCAAAGAGAGATTGAAATTCTACTCGCTACTTTTGACCGGGTAACAAAGGGAAGCACGGAAATGATTTTAGTCTCTGGTTACTCAGGGATTGGTAAAACGGCTGTGGTAAACGAAGTCCAAAAACCTATTGCTAGACAGCGTAGTTACTTCATCAAAGGAAAATTTGACCAATTCCAACGTGATATCCCCTTGTCAGGATTGGTGCAAGCTTTGCGGGATTTAATTGAGCAAATCCTATCCGAAACAGATGCCCAAATTCAACAGTGGAAAACCAAAATCTTATCGGCATTGAGTACGCAATCTCAGGTAATCATTAATGTAATTCCTGAACTTGAAATAATTATTGGCAAACAACCTGCATCTGCGGAACTTACTGGTAGCGCTGCTCAAAATCGCTTCAATTTATTATTCCAGAGATTTATCCAAGTATTCTCTACTAAAGATCATCCTCTAGTCATCTTTCTAGATGATTTGCAATGGGCAGATACGGCTTCCTTGAAGTTTATTCAATTATTAATGGATGGAACTTCTTCTCGGTTTGCTAAGGATACAGAGAATCTATCTGAAAAGAAAAGTAGTTTACTACTAATTGGTGCTTATAGAGATAATGAAGTTTCAAATCTACATCCGCTACATTTAACACTACAAGAAATTGTCAATACAGGAGGAATAATTAATACAATTAAACTCTTACCTTTAAGTCAGATTGATTTAAATCATCTAATTTCTGATACGCTGCGTTGTTCAGAAACAATTGCTATATCTCTGACTCAAATGGTATTTCTAAAAACTAAAGGAAATCCCTTCTTTGCATCTCAATTTCTCAAGTTATTATATGATGATGGATTAATTGAATTAAATTTTGATGCTGGTCATTGGAAGTACGATATTACCAAAATTCAAACTTTATCTCTTACAGATGATGTAGTAGAGTTTATGGGTATACAAATAGAAAAATTGCCCCAAAATGTACAAAATGTATTGAAAATAGCTGCTTGTATTGGTAATGAATTTGACTTAAAAACATTATCACTTGTTAATGAAAAATCTGTAATAGATACTGCATCTGATTTATGGCAAGCATTACTTGAAGGATTGATTATTCCTCAGAAAGATGGTTATAATTTGGCACTAGAAAATGATAGAAACCTTCTCAGCTTTTCGACTAGAGAATCAGAAAATTTCTCAACAAATAATTCCCAACTAACCAGATATAAATTCGTACATGACAGAGTTCAGCAAGCAGCTTATTCTCTAATTTTCAAAGACCAAATCAAGCAAATGCACTTAAGAATCGGGCTACTTCTCTTGAAGAATACCCCAGTTGCTGAACGGGAAGAAAATATTTTTGAGCTTGTCAATCATTTCAATATTGCAGCTGAATTTATCAGCCATCAAGCTAAACGTTATGAGTTAGCTGAAATGAATCTAATTGCTGGACGTAAAGCTTTAGTATCAACAGCTTATTCATCGGCACTTAAGTATTTAACTACTGGAATTGAGCTACTAGCAGATGATAGTTGGGAAACTAAATATAATATCACCTTAGCTTTGTATAATACAGCAGCAGAAGCAGCATATCTCAGTGGTGACTTTGAATATACAGAAAAATGTGCCCAGGTTGTGTTGGTGAAAGCGAAAACTCCACTAGATCGAGTCAAAGCTTATGAAGTTGAAATACAGTCTTATGGTGCACAAGGAAAAGAACTGGAAGCTGTCCATATTGCAAAAACATTTTTGAAAATTTTGGGAGTAGAGTTTCCTACAAATCCCAGCCAATCAGATATTCAGTTAGCAATAGAGGCAACATCTGCAAAATTGGTTAATAGATCGATTCAAGACTTAATTGAACTGCCGGAAATTACAGAAGCGCAACCACTGATAATCATGCGTATTCTATCAAGTACAATTGGTCTTGCTTATACAGTTGCACCAGAATTATTACTGTTTATTATTCTGAAACAGATCAATTTATCAATCAAATATGGTAATTCTCCTTTGTCTGCTTTTGCGTATGTCATGTATGGAGTAATGTTGTGTGGGGTAATAGGAGACATTGATTCTGGATATAAATTTGGCAAACTAGCTGATAGTTTGTTGCCTAATTTCCAAACAAAAGAAGTAACTGGCAAGGTTATGGAAACATTTAATCATCTTGTCAGACATTGGAAAGAGCATTTAAAGGAAACATTGAAACCTTTACTTGAGGCTTATACTACTAATCTTGAAGTAGGAGATATGGAATTTGCAGCTTATGCTCTTTATGGTTACTCTCAACATGCATACTTTACAGGACAAGAACTAATAAAACTTGAGCAAGATATAGAAATATATAGCAAGACTATTAAGCAAATAAAGCAAGAAAGAGTATTTTATTGGAATGAAATATTCCGTCAGACAATCTTGAATCTTATAGGAGATGTTCAAAATCCGCACAGTTTAATCGGTGAAGTCTATGATGAAGATAAAATGTTACCACTTCATCTTAAAGCTAAAGATGGAGTAGCGCTTTTTTTCTTATATTTCTGCAAACTTCACATATCTTATCTGCTGGCTGATTACCCTCAAGCTCTTAAAAATACAGTCATGGCAGAAAAGTACTTATCTGCTGGTGTCGGCATGTTTGTGACTGCTCAATTTTATTTTTATGATTCATTGACGCATCTAGCAGCATATTCTGATTTCGATGAATGTGAACAAAAAGAAGTCCTTCATAGAGTAATCGAAAATCAGAAAAAAATGCAAAACTGGGCAGAACAGGCTCCCATGAATCATCTGCATAAATTTTATTTAGTAGAAGCAGAACGGCATCGAGTTCTTGGTCAATATCTTGAAGCGATAGATAATTATGAATGTGCTATTTCCCTTAGCAAAGAAAATGAGTACATTAACGAAGAAGCTCTAGCTTGTGAATTAGCGGCTACATTTTATCTCAAATGGGGTAAACAAAAGATCGCCCAACTCTACCTCACTGATGCCTACTATTCCTATGTTCGCTGGGGAGCATTAGCCAAAGTTTATGACTTACAAAAGCGCTATCCTCAATTACTTCTCCCCATAATTCAGAAAGAAGGACTTAGCTATTCTTACAGTGAAAATAATCTACCTGAACTGAGTTTACACTTATCTACACTTAGTAATAAATCTACTCTGGTGACTAATGAAACTGTCATAGGCTCCAACACTAGTATTTCAGATATGTTAGATTTGGGAACTGTGATCAAAGCTTCGCAAGCAGTGTCTGGGGAAATTAAATTGGAGGCACTTCTTTCTACTTTAATGGAAGTTGTGATGGAGAATGCAGGAGCTTCTAAATGTGTGCTGATATTGAGTGAAGCTAATAACTTAGACTTAACTATTGCTGCAATTAGTTCTGCTTCCACTTTTAGAGATACTCACACAGAGTTTTTATCTATTCCTTTCGAGTCTAGCGATCTTGTTCCTATTTCTTTGATTAATTATGTCAAACGAACCCAAGAAATATTAGTAATTGATGACATTAAAGAGAAAGCTTATTTTGCAGTAGATAGTTATATTAAGCGTGAGGAGCCAAAAAGCATATTATGTATTCCAATGCTTAATCAAGGTAAATTGCTGGGGCTGATTTATCTAGAAAATAATTTAACTACAGGAGCATTTACACGCGATCGCTTAGAAGTTCTCAAGCTCTTAACTATCCAAGCTTCAATCTCTTTAGAAAATGCCATTCTCTACAATAATTTGGCTGAAGCGAATGAACAATTGGAGGACTACAGTCATATACTAGAGGAAAAGGTGGTAGTAAGAACAGCAGAACTTAATGAAAAAAATCAGCATCTGCAAGAAGCTCTAGAAGAATTACAAAGTACCCAAAGTAAATTAATTCAAAGTGAAAAAATGTCTTCATTAGGGCAAATGGTGGCGGGAATTGCCCATGAAATTAATAACCCTATCAATTTTATTCATGGTAATATCAGTCACGCCAGTGACTATGTTCAACAATTGCTAGATTTGATTAATATTTATCAGCAACAATATCCCCATCCCTCAGCAATAGTGGAGCAAAAAATTGGGGAAATGGATATAGAATTCCTGAGAGAAGACCTCCCAAGAGTTCTTGATTCGATGAAGGTGGGAAGTTCCCGTATCCGAACTATTATTCTGAGCTTACGTAACTTCTCTCGTCTAGATGAATCAGAAATGAAGCCTGTAAATATTCATGAAGGCATCGACAGTACCCTAATGATTTTGCAGCACCGACTCAAGGAAAAGAGCGATTGCCCGGAAATTCAAGTCTTTAAAGAATACGCGCAACTGCCGGATGTTATTTGCTATGCTGGTCAACTCAACCAAGTGTTTATGAATATTTTAAGTAATGCGATCGATGCTTTAGAGGACTACAAGAATAAAGAAGATTCTCCCAGCAAAAATCCTCAAATTCGTATTCGTACTGAACTAGGAGAAGTAAACACGTTGAAGATTCGGATTGCTGATAACGGTTATGGTATGACTGCACAGGTAATGCAGAAAATATTTGATCCATTTTTTACCACTAAGGCAGTAGGAAGTGGTACGGGGTTGGGGTTGTCAATTAGTTATCAAGTGGTAGTGGACAAACATAAAGGTCAGTTAAGCTGTGAATCGACTCCGGGAAAGGGAACTGAGTTTGTGATTGAGATTCCCATGCAACAGTGAGACAAGCTACCGATACTGGAAAATTTACGTGAGTCTCCAACGGAGACTCACGTAAATTTAGCATAGGATTTGTTTGAGAAATTCAGCGAACCGTATTAAGAAGATATCAAGGAACGCTTTTTACCTCTACACTTGCCGCGATCGCAAAATCATTAAGAGATGAATGTTGTTTTTGTTTTACCTGTAATTCCTTACCCAGATGCTTGTAAGCAGATGGATCTATTGGCATCAGGAACTCCCCAACCAAGTTTCCTGGTTGACGGCGGCTACTCAAACCCATATCCTGAAGCAACTCATCAATGTAATGGAATGTAAAAGGAGTTACACATGCTCCACTGACGAAAGCATAAGGTCTATCTTTCTTCCTCCATTCCAACTCTGCTGTTACATCCTCTAACATCTGTTGCGGGGATGGTAAAAGTATATTTTCTTTGACATACTCTGATAACCACCTAGCACCAATCTCTGCTGATAACTGGGCACAGAAAGTATAGTTATAACCAACAAAACCCATCTGTGGAACATGAGGGTGAATAAGATGGCGGTAAAGATGGATAGTGCCTTCCTCATCAAATACGTGTCTGCGGTACTTATCTTCTAAAAAGGGGATATCCTGAAGAAAACCTGTGCCAAAGACAACAACATCTGCGTGTATTTGCTCGCCGTTATCCAATTCCACACCACTAGGAAAAAACTTGTTGATCTTTGTCTTCACAGCACGAATTTTACCCGTGCGTACATGCTCAAAAAAGCCTTTAGGCACTAAGCCGATACTACAACCAATTAATTTGTTCATCGGTTGTTTGGGCACCATTCCACAAGCATCAAGGGGAAACTGTAAGCGCAGCATAGTCTCATTTAGGCGCCAGAATGCCCACACCAGTGGCTTCCCAAAACTATGCAGCCACTTTTCCCATCCTTGAAGTTTATGATAGGGCATCCAAGTTTCTGCAAACCGAGTCAGGAAAATATACTTGATGTTTAACAGACCGAGAAAGAAGTTGGGAACTTTCCACAGTGCTTGACGGAACACAAGGGTACATTCTTTGGCCTTGCTAGCTGCAAGATTCGCCAGATCGGTGGCTGACTTGCCAAAACCGACAACAACCACTCGCTTGCCCTCAATGACAGAGCCGTCATTAAAGTTGTTAGTATGTATTACCTGACCTCCGGCGGCAATGAACTCTTCCATCCCCGGCAAGTTAGGAATGTAGGGAATATCATAAGTGCCATTGCACACAATTACAAAGTCGAACTCGTAATTTTGTTTTCTGATCTCTTTACCATCTTCTTGAAAGTTAACACTAACCATCCATCCAGGAGTATTTCCTGATTTGCGCTCCACTTTAGTTACTTTCGCACCGAACTGAATTTTTTCTACTACACCAAAGTGTCGGGCATAGGATTCAAGGTAAGCGCATATTTGCTCTCCTGAAGGCCATTCTGGATAGGACGCAGGCATAGGATAGTCTGAGAAAGCATAGGTGTCTCTGGGATTTTGGATTGACAGTCCTGGGTAAGTTCTCGATCTTTCCCACACACCACCAAGTCCCTGCCGTTTCTCGAACAATGTAACTTCGTAACCTTCCTCGAGAAACGTCTTTGCTGAGACTAATCCGCTGACTCCAGCCCCAATCACGCATACTTGTTTCACCGTCATCTTGGGTTCTCCTAAATTATGAAACTAGTGTAGGAATCTGATATGCCCGATCGCTAACGCTCAGATACTCCGACTGTTCTTGTGACTTAATTACATGAGTTAAGTATTCATATTGAGATGGCAAAGTTGAAGTTAGGTAGTTGGCTCTTTCCCTAATTTCCACAAATGCAGCCTCAGCATTGTGATTTCCGACATGTTCAAAGATCGGAAGACTGCTTTCGGGTATGTAATTTAGCCCCAGCAACATTACCGAATAAGAGTAAGACTCGAAGCCGTGGTATTTCAGGTTGATAGTCTTATTGCTTGGCAGTCTCTTTTTCCATAATCGTAATTTTTCCTGTAGTTCTTCTGGAACTTTGATATTGTTCTTGGTTGCTTTCCAGAATTCTGTGTCGGTGCGATCGCTAGCATAGTAATGAAGTGTCAGAAATTCTCGCACACCATCTATGCAGTCAGCAATAACTTTGTTATAGCTGTGAATAAGCTCTTGATTGAAAGATTTGCTGGGAAAGTGGCTAACTAACTCTTCAATTCCATGTTGAATGAAAAAGATGCCAGTAGATTCTAGTGGTTCCACAAATCCACTGGAAAGCCCAATTGCTACACAGTTTTTCACCCATGAGTTTCTGTTACGTCCAATCCGCATCTTGATATGAGAGACCTGACGATTATCAGTAGCGGCTCCCAAATGCTGGCGAAATTCCTGTTCTGCGTCCTCAGCAGAAATGAATGCACTCGAATAAACATACCCTGTACCATCTCTGCCATACAAAGGTATATTCCAGACCCAACCAGACGAAAGCGCAGTCGCTGTTGTGTAAGGTTTGATGCCATCTTTTTTTATATCAGTTGGTATCTGCATTGCGATCGCGCGATCGCACAACAGTGAATCTGAATAAGAAATGAATGGCTCACCAAGCGCTTTATTAATCAAAAGACCACGGAAACCAGTACAGTCAATGAAAAGGTCGCCACTGAGAATGCCATACTCTTTGGTTATGAGACTATCTATGCTCCCATCCTCAGTTAACTTAATATCCACCACATCATCAACAGTTTGCTTCACTCCCCTTTCCATTGCATAATCTTTCATGAATCTTGCGAGTAGATTCGCATCAAAATGATAGGCATAGGGGTACTGAATGTTTAACTTATCCAGTATATTTTTCTTGACGATATCCTCTTGAGAAAATTCATTTTGAACTTTGCGATCGAAGACTTTACCATCTAAATATCTCGGAGATAGTTGATGGTCGCACAGCCAGGGAGTTAGAAAGCAGGCATAATCAAATGCTTCTTGGTCTTTCTTCATTTTCAGCCACCATTCAGAGATATCAAAGCCGTCAATTACCTCATATCTCTGGAAAGGATGGTAGAAGTGTTGGCCCTTCGCATTCCAGTTGACAAATTTAATTGCCATTTTATATGTAGCATTACACTTTGGCATCCATTCATGTTCTTGTAGCCCAAGAAAATCAAAGAATACTTTGATGGTACTAAAAGTTGCTTCTCCAACTCCAATTTTGGTGATGTTAGATGATTCCACTAGAGTAATATTAATATTTTTATCTAGTGCTTTGCTCAAATAAGCTGCTGTCATCCAACCTGCGGTTCCACCACCAACAATTACAATATTTTGTACATTCTGTGACATGGTTAAAGTTCCTCTTTGAGTCTAAAATTAAGTAGGCAGGGAGGTCAATTTCAAAAAAGCTTTCTCAATAATTTATGCAGCTTTCAATTCTTGCTCAATTTGATGTTTTTTAGCATATACCAAAAGCTCATTTGTAAATTGCGTGAAAGCTGTAAATAAGTTCTCAACTAATTCAAAAGCTTCTTGCCGACTTTCTTCTGATAGTTGAATATCTTGTAAAAATTGCTCTATTCCAGATAGACTTGTCATGTGACCAGTTTCAACATTCAGATGGAAATCTGCGAAGTATCGGCATGGTTTTTGGGTAATTGCTTTAATTTCTTTGCCAATCTCTGATGCCGTTGAAAACATGATGTTACCCGTTGATTCCGTTACTTCAATAACTATGATTTTCTGAATAGGAGTAGCTTGTGAAGTATATCGATAGAGTTGATAATTTAAACAGCGAGCATTCTTAGTTTCTTCACTCCAAAGAAATTTTAATGCTTCACTAAAATTCACTGATTTGTCAAATTCTAGGTTCTTCAAATCTTCCAGAAACCACAGCCAATGATGGTCATCTTCATAAGTATGCTTGTTAATTAATGTCTGAATGGGATCGTTTGTTGGTTCTACCCGCAAAAAATATTTATTCAGTTCTCCAAAATTCATAATAAAATGAGCAGCACATGGTGCCCAAGCTAACCTTTGTCTGGGATTTATACTTTGATCTTGCATAAATTTAAACAATGGCACTTGAGCAAATTCTTGTTTTTTTTGTTCAATCAGTTCTAGTACTTGTTGCATTTTGAATTGTGCTGATTTTCACGAAGTTCAATGTTTAATATTCAAGCAGAAGTAACTTTCCGACTTGGTTGTGGGAAGGATAATCTGCTCAAGCTTTGGTTGTTCAATTACCAAAGTTTTTTTGATAGTCATTAGCTCAAAACCCACTATTTGAATAGCAAATAATGTCTAATTTGTGATGTTGCAGGTTTAGTTAAGAGTGTGTAGATAATTGGTCTTTGAAGACACGATAAATCTCGCCTCTACATCAGGGTTTTAGGTGTATTGTGTTATATCGTATTGAGGCTAACGCTAAATTGTAACCAGCTAATTTACTGTTATTGTTTTTACTTTAACTTCAACATATCTATGTAATAAACGTAGACTTTACTTAAGTACGCTTGTTAAGAAAGGGTCTTATATGAGCCTTTCCTGCGCTCAAAAAAACCAAATCGGCTAGTTAAGCGTTCTACCCTAGCTAAAATTTGAGTATATACTTGGAAAGATTTTTAGATTTGTTGTATCTAAAGATGGTATCAATAATTACTTTCCATCCTCAAGTATTAATATAGATTCAGCAGTGCGCCCAAATTCTTCTGGTGCATATTGCAAGTGAACTTCTGCACCAGGCCAAGAAAATGTACCAGGAGTAACAGAACGGACTAAGTAATGCAGGCTATAAACACCTGGTTCTAGGTGGTCGGCATAGGCGATAATGTGATCGCGGTACACATTCTTAAACCCAAGTTCCCAGCTATCGGCTTTTGCTTGTAATGCAGCTGTAGCAGTTTGAAAACTTGCATCTACCGCCTCAAATCCTGATGGTAGCGGATCTTTAATCACCAAATGATCCACAGGATGATCGGCGATAATTTCTAAACCAATATCAAACACCTGTCCAGAGGCTAAAGTCAAGGGTTTATCGAAAGCATAAAGACCTGTTTTTTGCAAAACTTTCTCTTGATTTACTTGACTAATTTCTCGTGTTATGCGTAGTCCGTTAAACCTGCCTGGTTGATTTCCTTGCAAGCGATAATTGTAAGCAACCAAATAGTGCAAAGTGCCATTACCTGATTTTTGCAGCGTTAAATCATTACGCCCACGAGGTAATTTATTCATCGGCACATTTAGCTGTAAACTAGGATTTCTGTAACCATCAAAGCGATTTTCTCCTAACTTATTACCAGCTAAATCCACTGTGGCAATAAAATTAGGTGGTGTGGGTTGCAGTTGACTATAATCTACCAAAGCTGTTAAAGCTTGAGCATTATTATAGTTGGTTTGCCATGTACCATCCCGTCGCAATGCCAGCAGACTTTGAAATAACTTATCTATAACTTCGGGTTTACTTTGTTTGACAATAAATAATCGTAAAGCTTGCGCTTGCGTCGTGGTAGATGAACTCATCCATCCCCAACTAGTTGGTAAACTCACAACTGCTGTGCGACCAGTTTCATAGATATTCTGTTGCAGTTTGCTTACTAATTGTTGAGATTCATCTTGCCATTCTGGAAATTGAGATAAGTATCGCGCTAGTTTAATTTGAGTTGCTACATCAAAGTTATTGCGCTGTTCATAAATATCTGCGAGGAAAGTATTGCGTTTGTCTCCCAATTCTGCTAACGAGATTAAAGCATTAAGTTGCAGTTGCCTTTTACAGAGTAGTTGTTTGCAAAACTCATATTCTCCAGGGTTCGCCAGAACTTTTTGTAAATAAGCTTTCAGGCGAGACACCATTGCAGAATCAACTAAATTAGGGAACACCTGACTAGCTTTAGCCAAAGATTCACCCGTATAGGAAGAAACCAAAGGGTCGGATTTCTCTTGTCCGGGAAAAGTAGCAAAACCACCATCGGCTATTTGGAGTTTTTGTAATTTTTCAATTGCTTGACTCGCTTGTTGGCTAGGATTAAATTCTACAAAGTTCTGACCATATTTTTGGGCAAGAATTTGCAGATTTGCTGCAATTATTAACTGACTCGCCGCCGGTTCTGTGAATGGTAAATCATCATCCTCTAAAACCTGTTTTGCTGGTGCTTTAATTTCTGGAATCAAAGTACTCGCCAACTGAATATCTAAACCTCCCGCATCAGGAAAGGTATTTTTATCAACATTCAGGGGAATCTTCACCTGTTTTTCAGTGACACCAGATTCAACGACTTGTTCTGTAATTTCAATTGGCTTAATTTCCAAAGGTACTTCAAAAGCATCTGTGGCTGTATTTAGCTGAGTGGTAAACCGAACTTTACTAACTCCCACACTATCCGCCAGCATGGGAAAGCGATAAGCATGAGTTGCAGATTCAGCTTTGGTTTGCAAAGCAGTAGCTGTGGGGTTTTTGTCAGCAAACTTCACAGTACCGCTAAGTTCGCCATTAATTGAAAGATTTCCTGTATTCCCAGTGTTGTTAGTTACAGATAAACCAGCGAGGATGCGATCGCCTGGACGGGCAAACTGTGGCAAAATGGCATTAGTTAGCAGTGGCTTGGTGCTGATAAACGTCGCGTCCCCATTGCCGAAACGCAGATTTCCATCGGTGGCGACAGCCATCACTCGCCATGTAGTTAAGTCATCTGGTAATTTAAAGGTTATCTGTGCATTCCCATTTGCATCGGTAAGGACAGAACCGTTGTAGTAAGCTAAGGCTTGAAAATCGGTGCGGGTGCGAGTATTGGCTGCACCCGTTGAGAAACCACCGCCATAACCCCAACCTTTGGGTTTAGCTACATCTTGTGCTTGTAATATGACATCTGCGCGATTATCGTTAAAGCGGGTAGAAATTGGCTGTTCTGCATAAACTGTATCTACCAAATCTGGCGGACGATAACCAGAAAGTTGTAACACGGCTTCATTAACCACCATGACTGTAAACTGTCCTTTGGTGGGATTGCCTTGATTATCCTTCAGTTCTAACTGTACCGTTTCTTCTGCACCGGGTTCTAATGATGCTTGCACTGGCTTAACTTGCAGTTTTAAATACTTATCTTCTAAATTAACTTTAAAAAGTGCAAAACCAATCTTCACCAAGTTATCTAAACTTCCCGCTTCCACTTGATTGATGGGTTTACCTTGTCTGACTAAGACAGCTTCAATGGCTGCATTTGGCAACATTTCTGGCGTAACTTGAAACTGAATTTGTGGTGCGCCTCCCTGAACTTTGACAATCTGCTGATAAAGAGGTTTATCTTTAATCACAGCAAAGTATAATTCTGCATCTGGATAGGGAGATTGAATTAATACAGTAGCAGTTTCACCAGGTTTAAACTCTTTTTTATCTAACTTAACTTCTAATACATCATCTTCCTTAGAACCCCAAAATACCGGATTTTCTCCAGTTGCCCAAATTTGTAAATCTGTGGCACTTAATTCGCCTTTGTCCTCGCTAAAATTAACTCTAATCCGATAGGAAGCAGATTCCGGTGCTGTTAAATTTACCGATTGCGGATTACTTGCAGATGTAATTTCTGCTTGTTCCACTGTTTTATATTCAACTTGATTTTTTGGAGTTCGGCTACCTTCTACCAACTGCGTGACGCTGCTGTATTTAATCTGTTGTAATTCCACCCGTACCCGTTGACCTGTGATTGGTTTTCCTGTAGGGTCAGTAACAATCACTTCAACAGGGAATGGCTTACCAGCATCAGCGATAAAATTACTTTTTAATCCAATAAGGCGATTACTGGGTAAGGCTGTAAATGTTTTGGAATTCGCTACAGAAAGATTAGAAACATCTGCAACTTGCACATCCACCTGGTAAGTCATCGGATATGGTAAATCATTTGCCACATTCACAGTTTGACTACTTTTACCATTAGCATCTAGTTGGGCATTAGTTTGCAATACATCACTAGATATAGTAGGCGTTTCCTCTGGCCACAACCATTGCCTACCAAAAGTAAATTCCTCCCAACCTTTAGGAACAAAATCAGCCTGTTGGCGAGTGATAAAGTATTTTGCTTCTCCACCTTCTACAGGTGCGCCAAACAAATAATTGCTTGTAGCATTAATATTGACTTTCTCATCAATGAGAGCAAATTCTTTATCTAAGTTGAGTTCGACTTTAAAATTGGGTGGCTTAAACTCAGCTACCCGAAATTCTCCAGAAATTTCTTGTCCATTTTTACCTTTTGCCTGGATTGTATAGTAGCCTAAGCGCTGAGTAGTTTTGATTGGCAGTTCCAGAGAAAAACTGCCAAATTCATTTGTAGTTTGCGTACCTAAGCTGGTTTTTTGCCCATCGGGATTTACCAAAGTTAATTGGTAAGCACCATTTTTATCTTGCTGAATCGCACCATTTTGTAAATAGTCTGCAAAACCAGTCAGCCAAGCCTTTTCGCCTGGTTGATACAACTGTCTATCCGAGAAAATTACCCCGCGTGATTCTGGCTTACTATCTTGCCAACCCGCATCAATACCGTAGCCATAAACACCGCTATATTCTTCAGTTCTAGCGAATGCCCAATCTTGATTTTCACGGGCAATTACTAATAACTGTGGTGATTTACTAGAGCTTTCATTCCCAGAATAACATTGCTGTAATCCTTCACGAGCAATTCTAAAAATTCCATTTTCATCAGTTTTACCTGTTGCACAAGGTAAAGGTTCGGGGCGAGATTTTGCTTGTAATTTTGATTGATAAATTTCAACAGCCGCCGCTTTAACTGGCGAACCATCTGTAAGATGATTGACGCGAATTAAGCCTGACTCAGGAAACCACTGAGTAAATACGCCCAAATTAGTCAATTCAACTAAGCCATAAGTCGTAGGTTCACGCCACAGTTCCTTACCATTATCCTGATATTTATTAGTGCGGGCTTGAACTCCATAAGCTAACATTCCCGTAGTCGAGTTTATTTTTTCTCGCAAAGGAACAGCAATATCAACTGATTGATTTTTCTTACCCGATACCTTAAAGCTTTGCCAATCAGCAGGTTGTGGTAATAAATCACTACTATTATTAAAATAAACCAAATCTGTTGGTTGAACTACTCGATAAGCTGCTTTATATTTAGATTCTGGCAGATTTCCCGTACTAATATTTAGCTGTAAATCTTTGCTTGTGGGGAAAATATTCAAATCTGATGGTACCCAGATATCGCCAGCTAAATCTCCAGTATCATATTTAAGTGTGACGGGTTTACCCAAAGTTTGCCCAAACTTATCTTTGAGATTTCCACCGATAGTAATTGTATAAGTTTTGGCAGGTTCTAGCGCATAAGGATTGATGCCGACAACTTTATCTTCATCATTAACTTGCAGAATTCTCGAAATCTCTTTTGGTGCTGGATTAATAGTAATATTTTCTTTAGCTGAATCTGGCAATAAGACATTATTAAATTCTAGCTGTGGACTACCTTTAACAAATCTTCCAAAAGTTCCCCCTGAATCTGGCTGTCCATAAAAGTTAATTTTCTGAAATGCCAAAGGCGAATAAGTTGCTAATTTAGTGGCAAACTCTTTCGCTGTAGGTAGATTGCCATAAGCAGGACGGATTCCGTGAGAAAATACTAGCCGATAACTAGTTGCTTTTTCCAGGTTTTGCTGGGGGATGAGATTATAAATCCAATTGCGTGCTGAAGGGTCAAACTTTTCTAAAGGGTCTTCTTCATTTTTTAATGGTTTTTCTTCTTTGTTTAATTCAACTTTAAAACTAGTACCTTTATTTTTACCTTCAGGAATTAGCTGTAAATGTTCTTGTACAGAAGCTAAATCCAATTCAACATTTGAAGTAAACTGTAACTTCTGTTGTAAATCAATTGGCTCGATATCAGCCTTTTCAATAGGATTAACACCGGGTAAATTAGTCAGGTTGATAGATTCGGTATTGAAAGTCCAAGGTAAATCTTTGTCTAGGCGATGATTTTTTAAATCAGCTAAACCTGCTTTAAGAGTGACTTGAAATCGTGTCGCTATTGGCAAGGCTTTATCAGCTTGAAATCCCACCATACGCGGTGTTAAAAAGCGAAATTGACCGGGTAAAGGCGGCCAAAGGGCAAATTTTTGTAATATTTTTTGCTGTTCTGGACTATCAAGACTTTCAACTGGTATTAAAGCCTCTTTAAAACGGATGCGGATTTGATTGAGGGGTTTTGCATCTCCAATGGGGCTAATTTGTTCAATCCAGTCTGGTAATTTTGGTGGTGTGATTGACGAAACTGCTGGGAGTTGTTCTTTACTTGAATTGATACCAAAAAAATTACACCCTGCCATCCCTAATATAAATGTAAAGAGAAGAAAGAACTGTATTGTTCTCTTCCGGCTTGAAGAACGTCTAATTTTTTTTAACGTAGACGCTTCTCTACGAGACGCTACGCGAACGGCTTGCCGCAGGCTACTGCCAAGAACGCGAAGAAGGCGATAGGTTATTTTATGCTGGAAACGCAGTAAAACTCTGATAATCATTTTTCTAGTAATTAAAAATAAAAAATTTACAAATTATCGCAAATAAAAACTTGCATTCCCTTATGGAGTTGGAAATGCCAAGACTAATAAAGGACGCAAGATAATTAGTTATTTTTACACAAGTTCTAGATGTAACGTATGTTTATTTACATAGATAACTAATCTAGTGTTATTGTTCCAAAAATAACTACAATTCTTAACCATAAAGAAGCATTTAAATTTCGCAAACATTAATTTACATTTGCTGAGTTAGTAAAAATTAATTATTAAGGATTTGAAATATTTACTGATGTAGATGTAATCGCTGCGTCAAGATTAAGGTAGGTTTTCTTGGACAGGGGATTCCCTGATGAAACTAATTTTACGATCGCTACTCAAACTTAAGCGCACTAGTAAAGTTATCCTAGCTGTGCTGGTAATCTGTCTCGCGGTACGCTTACTGCCTTATTTTGCGCCCATTCGTGCCGCAGATATTGCCCAAAATCAATTGGCAATGCAATTTAGCGATCGCAATGGTTTACCATTAGGAACATTGCTCACCCGCGACCAAGAGCATACATCAGTAGTACCCCTAAATCAGGTTTCGCCCCAGTTTATCCATGCTATTTTAGCCGCCGAAGATGGCAGCTTTTATCATCATGGGGCGTTGGATATGAAAGCTGTTATCCGCGCCAGCAAAGAAGCCATCCACGCCAAACGAATTGTTTCCGGYGCTTCCACWATTACTATGCARTTGGCGCGGATGTTAGATCCMGTSCCSCGCAGCTTYTCTGGTAAACTGMRWGARATTTGGCTATCTTGGCGGTTARCAGCAGGGATGAATAAAGATGAAATTCTCTCTGCATATATYAATCGGCTRCCAATGGGCGGGAATATATATGGTGTGGAAGCAGCCGCGCAGATTTATTTTTCCATCCCAGCTAGTGAGTTGAATCTTGCTCAAGCTAGTTTGTTGGCTGCTATTCCTAATAATCCCACATACTTTAACCCTTATGAACATTGGGAACGGCTGAAGCAACGGCAAAAATACGTCCTTAATCGGATGGTAGAGGAAAAGTACATCAGTGGTGCGATAGCTGCGCCAACGTCTTCGACGAACGCCACCCGAACACACAGCGAAAAAGTTGTGTTTCAATCTCGCCAACGGGGAATTATCGCCGCACCACACTTTTTATTTTGGTTAGCCAATCAAATCTCCCCAACACCCCTTGATAAAGGAGGCTTAATCCCCCCCTTTTTAAGGGGGGTTAGGGGGGATCAATCCGTGATTCGCACGACTATAAATCGCCCTTTGCAGCAGTTTGTCGAAGCACAGGTACAGCAGGTAATTTCTTCCCTCGCCGCTAACAATGTTCATGATGCAGCGGCGTTAGTGATTGATAACCACACTGGTGAAGTTTTGGCTTATGTCGGTTCGCCTGATTACTTTAATGAAGCCAAACTGGGACGCAATGATGGAGTGCAAGCGCTACGTCAACCAGGTTCTACGCTCAAGCCTTTTGTCTATGAATTAGCTTTAGAAAAAGGTTTAATTCGTCCAAATACCATTTTGGCAGATGTACCCGCCCGTTATGCAATTCCCGGTGCAAAACTTTATAGCCCTACAGATTATACTGAAAGGTTTCTTGGGCCAGTGCGGGTGCGAATCGCTTTAGCAAATTCCCTAAATGTCCCCGCCGTGCGCGTGTTAGAAAAAGTAGGTGTGGAACCTTTCTTAGAACGACTACATCAACTGGGGTTTGAACACCTCAATCAAACTCCAGAACATTATGGTTTGGGTTTAACTTTAGGTAGTGGTGAAGTCAGCCTCTGGGAATTAGCTCATGCCTACCTGACCATAGCACGACTTGGAGATGCTACACCTTTAGTAAGCACATTTTTCAATTCTCCAATCTCAAATCCAAGTTACGCTGGAAGCGTATCAAAGGTGCGACCTAAAATCCCAAATTCGACAACAATATGGCAATTAATCACCAACATACTCAGTGACAATCATGCTCGTGCAACAGCTTTTGGTGTAAACTCTGTATTAAATTTACCCTTTCCCTCTGCTGTTAAAACTGGCACTTCTTCCAATTTTCGTGATACTTGGACTGTTGGCTTCACCACAGATTACACTGTCGCTACTTGGGTAGGTAACTTCAACGGTGAACCGATGCGACAGGTTTCAGGTGTGACTGGGGCTGCACCCTTATGGAATCGAATTATGTTACATCTGCACGAACATCAGGAACCAGCAGGTTTTCCATCTCCAGAAGGTTTAGTGCAATTACCTGTTTGTGCAATTTCAGGGTTACGACCAACACCAGATTGTACCTCAGTAGTACAGGAATATTTCTATCCAGAAGATAAAAATAATTACGAAGGTGAAAATCAATTTAATTTGCCATCAGAGTATGATGAATGGTTGGCAAAACAACAGCAATCAAATTTTATTTCTACCAGTTTGAGAATTTTATCTCCGCATCATGACGATTTATTTTTACTCTATCCAGGTGAAGAAGGTAAGCAAAAACTCGAATTTAAGTTAGCAGGAAATAAATCTGCACCAGTTGAATGGTGGTTAAATGGGGAAAAGTTAGATACCAACTCAGCTAATTCTTTATTTTGGAATTTGCGTCCTGGAAAATGGACTTTGGAAGCGAGAAGTGGAGAAATGAGCGATAAGGTAAGTTTTCAGGTGGAGTTAGCCAATATTAAACCCACACGTCGAGGATTTTCTATTAGTAATTTTTAGGAAGATAGCGTAGACACCCAAATTTGTCGGCATCATTTGGATATGCTATATAGCTTTGTTAATATATTTGCTTACTGTACTTGCTTGATAGGAATCTCAATCACAAACTCTGTACCCTTAACWGGTGAAGAAATACACTTGATTTTTCCGTTATGCTTATCTACTATGATTTGGTAACTAATAGATAATCCTAAGCCAGTACCTTTACCTACAGGTTTAGTAGTAAAGAAGGGGTCAAACAATCTAGTCTTGACTTCCTCAGTCATTCCTGGCCCATTATCTTTAATACTAATAATCACGCACTCTTTATTCTTAACTTGAGTATGGATAATAATAGAGCTAAGGTCTTTTTTAACCTTTCCTTTTAAACACTCTGTTTCCCATTCATATAAAGCATCAATGGCGTTAGTTAATATATTCATAAACACCTGATTTAGCCCTCCTGCATAACATTCAACAAGAGGCAAATCACCATAATCTTTAATTATTGCAATTTCCTGCTGTTTATGCTTTTCCTTCAGACGATACTGTAAAATTAATAACGAGCTATCAATCCCTTCATGAATATCAACAGGTTTCATTTCTGCTTCATCAAGACGCGAGAAGTTCCTCAAAGTTAGCACAATCTCGCGGATGCGCTCAGTACCAACTGCCATTGAGGATAAAACTTTCGGCATATCATCAATAATAAACTCTAAATCTATCTTATTAATCAAACTAGTTATTTCTGGGTTGTGATTAAAATTTTCTTGCTGATATAGGTTAATTAAAGTTAGTAAGTGCTGACTATATTCTTTAATATGTATCACGTTCCCATAAATGAAATTAACTGGATTATTTATTTCATGAGCAACACCAGCAACTAGCTGACCTAATGAAGACATTTTTTCAGTTTGAATAAGTTGTACTTGAGCGTTTTGCAAGTCTTGCAGTGTATGTTGTAATTCAATATTTTTGTGCTTTAATTTTGCCGTTCTCTCTGTAACTTGCATTTCCAACCTATAATTCGTTTCTTCTAAAGCGGCTTGAGCAATTTTTTTAGCTTTTAAATATTGCTGTAATAAACGCAATACTAAAAGCCATGCCGGAATCAGCATTAATAAACTTATAATAGATTCTAAAATTGCCCAAAATATTCGTTTGTAATAATCATTAATTTTCTGCTGTAACTGAAGTGAGATATTACGCTTTCTTTTCGCAACACCATCAGCATAAATTTGTTTTTGATTTTCATACTCGTGGTTAAAAAGTAATAATTGTGCTGTCTCTTTCTGATTTTTTTTAACTAATTCAAAAGATTGATATTCCATTGCAACTAATCGCTGATTAGCAGCATCAATTTTTTTAGCGTCCTCATTTTCATATACTTTAGGAGCCAGTTTAATAGATTCTTTAATAGCAATATCCAGCTTAGGTTCAAATTGGCGATATCGTTCTTCCCAAATCAACTTTCCTGTAGCAGCATTCATGCGTGCTGACATTGTTAATACTTCATCAAGATAAGTAATTTCATCACTCAGCCTTTGGAGTTTAAATTCATATTTAGTAATACTATTAAAATTATCATATACTTGCCAGTTGAGCAAAATTTGAGGAATAAACAAGAGTAACGTCAGCAGTACTGTTAAAGTTACTATTTGAGAGGGAACTAATCTCAGTTTGTTAGGCAATTGCATTTTTATATATAGTATTTTTTAGATATATGTTAATTTATATATTAATCAAATTTAATTCATGTGTGAGTATAAATTTTATTTCATCAGTATTGATATCGACAATATTTCTTAAATATCCTATATTTTGATCTTGATAAAGTTCAAAATTAATCTCATTTATGTTTTTCACTTTGATTCTTCTGGCATAAATAAAGCCTAAGTCAAATTTTATTAAATCTAATGTTGAAAATTTATAAGGATATGGATATATAAATTTAGTAAAAACTTTATAGATGAGTAAATGTAGCTTATTAGTTTTTAAGTCATTACCCATTGTAAATCCAATTACGAAAGCTTCATCTTCAGAAGAAAGACCTCTACCTAAAAGTATATGAATATAATCATGATGGCGCAGACTAATTTTTCCAGGTAACGCCAATAGACTATTAGGATTCTCTAGTAACCAAATTACAAAAGGAATTTTGGGTTGATGAAAATTAAATACTATTGAATATACTTCGTTTAAATTCATTTTAGCTATGTCTAGCTGAAAAGTTTCATCTAAATCAAAAGCCATATTTATACTTGTAACAAAAGAACTAACTTATTAGTATTTGTTTTTGTTCTGATTTGTCTATGTTTACTAAGAAAATTATTTTTATTTTTACAATTAATTATAGCAAGAACTATTTTGTATAAAGTTTCAGTATTATTACTTAAATTAAAGTAGGCATAAAGGCATCTAAATGAGGAATCATAGATTGCTCACAGAGAGTCTTGTACAGTTGCAAAAGAACTTCAAAACCCTGCAAATGTTTTCTTTCACTACCCTATGAAAAGCCAGTTTCGACGTCTATATCCTACTCGAAATGACAGTATGATATTTTCTTATGTCCGTGTACTTAAGGATGTTGCTGCAATAGCTTTATCATGGTTTAGTTAATGGGCTGTTTTCCACAGTTCTAAAGTCGCTGAATGCGTTGCTTGATATGGGCAACGAGCTAGACACTAGAAGGTGTCAAAATAAACATTAAAGTTTATAGAAAAGCCTGCCACAGCCAAACTCAATCTCTGTTTCATCAGACTCATCCTCAAAAGGCTAGCGAATGAATAGATGTCAAATGGATTCTATAGGACTCATATTTGATTTTTGAAAACATTCAATATAGCTCAAAGAGGCTTCTTTACTGTTGCCTTCCTACGCAAATAACTTCAGAAATTAAATCAGATTGCTATAGTCCAATCACAGACTTTCGTAGGTGAGTTCCGCATTTGCCCAGTTGGTTTCTGTCAGAAATTCCCTAAATGTGGTCAGAAGTCCAGGAAACTCTTCTTCTCGTAAACGCTGGACATCGGCTTGATAACCTCGCTTGCGATACCACTGAATCAAATCGAACAGTTCCTTTTGCAGCAAGAGTAAGAAAATCCAGGCGGGTGTCTCTTTGTAGACAACTTTCATCTTTTGCGCTTGAGAAAATGCCTCTGCCATTTGAAGAGGAGTCAGCATATCGCCAGCTAGCTCAATTTCTTGACCAATATACTTGGTGGGATGTTTAATGACGTAGGCAGCAACGCGGCCCATGTCTTTCGTTGTAATTAGATGAAGGGGCTTGTTTGGCTGAATGGAAAATGGGAAACTACCTTTGAGGATGGAAGGTCGCGTGTACTTCTTCCAAAACTCCTCCATAAATAAGCAGGCTCGCAACATAGTAGTCGGTAAGCCAGCTTCTTTGAGAATTTTTTCTACCTGGTACTTTTGCTCTATGCGGGGGATTCCTGAATTCCTATCCGCTCCACCTGCGGAATTGTAGACAAAGTGCTTAATGTCAGCTTGCTTGGCAGCTTGTGCAACTCGCCTTGCCCTCTCCACTTCTAGCGGGTCAATTTTAGTAGAATCCGCAGAAGTAGCGTGGCAGTAAACAGCCGAAATCCCTGCAAATGCTTCTATAAGGGAGGTTTCATCATCAAGGTTGGCTTTTACCAGTTCAACTCCGGCATCGTTGAGTTTTGCAAGAGTTGGACGATTAAGGTCAATTTCTCTAGTGATGACTCGCAGGTTGGTTACTCCCTGTTCGAGAAATCCCTTGACGACATTTCCACCTGTGCCGCCAGTAACTCCGATGAGTAAAATTTTATCGGTGTTTGACTCTGTGCGATCGGGGAAATTTGACATTCTCTCTTCTACCTGGAGTTCTTTTATTTAAATTAAGTTTATACAAAGACAGGAGAAGCAAACAATAATTGAAGAAAAATTCAGAATTCAGAATACATCCGTCTGAATCACGGTGCAAGATGTAAGTTAACCTCAGAACAACTCTGACAGAAGCTAGATACTTGTATTTTGTTTTGTTTTGACATTATGCTTTGTTTGTATTCGTTATCTCACAAGGGTACATACAAACAGTGCTTGAGCAGCAACCTAATGTAAACAGTACAACCTTATCTGAGCAGTTATGGGGTTTGACAAACGAACTTCGTCAGAAAATAGACGCTCGTTTTGAATTACATCCAGATCCTTCTGTAGAAAATTTACAGCAATACAGCACTCTTGATGGCAATATGAAGGGTTCGCTGACTGCTTTTTCCGGGAAAGATATTGACTGGCTAGTACATTCGCGGCTAGGAAACTCTGAAAAATCAAACTTTAGCACCATGCGTCTCACGACTTGGTTGAAGTCACATATTCAAGTTCCTCATTTGGCCTTTGAGTTTGGCACACTTCCAAATGGAAATATTTTATTTTATGTAGATTACATTGCCCGAACTGAGCTTTTAACCGATTTGGCATATCTCGATCGCTACTATGAGCCAGTTAACCCAACATTCTTAAAGTTACAGGAAGATTCGCGGCTCAAGGTATTTACTAGCAAAAGTGCTTATATCCGTCTATTTCAATCACCTGTTAGCTTGTGCTACACAGGCGCACCAACTTTTGAAACCCTCGAACTAACTCGCGCACTTGCACACGAAACACTTGATCGCTGGCTTACTTGGGTAGATGCAGCTGAACCTGTGCCAGAAGATGCACGGGAAGCTCTAGCTGCTCGTGATTTAGAGCTCCGCCGCATCAGTGCGGAACGCGATCCAGGTAATAAATTTGCCGCGCAGATATTTGGCTCGGAATTAACAGATAAACTTGTGCGATCGCTCTGGGGTGGTGATCGAATTAATCATTAGTCATTTGTCATTGGTCATTTGTCTTTAGTCCCATGCCCATTAGTCCAGAATCATACCGCGCTTTAGCACTGCAAGTTACCTGTCATGCAGTCAACCAAACTAGCAATCGCCACGAAGCGCGATCGCTCATGCAAAACTCCATCAACCGCCTAGCTCAACAAATTGCTGCTAGTATCGCTTTCATCGGCTTCGATTGTCGTTTAATTGTACTGCCAGAATATTTCCTGACTGGTTTCCCGATGGGAGATTCTCTCGGAGGTTGGGCTGAAAAAGCTTGTATAGAAATGGCTGGTGCTGAGTATGAGGCGCTGGGTAAAATTGCCCAAAAGCATAAAATATTTTTAGCTGGTAACGCCTACGAAGTTGACCCCAACTTTCCCGGATTGTATTTCCAAACCTGCTTTATTCTTGATCCCTCTGGCTCAATCGTCTTACGGTATCGGCGGCTAAATTCCTTATTTGCTCCCACCCCCCATGATGTTTGGGATAAATATCTTGACTGCTATGGTTTAGAAGGAGTTTTCCCCGTTGCCAAAACGGAGATCGGTAATTTGGCTGCTTTAGCATCAGAAGAAATTTTGTATCCAGAAGTAGCGCGGTGCTTGGCGATGCGAGGAGCAGAGATTTTTGTCCATTCCACTTCGGAAGTATACAACAAAAACCTCACGCCCAAAGACGCGGCAAAAATCACTCGCGCCGTGGAAAATCTGGCTTATGTAGTTTCAGCTAATACCGCAGGCATCGCTAATATTGCCATCCCCATTGCTTCAGCTGATGGTGGCTCTAAAATCATTGACCATCGCGGAATCGTATTAGCAGAAACAGGTGCAGGCGAGAGCATGGCAGCATTTGCAGAGATTGATTTAGCAGCATTACGCCGCGATCGCCGCCGACCGGGGTTAAATAATTTACTTTCCCGCCAGCGATTTGAACTATACGCCGAAAGTTATCGCCAATCACACTTTTACCCCGCTAATACTATGCTGGAAGGAGAAGTAGACCGCAAACATTTCCTGCAAACACAGCAAGCCACCATTGAGCGTTTAACCCAATTGGGCATAATTTGAATTTGGAAATGGGGCATTAGGCATGGGGAAATAAAGAATAGATAACTTTTGACAAATGACTAATGACCAATGACAAATGACAAAAACAATAGAAGTCCGCAATCCCCGAACTGGCAAATTTGACTACGTAATTATCCCGCCGCCTCCAAGGCTGGTGGTACAGCAATGTAAGCGCACGCGTCGGGCACAAGTTCGCTGGCAGCAATTGGGCTTAGAGGGGAGAATTGAAGCCTTACAGCAGTGGAAACAGGCGATATCATCTGGACGCGATCGCCTCACGGAAGCTTTGGTAAATGATACAGGAAGATTATCGACCTCAGTATTGGAAATAGACTCTTTCCTCTCCAGCATCGATCGGTGGTGTCGGCTAGCACCGGAATTGCTGCAAGAATCGGCAAAAAATACAGCCATTCCGTTTATTGCTTTACAACAAACATCCGTTCCTTATCCTCTAGTCGGGGTAATTAGCCCGTGGAATTTTCCGCTGTTACTGTCTACCATTGATACCATCCCGGCATTATTGGCGGGTTGTGCTGTCATTGTCAAACCCAGTGAAATCGCTCCCCGCTTCGTAGCACCACTCAAAACAGCACTCAACGCCGTTCCCGAATTGCGCGATGTTTTAACTTTTGTGGAAGGAGCAGGCGAAACTGGATCTGTTTTGATTGAAAATGTAGATTTAGTATGCTTTACAGGCAGTGTAGCCACGGGGAGAAAAGTTGCACAAGCGGCTGCAAAACAGTTTATTCCAGCTTTTTTGGAATTAGGAGGAAAAGATCCTGCGATCGTTTTAGAATCAGCCAACTTAGAATTAGCAACCTCAGCAATATTGTGGGGTTCTGTCGTCAACACCGGACAGTCATGCCTCTCAATTGAGCGAATTTACGTTGCAGACTCGATATTTGAAAAGTTTTACCATCAACTAGTAACCAAAGCACATCGCCTTCAACTAGCCTATCCCACAGTCGAAAGTGGAGAAATTGGCCCCATCATCGCCGAAAAACAAGCAGCAATTATTAGCGATCATCTCTTAGATGCAGTGGAAAAAGGAGCAGTAATTCACTGCGGCGGCGTCATAGAGGATTTAGGTGGAGGTTGGTGGTGTCGTCCTACAGTGCTTACCCAGGTTAATCATTCCATGAAAGTGATGACCGAAGAGACTTTTGGCCCGATTATGCCAGTGATGCCTTTTTCCACAGTAGAGGAAGCAATATCTTTAGCGAATGACTCAATTTATGGATTAAGTGCTGCTGTGTTTGCCTCGGAATCCGAAGCCTTAGAAATTGCCCAACAGATAGATGCAGGTGGCATCAGTATCAACGATGCTGGACTCACCGCCATGATGCAGGAAGGAGAGAAAAACGCCTTCAAATTCTCCGGTTTGGGAGGGTCACGTATGGGTGCGGCAGCGCTGAAACGGTTCATGCGAAAAAAAGCTATTTTGATCAAAACTAACGCTACTAATGACCCTTGGTGGTTTAATAATGAAGTTTGAAGGAGGCAAGAGGCAGGAGACAGTGTTTCGACTCCCTTCTCTACGAGAGGCTGCGCCAACGACTACGCTCAGGGCAAGTCGCTCAACAAACAGAAGGTAATGTTTTTAAGAGCAGTGTAATGCATCGGCTCACAATGCGATTGTTTTGACTCACAATGCCATTGTCTCGGCTCACAATGCGATTGTTTTGACTCACAATGCGATTGTTTTGACTTACAATGCGATTGTTTTGACTTACAATGCGATTGTTTTGACTTACAATGCGATTGTCTCGGCTCATAATGCCATTGTATCGACTTACAATGTTAATGCTAACATTCAGCAGTTTTTGTAGAGTAAGCACTGCTTACCTGCTCAAACAGTTGTTTTTACCTAAGGTTGTTGAGAGGTGAATTACAATGTCAAATATTCGAGAAGGAATGCCCGTGCTTGCCCGTCATGAAGGAGATTGGGTAGGAACTTATACATTAATTGATATAACAGGAAAAATCATCGACAAGTATGAATCTCACTTAACTTGTCAATTTCCAGAAAATGGCCCTCATCCCTACTACCAAATCAATCGCTACAAATGGTCTGATGGGAAACGAGAAGAATATGAATTTCCAGGAATCTATAAAGATAATAAACTTTGGTTTGACACCGATCGCATAGACGGAAAAGCCTGGGAAGCCGATGATTCGATTGTTATTTTGTGGTTTAGTTATAAGACAAACCCAGAAATGAGCTTATATGAAATGATTTACATTAGTCCTGACAATAACAATCGTGCCCGCACTTGGCATTGGTTTAAAAACAATCAAATCTTTCAACGCACCCTAATTCAAGAAGAACGGGTAAGATAGTAATTTCTCCCCTCAAAGATAAATCTCATTATTCTCTAGTCCGCGCAGGCGGACTTTGTTTGTGTAGCCACGGCTTCCAGTCGTTAAGCTTTCATCTCCAATCTCAACTTAGTAAGGTACACGCATGGCCAAAGGTGACAAAATAAACTTTTCTACTCCTAGCGGATTTCCAGAATTCCTTCCTAGCGAAAAGCGTTTAGAATTGCACTTGCTAGATATCATCCGTAGAGTTTTTGAAAGCTATGGATTTACGCCCATCGAAACACCTGCTGTAGAACGTTTAGAAGTGCTGCAAGCTAAAGGTAATCAAGGCGACAATATCATTTATGGAATTGACCCCATATTGCCACCAAATCGACAAGCCGAGAGAGATAGATCGGGCGAAACAGGTTCGGAAGCAAGAGCTTTAAAGTTCGATCAAACAGTTCCTTTAGCGGCGTATATTGCCCGTCACCTAAATGAATTAACTTTTCCTTTTGCCCGCTACCAAACAGATGTAGTTTTTCGTGGAGAACGGGCGAAAGATGGGCGTTTTCGTCAGTTCCGCCAATGCGATATTGATGTAGTTGCGCGTCGTGAACTCAGCTTGCTCTATGATGCTCAGATGCCTGCAATTATCACTGAGATATTTGAAGCAATTAATATTGGTGATTTCCTGATTCGCATCAATAACCGAAAAGTCCTTACTGGTTTCTTTAAATCATTAGGTATTGCCGAAAATCAAATTAAATCGTGTATTGGTATTGTTGATACTCTAGAAAAAATTGGTGAAACTAAAGTCAAACAAGATTTAAAAAAAGAAGGAATTTCAGCCGAACAGTCCCAAAAAGTTATTGAGTTTATTAAAATAGACGGTTCCGTTGATGACGTATTAGATAAGCTCAAGCATCTCGCCCAAAATCTGCCAGAAACCGAGCAATTGAGCTTAGGTATTACCGAATTAGAAACGGTAATTGCTGGGGTGCGTAATCTCGGAGTTGCCGAAAACCGTTTCTGTATTGATTTATCCATTGCCCGTGGTCTTGATTACTATACTGGCACAGTTTACGAAACAACCTTATTAGGACATGAAGCTTTAGGTAGCATTTGTTCTGGCGGGAGATATGAAGAATTAGTTGGGGTATTTTTGGGCGAAAAGATGCCTGGTGTCGGCATTTCTATCGGCTTAACTCGTTTAATTAGTCGCTTGTTAAAAGCTGGGATTCTTAGTACCTTAGCTGCTACACCAGCCCAAGTGATGGTAGTGAATATGCAAGAAGATTTAATGCCTACTTATTTAAAAGTTTCTCAACATCTGCGTCAGGCGGGAATTAATGTGATAACTAACTTTGATAAGCGTCCCTTGGGTAAACAATTTCAATTAGCAGACAAACAAGGAATTCAATTTTGCGTAATTATTGGTTCTGAAGAAGCAGCAGCGCAAAAGTCATCGCTCAAAGATTTGAAAACAGGTGAGCAAGTAGAAGTGCTATTAGAAAATTTGGCTGAAGAAGTTAAAAGAAGGCTTACTTAAAATTTGATTTATCAAGTAGCAACTGTTTATGATGGTACCTTCCAGCTTCCACCTCACACACTTAAACTTATTTGGAAGTCCTTTATGAGTTTGTCAGATTTACCTAATCTCTGGGTTCCTCTAGCACTTTTAGGCTTAATTGTTATAGCTGCTGTATTTTTCAGCCGCAGCAATTGATATTGCGATGGAAATTGGCTAGTGAAAGTTAAATCTCTGGCGATCGCTTCAATGTGAGGACAAATGGCTGCTAAAGACCTATTTCATGATGCTGTCAAACAAGCACTTATCAAAGAGCAATGGGTGATTACAGCAGATCCGCTAAAAATCAGAATTGAACGTGTAAAGTTTGAGATTGACCTAGCGGCAGAAAAAATCCTTGCAGCTGATAAGGCGGGGCGAAAAATAGCAGTTGAAATCAAAAGCTTTCTTAATAGCTCTGCGATCACTGACTTTCACTCAGCGTTGGGGCAGTTTTTAAACTATCGCCTTGCATTACACATGAGCGAACCAGATAGAATACTTTATTTAGCCGTTCCCGTCGATACCTTTGACTCGTTCTTTCAGGAGCGATTCACTCAGGAAGCTGTCAAACTTTATCAAGTGAAGTTGGTGAGTTATGATCCAGTTCAGGAGGTGATTGTCGAATGGAAAGAGTAGAACAGTACCGCCAAAGCATCCGCCAAGTATTAACGTCTCACGCTACTTTTGAGAATGGCAATTCAGACATTGAATCGCAACTTGTGTTTGATACAGAACATGACCACTACCAGCTTTTGGAAGTTGGCTGGGAGGGACTTAAGCGAGTCTACAACTGTATCATCCATTTGGACATTAAGGATGGGAAGATTTGGATTCAGCGCAATATGACTGATGTAGATATTGCGCGGGAATTAGTAGAAATTGGTGTCCCGAAGGAAGATATTATTCTGGGTTTACATCCGCCGTATAAGCGTCCGTATACAGGGTATGGTGTAGCTTAAAGATCAAATATAAGTCCTATATATCAAGGATCATCTCGCAGACAATCTTCATCAATGGCGACTACTTGGTACGATAAAGTACAGAATGTCACAACTTACTTTCAAGTAAATAGAAAAGGAATGCGTACATGGGAAAAGGGAGATTAGAAGCATTCAGCGATGGGGTGATTGCCATCATCATCACTATCATGGTGCTAGAAATCAAAGTACCGCATGGGTTCGATTTAGCTGCGCTACGTCCATTAATCCCGGTATTTCTGAGCTATGTGCTGAGTTTTATTTATATCGGCATCTATTGGAACAATCACCATCACCTACTACAAGCAGTCCGACATGTTAATGGGCGTATCCTTTGGGCTAATCTGCATCTGCTGTTTTGGTTGTCGCTAATCCCCTTCGTCACTGGTTGGATGGGCGAGAATCACTTTGCCGCTATGCCAGTTGCCCTTTACGGTACGGTGTTGTTATTGGCTGCGATCGCTTACTTCATCCTTACCCGCACCCTGATTTATTACCACGGCAAGGATTCGACTCTAGCGATCGCAGTTGGTGAAGACTTTAAAGGAAAATTATCAGTAGTTGTCTATGCTGTGGCAATTCCACTTGCCTTCATGAACTCATGGTTTGCCTGTGCATTATACGCTTTAGTTGCTATCATCTGGCTGATCCCCGATCGTCGCATTGAGAAGACTCTCACTTCCTAAACGAATTACAAATTACCTACAAGTGCAATACGTAAACACAAAAAATCTGAAAATTTAGCTCTAGATAAACTGGTTTCTGTCGTTCAGATTGGCTGTTATCTTCTGCTAAATGCATGATAAGACTCTGTGTATAAATATGAACGCGAAGCATCTCTTAAGACGCTTCGCGTTTAGTTGCTAAAAAAGCGCCTAATCGATTGTCTTCTTAAGCTGCAACTTTTTCCTCAAATGGTTTAAAGGTTTTTTTGCTAGCACCGCAAATCGGACATTCCCAGTCTTCAGGAATTTCTTCAAAAGGTGTACCAGGTGCAATTCCCGAATCAGGATCGCCCGTGACGGGATCGTAAATCATACTGCATTGTCTACAAATCCATTTACGAGTTTGAGGTTCTTCACCAGCAATTCTGGTTGCTGCTTGTCCTCCGTTTAATACTTCTAAGGCTTCAGTGTAGCGATCGGCGTGGTAATTTTCGATAAATTTTAACAAGCCAAAACGGTGTGCAGCTTCCCGAAATGTGTTGGCATGATCGGTAGATTCTTGAACTTGTTTGAGAAATTCTTCAGCCGCCGGATTGTCGCTATCGCGTTGGGCATCGGCGGCAAACTCTGGATACATTGTGGTATATTCATAAGTCTCGCCTTCAATTGCCAAAGATAAACAGCGAGATACAATTTCCCGCTTTTGTTCATCAGTTAAAGCAGCTGCATCTTCTACCACTAGTTCTGGATGTAGTAACTTAAAATGTGCAAAAGCGTGTTCAGTTTCTTGATCTGCTGTTTCTTTAAAAAGTTTCGCCAAGTCTGTAAACCCAAGTTGACGCGCTACATCTGCAAAAAACAGATACTTACGATTTGCCATCGATTCACCACCGAAGGCTGCTTCTAAGTTTTGGAGTGTAGTGAAGTTGGACAAATCCATAATTTTTTAATGCCTGATAAGTGATATTTATTGCAAAAGCACAGACTCTAGAACTGGATAATCAGCCGTTATTTGTATAAGTTATAAATGCTTTATACAAACTTTGTCATCCCATATTTAGCAATCCGTTTTAATCGGAAGCTAGCACGGCTGTGTTCTCCTACTTGGACAATTATAAAACCGAAAAATTGTACAACTAACAAATTATATTTTTGATTTAGAGATGACTGTGATTGCTTTAATTTGTATGAAGTTTTAAAAATGGATAGTCGGTGTATCCTGTAGCGTCAGGGGCATAAAATATTTTTGGATCTGGAGCGTTCAAATGTGCGTTAAGTTCTAAGCGTTTTGGTAAATTCATAGCTGAAATTTCGATTACGGCATTGCACATTATTGACTGAGGTTTTAAAACGGGGAATATCGCTTTTATCAGGAGAGCTTTGATCGCCTCACGCGATTCCACCGTTGACACGAATATTTTGCCCAGTGATCCACCTGGCTTCATCGCTGGCGAGAAACGCTACTACATCGGCGATTTCTTGCACATCTCCCAGTTTGCCAAAAGCCGCCATTTGGGCTAAACGATCTATCTGTTCTTGTGTTTTGCCTTCTCGAAACAGTTCTGTATCCGTGGGGCCAGGAGAAATAACATTAACTGCGATCGCTTTTGCACCCAATTCTTTAGCTAGTACCCGCGTGATTTGTTCAACAGCACCCTTGGTTCCTACATAAGCACTATAAGTTGGCAGCATCATCGCCGTAGTAGATGAGGAAAAGTTGATAATCCGTCCTCCTTCTGACATGTGTTGCGTGGCTTGTTGGCAAGTAAAATAAGTGCCTTTGACATTAATCGCAAAAATCGCGTCGAAATCTTCTTCTGTCACCTCAGTAATTGGTTTATAGAAGGCAATTCCGGCATTGTTGACCAAAATATCGACTTTAGCAAAACGTTCAAGTGTTTGTTCAAATAACCTTTTGATGTCAGGTACTTTGCTAATATCAGCTTGGATAGCGATCGCTTCTACTCCCAACTTTTCAATTTCTGCTACAACTTCTTGTGCTTTGCCTGCATTCCCCGCATAGTTGACGACAATAGATGCGCCGTTACCAGCTAACTTGAGTGCGATTGCTCGTCCAATTCCCCGCGATGCACCAGTGATAATTGCAACCTTCCCTGTCAAAGATGTCATAGATTAATCGAGTTTAATTTTGGTTAACTAAAGTGATTATCTATTGTTAAAGGTACTGTAGCAAGGTTAAATTTAGCGATCGCTGCTAAAACTGCCGACTTCATTCCAGCCAAAATCGCGCCAGCGAATTCAAGTAACTCTCAGGCGGGAGAAATGAAAATACTTTGCAAAAGGTGAGGATACGTACCCTCTTGGCGGCATTTTCACAGCAGATTAAGATTTGCTACAACTTGGCGAATATTGTTGAATATGTTGAGCTAAATCGAATTTCTGAGTCTTCATTGAGCTAAACACAATGCCTACGGCAGTAAACTACGCCCTACCGAACTTGACAGAATTTAAGTGCTGATGACACAGGTATTGTCTTGACCATAGTCTACAAACATCTTTTATAAATTGTCTGTTTTCGTTAACCAAAAGCTCATCTGGGTTATCATATCTGCGTGGATTAAATTATTTGAAGAAGGGATTTTCTGGACCTATCTCGGATTCAATCTCAATCGGACATGTTGGCTCAGATAAGAGTGTTCCATTAAATGTATAAGTAGTGCCTTTGGAATTGATAGCATTACCACTTATCCTCCGATCTGGAACAAAGTCTCCTCTTACTTGACCGCTAAGTGCGATACTTTCTTCTGAATTTGGATTTGTTACTGCTTGCCAATTTCTCTGATCCCGACCTAGATTTGTACGGCTATAAGTAGCATCTAGTCCAACAAAACGAAGGCTGCTACCATTGGCGTTAAATTCAAAACAAGCAGTAAAATTATCTCCCTGACTCGAATTAACATTGACATCGTAGCTTTTGCCCTCCACTCCAGCTTGTACTGGCGCAGCCAACAACGTTATCTGTCCAAGTAAACAAGTTAAAACTAAACCGCACTTAGATTGGATGATTTTCACTGACATAATTGTTTACCTCTGTTACGTAATCAAGTAATTGCTTACTTTTACTCATTGGTGACAGGTTAAGGTCATTAACCATTTGCCAATAAGTAGTGGTGATCAAATTTAATCAAAATCGAGGTTACAAACGTAAATTTCCAGCCTGTGATGCCTTCACATAGCGTTTTATAGACAAGACTAGCTACGCCTACGCATATTTAAAAGCATCGTTTATCCTTGCCATCAAACTTACTATAAAGCTTAATTAGATACTCGATAGCATAGATAATTTACAGCGTAATCACTATTGACAAAACGAGTTATATCTTAAAATTTCACCAATGCTTTCTTTATTAGGAGAAAAGAATGGAAGTGAGTTCAGAGTGTATTGCATAGATAGACACCTAGAGACTACTCTACAAGTTCTCCAACAAAGAGCGATCGCTATAGTAACGCTCTTGGGTGAAGATTGGTAGGAGACAAGATTGAGACTTCTCCCCTGCTCCTCCTCTCTACTCCCCTTAATTAAAATTCTGGAACGATCGCAACACCATCCCTGAGATTGAGCAACCCTGAAATAATAACTTTATCTTCTGGCTGTAATCCTTCAATAACTTGGTAATTATTACCTTTGATCTCGCCTAGCCTCACTCGTCTTTGTCGAGCTACTTGTTGAGATACACCTTGGGGGGATGTCTCTGTTTCAACTACATAAACAAAAGTGTCCCCACCTACACGAGTCATTGCTGTTGTGGGAATTAAAACTCCGGGGCGCTGATTCCAGAACACTCTAGTCCTGACCAATTGATCTGCACGTAGCTGACCGTTAGTGTTATCAAAAAGTGCTTTTATCAGTATTGTTTGTGTTTCATTGCTGGCATTAGGTGCAATAAAAAATATCCTACTTCTACCAAGCTTTTGACCTTGTGTGTTCATCACCTCTACTGGCATACCCTTACGCAATTGGGGCCCTTGCTGTAGTGGTACAGAGATATTCACTTCTAAAGGTCGATTTTGCGTGATATTAACTAATGGTGTAGAAGTATTAACTAAATCACCGACTTTTACAGGGATGTTGCCAACTGTGCCACTAAAAGGAGCGGTAATTTTGTCAGACTGGGGCTGTTGTGTTTGAGTATTTACATTAGATTGCTGCAAGGATTTTTCAGCCTCTAAGATGGTGGCTCGTTGTGCTTGAATCCTGGAATCAATTGCATCCAGACTAGTCTTAGCATTAGCGAGCCGATTAGCAAACTGATTGCTAGTCTGTCGAGACACGGCTCCTTGTTCAGCTAGGCTGACAAACTTATCGTAGTTCTGCTGGTACAATTGCAGATTCGCAACGTAGGATGGTCGTTCTGCTTCTAAAGATTTGAGTGTGGCGCGAGCATTTGCCAGTTGCATTAAAAATGCTTGAGGCACAGGATTATTCCTAGCGATCGCTGCCTGTGATGTAGGATCTACTTGGAGAATTGCTGCTCCTTCGACGATTGGATCTCCTGATTTGACAAGTATCTGGCTAACTTGACCCTGAATCCTCGGCTGGAGCGTGACTGAACGCAGGGATTTTAGACTAGCAATAAAATCTGAACTTTCCTCAATTATGCCGCTTTGTACTGTTGATATTTTGACTCTTACCCCTTGAGGTTGAGCGTTAGCAGTTGAAGGTGCTGAATTTTGCGGAGTGAGTAAACGCCATAGAGTTGCTCCGCCCCCTAACAATAGAAGTGCGGCTAAACTCAACCAAAGCCACCGCCGTTTTCCAGAAGGTGGCTCAAATGACGTTTGTGGAGCTTTTTCTCCAAAATCAGTTTGAGGCTCAGGGGATGTCATGGCTTTTGAGGAACTTAAGGAACAAATTAACTAGATTCAATCAAAATTTCATCTGTTGATCTTGAAATTACTGATTTAGCATGAGGTTTTGTGGCAAATTATGTGTTAACACATCCAAATATACAATTTTGATGATTCTGTCTAAATCTATCGAAAGGTGAATCCGCTGCTTAAATTTCTGACTTCAACTGTATCCTTCATAAAATTCAGGGATCATTTTGTTCGTAACTCCTGCACAGATTTCTATAGATAGATTGACATAATTTTATCGGAATCACTTTTATCTACAGCAGATTTTAAGTTCGGGAGGTACGCAAGTTAAGTCTGTTACCCAGGTATCAAGCGTATTTTACTCCTGTTAGCGCAGCGGGGCGTAGCCCATTCTGTATTCAGAATTCTGCTGTAAGTATAAATCAAGACTAACTGGTTGCTTGTTTCAGACATTGAAATACAAACTAGCTAGCACAATCAGCTCACTGCATTGAACTCATATTGTATTAAGTAGTAAGAATAACTGTTAAATATTGATGCAAAATCGGGTAATTTCTTGAATTTGCTTCGGAAAGTTTCAGATTATGTTTTCAACCATTAATAAATTTCAGGAGCAAATCTAGGTGTTGACTTCAACCTTACTCGCTGCTGCAACTACACCTCTGCAATGGAGTCCTACAGTTGGACTGATTATGATTATTGCTAATATCGTTGCCATTGCCTTTGGCAAATCTAGCATCAAGTATCCCAACGCAGAACCAAAACTACCCTCAGCCAATTTCCTTGGTAATTTTGGTTTACCAGCCTTTTTAGCAAGTGCTGCCTTTGGCCATATCTTAGGTGTGGGCACTATTTTAGGGTTGCATAACCTGGGAAGAATCTAGGTTCTTACCCAAGCTAGCCTTTATTTGATGATTTTTTTGTCTCCAGCTTTGAGCCAGAGAACTAACTCTCTGGCTCTTTTTTATGAGACACTAAGTAATATCAGTATCTCAACAGCATGACAGATATAACAGATTTATCAAAAAGAATTGCCAGCAAAGGCGATAATCCGCTAAGTTTGTCACCTGTCAACTTGCAGTCACAAGAAGACGTAGAACTTGAGCAAAAACTGCGAGAACTCAAGTTTAAACAAGAACTAAGAAAAGATTGGATTTTATTTATTGTCAGGGATGTAGTAATTTTTCCTGCCGCCATCCTTTTTATTTTTGCTGTCAGTGGTTATTCCCTATTTATGCAGATTCATGGGTGACATATCTGGCTACAATTTTTAGTCAACCGCAGAGGCGCAGAGTCCACAGAAAAAAGAGATAGAAATAGTTTGAAATTGTTGTGTTGCAGTTAATACTGTGGCATCGTCTGCAACCTAGTATAAATCCTGGATCTACTACAACGGTAGAATTTACCTCCATCGAACAGATTTGGCCAGATAGTCTATTAGTATTGTCCGTAATTGCCCGTGTCGGACACTCTCAACCTGATGCGTCTACTGAAGACATCGCCTATGCTTTTCGTTCTGGAGTTTTTCGACTTCCCAAAGCCGGAGAGCAAGAAAAACCAGAAATACCATTAAGCTGTAATTTTACTGAACTCAAGAAAAGTATTGAGCACCTGCGTCTTGCCACTCCTAAACTCAAACAGGCTATTGTTGATGCTTGTGTCCACACGGTACTATTCGATAATAAAGTTACTCCTTCAGAAGGAGATTTACTTAGAGCGATCACTATGACACTAGACTGTCCCATCCCCCCATTTTTAAACCCTCAGCCTGGTGTTTCAAAACAGAAACAACCTTCTCCAAAGCGAAGTTAATGTAACGAATAAGACATGATTAGTTCTAACTCAACAAATAAAGTCCGTTTTTGCGGATTTTTCCATTATTAAATCACCGTTTGCCAGAACAATAACCTGTTGCCTTTTGATTTTATTTACAGATAATTAATTTGTTTTTTATCCTGACTATTACATAGCAATCCGATTTGATTTGTGAGAATTGTAACCCGCAAATTCCCGATTTCTTAAATAAGTTGGGGATCTTGTTTCTCATGAATAAGTTAGGATTGCTATAGTCTAAAGAAGATTTCAAGTTGCTGAGGTACACAAGCTAAGTCTGTTACACAGGTATAAAGCGTGTTTTACTCCTGTTAGCGCAGCGGGGCGTAGCCCATTCAGAATTCTGCTGTAAATAATTATCTTGGCAAAGTAGTATCGTATTGTACAAAAATCTTGACATTGCCTATAAGTATTAATTTACCTGAAAAAGTTTAGACAAAATGCCAGCATTCTAGAAATTTGATTGCTATATTAGATTAAATAACTATTCTGGCAAGGGTTTAAAAGCTGTGCGGGATGATTTACAGGGCTTGGAAATTAGTCAGGATGATCTGCAAAAACTGACTAATTTACCTGTCAGTGGGGAACTTTTAATCATTACAAATCCTCTCAAGAGATTAGCCAATATATATTTACAAAAAATTAAAAGCTCTGAAGGAGCAACTGTAGTTTTTATTGGATTTTCTACATTTGTCTTCGTCTATATTTTATTTGATATAATTATTAAAATGTTTGTTACGTGGATAACAATTCCATCATGGATATTATTAATTTTCTTAGGTCTTTGGATTGGTGGTCTGACACAAAGCATCTTATATTTTATCTGGAAAAGTAGAAGTAAGCTTGTGAAAGCTAATATGACAAAATCTCTACAAATCCTGTTAAATGAGGTTAATAGATATAATACTGTTATTAGAGTTATAGATATCAATGACCAAATAGAAGAAGCTGGTAATCCAGAAGTGATTATAAAGGAAAGAGAGGATGTAATCGAAGCACTTAAACTCACCAAAGCTGATTTAGTTCGCGCTTTAAAGACAGAAAGGATTTTGAGAGAAAATAAGAATTTTATCCTGAGTAATACAGAACTATTTGTCAACAATTTAGTAACTTTAACAGCTATGCAAGTCACTGAGGAAGCTACTGAGCATGGAAGGTTACTCAATGAAGCATTACAAATTGCATTAGATGTACAATACGAGATGAAAAGATTACAGACTCAGCGTTAAGATAATTCGTAATGAAGCTTTCTACGAGACGCTAAAAGCGATCGCAGACTCGCTAACGTAATAAAGTTTTGTAAAAGGAATTTAAAAAGCACTCCTGAGTTCACTCAGCATCGCCTAAACGCCCCGCTACCCTCAACAGCACCAAGTAAAAGTTGGAAGCGTAGGTGCTTTTCGTTAGTCCATAGATGCTGCTGGGTGGATTGGTTTCCAACCTACGCACCAAAGATTATCAATGGCTTTTTCCATAATCTTTCCCACGGTTGCAATCCCCGGTCTAACATAAAGAATATTCGTCAAGCGATCGCTTATCAGCATGGACTGGAAAGAAATTAGAGGGAACTGGGTAATCATTCCCCGAAATCCCATAGGTATCGTTCATTTTTTAGGAGGTGCATTTGTCGCCACTGCACCGCACATCACTTATCGCTGGTTACTCGAACAACTGGCAAGTAAAGGCTATGTTGTAATTGCTACGCCTTTCGTCAATACATTGGATCATACTGCGATCGCAAAATCCGTGCTGTTAAACTTTGACCGCACCCTCGAACGATTGCATGATTCTGGGGCATTACGCAAGCTTTACTTCCCCATCTACGGCGTTGGACACAGTATGGGCTGTAAACTCCACTTGCTGATTGGTAGCCTTTTTAAAGTAGAACGTGCAGGCAATATTTTAATATCCTTCAACAACTACGCCGCGAAAGAAGCTATCCCTCTAGTAGAACAATTCAATTCTACTTTGAAAATCGAGTTTACCCCCTCGCCGTTGGAAACTAACAAACTTGTCCAAGAATGTTACAATATCCGACGCAATTTATTAATAAAATTTAGTAATGACACCATCGATCAATCCGCAGCTTTAACCAAAATCTTACAAGAACGTTTTGATGAGATGGTAACAGCGCAAACGTTACCAGGAAATCATACAACACCTTTAGGTCAAGATATTAAATGGCAAACGGGAACATCTTTTACTCCCTTTGACGCTTTAGGGCAATGGTTTAAGCAAGAAGCATATCGTGACTTGAATCAGTTAAAAAGCAATATCCTTTTATGGCTAAATCCTCTGGCAGCGCCATAATATTTTATGAATGTTAAACAGTCGTAAATTCGATGGGTAAATAGAAATGAGTTATAGCGCTTCTCATTTGAGTCTAATAGAGACCAAACCCTCAAATCCTTGCACCAGTTGCTACAACTGAGGGAACTCTCTATTTTTAGTAGAGAGGAATGGAAGTAATGTCATCTATTGCATAGATAGACGCGTAACGTCTTCCTCCGGGGTACGATAAGCGCTATAGCAACATTTCTGTATTGATACTACTTTATTTCCTATTTTGACAAAAAATTATTAATGAGTGTTTTCAACGACTTTCTATGTTTCAAATACTAATAATTGATGACGACTATTCAATAAAAACACTCCTGAAAAGGATGTTAGAAAAACAGGGTTATGAAGTAGTTACTGCCAGTAGCGGCGAGGAAGGAATAGAAAAGGCACTAGCTTATAGTCCAGCATTAATTATTTGTGATTGGATTATGCCGGGGTTGACTGGTCTGGAAGTTTGCCACCGCATTAAGACAGACCCCAAATTTTTCACCACATTCTTTATTTTATTAACATCCTTAGATTCCGTTGCTGATTGCGTCAAAGGTCTAGATGCTGGTGCTGATGATTTTATATCTAAACCTATTGAGCATAATGAATTACAAGCACGAGTAAGAGCAGGATTACGCTTGCATCAGTTGAGTAGAGATTTGCAGGCTCAAAAGTTGCTTCTAGAATCAGAAATGTCAGAAGCAGCAGAATATGTGCGATCGCTGCTACCTCTTTCTATGACTGAACCCTTCAATATAAATTTTCGATTTATTCCCTCGCGACAACTCGGCGGTGACTGTTTCGATTACTATTGGCTCGATGATGACTATTTGGCAATTTACTTGCTCGATACTGCCGGACATGGACTCAAAGCTACTCTTCCTTCTGTTTCAGTGCTAAATCTGCTGCGTTCCCGTGCCCTCAAAGGTTTAAATTATTATCAACCTAGTGATGTATTGAGGGCTTTGAATGATACCTTCCAGATGAATTATCAAAATGACAAATATTTTACGATTTGGTACGGAGTTTACAACCGAATCAACCGCCAGTTAATTTATGCTAGTGCAGGTCATCCACCAGCAGTTTTAGTAACCGGCCCATCTCCAAGAAAATCTGAAGTTCAACTATTGAAAACCCCTGGTATGCCAGTTGGCATGTTTCCAGAGGCAAAATATCTTGATGGGTTTTGCAATATTGAAAAATTCAGTACCCTTTATATTTTTAGTGATGGCGCTTATGAAATAACTAAATCAGACGGCACACTTTGGAGTTTGGATGCTTTTATTCAGCTCCTGGTTAGCTTACAAGATACTGTTGATAACCAACTCGATCGCGTACTAAGTTATTTAATCGCTCTGAACTCCAAAGATGCTTTTGATGATGATTTATCTATTTTGCAAATGAAGTTTGATTAATTACGTATTAGAGACTAAAACCTGATTAAATGCATCTTGACTGGGAAATATTTCAAATACTTTATCCATATTAGTCAGTTCAAATAATATCCTGACTTGCTCATTAATTGAGCAAAGAACAAGCTTAGTATCGGCTGCTCGCAAGGTTTTGAAAGCTAATACTAAAGCTCCTAAACCTGAACTATCCATAAACGTTACATCTTTAAAATCAACTAACACAATTTTCGCACCCGTTTCTAGAATATCAGTGATATTTTGTCGAAAGTCTTGTGAAGTTGTGGCATTCAAATTACCACTGAGCTTAATAACTTTTACTTGTTCTCTCATAATTATGTCACTCTGCGTTATGTAAACAATACTCTGATTTCGCTATTATAGAACATTTGAAAATGCTTGTAAAATAAATTTCAAGATTAAATGTTGAGCGATCATTGATAATTAATCAGTAAAGATAAAGATTAATTATAAAATTTTGACTCTAATTTTTTGTAATTCTAAAAATTTATTAGCTTAATTAAGTATAGTTATCTTACTAGAAATAGACCAATTATAAATAAACACGCTAAGTAACTTGGCATGATAAAAAGCTGGTATATTTAGTTTTGCAAAAATTTTGAAATGACCAATTTATAAGCCGTTCGTTGATTTGATGTTTTATCATGTATACTAATTTTTTAGCGCCAGCTTAATTGCATCTCATAGATTTAGATATATACTTACTTATATACAAGCTGAATTTACTGCTTTTCAGATTATTTACCAAAAATTTTTGCAAAACGGAGATTCTCCAATCAATCTCATGATAGTAGCTGTCATTGAGCAATTCAAAATTCAACTAGTCGTAGCAATGCCTGGGGCGGGCTACGCATAGCTAAACCGAGTCTAGCAGTAGCTTTTTCTCCCTGAGTGCTTATGATAGTAACTAGGATCTACCTTTATTTATGTCCAATTACTTACATAATTGAAAGAATTTATCTCTGGACTACCGCCCTAGAGCCAAAAATTTAGGTTTCAAGAGCGCCAAGCAAGCTAGAACTGAAACCAAGGCTTTAAAAAGGCGATCGCCTCTGCTATCTTAAGTATTCCCAATATCTCTCATTTCTCGACAGACAATACAAAGAGTAAAGAGTTGTGAATTTCTTACTCCTAACTCCTCACTGCCTCAAACAGGACTTACTTTGGCTCTGTAAAGCAGCTTCTCACCTTGAAGGTAGCCAGTGTAGCGGACTTTGACTGTTTCTCCAGGTTGTGCGGTTCCCTCCAGCAATTGGTGCAGTTGGGGATCGTAAGGTAATTCTACTCCCACAGGTGCGATCGCTTCCACTCCCCACGCCTGTAAAAGCTTTTCCAGGGGTTTCTGCACCAACGGTACTATTTTGACTGCTGCTAGCTGGGGATTTTCCTGCGCTTTCTGTGCTGCTGTTGGCCATTGCAATAATAAAGACTCCAGCAGTTGCAAGCTAGACTGCTGGAGTTCTTGTAGTAATATTTCTCGCTGTTGTTCTAATTGAAGTTGAGAGCGATCGTACTCTCTTCTTAAATCTGTAATTTCTTGTAACAATTCCTGAGTAGGCGCTGTTTTATCTTGTAACAACTCTACGGTTGAAAAAGTTGCGATTAATTCATTCAATGACATCTGTAGCACTGACGACAGCTTGAGCAGCACATCTACCCGCATCTGCTCTAACTTTCCTTGGCGTAAGTGCAAAAGTTGACGCTCTGAGACACCAGCAGCGCGACTCAGCCCTTTAAAACTAGAAATACCTACCTGTTGCATTAAATCTTGCAACTTTTGAGTATGGGGCATTGGGGATTGGGTATTGGGCATTGGGCATTGGGGATTGGGTATTGGGCATTGGCGATTAAGTTTTTTCTCTATCCGCTATTCCCTGTGCCCTATGCCCCATTCCCTATTCCCTAATTCCTATTCTTCCAGTAAACTTCTCAACATCCAAGCGGTCTTTTCGTGTACTTGCATCCGTTGAGTCAATAAATCGGCGGTAGGTTCGTCGTTAACTTCCTCTATCACCGGGAAAATAGACCGCGCAGTTCTGACTACGGCTTCTTGTCCTTCCACTAATAAGCGGATCATCTCCACAGCTTTAGGAACTCCGGGAGTTTCTGGAATTGAACTCAGTTTGGCATATTCGCTGTAGGTTCCTGGTGCAGGATAGCCAAGCGCTCTAATTCTTTCGGCTATTAAATCAACTGCTAAGGCTAATTCTGTATACTGAGTCTCAAACATCAAATGTAACGTTTGGAACATCGGCCCCGTTACATTCCAATGGAAGTTATGAGTTTTCAGATACAGTGTATAAGTGTCAGCCAACAGGTGAGATAAACCGTCGGCAATTTTAGCCCTACTCGCCTCGTCAATGCCGATATTTACATTTTTGACTGTTACTTTCGATGACATAATTTTCTCCTAATTAGGTTATATGTAATTGGGGATTGGAAATTGGGGATTGGGCATTGGGCATTGGACATTAGTCAGGAGCTAGCATAGCAATTATTCTCTCCTCTTCCCCTGCTCCCCCTGCCTCCCTACTCTCATTCTCTATGCCAAGTGCATCTTCAAAACACTACGGGGTGCTTTACGGACTCTGGCTAAAACGGTTTCTTTGCCTAAACGCTGGCAAGCTTCATACCGATGGCAACCAGAAAAGCCATAATATTGTCCATCTACTTCTAGAACATCAATAGGTTCTTGCTGCCCAATCGCCGCAATCGATTCCATTAAGGCTTGGACTTTATTTGGATCGTTTGTACGGGGCAATGGCCGTTTTATCTGATTTAATGGAATTTCTTGGACTTTAACCATAAAGAGTTTATCCAACTAGTTCTGTTTTTTGTCTCTAAATAAATCATAGTCATTATGACTTCGTTTTGCAACTAGTATTTAGGGCAAAATTGGTAATGGTATCATTGGAGCATTCATGCGACAAAAAAACCGCGCTACAAAGCAATTGGAAAATCAGCTCCAACGACTCATTAAGGGGCAGAAGACCCTCTCTACGAGAGATTACTCACGATCGCAACTCTTGGAGACGCTACGCGAACGCTATCAGGTGGCCATGAAATTTTCGTTTTGGCGTTTTCCCCACACTGTGCTGACAACATTTTGTCTATTGGGACTGACGGCTGCATCAGGGCCTGAGAGCAACATCCAGGATATAGAACTGAAAATTGGGATTGTGCAGCGATTTGGCGCCGAAGCCACAGCCAAGCTGCAACTAGAACCCATAAAAGGCGATCGCTTAAAGCTAAAATTTAAAGCGGGCAATAAGCAGCAAACCCTACTTACCAAGAACCCTGTAAAGCTGGAAACAGTCATGCAAGCTTTACCCCAGCCAGCAGTCGAAGAAGTGGTAATTTTGGGCACATACCGCACTTTTGAAACCGCAGAAGATAGTGCGAATAAATGGCGTTCTCAGGGAATGGAAGTGGAAATAGCCCAGCCAGAACGCTGGCAAGTTTGGGCAAAACGAGATGTTTACAGCACTCCTTTACTGCGACGCTTGTTATTACAAAACATCCAAGCTTCTACCAAAGAAAAAGTATATCTTGATACTAAAATTTTAAAACAAGTGCCGCGAGTCAGTTGGGTGGTGGATGGTAATCGCTATAGCCCGAATGACTTGGAAATTAGCACTGATAAAAACTTGATTCGGGTGAATAAAAGCGAGAAACCAGAAAATGCTCGTCTTTATGCCGGCCGGCTGAATTTGCAGCCAAACGCTTATGGCACATACACTCTCGTTAACCAAGTACCTTTAGAAACTTATTTGCGTGGGGTTGTGCCTTACGAAATAGGCACGGATGCACCAACAGCAGCGCTGGAAGCCCAGGCAATTCTCGCCCGGACTTATGCCTTGAGAAATTTACGCAGGTTTGCGGCAGATAACTATCAGTTGTGTGCTGATACTCACTGCCAAGTTTATTATGGGTTGAAGGGAGCAGCTGCCAAAACAGACCAAGCGATCGCCTCAACCAGTGGTAAAGTACTAACTTATAAAAATGAACTAGTAGACGCCCTGTATTCTTCTACCACTGGTGGCGTCACTGCTTCCTTTAGCGATGTCTGGAATGGCGACGATCGTCCCTATCTGCGCCCTGTACTGGATGCTCCAAATAATTTTTGGGACTTGTCTAAGCAGAATTTAGCAGATGAAAAGAATTTCCAGAAATTTATTAATACGCAACAAGGATTTAATGAAAGCAAGTGGGATATGTTTCGTTGGCATAAGGAAACCCCTTTAAAGGATATTATCAAGGACTTGCAGAAATTTTTACAGGTGAAAAACAGTCCCCATGCCAAATTTAAAACAATTCAGGCTATGGCAGTAGTGGAGCGAAGCCAGAGTGGACGTATCCTGGAACTTGCAGTTAAAACCGATCGCAGCACCTTTATTTTACACAAAGACGAAGTTCGCAGTGCTTTTGCAGCCCCTACAAGTACGCTTTTTTACATCCAACCCCTGAACAAAGGCAAACCGGAACTCTGGGGATACGCTTTTATTGGTGGTGGATTAGGACATGGAGTCGGCTTGAGTCAAACTGGCGCTCAGAATTTAGCGAAACTAGGTTGGTCAAGCCCAAAAATTCTCCAATTTTACTATCCTGGTACTCAGATTCAAATTCTCAACAAAGAGATTAAGCTTTGAGCTATTGGCATTCAAGTTGCATCTTGAGCTAGGAGTCGGGAGTTAAGAAGAGGCAAAAAATAGAGAGGAAACTCCATACTGAAAAAATTAAGCAGGAACACAGTCAATCTTGTGTTCCTGCTCACCATAAAATTAGACTTTTTGTCAAAGTCGCTTTCAGAGGTACACACGGTATTGCATTGCAAAGGTGTTAACTCTGGATATTCTGCTTCTATTTCGTCGACATTAGTAACTCTTGCAAGAGGTTTATGTTTGAGTCGCTTAACTCTTAGTAAAGGTCTTCTTCTTTGTGAGTTTCGATTGTTACGTCAGAGGTTGGGTAAGCAACACAAGTCAGTACATATCCCTTTTCTATTTGTTCATCATCTAAGAATGACTGATCGCCCTGATCGACAGTACCCTTGGTGATTTTACCTGCACAGGTCGAGCAAGCACCAGCGCGGCAAGAGTAGGGCAAGTCAAGACCAGCTTCTTCGGCAGCATCTAGAATATAGACATCATCATCAACGTCAAGTGTTTGGTTCAGACCTTCGGCTTCGTTGAGTAGTGTCACTTTATAAGTTGGCATTGAGTAATCCTCTCTTTTGAAAACGGCAGTATAAGTTATCTTAAGGCAAAGGTCACGGCTGTTCTGTGGAATTAGCCGCTGGTTTAAATTTGCTTCAATTCTGATACTACGAGAAAAATTAAACGATGTAACTGGAAATTGAACCCGATTAGTAATGAAATTTAGTTACTTAATCCCGATAAGTTTTCTTTATATTATTTTCTACCCTAGTCAGGTTGTGATTAGAAAAAGTTATATTTCCGAAAAGGAAACATGAGCAAGATTAATGTTACCGATATTTTGTAGGACTTACGTAGAAGAGATTCTCCAACTCCTTTAAAAAGTAGGGCTGTTTCATTTTCTAATCTGATTTAAACGCGCCCGTTCTAAATGAAAGAAACATAACAGTACAGTAAAGATGTAATTTTTCTTTTGCCATTTTTTAGTTCATTGTATTGACAAATTTCTGACATTATGAGTTAAAAGAGGGCTTTTCTTTTGAAGTCTGCCTTTTTGAGTATACGTAATTCTATCTAGCTTCCAATAAAGTCTTATTTGTCCTTGAGGGGGTAGGACGAATGTTGTAGAGTCTAGACTGGTAAACCCCATGAAGAGAGAATCTCACCACTAAAAGCGTGGGAAGATCAAAAACAGAACTAATGAGGATCATGTATAATTCAGAAGCAGCTTTGGAAAAAGCAAGAGTGCGTGTAGGTTTGGTAGGTACTGGGTATGCGGCAAAGTTTCGGGCTGAGGCGTTGTTCCATGATGAGCGATCGCACATAGTCGCAGTTGTTGGTCATACAAGAGAAAAAACCGAAAACTTTGCCAGAGAGTACCAGATTGAAGTCTTGAATACTTGGCAAGAGCTGGTAGAACGTGAAGATATAGACCTAGTAGCGATCTCCACTATTAATCGAGATCATGGTGCGATCGCTCGTGCAGCACTTACCAACGGCAAACATGTAATTATAGAGTATCCTCTTTCGTTGGATGTAATCGAAGCTGAGGAACTAATTGCTTTAGCCAAAGCACAACAAAAACTCCTGCACGTTGAACATCTGGAACTTTTAGGTGGTTTGCATCAAGCTTTGAAGCAAAACTTAGACAAAATTGGTGAGGTGTTTTATGTTCGCTACAGCACCATCAATCCTCAAAATCCTGCACCCCGCAAATGGACTTATAATCATGAGTTGTTCGGTTTTCCCTTAATTGGGGCCCTGTCTCGCCTACATCGCCTCATCGATTTATTTGGTACAGTATTTACTGTTAACTGTCATCAGCGATATTGGGAAATAGAACCGGAATATTACCGAACTTGTTTTTGCACTAGTGAACTGTCCTTTAACAGTGGACTTTTAGCCCAAGTAGTGTATGGCAAAGGCGAAAGTATTTGGCAATCAGAACGCAAGTTTGAAGTTCACGGTGAAAAAGGTGGTTTAATTTTTGATGGCGACACCGGAATATTCGTCCAGCCAGGAGAAACAACACCTATAGAGGTTGGGCCTCGCCGGGGTTTGTTCGCCAAAGATACAGCTATGGTGTTAGACCATCTTTTTGACGGGACTCCTTTGTACGTTACCCCAGAGGAGAGCTTGTATACCCTAAAGGTTGCTGATACTGCACAAAGAGCTGCACAGACAGGGTTAACTATGTTTATGAAAGATACTTTAGATAAAAGTTAATGAAAACTGAACTAATTGTTATATTATCCCAACGAGAAATAGAGAAAATGCGTCAAGCTGGGCGTTTAGCTGCTAAACTCCTTCAGCATCTGGAACCGTTTGTGAAACCAGGGGTTAGCACTCTTGAACTAAATGATGAAGCCGAACGTTGGACGCAAGCGCATGGAGCAAAAAGCGCACCTCTTGGCTATAAGGGTTATCCAAAATCGATTTGTACCAGTGTCAATGAGGTAATCTGTCATGGTATTCCTAACGCCAAGCAGATTCTCAAAGACGGTGACATTATTAATATTGATGTAACGCCCATTGTTGAGGGTTATCACGGCGATACATCCAAGACATTTTTTGTTGGCACTCCTTCCCCAAAAACGAGAAAGCTGGTAGAGGTGACAGAGGAGTGTTTGCGTCTGGGTATTGCTGAAGTGAAACCTGGGGCACGCATTGGCGATATTGGTGCAGCTATTCAAGAGTATGCTGAAGGGCAAGGCTTTTCTGTAGTGCGAGATTTTGTTGGACACGGCATCAGTAACATTTTTCACACTGCACCGGATGTTCCTCATTATGGTACTCGCGGTAAAGGCAAGCGCCTGAGACCGGGGATGGTTTTTACTATTGAGCCAATGATTAATGAAGGTACTTACGAAGTCGAAGTTCTCAGCGACAAGTGGACTGCGGTAACGCGCGATCGCAAGCTTTCTGCTCAATGTGAGCATACCTTAGCTGTAACTGAAGATGGCGTTGAAATTCTCACTCTACCTGAAGGCGAGAATTACTAAACTGGTAGGTTTTTCTACTACTTAATTAACACAATAACTCCAACTCTTGCTGCGGAAAACGCCACACTAGAGTAACTAATATTGCTCTATGGATTAGAGTTAGTTAATTCGGAAGAATTATTTCGAGAGTGATAAGATGACCTATCAAAACTCACTAACTTACATTTTTGGTGTCCGTAACCGGGGCAATAAGTTGTCTAGTCTACTCCAGATTTTGAAGCATATTAGTCAATTGCCTAATCAAAGATAGTTAGAATAATCAAGAGCAGGTATTGCTGCTCTTGTTCTGAACCTGGAAGCACAAATGTCTATGGTCTCAGCCATTATTAATATAGGTACTATTAGCTCTGAGGCATTCGTTGCTGGCTATCTGGATGATGGACGCTACGAGTTAATTGACGGAGAAATAATCGACTTGGAACCTACTGGGCTTCATGAACAGGTTGCTGGGTTAATTAATCGTAAGCTTAACGTAGCAATTGATCTGCTCAACTTGCCTTGGTTTATTCCCATGAAATGCTTAATAAAGCCATTAGGTCAAAATTCAGCCTTTAGACCCGATGTTGTGATTCTTGATCAGACGAGTTTGGCAAATGAACCATTATGGAAAACTGAGCCAGTTATTACACTAGGCAAGTCTGTAAAGTTAGTAGTAGAGGTTGTCAGTACTAATTGGCAGAATGACTATGCTCGGAAAGTGGAAGACTACGAAGCTTTAGGTATTGGGGAGTACTGGATCGCGGATTATCTAGGGCTAGGAGGCAAACGCTACATTGGCTTATCCAAAGAACCTACAATCACGATTTATCAGTTATTAGATGGAACTTATCAAGCACAACAGTTTAGAGGAACAGAACGCCTCATGTCCCAAACGTTTCCAGACTTGAATCTGACCGCAGAACAGATATTTGTTGCGGGTCGCTAGAGTTAAAGATTGAGGAACACGTCGTATTCTTTGGGAATAAACATTTACACTTTTTAAAGCTAATAAAAAACACAAGTGCGAATTTTATCACCGAAAAATCAATATTTATTAAATGATAAAGTAAAACATATATGGAGGTAAGATTATGACTCAATCATTGCCCAAATTACTCACCTTCAACGAATTTATTGAATGGTATCCCAATGACGCTAAACGCTATGAATTGCACAAAGGAGTAATTATTGAAATGCCACCCCCAACCGGAGCGCATGAAAAAGTTGTGGGATTTATAGCCCATAAGCTAACTGTCGAGTTTGATCGCCTGAATCTTCCCTACACTATACCCAAAACTTCATTTATCCAAACTCCTTCTGCCGAATCCGCTTATTCGCCTGATGTGTTGCTGCTAAATCTTGATAATCTCGACAATGAACCGCTTTTTCAAAAACAGTCAACAGTAAGCCAAACAGCATCAGTTCCAATAGTTATTGAAGTTGTTTCAAGCAACTGGCGAGATGATTACTACAATAAACTTAGAGATTATGAAGAAATGGGAATTCCCGAATATTGGATTGCTGATTATGCTGCATTGGGTGCAAGAAAGTTCATCGGGAATCCCAAACAACCGACTATTTTTGTATGCGAATTAGTTGATGGCGAATATCAAATGACACCTTTTCAAGGCGACACAGCGATTGTATCACCTACCTTTCCCCAATTAAATTTAACTGCACAGCAGATTTTTAATGCGGCTAACTAATTTTTTATCTAGTCTTATAATTATCTTCCCAACTTATTAGGAATACCTTCACAACCACCAGGAATAGTAGCTCTAGTTTTTTCGCCACCCCAAGTACAACAGTAGCAACGTGCAGACTCAGACATCCGTTGCACATTACTGAAATCGGCATTTTCCACTACAGCGCCAGTTTGTTCGCCGGTTTGATAATCTGGCGGTTGAGTCCGACTGCGGGGTGATGCTTTATCTACTACACCGTAGAATAGGCGAATGCCGTTGATGTCAGCACCAGTGAGATTAGCATTATATAAAATTGTGCGGGAGAGGTTGGCTTTTACTAAATCACAACCACTCAGGTTAGCGCGGACAAGATTAGCTTCGCTCAGGTCAGTCCAACGCAAATCAGTACCAGAAAGGTCTGCTGCGGCTAGCGTTACGCCTAAATCGATGACACGCACACCTTCTAGGCGGTCTTCTGCATATCCGCCACACCCGTCGAGAATGGCTCGACCTAATAGCCGATCGCGTTGTAAGGGTGAGAGCAACTTGGAACGTGAGAGAAAGCGGAGAATTTTCGCTTTACCACTGCCATCTACGCTACTTAAAATTGCCGCAGTGCGTCCTTCGGCGATCGCTCTCTCTTGGGGCCAATCTTCTAATAATCCTTCTTGATCTAATACTAAGTCTGAAACGCCTTGGAAATAGGAATCAATTGTCTGTTGCTGAGTGATGATGTTTTGCTGAACCGTTAGCAGGTTTTGCTGAATTGTCAAGTCTTTGGAAATAACATATTGTCGCCACGCCACGTAAACGGCGATGACGGCGATCAGAATTTGCCCCAAAGCACCAAACCAATCTGCTAGGGTTCCAGCAATGTCCCAGTCAATCTGGCGTCCCCAAAGCAGTAAGCGATCGCCTACACCTGTGAATCTGATCGTGCCGATGATGGCTACTAATAGTCCCAAAAAGGCTACAAACAGGGTGCGTTCTTGGGGTGAAAACCACTCGTCTAAAACTTCTTGGAACCAAGGCAATAATATCGCCAGGGATAACAGCAAGGTTATCAGTGTTCCGATAATACCAACGATCCAGTTATTGAGGATAATTCCAATAAAGGTGATGGCGATCGCTATTAGAGTAATCAGCAATGCCCTTGGCTTAACTAGGAATTGCTTGGTAGTTGGTTGGTTGAAATCAGAACGGGCTTGTTGTAGAGCAGTTGTGTATTGCGGAGATTTCAAAGATGCGATCGCAGCTAGTGCTTGTTGTGTCGCTAGTACTTCTGAGCTTAGGTTTTTCTCAGTTGCACTACCGTCAAAGTCATCCGGCTGCAAATCGTTTTCGGGGACTGGTTCTGGGGTTGGTAGATTTGAGGAATTGGATTCAATCGTCATGTTTTCTATTTTGCCCCAGCAGATTCAGTTCAACATCTGTTTTATCAGAAATTGCACTAAACCAAAAACCTATATTCCATAAGACTGAGAACGCAAAGCTTTACTAAGTTAAGAATATAGCCCTTGCCCTAACTGGTTTCCAAAGGGCTGCCGCATCCGCTCAGTTTCAGTCGGGGTTTAAATCCCCTTATGTAATGTCTTCAATGCAAGAATTTTGTTAGCGCAGCGCTAGCGAGTCCGCGTAATACTAGCGAGAAGCAAGCTACGCACAGCGTCTCGTAGAGAGCGTCATTTTGAATTTTAAATTGTTAAGTTTGGTCTACAGTTTGAATTGTCAGTATTTGAGGGGGCGTAGCATCAGGTGGGTAAAGAAAATCCACTTCTACCAGTCGCCGCTGGCCAGGGGATATTTTTAATTGTGCAAGTGGTTCTCCCATCTGTCCCCGTTGTTGAACTAAATGCCAATATTGAGTTCTGGGTAAGCCACGATCGTCATTGTAGCGAATACGAACTGTGCCTCGGAAAAACACAGATGGTTCGGGTGGTGAAAAAAAGCGAAGCCCTGGTTTACTTAACTCATCTTCTTTGATAGGCGTTTGGAAAAGCACTTTTATAGTTTGCGGCTTATCAGTATTGTTAAATAATGGTAGAGAGATGTTGTATTCAATGCCGTAGTTGCCGTGAGCTTCGTAAGCAGTACCAGGATAACGCGCCACTAGTTTCGCAGTTTGGTTTTGTCCAGTACCCATTTTGCCTGCTAAAAGCGTACTTAAACCGTAAGAAAAAGCTTGTCCTGATTTGGGAATTGTCAGGTATGAACTATTCGAGTCGGTAACTTGTGCTTGCCAACGAGAGCCAACAGCTACCCCCGCTACCCGTCCGTAAATTTCTGCTGCCCCTTCAAGATGATTTGGAGGACTGGGGGCAGGTTCACGGGGCCCTGCAAAATCACCATTTTCTAACAAGTTCTCCCATTCTTCTAAAGTGGGCGCTCGTTCACTACCATCAGGATTGGGTTTGGCAAACATGGCCAGGTTCGCCATATAAACAGGACGATCGCTATACAAATGCAACAAAGTAGAACGTCCATTCAATGGCGGTGTTAAAGTCCGCACTGGAATGGGGTGATTCATTAACATCCGGCTTTGTTTGGGTGGAATTACCAACTGGGCTGGCCATCCTTGCCGTCTGACTCGCAGCACATCATTCATTACGCGATCGCCTGGCCCAGCATAAATGTCTCCCGAATTATTGTCCTGCATGGGAGGAAGCTTGACAAAAGGTGCATCAGGTTGACTCACATAACTAGCTGCTTGCAAGATGTTGACAGTTTCAGGGCGATCGCTGGGATTGTAAACAATCACCCCCAAATAAAGAGTCCGCAAATCATTTGGCGTCTCAATCGCTCTAGCAATATGGTGAGAAAATAAATCAAACCGTCCCTGAAATGGAAAGTTCAGGTGGGCGCTGGGTACTCTTTTACCTTGAGGAGGAAATGTAGACAGTAGAATTCCTTCACTCTTAACTACTTCTGGGTTATTACTGTTAAATACCGGTACTGCATCAAGATGTCCTGTTAAAGGTCTTGTTTGTTGAGGAATGAAGATTTCCTGTGGTGCAGGAGAAGGCAATGCTTGAGCCAAAAACAAATAGGAAATAAAATTCAGCATTTATTCAAAAAGCAATTTATCGCTGAAGTTCAGAATACAGCATCCTAATCTATACCTCCTACGACCAGTGACAAATGAAAATTTAGATCGCTAAAGATGCGATAAATCATCACAAAGACGCGATAAATCGCCGTCTCTACAAAAGATTAATTATTGTAGAGACGGCGATTCATCGCGTCTCTTGCCTTAACCGAACAGTATTGAACCGAGGAGTGTCAATTGTTGCAATTTGCAGTATTCCAGCCCTCAATTAAGGTGCAAGAGCATTACCCCGAATTAGACTACCAATAGTTTTGGCAGTAATCTTCAATTGGGTGATGGGATTCGCTGGGACGACCGTCTTATACAGATAGCTATCGAATGTTAGCCGTTGTACATCGAGGTCATCACACATTTCCACAAACGCTTCGCGGGTAGCGTCGGAACGATAGAACACACTTTGCAGAATATCCAGCACCTTGTAGGTGAGTCCGTATCTTTTATCCCAACGCTTCAGGTAAACCTTGAGGTCGCCTTCTGTAGGAATACGGCTACCACTGTTAGATGTTTCTACAATGGTTTCGGCACACATCCGCCCAGATTTAGCGGCAAAATAAATACCTTCACCAGAGGACTTGGTAACATAACCAGCAGCATCTCCCACCAAAGCGATGCGACCAACGACACGACGGGGACGGGGATGTTCAGGAATGGGGTGCGCTTCAACTTTGATGATTTTACCGCCTGCCAATTTTTCGGAAGCACGGGCGCGGATACCAGCTTGTAACTGTTTGATGCTGGCTTTATTGATGTGCATTGTGCCAGTACCGACAGCTACGTGGTCATATTTGGGGAAAACCCAAGCGTAGAAATCGGTCGAAACGTCATCACCGACATACATTTCGGCGAGGTCGTTATAGTAGGCCATTTTGTCTTCGGGTAAGCGAATTCGCTCTTGGAAAGCGATCGCATAATTGTAATCCCCAGCGTCCATTTCCTTAGCAACGCGAGAATTAGCCCCATCTGCCCCAATAATTAGATCCACTTTCAGAGTTTTGGCAATACCCTGTGATATACCATCTGTGTGGTCAATGTAATGAATCGTATAGGGATCGGTATTGTTTCCTGGTATATCGAGTTTATGAACAGTGGCATTAATTAAATTTGCGCCTAGTTTGGCCGCGCGATCGCGCAAAAAACCATCTAGCACTTCCCGGCGGCACATTCCTATATATTCATCTTCATTTACCAGATTAATATCAACTTCCCGATTAGAAGGTGAAATCATTTTCATCTTCCGTACCCGGCGATCGATAATCTCTGGTGGTAAGTCAAATTCACTCACCATACATAGGGGAATTGCGCCCCCACAAGGCTTTGCATTGTCTAGCTTCCGCTCAAATAGGTAGGTTTCAATCCCAGAGGCTGCCAGTGTTTCAGCGGCAGATGAACCAGCAGGGCCTGACCCAATAACAGCAACCCGTAGTGTCAAAGGTCTTTCTCCCAATCTTCACATTTACCGAGAGCATACTACCACGGTCTTTCTAGTGATTTGGCGCTTTTCCTCTAGGTTTCTGCACAAATGCAATATTCCTTAATGTTTCGATACGAATTAGAGTTGGCTATTGGGCATTGGGAAGAATGAAGAATATTGCCTATCTAGTCCCCAGTCCCCAATATGCAGATTTCTTTATTCGATTCTTTGACTAGACAAGTTGGTACTGCCGCAATTACTGGATATCAAAAGCATATTTCCCCACACAAAGGTTTTGCTTGTGCCCACAGAATACTATATGGCAGCGAATCTTGCTCTCAATACATTAAGCGAGTAGTTGCCAAGCAAGGGTTAAAAGCAGCTTTTGTTAATTCCCGTGAACGATTTCAAGCTTGCAAGCAAGCCAACCAAATTTTGCGAATGCATAGCGAGAACTCAGAAGAATCCCCAGAGGAGAAAGCAGACAGGCAGCAACGACAAGCATCTGGTAAAGTTACTCAAAAATCCTCATTTATTAGTAACGACAATACTAACTGTTTTGATTGTGCCGATTTGGGCTGCAATTGTGCCGAGATCGTTAGCATGACTCCTGATTGTGGTTCTCTAGATTGTGGTGCTGCTAATTGCAGTTCCCTAGATTGTAGTGGTGCTGACTGTAGCTTCCTTGACTGTGGCAGTTGCGGTAGCTAAATATTGTTCATCTCTCAATAACGATATATGGTATATATAAGACACAGTAATCCTAGCAAGGATCTGTAGATTTAGTTGCAGAGGGATAGCAGCAGTGGGCATAGTAGTTGATAACGTCTCCAAACAATTCGGGAGTTTCAAGGCAGTCGATCAAGTCAGCCTAGAAATTAAGAGTGGTTCGCTAGTTGCGTTGCTAGGGCCATCGGGATCGGGTAAATCCACGCTACTACGGTTAATTTCAGGTTTAGAAATGCCAGATAGCGGCAAAATCCTGCTTACCGGTAAGGACGCTACATACCAAAGCGTGCAACAGCGAAATATTGGTTTTGTGTTTCAACACTATGCCTTATTCAAGCATTTGACTGTCAGGCAAAATATTGCCTTTGGCTTAGAAATTCGTAAGGCACAGCCAAAGAGGATTAAGGGGCGGGTAGAACAGTTACTCGAATTGGTGCAATTGAGTGGATTAGGCGATCGCTATCCATCACAACTTTCTGGTGGTCAAAGACAACGGGTAGCTTTAGCCAGGGCTTTGGCAGTAGAACCGGAAGTTTTATTGCTAGATGAACCCTTTGGCGCACTTGATGCTAAAGTCCGCAAAGATTTACGAGCATGGTTACGCCGCCTCCATGATGAGGTTCATGTTACCACGGTTTTCGTCACCCACGACCAAGAGGAAGCAATGGAAGTTTCTGATGAGGTTGTGGTGATGAATAAAGGACGTGTGGAACAGGTGGGGACACCAGCCGAAATTTACGATAATCCCGCTACGGCATTTGTAATGAGCTTCATCGGCCCGGTGAATGTGTTACCCAGCAACTCGAAGATTTTTCAAAGTAGCGGCTTTGATACGCCACACCCACAAGTGTTTTTGCGTCCGCAAGATGTGATTTTTGAAAAGGTTGCTAACGGTACGACTACGGCTGCGACAGTAAGCCGGTTGATACATTTGGGTTGGGAAATTCAGGTGGAATTAACTTTCGATGACGGGCAAGTAGTGATGGCGCATTTAACACGCGATCGCTTTAATGACTTAGAGTTAGAACCCCTACAACGGGTGTATGTAAAGCCAAAGGATGCAAAGTCTTTCCCAGTGTCTTATTCAATTTGAAGAAGGCAGGAGGCAGGGGGCAGAAGACAGTCCCTATGAAACAAGTTTCAAAAGCCTTGGATTAAAGAATAACTGGAGACTGTTATTTTTACTCAGCACTCAGCACTCAGCCCTCAGCACGGGTTAAACGCCCCGCTACCGCTAACAGCACTCAGCACTTTCAAGTCAGGGGGAAGGAGCTAAATAATTAGTGAACAATGAAATCCCCGATTTCTCTAAGAATTCGGGGATCTTGTGATTGCGATTTTTACCAATCAAATCGCATTGCGATGTATTTGAGGTAATTAGTTGCCCTTCGTTACAGCATCTCCAGACCCGGCAGTGACAATCACCAGATTTTCTGGCTTAATTAAATCTTCAATTGCCTGTTGCATATTAGCCATAGTAACTGCTTGAATCCGCTGAGGAAACTCTCGGATTTCAGACCGTGAAAGCCCTAAAACAGCATTATCCAAAATGATACTTGATACACTGCTGGGATTAGCTAAATCCACGGGGTAGCTATTGGTAATTGAGCGTTTTGCTGTATTGAATTCAGCCTCAGTTACTCCTTGTTCGCGTAACTGTTTTAGTAAAGCGAGAGTACTGGCGATCGCTTTTTGGGCATCTCCAGGAGCCGTTTGCATTTGAATCAAGAACGGCCCAGGATTGATCCCAGCAGCAAAACCACTATATATACCGTAGGTTAGACCTTGGCGATCGCGCACTTCTGTACCCAGGCGGCTGGCTAAGGTATCACCACCCAAAATTTGATTTAGCACTAGTGCCGCATAATAACGTGGGTCTTTCCGAGAGATGCCACTGTAGCCGATGTAAGTAACAGCCTCAGCTTTACCGGGAATTACTTTGTTTAGTTGTGTCAAAGTTTTCGGAAATGGTACTGTTGGTATTTTGAGAACAGGTGGCTTACCTGTGGCTTGCCATTTACCAAATACCTGATTTAGCAAAGCTTTTACCTTAACTGAATCAAAATCTCCAACTATTGCGATCGTCGTGGTATCCGGTCGGTAGTGTGTCTGGTAGAAACCAAGCAAATCATCACGAGTAATAGTCTTTAAACTCTCGGCTGTGGGAAAGCTGTGGAATGGATGATTTTCAGGGTAAATTGCCTGCTGAAAGACTTGCCTTCCCAAACCTCTAGGGTCATCTAGCTGGACTTTCAGACTTGTCAGTGCCCTTTGGCGGCTCAGTTCTAACTGATCGGCGGGGAAAGTGGCGTTTTCTAACACATCTGCCAGAGTTTGAATCAATATTGGCAGATTTGCTGAAAGTCCCTCACCGCTGACGTTAACTCCCTCTCGGCTAGCACTGAAGCTCAAACCTGCTCCCAGGTCTTCTAAGGTTTTTGCTAGAGTCAGAGCATTTTTAGTCTGCGTCCCATTCATTAAGTTACTTGCAGTTAGATTCGCTAATCCAGCTTTTTGATTGCCATCAAATTCAGCACCAGCGTCAATTTGTCCACTTAAGTTAATAGTGGGAAGATTGCGATCGCTCAACAGCAGAACCTTCACACCATTCTTTAAGGTAAACTCTTCTGGTAGTGATTGTTTAGTTGAATCTGTTTCTGATGTAGCTGGTGGTAGATATTTCGCCAGTTCTGCTGGATCTACAGGCTTACCAGGGCTGAAATTTTCCACCGTGCGTCCAGAACCAGCGCTAGAAGTTCCTGGTTTACCATCTGGTTGAGTCGGCTCAAAGAAGCCGATTGTTTGTTGAGCCGGATTGAGGTAAGTTTTTGCAGCTTTCTGGACTTGAGCAGGAGTCACTTTCGCGATCGCAGCCAGATACCTTTCAATAAAATGATAATCCCCTGCGATCGTTTGGTTATATCCCAGTTGATTAGCCTGACTAGTGATATCTTGGTTTCCCAAAATATACGAGGCTTGCAGTTGCGTCTTTGCCCGCTTCAACTCTTCTGAGGTGACAGGCTGCTCTTGCAATTTTATTAAAGATTCTTGGAGTACCTGGGCAATTTTCCCCAACTCTTGACCGGGAGCCGCCGTAGCATCAATTTCATACCAACCCGGTTCGATGAGTTCGGCAGCACCACCACTCACTGAACTAGCGAGTCCAGATTCCACCAAAGCCTGATAAAGTCGAGAACTACGTCCACCTGTGAGAATGGCATCCATCAAATCAATTGCTGGGACATCAGGATGTTTGATATCTGGCAGAGGATACACCACTTGCAATAGTGCTGTACTTCCAGGTTGCTTGAGGACAATCGGTGCTTTTTTCGCAACAGGGGTAGACGGGGAAGCGTCAGCAATGGAAGAAGATGCCGAGGAATTATCAATTGCTCTCCTGGAATTAGGGAGTGCCGTATTCTTTTTTGCTCGTTGCGATAACTTACCAAAAGTTTTTTGGACAACTTTGAGTGCGGGTTTTGTGGCAAAATCTCCGGTAATCACTAACGTGGCATTTTCTGGGCTGTAGTAGGTTTGGTAATAATTCCGCACCTGCTCCAGCGTGAATTTTTCTACATCGGCTTTTGTGCCTCCCACCGATAAACCATAAGCTCGATTGGGGAAAGCAGCTCGCATCACTGCCCGACTCAGACGATAGCCTGGTGAATTTTCGTATCCCTGTAACTCGGAGATCACCACCCGCTTTTCACTGGTGAGTTGTTCAGTCCCAATTAAGGAGTTTTCCATGCGATCGGCTTCCAGTGTCAGCAGTGCTTCCAATTTGTCTCGCTGCACTGTGCCAAAGTAAGCTGTTTCGTCATAACTAGTAAAAGCATTGAACTGGCTACCCAAAGCACTAAACAACCGTCCAAACTGTACAGGACGGTCATTTGTGCCTTTGAACATCAAATGTTCTAGCTGGTGAGAAATACCATTCTCTCCCTTAACCTCGTTGCGTGAGCCAACTTTATACCAAACTTGCACACTCACCACAGGAGCAGTATGAACTTCTTTGGTTAGTACCGTTAAGCCGTTGTCTAATACAGTTTTTTGCACTCCTTGGGTGAATGAGACAGTAGATACAGGTGCAACGGCTGTTGGCGTTGCAGCATTACTGAAATTGCCAGACATTGGCACGATAGTTAAAAGAAGGCTGAGGAAAAATCCTAGAATCATGTATGGTCGCCGTTTCATAAGCAATACAAAATTTCCAATTTTAAAATAAAACCCCAAAGGGTATTTCAAAATCTAAATCTAACTCAAGTTGCTAGTGATGGAGGGATAAGACAAAAATGCAATCAAAAACTTATTGCTGCACTACTTTTTTGCCCATACCATACCTGGGTGCATTTGTTAAAACTACCCAAGGGTTATTAGGTTCGTAGCTAAAATTTTTACAGAATATTAGAAATTATTGCAAATAGATTAACAAGCGTTGCAATGTGTTTCATTTTACACGATTGTAGTAATATCTACTTTTAAAATTGGTTTGATACCTATTGTCATCCTATTCGGGTAAGGATCTCTGTCAAACTAGCAAAAACTTTTTTAGATATGCAAACAATAAACTTAATTGGCTCGTTCACATTAGGTATGCTGTTAACAGCAATACCTGTATTGTCAGCTAATGCCTCAGAAGTAGTACCAAATTTATACCAGTTTCAAGGTAAGAATATCAGCATTAGTTACTCAACGACAAGCTTTATTGGCAAGCCCCTTTTTACCTATAAAGATAAGCAACAGACATTAAACTTTCAAGGTACTGAGCAGATCCGTAGTGTAGAAACAGAGATTGGTACACTAGTAACTGTAACTATCCGTAAGACAGTAGATACTGGCAATACCGTGTTTACTTTGATCTTACCCCGTGTAAACCTTGGAAAAAGCAACTCAGCCGCAGTAGAAACTAAGGGAATTACAACAACAAACCTCTTTTCTGTGATTCCTAAATTCAACCAGGGGCAAAGACAAACTTATACGACAATCCATTTGACTGGTACAGCCCAAGCTGTCGCGTTTTAACTACATAAGAAGGATAAAAATATTAAACTTCTTGTTCGCATCGGGAAAAGCAGTAATACTGTTCGGTTAAGGTAAGACGCGATGAATCGCCGTCTCTACAATAATCAGTCCTTCGTATAAACAGTGATTTATCGCATCTTTAACGATCTAGAATTTTCATCAAAAAACCTTAACCAAACCGTATTGAGGGTGAAGGTAAATAATTGTTTGCCTTCACCATTATCACTTAACTTTTTGTCAAGGTTAATATCGCGTTATTTATGAAAAAGATGATAATTTAAATTAAGTCAAGTTTCTTTTTATGCAATTTTTAATAAAGATTATCACTACTTTTAAGATGCATTTTAAAAATAAGTAATTTAGGCAATGCCTACGGCGGTAAACTACGCTCTCTCCCCTATTCTCTACAATTATCGTTTAATTTGCTTAGGAAACTGAGGAACTAACAAAGATTGCTCTAATTCACCTTGCTCATTATAGAATTTTATTTGACCTTGTTCATTACATAACCACACCTCCAAAGCTTGAGCTTCTAAATATAAATTTCTTTTAAATTCCATTTCTTCCAAAGTGTTACCACTTGATTTGACTTCTACACAAATTTCTGGTGCAATAGAAGCTGATACTTCATCTTCAATTTGAGAAAATCTTTCTTCTGAACACCAGACAACATCAGCAACTTTCACACCATCTGATGTGTTAATAGCACATTCTGGCATTACTTCTCCTGTATTCAATAAAGATTCCAATAAACGTTGGATTCTTCCTTGATAAAAAGAATGTTTAATTTTGACTGGACTCATTACAATTTGTCCCCATTTATTTAATTCAATTTTGAAGGGTAAATCTTGTAATTGTTTATGTTCGCAAACTTCTTCCCATTTCATAGTTAATATTTGCCTAGAGTCATGATTTAATTTTAACTCATCTATTAATATTGAGACTCACCCTCTGATTGCAGATAAGAGAGTGGAACGAAACCCAGCCCTACTATCTCAATTAATCCATGAAGATTATTGAACAAAACCAGCATCGGCTCCTTTTGCGTTTCCAAAAATCGCTTTGGGGTGTATTACTCATTAGTATAACTTTGATTCCATTTGGTCTTTTTCTCTGTTTATTAGGGTTGGTACTCCAGCGTGCTGATTATCCTGGAATCATCGCCGTAGTAAGTGGATACGTAATGATTGCAATCAGTCTACATACAATAATTAAAGATACAGAAATTACTAATTATACCTTTGATAAACCCAAAAATTCTATTCTCTGGGAAAGACAAAATCGATTTGAAATTTTACACACAAAATCTGTTGAGTTTCCGTGTCATATTATTTCGGGTATTGAAGTAGAAGATGTCAGTGGTTCTGAAGGAGGAATAGCTTTTTATCCGAGATTAATTTTGGCATCAATCTACTGGCGCTTTTATCTAAAGTCTGATGGTAGTTATGAGAGTGCTGTAAGTATTGCCAAAACGATTGCACAGTTTTTAGATATCCCCTATTTTGCTAACAAATCGGAAGCACCTACTTCAACGATTGATATGAAAATTATGGCAAATCGAGAACCTGGACAATCTTCTTGGCAATACCTAGAAAATCAAGTAGAGCTTTTGCAGCAACAGTTAGAGCATCATCCTAACGATCCAGACATTCATCAAGACTTAGGAATTTCGTTGTACTATCTGAATAGATGTATACATCGAAAGGAAGCAGTTACGCATCTGCAACAAGCAGAAAGATTATTTGAGTCTAGAGAGGATAGCGATCGCGCGGCTATTGCAAGGGTAATGACAGCGCTTATAAGTTGGAACTACTGATGTCGGGGAAAACTTTTTGTGTAAATTGATTATTGATTCAGTTAGTTTATCCTCCTAGAGTGGGCAATGCCCACCCTACAAAGTTGCTAAACTTCAACATTCAAAGCACGTACCAAAAAAGCCCATTTGTCTGCGGCTTCTTCGATAATTTTAGCCGTGGGTTTACCCGCACCATGTCCTGCTTTAGTCTCAATTCTAATTAGCGTTGGCGCATCACCTGTGTGAGCCTCTTGCAAAGCGGCGGCAAATTTGAAACTATGAGCAGGGACAACGCGATCGTCATGATCGGCTGTGGTAATTAAGGTTGCTGGGTAAGCTGTATTTGGTTTGATGTTATGTAATGGCGAATAAGCATACAGCACTGAAAACTCTTCTGGATTATCCGCAGAACCATATTCAGAAGTCCAAGCCCAACCAATGGTAAATTTGTGGAATCGCAACATATCCATAACGCCGACGGCGGGTATTGCTGCACCAAACAAATCGGGACGTTGCGTTATACAAGCACCCACTAATAAACCGCCGTTACTACCACCTGCGATCGCTAGCTTCTCAGTCTTAGTATACTTGTTAGCAATCAACCACTCAGCAGCACCAATAAAGTCATCAAAGACATTCTGCTTTTGATCCTTTATTCCTGCTTGATGCCATTCTTCGCCGTATTCTCCACCGCCGCGGATATTAGGCATCGCATAGACACCACCCATCTCCATCCACACCAACAAACTCACAGAAAAACCAGGTGTCATTGAAGTATTAAAACCGCCATAAGCATAGAGATAAGTAGGGTTATTTCCATCTAATTTAATACCCTTTTTGTGCGTAATAAACATTGGTACTCTAGTACCATCTTTGCTGTGATAAAAGACTTGTTTTGTCTCGTAATCATCAGGATTAAAATCGACCACTGGTTGACGGAAAATCTCACTTTTTCCTGTCACCATGTCGTAGCGATAAATAGTGCCTGGTATGGTAAAGCTGGTAAAACTATAAAAAGTTTCAGTATCATAACGCTTACCACCAAAGCCACCTGCTGAACCGAGTCCGGGTAGTTCTACCTCTCGAATAAATGCACCTTTGAGGTCAAAAATTTTGATTTGACTGTGAGCATCTTTGAGGTAATCTGCAACGAACTGATTATTAAGTATACCGACACTTTCCAGAGTCTCCGCAGATTGGGGAATGATTTCTTGCCAATTTTCTGATGCAGGGTTTTTGGTATCAATCGCAATAACCCTTCCCCGTGGTGCATTTAAATCTGTGCGAAAATAAAAGATGCTATCATCATTGTCGATAAAGCTATAATCTGCCTCAAATTGGTTAATTAGTTCTACAACTTCCGTATTATGGTTAGTTAAATCTTTGGAAAAAACCAAATTTTTAGAGTCAGTCCCTAGCCAAATTGAAATTATTAGATAGCGTCCATCTTCAGTAACACCACCACTGAAACCCCATTCTTTTTGGTCAGGACGGTGATAAATTAGTATGTCTTCTGATTGGGGTTTCCCTAGTTGATGATAGTAGAGTTTCTGATAATAGTTGACATCTTCTAATCGAGTTTTTTCATTTGGTTCATCGTAGCGACTATAGAAAAAACCTTGATGATCGTGTGTCCAAGATGCGCCAGAGAATTTAATCCACTTGAGATGGTCTTGGAGGTCTTCACCAGTTTCAACATTGCGTACTTTCCACTCTTGCCAATCAGAACCAGAGGAGGATAGACCATAAGCTAAAAGCTTACCATCCTCGCTAATGGATAATCCCGAAAGAGCAACAGTGCCATCTTTTGAAAGTTTATTGGGATCGAGTAAAACTTTGGGTTGGTCGTTGAGGGTTTTCAAGGTGTAAAAGACACTTTGATTTTGCAGTCCGTCATTTTTGAAATAAAAGTAGCGTTCGGTGGAACCGTCTCGTAGAGATTCGCCTTCTTTAAAAGGAATACCGTATTTTTCATAATCCCAAAGTTTGGTGAGGCGCTGTTTAATTTTTTCCCTAGCAGGAATTTCACTCAGGTAGTCAAAAGTAACTTGATTTTGTGCCTCAATCCAAGTTCTTGTTTCTTCAGAGTCAGGATCTTCTAACCAACGGTAAGGATCTGCGACTAAAGTACCGTGGTAATTATCAGCTTGATTGCTTTTATGGCTGGTTGGGTAAGTGAGAGATTTTTCAGAAGAAGGCATAGTCTTAGGTCAAAGTGCTTTTTTACATACTACAAAGATAGACCTAAGACTTGGAGTATACATTCTAGGACTTACGCAAAATATCTCTCAAACTCCTATTTCTCCGTGTCGCGCCAGTTGCTTCTCCCAAGGGGAGACGCTGCGCGAACAAGTCGGGGAACCCGCCCAACGCACTGGCTTCTCTGTGCCTCTGTGGTTCGTTATTCCCTAACTCTTGCGTAAGTCTCTAATTTTTCTCAAAAAAAAGCCCCGTCAGAAGCCGGGGCAAATACGTGCTATTTTTTATAGAACAATTGTACTATTAAAAGTTAGTAAGCTAAAAAACATCTAATTTGCATAATCGAACTAAATATAACTCTTGTGGGGTGGTCATCCTGCCCGCCCAGCTTATGCAATTTAAATATGGAACAGCTTATCAGCTTTAACTAAGTTAGAAGCGTGTACACTTTTCCCTAAAATCGAAGTCTTTTGGTTGATTTAGTTAACAAGTTTCTCTCCTTTCAGCATCCGCGCCGCGGCTTCAAGTAGAGCTTCTTCGAGATAGGGCTTGGTAAAGTAGCCACTAGCACCGAGTTGAGCGGCAATTTGTCTGTGCTTGTCTGCACCGCGTGAGGTGAGCATTGCGATCGGTAAGTGGTTAAGGTTAGAGTCTTTCTGGATACGAGAGAGTAATTCCAGACCGTCGCAACGAGGCATTTCGATATCGCAAAATACGATATCGCAAGGCAGACCAGAGCGGAGTTTATCCCAAGCTTCCTGACCGTCACGCGCTTGTTCTACGCGATAACCGGCTTTGTTAAATGTCAGTGATAGTAATTCTCGGACTGTGATTGAGTCATCGACAATCAACACTGTCGGGTCAATCTTCGCCGGAGAGGTATCTGGAGGAGTGAGTTTCTGTTGCCAAGAATTGCCACCAGTTTGTGTAGAAATTCGTCCCTGGAAGATGTCAATTATTTCCAGTACGTCAGCAATAGGCATAATCCGACCATCACCCAGGACTGTAGCACCAGCTACACCAATGGGTTTAGGTGCTGGGCCTTCAAATTGCTTAATTACAATTTCTTGTTCGCTTAACACCAGGTCAATCTGTAGAGCAATCAGGGTATTTGCCGATCGCACCACAACCACAGAAACCATATCATCATCTCTGGTGCCGCCATAGACATTACCGCGACTGATTTGGCGATTGAAGGTTAAAAGTTCCTTCAGAGGTCGGAATGGCAGCACCGTATCGCGCCAGGAAATAAATGATTGCCCATTGGCATCATGCTGAATATTTTTGACTGGAATATCCAGCGTATCTTCTACACCATCCATCGGGAAGGCGATTCTGGCGCGATCGGAGACGCAGCAGAGAGCTTTACAAATACTTAGAGTCAGTGGTAAACGAATCGTGAAGGTGGTTCCCTTACCGATCGCAGAATCGGTGTTAACTGTTCCCCGAATTTCGCTAATCTCGGAGCGCACTACGTCCATACCCACGCCACGACCAGAAATTTCATCGGCTTGGTCTTTAATCGTAAAACCAGACTGGAACAGTAGATCGTAGACTTCCAGACGAGACATCGCTTTTGCCTGCGCTTCTGTAATCATGCCAATCTTCACCGCCTTAGCCTTAACCCTGGCGGAATCGATACCTGCACCATCATCGCCTACAGATATGATCGTTTGGTTGCCTTGGTGGAAGGCACGGATAGTAATGATTCCTACAGGTGGTTTACCAGTAGCATGTCTCTCTTCTGGCGTTTCAATACCGTGAGCGATCGCATTATTCAACATGTGAGTCAGTGGATCGGTCAGATGATCCAAAATCATCTTGTCAATTAAGGTATCGCCACCTTCGATCACCAACTCTACTTGTTTGCCACACTTGATGGCGTTGTCGCGTACTCCTCGCCGCCAGCGATCGATAGTTTGAGCAAAAGGCACCATTCGCGCTCTAGTTAATCCCTCTTGTAGCTGGGTGGTTACTTGGCGGAACTGCCTGGCGACTCGTTCGGTTTCTTCGGTAACAAAATCAATGTCACTAGCCGACTCACGCACTCGTACAATGCGCTCAATCATCTGCTGTGAGAGTGTGTGGAAGGGAGTAAAACGATCCATTTCTAGCTCGCTAAAACCCCGATCGGCATTGGAATCAGGCGCTTGGAAGCCGCTGGTGTCTTTCTTTTTGCGTCCAGCTAACAGAGACGCTTCCAGTAGCGATCGCTCGTACAACTCCTGCATCCTTGCCCCTACATCCGAGAGTTGTTGTACCTGAATCAGCAAGTTATCTAATGACTGTCGCAGTCGTTCATGATCCTGCTCTAAGGTATTACGATTTACCACCAACTCCCCAACTAAATTACTCATATCGTCCAGTTGCTTCACTGGAACCTTCATCGTTTCTTCAAATCTCGCAGCCCGACGAGTAGAGGGACCATTAGTTTTGTTGGTGTTCGATTTTACTACAGTAGAATGGGATATTGTTTGATTCGCTTCTGCCAGCAACTTCTCTAAGTCACCAAATTCATCTTTTATGGCTGGTGATGGAATAGCATTTTTAGCTGAGACTGGTTGAGTGTTGAAGGGCTGGCGTTGGCGTAGCCCGTCGTAGACATCGCTGTTGTTATCTGTACTTAGCAAGTCTTCCAGGGCAGCAAAATCTACTTCTGGTATCTTCTTAACTTTAGGGATGGGCGCTACGTCCTCTCCTAATAATGCTGCCAAGTCTGCAAATTCATCTTCTTGAGCAACTATTTCAGTGGTTTCTGTAAACAATAAATTATTTTCAACAACTGTATTTTCTGTTAACTCAAAGGTAGTTTCTAAATTATTATTTTCCTCTGTCTCTAAAAGTTCTGGGCTTGTGTAGGCTGAATCTGAAGTTTCCCCAAAGCTGATGGTTTCTGATAGTTCATCCACATTATTCTCTGTGGTGTCCATCTGAATATAGGTCAATTCAKTTGTAGCGACATCTTCAGAGTCGAACAAATCACCTAGCTGTGCTTGGAATGATGCTGAATCTGCATTTTCCCCAAAACTGATAGTTTCTGATAGTTCATCCACAGTATTCTCTGTGGTTTCCATCTGAATATAGGTGGAATCATTTGTGGCAATATCTTCAAACAGCAGTTGCGGATTCTCATCGAAAGAGCCGAACAAATCATTTAGCTGTGCTTCAGATGATGCTGAATCTGCATTTTCCCCAAAACTGATGGTTTCTGATAGTTCATCCACAGTATTCTCTGTGGTGTCCATCTGAATATAGGTCAATTCATTTGTAGCGACATCTTCAAACAGCAGTTGCGGATTCTCATCGAAAGAGCCGAATAAATCACTTGGCTGTACTTCAGATGATGCTGAATCTGCATTTTCCCCAAAACTGATGGTTTCTAATAGTTCATCCACAGTATTCTCTGTGGTGTCCATCTGAATATAGGTCAATTCATTTGTAGCGACATTTTCAAACAGCAGTTGCGGATTCTCATCGAAAGAGCCGAATAAATCACTTGGCTGTACTTCAGATGATGCTGAATCTGCATTTTCCCCAAAACTGATGGTTTCTAATAGTTCATCCACAGTATTCTCTGTGGTGTCCATCTGAATATAGGTCAATTCATTTGTAGCGACATCTTCAGAGCCGAACAAATCATTTAGCTGTGCTTCAGATGATGCTGAATCTGCATTTTCCCCAAAACTGATGGTTTCTGATAGTTCATCCACAGTATTCTCTGTGGTGTCCATCTGAATATAGGTCAATTCATTTGTAGCGACATCTTCAAACAGCAGTTGCGGATTCTCATCGAAAGAGCCGAATAAATCACTTGGCTGTGCTTCAGATGATGCTGAATCTGAACTTTCCCCAAAACTGATGGTTTCTGATAGTTCATCCACATTATTCTCTGTGGTGTCCATCTGAATATAGGTCAAGTCATTTGTAGTGACATCTTCAAACAGCGGTTGCGGATTCTCATCGAAAGAGCCTAATAAATTAACTTCCAGATCAACAGCAGATATCTCTGGAGTCTGATTAGCAAATTCTGGAACAAAATCTAAAGATTCTGGTTGTTGCGGTCTGAGACTTTCTTCCCCAGGATGCTGTGCGAACAAAAGCGTTTCACTTGTAGATGTATCGTTGATTGCAGGAGAAATAGTTGAGCTACTTGATGTTAATTCATCAAACAAATTATCTCCAGAATCTGATGATAATATTAAATCTGGCTGTTCTTGATTCTGGAAATTAATATCAAAATCTTCTTCTATATCAAAACTGGCTATAGGAGAAGATATGGACTGCTGATTATCAGCAAAAATGTCATCAGCCGCCGCAGTAAACAGACTTTCATCTAACGCCCTTTCCACATTCTGCTCAATTAAGGAATCGAATTCGTCCTTTTCTTCTGTGGTTTCCTGATTCCAGAAGTTGCTCAAATCATTTTCTGATTCAGAAAACTCAGGTTCTGTTACTGGAGGCGTATCAAATAAATCATTGATTTCTAGTTCACTTGTCGATAGTTGTGGCTGTTCTTCCATTTCAGCAAACAGGTTGTCTAAAGACAAGTCTGTTGGCTGGGATAATTCCATGTAGTCACTAGGAGTAATTTCTTCTACCCAATTTGCATTTTTAGTTTCTAAGAATAAGTTATCAAAATTATTTTGTTGGTTGGTAGATAGTTCTACACTGGTGAACGGCTCAGTTTCTGGTTGAGTGATTTCGCCTGTTGGCAATAGTTTATCATCTAACCCCAGTGTCAATAAATCTTCAACTAAACTATTTTCGATAATCTCACCAGGAGTCTGGTTTGTATCACTAGGAATATCAATAAATTCTTGTAAAATTTCGGAAGAGGATGAGTCTAAATTTATATCAAATTCGTTAATTTCGCTCAACTCTAGAGGCGTAGCAGATGTTTGTTGATTTTGCGGTTCTGAATTATCTTTTTCTAGGAAATGGTCGCCAAATAACAGGGATAAATCTTCTGTTGTCGCTGTGGTTGTTGGGTGTAGCGCGTTGCTTATATCTTCATTAAAGGAGAGTAAGTCAGATAAATCGTTATGAATGTCTTCAGCCTCAGTGCTGCTCAAATCAATTCCAAAATCATCAGTAGTAACAATATCTAAGGTTTCTTCTTGATGCCAGCTTTCATCTAGTTCGGGAGTCTCACCGTCAAATAAATCGGCAAGGGTATTTAACTCAGCTATTCCTACTTCTGGCCCACTGGAGTCAAGATTGTTACTGATTGGATGTGCTTCGTCATGTGTGATGAAAGTCAGACTAGTATTTCTACTTTCATTTAGTGGTGTTCCTTGTAACTGAAGGGAGGGGAGATCGCCTTTGACGTTGGCGTAGCCAGACGCTCGTGGACTCGCTAACGCTGCGTGATCGCTGCTATCTTTGTCTAGATTCAGTTCTTCAGTTGTCTGGGCTAACGGCTCGGTGTTACCAGATAGAATTGACTCTGATTCTGTGAAAGCCGCAGACTGTTCATCAAACAAACCAGGGGTAACTTCTAATAACTCAAGTTCTGCAAAGCTCAAAAGTGCTTCTAGTTGCTGACTAATTGTAATTTCGGCTTCTCTACCTTGCAGGACTAATTCTTGAGCTTGTTTGATTTCGGTAATGACAATTTTAGCTAAAGTCAGATAAGTATTTTCGGGATTGCCGATCGCACTGGCTGCTGCTTGACACAAACCACACCATTTGCACAAATTCCAAGTTTCACCAAGTTTGACTAACTGGTGACAGCATTGCTGGAGGTTTTGCCGAGTTGAAGATGTTGTAGTTTGCTTAAATAATTGCAACATTTCCCGCAGTGTTTGCAGCACTTGGGCTTGAAACTCGCTCCAGTTATTATTTTCTTTAGCGGTGACTGGGGATAGCGCAGCGTTAGCGAGTCCGCGAGCGTCTAGTGCCTCTTGGGGTGCTACCGAGTTTGGAGATTCCTGATGGGTGTCTTCTACCAGATCGGGAATATCTCGCCGCATGAAAATTTCTGTAAGTGTGGAGACATTCTCTATAGAGGTTGTAAGTTCTGTTGCGTCAGAACTGCTGCCTACTCCACTCTTTGCTTGTTCTACAAGTAGTGCCAGATGCTGATACAGCCATTGAAAGACTGGCTCAGTTTCTGACATCAAAGTATTAGCTGCATCTTCAGAAAGACCATAAGGCCCACTCAAATGCTCTAACAGGGATTTTAGGGTATCAGAGACACCAAGAAATAAAGACTCTAGCTTTTGGTCAATCTGAACCGGATTATCTTTGAGAATTTTGAAACAATCTTCCAGACGGTGGGAGGTATGCTGGATGCTAGTCAATCCAAGCATCGCCGCTCCTCCTTTGATGGAGTGAGCAGCCCGGAAGACCTCACTGATCATTTCCGGGTCGTTCAGAGTACCCTCTAAATTCAGCAAGCCTTGCTCAATGGTATTCAGGTGATCCCTGGCTTCTTCGATAAAGTAACCCAAAATCCGCTGTTGTTGTTCCGGCAGCATAGTTTTTTAGTCAAGAGTCATTAGTCATTAGTTATTAGTCATTAGTCATTGGTCATTGGTCATTAGCAAATAACAAAGAACAAAGGACAAATGACAATTTATCTGGTTTCCATAGTTTCTACTCGGAAACGTTCAACGGAGGCGATCAAGTCACGGGATACACCTACTAAGTGTTGTAAGGCACCTGAAACTCGCTGTGCTTCTTGGGAAGTTTCTTGCGCGGTCAGTTCTACTGATTGCATTACATGAGCGACGGCGCGGGAGGTTTCCGTTTGTTCCACAGTGTCGCTGGTAATGGAGCGCACAAGAATATCAATGCGATTCGCCACTTGAATAATATTTTCGAGCGATCGCTTGGCTTCTTCTGCCAATTTTGTCCCTTTAATTACTTGTTGTGTGCCTTCTTCCATCGCGGTCATTACTGAGCCTGTTTCGCTTTGGATTTGCATCACAATTTGTTCAATTTCTTTGAGGGATTTAGCAGATTTATCTGCTAACTGGCGCACTTCATCTGCAACGATCGCAAACCCGCGTCCAGCTTCTCCGGCTCTTGCCGCCTCAATACTAGCATTGAGTGCCAGTAAGTTTGTTCTGGAAGCAATTTGAGAAATCAACGCCACAATTTTAGAAATTTCTTGGGAAGATTCCGCCAACCGCTTCACTTTGCGAGTGGTTTCGGCAACGGTTTCTCGAATTTCTAAAATCCCTGCTACGGTATTTTCTACTGCTTCTCCACCCTTGATAGCGATCGTACTAGCATCGCGGGCGACGGTTTCGGCTTCTCGCGCCGCCTCTGCTACCCGATGAATCGAGTCGGTCATCACCTGTACAGAATTCAGCGTTACCGCTAACTCTTCTGCTTGGCGCAAAGCATCACTAGATAAGGCTCTGGCAAAGGTTTCAGAGTTGGTTGCACCTTTTGTCACATCTTTCGCGGCGACTTTTACCTGTTGAACGATATCCCGCAGATTTTGAATTGTCAGGTTAAAGGCGTCAGCTACGGCTCCCAGTACGTCGGCTGTCACTTCCGCTTGGACTGTTAAATCGCCTCTAGCAGCTCCTTCCACATCATCTAAGAGACGAATCACCTGACGTTGCAGGTTTTCTTTGGCTTCCTCTTGTTCATCGGCTTTGCGTTGGGCTTCACTTGTGGTTGTGAAAATTACCCGCGCCATTTCATTAAAGCCAGTGGATAAATGCCCCAATTCATCTTCGGAATATACTGTAGCTTGAGCATTCAGATTTCCTTGACGTACAGCCTCAAACTGGGCTTGGAGGTCATCAGTTGTGCGCCGAATTTGTTTAAGCGCCAGATTCCCCATGAAGCCTGCGGTAGCAAAACCTGCAATCCCTGCTGCTAGTGACATTGCCCAACCTGTGTTTCTTACTGATTCTCGTTGTTGGGGTGGCGAAAATGTGGTGGCGACAAAGCTAACTGTAGCTACAACCAGCGCTGAGACAATGCCCACACTTCCAGCAATTAGCCATTGTTTGCGTTCGATGGAGGCATTTTCTAATGGTGCTAACCATCCCTGCTCGATGCTGACGTTGGGTTCTAGTTTCGAGATATCTGTTTGGCTAAAGACTGGAACGGCTTCATGGGAACCAGTCATTGAGAATAGTTCCTCTTCGCGATCGGCTGAATTACTTGCAAAAGCCTCCGCTACTTGAGGGCGTCCAGTGTCACTAGTTGCTGATGGAGCAGAAGGCATTGCTGCATTACCAAAGTTAGAATCTCCTTCGAGCAGGTCAAACCCCGGAATATTGCCTAAATCGTCAAATTCCTCAAAGTCATCTAAAAATTCGATATTACTCTTAGAATTTTCTCCATTTAGTATAGTGCTTGAGTTTTCATAAGAGTTTAAACCCTCTGAGCCGAAGGCAGACTCAAATGCTTCCATATCAAAATTTTCATCGTCATCGAAGCTATTTTTACCGATGAATTCACCTGATTTAAACTGCTTTTCTTTCCGAGGCAAATTACTATTAAAAGATGAGCTATCATTAGGTAAACTCGTCTGAAAATTTGATTCTGCCTCCACTTGTTCTGGTGTTAACCAGTTATGTGATTCGGTTTCAGAAAAGTTATCTTGACTGCCATATTCCAATTTATTTGTTGTTGGCGAATCATTTCTCAGTTCTTCTGCAACAATCAGTAAAGTTTCGTCTTCAAAACTAGATTTTTTATATTCTAAATTTCCCATACTCTGCTCTGGAGACTTTGGCTCACTGAACGAATCAGGGAAATTATTCTCGTTATTACCAGTTTGTGAATTAGAAGATGAAGAGTTATTATTGTCAATAGCTGAATTTCCGTGAGGAGAATTTATCCCATTATCTGAGAATTGACTATTTGCTAATGATTCTTCGGAAATATCTTCTGAGATACCTTCCTGCCAAAAAGCAGGCAACTCTAATTCTGTGTTCTCCTCCCAGCTTTTATTTGACTCTTCTTCCTGCGATTCTTCATTCATGGCAAAAGGATCATCACCAAAAGCCATAGAATAATCTGATATTTTTTCTGTTCCAATACTATCTTCTGTGGGCAGATCAAATGGACTTTTTGAAGATGTATCTTCAACGCCATTCATACTTTCTTGCTGCTCTACAAAAAAGTTTAAATCAAGGTTATCGCTGTCAAACTCCTCACTAGCACTCAAATTTTCTAATTCTAGTTCGCTATATGCAAGTACGTCAGATATCTCTGAGGAATTTATTTGTTCTTGACTTTCTGATGTATCAATCTGCCCACCGAATGACTGTAAATATTGATTGATATTTTCAATTCCATTATTGGCAAATGCAATAATTTCTTGATCGTTAGTCAAGCCTAACACCTGTTGATATTCTTCTTTTGCTACATCGTACTGCTGTAAAACATAGTAGATGTGACCCCGCAATAAATGGGTATTGGGGTCATCTGGTAAATTTTGCACCACTTGATCAACTAAAGTGGCCGCAACCTCATAATTTCTTTGAACATAGGCGGTCATCGCCTGTTGATATGTTGGCTCGTAATTATCAATACTTGCTGCCATTTCCTCCTCCAATTTCATCCTGCCCACCTAGCACTTCGTACAATTGCCATTTGATCGAGCAGTCGTAGACACTGATTCTTTTTAGCACCTAATGACCACTCTCCACGTAAAAAGGGAGCCATAGTATCTGGAACACTAGTTGGTGGCATAAGATTTTGGACATCCAACCAGTCCATACCACCGATTTCCTCTACTGCTAAACCCACTATTGTGTCTTGCTCTTCAATGGCAATCACCGAAATTTCAGCTCTATCCGTGTTTAATGCACCTGCTTCCCCCAGAAATTGACCCAAGTCGGCCACCCAAATAACTCGACCTCGTAAATTTAGAGTACCCAAAAGTAAAGGAGAAGCATTAGGAATCGGGGTGATTCTATCAGGACTTAGTTCAATTACCTCTCGGATGCCAGTTGCTTGTAGTGCAAACTCCTGATGCGAGGGAATGTAAAACCTCAAATGTAACTCACCTTCAGGACTTTCTACTTGTAATTCTGGTCGAAAGTGGTCTTGACCGCTGCCACTTAAAAAGTCCGGTTTGCTGACCATGTTGTTTTTATCCTTATCCTCGCAGCAGTTGTTTGACTGTTCCTACCAACTCGGTTGGTTGAAACGGTTTGGCTATGTAAGCGTCTGCACCCTGCTTCATACCCCAATAGCGATCAAATTCTTCGCCTTTGGAAGAACACATAACCACTGGGACATTTTGGGTTTTTGGATCGGATTTTAACCGCCGACAAACTTCGTAGCCGTTCATTCTGGGCATGACAATATCTAATACCACTAAATCTGGAGGTGCTATTTGAATTGCCTCTAACGCTTCTAATCCATCACTAGCATGGGTAACTGTTAGGCCAGTTGCTTTTAGGAGGTCTGTAATCATCTCCCTTTGCGCTATACTGTCTTCCACAATCAGAACTGTGCTCATAAGTGTCTATTTACCTCCTGATTTAGACGTTCCTAATTGGAACATTCCCTGATTCCTCCGCAAGTATTAACTGTATAAATTAATTTTATGTCTTCACTATTTTCCCGGAGATTGACGTTTCACTCAGTTAACTGACTCTGTGATAACATCTTTTAACTCATCTTTTAGTAGATCAACAAATCTTTGATCTCTTTATATGCCCCATGATGAGAGGGATGAGGGAGAAATCAATTCAAAATTCAAAATGACGCTCTCTACGAGACGCTAAAAGCGAACGCGGACTCGCTAACAAAATTCAAAATTAAAGAACTCCTGCCTCCTGCCTCTTCTCCATGCCCAATGCCCAATGCCCAATTTTCATTGGTTGTTGATATATTTTTCTACGAGCATCAGTAATTCAGTGTCTGTAAACGGTTTTGTCAAATAATCTGTTGCCCCGACCATCCTAGCTTTGACTCTATCCATAAACCCATCTTTCCCAGTAAGCATAATAATCGGCGTGAGCCGAAATGCTGTTGAATGTCGCAGCATGGCACAAACCTCGTATCCTTCCAATTCCGACATAGCAATGTCGCATAAAATTAAATCCGGTTTGAGTTGAAAAACCAGACTCAGTGCCTCTAAAGGATTGGTGAGAGCGATCGCTTCATAACCTTGTGGTTGTAAGATGGAATTTATAGTCTCACCGATGGCGATCGCATCGTCAATACATACTATCCGCCCCATCGGTTTTTCTTTCAATTCCCAGCTATCCGTGTGTGTATCTGGGTGATTAGTCTCTGAATATACTAGTTGTAGCCAACTTTGTTGCACATAAGGGTATATTGCCTTAGCGACTGTCAAAATGTCTCGGTTGAGATGGCGAGCTAGTTGTCGCAAAGATGTTTTACCATCAGCCCAATGTTGTAGCTTATTCACGGTTGCTTCTGGTAAAGAAGATTGTAGCTGAACTTTGTCAGATAACACTGGCAATTGCTCTGGAGACTGAATGTGTGGATAGAATTGCTTCCACTGTTGCAGCTGCTTTGTAATTTTTGTCACCAATGGAGCAATCTCATAAGTGTTTAATTGCGGGGCAAGTGCTGCACCCTGATGGAAAATGAAGTTACCTTGGCGTAAACTTAGCAAATCAAAGAGAGTTTCATGCACCAAACCGTAAATGATACTACCAGCTATCTTTGGGTTGATAATATTCCGCTCCAAGAGTGCCCAAAGATAGGCATATTCTGGTGCATCGGTTGGTGGTAGGGAGGCAATTTGTTTGTCGGTGAGTCGCATCTCAACTCGATAATGACGTAAATAATCGCTAATTCTGGATAAACTACTCTCGCCTTCTTGGCAATAGATAATTTGTCCATTAAGGAAAAAAACGAACCAAGACTGTTGTTTAGGGCGATAAATGTTTGCTCCATCTCCACCCAATTTGTTGTTATGGTGAGAGCTATAAGCTTCCACCCATAGTTGCCCAGTTCGCTGTCCCAATTCAATCAATTGCAGGATACTGCAAATATCAATTTCATTTAAATTTCCCTGCATTTAACTAAAAACTACTCCTTAAGTATTGCTGAATTGTGAATCGTGAATTATGACTTATTCTTTAAGTATTGATTATGGAGTATTGAAAAGATTTTTACTTTGTTCTGATTGTCATTAGGGAATACATTAAACTATAAACCTTCATCTTTCGTAATACACTTTGACAAAGCTAGTGTTAACACGGAAGTCATCATCACTGTCATCAGTACAGAATATAAAGGCGCGATCAGATCGCTTGTATAAGTATCAAGACGTAACATCTTGCGTCTATAGTTTTGTCTGTCTTGTTCTGCTAAACCAAGGTTTAGTGAGACAAGTTAACAGAATTATTTAAGGTATATCTCAAAACACGAACTTTAAGTGCATCAATAAAGGACTAACGGTGTGCTGTATTTAGCAGAAGTACAAAAACAGAAAGGTGGTTTACTCAGTGGCGGTGGCAAAACCGAACTGAAACTGCTAGCTTGTCAGCGAACTGACCAGAATTGGAGTACTGTGTCGGAAGAGGTGATTGCCGCTGAGGACGCAAGCAAATTAAATGATGGCGCTTTGGTATTGGTTGAACTCAATCCCAATCGTCAAGTGCAGCGGATTCAAGAAGCAGGGCGTCCACTTGTCAACATTTTGCAGAATTTTTCCCGCCAGTTGGAGAAATTTAAGCTCAAGGAAGATGAGATCGATCAGTGGAAACAGTCACTCACATTTCAGGCGCAAGAGTTGAATCGCCGTGAAATGGACATGGAGGTACGAGCAGAACAGTTGCAGCAATTGGAGGATGAGGTACAACATCTAGAGGAGCAAAAACAAGAAGTTGACACCTCCCGCCAGGAAATTGAACGATTACAAGGAGAAATTGAGCGCAACCGCCAAGAGTTGGAAGGCGCTTGGGAGCATTTACGGGGTGAGCAGCGTCGCCTGGAAGAACGCCAAGCGGATTTTCAACAAGGGACGGTTTTGGATGAGGAGCAAAGTCGAGTAATGAGTGAGTTACTCGATCGCTTGTCTAGTCGTGTTGTTCCGACGGAAACAGTCAGAGAACACCTGCATCTAGCCTTTGAATTGGTCGAGAAGCAGCAAGCGACTCTTACCCCGCACTGGCAAAAACTGGAGGAGCATAAAAGTGCGATCGCACAACAGCAAGAAGAAGTTGAGCGTTTATCACAAACTTTTAGCGATCGCCAAAATGCGTGTCAAGAAGCGCAAAATTTTCTAGTTCAGCAAACAGCACAATTGCAAATAAATACAGCAGACCTTACCAGTAAGCAAGAGTATTCTCGGCTCGTCAAAGAGCAGTTACGAAATGCCGAAGAGTTATATCAACAGATTCACTCTTTAGCTGCAACATCTAGTGACGTAGTTCTCGGCAAGCAAGCTGATGTTGAGGCTTTGGATAAAATGCCTTTAGAAGAACTACAAAAGATAGTCCAAGACTTGCAGCATAAGTTAGAAATTGATGCTAGCTTTGTTCACGATCAAGAACAAGAACTGAAATATAAACAAGAAGCTATAGAAGAACTCCAAACTAAATTAAATCAAGCATCTGACCATGACCACATCAATTTGGAACTAGAACTAACTGATGAAAAAGACCTTTATCAGATGCTAAATTCCAGTCTGGTGGGACAACGCCGCAATATGCTACAGCACCAGAAGTTTCTCAAACAACATCAAGCTGTACTGCTACGGCGGCAAGGACATAATGTTACTGAAGAAGAAAGTAACAACAAAATTAATTTAGAACCGATTCTGTTACAAATTGAAACCCAGCGACAACAATATTCACAGGAAATCCAAAAGCTGGAACGTGAAATTGAGCAGATTCGTTCTGGTGTTGAGCTAAATCAGGGAATGATTGACAATCAAACTCACGATCTAGATGAAAAGCGCCAAGAACTGAAAGCGATCGAGAAAAATTTGCTATCTTTACGAAGAACAACTGCTGAATTATCTGGTCAAGTGAATCTTTATCAAGAAGCACTACAACCAATTCAAGATTCTCTAGATGGATTACGGCAAAAGCTGCAAGGAATTGCAGAATCTTTGGATCAATTTGAGGAAACTGGTGATTATCAAGTCCAAACGATCGCTCAGTTGCGTCATACTCTCCAGAGTTTAATGCCTCAGCCAGTATTACTAACGTCTTAACAAGTTTTGGGGCTTTAGCTAGGCTAAAGCCCAAGTACGAACTACGAGTTTAGTTATTACTCTATAAATAAACTGGATTCTACATGAAAAAACTTTCCCAGTTTCCGAGCTTGTTCTGTATTTATCTTCTCTTGTTCATTTAAAATATTATCAACCAAATTTTCTGTCCCTAAAAATGATACTAAATCATCTCTACTTCTCTCAGATTCTTCTAAAATAAATAACAACATAGACGTAAGATTATTTTGCTGGCTTGGCTGATAATATTCTTGTTCAAACTTTTCAATTAAAGTAATTAATAACTGATAAAATTCCTCTTCCTCTGGGGTACGTTCCCGGTGCATTAAATCTCCCACTATCCCTAACGCTTGCTCGTTTTCAGCTTGACTTTTTATAAATTTGGGAAGATACGCTGTTAATAATTCCTTGTATTTGTCTGGATTAAAAGTAAGGGTCATTTTTCCAATTCTTTTTATCATATTCTGCAAAGCATTTAAATAACTATTTCAAACAGATCCAGTCGCCTTCTACTTGAGCGATCGCACCACCAGGAAATGGATCGGTTTGCGATCGGTTGGGCGCTATAATTAAAGCCGTTAATTTTTCAATATGTTCAAAACTAGGGGCATCAGTCAGTATTTGCTGCAATACCTGACGCATCACGCGACGTTGCAACGCCAGTGGTGCTTTCTGCAATACCCGACGATTTAACCGTAAAGGAAGAAGAGAAGTAAGAGAATCTTCTTCATGCCCAATGCCCCATGCCCAATGCCCCATGCCCAATGCCTCATCCCGCAACTCCTGGGCAGCTTTTTCTAAATATTCCACTTCTGCTTGTAAAAGTTCTGCTGTTTGGGCTAAGGCTGATTCTACTTGGGGGTTGAAATTATCTCGCAAATACGGTATTAATTCTTGGCGAATACGATTGCGGGCATATTGCAAATCTTGATTGGTGGAATCTTCCCAGATTGGTAATTTAAGTTCTTGACAAAATTGCGCTGTTTGTATTCGAGTAATTTCTAAAAGTGGACGCACTAACACAATGCCTGTAGTTAGAGGCCGTTGCCAAGTCAAGGCTTGTAAACCATCAGCACCAGTACCGCGAATTAAATTGTAGAGGAGAGTTTCGGCGCGATCGCTGGCGGTGTGTCCTGTAACTATATATTGATAATTATTTGCTTGTGCGATCGCACTTAAAGCTTGATAGCGCCAATCGCGTGCAGCAGCTTCACTATTTATCGGTTTGTTCGCTGTCTCTAAATAAAAAGATATATCCCAAGTTTTCGCTAAGTTTTCGACGTGGTTAGCATTAGCCTCGGAGTCAGAACGCCAGCGATGATCGCAGTGAGCAATACCTAAATACCATTCCCATTTGGATTGTAAATCTAAAAGTAATTTTATTAAACACAGAGAATCTTGTCCGCCGGAAACAGCGATTAATAGCCGCTGGTTGCGCTGAAATAAGTGGCGCGATCGGATGGTGCGATGAATTTTTGCATGTAGGGGAGTCCATACCATTTTATTTTTTTCAGCACACACAGACACAGATAATTTTATATTATATCTGTGTATATCAACTTGGGTATTAGTTTTTACCTTCCTTTAGTTGCTGCCGAAGGTCGTCAAGGGGAGAGTTTTCGTGTTTGATGTCTAATCGATTATCTTCGATTTCAGTTTCGTCAGGGCAGAATTCTAGGCGTACTCTAATTTTACCTGTCCGCCATTGTTGACCGGGTATTAAAACACAACATTCAAATCCTTCTCCAAATACTCTTGATCCTGATGATGTACAGTGTTCTGCCCAAATTTTTTTGATTTCCTTGAATAACTGAAACACTATTTGAGTGCGGGGTAAATTTTCAAATGCTTCTTGATGAAAATGCACAACATCATCATCAGGATTTAAAGGTTCCCATTCATCATTCATAATCAATTTCCTGTAACTAAATTTATAGTTCCCAAGAGATTGAAGTTAATTGTTTGGATTTGACTGACAGCCGCAACTTATTTAACTATCACTGCTAGTTGCGGGAAACTAATGAAGAGTCCTGAGTACAGTTAGCGGTAGCGGAGCGTTGAGCCATTGCTGAGTAGCGATCATCACCCTGAAGATGGTGTGACAGAGATAATTTACTTAAAGTAGATAGTGCTAATTAAAACTTAGTATATATCTCTCACCCAAGGGTGAGGGACATTATACATCATAAATTTTTGTTGTAATTAGTGCAGGGTAGAGCTAGCGTAAAGTGGACAATTTGACAATCTTTAATACTCAAACTACTTGGCGTATAGTCATAATCTGTCCGCACGCAAGAAGAACGCAAGATACTTAATATATGGTTCAGAATCTCGAAAGAACACGCCAGAGTGCAAGGTTTCCAGAAACTGCACCGGCTGCTAATCCCGTATTTTTTAGAACTTATAGCCGCCGTACAAAGGCGGGACTTAGGGAAACATGGGATGAGGTATGCGATCGCACTATACTCGGCTTAGTCGAGTTGGGAAAGTTAACTCAAGAAGAAGCTGCCACACTGGATAAGATGCAGCGCAACTTGAAAGCTATGCCTAGTGGGCGCTGGCTATGGGTTGGTGGTACAGACTGGATAACCAAGCCAAAGAACTTTTCCGGGGCTTATAATTGCACTTCTACCAATCTCGAAGACTGGAGCGCCTTCGGCTTAATGATGGATTTGGCAATGATGGGCTGTGGTACTGGAGCCGTCCTAGAACCACAATTTATTAACCAGTTGCCCGCCATTCGCAATCAACTAAATGTCACTGTAAAAGGTGAAATTGGCAGCACTCCTGTCCAACAGCGACGTGAATATACTGAAACTCATATAGAAGGCAATAACGTCACTATTCACGTTGGAGATAGCCGTGAAGGTTGGGTTGAATCATATCAAGCCTTATTAGAACTCTCTACTGATGAACAATTTTCAGCAGAAGTTGAAGTATTAGTTGATATCAGCGATGTCCGAAAAGCAGGAGAAACTCTCAACGGCTTTGGAGGAGTTGCAAATCCTGTGAAATTGCCCGGACTTTATCAGCGTTGTGCTTCCATCCTGAGTAAAGCTGTAGGACGACAATTAAATTCAGTTGAATGCTGTCTGTTAATCGATCAAGGTGCGGTAACAATTGTTGCTGGAAATATACGCAGAAGTGCGGGGATGCGTCAGTTTGATTCTGGCGATAACCTAGCAGCCACCGCCAAAGATAATTTATGGCAGCAAGATGAAAATGGCAACTGGCGAATTGATCCAGAGCGTGATGCACTCAGGATGGCAAACCATACGAGAGTTTTTCACCGCAAGCCAACCTTAGAAGAATGTCTTGATGCTGTTCGCAAACAGTATTATAGCGGCGAGGGAGCGATTCAATGGGCTGGTGAAGCCGTAGCGCGATCAAACATTGATTTGCTGCCAACACAGGCTTTCAAAGTTGAGTTTTTACAAGCTTATGAACAAGGAACAGCAAAACAGTGGTTAGAAGAACGTTATTCAAATCTTGATGCTAATGAGTTAGAACATCGTTTAGCTCGCTATGGGCTAAATCCGTGTGGTAAGTGATTTTGCCTCACGTTAAAAACCTCGCAAAAACGGGGAAAGCTGAGATGCTAATCCCGTGGTAATCAAAGAAATTAAAAAGTCTTTGACACCGTACAGCGTAGAGAGTGAAACTAGATGACATCAGAAATTTGTGTCTAGAATATAATCTCTCCAAGAGTGCGGGGGCGGATGTGAAAAACACTTTTATTATCTGAAGTCACATCTGCAAAATGTACGCGGAGCTACTGCAAATAATCAAGCAGTAGAACTAGGGGATAAAAAGCCTCTAGGGTAACAAATATGGAAATCATCGGTAGTAACTTCCACTGCAATTTGTCTGAGGTTCACCTTAATCAAATCGACCCACATAATTACAAAGAACAGGAGGAAGCTTTCACTGCTGGGGCGTTATCTGTAGCAGCACTTTTAAATCACAAATTCCTTGAACCACGTTATCAATACAGCCGTGAATTAGACCCAATTGTGGGAGTTTCTTTTACAGGTTTATTTGATTTCTTTGTCCATGCTTTTGGTGTTAATTGGCTACGCTGGTGGGAAGCAGGAAGACCAGCAACTCCACAAGGATTAGCTTTCAAGCGTGAGGAAGAAAAATATCTAAGTTCCTGGAGAGATATTGTACATCGTGTAGTTTGGGATTATTGCGATCGCCACAATCTTAAGCGTCCAAATCGTTGTACCACAGTCCAACCCAGTGGTACTAAGGCTTTATTAACTAATGCTAGTTCAGGATGGCATCCCCCGAAAGCCCAAAGATTCATTCGTCGGATCACCTTCGGTAAAAATGACCCAGTAGCTTTAGCTTGTATTGACTATGGTTACAACGTCATTCCCTCTCAATCAGACAAAGACGAGCAAGGCAATTTGCTTAACGATCCGTTTGATCCACGGGTGAGTGAATGGCTAGTGGAAATCCCTGTTTCTGTAACTTGGGCTGATTTATCTGGGGCTGATGAAATTGATGTTTCTAAGTTTTCAGTCTTAGCCCAATTTGATTTTGTCCTCCAGGTTCAACGTTGGTACGTTACTCACAACACATCAGCAACTTTGGAACTTCGCTCTGATGAAATCGAACCTTTAGGACAACGGATCTACGAAACTATCCAGAATGATGAAGGATATATTTCAGCTGCTCTTTTAGCCCGTTTTGACGATTTGCAATCATTCCCACGTTTGCCGTTTGAACCAATAGACAAATCAACCTATAACCGCTTGAATCAAGAGGTGAAAGCACGACGCAAAACAGATGATTTCTGTGCAGTACTAAGCCGCTACGATTTAGGCGAAATGACAGAGGCTGGTCCTAGTGGTTGTGATTCTGACAAGTGTATGTTTCCCGATCAACAACCAACCTCATAAGGTGAAGTGGCTGGGGAGTAGGGAATGGGTAGCAGGGGAGATAAGGTGAGAACTTGCAACAAGTCTTTCCCCTTGTTCCCAGTTCTCCTTGTCCCCTTGTCCTCTTCCCCATATCCAATGCCGTAACACGTTACGATCAATTAAGAAGTAATAATTTTTTACGGCAGTGCCAGGAGTCTTTTTATGTTCATTGATGAATTGTCACCTATATTCAGAGAATTTACTCGGCATCCAGTCTCATTTGTGGGTGGGTTTTTCTCTGGTGTGCTTCGGCTTAATCTTGCTGATGATCCGGTTAAAAGCTGGCTGGATAAACAGATCCGCTCAAATAGTTACATTAGTAACACAACGGATGCACATAACGGCAAAGCCACTGGCCCTCAGCAGATTTCTATTGACTAAAAACACCAACGATATCTAGTTAAATTTACTACAGAATAGGGAGTCAGTGCCGCCGTCGGCAGCACTGACTCCTAATTTTCTACAATAATTATTTTATTTTTTGGAAGTCACTTACTGGTTGATTGGCACTCTAAGCATGAGCGCACCCACTTGGTCTGGCGTAGGGCCGGGCTTGATCAATTATTAAAGGTAGGTAACTTCCACCGTGCTGTACTAGTTGGTTGTTCACCTATTAAGAGATACTAAAGGCAGGTATATAGGCAAGAAAATATGGAATCCCTAACCTCTCGTATGCAGGCGGTGCAATCGCCAATTATTCCTGTGGTTGGGGAACTGATTAAAAACTCTCCTGGAACCATTTCTCTAGGACAAGGTGTTGTTTCTTACAACCCACCAGATGAAGCAATAGAATTTTTAGCCAAATTCTTAGCCGAACCCGCCAATAATTTATACAAATCAGTTGAGGGAATTCCCCCTTTACTGACAGCACTAGCGGGACAATTACAATCCTTCAACCGGATTGAAATCAACGGGGAAAACAGCATCGTTGTGACAGCAGGGAGCAATATGGGATTTATGAATGCCATTCTTGCTATCACTAACCCAGGCGACGAAATTATTCTGAATACACCCTACTATTTCAACCACGAAATGGCGATCGCAATGGTTGGTTGTCGTCCGGTATTAGTAGCGACGGATGAAAATTACCAACTGCGCCCAGAAGCGATCGCTCAAGCAATTACTCCTAAAACACGGGCTGTGGTGACGATTTCACCAAATAATCCCACTGGAGTTGTCTATTCTGAAGCCGCATTGCGCCAAGTAAATCAAATTTGTGGGACTGCTAATATTTACCACATCAGCGATGAAGCATATCAATACTTTACCTATAACGGTGTCAAACACGTTTCGCCTGGTTCATTTGACAATAGTAGCGAGTACACCATTTCTCTTTATAGCTTTTCCAAAGCATACGGTTTTGCGAGTTGGCGCATTGGCTACATGGTGATTCCTAAACATTTACTTGTCGCCGTTAAAAAAGTCCAGGATACAATTTTGATTTGTCCGCCAGTCATTTCTCAATATGCAGCTTTAGGGGCATTACAGGCAAAAGATGAGTATCTGAAGAGTCATATAGGAGCTATCGCTCAAGTACGCCAATTACTATTAGACTCCCTTAATCGTCTACAAGGCTTATGTAGTATTATTCCTGCCAATGGCGCTTTCTATTTTTTCCTCAAAGTTCATACCCAGATAAATGCTTTTGAGTTAGTCAAAAGACTGATCCAGGAACATAAAGTAGCAGTTATTCCAGGTACAACCTTTGGCATGGATGACGGATGCTATCTACGTATTGCCTATGGGGCGCTGCAAAAGGAGACGGCAAAAGAAGGTATAGAAAGATTAGTGCAAGGTTTGGAAACTATAGTTAGGAGTTAGAAGTCATTCAATTCCGGCCTCCTTCAAGAAGACGTTAAGCTGTGTTAGCCTACCTAGCCCACAATCCCAAGTATAAAATTCAACAGATGCCAATTATTAATAAGTTAATTGAGATTGAAACTGAGCCAAAAATTAATATTCATAATATCACCACACAAATTCAAGATTTTATTGCTTCAACACCAATTAAAAATGGACAAGTTTTAGTATTTTCTCAACACACTACCACAGCGTTATCTATCAACGAAAATGAAGTCAGATTATTAGAAGATATAAAAGTATTCTTGCAAAAATTAGCACCTGAATCAGACAGCTATTTGCATAATGACTTGCATTTAAGAGATGTCCCAGAAGATGAGCCGATTAATGCTCACTCTCATTTAATGGCAATGATGCTGAACACTAGTGAGATAATTCCCATTGTGGATGGTAAATTAGCTTTGGGAACTTGGCAATCTGTATTGTTTTTTGAGTTGGATGGCCCGCGTAAAAGAACGGTATTTGTACAAATCTCTGGCGAATAATCCAATTTCAAACCTGCAATCCTCGCAAAACAACCTAAATCTGAGAGAATTACGAACACGACTAATAAGTACATCAGTTGAATTTACCTACAGCAATTAAAAACCTGAAAGAATGTTTTCCAGCATCACCTTCCTTTCCACAAACCAGGACTTTCGTTGTGTCAAAGGCAGAGGCCATTAGTTATGAAAAATAACGATAATTTTGTATTACGTAATACTTGGTACTATGCTCTGCCTAGCGATCAAATCAAGCCAGGTATGATGATCAGCCGCATTTTCTTAGGAGAACCAGTGCTGTTAGTTCGCAGCCAGGATGGTAAAGTGTCTGCAATGACGGACATTTGTCCCCATCGTGGTGTCCCCTTGAGTTGTGGGAGATTTAATGGGCAGGAAGTTGAATGCTGTTACCACGGTTGGCGCTTTAACTCCGCTGGGCGCTGCACTGCGATACCTTCTCTTGTGGAGGAACAGCAAATGGATTTGAGTCGCTTTGACGTGCAGTCTTATGCAATTCGCGAAGCCCAAGGGAATATCTGGATATATATGCCCGATACCGATAAACCTCAACCTGCTTCTGAGATGGAAATTCCGGTAATTCCTGGTTTTGACGATCGCTCTCATCAGTTTGTAGAGGTGGTAAAATTCCCTTGTTTTATAGATCATGCAGTGGTGGGTCTGATGGACCCGGCTCATTCACCCTACGTTCATCGCGCTTGGTGGTGGCGAAATGAGCAATTGCACGAGGAAGTAAAGCAATTTGATGCTTCGCCCTACGGCTTTACGATGCGACGACACCGATTACCAGCGAATGGTGGTCGATTATACTGGTTGATTGGCGGTGGTGTCCCGGAAACGGAGATTTCCTTTCGTTTGCCTGGAGTCAGAATTGAAGAAACCACCATTGGTAATAATCGAGTCGTTAATTTGACGGCAGTTACACCGATTTCAGACACAGAAACAGAAGTAACTTTTGCTCTTTACTGGACACTTCCTTGGGTAGGCTTTTTCAAGCCACTGTTACACGTGCTGGCGCGGACTTTCATTGGCCAAGACCGAACGGTTGTGGAAAAACAACAGATTGGTTTGAAATATAACCCTGTGCTGCGGCTGATTAAAGACTCAGATATGCAGGCACAGTGGTATTACCAGTTAAAGCGCGAGTATGCTCGATCTGTCGCTGAAAGACGAGAATTTGTCAATCCTGTCAAGAGTCAAATACTGCGCTGGCGTGCTTAAATTACTCCAAAGTAAATTCGGCAAATTCTCTTTGTCCGAATAGCATATTTCGGTCTACGGCTGACAAAATTTTATTATTGGTACGTTGGCTACTTAAACAGCGACCAACTAACTGCGCCACATCTGCACGATTAATGCTACCAATAATGTGCGGATCTTCAGTCAAAACGCCATTACCCGTTGCTGGTTCTGACTTGAGTCCACCAGGACGGATGATTGTATAGGTGAGTCCACTGGCAATTAAGTGTTGTTCGGCTTTGTCTTTTTCAGCTAAAACTTTTCCCAATACCTCTAAAACTTGGGGTGAGGCAGCAACAACACTACTGCCAGCACCTATGGAAGATACAAGAATAAACTTTTGTACTCCAGCTTTAACTGCTGCATCGATTAGATTTTTGTTACCAGGGTAATCCGGCCTTTCTACATCTGATGGTACACCGCCAATTGTACTAATAACGGTGTGAATCGGTTCATCTGTCACGATTGCGCGTTCGACATCGCCAATATTCAAGGCATCTCCCAAAACTACCTCAATACCGATTTTCTCTATTTCACTAGCAACTGCTGCTTTTCTCAGGAGTGCTTTGACTTTTAGCTGTTGCGCTGTCAGATATTGAGCAATTTCTCGACCAACACCGCGACTTGCTCCAGCCAGAAAAATATAAGATGCACTTGTCATAATAAACTTAACTATTTACGCTCAAAGGATTTTATCAGAGGATTGGCAGTATTTAATAATTGCTCAAGCCCCTGAGATGCTTCTGGCTGGTGGCGAACATGAGTGTCAATAAACAAACTAATGATTTCACCCATCAGCAAACGGAAGCTTGCTTGGAGTTGGGTGGCAGGAAAGTCGAACAAGGGTGTATCTAGGGTCAACCATCGAAAAGTGATTTGCCCCCTCCAAAAGTACTAGATAGCTATCATTTCGTCCTCCAATAATTGCTTCTTGGAATGTACGGATGACTGGGGTGGTAGCATTTCCAAGACTTATACCATAGCGATCGCAAATAACTGAGTAACTATAATTGCAAAAATATATAAGATAGCAATTATACCTAACCCAATAGTAGGAAGTATTTTAATAATTAATTATGTCAATCTAGCAAATAACTTTTCAATGGATTTACTTATGGCTAAAAAATCTCAACCCAATCTAGAACAATACCAAGATGTCAGATTATCTGCCACTACAAGAATTTGGGTAATTACAGTCGCTATTCTCGGAGTTTGCGTCCCACTGTCAGCAGTTACTAGAAGCGGTGCTATTCTTCCTTTAGTTGCAATTGGTGGCGCAGCTGTTGGTACAGTTGCTGTTTGGCGTTCTGATGAGCAAAAATCCAAAACTAACTATTTGCAGCAGCAGCAAATAGAACTGCTAGAGCGGAGATTAGCGAATTTAGAAACAATTGTTAGCAGTGATGACTTGAACTTGCAAATGAAAATTAAACAGATCGAAGCAAGGGATACTTTTGGCGACTCATCTGATGTAAGTACTACACCCAGACAACCAAAACGCAAAGGTTAAAATTAGCCAATCTTCACCATTTATTTCGATTTCAGAGGATATTTCCGAGAATTATCGTTACTAGGTTATTTTTATGTAGCTATTTGCTGACTTAACGTTACTGCAATCTTTAAATCCGTCTCAAATTTAACTTTCCTTTGCAGCTAGAAGTGTTTTTCTAGAAACAGTATCTCGATCTCTATCTCCGTTAGAATTGACTGATATCATCTAATTCTATATACTTCAACTGCATCAGTTCATGAAATGTCTAAGTGCTATCCATCTATCTCTTTCCCGGAAACATTTGTTAATGGCTGTGTTTTATTAGACTGTTAATATTACTGAATTTTTAATTAACTAAGGTTATAAACTTGAGTAATTGCATTTGTATAGCTTACCGTAGGTATGCAATAGTTTGCCGCAGGAATGCAGATGGATTGGATTAGCTTACTCAAAGCTCAACAAATTGACTTCCTTCAACGTGTGAAAAAACCTAAAACTTATGACTTATCTTTGCTGGAAAGTCAAGTTAAAGGTTGTCACACTGAAGTTATGGCCTTTTGGGGCGAGCCATTGGCTAGACTCCAAGAACTTTCTCGCCAACAAGCAGAAGTTCTCGCCAAAAATCCGCCGCCGACGCCGCCGGAATATCCTGAGCCTCCTGACTGGACGATACCTTTTCCCAAATACTTCCAACAACAAGCTCAAGATTATCTTTTCCGGGAGCATATTGTTGACAGGGTAATAACTGAACGCTTGGGCAAATTGGTAAAAAAGGTGTCGCAAGATACTTTGCAAAACATGATTTTAGATGATGAGGGAAATTTGGGTGGCGAGAGTAAATTTCCTTATATACTCAAAGATCATCCTCAGCTAAGTGTTCAAGTTTACGTTGCTGATGGAGAAAGTTTTAATGGTATTAAGAAAGACAAAATTAGGTGGTCAGTTACTCAAGAAGATTTAAAAAATCACCAAGTATTAATTTTTCTCTGTTTGTTTTATCCATCTACAGGTAATTTAGGTTACGAGAAGCAAAGCATAATAACGGGCTTTTTACCTACAAATCAACTTGAATTTAGCGAACCAAAACTGTATGTGACTCCGAGTAATTTGTTATATGCAGGGGGATTGAGTTGGTATTTAGAATCACTTATGGGTAAAAAAGACACGTCGCCAGTAATTAATGAGAGAGCGATCGCAGATACAATACAGACTCTACCATCAGAACATTGTCTCAAGGCTATAGTCGGTGACTGGGAATGCTGGCAGACTTTGCAAGGACACACCAGAGGGATTAATTGCCTAGCTTTCAGTTCCGGGTGTAATAATGGCAAAGCCTTACCCATTTTGGCAAGTGGTAGTCGTGGAGAGACGAAACTCTGGGATTTAAGCAAGGGCGAATTAATAGAGACATTATCAGAATATCCTTGGGTAATATCTGGGCTGGTGGATGAAGTGAATTCCCTAGCTTTTAGTTCCGATGGACAGACTTTAGTAAGTTGCGGTGCAGATTCGACAATTAAGCTTTGGCACGTAGGCGCTTTAGACTTGATAGATATTTTGCACAAACACAATGGGGTAGTGCGCTGTGCTGCTTTCACCCCAGATGGCAGAATGTTAGCGACAGGCGGAGATGACAGAAAAATTCTGTTTTGGGATTTGATGCAACGTCAGGTAGCGATCGCACTTTCTTTAGATGATACAGCTGCTCATTCCCTAGTTTTAAGTCGAGATGGCGAAACTCTAGTTACAGGTAGCTACCGTAAAATCAAAGTTTGGCGCACTTCACCCCAAACGGGAATCAAAAGCTTAAAAGATACACAACCACTACACACCCTCATGGGTCATTCTCACATCGTTTGTTCCTTAGCAATCAGTGCAGATGCTAAACTGCTCGTGAGTGGTAGCTGGGATCAAACGATTAAAGTTTGGCAATTAGAGACTGGAGAATTACTTCATACCCTTAAAGGGCATAGAGATAGAGTCTATGCGATCGCTTTAAGTCCTGATGAACAAATTATCGCCAGCGGTAGTGCTGATAAAACCATCAAGTTGTGGCATTTACAAACCGGGGAATTGCTGGGTACATTTACAGGTCATGGTAATATAGTCACAGCATTAGCCTTCACAGCTTCCGGTGAAATGTTAGTCAGCGGCAGTTTGGATAAGACAATTAAAATTTGGCAACGGAGTTAATGGTAGTTGGTAATTCATCCTCACACTTTCTACATAGCTTGCTTCTTTGCAGGATTACAATGACTTGCTAACGTACTAACGTAATTCGTAATTGTGGAGTCTTTAAGGCTCGTGGACAAAAAACTTTAAAAACTCTCTTGCTCAAACCTTGTTCAAGCTGGAGACAACAGTTAATGAGCAAAAATCTAGTTTATATTTTTATCTTAAAAGAAAATAATCAATATTTGATTATAACAATTTAAATAAAGTGGGAAAGTTGGGAAAAATAAGATAAATTTTCAAGGGTATTGCTTTTCTATTTCAATTTATGTAGCTTGAGAACAAGCAACTACCATTCAGAAAAAGCGTGTAGTGGCAACAATTCTAGCTGTGAATTTACTCTAACAGCAGCTACTCGTCGTTTAGGCAAAATCAAAAAATCAAAACTTTTATTTTCTGAGCTTTCGACCTCTCATTAGATTGTAGGTTGATTTTTGTATATGAATAATATTATTCAGGGCAAACAATATATAGTAGCTAGAGCTTGGAATATAATTATTTTGACTTTTGACTTCTGTTGTGCTGTACTAGATTCTGGCAGTGATTTGAATATCTATCAAGTTAATAGATGTAATAGAAATCAATTTTCTACATTTAATTTTAGGGTTGGATGAATATAAAATCCGATATCTGTGTTGTTTTTTGCTGCACACATCTCTTTTTTTTAACCTATCTATACATTTAAAATGTTGTTTTAAAGGCAATCAATCAGGTCTGGTTAAACAGCTAGAAATAAAATTTAGACTATACTTTACGGACACTTTACAGAGAATTTAAGCTTGATTGATATTAGTAGATATCTATTCTTTTGCGTGTAAGTTACAATGCAACTAGAAAGCTAAAGCTTAATTATTGTTAATTAATAAAAATAATGTTTATTTTACAACGTGGCATTATCACCTATGCTTATGGAGCATCTTATTATCTAGAAATGGCAAAGTCATTAGCCCGTTCTCTACATCTTCATTCACCAAATGTTCCGCGTGCGATTGTTACTGACAAGGAAAATGATAAAGATTTACTAGAACTTTATGATTACGTTATAAACATTAGACATGAATACGGTTCCAACGTAAAACAAAAGCTTCACCTTTTTGATTATTCTCCATTTGAATATACACTTTGTATTGATAGTGATTGTATAGCAGTGAGGGACATTAACTTTATTTTTGATGATTTTAAAGGCAGAAGTTTTAGTGTGGCAGGTAATGTATATCTTCAAGCAGGCGATAAAGATACATTTATTGATGTAGATGACACACTCAAGCGATTTAATCTGACAAAATTACCTAGATTTAATGGAGGCCTTTATTATTTTGAAAAAAACGATACTGCTAAGGCTTTTTTTGCAACAGCACTAGAATTGGCAAAGGATTGGAAAAATTTAGGTATTAGTGAATTTCGTGGTGATGGCCCTAATGATGAACGTATTTTTGGTCTAGCTATGATGCTACACAATCAAAGTATGTTTGAAGATAATGGTCAGATGATGCGAACACCTATCGGTCTTCGTGGTTCTTTTAATATAGATGCTATTAAAGGTAAATCTACTTTTCAAAAATACAATCAGGTGGTGTCTCCTGCTCTTGTACACTTTGCCTGCGTCTGGGGAGAGCATCCCGTATATTATCGTGAAGTAGCAAAGTTAAAAAACCTAGATAAAGGTTCAGTTAAGCCGGTCAATTCTAATATATTTTCCGCAATTCAATATAAGTTTGGCTATCAGATTGCTTTATTAAGATATATAGCTAAACGTGTACCTAAAAATTATAAATATATTCAAGCTAGAGTGAAAAAACTTTTGATACAATTGCCTGAGCTGATTAAAACTAAATATAGAATTGAGCCAGTTCGGAACAAATAAAGTTTGGTAAAACTCTGCATTCCTTTGTGCTGAAATTCAATTACTCAAAGGCTGCTTTAGTTACTTTCTGTATAGCTTTAATAGTGTATAATGTGCTGTCTGAGGTTCAGGCAGCACTAACAAAGTGTAATAGCGATCGCGTCTCGCATCCTTCGCTCCTGACAGGTAATAGAAATTATATTTTTGTGAAAACTACAAGGATTGTATCTGTGGGTTTATTCTAGAAACTACACGGTACAACGCAAATTTGTATGTACCACAAAAATCTGTATTGCCGTACTTGTATGGAAAATCAACTAGGATTAATTCTGAAACTGCTTTTACTCTCGGCTTTGTTATCGGTATTGATTAAGTATGCAGGGCCAAGTGTATCAATTCCAGCGACAGCAACCAACGCGCTGATTATAGTATTCTTGCCAATTGTGATCGTAGTGATCGCTCTACTATGGCGATTTCAAGCACAAAAACAAAATTAACTCAAACCATTTACGCACAAGTTCCTAAAATCAGCTAACCTAGCTTAATTACAAGAAAATTGCATCTCGCCAACCGTTGGGAGTTAGCCTGTGAACCTCGGTCAATGGATCGGCTTAATCGCCATACTTCTTTCTTTATACATCTTGTGGCAAATTCGGGAAGTACTTTTGCTCATGTTTGCCGCAGTTGTGTTAGCCACCACCTTAAATCGGCTAGCGAAACGCTTTCAAAGCTTTGGGATGAGGCGCGGATTCGCCGTCCTCCTAGCAGTAGCTATCTTTTTCGCAGGTGTCGTGGGTTTTTTCTGGCTAATTGTGCCGCCATTTGCCCAGCAGTTTCAAGAACTAACCTATCAAGTTCCTAGAGGGTTTGGACGCTTTAATAGTTGGCTTGATGCCCTGAGAACTCGTATTCCTGACCAGTTAGTTCCTTACATTCCAGATATTAATAGTCTCATCCAACAAGTACAGCCCTTCGCCAATCGGCTACTGGGAAACTCCTTTGCCTTTGTATCTGGCTCTTTGGAAGTTGTCCTCAAGATTTTGCTAGTGTTGGTTTTAACAGGGATGCTCTTAGCCGACCCCGTGGCTTACCGCAAAGTATTTGTGCGGCTTTTCCCTTCATTTTATCGGCGGCGGGTAGATGGGATTTTAGATAAATGTGAAGTCTCATTGGAGGGATGGATTACAGGTGCTTTCATTGCCATCTTTGTAGTGGGAGTCATGAGTCTCATTGGCTTATCAATTTTGCATGTAAAGGCAGCACTAGCTTTAGCGGTTTTAGCGGGATTTTTTAACTTGATTCCCAATCTGGGACCAACAATGAGTGTAATCCCAGCAATGGCGATCGCTTTCTTGGATGAACCTTGGAAAGCGATCGCTGTCTTGATTCTCTACTTTATCATTCAACAGGTTGAGAGTAATTTCATCACACCCGTTGTCATGGCGCATCAAGTATCATTGCTGCCAGCCATAACCTTAATTGCCCAGCTCTTTTTCGTAACGTTCTTTGGCTTTTTAGGATTATTCCTAGCACTACCTTTAACTGTTGTTGCTAAGATTTGGTTGCAAGAGGTGTTAATTAAAGATGTTTTGGATGAATGGGGGAATAACAATAGAAAAGAGACTGAGTTTGTAATAGTTTCTGAATCTCCTGGAACAGATGATAATTGGACGGCAGAAAATCCAGATATAAATGAGAATCCCTCGATTGATGATGATATTTTGAAAAAATAAGATTAGTCACTCGGCTTTCAATACGGTTCGCTTAAGGTTTTTTGATGAAAATTATAGCTCACAAAGATGTGATAAATCGCCGTCAAAGCGAAAGACTGATTATTGTAGAGACGGCGATTCATCGCGTCTATTGACTTAACTCCATGACACGAGTTATATGAAGTCTTAGAAATTTGGAAGCGATTGGGATAATGAGTGCTGGAGTGCAAAAACAATAAGATTCCCAACTTTTTTTAGAAGTCGGGAATCTCATACTTTTGAGTCAGTCTGAATAAATCCTATTTGAAAGAATAACCATGAGCATGGACAAAATTAGCTGATTAGCTATTGTTTGTTCTGCTTTGTTACCTCTGCTTCTGCTTTGTTTGACTCATTAGATGAAGTTGATTCTGTCTTCTCTGATTGCGTGTCACTAGTTTGTTGCAATTGGTTTAGATGAATATTGTTCACTTGAACAATAAAATATTCTAATGCCTGACTTGCCTTTTGTTGCTGTTGGGTTTCGTCAGAGACATCATAGCAACGATAAGGCGGAGTCACGCCCAATATAAATTTCTCTTGTTCCGCTTCTAATAATTCAACGGCTGTATTAGCAGCAAGCGAATTCTTCTGAAAAGGAAAAGAGGTAACTATACTAGCAATTATAGAAGCAATAGCTGGGCAAAGCACAGGGAGCCACTTCAGCCAAGCTTGTCCTGCTTCTAATTTGTCTACCAGAACTAAAATCGGTGTGACTCCTGATAAAATCACTGTCGCAATTTGCAAACTATAGTAAAGGTTCCTTGATACACCCCTAATTCTTTTATAATCGTCAATCAAGTCTTGGCTGTATTGTAAAGCCTTCCCTCTTGTCAGAGTCAGCGTATCTTTATTCCAGGAATTAGAATTTGTTAATAAATAACTATAGAGTTCAGCTTTTTTGGTGAGTTCAGACTTATAAGCGGCTTGCTTATAAGTCTGAAATACTTGTCTATTGATGAGCAACAAAAAAAATAGAAAAGTTAGAGATACTGCTCCAGAAATTACAACTGTTTTATCATCTGAAAGAAAAATAATAAAGAGTCCGGCAGAGATAAAAGCTGCAAGTAATAAATACTCTATTACCTTCAAGTTAAACAACTTTTTTTCATCTGATGGAGAGGATAAATTTTCAATACTATCGGAAATCTTACTTTGGTTTCTTTGCTCAAGATTAGTTAATTCAGAAGTAGTCATTGCCTCTTACTCAATTCGTTATCGGGTGAAATGTTTCTTTCGATTGACGTAAAATTATTTAAGTCCAGTAAATCCACTTAATCCTAACCATACATACATTTGATTGATAATGCAAGACTTTTTTATAGTAATTTTACGTAGAGGCAAAAATTTTTTGGATATAGGTAGCTTATTTACCCCAAAAAATATATCATTTGGACTTTGCAATACTTGAATTGTTTTTTGAAATTTTATCCTTATTCGGGGTGTTAAGCTGTCGTGCAGAGATTGGCAATAACTATTTCGAGATGAAATTATACAAGAGTCTCGATAATCTGCGTTCACAAGGAGCAATGAAAATTTCTTTTCCCTAGTAGAAACGCGATTAATCCCGTCTCTCCCCATTCCCCATTCACCAGGAAGCGCAAGCACTTATAAGATGCGAACAATTGCAGAAATTAACGAGAAAATTAAGCGTCAACGTGCGGTGGTATTGACAACTGAAGAATTAAAAGCACGAGTTGTAGAAATCGGTGTTACTAAAGCTGCTAAAGAAGTCGATGTAATTACCACTGGTACTTTTGAGCCTATGGAATCAAGTGGTGCAATTATCAATCTGGGACATACTGACCCGCCGATAAAAATTCGCCGCTGTTGGTTAGATGGTGTGCCAGCATACTCTGGTTTTGGGGCAGTAGATTTATATTTAGGTGCGAGTTGCGCTGTGGAGACGACGGACGGGGAAGAAGTGCGAGAACGTGGTGGTGGTCATGTAATCGAAGATTTGATCGCTGGTAAATCTATACACGTGAAAGCCCAAGGACAAGTAACAGATTGTTACCCCAGAGCAAATTTTGAAACTACAATTACCAGTGACACAATTAATCAGTTTTATTTATTCAATCCGCGCAATCTTTATCAAAATTTTATTGTTGGTGTAAATGGTGGCGATCGCCCCCTCTTCACCTATCTCGGTCCTTTACAACCGCGTCTGGGGAATGCTGTTTATTCTAACCCCGGTGCGATTTCACCCTTACTCAACGACCCTGATTTGCAACTCGTTGGTATAGGTACTCGAATTTTTTTAGGCGGCGGTATTGGCTATGTCGCTTGGGAAGGCACTCAGCACTTCCCCTTACAAAAACGTTTAGCTAATCGTACACCGATTGGGCCTTCTGCCACTTTAGCTTTAATTGGTGATGCCAAGCAAATGGATGCTCATTGGGTGCGAGGGTGTTATTTCAAAAGTTATGGCCCCTCATTAATGTTAGGGGTTGGTGTACCACTACCTGTATTAAATGAACAAGTAATTGAACACTGCGCCGTCCAAGATCAAGACTTAGTAGCTCCAATAGTGGATTTTTCCATTCCTCGGCGCGTCCGTCCCACCTTTGGTTTGGTGAGTTACGCCCAACTCAAATCTGGGCGGATCACCATAGAGGGCAAAGCAGTACGCTCTGCCCCCTTAGCGAGTTTGTTTTTTTCTAGGCAAGTCGCCCTAGAGTTGAAAAAGTGGATCGAAGCAGGTACGTTTACCCTTACAGAACCAGTTTCTCCAATTCCGATGGAGCGATCTTTTCTACCCCAAGACCGTCGGACGGATTTTTGATTGGAGCAGAGAGCAGGGAGCAGGGGAGCAGAGGAGCAGTAAATCTTTCCCCTCTGCACCTCTGCTTTTTTTGCCCCATGCCCAATGCCCCATTCCCTACTCTTGAGTCGGTTTCGGTCGCTTGATGGGTTTAGGAGCGGGTGTTCTTGGTATAGGTTTTGACACCACTGAAGTGTCGCTGCCTGTACTTGTTTTCTTGATGGGACGAGGGGTTTCGCCAGTGCGTCTGGGGGGGAATGGTTTTCTACCACCAGCACCACCAATGCCAGCACGAGGCCCACCTTTAAATGGTGGTTTGCGTTTTTTGGGTAAATCAGCGATCGCCTCAGCTTTTTCTACTACCAAAACGTCTGCTTCCCGTTTGGCTTGGAAGTCCCAGAATTTGCCCACTGCTTTGGTAGTTAGCACACCCCTCAATTTCAACTTAAAATACTTGGGTTTGTCAGTTGATTTGCGTGGAGCCTGCCTAATTTTGACTACCAAGCTTTTAGCATCAAAAGATTGGTATACTACTTCACCACGAACAGAAAAACCACCATCTGCAACTTCTGATGAAGGTCTGGGGGCAGTTGTATTTAGTTCAGAGTTCTCGGATAAGCCATCATCGAGTGTCTCTAACTCTTGCAACTCAAAATCCGATTCGTCCTCATCTGTTGAGTTTTTAGCCAGATTTTCTGGCTCCCAAACTCCGACGATTTGGATGTGCAAGGTGTCATTTTCTTGTCTAGTACGTGGATATACTACCCACAAGTGTTCTTTTTCTAAGTCTAGATGATTCTTGACTAAGCTCATAATCCGGCCTAGGAGGACGGCATTGAGTTCTACACCATCTGGAGTCAGCAGCGTACCTTGAGTAAATTGTTCGCTGCTAGCATGATAGCGACCTCGGACTAAGCCGATCGCTCGATACTGCATCGGTTCACTGGGAGGCGGAATCGGTTGCTGGCGATTAATCAAGTTCCCATTCGAGTCAGTCTCGCTGGGGTTGACAGGCAAATTGTCAACTTCTTTAGAGGAATGGGCTGCTATATGAACATTAGCGGCTGCCTCTATGTTAGTTGGGCCCTGGTTAGAGGCAGAAGAATTGGAAGATTCAGGCAACGGCATCAGGTCGGAATTCATAAAAACTCCTTGCGGCGGAGACACATCCCATTGTGGGATTTTACAAAGGCAGCTGGAAAGAGCATTTGTGCGACTGATGAAAGTATATTGGCTTTTCACAAAATCACACTAGGGTACTCTATACAATCCTAAAGGCGCTAAATTTAATGTATAAACACTAAATGTCTAATTTAGCGGCTTTACACTAGTTTCGGAAGCATATCATAGCTACAATTCTGACGGCTCCTCCTAAAGTCATCACTTACTTTAGCAGTGTGGATAGTTAATTGTTATAAAATTCACAGGCAATTGGCGGTATTCCGCAAAGTTTTGGAAATTTTTAACTTTACGATTTGTGTAAATGATAATGTCATTAAAATTTAGGAGAAAGACAAAACCGTGTCTCAACCGCGCAATCGTTGGATAGTTCAAGTCGTCTTAGCGGTGGCAATTCTTGCTTTTGTGGGTGTTTCGGTGATTCCCATAATTGGAGCATTTAATAATACGCCACCCTCAAGTCAGAATACTGCTAGCACCAGAGGCAGTTTGTCCTCCGCTGACCAAAAATCAAAACTGGAAGACGAAGCACGGGGTTATGAACAGGTTTTGCAAAGGGAACCAGAAAATCAGACTGCGCTTAAAGGTCTGTTACAAGCGCGGCTGCAATTACTGAGTCAAAAAGATAAAAGTGAGGTTAAACCAGCTGATATCCAAGTTGTCATTGAACCCCTAGAAAAGCTAGCAAAGCTGAATCCCGAACAGTCAGAATATTCAGTGTTACTAGCTCAAGCCAAACAGCAAATTGGCGATCGCGAAGGAGCCGCTCAAGCTTATCGTTCGATTTTGTCCAGCAAACCGGGCGATTTGAAGGCTTTGCAAGGAATGGTGGCTCTATTGATCAGTCAGCAACGCCCCGAAGCAGCCATTGGTTTGTTGCAAGAAACCCTCTCTAATGCAGCCCAAGCAAATACAATTCAGCCTGGAAGTGTAGATATAGTAGCCGTGCAGGTGCTGTTAGGTTCTGTTCATGCTTCCCAGAAACGTTACGCTCAAGCTAGCTCTGTATATGACCAGGCAATTAAGAAAGATCCCAAGGATTTTCGCCCCGTCGTGGCAAAAGCGATGCTCCTGAAACAACAGGGCAAAGATGCAGATGCAAAACCTTTGTTTGATAGTGCCGCAGCTTTAGCACCTGCTAAGTACAGAGACGAAATTAAGAAGGCAGGAACGGTTTCCCCCATTCCTAAATCTGCTTCATCTCCCGCATCTTCATTGGGAAATACTCCCAAGTAATGGGCATTGGGAAAGAGAAAGCAGGAAGCAGAAGTTCTTTAATTTTGAATTTTGAATTTTGAATTTTTAATTGATTTCTCCCCTGCTTCTTCCCCTCACGCTCCTTCAATGGCAGCAACAATACCAAAGACTAAAAACAGGCATCCGCCAATCAGGGTGAGTTGACGCTCAGAAATGCGTCCGGCAATCATTTTGCCGCCGATAACTGCGATCGCAGCACAAATAGAATGTCCTAAAATTGCACCTATTGTGACTCCAATGGGGTTATTACCTGCTGCTAGGGCAATAGTGGCAATTTGGGTGCGATCGCCCCACTCTGCCATAAATGTCAACACAAAGGCTTCTATGACAATTGCCAAACCAGTCTTTTGCTTTGGTAACTGCAAATCTGCTTGTTTCACCGCAGCTTCAGCTTCTTCCACAACTTCTGTATCACAAGCGGCGGACATCTTACTAGCGTCATACAACAGCTTGATACCGAAGGCAATAAATAAAGCTATTTCGGCGTAATGAATATAAACTTTTGGCAACAAAGATACCGCTTGTCCAAATATCACCGAAAGGATTGTCATCGCGGCTAAAGCAGCTGTCACACCGATAAATACCAGCCGCCGCGGGTGGTGCATTGCCAAAATTACAGCAATAAAAAATGTTTTATCGCCTAGTTCTGAAACTGTAATTAGTAATAAACCTGCGGTAAAAGCTGTTAACACTCTCTCAAGCTCCTGAAGAATCGTTTACCGATGTGAAGCTTGATGAGAGCCAAAAGACCTCACCAAGTTTACACTTTTCGGTGTGAACTTAGTGAAGGTCTCGCTTTCAAATATTAGTTACTTGCCATCTGAACCAGGCTCATCGCCAGTATGTTGATTCAGATGTACTGGCTTTCAAGTTTTCTGCCAGCAGCTACTCCCCTTCTATGCGTTCACGATTATACATATTTTCCATGTATTAAGTCAAGAGAGTAGGCAATATAGAGGTATAACTGTAGAGTGAAGCGGTACATACAGACTGATTCAGGGCTTACTGAGGTAAAAACTCATCATCTGTGACTTCTGCTAGCTGGTATAGACAGTTCAGAGGAAAGGATTCTATTGACAAGCCAATTTCAGCTTTTGCTTGCTTAACCGCTTGTGTGTAACACTCAGCAAAAACTATCTCAAGATAAGATTTGAGACTAGGTGAATCATCTAGAGCTTCTTTGACACCTCTACGATGTTCAATTATGCTTCCTTCCCAGCTACCGCTTCTTTTGTCGGGCTGAAATTGCCATTTGAGCAAATGCATCAGAATTACAATCAGATTACTCTTGAAACTTCGGCGCTCACTCCTTCCCATATCGGCAATTTCTTCAATTAGGTTCTCCCACTCAACGTTTGCGTAATCCTGACTTTGCAATTTTTCTACAGTCGTTTCTATCCATTGCAAGTAATCAATCTCATATAGGGTTTGGGAATGTGCCTTTAGGGAAGACATAGCAGTTTCCATCAGAAATCTTTAGATAATATCTCACATATCTTTACAATTAACATCGGTGCGTTAAAGTCTAACGCACCCTACGGCCTAAAGTAATTGCCAATTGTCTATAACTTTACTAAAGTCAGAGGTGACGTAATAATCACCTCAAGCATTACTTACCTGCACAATAATGCCAATTCATTCCAAAAAATGAATTTATGAATCATGCACAAGGGTAACGCCACCTCCTGTTCCGTCATGCAAGTCCAACTAACTTGGCGCTTAGTTCCCACATACGATCGCCTTTGTCGTCATCACGGGCTTGAGGAGAGACTTTTTGCACAAAAGACTTGCCATCTTTCTTCTGGCGATTTCCCCAACTCCAATAAATACCGGATTGATTATACTCAGGATCGGCAACCACAGCAGCAACCCGTTCTCCCGCTAACTCCTGAGACACATATCCCCCAGTGATGTACTTCTGGAATAATGGAAAGATTTTCTGAAACAGGGGATAGTGGTTTCTAAATAGCGGCGTTTCTGCAACACATCCCGGATAAAGAGAATTGAAGACAATACCGGTTGACTGGTGATAGCGATCGTGCAGTTCCCGCATAGTCAGCACGTTGCAAACCTTGCTGTCTTTGTAAGCTTTGACTGGTTCAAATTTCTTGCCATCAATCATCGATATTGGCTCTTTAAACCCTTCTGCAAAGCCTTGCAAATCGCCTAAGTCGGGACGTGGTGGAATCTTTCCACCCAGTTCGTCTGGATTGTGGGTGACTGTTCCTAAAATTACTAGCCTTGGCTCTAAAGATGATTTCTTCAAATCCTCTATCATCAGGTTGCACAATAGGAAATGACCCAGATGATTGGTAGTGACAGTTAACTCGTAACCTTCGGGACTGCGTAAAGGCTCTTTGATTAAGGGCATATAAATTGCAGCGTTGCACACCAAAGCGTCTAAAGACTTTCCAGTAGCTCGGAAGTTCTTCACGAAGTGTCGGACACTTTCCAAGGAGCCAAGGTCAATATGTATGCTGGTATAACTGTTGTAGGGAATTTCCACATCTTGAGCAGCTTTTTGTGCCTTCGCTAAATCCCGACATGCCAGCACTACATACCATCCTTTATCAGCAAGAGCTTTTGCAGCATACAAACCCACCCCCGAAGAGGCACCCGTAATTACAACCGTTGGCTTCTGATGTTGTTCCATTGTGTTCGCACTCCATTGACTGTCTCTAGGATCTCATACCAGTGAGCCATGATTGTCATTAGCTTTTTCAAGGCTGCATTAGAGGATGTTTGAAAAGTCCTATTGTCGGTATCAAAAGTTTTAGATCCTTCTAAATCACCCTTAAAAAGGGAGAATCACGTGAAAAGTAGAGGCGCAAAGCCTTGCGCCCCTACTGCGTGGTCTTGTACCTGAAAATAGCTGTAATGTCAATCCAAAGATTCCATAAGCTCAATACACTTGTGCATCTGCTGGCGCATGGTTTCCCGATCGGCATGAAACCTTCGCCCATGACCTGGTAGTACCCATTCAAAAGAGTAATTAGCCAAATTACGCATTGATTTAGTCTGTTCTGACCAAGAATACCAGCAAGCACCGTGGAATGCAGTCAGTTGGTGCAAGCTTTCTGACCAAGCGAGATGATCGCCAGTGAACAGAAACTTATTTTTATAAAGTAAAACTGTGTGTCCTTTGGTATGACCGGGAACTGGGATAATTAATAAATCCTCAGTCAAAGTAAATGCTTCAGAACCAGTTAGCTGTATTTCTACATTGCGCGTATCGGCAGTAATATCATCAATGTGGAGGATGCGATCGCACTGAAAATGCTCGGCAAACTTTTGATGATCTGCCACATCATCCTTATGAGTTAGGTACATGTAACGAATCGGCCCCAGTTCTTCTAAGCGCTTGACTAAAGGCGGCGTAAACCGGGGAGAATCCACCAAAATATTACCTTCTGGAAGTTGAATTAAATAGCTAGCAGCACCGTAAGATTTTTCCGAATGATAACCACAGTGGTAAATATTTTCCACTACTAACATTGGAAAACTTTGTTGAGCATCTTTGATATCTTTTGGTTTTTCAACTGTGCCGATAGAACTAGTAGGACAAGCTAAAAGTGCTTCCAGGGCTGCTAATCTTTCTGCATCATTGGTTGGTTGATGATAAACCGCCGACTGTTCATCAACACGAGAAAACACTTCAGGAGTCATCCAGCGACAGGTATCACAATCAATACAGGTAGTATCTACATAAAAATCGCCGTTGACATTTTGGGAGCGACGCTGATTTAAATGAGCCATATTAATCCTTTTGCTTCCAACCCCTTACTGGGGAGCGAGAAATCCTATCCTATGTCACTACGCTAGCAAAATTGATTTGAGATTGTAGACATCACTAAAAGTAAATCTGTTCAAAGATATAAAAACTCTTGAAACAATTTTTTATGACAAGTGAGAAATCCGGGTTCAGTGGCTTCAATGGGTCAAATTATGCTCCAAGTGAGCCTCCTATCTCCTTTAAGTATCACCTGATTTTAGGAATTGGTATAGCTTATGAGTTGCTAATGGGAACAATCAAGAATAAATCCCTTTGCCAATAAAATGTTTAACCGTCTCAACCCATCAGAACTGAAATCTGCGCTCGTCCGTCATCCCCTGATAGTTAAAGGGGATACGACGGTGATGGACGCGATCGCTCAAATGAGTGGTGTGCGGACTCTTTGTGAGACAACTAAAACTGTAGATGGGCAAATGGATGAGCTTTATTTGGAAGCACGATCAAGCTGCGTATTAGTAGTAGAAGAAGATAAATTACTAGGTATCTTCACGGAACGGGATGTGGTGTGGCTATCTGCCCAACAGTGTTGTTTAGAGAATTTGACAATTCGGGAGGTGATAACCCATCCAGTCGTCACCCTGCACGAGTCTGATTTTACCGATTTATTTTTTGCTGTTAATTTGCTCCAACAGTATCGCATTCGCCACTTACCGATCCTGGACGATCGGGATCGGGTAGTGGGGCTGGTAACTAATGAAAGTCTGAGGCAGTCCTCTCGCCCCGTGGATCTGTTGCGGTTGCGACTGGTGTTTGAAGTGATGACGAGTGAGGTGATTTGTGCTACGCCAAATAGTTTCATGCTGGCGATCGCTCAACTGATGGCAAAACACCGCCTTAGTTCCATCATGATTGTACAACCAGGTGGTAGCCAAACTGAACCTCTGCAAATTCCTGTGGGAATTATCACCGAGCGCGATATTGTGCAATTTCAGGCATTGAGCTTGAACTTAAAAACTTGTTTAGCAGAGGCGGTAATGAGTACGCCGATTTTTGCCGTGAAACCTGACGATTCGCTGTGGGTGGTGCAGCAGATTATGGAACAACGCTTAATCCGCAGGTTGGCGGTGACGGGGAAACAGGGTGAACTATTGGGAATTGTCACTAAAGCTAATTTGCTACAAGCCCTCAACCCGTTGGAGCTATACAAGTTGGCGGAGGTGTTGGAAAAAAAGTCAGTGCGGTTAGAGGCAGAGAAAATCGAACTCTTAGAAACCCGCAACGTTGAACTAGAACAACAAATTGAAGCCCGAATGACGCTCCTAATAGCTAAAGCCGAACGGGAGAGATTGGTGCTAGCGATCGCCTTACAAATCCGCTCATCCCTGAGTCTACAAACTATTTTGGATAGTACCGTCATAGAGGTGCGGCAATTGTTGGGCTGCGATCGCGTCAATATTTGGCAGTTTGAAGCAGATTGGCAAACTATCGCCGTTGCCGAGTCCACTGATTCTTCACTGTCACTGATAGGTCAGCGCGTTAGTGATAACTGTTCAAAACAAGGCTACACTGAAATTTACCGCCAGGGGCGGATTCGCATCATGTCGGATATCTACAAGGCCAAAATCTCAGACTGTCACCGAGATATGCTGATTGCCCTCCAGACGCGAGCCAAAATTTTAGTGCCGCTCTTTTGCGGTGATGAACTATGGGGTTTGCTCAATGTCACCGAAAGTCAGCACCCCCGAGATTGGGAACCGGAAGAAGTCGAACTGCTGCAAGCCTTATCAGTGCAATTGGCGATCGCCCTTCAGCAAGCCACTACCCACGGAAAATTGCAGGAGCAACTAAGCGAGCGCCAGCAAGCGGAAAATCGACTGCGGGAAAGCGAACAGCGTTATATTATTCTCAATCAAGAACTAGAAGCTAAAGTCGCAGAACGCACAACTAAACTCCAAGAACGAGAGGCGCAACTTCAGTCTGAACTGTTGGTACGGCAGAAAACCGAAGCGAGGATTGCCCTGCAACTGCGGCGACAGCAAACTTTAGGGGCGATCATCCAAAAAATTCGCGAGTCCTTAGATATTAACGAGATCCTGGCAACAGTGACTCAGCAGGTTAAAGATGTACTGCACAGCGATCGCGTCATCGTCTTCCGGCTTTGTGCTGACGGTAGAAGTCAAATTGTCCAAGAATCCGTATCTGGTGAGTTCCCCGCCCTCAAAGACCAGCACTGGGGCAATGAAATGTGGTCTCAAGAAATCCACGATTGCTACTGGCAGGGTAAGCCCCGCATCGTTCCTGATGTGACGAATGATATCTGGGCAAAGCGCCTAGTAGAATTCTCCCGCGAAAGTCAAATCCAGTCCAAAATTGTCGCACCGATCTTACAAGACGTGCGAGGCAGCGAAAATCATCGCTGGGTTGCCCCTTGCGTAACTAACAAGCTCTGGGGGGTTTTGGTTGTCCATGCTTGTCAAGAAAAACGAGTCTGGAAAGACTCTGAAGCGCAACTTTTGCAACAAATTGCCAACCAGTTGGCGATCGCCATTCAGCAAGCGAGTCTGTTTGAGCAATTACAACAAGAACTCGCCGAACGACAACAGGCGGAAGCAAAGCTCACTGACAGCAATCAACAATTGGCAGTTTCTAACCAAGAACTCGCTCGTGCCACTCGCCTCAAAGATGAATTCCTGGCCAACATGAGCCACGAACTCCGCACCCCCCTGAACGCTATTTTAGGCATGACCGAAGGGCTACAAGAGGAAGTCTTTGGTGTTGTCACCGAGCAACAACTCAAAGCTTTACGAACCATTGAGCGCAGCGGCTCTCATTTGCTGGAATTGATTACCGACATCCTTGATGTGGCAAAAATTGAAGCCGGAAAAATCGAACTGGACTATGCCTCAATCTCAGTGGCTCGTCTGTGCCAATCCAGCTTGGTGTTTATTAAACAGCAGGCATTGCAAAAACGGATTCAGCTTGAAATCAAACTTCAGACAAATCTACCTGAACTGCTCGTGGATGAACGCCGTATTCGGCAAGTGTTAATTAACCTGCTCAACAATGCAGTCAAATTCACTCCAGAGAGGGGGCGCATTACCTTAGAAGTTACCCAACTTTTCCCAGACATCTCAACTACCGATTTAAAAGAGCAACATTTCTTGCACTTTGCTGTCACCGATACGGGCATTGGCATCTCGCCAGAGAATATCAAGAACTTATTTCAGCCCTTTGTGCAAATCGATAGCGCCTTAAATCGTCAATATGCAGGTACAGGCTTGGGACTGGCATTAGTGAAGCGAATTGTCGAACTTCACGGCGGTAGCGTAGGGCTAACTAGTGAACTAAGTGTGGGCAGTTGCTTCACCATCGATCTCCCCTATACTCCCAGTTTTGGCGTTTCACCAGAAATTACCGCAGACGATCAACCAGCCGTTACTCTAGAATGGGACTCTCCAAGCACTGATGAATCAGCAAGCCTTACCCCCCTAATCTTGCTAGCAGAAGATAACGAAGCCAATATCAGTACAGTTTCTAGCTACCTCAAAGCCAAGGGCTATCGCATTGTGTTGGCACAGAATGGTCAAGAAGCCATCGACGTTGCTAAAACTCGCCATCCTGACTTAATTTTGATGGATATTCAAATGCCGGGAATGGACGGTTTAGAGGCGATGAGACAGATTCGCCTCGATTCTAACTTGGTTGATATTCCGATTGTGGCGCTCACAGCGTTGGCGATGACGGGCGATCGCGATCGCTGTTTAAAAGCAGGAGCTAACGACTACCTGAGTAAACCCATAAAGCTTAAGCAACTGGCCATCAACATCCAACAACTTTTGAATGCAACCAAGGATGACAAATGAATCAGCCCTCTATTTTAGTCGTTGACGATCAACCCGATAACTTTGATGTCATTAAAACAATTTTAAGTGAGCAAAATTATCTGCTGCACTATGCTGTCAGTGGTGAAGAAGCGATCGCATCTCTCAACCGTATTTCAGCCAGATGTAATTTTGCTAGATGTGATGATGCCGGGAACCGATGGCATAGAAGTGTGTCAGCAAATCAAAGCCATACCAAAGTGCGACTTAATATTCTTACCTCTCTCCTAAAAGGAGAGAGGCTTTGATTTTTGCTCTTCAACGCAGTATTAGCCGATTAAGAAATGCAACTGATTGATCGCTGCACTAATTAGATTATGGGTGACAGGAAGACTATCCACGACCATCCCCAAACACAATAGCATCATGTAGGAGATGGAATAAAGAAACAACTCTTTAGCTACAGCGCGATCCTCTGGGTTGTGCAATAAGCGCCAAGATTTGTGGATAAATAATCCTCCCAGACTGACAGCGATCGCAGCATAAAGAATTCCACTTGCGCCCAAGGGATAAACTAATAACACGGTTGCAATTACTGTTAACAGCGTGTAATACCAAATCTGCTTTACAGTTGCCGTAGTACCTTCAATCACAGGTAACATTGGTATCCCAACTTTTGCGTAGTCATCTTTAATCATCAGAGCTAGTGCCCAGAAATGGGGTGGTGTCCATAAAAAGACGATGGCAAAAATCAGCCATGCTGACCAGCTTAATGTCCCTGTGACAGCAGCCCAACCCACTAAAGCCGGAATTGCCCCAGCCGCACCACCAACAACGATATTCTGAGGGGTGTGGCGTTTTAGCCAGTGGGTATAGACCAAAATATAAAAGACGATGCCAGAGAAAGCTAGCAGCGCGGCTAACAGGTTGGCAAATACTGCCAAGAGTGTAAAAGAAATCGTTGCTAGTGCGATCGCAAAAATTAGAGCATCGCGTGGCTGCACCTTACCTGAAGGTATCGGACGATGGCGCGTCCGCTCCATGTCATAATCAATATCCCGGTCATAGATACAGTTAATCGTCTGGGCGCTTGCAGCAGCCAAAGTGCCACCAGTGAGAGTTACTAGCAACAGCAATGGGTCTACTTCTCCCTTAGCAGCAATCCACATACTTCCAGCCGTGGTAATCAAAAGCAACGGAATAATCCGAGGTTTGGTTAGCTGGTAATAACTTTGAACTACCTGGAAAAATGTTTCGTGGTGGCGAGAGACATTAGTCTCGATCATTTTGGCTCTGGTTCCTTATTTTTCAACAACTTACAGCAGAACTCAGAATTCAGGAGTCAGAATTCAGAAGTAAAACAGGCTTTATACCTGGCTTTGAGACTTAGCTTGTGTACTTCACTTAGCTTGTGTACTTCACTTTCCTTGAAATCCGCTGTATATGCAGCCCCCGCTCAAGCTGGCTCTTTCAGACAAATGAAAACTGATGCTGAGTTAAGAGTAGAGACGCGATTAATCGCGTCTGTACAAGAGTTAGGAATTAGGAGTTCTTTTCCTGCTCCCTCATCTCCTCCACTCCCTACTCAGCACTCAGCACTCGTGACTCAGCACTCACTGAGTCACGTAGTGATAAAACTGTGAAAGCCACCAAAGTACCAAGCAAAGTAGCTCCTATAGCTTGGTGAGAGACTGTGAGAGGCTCGACTTGGAGGTGTAATTTGAAGGTGGCGAATCCCAACAATATTTGTAAGGTCAACAACGCACCAGCCATATTTGCCAGTCGCCGCAAGGCTGGATGTAGTGCTGGTGTCCGCCAACAGATAAATACCATAGCCAAGGTTGCCACTGTTGGCGGCACCAAACCAGCAATATGGCTGTACATCACAGTACAAAGTTGAGAACCGCCGAGGCATTGGTGTAGCGCCCAGCGAGAGCCTACCAAAGCACCTAGCAGACTTTGCAGGTAAACCAGAATAGCGGCAGTTAAACTGACCCAAGGCAGCTTACCAACGGTTCCATTGCCCTGATAGGGTGTGAGTGCTGTGCCGATAATCAAAAGGGTGGTAAAAAACAACAGCGCCGTTCCTAAATGGGCGGTAACGATATCAAACCGCAACAATTCGGTAACGGTGAGTCCCCCTAAAATACCTTGGAAGACGATTAAAAATAGGGCGAATGTAGATGCCCAAGGCAGCCAAGAGGGTAAGAAACGACGACGCCACCAGGACAAACCAAAAAGTGCGATCGCGCTTAAACCAATTAAAGCCGCATCCAATCTGTGAAACCACTCCAAAAATACTTGGAGATTCATTTGCTTGGCTGGCACGAGTTCGCCATAGCATAAGGGCCAGTCTGGGCAAGCAAGCCCAGCATTCATGACGCGGGTGGCACTGCCTATGGCCATCAAAATTAAGGTGGCTATGCACATTTTCCACACCAAGCGCCGAATCATTTCCTTGGGCTTTTGCTGCTGAAGCGCCGCTTCATTTTGTTGTTGTAGGACAAATTCGCTCATGAACGATACCTTCTGCCCGCTCTTGGTGGATCTCTTAAAATTTTCAATTTTCTTTTAGTGTCCTATCTCCACCCTAGCGTATAGGCTATGGGTTTATAGATTAGCACTCACTTATACTTTGAATCACTCCAGCAAAGTTTTGCCTGAAGCTTTAGGTATTTTTCAAGATGTCAAAAATTGATTAATCACAATTAATTTAAGCATTCTAAATTTTTCCTTAAATTTTTTCACTGATTTGCATCTATTTTTGGCGTTGTATGATAGTAAACTCATACTCAAAATTAGTGAAATAGGCAAAAAAATTAATAAAAATTTCAGACCTTTGTCCCCTATGTCTGACAGCCTAGACTACCTTAGTAAGTGAGTAGCTTCGAGATAACATAGTAAATTCAATTAAGTAAGCCGTGAAGATTCCAAGTTCCATCTGGACATTACTCATTGGCATCGTGCTAACGCTAGCCAGCCTTTGGTACGGTCAAAATCACGGTCTGTTGCCAGCAGCCGCCACTGATGAAGCCGTCTTGGTGGATGGTCTGTTCAACGCGATGATGATCGTTTCTACAGGGATATTTCTGCTCGTTGAAGGTATTTTAATTTACTCTGCATTTAGATATCGTCAGCGTGCAGGTGACAATAAAGACGGCCCACCAGTTGAAGGTAATATACCTCTAGAAATTCTCTGGACAGCGATCCCAGCAATTATCGTTATCGGTATTTCTGTTTACAGCTTTGATGTCTACAACGAAATCGGTGGCTTTGATCCCCATGCTATCCATGAAGCACCGATGAGTCAGGAGTCAATGGCAATGCCTGGAAGTGCAATCGCCGCAACTTTAAGCGATACTCCTCCTGGCACTGAACCTAACCTCAATCAAGAAAAATCTGATGAGGCAATGCAAGATCCAGCTACCGCAGAAGTCCGCAATGCTGACCAAATTCCCCAACTGCGGAATGCTCCAGGTGTTGGTAGTGTTGCCCCGACAATTGGGGGAACTCCTGATAAAGCAGGCAAACCAGCAGAATTACAAGTCAACGTCACTGGTTTACAATATGCCTGGATTTTCACTTATCCTGAAACTGGTATAACTACAGGTGAAATGCACGTTCCTATTGGGCGAGAAGTGGAAATCAGTATGACAGCCAACGATGTCATCCATGCTTTCTGGGTGCCAGAGTTCCGCCTGAAACAAGATGCGATCCCCGGTAGGCAAAGCGAGATTCGCTTCACTCCTAAAAAAGCAGGAGATTATGTCCTAATCTGTGCTGAACTTTGTGGCCCCTACCACGGTGCGATGAGAGCGCCAGTAGTTGTTGAGCCACAAGAAGCCTTTGACAAATGGATGCAAGAACAGCTAGTTGCCAGCAAAGAAACGCTAAATCAAGCGATCGCTGTTAATCCTACCGATTTATCCCCAAATGAATTTCTTGCTCCTTACACCAAGGACATGGGAATTAAGCCAGAAATCCTTCATCAAGTTCACCATTAATCAATATGTTCTTTAGTCAAAATCCAATGACTAATGACTAACGACTAATGACTAATGACTAACGACTATGACACAAGCTCAGTTGCAAGAAACTGCCAATATCCCCGCCCTTAGTGAGGAACCTGGGATCAGAAAATGGCAAGACTTCTTTGGCTTTCAAACCGACCATAAGGTGATTGGGATTCAATACCTAGTCACTTCGTTTATTTTCTACTGCATTGGCGGCGTAATGGCTGACTTGGTTCGCACAGAACTGCGAACTCCAGAGGTAGATTTTGTTACCCCAGAAGTCTACAACAGTCTGTTTACACTGCACGCCACGATCATGATTTTCTTGTGGATTGTGCCAACCGGGGCAGGGTTTGCTAACTATCTAATTCCCCTGATGATTGGGGCAAAAGATATGGCATTTCCTCGGCTGAATGCTGTTGCCTTTTGGATGATCCCGCCTGCGGGTATATTGCTGATCGCCAGTTTAGCGGTAGGCGATGCACCGGATGCCGGTTGGACTTCCTACCCTCCCCTGAGTTTGGTAACAGGACAAGTGGGGCAAGGCATTTGGATTATGAGTGTCTTGCTGCTGGGTACATCATCTATTTTGGGGGCGATAAATTTCCTGGTAACATTGATCAAGATGCGTATCCCCAGCATGGACATACACAAAATGCCCTTGTTCTGCTGGGCAATGTTCGCCACTTCGGCGCTAGTTTTGGTATCAACCCCAGTCTTAGCAGCAGGTCTGATTCTGCTTTCCTTTGACTTAATTGCCGGGACAACATTTTTTAACCCAACTGGCGGGGGCGACCCGGTAGTATACCAACACATGTTTTGGTTTTACTCCCACCCAGCGGTTTACATCATGATTTTGCCCTTCTTTGGCGCAATTTCAGAAATTATCCCCATCCATTCCCGCAAGCCGATTTTTGGCTATAAAGCGATCGCTTATTCGTCTCTAGCAATCAGCTTTTTGGGGCTAATTGTTTGGGCGCACCACATGTTTACCAGCGGTATCCCCGGTTGGTTGCGGATGTTCTTTATGATCACCACCATGATCATTGCCGTACCCACAGGAATTAAAATATTTAGCTGGTTAGCAACGATGTGGGGTGGAAAAATCCGCCTTAACAGTGCCATGCTATTTGCCATCGGCTTTGTTGGCACTTTTGTAATCGGTGGGATTAGTGGCGTGATGCTGGCAGCAGTGCCCTTTGATATTCACGTTCACGATACTTATTTTGTGGTTGCCCACCTGCACTACGTCCTATTTGGCGGTAGCGTTCTAGGAATTTTTGCTGGTATTTACCACTGGTTCCCGAAAATGACGGGACGAATGATAAACGAATTTTGGGGTAAGGTTCACTTTGCCTTGACTATTGTCGGTTTAAACATGACCTTTTTACCCATGCACAAACTGGGTTTAATGGGCATGAATCGCCGTATCGCCCAATATGACCCCAAATTCACCACACTGAACGAAATCTGCACCTATGGTTCTTACATACTGGCAATTTCGACATTCCCCTTCATCATCAATGCGATTTGGAGTTGGTTATACGGTGAGAAAGCTGGTAATAATCCCTGGAGGGCACTTACCTTAGAGTGGATGACAACCTCACCACCTGCGATCGAAAATTTTGATCAAACCCCAGTACTGGCTACAGGCCCCTACGACTACGGTTTGGAAAATGCTAATGAAGGTGTACCTTTATCTGATCCCAATCCCGTCTTATCTGGTGGTCCAAACTCAGTATTAAGAGCAGAACCCGATCCAGCCGTTGCTGCCAATCCCGAAGACCGGAAATAGAGTTAGGAGTTATGAATGATGAGTTATGACTTTAATAAAGTTGTTAGTTCAAAATTTTTAACTCCTAACTTTTAACTCCTAACTTTTAACTCCCCATTCCCCATTTATCAAAATTCATGCAAAGTCAAATTATTGACCCAGCTAAAACCGAACTGAATCATCACCACGCGGCGGAAGCATCCGTCGGTCATCATGAAGAACATCCAGACCATCGCCTGTTTGGGCTAATTGTCTTCCTGATTGCTGAAGGGATGATTTTTATGGGACTGTTCGGAGCCTATTTGGCTTTCCGTGCGACCTTACCTGTGTGGCCGCCAGCAGGTACCCCAGAATTAGAACTATTGCTACCTGGAGTTAACACCATCAATCTAATTTCTAGTAGTTTTGTCATGCACAATGCCGATACTGCTATTAAAAAGAACGATACACGGGGTGCGCGAATCTGGTTAGCAATTACCGCTGCAATGGGTGCTATTTTCTTGATGGGTCAAGTATATGAATATACCCATTTAGAATTTGGTTTAACTACCAATTTATTTGCTAGTGCATTTTACGTTTTGACTGGTTTTCACGGATTGCACGTTACCATAGGCGTTTTGGCAATTGTTGCTGTGTTGTGGCGATCGCGCGTTCCGGGTCACTATAGTAACGAAAAGCACTTTGGTATTGAAGCAGCCGAAATCTACTGGCACTTCGTTGACGTGATTTGGATTATTTTGTTCGGATTACTTTATCTACTGTAAGTATTAATTGACTAGTTGTTCAATCCACGCTGACAACTTAATAAGCCCCCTAGTGGGGGCTTTTTTTAATTAACAGAATAAAGATATGAGTCAAAAGATTGTAGAGACATAAGTAGTCAGACAGAATTAATTACACAATGTCATTGCGAATGGAGCGTATCCCTACGGGGAAGCAAGCTACGCGATAGCGTCTCCAAGAGTTGCGGAAGGAAGCAATTCGCTTGCGGCTGGGATTGCTTCTCTTGGAGACGCTCCGGGAACGCTTCGCTCTCTACGAGACGCTACGCGAACGCAATGACTGTAAATATTTTTGTCCGATTACTTAGTAGTGCTACGTCTCTGCAAGGTTTATATATAATGCATATCTATCCTTTAACTAGAAAAGTTAAATAAAAAATATATCAAAATAAGCGTATAAGACCAGCCCTTTCAAGGTGACTCGTAAAATCTCTGTTTTTCTCTCTGCGCTCTCTGTGCCTCTGCGGTTTAAAAGTAATTTATTTAACCACAGAGACGCAGAGAACACAGAGTTAAGAGATTAAAGAGGAATTTTTTGAGCAAAATTTTTACTCACCTTGAAAGGGCTAGTTCTAGCGTAGACCATTCTCACTATTACTTTTGCTAGATGCAATTGAGTTATTGCAAGTGATAGAAATACAAGTAAAGTAAAAGGTGGGAAAAGTTGGAAAAGTAGGATGTTTTGAAGGAAGTATTGAATAACCAGTTAAGATACTGTAAATTGATATTCTAAGAACTGAGTAAACCAATAAATAAAGAAAGTTCGCAAATTTATGCGGATTGAATTTCAGGAAATGCAGTCCTAATATTTTTTCTAGTCGTAAAAGTGGAAACTTGAAGTTATTCGAGAGATTGCAATCATTGCAATTCTCCATTTTGCTTTCTAATTTAAGTAGCTCAAAGCGCACTCTCGCCTTGCTAAGGGTAGGTAAGTGTGGATTCTTTTTTAACTATTGGTATCACATATTAATTGTGGTATTTCGTGAAAGCGAATACGCATTCCAGATTTGTCAGAATTATGAGTAGATCGAGATCGTAAAATGTGTGAGTGATTGAAAAGTCACACCTATATTTACCTCAAAAACCATTACTCGATACTTACTTCAAAAACTTAGCCGATCTTTTTTAGACTTTTCGTTGAACTCGCATTGATCTGACAACGCGATCACGCTTAGGAATGACTAAAATCTGGTAACAAAATTGTGACGAATACTGTAAGGGTATTTGTGCCTTTAAATTTTAACTGTTCAAAGTTTTGTCAGTAATCAGACTTAACAGTTAAAATAAATAAGTATCCTAACTCCTGAATATTATTTTCTGCCCACAGCTTAAAGACTGTGAACTAGTGTTAAATTTACTTAAGTGATAAAATTACAGAAGTATTTCATAAATTAATCTGGTATTAAAATACCTATAAAGGTATTAAATAAAGCAATTAATCAACTAAGTATCACATTTATCCAAAACATAGGTTGCCCAATGGCTAACTGCCGCAAATACTAGCAAATCTAGCAGCAAGCAGTTATTTATAACCTCACCAAGCTCTGAATGGTCAGTAAATTAAGAAGTAGTATACGCCACATGAGCCAGAACCCTCTAGTCAGAAAAACACTCCGAAGTCGCTTTGAAACTGTCAAAGTGATGGGAAGCGGAGAATCTGATAAGACTTACTTAGTAGGGGGTACTATACGTAACAGACACCGATACTCTTTCAACAGAAAAACACTTCGGAATCGCTTTGAGATTATCAAACAGTTAGGAAGTGGAGGTTCTGGTGATACCTACTTGGCCCTTGACTTGGATTTACCAGGACAACCCCATTGTGTCGTCAAACATTTCCACCCAAAAGATTCCAATCCTGCTGTTCTACCCATCGCTAAAAAGCTATTCGATCGGGAAGCGGAAGTTTTATACCAGCTAGGCAACGACCACGACCAAATTCCGAGACTGTTTGCCCATTTTGATGAAGATGGAGATTTTTATTTAGTCCAGGAATTTATTGACGGTCATGCCTTGACTCAAGAAATTACACCAGGTCAGCGTCTTAACGAGAATACAGTTTTAAATTTATTAAAAGACATCCTAGAAGTACTGGCTTTCGTCCACCAACACGATATTATTCACCGAGATATTAAGCCTCAAAACTTAATGCGACGGTACTCAGATCAGAAGATTGTGCTAATTGACTTTGGCAGTATTAAGAAAATTGGTGCTTTGGGAGCAGGCTTAACAATTGCTGTTGGAACTCCTGGCTATATGCCAAGCGAACAGGCTAAGGGAAAGCCAAAACTTTGTAGCGATATCTATGCAGTCGGGATGATTGGCATTCAAGCTTTGACAGGTTTAATGCCTGAACAACTACCAGAAGATCCCAGTACTGGAGAAGTTATCTGGCGCGACAAGGCAGAGGTAAGTGATGCCCTGGCAAATATTTTAGATACAATGGTTCGCGATCGCTACAACCAACGTTATCAGTCTGCCACAGAAGCTTTACAAGCGCTTAATTCTGATGGAGCGTTGTCACAGTCTTTACAATCTGCTGACATCAACCACAAGGCTAATGATAGTTATTTGTTAACTTATAGAAACTTTATTTTACTGCTGGGCATCGGTCTTGGCGCAACCACGAGTTTGATAGTAATAGTTTTAATCTATACATTCATTAATACGGGGACATCGCTTCCAAGCCAACCTACTCCACTAAAGAGTTTTCTAGAAAGATTTGTTGAGTTTCCGTCAGCTAAGACGAATAGTCTACTAGCTAAATCAGCACTTAACAGAAGAATCTGTCAAAGCAATTGCACCATTGCAAAAAACACCAAATAGCAAGTTTAATTTCACTACATTAGAAAAGTTAATCATCTAGCAGCAATCATAAGACTGGCTATTAACTAGCTATTAAAGATTTATTTTTAATTTAAATATTTCAAGATGACTGTAGGATAAATACTTAGATATTCCTGTAAGATAAATACAATAAACAAAATTTAAAAATATGGACAATACAAATCAAAGGAAAGCTTTAATTAACAGCGAAATCGCCCTCTTTCTTAAAGGTTTGATTATTGGTAAAGTTCTAACACTTATGGTTATTGGCGGATTACTTTGGTGGTTATTAAAGCCAACTTTGTTGTCACGCAGCAGTGCTAACTCTTCCTCTAATCAAAATTTCAACCGCGTCTCTAATAATGCATCAACTTTTCAGACAGTTGCTGATGTTCCCCCTGCCTCATTCAACTACGGAGGTAGTACCGCTTGGGCATCTATTCGGCAATTGGTAGATTCTCAGATCCAGAGCGATCGCCCGGAACTACAATTACGTTATGTAAACCCTGTTGATGGTAGTCCTGGTTCTAGCTCTGGTATTCGGATGTTACTTGATGGCAAACTAGACTTTGCTCAATCCTCCCGTCCCCTCACAGACGAAGAACAAGCTACGGCAAAAGAGCGAGGCTTTACCCTTGAGCAACGTCAGGTGGGTATGGATGGGATAGCAGTGGTTGTAAATCCATCACTCAATGTATCGGGTTTAAGTGTTGAACAATTGCAGCAGATTTATTTGGGGAAAATTACTAACTGGAATCAAGTCGGTGGGCCAAATCTACCCATCACAGCTTTTTCTCAACGACCAGAGGACGCAGATACAGTAATATTCCCTAGCAATAGCGACTTAAAGGGGCAAGCATTTGGCTCTAATGTGCAATATGTCTACTCTGCTACAGAAGCAGTGCGCCAACTCAGTAAAACCCCTGGTGGTGTGTATTACGCCTCTGCCCGTTCAGTAGTCTTTCAATGTAGTGTGAAGGCTTTGCCATTGGGTAACACTGCTGGTCAGCTAATTCCCCCTTATCGGGAGCCGATGGTTTCCCCTGAGCAATGTCCACGTCAGCGCAACCAGCTAAATACTCAGGCGATCAAAAATGGCAGCTATCCGATGATTGCTAATTTGTTTGTGATTATTAAGCAGAATAAAGGTCGGGAACAGCAGATTGGAAATGCATACACCAATCTTTTATTAACTGACCAAGGGCAAAGAGCAATTGAGCAAGCTGGTTTCGTTGGCGTTCGCTAGTAGATTTGGAAGACAATCAAGCTTCCTTCCCCACAGTTCCCTGACTTATTTAAGAAGTCGGGGATCTAGGGGAAGCGATCGCTTTTCTATTTATTCACTGCTTGTTCAATATTCATGTATTCCTCACTTGAGGTGAAGCTTTCCCTACTTAATGCTGAGTTTTGAGTGAATTAAGAATTACTCAATAATTATTTACTTGCTAGAAGCCCGGCCCTTATGTGCGGTTTTTCAACTCAGCACTCAGCACGGGCTAAACGCCCCGCTACCGCTAACAGCACTCTTCACTCGACAGCATAAGAGGTAAATTGGCGCTTAAAAGCAGAATGAAATCCAATAACAATATCAGAAGGGGGTACACCTAACTCAACCAATCGTTCAGCAACAGACTCTTCCGTACCGTTATACTGTATCCATATTTTCCCATCTTGAATATCAAAATGCATGACCGGGCCAAACACGCGCTTATCTTCTTGCCAGCCAACGTAAGCTAGTTGATAATGGTCGTTTTCGTTGTCTAAAATTAATTGTGATTTGACAGTATCGGTATTAGACGTGATTTGTTGATGTTCGCTGAGAATTTGTTTGATAAATTGTCGATAGCGTTCTATTTTATCCATAGCCGAATTTCCTCACGTTTTGGATCGTAAATTATCAACTTAACTTGGTAACGATCAAGGGTGCGTTGGACAAAAGAAAGTTGGAAAAAGTCTTGATATGTTTCGATAGGAACAGCTAAATAAAGCACTCTGTCTGCTTCTTTTTCTTCAATAGCTTGGGAGTAATTGAGATATTGTCCGAGTGCAGTATGAAATTCACTGATATCTGAATCTGCAATAAAACTCTTAATTTCAACAGCTATTTTCTCTGTATTCCGTTCTGCGGCAATGGCATTTTCAGCGGCTAAGTCTATTTGTAGTTTAATCGCTTCACTAACACGAATTGTAAAAGGGTCGTGAGTAATTATCCACCCATCTTTGATTAATGCTTTTTTTACCTGTAGATGGAAAACATTTTTAGCCATTTTGCTATCTCTAAATTAGAGTCTCAAAATGAAAACATTCTATTTTTATGATATTTTAGCGTTTAGCTTAACCCAAAATTAGATTTTTGCTCTATGCAGTGCGTTCTCCAAAGGGGTTGTCGTTCGCGCAGCGTGTCGTAGACAAGACATCGCACTCTCCATTATTCTGCATTGCTGCGGCAAGTTTTTCTAGATTTTGACGAATAGAGACAGTACGGTGATGATTTACACCCCAGACTTGCTCACAAATATCTAAAGCTTGCAAATAAAGCGGTTGTGCTTCATCGTAACGTCCAGTTGCACGATAAATTTCTGCCAGATTATTGAGACTTTCGGCAACATTGGGATGATTTTCTCCCAATAGGTGCCTATCAAGCTCTAAGGCTTTTATACATAAGGGTTCTGCTTCATTGTAACGTCCTTGTTCCCTGTACATATAACCAAGAGCATAGATAGTATCTGCTAATAGTGGATGCGCTTTTTGTAATACACGCTGCTTGAGTTCTAATGATTGCAAAAACAAAGATTCCGCTTCGCTGTAGCGTCCTTGAGCGCGGTATATTAAACCTAAATTGTGCAAATCTGTTGCAACATCGGGGTTCTCTTCTCCTAAAAATTGCTTATCTAGTTCTATTGCTTGTTGCGACAACGGTTCAGCTTCACTGTAGCGTCCTTGATGATAATAAAGTAGCGCTAAATTATTTAGTATGAGAGCGAAAGAAAGATGATTTTCGCCAACCAGACGTTTTTCGAGTTCTAATGATTGCAAATACAGAGGTTCTGCTTCGTCATAACGTCCTTGTTCATCATATAGTAATGCCAAATTGTTGAGACTGACGGCAACATCGGCATGGTGTTCTCCCCACAGACGTTTCCTCAGTTCTAAAGCTTGTTGATATAGAAGTTCTGCTTTACTATATTTTCCAGTAGATTTATAAAGTCCTGCCAAATTATTCAGGCTAGTAGCAAAAGCCGGATGGTTCTCTCCTAACAGGCGTTTCCTCAATTCTAAAGCTTGTTTATATAAGGGTTCGGCTTCAGTGTAGTTTCCGATTGCACGATATATTCCTGCTAAATTGTTGAGGCTATTAGCTAAGTCTATCTGCAAACCTAATTCATTTTGTAGCTCACTCGCCTGACGCCAATATTTAATTGCTAATTCCTGTTCTTCTTGATAATTTTGAGATTCACCACGATCTAATCTGCTGTGGTAAATATCGCCTAATCTTGAGTATAACGTAGCCAAGGTAGGATCTTTTGTTCCCTGTTCTTGTTCTACTTTCTCGATTAACCTTTGTAAATCTTGAATGGGTAAGAAAAAGCGATTAGTTTCATTAGTATCTGTGCTAGCTAATTCTGTGTCTCTAAAAACAAAGCGGATATTTTCTAATTCTTTACCAGGAATAGCATTTGTTTTTTTAGATTCAAACCGAAATACACCATTGCGCCAACTCCAAAAATCAGGGGCTTTTTTAATCAGGTTGACTAAAATTTGGTTAGTTACCCAAAGCACGATCGCAAATGGAAATTCTCGCAATCCTTCCCTTGTCCACTGTAAGTAACCAAAAAACTTTTCCTGTTCTGATTGCTCATTTCCCAACCTGAGAAAATACAATTGTTCAGTACCCGTGACAGTTATCACCGCCAGGTTCTGCTGACGGAGATATTCTTCTTGTTGTACCAGTTGGTTAAGAGCAGCTTTGAGGCTTGGTTCTTGACGTGCTAAAGTTACTCGATATGCCCGGAAGGCGGGTTGTAGTTCAGCTTCATATTGAGCAATAATCTGATCGCGAAAGCTAGCATCATCGCAAACTGCAATCAGTAAATTTAATCCCCGCTTTTGAGCTTCAATAGAAACAATTAAATCATCATACGCATCTTGATTTTCTCCTTCATCATCTAATAAATCTTCATTTAACATTAATCGCTCCCTGTCTTCTCAAGCTTTCGATAATAATTGGATGAACATCATACCAAGTTTCATCAGTGCGATATTCTAAAACATACAGCCCATGTAACAAATCTAAAAACTCTGCTTGTTTGGGATCGTTGGGCATAAATTGTTCATAAACGCTCTGCAAAATATCGATATCAATTTTTCCTAAGCGTATGGAAAAATCATTGCGAATTTTATTGATTGCTTGCAGAAGAATTTTATCATCTATAATAACTTTGCCTGAAGGATTTCGTCGAATTGTTCGCAAACATATACGGCAACATTCCTTAGAAATTCGAATTAACTCTCGCAATACGCCACCACTGTAAATTACGATTTTTTCAGCTGTTTCTGCTGCGATTAATTCATTAGGAATCCGTTTTTGCAAAACTTCACCGAGAATCTTTGTTGCTTCCGGGCGAGGTTGGGCATTAGAGAAACGATTTTTACCTTTATCAAATATTTTTAAGACAGGCATTGCCACAACTTGATCGTTGGTTTCAGTGGCAATTATTGTGCTAATAAATGTTTCTCGAAGGACTGCGATCGGGATGGTGTAGATAATTTGAAAGTTAGGCTGACAAAGGGCTTTAATGTTATCTCGATAAATTTCGTTAACTCTACCTAAGTCAAGCTTATCTAAATCATCAATAATTACCAAAACATTTTGTTTAGTAGCAGCTTGAATTAGAGCAGCAATTTCATTAATTCTGGCAACTAAATCTGATAACTTGCGTTCAAACTCTTGCTTAATTTCATCCCGAACGCTGGCATCAGCTTTTAATTTAGAACTAATCAATTTTAGGAGGTCAAAACCGATACTAACTTCTGCTTGCAAATTTGATTCCTCAGTGCGAGTGCGGGTAGCAAACCACTTATAAAGAGCTTCTTTAGTAGATTGCGGAATATCAACTTTGCGGGCTTCTGCCTCTGTCATTAAATTAACTGCGATCGCAAACAGTATATTAATATGATTAACAGCCGACATTTCAATTTTGTCAGCAATAGAAAAGAGTACTACAAAATATTTATCTTGAATTTGTCGGCTAAATTCAGCTAACAAAGTAGACTTACCACATCCTCGATGTCCTGTAAAGACAATTTTGCCATCTCCATTAGGACTATCTTCGACTAATTGGTTCAGGTCTGCAATTAAATCATCACCATATTCGACTCTAAATCTTTCCATTTCGTTCCGTTCCATCAAGGGAAACAGTTCGAGATTGCTGTATGCTTCTTGAAAGGAGTTTAATAAGTCTTCAGACATTGGATAGTGCCGTAAACGTGCTAACTATTCATATAATGGCTCATGATTTTTGAAGCACAAGTTCAGGCAATGTATAGGATAGAGTATGCCTACATAACTTCTCAAATTCCGTTAATAAATAACTACTAGGTGAGTGGTATGTTATGTCTTAAAAAGAGATACCCTAATACCCAGATTTCAACCTATCAATAAGTAACAGAGGTCAATAATCAATCAGACTGAATGATAGATGATACATTCGATAATTTAAACTGAATGATAGATTATACAGATAACATCCTGAAAGCTACCTAACACATAAATAAAATAAAATTTTCAGTTATAAAAATAAATTTTTAGTGTGCTTCGTCTCATCCCCCTCTAGCAATGCTCCAGTTTTGCTCGTCAAGGGTGTAATTAGGATGTCTTGAGAAACATCTGGCACACTTACAACGTTCTTAAGCAAAGATTCGATAAGCCAAAATACGAATGGCATAAGATGTGTGAAGTACAAAGTTTAGTTGATACGTAACCCTATGGCTCGGCTGCTTTTTTGCGTTAAATAGTTACAGGTTACAATAATAAGTAACTACTATTCTGTTGCCAAAAACAGTCCATGAAGTTCAATGTAACAATCTTGCAGGCGAATGTCGTTAAATCCTAATTTAACTAGGCTGTTGTGGCTAAAATCATAATAGTTGAGCCAGTTACAACAGCGATCGCACAATCAGGCATCCCGTTGATATAATTTACCTCTAAACTGAGTTGAGCAATTGTCAAAGCTTTTTGGTACAGTATTCTAGAAAATCCATATCACGAAAATAGGCGATCGCTCATTGCAATTGCCAGTTTATTGCTCAAAATCTAGAATGCAGTTGCTATGATCAAACGCCTGCTTGTAGTAGAGTCTCCCGGAAAAGTCAAAAAACTTAGTCAAATTCTGGGTTCGGATTGGAAAGTTCTAGCCAGTTGTGGCCATATCCGGGAACTCAGCAATGAAGGAGACGATTCCTTGGGCTTCGTCATGGATGGCAGTAATGTCCGGTGCAATTACGTCCCGCGTGACCAACGAGCAAAAGAAACAATCCAGAAGCTCAAGTCTGCGGTGAGGCAGGTTGATGAAGTTGTCTTAGCAACTGACCCAGACCGGGAAGGTGAGACAATCGCTTGGCATCTCAAAGAAACGCTGGGTTTAAGGGAACCGAAACGAGTAATTTATACTGAGATTACAGCATCGGCGGTGCAGAGTGCGATCGCTAATCCCAGAAAGCTAGACCAAAATTTAATCGGTGCTGGACTGTGCCGAGATTGCCTAGACAAGTTGGTGGGTTATAAAGGTAGCCCTTTAGTTTGGGCATTGAATAACGGCGCTAAAAGTGTTGGCAGAGTTCAAAGCGCGACATTGCACTTGATTTGTCAGCGAGAAAACGAAATTCTGGCTTTTGTCCCCCAAGATTATTGGAGTGTTTGGGTAGATTATGCGGAAGGATTTCGGGCTTTTTACAAAGGGACGATTGATTCTGCGAAAGATGCGGCAGAGCAAGAAACTGAAACTCACGATGACGCAAAGGTAGGTAATAGTCCAGAAACACCGGAGTCTAAGCGCGTTCTTTCGGAAGCAGAGGCTACACGTTTAGTTGAAGAAGCACAGCGACATCCTCATCAGGTGATTCATTATGAAGGAAAAATTGTTAACCGCCAGCCACCGCCACCATTTACAACCTCCAGCCTTCAGCAAGCAGCCGGTTCAAAGTTGAGGTTTGCTCCCGACAAAACCATGATTGTTGCCCAAAAGCTTTATGAGGCAGGGCTGATAACATATATGCGAACAGATTCAGTAATGCTGAGTCCAGAATTTTGTGCCAGCGCCCGTAAATGGTTGGAGCAAAATGATCCGCCGAATGTACCGCAGCAAGTCGCCAAGCATCGTAGTAGCAAATCGGCTCAAGAAGGACATGAAGCCATTCGTCCAACTGATGTGTTTTGTCCCTCAGTTCAATTGCGCTTAGAACTTCCTGATGATGAGTTTAATCTGTATGTGATGATTTGGAAACGGTCAATTGCTTCTCAGTGTCGTGCTGCCCAATTGCGTAAAACTTTGGTTATTACTCGGTCTGGTTCTCTACTGTGGTCAGCCAGAGGGCAAGTAATTGAATTTTACGGTTATGCTCGGTACTGGAACAATCTCAGCAAGGATAGTGTTTTACCTTCATTACAACAGGGACAAGTATTAAAACTGGAGAATGCTGGACATGAAAAGAAGCAGACGCAGCCACCACCCCGTTACAGTGAACCAAAATTGGTGCAACTGATGGAACGTAAAGGAATTGGTCGCCCAAGTACTTATGCTCCTACTGTTGCTACTTTAAAAAAACGAAATTATGTCGAGTTGAAAAAAGACCATCTGCAACCGACAGCGTTAGGGTTAGAAGTTGATGCGTTTTTGCTCAAAGCACTGCCGGATTTACTAGAGGCGGAATTCACAGCAAAAATGGAGGATGCTCTTGATGCAATTTCTGAAGGAAAGAATTCTTGGCAGCATTATTTAACTAGTTGGAATCAGAATTACTTTATACCAGCGCTCTCCAAAGCTAAAACTGTAGTTGCGAGTTCCCCAAAAGGTAAAGCTAATGTGATAACTGAGCGCAAATATGAAACTTCTAAAACGCGATGCCCTGAGTGCAAAAATTTTCTCGCCAAAATTCCGAGTACTAAGGTTAAAAAGAAATATTTCCTCAAATGCACAAAAGGCTGTGATGTCGTGCTATTTTGGAGCGACTTTAATAAAACTTGGCAGCCACCACGAACGAAAGCAGTTGAGGCTGAGAATCAACAAAAGCCTCCTGTGAAGATTACAGCATATCCCTGCCCGGTATGTAAGAAACCTTTAGAAGAGTACAGTTATATCAAAGAGGGACAGAGTAAGAAAATGTTGCGATGTTCTGACTCACAATCCCGTAAGGATACCAAACATAAAGATGTGGCTTATTTCACTACGCAAAAAGGGTGGTGGAGTCCTAAGTTTGGGGAGTTAGGAGTTAAAAGTTAGGAGTTTTGAATTAATAACTCCTCACTTATCACTCCTAACTCCTAACTTTATTTAGTTTACCCGCAAGTTCTGCGGGGTTTATCTGCTCGTAGTGTTCAAAGGGTTGGTGAATCCAGGGGTTGTCAGGCAGATAATCAACATAATAATCGGGTGCTATAACTGAACAAGCTTTATACCAAAGAACGGCGGTGCGAATTTCCTCAATGGGGAAATCAATATTTTGCTTGAGCCAAGGTATAGTCTGTTGGAGTGTGATCCCAGAATCTACTAAGTCATCCACTAGGAGAATGCGCGAACTTAACTTTTCGGTAGTCATTGTCAAGTGACGAGAGAAAACTAAATTACTTCTTTCTTGCTTGCCACTGCCACTGTAAGATGAGGTTGCTAAAATTGCCAGTGGTTGCTGGTATATACGGGAAAGAATATCTCCAACTCGTAGTCCTCCTCTGGCAAGACATATAATCTGGTTGAATTCCCAACCTGATTGATAAATCTGAATAGCCAGTTGTTCAATTTTTTGGTGATAATCTGACCAAGAAACATAAAGGTCTGGCATAAGTCTAACGGGAGTGGTAGATGGCTGTATTGAAGGCGATGTCTACGACGGGCTATTTGCCGTCGCAGATTTTTTATTTTAGTATGAGTGCAAAGTTTTATGAATGATTCTACAGCTGATGGCGGTGCCAAACGAGATATTCTCAGTGAAAAACTCGACTTAAAAACAAAGCTGGCTTACGGCGCAGGAGATTTAGGGCCAGCAATCACCGCAAATATCTCCGTCTTTTTTCTGCTGGTTTTCTTCACGAATGTTGCTGGTATCCCTGCGGGTTTAGCTGGCAGTATTTTGATGATTGGCAAAATCTGGGATGGCATAAACGATCCGTTTGTCGGCTTTCTGACTGATAAAACGAAATCTCGTCGTTGGGGGCGTCGTCTTCCTTGGATGTTTTATGGGGCAATCCCCTTTGGAATTTTCTTTTTCTTGCAGTGGATTGTACCGCAATTTAGTGCAAATCAGAGTGAGAATATTTGGCCATTATTTTGGTATTACGTAGTCATTGGGGTGATATCTCAGGCGTTTTACACGGTTGTAAATTTGCCTTATACGGCGATGACTCCAGAATTAACTCAAGATTATGACGAACGCACCAGCCTTAACAGCTATCGCTTTACATTTTCTATTGGTGGCAGCATTTTATCGTTGATTTTAACGCAAATTGTTTTTTCGCTGATTGCCGATCGCAAACAACAATATCTTGTTTTAGCAGCAGTTTGTACAGTAATTTCGATTTTAGGATTATATTGGTGCGTTTTTGGAGTCCGCGATCGCATCTTAGCTTTTGAGGCTAAACGCAGCCAAACCGAGGAACCTGCATCTCTGCCTTTCTTTGAACAGCTAAAAATTGTCTTTAGCAACCGACCTTTTTTATTTGTTATTGGTATATATCTTTGTTCTTGGCTGGGTGTGCAGGTAACAGCCAGCATTATTCCCTATTTTGTAGTCAATTGTATGGGACTCAAAGAATCAGATGTGCCCACAGTCATGATTGCAGTCCAAGGAACTGCTCTGTTGATGCTATTTGTCTGGGGAGCGTTGAGTAAAAAAATCGGCAAAAAAGTTGTTTATTTTCTGGGAATGAGTTTGTGGATTATAGCCGCCGCCGGACTATTTTTCTTACAGCCTGGTCAAATAGTTTTGATGTATGTGATGGCTGTGATGGCAGGTATTGGTGTATCCACAGCTTATCTAATTCCCTGGTCAATGATTCCAGATGTGATTGAATTAGATGAACTGCAAACCGGACAACGCAGAGAAGGCATTTTTTATGGCTTCATGGTTTTGCTGCAAAAATTTGGTTTAGCTTTGGGGCTATTTTTGGTGGGAAATTCTTTGCAAGTATCGGGTTTCAAAGAATCTGTAGCCGGAAGTCCACTACCCATCCAGCCGGAATCAGCACTGTTTGCTATTCGCGTTGCCGTTGGGCCCATACCGACAGTTTGTTTGATTTTTGGCTTAGTTTTAACGTATTTTTACCCAATTACCCGCGAGATGCACGCTGAAATTATGCTGAAACTCAAAGAACGGCAAGAGAAGAGGGGGAGTTAAGGGGCTGGGGTGCATATTAAAGGTTACTGGGTTTGGGAAAATTCCATACCTTTACCCTTTTCCCCACAATGCCAAGAAGTCTATAGATCAAAAATAAATAAAGGCACAATGGCTTAAAACAATTTCTCTCCAAAAGGGGTAGGCTAAAAAATAAATTATTAGTACACTAATGTTTAGTTTAACTAATATTGCGCTTATCTAATTAGAATCAATCGCAACCAACCATTTTGCGGAAGATGCGATGTCTAACGAGAAGCTAGTATGTGTCTGTGCTTCCCCTTTCCCCCAGATTGTTGATATGCGCTGTTTAGCTCCTGTTCAGACGATAAAGCCTTCGTCTTTGGCTGCTGAAACTGTTCCTCGTTTTCAGAGCATTATTCAAAGAGGGCGGTTCTCGCTACTTATATTAAGTCTAGCCTACTTGTGTAGTGCCTGTAATGCTTCCGAAGCCCAATCAAGTGGCAAAGAAGCAGGAAAAAAACGAGCTGTGCCAGTGGTGATTGCTACTGCGACTCAAAAAACTATTCCAATACAGCTATCGGCGACGGGAACAGTGGAAGCATATTCTACGGTATCTGTCAAGTCTCAGGTGGGTGGTCAGCTTACTGGTGTCTATTTTCAGCAAGGACAGAACGTTAAAAAAGGAGACTTGTTATTTAAAATTGATTCTCGTCCTTTACAAGCTGCGCTGATGCAAGCTAATGCTGCCAAAGCGAAAGATTTAGCCCAGGTGAAACAGGCACAGGCAAATGTCCTCAAAGCGATCGCTCAAGTAAACCAGGCAAAAGCGAATGTAGTCAAGGATAAAGCCCAGGCAACAAATGCAGATGCACAAGCGCAACGTTATAGTAGTTTGCTCAAGCAAGGGGCAATAAGTAAAGAACAGGCCGAACAGTATCAAACCAGTGCTGATGCTCAACAAGCGACGGTGAACGCAGATCAAGGTGGTGTGGCAAATGCTCAAGCAGCAGTGGCGGCAGCCCAAGCAGATGTCCAAAACGCCCAGGCACTAGTAGCATCAGATGAAGCTGCGATCGACAATGCCAAAGTTCAGCTTTCTTATAGTTCTATTTACTCGCCAATTGCCGGACGCACAGGTAGCCTAAAGCTAAATCAAGGCAACTTGGTACAGGCGAATGCCGACGACCCGCTAATTACAATCAGCCAAATTCGCCCGATTTACGTCAACTTTTCTATTCCCCAACGATTGCTGCCAGATATAAAAAAATACAGTGCAAATAACGGCAAGTTAAAAGTCGATGCTTTACCTCCTAAAGATGCAGGGCATCCAGTACGGGGCGAACTAACTTTTGTTGATAGTGGAGTCAATACCCAAACAGGCACTATTCAACTTAAGGGTACTTTTGCCAATGCTGATGAGCGCCTGTTTCCAGGGCAGTTTGTCAATGTAGTACTCAAACTCAGCGAAGAACCAAATGCCATTACTGTTCCTTCTCAGGCGGTACAGAGTGGACAACAGGGGCAGTTTGTGTATGTAGTTAAACCTGACAAAACAGCAGAAATGCGTTTAATTACCGTCGGCGACACCGTTGGAAATGAAACGGTAATTAAGCAAGGGGTGAAACCAGGTGAGCAAGTAGTTACTGATGGACAATTTAACCTCGTGCCTGGTGCCACAGTCCAAGTGAAACCGGAAGTAGGAAGCAGGGGGGCAGAGGGGCAGGGGGGAAATAATAACTCCTAACTCAGGACTCAGGACTCAGGACTCAGCACTCATAACTCAGCACTCATCCAAGGGAACGCGATGAACATTTCCGAGCTATTTATCCGGCGTCCAATCATGACGACTCTAGTTATGGTTGGCATTTTGATATTTGGGCTGATTGGTTATCAACAGCTACCCGTTAGCGACTTGCCTAATGTAGATTATCCAACACTCCAGGTAACAGCTAATTTGCCCGGAGCTAGCCCTGAAACGATGGCTGCCTCAGTTGCAACTCCCTTAGAGCAGCAGTTTTCGAGCATAGCGGGATTGAGTTCGATGAACTCTACCAGTTCTTTGGGTACTACACAACTGACGCTGCAATTTGACCTCAATCGAGATATCGACGGCGCAGCCCAGGATGTGCAGTCTGCTATTTCTAAGGGAGCGAAGCAGTTACCGACTAATATGCCTAATCCGCCATCTTACCGAAAGGTAAATCCGGCGGATCAACCAGTTCTTTATATCTCCCTGAATTCTTCTATTCTGCCCCTCTCAACTGTAGACAAATATGCTGAGACATTGCTGGCACAACGCCTGTCAATGGTGGATGGGGTGGCGCAAGTGCAGGTTTTTGGTTCTCAAAAGTACGCGGTACGAATTCAACTTGACCCCGAATCGCTGAGTGTAAAGGGAATAGGAATTGATGAAGTAGCTGATGCGATCGCTAATGGAAATGTCAATCTACCTACTGGGACACTTTACGGTCAACAGCAGAATTCTACCATCCAAGCAAATGGTCAACTTAATGATGCTGCCAGCTATCGTTCCCTGAATGTGGCTTATCAAAACGGCGCACCAGTGCAGTTAGGTGAACTAGGTCAAGTTCTGGACAGCGTGGAAAATGATAAGATTGCCAGTTGGTATTTTCCTGTCAAGAAGGAGAGTAAAGGCGCACAGGAGAAATCCTCAATCCAAAATCCAAAATCTAAAATCCAAAATTCTGGTGTGCGAGCGATCGTTTTGGCAATTCAGCGCCAACCGGGAACTAATACTGTTCAAGTAGTAGATGCAATCAAGAAACTGTTACCCACCTTTCGGACACAGATTCCGGCGGCTGTGAACATGGATATTCTCTACGATCGCTCCCAATCAATTCGCGAGTCGGTGGATGATGTACAATTCACGCTGTTGCTCACCATCGCTCTGGTGGTGCTGGTAATCTTTCTGTTTCTCCGCAATATCTCTGCAACAGTCATTCCCAGTTTGGCAGTACCGCTTTCGATAGTAGCGACTTTTGGAGTCATGGTGTTGCTGGGCTTCTCCCTCGATAACCTGTCGCTGATGGCGTTAACCCTATCAGTAGGTTTCGTGGTTGATGATGCCGTAGTTATGCTGGAGAACATTGTCCGCCACATGGAAATGGGTGAAAGCCGGATGGAAGCAGCCCTAAATGGTTCTAAAGAAATTGGTTTCACAATTTTATCTATGACCATTTCTTTAGTAGCAGTATTTATCCCCATACTTTTCATGGAAGGCATTCTGGGGCGATTATTCCGCGAGTTTGCTGTTACTATCAGCGTTGCAATCTTGGTATCTGGCGTAATTTCCCTCAGCTTAACGCCAATGCTGTGTTCCAGATTCTTGAGTCCACCTCATCATGAGCAAGAGAGTGAGGGGGCAGGGAAGCAGGGGGACAGGGGAGCAGGGGAGCAGATGAGCATGGAAGAAATTCTTAATTCTCAGTCTCCAGATCCCAATCCCTTATTGCCAGAGGAGGCTCCACCTTCCCCAGCCCCTAGTCTCCAGTCCCGAATCAAAAATTTCAACCGTCGTCTTTATAACTTTTCAGAAAACATTTTTAATGTGATATTGGGCGGATACGATTGGAGTTTGAAGAAATCACTCAAGTATCACCGCACGACGATGGTGATTTCGGGAGCGATTCTTGTAGCGACAGTGTATCTATTTATAATTGTGCCTAAAGGTTTTGTTCCTAACGCAGATGTTGGACAAATTACGGCAACTACTCAGGCATCAGAGGATATATCCTTTGATGAGATGGTAAAACATCAACAGGCTGTAGCTGCGATCGCTTACCGCGATCCGAATGTCGATTCCATCAACTCTAGTGTCGGGGCTGGCGGCCCAAATGCTTCCGCCAACGCGGGACGAATTTTAATCGAACTCAAGCCTCGCCATGAGCGTCATCTCAATGCTGATGAAGTTGTGCAGGAACTCCGACCGAAATTGTCAGTTGTGCCTGGAATCAAAGTCTTCTTGCAAAATCCCCCAGCCATCAATGTCGGTGGACAACAGACAAAAGCGCAGTATCAATTTACTCTGCAAACTCCCAACATTCAGGAACTTTACCAGTATGCTCCAGCTTTAGAAGAGAAATTGCGATCGCTATCAGATTTACAAGATGTTAACAGTGATTTGCAAATCAAGAATCCGCAAGTCAAAGTAGACATCAACCGCGACCAAGCTTCGGCTCTAGGTTTGACCGCCAATCAAATCGAAACTGCTCTGAGTAATGCTTATGGCACTCGCCAAGTTTCTACCATCTACGCCCCCGATAGCCAGTATCAAGTAATTATGGGCGTGGAACCAAAATATCAGCAAAATGCCAATGCTTTAGATTTACTCTCAGTTCGCGCCCCTAGTGGACAACTTGTACCTCTTAACGCTGTCGCAACCTTGAGCAAAGATGTGGGCCCCTTAACTATTAACCACAAAGGGCAACTAGCATCTGTCACCTTCTCCTTTAACCTCAAACCAGGAGTATCACTCGGTAACGTCACTGGCAAAATTGAGGAACTCGCCCGTCAAACCCTGCCACCTACTATTAGTACAGGTTTCCAAGGTTCAGCGCAAGCATTTCAATCTTCAATTCAGGGTTTAGGATTGCTACTGCTAGTTGCCATCTTGGTGATTTATATCGTGCTGGGGATTCTCTACGAGAACTTCATTCACCCACTGACAATCCTTTCTAGCTTACCCTCCGCTGGATTTGGGGCAATACTGACCCTGTTGCTGTTTCAAGTTGACTTGAATATTTACGCCTTCGTGGGCATTATCCTGCTAGTTGGCATCGTGAAGAAAAACGGGATCATGATGGTTGACTTTGCGATTATTGCCCGTCAAAACGGTAAAACGCCCTATGAAGCTATCTATGAAGCCTGCTTAGTGAGGTTCCGTCCAATTATGATGACCACAATGGCAGCACTTATGGGTACGCTACCCATTGCCCTTGGTTTGGGAGCCGGAGCAGATACACGCCGTCCCCTTGGTTTAGCTGTAGTTGGGGGATTAGTGTTCTCACAGTTTCTCACACTTTATTTAACACCTGTTTTCTACACCTACATGGAGTCTTGGCAAACAAAGCTCAAAAAGCGCAGTTGGCGCAAACAGCCAATTTGAAACTCCCCCGACTGAACAAATAATACTTGGTTAATTTGTTCAGTCGTGTTTTAACAATTCATTGTGGTAAAAATAGGATTTTTTATTAAGCCTTTATTAAATATTTGCTTAACAGTCTTATGTACAGTGACTAATTAAATGGCGTTGCGACAAATTCGTGTCATCAACTTAAGCCATGCCACTTTAGCCTTGCAACAATTTGTGTTGATACAGCTTGCAAGTTCTCTCTGCTGATTCTGCGGCGTAGTTTAGCAAAAAATTCAATTCCGAAGTCTTGTAAAAGTTGAGAAGCGAGTTTTTGGGAGACATAACCGCGATACCTTCGGTAAGCTTCGCTAACGCCAAAAATTTTGCCAAACAGACCACTCAGTAAATCATGTACAGGCTGACGGTCATCAACATTAACAGGAGTGATAGTTACATTTAAAAGTTGACCAAACTCATTGACGACAAGATGCAACTTGAAACCAAAAAACCAATCCACAGAAGTCTTGCCACGCTCGGCTAAACCTTTAAACACCCTATGGCGTGAAATCCGACGATTATGGCAGACTTTCAAGCTGGTTGAATCGATAAAACCGATACCCGTACATTTGCCAAAACAATGTTTGAGATAGACGCATAAAGGTATCAAGGTAGATGGTATCCATTCGATAAATCTTTGATAACTGGGGAGACCGGGAAACACATCACTCCAATATTTTTTCACTTGATTCAAATAAAAACACTTGAAATTTCGGTAGTGATTCTGATGAAATGCAATCAGTATTAGCATTAGAGATAATTACAGAATTAATGGAATCAGGCTTCAATATTGAATTAGTATTGGCTGATAGTTTATATGGTGAAAGTAGCCAATTTATTAGAAAAATAGCTGAATATAAGTTAGGGTACGTGGTATCAATTAGAAGTAATCATGGAGTCTGGTTGCCTTCAGGGCAAAGTGTTAGGGCGAATAAGTGGTGTAAATTTGAGAGAACATTTAGCAATTAAAAATCAGAGACTAGATACATTAGGGAAATAATTTATGGTAAAAAAAGAGCCATAACTTACTGGGAAATAACTACTGACCTCGCGCATTCATCGTTTTTGATCGCGATCGCACTTCCTGTTTCTCTACCAGCTTGACTTACAGCAGTAATTAGCAATAATTGATACCGTCCACGCCATAAGTATTTGCGATCGCTTAATCTTATATTGAAGGGTAAAAAACCCAGCTTTTCTATGAAAACCAGGTTTTTAAGTAATTGTTAATTTATTTTTGGGCAGTACAACAGGGCAATAAAGGCTTACTTACAACTTCTTTAATGTCTACTGAATTTAACAAATCTTCCCAATATTTCTGAACTTCGGGATCGTTAGGACGCTGGCGGCGTAAATTAGCTAAAGTTCTCAGAGCATCTTCCCAAAATCCAGCGGTGGCAAATAAAACTGCACGATCCAAGTCTGTGTTTGGTTGGTTTAGCTGAAGAGATAGGTTTTCATCTTGCAATCGCACAATTATACCTTCTACATAAGAGTCTTTATCGCGGTTATTAGGATCGCAAATCATCGAAAAAGTCCAATTGTACTCTTTACCGATTTGTAGAGATGGCTGATCGACAGGTACATTTACGCTAACAATACCATTCTGCCCAACAGGTTTGAAAGTTCCTTTATACAATGGGTCAATGCTATCACCATCCCGCAAAACAAATTCTAGTGCTTGCACTGTTGTCGAGGTTTGAGGAACGTAGAAAAAGAATGTGGGATGCTCTGATGTAGTGCGTTGAGCTTCTTTATCTGTTGGTGTCAAGGGAATAAGATATTGTCCAGTTTGAAAGCAACTTCCCCGTGTTCCTGCTGACCTTACCCTACCAGGTCTACCTGGGACAAAGGCAATACGATTTCTACTACTACCGCGTTGAATATAACCTGTAACATTTCTAATCGCAGCAGTAGCATATCTATCTCCAGGACGTAGCCGCTCTGCTTGCTGAAAATTCAATAAAGCTTTTCTATAGTTTCTCCGTTTGGTTTCGTTATAACCAAGTTGCATATATTGGGTGTAAGCAGATTTTGCTTGTGCTAGTTGGTAAACTGACTCTGTTGCCAAAACCTGAGTAATACTTCCAGGCTCGAAGGGTAGAAATGCTAAAGCAGCAAGCAGATAACTTGCCCAAAATCTATATTTCATGATGTTTATGTTTACTTGTAGTACATTCTTTGGGTATACATAATACAATAGCCTAAGCTTTACAGTGACAAGACTTTATGTGTGCTACTTTCTGGGAAGGCTGAGGTAGTATTGTAATTTTTTTTACAACAAAATTCCCAACTTTTTCTAGAAGTTGGGAATCTTAACCTTTGGATTTTCAGTAGTTTAAAGTTGATAAACTATTAGCTTTTGCCTATTCCTTAATACAATACAGTTCAGTTAAGCAATTTTTTCCTTCTCTTTCTTCTCTCTGCGTCCTCTGCGCCTTCTCTACGAGACGCTGCGCGTTGGCGGAAGCCTCTCCAAGAGTTGGCGGTTCGTTAAAAAATTGACTTGGATAACAGAGTTTTAGCCTTAACCCAAGCGTATTGTTCCTTAATAGACATCTGGTGAAATTAAAGATACCTTATCTAGAACCCTTGTAGAGACGTAGCATTGCTACGTCTCTACATTTTTTCACTCTTATATTTAATGAGGTACAGCCAATTGTTCATCGGCTACCTGAACATGATCGGCAACAATTTTGCGGAATGCATCACCTTCAATTGTTTCCTGTTCTGCTAGCAAATCTACTAAACGCTCCAAAACTACGCGATTTTCTTCCAACAGTTCTTTAGCTTTAATGTAAGAATTGCTAACAATTTCGCGCACTTGTGAATCAATTTTGGCAGCAATTTCCTCAGAATAGTCTGATTTATTCATCCAGTCACGTCCTAAAAATACCTCTCCACTCTGATTTTCTAGTGACAATGGGCCTAATTCTGACATCCCGAAGCGTGTCACCATCTGCCGCGCCATCCCTGTCACGTGTTGCAAGTCATTGCTTGCACCTGTGGTCACTTCTGGCTTCCCAAAAACGATTTCCTCGGCGGCGCGACCACCCAAAGTAGCAGTAATCCGGGATTTTAGTTGGCAACGGGAAATTAACCCCTGTTCTTCGTTGGGAGTAAACCAAGTTAATCCCAGTGCTTGTCCCCGTGGAATTAATGTAACTTTCTGCACAGGGTCATGGTCTTTAAGCAATGTGCCCACTAAAGCGTGTCCAACTTCATGATAGGCAATCAAGCGCTTGCTCTTACTATCTACTAAGGCGGTACCTTCCATACCTGCAACAACTCGGTCTACAGCAGCATCGATTTCTAAAAGGGTGACAGCTTCTTTCCGTCTTCTAGCAGTGAGAATAGCGGCTTCGTTGAGTAAGTTGGCTAAGTCTGCGCCAGTAAAACCAGGAGTGCGGCGAGCGATCGCTTCTAATGATACGCTAGGATCGATTTTCTTATTCCGCGCATGGACTTGCAAAATTTCCAGTCGCCCTTTGAGATCGGGTGGATCGACCATCACTTGTCTGTCAAAGCGTCCCGGTCTGAGTAACGCTGTATCTAAAACATCTGGGCGGTTAGTGGCAGCAATAATAATGATGCCTGTGTTACCTTCAAACCCATCCATTTCGGTGAGCAGTTGGTTGAGGGTTTGTTCGCGCTCGTCGTTACCGCCACCAATCCCAGCACCCCGTTGTCTACCTACTGCATCAATTTCATCGATAAATATTAGACAAGGGGCATTCTCTTTGGCTTTCTTGAAGAGGTCGCGCACGCGAGATGCACCCACACCAACGAACATTTCCACAAATTCTGAACCGGAAATACTGAAGAATGGTACACCAGCTTCACCAGCGATCGCTTTTGCTAGTAAAGTTTTACCAGTACCAGGAGGGCCAATTAACAGCACTCCTTTGGGAATCCGTGCGCCTACAGCAGTAAATCTTTCTGGCTGTTTTAGGAAAGTCACAACTTCTTCAAGTTCTTCTTTAGCTTCTTCAACCCCAGCGACATCTTCAAATTTCACTCCAGTTTTTGCCTCCATTTGGAAGCGAGCTTTGGATTTGCCGAAACTCATCGCTTGGCTAGAAGCATTAGTAGAGCGTCGGAGGAACAATAGCATTAAAGCTACTAGTGGCAAAATCCACATCAAGTTGATCAACAGTCCAACAGCAGCTCGACTGTTCGCAGAGGAAACTTCGCCAAAATCAACATTCTTATCTTTGAGAATGTTGATTAACTCTGTGTTTTGCGCCAAAAGTCTCACCTGTTGCGGTGGTGTATTATCTTTTTGTCCCTTGAGATAAACCTTTGCTAGCTGTTCGGTTTCGTCAAGCTCTACTTTCTCGACTTCTCCCGCCTTCACTTTCTTGATCAAGTCACCATAATTTAGCGAAGCGGTTTCTGCCTTTTGTGCCATGACAGGAGTACTTCCGAAAATTCCTGGCAACATAATCAAACTAGCAGCAATTGCACCAAACCAAGCAACGCGCTTTGAGGACTGCCTTTTTATCAATGCTTTTTTTCCCGAATTTGTCATAATAATTACCCTTTGTCTGCTGGCACAAGTTAAGCGCTGGTTTTATGCCTATTCTTCTATCAAAAATTGTAATAACTGGAAATTACACTTTTCTTATCTAGTCTAACTTCCTCACAAAAGCATTCCCAAGTTTCTTCAGGCTATTACATAAAGTTGAGCGATCGTTATCTAGTATGCAGCTGTTAAAACTGGGCATTGGGTACAAGAGGCAGAGGGGCAAAGTTGCAGAGTGGAAAAATCTTACTGCAACTTCTCCTCTGCTCCCCATTCCCCAGTAGATATTAATTTGACACATTACGGCACAAATCGCTAAGATAAACATAGTCATAACGATTCCGCTTTTTAAGAAATCTGGTGATAGTAGCTAGTTAATAGTTTGTGGGTTAATTATGGTGAAAATTATTGGCATTGGTGGTAGTTTAAGACCCAACTCTTATACCCAGCTTGCTTTAGAAGTCGCAGCGCAAAGGGTTGAAGCTGTAGGTGCAGAGGTAGAAATTCTCGATTTACGACAGTTGCAGCTACCATTTTGCACTGGCGCAAAGGAGTATCCAGAGTATCCAGATGTTCAGCGGTTGCAAGAAACAGTTAGTCAGTCCGATGGGTTAATTTTAGCGACACCTGAGTATCATGGTGGCGTTAGTGGTGTCCTGAAAAATGCTCTGGACTTAATGAGCTTTGATCAACTATCTGATAAAGTAGCAGGATTTATTAGTGTTTTGGGTGGTCAGTCTAATAGCAACGCTCTAAATGAACTACGGTTAATTACCAGATGGGTTCATTGTTGGTCTATCCCTGAACAAATTGCGATCGGACAAGCTTGGGGTGCATTCAGTCCTGAAGGCAAACTAGTAGATGAAAAGCTCTCTCAAAGATTTGATCAATTTGCTCAGAGTTTAGTTGATAACACTCGCAAACTACGGGGCGTAAATTAATTGTAGGGTGGGTCTAGTTTTGCCCACCCTAGTAAACTCAAAACTTAATGATGATGGTGGTGATGATGGTGATCCCCAGCTAATTGGGGATTAATTGCCAAAGGTTGCTCCGACAACAACTCTGCGATATGAGCATCAGCCCATTGCGCCACCATTGCCAAGAATTCTGGATGATCGTTGACGCAAGCCATTTGCACGTAGTTCGTGCCAGGATGCTGTTTCTCTAAAGCATGGATGATATGATGTACATCCAATAAAGTTTCGTGGTTTTCTGTGGCAAAGCCAATTGGCATAAAGATCACTACTTTCGCACCCAATTGAATCAGGTTATTTGCAGCTTGCTCTGCATTTGGCTGCGTCCAATCAATTAGGGGTGTGTCATGATTGAGCCAACCCACGGAAATTAAGGGATAGCGGTTAATCAACTTATCCCGAACCAAGTCGTACATTGCTTCACTTTCGGCAATCCCAGAAGTAAAGCCTTTAGCTTTATGGGGACAGCCGTGGTTCATTAGCACAATGCCGATTTGAGAAGGGAGATAAGCTCCTGCTAATTCAGCAATTTTCTCTTCAACCAGATGAGCCATCAAATCGATGTAAGCTGGTTCATTGAAGAAAGAAGGAATGTAGCGCTGTGCTTTCACCCAGTGTTCTTCACCGTCAGTCAACTCAACGAGAGCATTGTTAACTTGCTCGATCGCAATTCCACTGGTAAAGATAGAATCAACAACTAGCAACGGGTAGATTAGCAGCTTGTCGAAGCCTTGGTTTTTGATTTCTGCCAAGACTTGATTGGGTAGAAAAGGGGCGCAGAAGTTAAAAGCCTTGAAAACTTGAACCTTATCGCCCCATTTTTCTTGTAAATTTTTCTCAATCGCAGCCCGTTGCTGTTCAAAAATCGCATTGTGTGGGGAGATAAAATCGTGGTGTGTGTGTCCCCACTCATGGCGGTCAAATAGCGCCAAAAGCTTTGCCAGAGGCGGATAAATCCAGGTTGGTACTGGTGCGAATTTTGCTGTCAGTAGATTTAAAGCCTGTTCGTTATAATTGGCGAAATCTTCGTAGCTTTCGACTTCGCCGTAGCCCATGAGCAATACGGCTACACGGTCTTTACCTGATACATGCTCGTGAGTGTGTTGTACTTTTTCCGGCGTGGCAACCACAATTAGTTCCTCAATATAACCAGAGTGCAGAGAGATATAAAGTTAGGGAATAGCTTACGCATTTTCCCTTATAGTAACTTATTATCCCATCCGGGGGGATAGGATAGGTGCAAAAATGAAAATAATAAGTCAAAAGACGTATAAAATTTACGTGGCTTAATACACTTCTTGTATAAATACCCAACAGAGGTTGGAAATTTTGAAGCGGTTTAAAACTTGACATTAGAATTATTAGACCTGTCTTAAAAATAGAGGCTGAAACAAAGCAAAATCATTCCCAGATTATTTTCATTGTTCCTTGTGAGCGCAGCTCATGGAGTCTCTTACACAAATGCAAAATTCGCCCTTTCTTTCTCCCAATTTTGCCAGAAGCAGAGGTAATTTCAAAATTCCTCTCCCAAGGGACAGGGATTTAGGGTGAGGGCTTTTGATTTATGCAAGAAGTCTAATGCCCAATACCCAATTTTTGGAATAGACAGATGAATATAATTATTTGCCCTGGAATTCATGATCCAGAGTTAACTGAAAGCTTTAGAGTCGGATTGTTAGATTTAGTTTCTCATGGCGCGATCGCACACAACCCTACAAATATACTGATTTATCCGGGTAAAGATGTTTTAGTTTTATCAGCCTTGCACATTTTGCAGTTTTTGCGCGTTAGCGTAGCTCACCGCAGGTATCGCTTAACCGACTCTCTAGAATCACCAATTATATTCATCAGCTTTAGTGCTGGCGTAGTTGGGGCAATAGGGGCAGCACATTTGTGGCAACTCTTGGGTGGTCGTGTCAAAGCGTTTATTGCTATAGATGGATGGGGAGTACCACTACAGGGTAATTTCCCTATTCATCGGATGAGTCATGATTATTTCACCCATTGGAGTTCATGTTTGCTAGGCAGTGGGCAAAATAACTTTTATGCAGAGCCAGCAGTCGATCATTTGTCCATCTGGCGATCGCCCCAAATTGTACAAGGCTGCTGGGTAGATTCATCCATTGAGATTATTCCACCCAAAGGTCGTCTGACAGCAACTGAATTTTTGCTTATGCTGTTAAAGCACTATGAAGCAAATTAATCCGGACAATGGAGTAAGTAAACAGGAGTTAGGAGTGAGGAGTGATGAAGGGAACAGGTTACAGGTGACAGTCAAGAAAAACTATACCCCATAGCCCATGTCCTATGCCCCATGCCCTATGCCCCATGACCTATGCCCCATCTACCCAAAATAAGTATCTAATGTTTCCAACTGAACCGGCTGCTGTTAATAACGGCTTTGGCGCACTACTAAAAAACCGTGGTTTTATGCTCCTGTGGATTGGGCAACTCCTGTCCCAGTTAGCAGATAAGGTCTTCTTCGTTTTGCTGATTGCTCTGCTGGAGAACTACCCACCGCTTCCTGGTTTGGCACAAAACTCGATGTACTCAACCTTAATGCTGTCCTTTACAATCCCAGCAATTTTGTTCGGCTCTGCCGGTGGTATCTTTGTTGACCGTTTGCCAAAAAAGCTGATTATGGTCGGCTCAGATGTCGTGCGGGGAATATTAACGCTGTGTCTTCCCTTGTTACCACGACACTTCTTGATTCTGTTAATCCTGACTTTTGCCATTTCCACGGTGACGCAGTTTTTTGCACCAGCTGAACAAGCAGCGATTCCCTTGTTGGTGAAACGAGAGAATTTGTTGGCAGCCAATGCGCTGTTTACCAGCACGATGATGGGAGCTTTAATTGTTGGTTTTGCCATTGGAGAGCCGATTTTGAGTTTGGCGAAAAGCTGGATGGGAGAAGAATACGGTCAAGAGATTGTGGTTGGTGGATTATACATATTATCGGCTGCAATTATGCAGCCAATTAAGTTTAAAGAAGACAAACCTTACCGGGAACACCAGGCATCAAATCACCCTTGGGCTGAATTCACCGAGAGCCTCCGCTATCTCAAGAAAAATCCTTTGATTTTAAACGCTATGCTGCAACTGACAACCTTATATTGTGTGTTTGCAGCCTTAACAGTGCTGACGATTCGATTAGCTGAGGAATTTGGTCTAAAAGAAAAACAGTTTGGCTTTTTCTTAGCAGCAGCAGGGGTAGGTATGGTCTTTGGTGCGGCAATTTTAGGTCATTGGGGTGATAAATTGCATCACAAGCCTCTACCTTTAATTGGATTTTTGATGATGGCACTAGTTTTAGGGGTGTTCACTTTTACGCACAACTTGTTGCTGGCGCTAGGACTCTGTGCATTTTTGGGTATAGGTGCTGCCTTAATTGGTGTCCCTATGCAAACTTTAATTCAACAGCAAACACCACCTACCATGCACGGCAAAGTATTTGGCTTTCAAAATCATGCCGTCAACATCGCTCTGGCACTACCTCTGGCGATTACTGGACCATTAACTGATGTTCTGGGCTTGCGATTTATACTAGTAGGAATGAGTATTGTTGTCGTGGTTGTTGGTGTTTGGGCTTGGAAAAATACCCGCAATGTCTTGCAAGACGTAATTTAACTAATGTAAGCTAATAATCTAGCTTTATATTTAATATAAAAATTAATAAGATTTTGATTGAAGTTTTCAATTAAAATGAAATCTTAACTACAGAATTCAGCATTAACTTTAGCTATAGTCTGAGGTTTGACCGTGCGATCGCTTTCCCCAATTAGTCTCCCACAAACTGAGAATCAAAAACAGTCTCGTGCTTCTAGCCCGCCAATCGTGCCCAAACGTGCATCTGGCGGTTTTGCTCTGCTTGACAGCCTTCATCGCCACGGCGTTGATTATATTTTTGGTTATCCTGGTGGGGCAATTCTACCAATTTACGACGACCTGTATAAGGTGCAAGAAGCAACTGGTGGTATGAAGCACATTCTCGTGAGACACGAGCAAGGTGCAGCCCACGCTGCTGATGGTTACGCCCGTGCCACAGGGAAAGTAGGAGTATGCTTTGGCACTTCTGGCCCAGGAGCAACTAACTTAGTGACAGGCATCGCCACAGCGTACATGGATTCGATCCCGATGGTTGTGGTTACGGGACAAGTAGCACGTCCATCGATTGGTACAGATGCGTTTCAGGAAACTGATATTTACGGAATTACCCTACCAATCGTCAAGCACTCTTATGTGGTGCGTGACCCCAAAGATATGGCGCGAATTGTCGCCGAAGCCTTCCACATCGCTAGCACTGGGCGTCCGGGGCCAGTTTTGATTGATGTCCCCAAAGATGTAGCTTTAGAAGAATTTGACTATGTACCTGTGAAACCAGGCTCAGTGAAGTTACGCGGTTATCGTCCTACAGTCAAGGGAAATCCTCGGCAGATTAATGCGGCAATTCAGTTGATTACTGAAAGTCGCCGTCCGCTATTGTATGTCGGTGGTGGTGCGATCGCAGCTGGTGCCCATGAAGAAATCAAACAACTAGCTGAATTATTCGATATCCCTGTCACGACAACCTTAATGGGGATCGGTGCCTTTGACGAACATCATCCCCTAGCTTTGGGAATGTTGGGTATGCACGGCACTGCTTACGCTAACTTTGCCGTTAGTGATTGTGACTTGCTGATTTGCGTCGGCGCTAGATTTGACGATCGCGTTACAGGCAAATTAGACGAATTCGCTTCCCGCGCCAAAGTAATTCACATCGACATCGATCCCGCAGAAGTCGGCAAAAACCGCATTCCCGAAGTGCCCATCGTCGGCGATGTCAGGAATGTGTTAGTAGACTTGTTGCGTCGCTGTAAAGAAACAGGGGTAAAGGCTACACCTAATCAAAACCAAGAGTGGTTAAATCTAGTCAACCGTTGGCGCGAAGAGTATCCTCTGATAGTACCGCAGCATACCGACAGCATTTCACCCCAAGAAGTAATTGTAGAAGTAAATAGCCAAGCACCCAACGCTTTCTACACCACAGATGTCGGACAACATCAAATGTGGGCAGCACAATTCCTGAAGAATGGACCAAGGCGCTGGATTTCTAGCGCTGGTTTGGGAACGATGGGTTTTGGCTTACCTGCGGCAATGGGGGCGAAAGTGGCGTTTCCTGATGAAGAAGTGATCTGTATCAGCGGTGATGCTAGTTTCCAAATGTGTTTGCAGGAACTAGGAACAATTTCACAGTATGGCATAAATGTCAAGACAATAATTATCAACAACGGTTGGCAAGGGATGGTGCGTCAGTGGCAGCAAGCCTTCTATGGTGAGCGTTACTCATGCTCCGACATGGAAGTGGGGATGCCAGACGTAGAGTTATTGGGAAAAGCTTATGGCATTAAAGGTATGGTAATCAGCGATCGCAGTCAATTAAAAGATGCGATCACTGAAATGCTGGCACACAAAGGACCAGTAATCTTAAATGTCCACGTCACCAGAGACGAAAACTGCTATCCAATGGTAGCCCCTGGCAAGAGCAACGCTCAAATGGTCGGCTTGCAGAAGCAACCGCCAAAAGCAGCAACCGAGCCAGTGTATTGTAGCAACTGCAATGCAAAAAATGCTCCTACCCATAACTTCTGTGCTGAGTGTGGGACGAAGTTATAACGCTTTTTGATAATTCAAGACCAGAAAGATAGGGGAGTAAGGAGAAGGAGAGAAAGATGCAGGAATTCCCCCTAATTCCTGCCCCCTTTTCTCTTGCGTAGATGCCGCTTAATCTTCCAGATTAGGTTGAGGTAAAAAGATATTTCCTAAGTAATTTATTAAATCGCTTTGACTAAAAAATCTCATTTTAATTAATTATTGTCTGTCTTATCTAATAGAAATGGGTCGTGGTTTAAGGATGTCTACGGCTAAACTCATGTCGAGCAAATCTAAATCATTTGTGAGAGAGAAATAAGAAGCCCGACTTGTTTGAAAAGTCGGGCTTCTGTGGGTTTATATTCTCAATATTTACCTAATATAGTCAGACTTAGTGCATATTGCTGAAATATACAGGCATTTATTAACGAAAACTACTTTATCAAACTTAGGTTTTATTAAAAATTCATATACTTTTTGCTTTAATTAGTTAAATATGCGAGTTAGAGTTGATTTTATATAAATCAGCTTTGTCAAAAAGTTCAGTAACATTCCTCTTTTATTAACAAGCTAAATATCAATAGAATATTAATGGTTGTGCTGGCTTAGTTGATTAAAAAAACGTCAATTATTCCAGGTGTATCTATTTCTAACTCTCTTTCAGGCAGATTCAGTAGTCTTAAAATAACCACTCTCTCTCTTTTTTTAAAAGAGAGTTTAGCTTCCCATTGATTGAGGGAGGTTAGATTGTTGTTAGCAAATTAATGTACTAAGCATTAATAGTCTATTCCTTTGGAAATCGCTGTGTTCAAGTTTTATCGGACAACAGCGTCATGATTTCTATTGGAAAATTGCAGTTTTGTTTCTAACTGAGAACTAACACAACTTCTTTAAGCTTTGAATATTTATCAACCCATTTTACTAATCCCTATGCAACAATACATTTCTCATTTACTCATACTGGTATTAGGAACAAGTTCAACTTTCCTCGTTACTCCATCTCAAGCTCAAACTCCGGTAAAAACTAACAGTCAAAATCCTGAGAATGTTACTTCCATATCTTCAAGTTCATCTTCGGCTACCCAATTGAGTAATTTTGCCAATTCTACTAATAGCAAACCACCTCTTCTTTCTGAGGCAACTAATAACTCTTCTGCTACTAATAGCAATATAACAGCAAATAAGCCTCGTCCACGGGTTCCCATATTCAGCAGAATTTTTCCCACACCTTCGATGCAGCAATAATTAGCAGCGAAACATTTAGTTTATTTACTTAGGAAATTAGCTCCCCTTCTCTCAAATTTGAGAGAAGGGGTTGGGAGAAGAGGGCAAATTTTGTACTTGTACAAGAGGTCTAATATACTTTGACCTCTCTCCTAAAAGAAAGAAGAGAGGCTTTGAGTGTTAATCCCCAACGCTTGTAGGGAAGTGCTTTTTTTGTTAGATATAGATTGGACTCAACTGAGAACCGCTATATATATTAGTCAGACTCTGATTTGCTTTATGCTTGTAGCTGACAGAGTAGTAAGCCAAACCATCGATTTGGATCTGTCCACACATGAAGAGGTAATAAACCTTGTGCGGTTAGTTGCTGTTTGATAATATTAAGGTCAAATTTGCGGGAAATTTCGGTGAGGATAGTCTCATCTAGTGCAAAATTAACCTTAAGATTAAGAGCGCGTAATTCTACAATTTGCGATCGCAGGCTGCGTAAATGCATTTCTATTTGATGCTCGCTTTCATTGTAAAATGCTCGGTGTTCAAACTGGGTGGTGTCAAAGTTACCCTCAAATCGCTGATTTAAATGTTCCAGCATATTCAGGTTAAATGCAGCTGTCACTCCCTGGCTGTCATTATAAGCTGGTTCTAAAATCTGTTTTGGCTTTCGTAAATCTATCCCCAATAAAAAATACTCACCTACTTGTAGAGCATTGGTAATATGAGAGAAAAACACATCACACTCATCAGGTGTAAGATTACCTAAACTGCTACCAATAAAACAAATCATCCGGCTGGGTAATTGCGCTGGTAGGAGTTTTGCAAGGGCTAATTCATATGTTCCCGCTAGTGCATAAACTTGGAGTAAGGGATAATCTTCTAATAACTGCTTGGCACTACTTTCCAACATACCTGCACATACATCAATTGGTAGGTAGTGCAGAGGATAGCCTAGCTGCTGATAGGCATCTAGTAAAATGCGGGTTTTATTAGAACTGCCACTGCCAAGTTCTACCAATTCACAAACACCAGTTATGTTAGCAATTTCACCAGCATACTGCTGTAAAATCGTTGTTTCTGTGCGTGTAAGATAATATTCTGGTAAATCACAGATTTGCTCAAACAGATCGGAACCACGGTCATCATAAAAGTAACAAGGGGGTAGAGATTTAGGGGTTTGAGTTAATCCCTTTACTACATCACTCCCAGCACTAGGTGCAACTATTTGAGTTGCACTTACCAAACGCTCTATCAGCAAGCGTTTTTCAACGCTACTTTGAGAAGTAACCTTGTTGTTAACAGCTTTAGATATCGACATGAAACCTCCGTTTGCTCGGCGTAATAGGTTACTTTGATAGCAGACCTTTACCCCAATCAGTGAAACACATAGCCATAGCTAATAAAATCATGCCTGAGCAATATAACTCAAGCTTTAAAGCTATTTTTCAGCATTTTCCCATTAGAATAATAGCAAGTAAGCGCCTAAGTGCTATGTTCTAGCAGTGAGAAAGACTCGATACAGGTAATATGTCCAAGTGGCAGCCAACAGCAACTCAAGTCAGGATGAGGTTGACTAGAGAATGTGGCTTCGTCCATATCCTGCAATAGCGCAAAATTTTTCGAGCGACATTTATCAAAGCCTTGAGAAATAGCCTCTTTCACACTAGATTTGCTCAATTTGGATCTCACAGTCTGCTCCCACACTAATGATGCTATTTTCTGGGCAAGCAATCCAATTACCTAGAAATAGAGGTTCAGATGCAATAATTACGGATTGTGGGAAAGTCGGATCGTCTCGTATCCAGTAAAGAGATGGAGGCGGTGAATTGGTAGCAAAACGAGAAGCTATTAAACGATATCCATCACTAAAAACTACATTGAGTGAGGCTTCTACTTGATAGCGTTTTGCCATCTCTGAAAGCGTTAATAATGTGGTGCGTAAAGCATATTCTGGAGATCGATGTTTGTTAATTTAACTTTGCGAAAGTAACAACGCAAAAATGTGTTCTGAGTCGGTATCTTTTTGATCATGATACCAACCCACACCAAAGCCATCTGCATTTACCGCTCCAGAAATCATTTCGCGGGGTTGATAACTCTGGGCTATAAGTGAGTGTTCTGGTTTATACAAAAGATATTCTAAAAAAATAGGCGAACCGAGGTAAGCAAGTAAACGGCACATTATGAATATTCCAACTTCTATTAATACAATTATTGGGCAACAGCCTTACCCATTTTTATTCACCATCATCAGTGGTTCTCACTTATATGGCTTTCCCTCAGCGGATTCTGATTATGACTTGCGTGGTGTGCATATTTTACCATTTCAAGAAGTAGTGGGATTACAGACTAGAAATGAAACTATTGAAGTTTCAGAAGTTCTTGAATCTTTAGAGATTGATTTAGTAACTCATGATGTCAAAAAATTCTTTTTGTTGCTGCTTAAAAAGAATGGTTATGTATTAGAACAATTATATTCTCCTTTAATATTAATAACCTCACCTGAACATGAGGAATTGAAAATTATTGCTAAAAATTGTATTACCCGTCATCATAGCTACCATTATATTGGTTTTGCTGCAACACAATGGAAGCTTTTTGAGAAAGAAAACACGCATCGAATTAAGCCATTACTTTATGTTTACCGAGTTCTATTAACTGGAATTTATCTGATGCAAATAGGAATAATTGAGTCTAATTTAATTGAGCTAAATGAGGTTTTTAATTTACCATATATTTCTGATTTGATCGCCCAAAAATTAGCAGGTACAGAAAAGTCTGTTTTGTCAGATATTAATGTAGCTTTTCATCAAAGAGAATATGAACGTCTGTGCAATAAGTTACAGGAAGAATATCAATCTAGTCCATTACCTGAAACACCTTCAGCTAATGCAGCTTTAGATAATTTGTTAATCCGCCTACGAGTAAGGAGCTATAAATTATAAGCTTTTAACTCCTCATTACTAGCTTTTTTAAAAAAGATAAATTTAGTAATTTTAAATAACGGTAATAGTTTATTTGTATTTTAATAGGTAAAATGATTGCAAACTCCGCCCATTCTGAAAATTATGATTGATGAATTGTCCAAGTTTATTTGTTAGAAAATATTTGTGTCGATTTATTAGTTTTTGTAGATACATAATAGTCAGTTTCCCTACTTAAAAAGGAAGGAATTGAGTTTATCATTTACAGCTTAGAAGTTGGGTATTACAATGCTTAATATACTATGGCATACTTGTATAAAATATGCCGTAAAAGGTGGTAAGTGAGCTTCTAAAAAATGGAGTTATAGAGTTAAGAGTTTTTAACTCTATAACTCCTAACTTTTTTACAACTTCAAATTCCAAGCAGCAAAAGCTAAAGCACCCCAACCTGCAAGAAAGGCTGTGCCGCCTAGTGGTGCGATCGCTCCCAATGATTTAATACCGGTTAAGCTAAGGGTGTACAAGCTACCTGAAAAAATAGCAATGCCAATGATAAACAGCCATCCACTGGCTACGAGTGTGGGTTGAGGGGACTCGCTACGACTAATTAGTATGGCTACTAGAAAAAGTGCTAGAGCATGATACATTTGGTAACGAGCGCCAGTTTCAAAAATTTCTAGCGATCGCTCACTAATCTTTTCCCGCAAGGCATGGGAAGCAAAAGCACCAGCAGCAACTGACAAACCGCCTAAAATGGCAGCTACGCTCAAAAAAATCTGCGTCATTAGACTTAGCCGTAAGTTGGTAAAGTAGTCATTGGTCATTAGTCATTAGTGAATAACAAATGACAAAGAGCGAAGGACAAATGACTAATGACAATTAGACATCAAAATGATATGATACAGCCCCTTCTTCGTTCACCTTAAAGTTTGCATTGAATTCTTTAGCTTTTTCATCTAAATATTGTCTGGCGTGGGCTGCGGGTAGTTGTGACTGTATGGCAAAGCCTAAAACAGTTACGCGCCCGTGGTTTTCTTGTAGCATCTCATAAAAAATCGATTGCAGGCGATCGCTAACTTGTTGATTAATCGCCTTTTTCTCCTGCCGACTTTGACGGTACAATCCCAATGCTAACCACGTGCCCAGTGTTAGGGTAGGGACGCCAAAAATTAGACCACCAACAGCAGCATTATTATCTTCATAAGTAGCATTCGGTGCGTTAAACTCATACTCACCCGTGGGTATTATGATGGCTTTACGTGTAGCAAATTTTTCTAATGCCGCGGTTGCTGATAGAGTTACAAACATGAATCCGAGTGTCAGTAGCCAACCGGCAGCTAATTTTTCAGCAGTTTTCATAGTTTCACTTCAGATTTACACTTTGCTTGCGATTTTAACCTGACTTTCATAAAGGTTCCAATATATCAATCTACTCCCGGCGACACTTTTTTCGCTTTTACACAATATTTTTTGCCTACATTGCTTACTTAATGCAGCGTTGGTTAATACAATGTCACCAGTTATGGTATGAAATTAGAGAAACTAAATAAACAAGAAATTAAATACACCTATGAAACCCTTTGAGTCAGCATTCCCAGAAGTGTGATATTTTCTGTTGAAGCTTCAAAGAAGAAGTTTTATCTAAATAAAACGTAAATATAATTATTTACTTTCACTATTCTCTTGGGAGCAGTTGCGATCGCTTCCTTTGTAAGAACGTATGATTATGTAGAGCGGAAGAATAGCTATTTAGACAAAAACAAAGCTTGATGCCAACGGCAATATCTACCATATCTCAGGTTTGAGATTGTCAAATCGCAGCAAGAAGTCTATTATACCTTTGCTGCGATTTTAACCTTAATTGCGTGTAGCTTCTAGTAGGCGAGAAAAATAGAAGCGAGTTTTCGTCATTGCCCGTCGTTGCAATGAAAAGCCATTACTTTCTAATATTTTCACCACATCAGCCTCACGATGCAAATATGCACGAGTGGCTTTACTTGGCCCAGGAAAGAAACTGCCAATTTTCTTGAGTATACTCAGGGCGCAGGTCTTCGGCGCAAAACTGAGAATTATCCGCGACTGTGCTAAAGAACAAAGGTGAGATATCATCTCATCGGCTTTTTCTTGAGGGTAATGGATGAGAACATCTAGGCAAATAACGGTATGGTAAGTACCATTCAATGATTCCAAATCCTGCACAGCAAAAGTGGGATTTTCGGCATTTCCCAAAGTTTGCTTTGCTCTATCTCTGCCTTCTTCTACCATTTTTTCCGAAATATCGGTGGCATAGACTTTGGCACCATCTACTGCCAGGGGAATGCTGAGACTACCGACACCACACCCAGCATCACAGATTGATAGCTCTGGTAAATTGTTATCAGCCTTCAGCCAACCGAGAACTGTATCCACAGTTTGCTGATGTCCATTGCGGATGTCTAATTGGACTTTGTTGACCTCGCCATCGCCGTAGATTCGCTTCCAACGGTCAAACCCTGTGGAATTGAAATACTCGCGAACAATCGTTTTGTCGTCGGCTGCGTTCATAAACTTCGATTTTTAGGGGTTCCCAATGCTTAAAATTATCATTGATAGGAACCCATAAGAGCGGTCTTCCAGATTTTTCCAGATGATAATTCGCCGATAAGCAAGGATACTTAGGGAGCATCCCAGTTTTTTGCAAAGAAGGCGAAAATCAGTCAGGATAGGTAAGACGAGTGTATTTATTTACCAATGACCCCAGAACAAAAGCAAGCTCTTCAAGAACATATTCAGGCGATGGCTAAAATATTGTACGAAGATACGTCAAAAGAAAAGCTCACAAATCTTGCAGGAATTGAAGAAGCAGTGCGGAGTCAAATGCAAAAACATGTTATGCCAGAAGTAGGGGTTTTTTTATCGAAACGATTACAGGGACAAGCGCAGGATACCAACGACGGCTCAAAAGCATCCT
>LXQE01000153.1 GCA_003326195.1 Nostoc punctiforme NIES-2108
CTGCTCCCCTGCTCCCCTGAACCTGAGAGTATCTTAGAGATAGAAGTTTGATTCTTGTTAGGTGGCGATCGTGAATACAGAGGAATTCCTGCGATTGATCGAAAAACAGCGTCTATGTCCTCAGACACTACCAAAAGGACTGCAAGCAATGTGGTATGACAACAAAGGTGATTGGAGCAAAGCTCATGAAATAGTTGCAAATGCCAGTGATGCTGACAGTGCTTGGGTTCATGCTTATCTGCACCGCAAAGAAGGCGATTTGAACAATGCCCATTTCTGGTATCAATGCAGTGGTCAGCCAGAATTTTCAGGAGAACTAAGCCAAGAATGGGAACAAATAACTTCTGTATTGCTAAAGAAGGTCAACGTGACGCATGAATGCTGAAGAATTAAAAAGGCGTTTTGCCGCAGGAGAAAGATATTTTCCAGCCGTCAACTTGAGTGGGTACAAGCTGATTGGAGCTGATTTGCCTGGAATTAATTTATGGGGATCTGACTTGAGTAGAGTTAACTTAGCTAAAGCTAAACTCTGGGGAGCGGATTTGAGTAGTACTAATTTAGCCAAAGCGAATTTGACCAGAGCTAATTTGAGCGGTGCCAATCTGAATGAAGCAAATCTTCGAGGAGCAAAACTCAACTATGCCAAGTTGTATGGAGCAAATCTGACTGGCGCTTACTATGATGAAAGTACGCGGTTTTCTAGAGGTTTTGACCCTATCAGTAGAAATATGCGGAAGGTGTAGGGAGCAGGGGAGCAGAGAGCAGAGGAAGAAGAATTATTAATTATTGATCAATTCTCAATGCCCAATGCCCAATGCCCAATGCCTAATTCCTAATTCGTTGATGTCCTTATTTTCATTCTTGGGCATTGGGTANAAATTCTGGCTGACCACTGCATTGATACATTGATACCAGAAATGGGCATTGTTCAAATCGCCTTCTTTGCGGTGCAGATAAGCATGAACCCAAGCACTGTCAGCATCACTGGCATTTGCAACTATTTCATGAGCTTTGCTCCAATCACCTTTGTTGTCATACCACATTGCTTGCAGTCCTTTTGGTAGTGTCTGAGGACATAGACGCTGTTTTTCGATCAATCGCAGGAATTCCTCTGTATTCACGATCGCCACCTAACAAGAATCAAACTTCTATCTCTAAGATACTCTCAGGTTCAGGGGAGCAGGGGAGAAGTTGCAGTAAGTTTTTCCCCTCCGCCCCTCTGCCCAATGCCCAATGCCCAATGCCCAATGCCCAATGCCCAATGCCCAATCTCCTTCAAATAACTGATAAATGTTGATGCGAACTATCCAACATAGACGATATCAACATTTGTTCAAAGACTTTGGAAAGAGCAGTTTGAAAACGCTGACGGTGTTTGATTTTGAAAAAAGGTCGAACTATTTCTGCGTAGGCGCAGCCCGCCGTAGGCATCGCACCGTTACCTTCTCTATTATCAATAACTCGAATTGCCCGCAAAGTCCCCAACTGGATTTCTTTTTTTACCATCAACTCAGAAATTCCAGTTGCGCCTACACCATTTTCAATTGCGGCTTTTGCCATCTCACCACTGGTAAACACTAAAATTACATTCAGTTCGCTGAGGTTGATACCCCAATTTTGCAACGCTTCCTCAAACCTTTGTTGGGTTCCAGATTCCCGCACCCGCATCACCCAAGGAGTTTGGGTTAGTTGACTTAAATCAACTTCTCCCCACTCAAACCAAGGGTGTTTTTGACCAACTACAATTTGTAAGCGATCGCTCGCCACTATTTCGTACTCTAGAGTATTCTGAAGCGCTGGCTTTACATCACCTTCCACCAAACCTAAATCAAACTGTCCCATCGCTGTACCAACACAAATCGTTTCTGCATTGGCAAGGGTACAGTCAATCTGGATACCAGGATATTGGCTCTTAAACTCACTAATCTTACTTGGTAGCCAGTAGTTACCAATTGTCAGACTCGACCCTAATTTCAATTCACCCCGTTGCAGATTGTTCAATTCTCGCAATCCCCTTTCTGTCAAGGAAACTTGATCGAGAATTTTTTGCGCTTCCACTTGCAGTAATTTACCCGCTTCAGCAATCTCGATATGGCGACCAATCCGATGAAATAGTTTCACTCCGTATTCTTGTTCTAGGTTGTGGATCGCTGCACTGACGGCAGGTTGTGTAATATAAAGCTCCTCTGCTGCGCGAGTAAAGTGTAAGTTCTGCGCCACAGCCAGAAATATTTTTAGCTGCTCAAGCGTCATTCCTGCCATTTATCGTATCCCTAAGACTTGGTGTCAAAATTTTAATCACTTTCATTTATCATTTTGACAAATAAAAGCATTTGATTCTATCGGTTAGTTTGACTAAAGTATAAATCAAAGCTTCGGCACGGACTCAAACGGCCAAGTAAAGAGCAGGGGGAGATGAGGGAGAGTAACCAATGCCCCATACCCAATGCCCAAGAATGAAAATAAGGACATCAACAAATGAGCGAATTAGGAACTGCAATTACCACAGGGATTACCGCATTCACTGCCACCAACATTGATGATATTGTCATACTGACGTTACTTTTTTCACAAATAACTAAAACGTTTCGCAGTCGTCACATCCTTGCTGGTCAGTATCTCGGTTTTGCAGCATTGATCGTTGCTAGCCTTCCCGGTTTCTTCGGTGGACTAATCATACCGCAGGACTGGATTAGACTACTTGGGTTAATGCCAATAATCATTGGTATGAGCAGTTTACTAAAACGCGAAGAGGATTCACCAGAGGAAGCCGAAGAAGAAACCGAGCCGTCTTGTCCCTCTATAGTTAGAAGTTTTGTCTCTCCGCAAACTTGCAATGTCGCTGCGATCGCCTTTGCCAATGGCAGTGACAATATCAGCATCTATGTGCCCCTGTTTGCCAATTCCGAATTAGATAGTCTGCTGGTGATTATAAGTGTATTCTTTACCCTAGTGGGTGTATGGTGTTATACCGCTTATAAGTTAACCTACTTGCCTGCGATCGCCAACTTTTTAACTGAAAATGGCAGCACTTTTGTCCCTTGTATCTTGATTGGTTTGGGCGTGTTTATTGTCACGGAAAATGTTACTTGGACTCTTTTATCTGTAGTTTCTAGTTATATATTCTCATTGATTTTAGGTTTCAATACTCAGCCGTCGAGTGAAGAACAAGAAAAATTAAGTGTCTAATAAAGAAGTGCATCATCAATTTTCTGAGCAAAACGAATTCTAAACTGGAAAATATCTTACCCATCAACAGGAATCAAAACATGAAAATCTGGAAATCTCTGCTAATTGTCTTAATGATTGTCGCTAATCTAGCCTTTGCTCAACCTTCTTTTGCTGATAGACCAAAATTTAGCAAAAATCCTGATTACATCGAAGTCACTAAAGCACTTAAGCAACTCTCGCAGACTAAAGATACTCAAACTCAAGTTGAAGGTCTGACACCAGAAGAAATTCAAAAGAGAACTGAGGAATTAACACTGCAAAAATATGCTTTAGAGACGGGAATCAATTGGGGTCAATGCAACAACCAAACAGGTAATACCATAGCGGTATACGGTAAAAGACCAAATGATGAAGAAGATGAAGATGCCGTATACGACAATGGTCTATATTTTCTAGCTGATGGTCAATCCACTAAAAATAACTGGGATTGTGATGGCATCTATCTACCGAATGATCTACAGGTAGAAAATTTCACTTCTAGTCCTAATGGGCAAGGTGAAGAATTGACAGGAGCGGCGGCTCTGAAGATCCTTGATGGAACTCAGTTGGTAATTAAGAGGAATCCAGATACTGCTGCGATTGAATTGAATGTCCCGACTGTAAAAGTTCTAAACAGCAAAGAGGCTAACTGGTTTATCCCAGATATATCGCAGGATCTCATAAATACACGAGTTCCTAATGCGCCTAGCAATCAGTCTTGAAATAGAACTGCATAGTCTATTTTTGAATGATTGTTCTGAATTTAAATAGGGTAACAGCCAAAATCAGAGAAAAACAGGACAAACACTGGTGAAACATCTCTCTGATCTTGGCTATTTTTTTTTGAATTTATCTATCCTCAATTTTAGGCTTGTTTTATTTTGATATCTGCATTAAAATAAATTTTGGAAAAAATGTACAATCACAACAGGCATATTTCATTAGCGCAACTATTGTGCTGGGTGCAAGTCATCTGGAAAGAGATTTTCTACTACCTTCGCATTTTTTTGATAAGAGCCGCTTTGGGGATAAGGGTGTTATTGATGCAGTTAAAATTGAAACCTACAGAAGAAGAAAAAGATAAAAAAAAGCCAGGACGACTGAATCCGTCCAGAATCCGAGATCACTTAGCAAATGAGCGTACCTATCTCGCTTGGATGCGGACAGGGATCGCTCTTTTAGGTTTTGGTGTTGTTATTGTACGTTTGCGTGCCTTCCATGTACCTTTAGTACCCCGTCCTGGCAACGGCTGGAAGTTAGGTTTAGTCTTCTCGCTGGTGGGTTTAATCACGGTGTGGCTCTCAACAGTACATTATTTTGCTGTGCGTCGTGATATCGAAGAAGATACTTACGAACCAACAGACCGTTGGGTGTTGCTGTTCAGTCTCGCTGTGATGATTCTCGGAACTGGGGTAATCTATTTTGTTTTTACAACTTCTTTAGATCCATCAAGTCCACTTATCCCTGAGTAATAAGATTTTTAAAATCGCACCTTATACACCTCGAATAATTCCCCTGATTTATGCGTTGCGACTTTAGCACCAGCGGCCTTAATCGTTTTTTCCCACTTAGCCAAAGGCTCTAAAAAGACCTCAGCCCCTAAATAAGTTTCCAGAACTGCCCAATCTTCTGCTAAAGGCTGTTCTGGATTGAGAACGTCAAACACAAAATGTCCACCTGGTTTTAACACCCGTTTGACTTCTGCTAGTACAGCATCCCAATATTCGAGGGGAAAATAGCAGCTAAATCCGGTGGCGATCGCAAGATCAAATTGCTCTGATGGATAGTTTAACTGATGAGCTGCTCCCAACTCAACACCTTTGAACAGCTTAGAATTCAACTGTGGCCCACGAGAATTAAGGGTATCGCGTGCCACATTACTGATTTCTTGCCCATAAAATAACGCTTGCCAATCCCGCCAAGGATAGATTAAAAAGCTGATCCCACAGCCAATATCTATACAGTGCTGGTTTTTTTGAGGTTTAGCAATTTCCCAGAAAGGGGAAGCAATTCTCCCTGAGAAACTTCCAGAAATCCACTCACGGAATATCGGCATCGCCTGTACTTCTGCTGGGAGTTCAAAAGTTTCACGTTGATATTCGCGGTTAAAGCGATAGGCTATTTGGGCTAATCTTTCGTCCCAGTTGGTTGATTTGGGTGAACTAAAGAGATTTTGAAACTGAGAATCGGACTTTTTAGACATTTAGGTTTTTACTACTCTTTCTAAGAATTGTAGTTAAATTCGCCAAGCGATCGCCTACGGCGGCTGGGTACGCCATCGCACCCCCATCCAATCTCCTGCTAAAGTTTGTCCTAAGTTATAGGTACTAATGACCAATGACTAATGACTAATGACTAATGACTGTTACTCAACTTTTTCATACCAGATACCTACTTTCTCAAAAGCACTATAAGCAAGCTTCAGAAAATTCACTATTCTCTGTTTCCCAATTATCCCAAATTCTTTATACTCTCTAGCCTCTGCAAAAGTCAGGCGATTTTGGTCAATTATGTTTCTTTCTCTGTATGCTAACTTCGGAAAATCTATAACTTTTATCTGATATTTATTTACTATGTTCTGATAGTTGGAGTCTGACTCTAGATGCTCCCAATCATCACACAGCCCTAAATTCCTCACCAGAATATGAGGGATTTTGTCACCGTAGGTATTAACTGACTGAGCAAACAGGTTGATGCTGTCGTATCCTCCTGTAGATACAAACCATTTGCAAAACATCACTCCCTGCGAACTTCCTAGTTCAAGTAATTGATTAGATTCAATCCACCCTTGTACTGCTCTATGCGATTGTGCGGCTAAATTCACAATTACTGGCTTCTCTATCGCCCACTCAAATATTCTATCTGCCTTATTTGCCTGTCGTTCATTCTCACTAAACACAGCATATTTACATATCTCCTTATATACCCCTGCTACATCTGGATTGGATCTATCTGTCTCCACTGGTATAAATGGGATTCTCTTATCCAAACAGTACTGAATCATTGTCCTGGCAAAGAGAGATTTTCCTACCCCGCCTTTTTCACCATCCACAAAATGAATCGTCGGCATTACAGCCACCTCTAATAGTTATTAAAGTCTGATATATCTTTCCCAAACTAAGAACTTTTTGGCCATTGCCCCCAAATATTTTGGTGGTTTTATGAGAAAGTATAACGGTGATTTGGATATATTCCAACAGTCTCATTTTACACAGGCAAAGTCCGTCTGCGCGGACTAAGACAAAACAAGGGGCTTAAGCCCCTTGTTATAACCTGCGGAAGCAGGTTTTGTTTAGACGTGGTTTTTAACCCTCTTTTCGCACCGGAAACTAGCCTAAATCGAAAAGCAAGATTTCGCCGCCGATGCTGGTGCTAATTTCTAGCTGTTCTTCGCCGTTGATTTGTACACCATCACCGGCTCTGAGTTCTTCACCATTTAAGTTAACTATGCCTTGCGCTATTTGTAACCAGGCATAGCGACCAGGTTTGACTTGATGATTAACAACATCACCTGACTCTAAAACAGATGTGTATAAATCAACATCTTGGTGAATTGTCACAGCACCATCGCGCCCATCTTTAGCAGCGATTAAGCGTAATTTGCCGCGCTTTTCTTCGAGAGGAAAAGATTTTTGTTCATATCTTGGCGTTATTCCTTCTCGATCGGGAAGAATCCAGATTTGTAGTAAGTGTAGTGGTTCAGTTGGTGAAGGATTAAATTCACTGTGGCTGATTCCAGTTCCAGCGCTCATAATCTGGGCATCACCAGGGCGAATAACTGAGCCAGTACCCAAGCTGTCTTTATGCTCTACAGCACCTTCTAAGACATAAGTGAGGATTTCCATGTCACGATGGCTGTGGGTAGGGAATCCAGCACCTGGGGCGATGCGATCGTCGTTAATTACCCGCAGAGAGCGAAATCCCATACGGTTGGGATCGTAAAAACTACCGAAGGAAAATGTGTGATAACTATCGAGCCAGCCCATTTTCGCGTGACCACGGGCATTGCGATCGTGAATTAAGTGGGTAATTGTATTTTGAGACATAAATTTACCTCGTTGTTAATTGTTTTTAGAAGAATTTAGAATTCAAAGTTTAGAATGCTGGTTGATTAGACCTAATTTGTAACTATTTAAATAGTAAAGTATATAGATATAAAATGAAAAGTACGCACTTAAAAGTGGCGTACTTACCAAAAAGATACTGTAAAACTTGACAGATATTTTTAATTGAATAAAATACACTATTGGAAAACTAAATTACTACAATTTAAATTTTTGCACAACAAGATTAACTGCTAGGGCGTGTTATACACTTATCAAAAATCTGATCGAGGTAACGTGAATTATACGGCTCATATAATGTCCGTCTAATTAGCCGAATCAATGCCCTCACCCTAAATCCCTCTCCCAAGTTTGAGAGAGGGACTTTGAATTTAGTTCCCCTTCTCCCAATATTGGGAGAAGGGGTTGAGGATGAGGGCGAATTTTGCATTTGTGCAAGAGTTCTAATAACCTTTGCCTAGTTTTACAACGTAAAAGTGCCCCTTTCCGAGTCGGAGAGGGACACTCTTGAACTTTAGTTGTAGGTAGAGAATTTTGTAGAACTCACATTAAGATACCGTTATCATAGGGTTCGTTAAACTTTAGTCTAATGCACCCTATTAGTAAATTAAGTGTCTCTCAAAAGTGCTTACTTTACACCAGCAGGTATCTTTTGAGTTTTAGTAGTAGCCGCTTTGCCATTCTCTGCTTTAATTTCTGCTACTTGCAGATGAGCTTCTAAGAACCAGAGTCGTTTGTCAATGGTGCGGGAAATTTCGGTGTAAAGGTCAGCAGTATCGAGGTCGCCTAATTCATCAGTTTTATCGATCGCGTCTCGGAGATGTTTAGCATAGAGTGCGTAACGATCTGACAAGGCTGTTACATGGTCTTTACCATCCAAAATATCTAAGGGATATTCTGGCAGGATCGAATTACTAGCTGCGGCGCGGGCTGTTCCAAAAGCGTATCCGCCTAAAGCTGTAACGCGTTCAGCTACCATATCGATGTATCCTTCCAATTCCCCAGCAAGTTCATCAAATAATAGGTGTAGCTGGTAGAAGTCAGTTCCTTTTACATTCCAGTGCGCTTGCTTTGCTTGGGTTTTTAGATCCGAAGTAGCTGCCAAGGTTTGGTTGAGAAGTACCACGATTTGTACTCGCGCTTCGGCGGGAATATCAATGCGGGTAGGGTACAGACGTGATGTAATGGTGTTGTCGCTCATAGTTCTACGTTAATGCCTTCTGCATCTAACTTTACAGATTTTGGTTGCCTGTGCGAAACTCTCTGACGACAGATTATATTAATGGCTGAATGTGTTACTGTATATGACTATTAGTCAGATACGATGGTTATCTATGGTATTGAATGTACCACCGAAAAGGCGATCGCGAATTACGTCATTGTGCAAAAAGTCATGGGGAAAACCCAGTTCAATTTGACTCACTTCATCTAATCGTTGCAGATGTTCTGGCGAGAGGCTGATTTCTATTGAAGCTAAGTTATCTTGAAACTGCGTTAACTTACGTGCCCCAATAATTGGAATAATCACACCACTTTGAGCGCGTAACCAAGCTAATGCTACCTGTGAAGGTGTATGGCCAATTTCTGACGCAACTTGACTAACAACTTGAGCGATCGCTAAATTCTTCTCAGAAATCCCTCCACCCAAAGTTTCGAGTCGTCCTTGTTCAGCGCCTCCTTGAGAAGGCTGATTATACTTGCCTGTCAAGACACCACCACCCAAGGGCGACCACGGTGTTACTGCTAAATCGAAGGCTTTAGCCAACGGTAGCAAATCCCGCTCTGGTGTTCGCTGAATCAAACTATACTCAATTTGGAGAGCGACAAACTGCGTCCATCCTTGATAATGAGCGATGGTATTAGCTTGGGAAACGATCCAAGCGGGTGTGTCAGAAATGCCGATGTAAAGTACTTTACCTTGACGCACTACATCATCAAGCGATCGCAAAACTTCTTCAATCGGTGTTGTAAAATCCCAAGCGTGCAACCAGAATAAATCAATGTAATCGGTATTCAGCCGTTTCAGACTACCTTCCAAAGATTGAATTAAATTCTTGCGATGGTTTCCACTGGCGTTAGGGTCGCCCTTTTTATCATTCATCCGCAAGGGAAAGGAATATTTTGTCGCAACTACAAAGCGTTCTCGTTCTTTAGCAATCAACTCGCCGACAATTTTTTCACTGCTACCATCGGTATAACCATTGGCGGTGTCAATGAAATTTCCCCCTGCTTCTGCATAGCTATCAAAAATTTTACGACTTTCGTCAACAGATGCACCCCAACCCCAATCTTCACCAAAGGTCATGGTTCCCAAGGAGAGTTCAGAGACTCTTAACCCGCTTTTGCCCAAGAGTTTATATCTCATGAATATTTTCTCATTAATGAAAAAACTAAGCAAATACCATTCCAAAGGCATGATAACTGGAAACTGGGAGCGATGTTTGACTTAATGCATCGACCTGCAATGTTAATACATCGACCTGCAATGCCAATGCATCGACTTGCTATGTTAATGCATCGACTTGCTATGTTAATGCATCGACCTGCTATGTTAATACATCGACCTGCTATGTTAATGCATCGACCTGCTATGTTAATGCATCGACCTGTTATGTTAATACATCGACCTGCTATGTTAATGCAGCCTCGTTTTACTTCGCACTGGTTTAGTAAGACAAGAGCGATGCCTGCGGCGGCCTATGCCTACGCAATTAATTCGCCACCTCATGGTAGTTTTGCTTGATAACACCTTCGCTACAAGAAGCCTACGTCAAGTCAAAACATAATGACCTACACTTCACCCATGGCTTGGGTGGTTTGCAGTTTATCGGCAATCCCAAACAACCAACCTTTACCGTTTGTCAATTAGTTAACGGTGTGTACCAGCAACAACAATATCGCTTAGGAGATACTATTTCTTCTGATGTCTTGCCAAATTTACAACTTAAGATAGACGACATTATGCATATTTGAACTGGGGATTGGGGGCTGGGGATGATTCGGTGAGGTAAGAGCGATCGCTACAGTTTTCTAAGCTAGAATACCAAAGCTGTGTTTAGACACATCTAACTTATCATTGCCAAAGAGCCATTATTTTTATGAATTACTACGTAATCTACGACGGGAATTGTAATCTCTGCGTTAGCCTGGTGCAATTGCTAGAAACCTTAGACCAAGGAAAGTTATTTCGCTATAGTCCCATGCAAGATGAGCAGACACTTTTACAGTGGGGAATTTCAGCCCAAGATTGCGAACAGGGAGTGATTTTAATTGATGGTAATGAACCTCAGAGACGCTGGCAAGGCAGTAATGCAGCAGAAGAAATTGGGCGCTTATTGCCAGCAGGAAGTATATTTGTAGACGCTTATCGAGCATTACCAGGGATGAAATGGGCAGGCGATCGCTTTTACGAACAAATCCGCGATAACCGCTATGCACTCTTTGGTAAACGTTCTAATACATATCAATCGGCGTACTGTGTTGATGGTAGCTGCAAGCCAACTTAAGTTAAATAGGCAGTTAGAAACCGCAGCTACACGAGGCTTTACCCCCCTGCGTGGGTTTCAAAATTCCTACCTTCTGCCTCTTGCCTCTCAATACTGTTGGTTAAGGCAAAAGACGCGATGAATCGCCGTCTCTACAATAATCAGTTTTGCGATCTAGAATTTTCATCAAAAAACCTTAACCAAACTGTATTGCCCTGTCTCTTTATTTGTCATTAGACAGAATTATTTTATTCAAAAATCCGCCTCCAGATGCTAGCAAAAAGTCTGCTAGACCAACCATTATGCTATCTGGCGTGTTTGTAAACATTGTGCAATCAATGACATTTGCGATCGCCACCGGAAAGGGCGGGTACGCCATCGCGCCTTGGCACAACAAACTGAACTGACGGGAGGATACTGCGTGAAAATTGGTGCTCAATACTTGGGTAACGGAGAGTGTGAATTTACAGTTTGGTCTCCGCTATTAGATAGCGTCACGGTAAAAATTTTGACGCCAGAACAGCAGTTAATTCCCCTCAAGCCTCAATCTGAGGGATACTGGCACACGAAAGTCAACGATGTATATCCGGGTACGCTTTATCGGTATGTCTTAAATGGCCAAGACAACTTTGCCGATCCGGCGTCGCAGTATCAACCGGAAGGGGTGCATGGGCCGTCGCAAATTGTCGATCAACATTTTGAGTGGACTGATGAAGGGTGGACTGGGATTCCTGTAGAGTCGATGATTTTCTATGAAGTTCACGTTGGGACATTCACCCCAGAAGGAAGTTTCACCGCCATCATTCCCCGTTTACCAGAACTGAGGGAACTGGGAATTAACGCCATTGAAATCATGCCCATCTCCCAGTTTCCGGGAGACACTCATGTTGAGGCAACTCTTGCATATCGCAACTGGGGCTATGATGGCGTTTATCCTTATGCTGTCCAAAATTCCTACGGTAGTCCAGCCGAACTCAAGCAACTGGTAAATGCTTGCCATCAAAATAATATCGCCGTTGTGCTGGATGTGGTGTATAACCACTTTGGGCCAGAAGGCAACTATATGAGTCAGTTCGCGCCCTATTTTACTAAAACCTATAAAACGCCGTGGGGCGAAGCACTGAATTTCGACGATGCCCATAGTCAGGGTGTGCGAAATTATTTTATCGAAAATGCGCTTTACTGGTTGGGTGAATTCCACATTGATGCATTGCGCCTGGATGCCATTCAAGCAATTTACGACTTGGGGGCGAAGCATTTTTTATGGGAATTGGCGGAAGCAGTTCATCATTTTTCACAACAAGGGCAAAAATGGAAACGCCATTTAATTGCTGAAAGTGACTTGAATAATCCGCAAATAATTCGTCCGGCCGAATTGGGTGGATATGGTCTTGATGCTCAGTGGAGTGATGATTTTCACCATTCATTGCACACACTGTTGACAGGCGATCGCCAAGGATATTATCAAGATTTTGGGCAGTTGGCTGATTTAGCAAAAGCTTATAGTGATACTTTTGTCTACGATTGGAAGTACTCGCCCGATCGCAAACGGTTTCATGGCGTATCTTGCCGCGATCGCCCTCTGTCACAGTTTACAGTCTGCATTCAGAATCACGATCAAATCGGCAATCAAATGAAAGGAGAACGCCTCACCCAGCGGATCTCTTTTGAAGGATTAAAGTTAGCTGCTGGCGCTATGCTGCTATCGCCCAACTTACCCCTGTTATTTATGGGAGAAGAATACGGCGAAACTGCACCCTTCATTTACTTTGTCAGTCACTCCGATCCCGATTTGATTCAAGCAGTTCGAGCCGGACGCAAACAAGAATTTGAAGCATTTCACTATGCAGACGATCCCCCAGATCCAGAATCGGCAGAAACTTTCCTCAAGTCTAAACTTAATTGGAAATTACGCAATCAAGGAAAGCACAAAGTTCTGTGGGATTGGTATCGTCAGTTAATTAATTTACGCAAGACGCATCCAGCACTTCTCAACCAAGACCGCAATTTCATCGAAGCGACTAGCGATGAAGATAAGAAGTTGGTCATCGTGCGCCGTTGGTGCGAATCAAGTGAACTAATATTTGTGATGAATTTCAATTCGTCTCCAGTGACAGTGACTCTGCCGTTTAAGCATAATGCTAATAAGTTGTTGGACTCTGCTGATACCTCATGGTCTGGGCATGGTTCTGAAGCTGCTGAACATTTGTCTGTAGGCCAAGAAGTGAAATTGCAACCTACTAGTCTAGTACTCTATGAAAAAGGATGAGGGGGAGAGTTAGAACTTAAAGTTTCAGCCTCATAACTTCAAGTTTCAAGCTAAAAGGCTTAATGTTTGAGCTAAAAGGCTTAAGGTTCGAGCTAAAAGGCTTAATGTTTGAGCTAAAAGGCTTAATGTTTGAGCTAAAAGGCTTAAGGTTTGAGCTAAAAGGCTTAAGGTTTGAGCTAAAAGGCTCAACGTTCAAGCTAACAGGTTGTTTGAAAAGTGGTTGGCTGTGATTTTAGGTACTTATTGATCCCCCCCCTTAAAATTTACCCCACCCTAACCCTCCCCTTGTAAAGGGGAGGGAACTAGATTTTTTGTTTCCCCCCTTTATAAGGGGGGAATAAGGGGGGTAATACACTTTTGCTACCGAGAAGAGGACTTTTCAAACATCCTCTCAAAGCTTCAACGTTCAAGCTCAAAACCTCATCTTCCTCATTCCCCTTACTCTCCACTCCAAAAAATATGCGAATTCCTACCGCCACTTATCGAATTCAGTTTACACCTGAGTTTGGCTTTGACAACGCCAAAGCGATCGCAGCCTATCTAGCAGATTTGGGTATTTCCGATCTATACGCCTCCCCCATTTTCAAAGCACGATCTGGGAGTACACACGGCTACGATATAGTAGATGCCACTCAACTTAACCCAGAATTGGGAACTAATGAATCCTTTGATGCATTAGTTGATGAAATCCAATCCCTTGGTATGGGCTGGTTACAAGATATTGTGCCCAACCACATGGCTTATAGCAGCGAAAACGATTACTTGATGGACGTATTGGAACACGGCCCAGATTCCAGCTATACCGACTACTTTGACCTTTCTTGGAATGCTCCCTTTGGCGATCGCCAAGAGCGAATTCTCGCGCCACTACTGGGAGATTTCTATGGTGCATCCCTGGAAAACGGACATATTCAACTGCAATACGAAGAAAACGGTTTAACCGTCAACTATTACAGCTTGAAATTGCCGTTGCGCTTAGAATCTTACACAAAATTTATCACCTATAATTTAGGGAAACTCACGCGTACACTGGGACGCAATCATCCCGATTTTATTAAACTATTGGGGATTCTCTACATTCTCAAAAGTGTGCCCTCAGAAGTTGCAGGAAAACAGCGACAAGACCAAATCGCATTTATTAAAGGATTACTTTGGGAACTCTATAATACAAACGATGCTATCCGCGAGTTCATTGACGAAAATATCGAAACTTTTAACGGAGAACCCGGTAATTCAGAAAGCTTTAACCTCCTAGATGAATTACTGAACGACCAGTTTTACCGCCTCGCCTTCTGGAAAGTTGGCGCAGAGGAAATGAATTACCGTCGTTTCTTTACTGTCAATGAACTGATTTCCGTTAAAGTTGAAGAACTGCGGGTTTTTAATAATACCCATAGCTTAATTCAAAAGCTGGTTGAGGAAGGCAAATTTACAGGTTTACGCATCGATCATATTGATGGACTTTATAACCCAATCCAATATCTCGAAAGGCTGCGGGAAAAGACAGGAGATGTTTATATCACCGTCGAGAAGATTTTAGAACTCACCGAAGAGTTACCGGAAAACTGGGAAATAGAAGGTACGTCTGGATATGACTTTTTAAATTATGTAAATGGGGTATTTTGTCAAACAGAAAATGAATTATCCTTTGATAAAATTTACCAAAACTTTATCAGTTCCAGAGTAGATTATGCATCGGTAGTAAAAGATAAAAAGCACCTGATTTTGGAAAAGAATTTAGCAGGTGATATTGACAATCTGGCTCTTTTGTTAAAGAACGTTTCCAGCAAATATCGCTATGGCAATGATTTTACACTGAATGGATTAAAAAGAGCGATCGCCGAAGTTTTGACACTGTTCCCAATTTACCGCACCTACATTACCCCCGATGGAATTGGAGATAGCGATCGCGCTACCATTCAAGAAGTAATTCGCCAAGCCAAAGAACAAGCGCCCCTATTGCAAAACGAACTGACCTTTATTGAAAAGTTAATGCTGTTAGAGTTTGATAATTCTCTGACTCAAACAGAACGCGAACAGTGGATATATTTTGTCTTACGGATGCAGCAATACAGCGGCCCGCTAATGGCAAAAGGCGTAGAAGACACCACATTATATGTTTACAATCGGTTGCTGTCGCTGAATGAAGTCGGGGGAAATCCTGGTCATTTTGGCATCGACTTAGCCAAATTTCATGCATTTAACAAACAGCATCAAGAAACCTGGCCTCACACAATGAACACCACAGCTACCCACGACACCAAACGCGGCGAAGATGTGCGGGCCAGATTGAATGTCCTCTCAGAAATCCCCGATGAATGGGATCAGCAGGTAAATACCTGGAGTGCGATTAATCGGGGACATCGTAGCGATCGCCACGGCTTCGCTATACCCGATCGCAACGATGAGTATTTTCTCTATCAAACCCTAGTAGGGGCGTTTCCTTTTGCCGAACAAGACCATGCATCCTTCGTGGAACGAGTAAAGGACTATATAATAAAGGCAATACGAGAAGCGAAGGTGCATACAGCCTGGTTACGACCTGATAGCGAGTATGAGGAAGCTTGTACCTCCTTTATTGAGAAAGTACTAAATCCTGCTATCTCCGGCGAATTTCTAGAAGCCTTTCGTCCCTTTCAAGCGCGAATTGCAGAGTATGGTATCTTCAATTCCCTTTCCCAAACTCTACTGAAGATTACCGCACCCGGCGTACCCGACTTATACCAGGGAACGGAACTTTGGGAACTGAGTCTAGTCGATCCAGATAATCGCCGTCCCGTGGATTTTGAACAGCGACGTACTTACTTAAGCGCCATCCGCGAACAGGTAAAAACAGACATTCTCGGATTAATTCAGGAGTTACTAAACGACAAAACAGACGGCAGAATCAAACTGTTTTTAACGGCTCAATTACTCCAAGCCAGAACAAACTATGTCTCATTATTCCAGGATGGCGACTATGTACCGTTAGAAGTTCAAGGAACCTACGCCAATCACATTATCGCCTTTGCACGGCGCGAGGGGAATCAAACAGCGATCGCGATCGCACCTCGCTTTTTAACCAGCCTCATCCAGCCAGGAGAAAACCCCAACGGCTTGTCAGTATGGCAAGATACACGCCTGCTACTACCCCCTGGAACTCCCCTCACCTGGAAAAACGTCATCACTCAAGAACCCTTACAGGCAACAGAAACATTATCTATCGGATCTGCCCTCGCCCATTTTCCAGTCGCCCTATTAGTTAGTAGCGCCGAGTAAAAAGATAAATCTATCTCACGCAGAGAAATGCCGTCAAATCTCTGCGTATCTCTGCGATTCCCTTCTCTACGAAACGCTTTGCGAATGTGTTCCTCTGCCTTAAAAAAAATTCTTCCAACCTCCTCACACCCCGTCAAATTGAATTATGATCACTCCCCCAGCACTTACCACCACCCGGATTGACAGCGTGCGGGCCCATATCAAAAAAACCTGGAAAACCTTAACGCGATCGCACGAACACTTATTACAATCTGCCAAAGATACCAAACTAGACCACAAACCAGGCACTCCCTGGATCGTCTACATTTCCCCCTTAGAAGATTGTCCCAACATTCAGACAGTGTTAGAGCGATCGCTATCTTCCAAAGATATGCAACAGCTAGAAATTCGCACTTTGCCCGCAGAAGTCGAAGCGATTAAACAGCATGGGTTACTATACCTACCAGGACCTTACGTCGTACCAGGTGGTCGATTTAACGAAATGTATGGCTGGGACAGCTACTTTATATTACTAGGACTTTTGCACGATGAAGAATGGGAGCTAGCGCAAAGCCAGGTTGACCAATTATTGTACCAAGTGCAACATTACGGCACGATCCTCAACGCCAACCGGACTTATATGCTGTCGCGATCGCAACCCCCCGTCCTCAGCATGATGGTTTTGGCACTATTCCAGCACACCCAGGATGAAGAGTGGTTGAGATCAACCGTACCCCTTTTAGAGCAATTTTACTATTACTGGGTAGTACCGCCCCATTTGAATCCCGGAACTGGCTTATCCAGATTTTATGCCTTTGGCGAAGGCCCCGCGCCAGAAGTTGTGTTCTCCGAGCGAGATGACGAGGGAAAAAGCCACTATGATCGCGTCAAGGAATATTACCAAACCTTTGAGATTGACGATTACGACGTTAATCTTTACTACGATCGGGAAGATGACAAACTGACCCATCTATTTTACAAGGCCGATCGCACCATGCGCGAGTCCGGTTTTGATATCACCAACCGATTTGGCCCCTTCAGTGCTGATATCCTCCACTATGCTCCTGTGTGCCTCAACAGTTTGCTATATCAGGTAGAACAAGACTTAGCGCAAATTAACGCTATTTTGGGGAACGAACAACTAGAAAAACAATGGCGCGATCGCGGTGCATATCGGCGCGATCGGATCGATCAATTTCTCTGGAATGAAGAACGAGGACTCTATTGCGACTATCACTTCCAGAGTGGAAAACGCCGTTGCTACGAATTTGCTACCACATTCTATCCCCTGTGGCTAGGAATTTCTTCTCAAGCCCAAGCGCAGCGCGTCGTGGAAAATCTCTCTTTGTTTGAAGCCCCAGGCGGAATTCTTACCAGTACTCATATCACCGGAAACCAATGGGATGCTCCCTTCGGTTGGGCACCATTGACGTTCATTGCTGTCCAGGGACTTCACCGTTATGGGTTTCATACAGAAGGCGATCGCATTGCCAACAAATTTCTGGCTATGGTAATTAAAGAATTCGAGCGTCACAATACCCTAGTTGAGAAATATGATGTTGAACGCTGTTCTGCCAACGTTTCCGATGAAATCTCTTTTGGATATAGTTCTAACGAAGTTGGCTTCGGCTGGACAAATGGAGTCATTCTGGAACTCTTAGCAGGCGGTGGGAAAAAAGTTTAAATAAAAAGGCGTGAGTTTTTCCTCATGCCTTTATTTTATTTATTACACTTGACTCTATGAGCATCTCGCCCAATCGACTTAAAGAACTCCAAAATATCCCTGATACAGCGATTGATACTTCAGATATTCCTGAATTAGATCGGCAATTGTGGGATACAGCCAAAATGGTAAAAGCTGTTAACCAAGAAGCTACATTAATTAAACTAGATCGAGATATTTTGGATTAGGTTTAAAAGCAAAGGAAAAGGCTACGAATCTCTAATTAACTCCGCTCTTTGCTCTTATATTGAGCATAATTCATCGCTATAACGCCTTACCTTATTGGCTCGTACCTTGAGGAATAATCACAATGGTTCAATCAGCTCCAAAAATTCTAACCGTTGATGAATTTATTAGCCATTACGCTGAGTGCGATCGCTATGAACTAATTGATGGTGAATTAATTGAGATGCAACCAACCGGGCCACACGAGCAAGTATCTGCATTGATTGGGCAAAAACTGAATGTAGAAATTGATCGTCAGGATCTAAGCTATTTTATTCCCCATCGCTGTCTAATCAAACTCTTAGGAACAGAAACAGCTTTTCGTCCCGATGTAATTGTGTTAGACCAAACTCAATTGATTAATGAACCGTTGTGGAAACAAGAGCCTGTAATTACATCAGGAAACTCAATAAAACTGATTGCTGAAATTGTTAGCACAAACTGGCAGAATGATTACGCCCGCAAAGCTGAAGACTATGCCCTGTTAGGAGTTCTTGAATATTGGATTGTTGATTATTTAGGTATTGGTGGCAGAGAATATATTGGCAAACCTAAACAGCCAAGGGTGACAATTTGCAACCTAATAGAGGATGAGTATCAAAAACAGTTGTTTCAAAATAACGATCGACTTATCTCCTTAATCTTTCCTAACTTGCAATTAACGGCACAACAAATATTTTCGGCTGGACAATCTGTTACCAAGTAGTTTATATAAATCGCAACGCAACTATAGCAATTCTATTTGATTGCCCCTCCACCGAGAAAATCAGATCCCCAACTTCTTGAAGAAGTCGGGGATCTTTTTGTTCATAAATGTTTTTCACATGCCGTATCAGCACCTACTATATCAGCACCTAATTATTATCATCTTTACGCTTATCGTAAGGTTCACCTGTAAAAGGTTGTACGCCTGTAGCAGGATAAGCGTCATCATTAGGCCCAAAAATCCGCATTGCAGCTTCAGAAATATACTTGGTTATGTTCGCAATGATGTTGGAAATAGCCATAATATTGGACTCCTTATTTTCGAGTCGCTTTAATTGTGCTAGCTATAGTGTAATACTGATATTCAAGCCTTGCTCTTATTCTCAATATATTGAGACTATATGCAACGTTTATTCAGATAACTTTGCAATACTTTAGCTTGCCAAAAAGTCAAACTCTTCTCTTCCATTCTAATTGTAACATAGTTGTTTCTTTCAACCCATTTGGGAAAATAGCGAAGCAAAACAAACTTTCTCTGACAGGATATTATTTTCCTTGATTAGCCACCCGCTCTAATTAACATTATTACGCGCCATCACTATTAAAAAATATTAAGTATTTGATGAAGTTAGTATTAAGCTAGCGATAAATCTACTGTTCTACAGCAATCTCAGGCAATATACTTGCAGGGAGTTGACATTATTTATGGTAAATATTACCATAAATAAAAGAAGCATCTTGTAAGGAAGCTCTTGCATGACAACTTTGCCAGATTTGGACTATGTATATAAACAGCAAAGCCAGCAGAACCAGGAACTAAACCTTTCTGCCGATGACTACAGCTTGCTAACCGACCTTTACCAGTTAACAATGGCAGCTTGTTACACAGGCGAAGGTATAGAACAACGACGGGCAAGCTTTGAATTGTCTGTCAGACGATTGCCAGAGGGTTTTGGTTATTTGATTGCAATGGGGCTGACGCAGGCATTAGAATATTTAGCCAAAATCCGCTTTAGTTCCGCGCAAATTGCGGCATTACAAGCAACGGGAATTTTCGCTCACGCAAGCGATCGCTTTTGGTCACTTTTAGCTGAGGGAAAGTTTACCGGTGATGTTTGGGCAGTACCGGAAGGGACGGCTGTGTTTGCCAATCAACCACTGTTGCGGGTGGAAGCACCCCTTTGGCAAGCGCAACTAGTGGAAACTTACCTTTTAAATACGATTAATTACCAGACTTTGATTGCCACAAAAGCAGCCCGGTTGCGGGATGTAGCGGGGGAATCAGCAACACTTTTAGAATTTGGGACAAGACGGGCATTTAGCCCCCAAGGGTCTTTGTGGGCGGCGCGGGCGGCGTTAGCGGGTGGGTTAGATTCCACTTCCAATGTGTTAGCAGCGCTACAACTGGGAGAAAAGCCAAGTGGTACGATGGCACACGCCTTGGTGATGGCATTGTCAGCAATAGAAGGCACTGAAGAACAAGCTTTTAGTGCATTTCATCGATATTTTCCGGGTGCGCCATTGCTGATTGATACTTACGATACCATTGCTGCTGCCCAGCGCTTGGCGGAAAAAGTAAATTCCGGGGAAATGCAATTAACAGGAGTGAGATTAGACTCAGGAGATTTAGTTACCTTATCAAAGCAGGTGCGATCGCTCCTTCCCGATGTGCCAATTTTTGCCAGTGGCGACTTGGATGAGTGGGAAATTGCCAGATTAAAAGCTGCTGGGGCCGAAATTGATGGTTACGGGCTGGGAACGCGACTAGTTACAGGTTCGCCTGTCAACGGAGTTTATAAACTTGTAGACATTGATGGCATCCCAGTGATGAAGCAGTCAAGTGGTAAAGTTACTTATCCAGGACGCAAGCAAATTTTTCGCTCGTTTACGGGAGGTAAGGTAAAAGCAGACAGGTTGGGACTCTTAGGTGAAATTGCTTTGGAAGACGAAGCTTTGTTGCAGTTGGTAGTGCAACACGGTGAACGGATACAGCCGTTAGAGTCGTTGGCAACAATTCGTCAGCGTACCGCCGCCTCAGTTGCGAGTTTGCCACAGGAAACACGGCGTTTGCACGATCCTGTCTCGATGCAGGTGGAAATTTCTGAGGGGTTACGGGTGTTGACTGAAGAAACTAAGAAACGAACCGCCAAGGACGCCTTCTCTGCGAGAGGCTCTGCCAACGCGCAGCGTCTCGAAGAGAAGGACGCAAAGTAAGATGATGAAAATTGCTTTGTTTGGAACTAGTGCCGATCCACCAACTGCGGGACATCAAAAAATTCTGAGTTGGTTGTCTGAGCGTTATGATTGGGTTGCGGTTTGGGCGGCGGATAATCCGTTTAAGTCTCATCAAACACCCTTAGAACATCGGGCGGCAATGTTGCGACTGTTGATTGCGGATATAGACGCGCCACGGCACAATATTGCTTTGGAACAAGAATTGAGTAGCTTCCGAACGCTGGAAACAGTGGAAAAAGCGAAGCTTATTTGGGGTGAAGACGCTGAATTAACGATGATCATTGGTTCAGATTTACTGAGTCAGCTACCACGTTGGTATCGCATTGAAGATTTGTTACAGCAAGTGCAACTACTGATTGTACCGCGACCCGGATATGCAATAGATGAATCTAGTTCAGAGGTAGTGCAAAAGCTGGGAGGGAAAATTGCGATCGCTAGTCTGACCGGTCTAGATGTTTCCTCAACAGCGTACCGCGAACATGGAGATCCCCAAGCCCTCACAGCCCCTGTAGTTGCCTATATTAATCGAGAGCATTTGTACGAATGCCAGGACGTTCACAAAAAAAGATACCAACTCCGTTAAACCAACAACCTTTGGCCGATTTCAAGGTTGGTGTTGATAATGTAATTTTTTCTGTAGATACTGTACAAAATCGGCTGTTAGTTCTACTCGTAATGCGACAGCAAGAACCATTTTTAAATCATTGGAGTCTTCCTGGTACTTTGGTACGTCCGGGAGAGTCTTTAGAAGATGCCGCCTATCGCATTATGGCAGAGAAAATTAAGGTCAACAATCTCTATTTAGAACAACTGTATACCTTTGGCGGGCCGAATCGTGATCCACGGGAAGCAACTGATAGTTATGGTGTGCGTTATTTATCAGTTAGTTACTTTGCCCTAGTGCGATTTGAGGAAGCCGAATTGATTGCCGATCGCATGACTGGCATAGCTTGGTATCCGGTAAAACAAGTGCCGCAATTAGCTTTTGACCATAACGAAATTCTGGCTTATGGACACAGGCGATTACGAAATAAATTAGAGTATAGCCCGGTGGCTTTTGAAGTCTTGCCAGAAATGTTCACCTTGAATGATTTATATCAGTTATACGCCACAGTTTTAGGTGATAACTTTTCCGATTATTCTAATTTTCGGGCGCGTCTACTCAAGTTAGGTTTTTTATGCGATACCGGAATTAAAGTATCACGAGGTGCTGGCCGTCCGGCTAGCTTGTATAAGTTTGACGCTGAAGCTTTTGCTCCCTTAAAAGATAAACCTTTGGTGTTTATTTAATGAACCGCTATCTGGGACAAGGGGACAAATGACAAATGACCCATGACTAATGAGAAATAATATGAAAATTGCGATCGCTCAAATTAATCCTACTATTGGTGATTTGCTTTTAAATGCCCAAAAAATCCTGGAGGCGGCACAACGAGCAGCATCTAGCGGTGCGCGTTTGTTGCTAACACCAGAACTTTCTTTATGTGGCTATCCACCAAGAGATTTATTACTAAATCCGAGTTTTGTGGAAGCAATGGGCATCACTTTACAAAACTTGGCTGAGGATTTACCACCAAATTTAGCTGTGTTGGTAGGAACTGTTGAACCGAACCTCAATGCACATATTAGTGGCGGTAAAAGCTTATTTAACAGCATGGCTTTGTTAGAAAATGGCCAGGTTAAGCAAGTTTTTCACAAGCGACTTTTGCCTACTTACGATGTCTTTGATGAACGTCGCTATTTTGAACCAGGCTTGCAAGCTAATTATTTCACTTTAGATAATATCGATATTGGCGTAACTATTTGCGAAGATTTATGGAACGACGAGGAATTTTGGGGCAAACGTAGTTATACAGTAAATCCGATTGCTGACTTAGCAATTTTGGGTGTAGATTTGATTGTAAATTTGTCTGCTTCGCCCTACACAGTTGGCAAGCAGCAGTTTCGTGAAACTATGCTCAGGCATAGTGCAGTACGTTTTCAACAACCGATGATTTACACTAATCAGGTTGGGGGAAATGATGACCTAATTTTTGATGGGCGGAGTTTTGCCTTGAATCGTCAAGGTGAAGTTATGTGTCGCGCCTGTGGCTTTGATACAGATTTAGTAGTTGTTGAATTTGATGAAACCCAACGTGATTTTCAATTAGGTACTATAGCACCTGTGTATGAATCTGAAGATGAAGAAATCTGGCAAGCTTTAGTTTTGGGAGTGCGAGATTACGCTCGTAAGTGTCGCTTTTCTAAAGTAGTGTTGGGTTTAAGTGGCGGGATTGACTCTGCAATAGTAGCTGCGATCGCAACCGCTGCACTTGGTAAAGAAAATGTCCTCGGTGTTCTCATGCCTTCCCCTTACAGTTCGGAACATTCCATCAGTGATGCTTTAGCATTAGCCGAAAATTTGGGGATTAAGACTAATCTTTTACCAATTGGCGAGTTAATGCAAGGCTTCGATCAAACATTAGGCGATTTGTTTGCGGGTACAGAGTTTGGACTGGCTGAGGAGAATATCCAATCTCGGATTCGCGGTAATTTATTAATGGCGATCGCTAACAAATTTGGCTATCTGCTTTTATCTACAGGTAACAAGTCAGAAATGGCTGTGGGTTACTGTACTCTCTACGGCGATATGAATGGCGGGTTAGCGGTGATTGCAGATGTTCCTAAAACCCGCGTGTATTCACTTTGCCATTGGTTAAATCGCAATAATGAAATCATCCCGCAAAACGTTTTGACTAAAGCACCCAGCGCCGAACTCAAACCAGGCCAAGTGGATCAAGACTCTCTACCGCCTTACGAAATTTTGGACGATATTTTGCAACGCCTGATTCACAACCACCAATCAGCAGCGCAAATTGTTGCAGCCGGTCACGATCCGGTGATTGTAGACAGAGTAATCCAAATGGTGGCGCGGGCTGAATTTAAACGGCGACAAGCACCCCCCGGCTTAAAAATCACCGATCGCGCCTTCGGAACCGGTTGGCGAATGCCAATTGCTAGTAACTGGGTTGGTGTTAAAAAAGCTTACCAGGCTAAAACTACAGCTACACCTAACCTTAGTTTATTGTGATGGACAAGATGCTCATCCGCGTTGTCCAGGCGCGGATAAGCATTAACATTGAAACTAGAGTCTCAAAGAAAATTATGTTAGATGAAGCAAATCTTGAACAACGTTTAGCGATTCTTGAACAAACAGTTGCAGATATCAAACATCAAGTCATTGATGCGCCTACCTATAGTAATTGGCTGGAAAAGGTTATTGGCTCAATCTCTGATGAACCAGCATTTTTGGAAGCTTTAGAGTATGGCCGGTCATTACGCCACGCTGACATATTTACAGAAGAGGCTGGCGAGCAAGTGTGAGATATCTACTGGACATTGACCATATCAGTTTTCTTCAAAGACGCTCAGGAACAGAGTTTTTAATATTAGCTGCTCATATTGCCCAGCATCAGGCTACAGATTTTGCTTTTTCTATTGTTAGTTTCCATGAGCAAGTAATTGGCGCTCATACCTTTATTACTCGTTCCCAAACACCTGGTGATGTAGTTCGGGGATATACTCTACTAATGGAAATCATTCGGGGGTTTTCGGCAGCACCAATTTTACCATTCGATGCTGGAGCAGTAACCATATTTGAAAGGTTACGAGCGCAAAGGGTTCGCATAGCCACGATGGATTTAAGAATAGCTTCGATTGCACTTTCACGGAGCTTAGTATTATTGACTCGCAACACTAGCGACTTTAGCAAAGTTCCAAACTTGATGACAGAGGATTGGACAGTGCAAACTCCAAAGTGAATTAGAGAGCTAAAGATTTACTTTCAACCTTCATCATTCCACCTCTGAACTTGAAGATTGCACCTTTTAACACCAATTGTCGAGTTAAAAGAGCGATCGCTTGACCTTTTATCCTCGAAGTTGCACCTTTTATCCTCGAAGTTGAGCCTTTTGTCCTCGAAGTTGCACCTTTTATCCTCGAAGTTGCACCTTTTATCCTCGAAGTTGAGCCTTTTATCCTCGAAGTTGAGCCTTTTATCCTCGAAGTTGAGCCTTTTATCCTCGAAGTTGAGCCTTTTATCCTCAAAGTTGCACCTTTTATCCTCGAAGTTGCGCCTTTAACCCTCATCATTCTACTTTTGAACTTAAAGCTTGCACCTTAGAACATAAATTGTCTAGTTAAAAGGGCGTAAGTCTAGCTTGTCGGAGACATTGCTCAACCTCTGAGCTTAATCAATAGGTTATTTTTACTCATCTAAACGCTGTGCGATCGCATTCAGCAACTCCTCAAAGTCTGATTCGCTGTGAATATCAGGGGTAAGCGTGTTCATATCTTTTAGCAGGTTAGTCAGTTCCGCGATCGTGTTGCGAATCTCGGTGTATTGGTCAATTTCTTCACGAAATCCCTGTCAATTAGCTACACCAACTTCTTTCATAGCTTCGTCTAATTCTTTAATTTCGTCTTCCCAATGCTTAATATATTTAAGTCTTGCAACAGCCTTATAAATTTGGGCATCCGCTAACACAATCGGGAAAATCTGATTATAAAACTCTCCATTTTTAGCAATTTGCACTAGCTCAAACATGCAATTGGGAGATTTTAAATACTTGTCACTAATAACAGCGATCGCATCGCACATTTACCGCGTCCAATCCGTTCCATGAAAGCTTTAATCAGTCCTTTGTAGCCCAAATCGCGTTTATCGCGGATGATTTTGATTCCTTTTGCCTGGAAAGTCCCATCTAGTTTATTGACAAATTGCTCACTTTCTCCGCCCCAAGCATAAGAGATGAAAATTTCCTTCTCGAATTCCATTGCAGATTGACTATTGATAATGGGTTTTTCTTCTTGATTGCTATCTCCTAGCCGATGTGTCAATGATTCATCTCGCTTTCGTTCCAGTTCATTTTGCAACTGTGCTGGCAGACTCCAGATGACATCATATTTGAGGTTAGAGTATAGTTTTAGACGACATCAATTTTTAAAATGATGTTTATACTTAGAACTCAATAAATGAAAGCAGGTGCATAATGAAACTACAAGATTTCTTGGGAAAAGATGAGAAATGGTCATTTGATGCGATCGCAGAAGATGCAGACTTAGCTCGTCAGATTCAGATATTGTTAAACGGCTTAGGTTTGCTGGAACCTCCAGCCGATGGTAAATTTGGTCCTGTTTCTGTGATAGCTCTCAAAAAATTTCAAGAATTAATAAAGACTGAAGAGAGTGGCTTTTTAGGAGCAGTCACAGCCAAAAAACTAATTGAAACCAAAATAGACGATCTTCCTAAACCCCCCTTAAAACTAGGCAATGACATCGCTAGTAAGATTGTGAAATACATGCTATCCAAAGGTTATCAGGTATTTACCAATCCCAAAGAATACAACATTGTTTATGTAGAGGGCATAGATGCAGACTGGACTCTCAACAGTGATACACCCAATCAATTTAACGATCGCCGGATTGTGATTGAAGTAGTAAATAGTATTCCCAAAATCGTAGATCACTGGGAAGCTACTACAGAACCAGGGAGGTACTACACTTACAATCCGATGAATCCCAAAGGAGCAGCTAGGATTCAGTTTGGACAATACAAAGCTTGGGCTGTTGGTACTCACGGCACAGCCGAACCTCATGAAGCGTTAGTGCAAGTTGGAGATATAACTGTTTGTAGAGATTTCAATAAAGATTTTACACGAACTGGCGACAAACTTGATACAGGTGATAATTTTTACGTTAATCAACATTACGGCTTTGATTTCCCCCGGAATGATATTCGCCTTGCTAGCGCGGGTTGTTTAGTGGGACGTACCCGTGAGGGACATAGAGAGTTTATGGCAATTATTAAACAAGACCGCCGTTATGTGGCTAATCGCAAATATACTTTTTACACTACTGTGATTCCTGGAGATGATTTACTGTAAAGTTTCCAGGATGAAGTAATAGTTAATTGGTAGTACTTGTTGTTGTGATGCAACGTGTAGTAGAGGCGCATAGTTCATTGGTGTAAACTTAAGCTCAAACACATGTACCACATACGCTTTACCCCACCCCAGTTTTGGCTTTAGACAAAACGGGGTGGGGTGATGCGGTGAGTAACCGTAAGTGAATGAACTCAATGTCTAACTTTGCTCTTGTGGTTGCCCTATTTGTGCCGTCAATTTCTCTTTATCCAGCCTGCGTTTTTTGGCGTAAAGTTGAATAGTGACTGCCATCAAAATAATCATAGCGAAAATAGCCCAAGCAGCGATATCTGTAGGGAGATTATTCTTAAACACAGCCAGCAACACGATCGCTACTAACATAACTGTAGGCGCTTCATTTAAAGCACGTAATTGCTGACCACTCCAGCGACATTCATCTACTGCTAATTTCTTCATCAGCCGAGCGCAGTAATGATGATAGCCAATTAAAATAGCCACAAACAGCAGTTTGATATGCAACCAACCCTCTTTTAAAATATCCGGTTCAGTGCTTACTAAACCAATGGCCATTGCGATCGTCACAAACATTCCTGGGTTAGTGATGATAGAGTAAAGGCGCTTTTCCATAATTTGATACTGATTTTTCAGTATCGTTCGTGCTGGTTCAGGTTCAACGTTCGCTTCAACGTGATAGATAAAAAGACGTACTAAGTAAAATAAACCAGCGAACCAAACTACAAATCCGACAATATGAAAGGCTTTAAACCATGAATAAGCCACGAATCATAATCTCCTTTACTTGTGGTTGCGATCCATTTTTAATGGTAATAAAAAGTAGTCAGTAGCCAGAATTCAGAATTCAGAATATTCCACCTATTAAAGGATGGAGTTTTAAGAATAAATAACATTTGAATTCTGCCACTCAATCTTCCATTTAATGAACTACAGTGATGATTTTGCATCCTCTACTAATTGATTCTGACTCCTGTTAGCGGTAGCGAAGCGTTTAGCCCATTCTGAATTCTGACTCCTGAATCCTGACATCCATTTTTATAATATCGATTTTTGCCAAAGCTATATTGTCAATGAACATCTTTACGACGTACAAAGGGTAAAAGGTCTTCCAAAATCGCCTCGTGGTAATGTTCTTGAGGATAATGTCCGACGTTATTAAGTTTTATTAATTCAGTATTTGGTACGGAATTGGCAAAGTTTTCGGCAATATCTACAGGTAGCCAAGGGTCAATCATACCCCATTGAATCAGAATTGGTTGTTGCCATTCTTTAAAGCCAGTTTGTATTTCTGTCATGGCTGAATCAAGCTGTAAATTGCGAATACTTGCTAAGAGACTTCGACCAGATGAAGAACTTTTTAAAAATGGTTTTCGATAAATATCTAAATCCTTATCTCCGATGCGATAACGGCTTCCGCCTTCTAGCGTCCGATCAACTAATAAGGGGTCTTGGGTCATAACTTCACCTGCTAAAGGTAAACCCATTTGTTTAATTTTCCAGGGTAATTTAGCAGATGTTGAAATTGGTGTATTTAAAATAGCTAAATTAGCAATTTGTTCTGGATGACGCAAAGCATATTGTAGTCCTACAGAACCTAAAAAACCTTGGACAACTAAAGAAAAATGTTCAAGTTCTAGGGCTTTAACAAATCCTTCTAAAGCTGTGATAAAAGCATCGGGAGTGTAAGCAAAATCTCGTTTTTCTGGTTTAGCAGAAAAGCCGTAACCAATCCAATCTGGAGCGATCGCTCTTGTCCCCTGATTCGCCAACGCAGGTATAATATGACGCCAACTATAACTTTGTGAAACTAAGCCGTGTAGCAACAACACAGGCGCTAAGTCACTTCTGCCGATTGGTAAAGATTCCCGATAAAACCATTCCAGTGAATCTACATTGATTTTATGTTCTGTTATTGACACGTTATTTTCCTATATTGGGCATTGGGAATTGGGCATGGGGCATTGGGCATTGGGCATGGGGCATTGGGCATTAGTTATTCTTTCTTCCCGCGCTCCCCCTGCTTCCCCTGCTCCCCCTGCTCCCTCATCCCCCCATTCCCTGAGAAATAATCATCTCACGAATCGCATAAGCTGTAGCGGGTGCTAGTAAAACGCCGTTGCGATAGTGTCCGGTAGCTAGGAGGACGTTACTAAATCCTGGCAACTTACCAATAACTGGGGCTGGTCGTCCTTCAGGGCGGGGACGTAACCCTGACCAAGTGCGGATAATTTTTGCTGTGGCTAATTCTGGGCAAAATGCGATCGCTTGTTCTCTAACAGATTCCAGAAGTTCTTGATTTGGCGGTATCTCATCGCCATTGCTGGGAAATTCCACTGTTGCGCCTACCCAATAATCTCCACCGCCCACAGGAACAATATGAACATCATTACCCGTTATCGCGGGCTGGAAGTCGGGATTGCCTAATGGATGCCCCACACGCATGTGCAACGCTTGCCCAAGTACAGGGCGGATATCAATTATCTGATTTAATTTTGCCGTCAGTGGTGTAGAACCTAACCCTGCTGCGACTACAAACCAATCAGCGGCTATTTTTCCTTCTGTAGTCTCAAGTTGATTGCAAAATTGGGGGGAAGATTCAGGTGTTGAGGTTGGGGCATCCAAAACAGTCACGCCAAATTTGAAAGTTACACCATTTTGCTGGGCAGCCTTAACTAAAGCTAACGTCAGGGCAGTTGGATCGATCTGGCGATCTTGCGGAGAATAGACAGCGCCAGTAACTTTTTCGCGTAGGTGCAGCCCGTCGTAGACATCGACTTGAGGACAAATATTCTGGAGTTTAGCCATGTCCCAAATTTCTAAATTCCAGCCTTGAGAGTGGCGAACTTCTACTAGTTTTTCCCATACTGACATCCCCTCTAGAGAGGAATCAGACAAAAGCATGAGAATTCCCTGACGATTAAAAGGGATTTTGCGACCTGTTAAAGCTTCTAGTTCAGGAATCAAGGTTTCATAGCGTTGGATGCTGGTTTGTCGCATCTGCCAAGCTTTGCCCTTGATTTTTTGGCTGATTACGCCCATCAAAACACCAAGTGCAGCGCCCGTGGAAGCTTGGGCTGGTGGTTGGCGATCGCAAACTGTAATTTTCAGCCCTTTTACTAGACTCAGTTCGTAAGCGATCGCAGCCCCAATCACACCACAACCGATAATAACTACATTCATGATTTCTGCTTAAAGTGAGGAGTTAGAAGTGAGAAGTTAAAAATTCTTAATTCTTAACTCCTAACTCCTAACTCTTAACTCCTAACTCTTAACTCCTAACTCTTAACTCCTAACTCTCTTCTGTTTTCGGAAGCAGTTGGAGAAATTTGTCAATCTCTGCGAAAGCAGCTTGGGATTGGTTCAAGGCAACTAGAGGATTGCCAGCACTAGTAGCTTTATCGAGTTTAACCAGGTCTTTAAAAAAATCTCGCGTTATTTGACGTGCTGTGGGTTGGTCTTTGGGTAGAAGGTTAGGAGTGACATAAGTCAGATTCAGCTTTGCTTCTGTTATGGGTCCATGTATAAAGTTACGCACATTGATCCAATCACCTTTTTTAATCAGGGTTGTCAACTCTTCTGAACGATCGCGCACAGCCTGAATTTCAGGAACATAAGCCTGAATTTTTTCAAGTTGTACTGCTGTGTAAGTCGGAGGTGCCACCGCAACACCAGGGCCACCACAACTAATCAGGAATGTGGCCAATAGTACTAGGAAAAATGAAAAAATCGAGCGTTGACGCACCATATATTCAACTTAATTGCTTTTGGTTTACCGATTCACAGTGTCATTTTAGATCGCTAGCGCAGTCAATCGTTCTTGTCAGCCAAGGATTTTGCAGAAAATCTTGATATTTTCTCCAAAGAGCAGAGTTCCATCTGCTTTTGAGTAATTTTTAAGTACAATTACTTAATAGGTGTTAGGCAGTCCCAACAAGAAGCGATTTTTGGTTTCTGTTAGTAACTGAACGTGAGTTAGATGAACCTCTCCCTCCCAGCCTCCCTCTCCGAAACTGAAAGGGAGGAGCAAGGAAAAATTCAGCTTTTTGCTCCCCTCTCCGTGTCGGAGAGGGGCTGCTCTTGAGAGGTCAAATAAAACTTGTCGAACTCACGTTAACTGATATTGTTAGGGAAATATGATTTAGAGTTGCTAAATATCAAAGCTATTGATAAGCTGAAACACCAATAGCATAAGCCTTCTGGCGGTTTTTCTGTCTTCACATCCTTGAAGATGCCGACGCGATATAGGAGTGTTTTTTAGTGAACGCAGCTGAACAGGCAACGAACCTTGAACTCGCCAGCAACATAGCTACGGTAGTTAATTTGTTCAAATTCGAGTTTCCTGATGCCAAATCCGATCTCAAACCCTGGAAAAATGACCCGGAAACTAGGGAGTTAGTCGATCCAGATTCTATAGATATTGGCTTTCACTTTCCTGGTATTAGCAAATCTTGGCGAAGTCGTAGTATTTTAATTCAAATCCGATTTTATCAAGATCCCATCAATAATTCCCGGCGTGCGATCGGTGTCGAGGTAGCTGGATTCGATCATCGCGGTGAAGCGTGGCGACTTTCTACGGTAGAAAACTGGAATGTTGTCGGCGCATCTTCGCCTTCTGGTGAAATCGAGGATAAGCTCAAACAGATTTGCCGACAGATTTTAGAAGTTTTTAATAAAGCAAGTGAATGAAATCAACTTGTGTCAGAGAAAGTAACGCGATGTGCGACTTATTCTTCAAACCCCTCTCCAAACCTCTCCCCGAAGCGGAGAGAGGCTTTAAGTCTTGCTCCCCTTCCCTTGTAGGGAAGGGGTTGGGGATTAGGTTTGAGAGAAAGTTGCATACCGCGTAAAGTAGTAAGGAATAATACAGAGGAAAGCTTTGCGTAGGCGTAGCCAGCCTTATCACAATGACTACTGTAATATTTGTACATGGCACAGGCATTAGAGAACGAGAATATAACGAAACCTTTCAGATAATTGAGCAAAAGATTCACGCCCAACGTCCTGATATCAAAGTTTCTCCCTGCCTTTGGGGTGTATTAGGTGCAAAGTTCAATGATAATCGGGCATCAGTACCCTTGGAGAATGCGACACTGGCTTTATCTCAAGGAGAAGAAGACGCAGAGATTGTACTGTGGGGGCAATTATACCGCGATCCTCTGTATGAATTACGGCTGTTGTCTTTGCAACCGATTCAGTCAGGAAATCCCTTTGGGGAAGAACCAGGGGATATTTTACAATCTCGTGTAGCGAGTTTCACTCCGGCATTGGAACTGCAAGCTACGTTGCAAGAGGCAGGAATTGCAGAGGTATTTGAGCCAGCACGAGAGGCGGTTATCCACAGTGAACCGTATGAACGGGCATTGCTCACAGTTTCCGAATCTGATTTGAGTGAATATTATGCACCAATAGCTAGAGCAGTTGTAGCTCAAGCAATGTTTATTAGCGAACTGCAAGAAAAATTTCCCCCCATACTCACCGATGCCCAATTGCGAGATAAAGTTGTGGAATTGCTGACTCTGGCTTTGGGAGAGGCGGAGTTAGGATTGGGTGGCTGGTTATTAAAGCCATTTGTTGCACTAGCACAGCACGGCGGAACAAATTATGTCAGAGGAAACCGCCTTGAGTTAACTGATAAAATTTCGCCTATGCCTGGTGATATTTTGTTGTATCAGACGCGGGGTGAAAAAATTAGGGCGTTTATCCAGGAACAAATTGCCCAAGCAGAACCGCCGGTGGTTTTAATCGCCCATAGCTTGGGAGGCATCGCTTGTGTAGATTTGCTAGTGCAGCAGCAATTGTCTCAGGTGGAATTATTGGTAACAGTTGGTTCCCAAGCACCATTTTTATATGAGATTAACGCCCTCTACAGCTTAGAATATGGGCAGTTATTGCCAGAGCATTTCCCAGAATGGTTGAATATCTACGATTTACGGGATTTTCTCAGTTACGTGGGTAATAGAATTTTCCGCGATCGCGTGCAGGATGTACCAGTGGATAGTAGACAACCATTTCCCCGTTCCCACGGTGCTTATTGGACAAATGCTAAAACCTGGGAGGCGATTATTTCGAGGTTGCCATAATGGTTTACTTTTTACGGTATCTAGAAAAACCCACTCCAAACCTCTTCCATACAAGGCTATGGTGTACAGACAAGTCAAATTACCCCCCTCAATCCCCCCTTGGAAAGGGGGGAAGCCGGAAATCCAGTTCCCTCCCCTTTACAAGGGGAGGGTTAGGGTGGGGTAAAAACCAGCTTCTTAAACTATTTCAGACTTGTGTGTACACCGTAGGAGGAACGCTAAAAGCCCAGTCAAATTACCCCCCTCAATCCCCCCTTGGAAAGGGGGGAAGCCGGAAATCTAGTTTCCTCCCCTTTACAAGGGGAGGGTTAGGGCGGGGTAAAAACCAGCTTCTTAAACTACTTCAGATTTGTGTGTACACCGTAGGAGAAACGCTAAAAGCCCCCTTTTTAATGGGGTTGGACGATCTCTTATGTGTAATTCCTCATAACGTGAGAGGCGAGGTCATCATGCAGTTGATGGCTAAACCTGAGCGGACATTTGGCTTAATTGTGGGTATTGAAAAGTACCACGAAACTGCTTGGAATGTGCCAGGTGGAGGGCCAGCCGATGACGCGCTGAAATTTGCTCATTGGCTGCATCGGCACGGTGTACCGAAAGAGAATATCCGGTTATGTTTATCAGCACTGCAAGAAAATCATCAGTTAATTGGGGAATGTGGGTTAACTGTAGAGTTAGCAACAGAGCAAAATATCTCCGACATTGTGACTAACTTTTTATCCCCAAAGTCGGGGGATTTACTCTACATTTTTTGGGCGGGACATGGTTTGATTACCTCAGAACGAGAGCGTCGGTTGCTTTGTGCTGATGCTAATAAACAGAATTGGCAGAATTTACATTTAAAGTCTTTATTAGATTTTTTGGCTTCAGATAGATTTCAGATTCGTAATCATATTTGTATTATTGATGCCTGTGCCAATTATGTTTTAGAGTCGAAGGGAAGACCAACTAACTTAGGTGGCAAAGCTTTTTTGAGTGGTCAGGCAAACCCAGCTAGTCAACAATTTGTATTACTGGCTACGCGAGAAGGAGAAAAAGCAAATGTAAATTCTACAGAAAAAACAGGATACTTTTCTCAAGCGGTGCGGGAGGCTTTTGCAGCAGCTAATGGGACTTTTCCCCCAAATATGAGGGAAGTCACTGAGGCAGTTAAGCAGCGATTTAACGGTTTAGATAAAAAACAACTGCCGACTTATTTTTATTCCCGCAGTTGGGATGGAGATATTGAAAAATCTCATTTCAACCCGTTTGATATCCCACATAATATCCAACAGAGTCAAGCTCGTAAATTTGTTGGCAGGGATGAGCAAATAGAACAATTGCGTCAGTTATTGCAAGCAAATGATGTTGTGGCGATTACTGATGTGACTGGACAAGGTGGGGTAGGTAAAACAGAGTTAGCTATTCAATATTCATGGCAATATTTGGAAGATTATTCTGGCGGGTGTTGTTGGTTAAATCCTCAAGGTATTGATTTGGGAACCCAGTTAGTAGAGTTTGGAGTTGTGAATTTACCTAACTTTAACCCGCCGGATGGTTTAAGCCTAGCAGGTCAAGTTGCTTATTGCTGGAAGAAGTGGCAAGCTGGCAAAGTTTTATTAATATTTGATGATGTTAAAGACTGGAAGCAAATTCAATCCTATCTACCACCTAAAGGTTCTCGGTTTAAGGTGTTAATTACCACTCGTCTAAATACAGGGTTAACATATCCATCACTGCCGTTAGGTAAATTGTCAGCAGATGGAGCCTTAGAATTATTAATAACTCTACTGGGAAAAGATAGGGTTGAGAAGGAATTAGAATTTGCTAAGGGACTTTGCTGATTTGTGGATTATGTACCAATTGGACTTTACCAAATAGCAGCACAGTGCCGAGAGCCAGGGAAAGTATTATGCTAGCAGACATCCTCGCACGGCTACAAAAGCAAGCATCAGCAGATGAGTCTGGTGTAGCAGCAGCTTTTGAGTTGAATTGGCAAAGGTTGGAACCAGAGGCGCAAAAATTGGCTTGTCTGTTGAGTTTGTTTGCTTTGGCTCCTATTCCTTGGTCTTTGGTAGAATCAGCAGCAAGTTATAGCGATTTGGAATTTGACTTTAAAGCTAACTGCACTATTTTAGTTGAGCGTTATTTGCTGCAAGAATTGGCAGAGGACACCTACCAAGTTCACGAACGCATTCGGGAATTATTGCAGCAGAAGTTAGAAGATTTGGCTGAAGCAGATGAACTCAAGCGTGGCTATTGTCAAGCAATGGTAGCCGTAGCAAAAAATATTCCTCAGACACCCACATTGATAGAAATTGCTCAAGCAACTCTTGCCATCCCTCACCTTGCCGGAACTGCTACAGTTTACCAAGCTTGGTTAAGTGATGATGATTTAATCTGGCCTTTTGTAGGCTTGGCTAGATTTTACCAAGGTCAAGGAGCCTACGAGCAAGCTTTACCTTGGCGTGAACAAAGTTTATCAGTTGTTAGAAAACGTTTTGGGAATGAACACCTCCATGTGGCAACTAGCCTGAACAATTTGGCAGGACTCTATCATTCACAGGGAAGGTATAGCGATGCCGAACCTTTGTACATCCAAGMTTTGACGATGACAAAACGCCTGCTGGGGGATGAACACCTCGATGTGGCAACTAGCCTGAACAATTTGGCATTACTCTACTATTCACAGGGAAGGTACAGCGATGCCGAACCTTTGTACATCGAAGCTTTGTCCATGAAAAAACGCCTGCTGGGAGATGAACACCCTTCTGTGGCAACTAGCCTGAACAATTTGGCAGCACTCTACGATTCACAGGGAAGGTACAGCGATGCCGAACCTTTGTACATCGAAGCTTTGTCCATGAGAAAACGCCTGCTGGGGGATGAACACTCCGATGTGGCAACTAGCCTGAACAATTTGGCATTACTCTACGATTCACAGGGAAGGTACAGCGATGCCGAACCTTTGTACATCGAAGCTTTGTCCATGAAAAAACGCCTGCTGGGGGATGAACACCCCGATGTGGCAACTAGCCTGAACAATTTGGCAACACTCTACAAATCACAAGGAAGATACAGCGATGCAGAACCTTTGTACATCGAAGCTTTGGTGATGAGAAAACGCCTGCTGGGGGATGAACATCCTGATGTGGCAAGTAGCCTGAACAATTTGGCAGCACTCTACGATTCCCAGGGAAGGTACAGCGATGCCGAACCTTTGTACATTCAAGCTTTGGCGATCGCTGAAAAACGCTTAGGGGCAAATCATCCCAATACAATAACCTTTCGTAAAAATCTGGAAGACTTGCGGCGGAATCGTCAGCCTTGATTCAGGAGAATGGTTGCTTTTATCTCCCGTTGGTTTCAGTAATTTCGGTAATCTGCACCGGCTGTATTACCTGCCTGGGATTCAAATTCTAGTCTAATAAGTAGGCAACATAATTAATTACACAATGTTATTGCAAATGCAGTGAAGTAAAATAATGCGATCGCAACGCCTAAAACTACTTCTCTACGATATGCTCTGCGAAGGGTGCGATCGCAATTACTGTAAATATTTTTATTTCTCTACTTAATGAGCCTCTGAACTCCGTCAACGAGTATTTTATCTCCGTCAACGAGGCTTTTATCTCCGTCAACGAGTATTTTAGCTCCGTTAACGAGTATTTTATCTCCGTCAACGAGTATTTTAGCTCCGTTAACGAGGCTTTTATCTCCGTCAACGAGTATTTTATCTCCGTTAACGAGTATTTTAGCTCCGTTCACGAGTCTTTTATCTTCGTTAACGAGTATTTTAGCTCCGTTCACGAAGCTTTTATCTCCGTTAACGGGTTATAAAGATAGCGATCGTGGTTAATTGCACCATCTTTTACATCACATTCCACAGGATTTGAACCTAAATCCCAAATAGAAGATGTTTGTTTAATGCTAGTAATAATAATTTTTCTATTTTCTTGAATAATCTCAAACTCTTGGTTTTCTCCTAATAGTTATTTAGGGATTAATAAGCCTTTTTCTGTAGCTGTTAATTTCATGTTTAATTACCTCGATTTATTTTGTAAGTTAATCAAATAAATTTGCTTTAATATGTTGTTTGAAAAGTGGTTGGCTGTGATTATAGACACTTATTGATCCCCCCTAACCCCCCTTAAAAAGGCGGGAACCGGAATCAAAGTCCCCCTTTTTAAGGGGGATTTAGGGGGATCTAAAACGTTTTGCTACCAAGAAAAGAACTTTTCAAACATCCTCTAAGGCGGGCAAGATGCCCACCTCACAAAATTGGATAAGGCTACCAGTTACCTACAGGTTGAGCATCATGAGAAAACATTGAGGGATCGATTGAAATGCCCAATCCTTCAGCTACACGACGACCATAAGAAATATCTGCCCGGAAGAAGTGGCAAAGTTGGCGCATTTGGATGTCCTCCCTTGCTTGAGAGAGACTACCGACAATATTTTTAGCAAGACGCTCTTGTTGTTCAGGAGTTAGTAACCGATACAGATTACCCGCTTGGGTGTAATCGTCGTTTCCTTCACGATGACTGTAACGATCGACTGTGACATCGCCCAAATGACTAGGTGGTTCTGCATAAGCTGGATTTTCTTTGGGCGTACCCTCAGCACTATTCGGTTCATAGTTAGGAACGCTACCGCCGTTGTTCCCCGGTGCCATAAAGCCATCTCGCTGATAATGCATCACTGGACATTTGGGCTGGTTGACGGGTAGTTGCTGATAGTTACCACCCAAGCGATACCGTTGAGCATCTGGGTAAGAAAAAATTCGAGCTTGAAGCATTTTGTCTGGAGAGAAACTAACGCCAGGAACCACTGCACTAGGGCTAAAAGCGGCTTGCTCTACTTCGGCGAAATAATTCTCTGGGTTCCGATTTAGCTCTAATATCCCGACTTCAATTAAAGGATATTCTCCTTGTTTCCAAACTTTAGTTAAGTCAAAAGGATTGTCAGGATGTTTTTCCGCTTGCTCATCGGTCATCACCTGAATACACATCCGCCACTTAGGATAGTCTTTTTTAGCGATCGCTTCAAACAAATCGTGAGTCGCATGATCGGGATCTTCACCCTTAATCTTAGCGGATTCTTCCTCTGTCAAAGTTTGATGCCCTTGGAGAGTCTTAAAGTGAAATTTACACCAAACGCGATCGCCTTCAGCATTAATCAAACTGAAGGTGTGGCTACCAAAGCCATCCATGTGTCGATGGGTTTTGGGAATTCCCCGATCTGAAAACAGGATTGTCACCTGGTGAAGCGATTCTGGACTGAGTGACCAAAAATCCCACTTTGCATTCTGGTCTTTGCAATTGGTTTGGGGATTGCGCTTTTGGGTATGGATAAAATCAGGAAACTTGAGGGGGTCGCGAATGAAGAAAATAGGGGTATTGTTACCTACAAGATCCCAGTTACCCTCCTCAGTATAAAACTTGAGGGAAAAACCTCTAGGGTCGCGCTCGGCATCTGCTGAACCTTTTTCTCCTCCGACTGTAGAAAAACGTAAGAGAAGTTCCGTTTTCTTGCCAATTTCAGAAAAAAGTTTGGCTTTACTGTAGCGGGTAATATCATTGGTAATAGTCAAAGTGCCGTGAGCAGCAGCACCTTTAGCGTGGACAACTCTTTCAGGAATACGTTCTCTGTTGAAATGAGCCAGCTTTTCTAAAAGATGGAAATCCTGTATTAATACAGGCCCACGCGATCCAGCCGTGAGTGAGTTCTGATTATCGCTAACTGGAATACCGTCAGCAGTTGTCAAGTTTTGGGGTTCAGTCATCGGTAAAGAAGCTCTCCATGTAAGTTACTCAGATTGCCCACAGTACATTTTAGTCAGTAGGTGGATACCTACTGATAGAACAAACTAATTCAACGTGAGTTCGATGAACCTCTCCCTCCCAGCCTCCCTCTCCGAAACGGAAAGGGAGGAGCAACGAAAAATTCAGCTTTTTGCTCCCTCTCCGACACGGAGAGGGGTTGGGGGAGAGGTCAAATAAGACTTGTCGAACTCACATTAATTCATAGTCATAACGAGTTTATATATAAAGCATACTCGATATGATTATGAATTACAAGGAATTTTTTTGTATTTTACGTAAGATGTAGAGACGATATATCGCCTCTATACTGCCTTTCAGGTATTTAAATGTTTGAGAATCAACGAGCAAACATCTGTTGCCTCAATTTGATGTTCATTAACTAGGTGAGTTTGATGGGTGATAAATAGAGGCCCTTCATTTGGAGAAGTGGTGATATTACCGTGAGAGCCACGCACCAGGGAAGCATCCAGAGGGATCACATCCATTAAGTAGCGAAAACCTAGTTGTTTCTTAAGTAACTTGAGAGCAATTTTTCCTTGAGGAAATTTTATTTGCGGATCGAGGAAAAGTTCTACAGGATCGTAACCAGGTTTGCGGTGGATATCTACAGTTCTAGCAAAATCAGGCGCTTTCGCATCATCGAGCCAATAATAATAGGTAAACCAAGCGTCAGATTGAGCGATCGCCACCAACTCACCCGATCTAGGATGATTGAGATGGTAGGCTTGTTTACCCTCTTCATCCAATACCTGCGCTACACCTTCAGTCGCTTCTAAAAGCGATCGCACTTTCGGGATATATGCCGGATCGTTCACATATACATGAGCAATTTGGTGATCGGCAACGGCAAAGGCAATGCTAGCACCAAAATCGAGCAGTTCTCGCCCTAATTCTTCTCGCACAACAATTAAACCATTTTCCCGTAATACGCGGTTTAAATCCACGGCTTTAGAAACTGAGGTAATGCCATACTCAGAAAGAATAATTACCTGAGTATTACGTGCTTGATAATATTCAATTAAATCGCCACAAACAGCATCAATTTCTTGCAAATCAGCTTGGATGTGTTTTTTATCATGACCAAATTTTTGCAGACAGTAATCTAAATGTGGTAAATAAACCAGTGATAATGTCGGGCTGTAGCGTTCCTCAATCCATTTTGCTGAATTGGCAATCCATTGGCTAGAACTAATGGTAGTTTTTGGCCCCCAGAAATCGAACAGAGGGAAGTTTCCTAAATCAGATTGAATTTGCGATCGCACATCACTAGGATGTGTATAAATATCAGGTAATTTTCTCCCATCTGCGGGATACATCGGGCGCGGCGTAATCGCATAATCTGCTGTAGAGTACATGTTGTACCACCAAAAAAGGTTGGCACAAGTGAAGTTTGGATCGATTGATTTAGCTATTTCCCAAACTTTGGGAGACTGGACTAATTTATTAGATTGTCGCCAAAATTTAACTTCACATTCATCGCGGAAGTACCAACCATTAGCGACAATTCCATGCTCATCAGGCAACTTTCCTGTTAAATAAGTAGCTTGAACCGAACAAGTTACAGCAGGTAACACTTTTTTGATGGAAGCTACCTGTCCAATAGCCGCCCAAGAAGATAAAAACGGCGTGCTTTCTCCTAGTAAACTGGGCGTTAATCCCACGACATTTAGAACAACTGTTTTCTGCATAAAATTAATTTCCTCTTAATTGGCGGCAAATTCTTTTAATACCCACTCATACTCACGCTGAATAGAAGTCGCTAAATCTATCTTCATTTCTGATGGCAATACATCCCATGTGTAAGTCTCAATTTCTAAATGTGAGCAAGCATTGTTTGTCTGAAGTAGATGCAAAACAGTAGCAATGTCATCTTGGGTAGATTGCAAAATTTGATAATCATGAATAAAAATTGGCACATGGAAGTGAGTACGCCATTCTTCAGCTAGAGATTGCTCTAAATGTGGTAATGCAGTTATTAAGTCAGGATAGTGATGGAGTGTACCATCGCTGCGACGTTCTATTACCTGGTGTAGATAGGTAGATTCAGCAAAAGGACGTAAGCGTTCAACTATCAAACGACGCTTTTGAACCTCAGCAGGTATTTTTACTTTAATTGCTGCACTGATTTGAATTTTGCCAATTTTAATTCCTGCCGATTGCAAACGCGTAAATACAGATTGCGGTTCCTCATATTCAACTGAAAAATGGCAGGTGTCATAGCAAACTCGAACGTGTTCTAGCAATTTAATTTCTGCTAAATTCTGTTCAATATTTAGCTTTTCTGATAAATAATTACCGCCAATTGGCAACAACCAATTTTCATAAAAATCAATTATTTCTGAAGTATTTTCAATTAAACCGTCAGGCTCAGGTTCTAAATCAATATGAAGAATCTTGCCTGTTTCTTCACCGATGCGAATCATTTCTACAACAACAGATGCGATGTTCAAACAACTCTTTTTCAGAACAGCATCAAAAGTTGTTTGGTCTTTTACCCACCAAGGTTTATAGGATAATGGTAGTGTAGAAATTCCGCCATCAAGCCCTTGGGGTAATAGACTAGCTAAAATGTGTGCCAAGTTTAATGTATAATTAGCCCGTTCTTGTGTAGACCAATCTGGTGCATAAACTTGGTCTTTTACCACCTGTCGATGAAATCCGCCATAAGGGAATCCGTTTAAGGTGAAAACATATAAATCTTGTTGAGTTAGCCAAGTTTGGAATTGAGCCAAGTTATTACTTTCTAAAAGTTCTTTTGCAGCAACATCAGCTAACCTCAAGCCGATACCAAAAGCTTCTGTCGGCGATAAACGTGATTTGAGTTCGGGAATATATTTCTCTAAATTGGCGAAAACCTCTAGCCAACTTTCACCAGGATGAATATTACTGCAATAAGTTAAGTGAAAATTATTGTTTTTTGTAATTTTCATTTTCTAGCTCTATCCTTTGTATATGTAATCTGTTTTCTTTGGCTTAAACTATTTCACAAAATACTTGCTACATATTCATGGGTAGGGGCGCACATCTATCATTGGTGTCAACTTAAGAAGATAAAGCCCAAATTTGTTGGGTGTAAGCGTCAATCTCAAGGGTGACGCTTACGCCTAGTTTTGACTAATCCAAACCGATAAGGTCAGTATTCTGTCGTGGAATGCTTTCTTTTCTTCCTTTTCGTACAATTTCAAGGGTTTAAAGTTGAGCGGAGATAGTAAGAAGGAGTAGATTTTTTGCTCAATTTCCTCTATTAGCGGCATCGGTACTTGTTTTTGTTGCCGCAGGTCTGGGTTTCCTATTCGCGCTGGGCGTTTTCTACTCATGATGTATCACTAAGGACATCTAAATTGATGTCCTTAGATTACATCTTATGGTTCCTTTTTGCTTAAGTTGACACCAATGCACAGTTGTGCATCCCTACAAATGATAATTTTTAAATAATTCTCACATATCAGAATATAAAATATAAAACTGTAACAAAAACTACAAAAATCCTATTTTATCAAAAAAAAGGATAAGCTAAATACAGATGATATCCGGTTCGTAAAGATACCGTGATTAGGAGAAAATTTTATGATTTCAAAATCCCTGTTGCTGTCAGAACCTGCTTCTCCAGCGCATATATGCCCATTTGATCAAGCCTGTAGCTACTTAGAGGCGGCAGCTAAAGAATTAAATTTAAATCAGGGTTTGCTGGAAATTCTCAGCCACCCGCGTAAGGTTGTCACGGTTTCCATTCCTGTGAAACTAGATAATGGGGAAATACAAGTTCTCGCTGGACACCGGGTACAGCACTCTGATGTCTTAGGCCCATACAAGGGTGGAATTCGTTACCATCCGGCTGTGACATTGCGCGAAGTATCTGCTCTAGCAATGCTGATGACCTGGAAATGTGCCTTGTTAGGTATTCCTTACGGTGGTGGGAAGGGTGGCATTGCTATAGATCCCAAACGCTACAGTGTTGGTGAATTAGAGCGAATCAGCCGCCGTTATATCAGCGAGTTGATTAAAGATATTGGGCCTTCCGTAGATATTCCTGCGCCAGACATGGGTACTTCTGCCCGTGAAATGGCTTGGATGATGGACACCTACTCTGTAAATGTTGGTCATGCTGTACCAGGAGTTGTAACTGGAAAGCCTCTTTCTATTGGTGGTTCTCTGGGGCGAGAAATGGCAACCGGACGTGGGACGATGATTATTGTCCGTGAGGCGCTAGCAGATCGAGGTAAATCTTTGGTAGGAGTGCGAGTAGCTATTCAAGGTTTCGGTAACGTCGGCTGTGCCGCAGCAGAATTACTATATGAAGCAGGCGCGAAAATTATCGCTGTTTCAACTGGTGCTGGCGGAATATTCTCCGAGGTTGGTCTTGATATTCCCAAGTTGAAAGTCTACGCTGCTGAAAATCGCAAGAGTATTGTGGGTTTCCCGCAATCTGTACCAATTAGCAATGCAGATTTATTAACTTTATCTTGCGATGTCTTAATACCAGCGGCTTTGGAGAACCAAATCACTGAAGAAAATGTGAATCAAGTGCAGGCGCAAATTGTGGCAGAAGCAGCTAACGGCCCGGTTACTCTTGAGGCTAACTTGGCCTTAGAGGCGCGGGGTGTGACAGTGCTACCCGATATTTTGGCGAATGCTGGCGGTGTAGTAGTCAGTTATTTAGAGTGGGTGCAGGGTCTTTCTTACGTATTTTGGGATGAGGAGCGCGTCAACCGCGAAATGGAGCATTTGATGGTGCAAGCGTACCGCAAGGTAATTCATCAGTCGGAGGTACGGCAAATTTCTTTAAGGTTAGCAGCTTACACGTTAGGGGTAGGTAGAGTGGCTCAGGCGCTGACTGACAGAGGCCTTTACCCTTAATATTTGGGCATAGACAGCAGTTTTCAATTGAATAGACAACATATAGGGGCACAACAATAATATTGTGCCCTTATATATTATAAATAGCCAGTGTTTCTGTTACGCGATCGCTTTAGCACTCAATTCAAGCACTAAAGTTCTTACTTACTACGAATTTACTCTGCATCATCATCAATTACTGCACTGCGATCGAGCAGTAATAAGTTGCGAAGTTGGTCTGTATCCATTTCGGTTAACCACTCTTCACCAGCACCTACAACTTGTTCAGCTAATTGTTTCTTACTTTCAATCATGTCATGAATTTTTTCTTCTAAAGTCCCAGTGCAAACAAATTTATGTACTTGTACATTCCGGGTTTGACCAATCCGAAATACTCTATCTGTGGCTTGATTTTCCACGGCTGGATTCCACCATCTATCAAAGTGGAATACATGATTTGCTCGTGTTAAATTTAGTCCTACTCCACCGGCTTTCAGAGAAAGAATCATAATCGGTGGCCCTTGAGGATCGTGTTGGAAACGGTCGATCATTTCCTCACGTTGTTTTTTACTGGTGCTGCCATATAAAAAGAATATTTCTCGCCCTAACTGTTTTTCTAAATAGGGTTTAAGTAATTTACCCCACTCAGCAAATTGTGTGAAAATTAGAGCGTGATCGCTTTCTGCTAAAACTTCTTCTAACATTTCTTCTAGCCGCAGAAGTTTGGCTGAATTATGTTGCTCTAATGTCGCCTGTTTCAAATATTGGGCTGGATGATTGCAGATTTGTTTGAGTTTGATTAACAAAGCCAAAATCATACCCCGACGTTGCAATCCTTCAGCAGATTCTATTTCTACTAAAGATTGTTCTACAACTTGTTGATAAAGTGCAGCTTGTTCACCAGTTAAACCGCAAAATACGGTCATTTCTTGCTTATCTGGTAAATCTTGAATGATGTCGCGATCGCTTTTCAATCGCCGCAGTATAAATGGTTGCACTAATGAACGTAATTGAGTCAAAGAAGCCGTATCACCATACTTTTCAATTGGCATGGCAAACCGCCGCTGAAAAAATTGCTTATTGCCTAAATATCCTGGATTGAGAAAATCTAAAATAGACCAGAGTTCTTGCAGTCTATTTTCTACTGGTGTCCCCGTCAACGCAATACGAAATGTCGCTTCTAATTGGCGCACTGCTTTTGACTGCTTAGCCTCTGGATTTTTCACATTCTGGGCTTCGTCTAAAACAATTATCTGCCAAGAGACACTTTGCAATGACTTGATATCTCTGTGAAGTAGTGAGTAGCTAGTAACGATTAAATCGTGCTTTTTCACTGCTTCTAAAAATGCTTTTCCTTTTGGGCGTTTGTCACCGTGATATTGCAAAATTTTCAGACTTGGTGCAAATTTATTGACTTCCCTTTCCCAGTTGCCTAAAACAGAAGTTGGACAAACTAGCAGTGTTGGATTTTCTAGTGCATCCTGTTCTTTAAGATGTAGCAAGAAAGCAATGAACTGCACGGTTTTACCGAGTCCCATATCGTCGGCGAGACATGCACCCAAACCCCAACGTTCCAAGAATGACAGCCAAGCAGCACCACGTTCCTGATAAGGTCGCAACTGTCCTTTAAAGCCTGTTGGTGTGGGTAAAGGTGCGATCGCTTGATTATTGCTTAACGCCCCAATCAACTCTTGCAATGCCCCAGATGCCTCAAAGCTAACCACTGGTAATTTTTCAATTACTTGGGTATCCCCTGTACTAAAACGCAAAGCATCTTCCAAGGAAAGCGCCATTTGGTCTTTGCGAGTGGTAAAAAATGTTTGGGCTGTTTTAATGTCTTGAGGCCGCAATTCCACCCACTCGCCGTTAATTTCCACTAGCGGACTATTTAAAGCCACCAGTTTATCAAACTCAGCTTTAGAAATAGTTTGTCCGCCAATTGCCAATTGCCATTGGAAATTTAGTAAACTCTGCAACCCTAAACGTCCCTGCTTTCCTTTTGGGGTTTCGGCAGTAATTTTCAAACCCAAACGGTTCGCCCATCCTTCGCGGTTCGCTAAACTGGGAGGCAAAATTACCCCTAAACCACTGTCTTCCAACCTCCAAGCTACAGCTTTGATAAACTCATAAGCTTGGATGGGGGTGAGGTGAGAAGATTGGGGATATTCGGTTTCAAAGCTGGGTGCGATCGCTGGATATAATCGCGAAGCTACCCCCAAACCTCGTAAAAATGTTTCCTGTGGTTGCTCAATTGTCCGATTTTCATAAACCAATCTTTCAACTGGATTGTTCCAAATAGTTGCTGCATCCACTAAAAACTCTGGATTGTCAGCCGCTTGCAAAAAATACGCCAATGTCCAATCTGTTTCGCCAGACTCTGGAGAACGCAGTTGAAAACAGGTACGAAATAGACTTTTAAGAGTTAATTGGTATTGTAGCGGCATAGTCCAAGCCTTCAATGCCGCTTCCAGTCTTTCCACTTCAATTGCATCTGCATTGACTATATGAGATGCACTAGTTAAGGCTTGCAACCACTGTCGCACCCCAGACGGTAAAGATGCAATCACCTTAGCTTCCATTGGAGGTTGAGAACCCATCATTTCTCGCACTTGGGCATCTATCGTACTGTTGAGAAATCCCAAAAGTAATTCTTGAGGTTCTGTGGGAAAGTCTACATAAAGTAGGGATTGGGAAAACTCCTCCCCAGTCCCCACTTCTTCTTGATAAGTGCGACAAACCAACGGTATATTCGCAGAAAATCTTTCTAGGCGGGTTCCATCTACTGCACTGTCTAGAAGTACTCGCCATTTGGCAGCAAATGCACCATCTGATTCTCGATCAATTGTTGGTAAAAACTTACAACGTGAGATTAAATCTAAACTCCATCGGGCCACCTGCGACCAAAAGCGTAAATCTCCACCCAAAAAAGCATCTTCCCCTTTAGCAGCATTTAGGGGAATAGCGGCGAGAAATTTTACGGCTTCGCTAGCGTTGAGACAAAAACCTTCAACTCGCCACGGTTGCAAATATTGCGGGGAGTCTGTATTTTCCCCCAAGCTGGCAGAATGTACAGGGAAAATCGCTGTTGTTCCTTTATCACTACCTTCTGGGATATAAGTTGGTAGGGTAATGATTTGAGAGTGCGTTGGTAAACTGATCTCAGTGGCACTGGCGGCTTTGCGCGTTCGCCCAGTAGTTGCGATCGCTTTGCCCGCCGCAGGCATCGCAACTTGGGGTTTTTGGATGAAGTTGGTAATTGCCATGTTCTGAGAATGCAACCACTCACTCAACTCAACCGATGTCATTGCCAATGGATGTAGTGCTATATCTCCAGATCCATTCGACTCGAAATTCACTCGTGGCGATCGCCACGTTTCCCCCCAAATAAATAAACAACCATTTTGATTTTTTAGTAACCAATTACAGTGTAAAATCGCCATTTGCTAACTACTTAGATTTCCCAAAATTTAAGAACTAAAAATCGCTATTTTTCTATTTTTTGTATCTTCTCAAGAAGACTTATTGACCAAAATTTGCATATAATAATTATTTCAGAAATTAGTTAATACAAAGATTATTAATAATGAATTTACCTCTAATTAAAGTTTTAAAAAATGGGATATTAGTGGAACTAGATTATATGCATCTTCAAGAGGAGGAGGCTGTTAGAGCATTACTCAATCTTGTAATTGTTGAAGGTAAAACCTATCCCCAAAAGCAACCTCTCTCTCCGACAGAATTTTTAGCTTACTGGTTAAGCAAGGATGCCTTTGTTGTCAGGACATCTGTTGTAGATCCTACACACAAGCCAAAAGAAATATTAGGGGCGTTTTATTTAAAGCCAAACTTTCCCGGTCGGTGTAGCCATATTTGCAACGCTGGTTTTATTGTACAACCTGAGTTACGCGGTCAGGGTTTAGGACGGTTCATGGGAGAGGCTATGCTTTCGATCGCAGCAAACCTGGGCTACGAAGCAGTGATGTTTAATTTGGTCTTTGAGACTAATATACCTTCAATTACACTTTGGCAGTCGTTAGGATTTGAGATTATTGGGCGAATTCCGGGTGCGGCGAAGCTAGAGAATGGGCAGGTAGTGGACGCGCTAATCTTGTATCACACTTTGCGTTAAACGACTTGTCTATCTTTGTATGTACTAGAAGTCAGCCATAGGGCATAAATGTTAGGATTGCCACAGAAAGAGAATAGCGAAAGAGAAGGAAAAAAAACTGAATGGCAGAAGTTGATAAGTCAATATCCTTCGATGGAAGGGATATTCGACTGAAAGTAGGCCTACTAGCTCCCCAGGCAGGTGGGTCGGTTTTGATAGAATCAGGGGACACATCCGTTTTAGTGACGGCTACGCGATCGCAAGCTAGAGAAGGCATTGATTTTCTTCCCCTTACTGTAGATTATGAAGAAAGGCTATATGCCGCTGGTAGGATTCCCGGCGGGATCATGCGGCGTGAAGGTCGTCCACCAGAAAAAACAATTCTCACCAGCCGTCTTATAGACCGTCCCATGCGTCCTTTGTTCCCCTCATGGTTGCGGGATGACTTGCAAATTATTGCCTTAACGCTGTCGATGGACGAGTTAGTTCCACCCGATGTGTTAGCAGTTACAGGCGCTTCCATTGCTACCCTGATTGCTCAGATTCCTTTTAATGGGCCAATGGCAGCAGTGCGGGTTGGTTTAGTGGGAGATGATTTCATTATTAACCCCACATACGCAGAAACCGAAGCGGGAGATTTGGATCTGATAGTAGCAGGTTCACCACATGGCGTAATCATGGTGGAAGCGGGAGCCAATCAGTTGCCAGAGCGAGATATTCTCGAAGCGATTGACTTTGGTTATGAAGCAGTGCGGGACTTAATCAAAGCGCAGCAAGATTTAATTGCAGAACTGGGTCTAGTAATAGTGCAAGAAGCACCACCAGAAGTAGACCAAACGTTAGAAAATTATATCCGCGATCGCGCTAACGGTCAGATAAAAAAAATCCTGTCTCAATTTAGTTTGACCAAACCCGAACGTGATGCCGCTTTAGATGTCGTCAAGGATGAAATTGCCGCGACGATTACTGAACTGTCAGAAGAAGACCCCATTCGAGTTGCCGCAACTGCAAATAAGAAGGCACTTGGTAACACTTTTAAAGATATTACCAAACACTTCATGCGGCGACAAATTATCGAAGATAACGTCCGCGTTGATGGTCGTAAACTCGATCAAGTGCGTCCGGTTTCTTGTTTAGTTGATGTCTTACCAAAGCGAGTCCACGGCAGTGGTTTATTTAACCGGGAACTAACTCAGGTATTATCCACTTGTACTCTGGGTACACCTGGGGATGCTCAAAACCTCAACGATGACATGCAGCTAGATCAGCACAAGCGTTATCTGCATCATTACAACTTCCCGCCGTTCTCAGTCGGAGAAACCAAGCCAATGCGGGCCCCAGGAAGGCGTGAAATTGGTCACGGGGCATTAGCAGAACGAGCGTTAATACCTGTGCTACCGTCCAAAGAACAATTTCCCTACGTGATTCGCATCGTATCGGAAGTACTGTCTTCCAATGGTTCCACCTCAATGGGTTCAGTCTGCGGTTCCACCCTCGCCCTGATGGATGCTGGTGTACCAATTCTCAAACCCGTCAGTGGCGCGGCAATGGGTCTGATTAAGGAAGGGGACGAAGTACGAGTTCTGACTGACATCCAAGGCATTGAAGACTTTTTGGGCGACATGGACTTCAAAGTTGCCGGGACGGATACCGGGATTACCGCCTTGCAGATGGATATGAAAATCTCCGGTTTGTCGTTGGAGATTATAGCCCAAGCTGTCCACCAAGCGAAAGCAGCCCGGTTGCACATTCTGGAGAAAATGCTCGCTTGCATTGACACACCACGGACTGAAACCTCACCTTATGCCCCACGTCTGTTAACAATCAAGATTGATTCAGACATGATTGGTTTGGTCATCGGGCCTGGAGGCAAGACTATTAAGGGCATCACGGAGGAAACTGGTGCAAAAATTGACATCGAAGATGATGGCACCGTGACAATTTCCGCTGTGGATGAGAACAAGGCCAAGAGAGCTAGAAATATCATCCAAGGCATGACCCGCAAGTTGCACGAAGGGGATGTCTATGCAGGACGCATTACTCGGATTATACCGATAGGTGCATTTGTGGAATTCTTGCCAGGAAAAGAAGGCATGATTCACATTTCTCAACTAGCTGACTACCGCGTTGGCAAAGTTGAGGATGAAGTAGCGGTGGGCGATGAAGTGATTATCAAAGTGCGCGAAATTGATAACAAAGGTCGCATTAATCTCACCCGCTTGGGTATCCACCCAGATCAAGCAGCAGCAGCAAGAGAAGCTGCGGCGGTGAATCGGTAACTCGATTTGGGATTTTAGATTAGATTAAATCTAAAATCCGCGATGCCTACTGTGAAGGCATCGCCGTATGCTTCTCTAATTTGACAAATTATGAATTACAAATTATTTTAACGACTTTTCTGGCGTTGCTGAATCTAAGTATGAATCATGCGATCGCCTCAAGCTTGCGAGTGCTACGCGCCCGCAGCGCCACGGAACCGTACTTGAGATAATGTATGACTAATCGAATAGAGAGTTTCAGCATTTCCTCTGACTTAGAGTAACAAAAGGTTTTGCGATAGCGAAGCGGTAGCGACGTTAGGAGCGTCTGTAGCCTAGCCAAATAATGCCTAAAACGACTATTTTCACCTTCTACTCGTGTCATATAAGTTTTACTAACAATCTGATCCTCTATGTCCCAAACTTAAAGGATGAAATTAGTCGCGGCGATCGTTGACAATCCATTCAGTTGAATTTCTAAATCTGCGAGTATGTTAACGTCACCATTGATCTCTGCCTAAACGAATAGGTTGCTACCACTTGTAAAGTAGCGTACTTCGCCAGCAGTACTGATAAATTTAAAGGCTTGATTGCCCAAAATTGATAGTTCAGAATCTATTGCCGACAAGTCGATCTTGTCAAACCCTGATGTGAAATCTGTGAGGATATCCCGTGCCATACCTACCTGACTTTCAGAAGTACTGAAGTACTTGTAGATGTCATCACCACCGCCGTTAGTTATTTTATCAGTACCTGCTCCACCGATAAGAATATCGTCGCCATTTCCACCATTGATCGTGTCGTTGCCACTACCAGTGTTAATTTCACCTATCTAATCTCAACGGCAGCAACGGCTTTATAACAATTTGCCTCAAGCGAACCTTATTATGTATGCCCCTAGCAATGTCTTTGAAGCAAGAATTTCCTGAAAAGTCATAACATTTCACTGGATATGGAATCAGAAAAATGGTGCGTGCAATTCTCCGTATTAAAGCGTAAACAACATAAATTCACTTGCTGGAATTCCGCAATTGCCACAAAGACAATAGCAAAAACGCAGGGTAGCCTTTAACTAGAAAAACAGTATTAGGTAATTCCTAGACCAACTTTTATATTATTTTTCTTGTTCTTATGACTCCAAAACACACCAAAATTAAATTTCCTCTTTGGCAGTATCTGAACCAGCCCTTATTTAGTCGGGATACTAAATTAGTATTGAATCCCCAACGTTTTATATTGATCTGGCGTCTGCAACTTTTAGAACGTTGCTGGACTAAAGCATGTGACGCCAAAGGGCCTCAACAGCATTAGATATTTGAAAAGCTGTTGAACTCAGCTAAAAGCTGGCAAACTAAGCCTCGTCTAAAGAACGAGGCTTTTTGCCGTCAAGTAGAGCGCTAACAGTCATATCTCCCATAACATTAATCGCGGTGCGGCAGCGATCCAAAAACCAGTCTACAGTAACTAGCAAAGCAATGTACTGTGTAGGTAAGCCGACAGAAGTGAACACCAGTGTCATTGTTACCAGTCCCGCATTGGGAATATTTGCCGCACCCACCGATGCAAAAATTGAGGTAAGGATGACAACTAACTGCTGTGTCAGACTTAGATGTTGCCCAATTAGTTGGGAAATATACAACGCAGACATTGCTTCATAGAGGGCAGTACCATCATTATTAAAATTTGCCCCGACTAATGCCCCCAAGGCAGCAGAGGATTCCCTTAAACCGACTTTTGTTTGCAAAACCTCAAAGGTTATGGGCATTGCTGCCGCAGAGGAAGAAGTTGAGAAAGCTGTCAAAAACGCATCAGAACCACCAGCGAGGAATTTTAGTGGGTGTACCCAAGAACCAAATTTTACTCTGATGAGGTAGTAGCACGCCTGTAATACCAGTGCTAACAATACGGCGACGATGAATGCACCCAAAGATTTAAATGGGGCAAAGCCCTGCATCGCAATAGTTTTAGCCACAATCCCAAATACTGCGAACGGCACTAAAGCAATTACCCAGTTGAGGATGCGGACTACCGCTTCAAATAAAATTCCGATGACATCCTCTATCGGCTGGAATCCATTCTTCCCTTGGGCGATTTGTTCAGATTTTAATCCCCGCAGGACGATGCCAAAACTCAGAGCAATCACAATCAGCTGGATGACATTATTATCAACCAATGGCTTGAGGACGGCTTCTGGTACAGCATCTTTGAGTATTCCCCAAGGATCGAGACTCTGAGGAGTTATTGCCGTACTTATTGAGGTGTTTACATTGCCCCAAGTCCCTGGACGCAGTACATTGGCTACGAACAGTCCCACCAAAATAGCTACGGTAGTGTTAGTTAAAAGTAATACTGCCAACCGCCGTCCGGCTGTACCAGGGATATTGGTAGTCATCAAAGTATGCAGCACCGCTGCTAGAATCAGGGGTGTAGCCAAGGCGCGGAGAGCCTTTAGTACCAATTCAGCCGGAATTGCTAAATTGTTGATTAAAGCGGCGTTGCTGGGATTGGGATTCCCTGCACCAAGGGCAATTCCGACACTGACTGCCGCTACTAAGGCGATGAGGATTTGCAACGTGAGAGGGATACGCTGCCACCAAGGGCTAGCTTTGGTTTCAGGCGAAGTAGTTCTCTCTGTTTGACTCATTGGCTAGGTACTGGTTAACTGCTGTAACTATTAAAACAACACTAATGATATTGATAATTCCCGAAAAAGAACAGCTTTAATTTTGGTTAAAAACTGTTAATCTAAGATTCCGTTGCTTTGCAAAATCTGGCTCGACAGGGTATACCACAAGGTAGACCCCTAGAGATACCTTGGCTTGTGGTTGGAGATGCTTATGTCCTTTGTTCCTTTACATATTCACAGTGACTACAGTCTACTTGATGGGGCAAGTCAGCTTCCAGAGTTGGTGGATCGAGCGATCGCACTGGGAATGAAAGCGATCGCCCTTACCGATCACGGTGTCATGTATGGAGCTGTTGAACTGATCAAAATCTGCCGTAGTCAAAATATTAAGCCGATTATCGGCAATGAAATGTATATTATTAACGGCGATATTGAGAAACAAGAACGCCGCCCCAAATATCATCAAGTAGTTTTAGCTAAAAATACCAAAGGTTACAAAAATTTAGTCAAATTAACCACAATTTCTCACCTCAAAGGTGTTCAAGGGAAAGGAATTTTTTCTCGTCCTTGTATTAATAAAGATTTATTAAAACAATATCATGAAGGCTTGATTGTCACCAGCGCTTGTTTGGGTGGAGAAGTTCCCCAAGCGATTCTTAGTAATAGACCAGATGCAGCCCGAAAAGTTGCTCAGTGGTATAAAGATGTATTTGGTGATGATTATTATCTAGAAATTCAAGACCACGGCTCCCAAGAAGACCGGATTGTGAATGTTGAAATAGTCAAAATTGCTAGGGAGCTAGGCATTAAAATTATTGCAACTAATGATTCACATTTTATTTCTTGTTTTGACGTTGAAGCCCATGATGCTTTGCTATGTATTCAAACTGGCAAGYTAATTATTGAAGATAAGCGGATGCGTTATAGCGGCACAGAGTATCTCAAATCTGGTGAGGAGATGCAGCAGCTATTTCGTGATCATTTGCCGGATGATGTGATTGTAGAAGCGATCGCTACTACTGAAGAAGTCGCTGATAAAGTTGAGCCTTACCATATTATGGGTGAGCCTCAGATTCCTACACCTCCTATTCCTTCAGGTCATACTGCTGACACTTACGCCGAAGATGTTGCATGGAGTGGACTTTTAGAACGGTTAAATCGCAAATCTCGCCAAGAAGTTGATTCCGTCTATAAAGAAAGATTGGAATACGAACTAAAAATGATTCAGCAGATGGGTTTTTCCAAATACTTTTTAGTTGTCTGGGACTACATTAAATTTGCTAGAGATAACAATATTCCTGTGGGGCCAGGTCGGGGTTCGGCGGCTGGTTCATTAGTTGCTTATGCAATGCGAATTACTAATATTGACCCCGTACATCATGGGTTACTATTCGAGCGTTTCTTGAACCCAGAACGTAAATCAATGCCTGATATTGATACGGATTTCTGTATTGAACAACGGGATAAAGTTATTGAATATGTCACTGAGAAATATGGTGCAGATAGAGTTGCCCAAATTATTACTTTTAACCGTCTAACTTCTAAAGCAGTTTTGAAAGATGTCGCCAGAGTATTAAATATTCCCTATGGGGAAGCTGACAAAATGGCGAAAATGATTCCTGTGGTGCGGGGGAAACCAACGAAACTCAAGGTGATGGTTTCTGATAAAACTCCAGAACCAGAATTTAAAGAGAAATATGATAAAGAACCCCATGTTCGCCATTGGCTTGATATGGCGATGCGAATTGAAGGAACTAATAAAACTTTTGGTGTTCATGCCGCAGGTGTGGTAATTTCTGCCGATCCACTTGATGAAATTGTGCCTCTGCAAAAAAATAATGACGGTTCCGTGATTACCCAATATTTCATGGAAGACCTGGAATCAATGGGTTTGTTGAAAATGGATTTTCTGGGTTTGCGGAACCTAACGCTAATTCAAAAAACTGTAGATTTGATTCAAGAAACGAGAGGATATCGGGTTGATCCCGATGAAATTCCCCGCCAGGAAAGAAAAGCCCAGAGGATATTAGCTAAAGGTGAACATAGCAGTTTACCTAAAGATGTACAGAAAACTTATGAGTTATTAGAAGCAGGTGAGTTAGAAGGAATATTTCAACTAGAATCTTCTGGGATGCGTCAAATCGTGCGAGATTTGAAACCTTCTAATATAGAAGATATTTCTTCAATTTTGGCACTTTATCGACCGGGGCCATTAGATGCGGGGCTAATTCCTAAATTTATTAACCGCAAACATGGTCGAGAAAAGATTGATTATCAGCACCAAATTCTGGAACCAATATTAGACGAGACTTATGGAATTATGGTCTATCAAGAGCAAATCATGAAAATTGCTCAAGATATGGCAGGATATTCTTTAGGACAAGCTGACTTGCTGCGTCGGGCGATGGGTAAAAAGAAAGTTTCTGAGATGCAAAAGCAGCGAGAGAAATTCGTGGATGGCGCAGCTAAAAATGGCGTTCAGAAAAAAGTTGCGGATGAATTATTTGAGCAAATGTTGAAGTTTGCTGAATATTGTTTAAGCTATGACACAGAAATATTGACGGTAGAATATGGATTAATGCCGATTGGAGAAATTGTCGAAAAAGGCATTGAATGCAGTGTGTACAGTGTTGATAATAATGGAAATATTTACACGCAACCTGTAGCACAGTGGCATGATCGCGGACAACAAGAGGTGTTTGAGTATTGCTTGGAAGATGGTTCATTGATTCGGGCAACAAAAGACCATAAATTTATGACTACTGATGGTCAAATGTTGCCAATTGATGAAATATTTGAACGCGAATTGGATTTGATGCGGGTTGAGGGTTTGCCGGAATGAGGGCAATACGGTTCGGTTGGTGACAATTCTAGATCGCTAAAGATGCGATAAATCATCATAAAGACGCGATAAATCGCCGTCTCTACAAAAGATTGATTATTGTAGAGACGGCGATTCATCGCGTCTCTTGCCTTAATTGCGGTTTTCCCCAAAGTATGGTTTCCTGCTTGTAAATTGCAATTCCTGGTTTTGCGCCTTTGGGTTTGTAGACATGTTTTGGCTGAGTGTAAACTACTGGCACTTGATCGCTTTGACGAGCGCGACTGTAGTATGCCGCAAGATTAGCTACAAATTGCAAATCAGCTTCTTCTGCAACAGCACCCGGTTCTAGACGTAGTAGCAGATGACTCCCTGGAATTTCTTGAGCGTGGAACCATAAGTCATAATCCCCAGCTACACGAAAGGTCAATTGGTCATTTTGGCGATTGTTACGACCGATTAATACTTCAAAGCCATTAGGCGTAAGGTAACGATGAAAGTTGGTGCTGGGGGGTTCATTGGCACTGCGGCTGCGGTATTCTGGGTCTTCTAGATACTTTTGTCCAATCAACTCTTCGCGTATTTCTTCTAAAGCTCGCAAATCTTCTGCTGTTTGGTAGCTGTCTATCTGAGCGATCGCAGCTTCTACTTGTTCTAAATACTCAATTTCTGTCTGCACTTCCAATAGTAACGGTTCCACGGCAGCACGAGCGCGTTTCAGCTTTTGGTGCTGTTTGTAAAGACTTTGGGCATTTTGGACGGCATTTTTATCTGGCTGGAGAGCGATCGCAACTGGCAAATTTGTATCAAAATCAGCAAGGATAATTTCTTTCATCCCCGGTTCCCAGTTTTGCAAATGAGCCATCAATAAATCAGCTTTTTGTCGATACTCATCGGCTTGATCTGATTGCTGCAAGCGCGTCTGAAAGGTTTGAGCTTTATTGCGTAATTTCGTCAGAATATTATTTAATTTCTGACTCAACTGATGGCGCAATTGGGAAAATAACTGTTGGTCAATTTGGTTACTGTAGTAGCGGTTGAGCAACTCCTGGATATTTTTGACCTTTTCAACTACACCCCAACCCATTACGGTGTAACCATCTTTTGTCCAAGCGGGTTGAAATTCTTTGGAATCTAGGGCTTGCAGCCATTGTTGCCAACGCTCAAACAGCCGTCGCCAGTCGTCGAGGTTGAGAGTATCGGTGGATGTTTCTGGTGCGATATTTGCTTCTAGCAGCATTAACTCCAGTAATGCAGCACTCAAGCCACTATAACTCTTGAGCAATTGCCGCTTGATTGATCCTGGTACTAAACTTACCCGTTCTTGCCAACGTTCTTGAGATTCGCTCAAACTGGGGACAGTTCCAGTCAGTTTCGGTGGTGTTTCATAAGGCTGTCCGGTTTGGATGGGGCGGACACTCGATTGTTGCTGACTGACTTGATGGGCGGCGGTGATAATTATATTGTTAGCATCGGTGAGAATGACGTTGCTATACTTGCCCATGATTTCTGCATAGACATGATACAGGGCGCTTTCTCCAGGACGACGGGCAAATTGCAAATCAATCACACGCTCCCAAGGAGCGATCGCTTCAATCGCCACCAGTGCTAAACCACCCAATTGGTGTATTAATTGTTGGCTAAAGGTAAAGGTATCTGGCGATCGCGGTGGCGGATCGCCAATACAAATATGTGCAGCTTGGGGATGCCAAGATATCTGTAGCCAATCTCGCTGTTCTAGGGTGCGTAATGCCATCGCAATCGTGTAGCGATCGCGCTGGTAAACCTGTTCTAAGCGTGATGGTAGCCAGTTAGCGCGGATTTCGCTACAAGCAGCTGTGAGAGTGGTAAAGTCAACTGGTTGCAAAGCGATTAGTTGTTAACATTCAAATGGTAGCGATCGCTATGATTTGATCTTCATTTAGTCAAAGCATAGCAGACCTCAACTATCATAGCGGTTACTTGGTTTAGTGATAGCTAACGCAAAAATCTATTATTCAGATAGACTCTCAGCACAGTTTTGTAAGTTAAAGCAATATAAATAGGCTAAATAATTTCCGCTAATTAAACTAATAACGGAAATCACTCAGCCTAGAGAAATATTTAGAATAAATGATTGAGTAATGGTGAGTGACGACTAGGAAAATAAAATTATTGCTTACTTCCGAGTTACCCATTCACCATTATCTGTTACGCAAAAGAATTATTTAGCAACCAAAACTGGCCGTTTTGCTGTTGATTGCACTAATTCGACTGTTGACTCCACTAGTTCTTTTGCTGTTGACTGCACTAGTTCGGCTGTTGACTGCACTAGTTCTTTTGCTGTTGACGCTACTGGTTGTGGCTGCGACAGTTGGGTGTAAAGTTCACTCAGTTGATGTGCTACACCATCCCAGCTAAACTTAGTTTCGACGCGCTTTCTACCGGCTTTACCCAATTCATCTCGCCATTCGGGATTTAAGAGAATTCGGTCAATAGCAGATGCAAAAGCATCTACATCTTGTGGTGGAGCCAATAAACCAGTTTTTTCATTAACTACAGTAAACTGAAGTCCGCCGACATCACTAGCTACCACTGGTGTGCTACTTGCCATCGCTTCGATCGCCACTAGTCCAAAGGGTTCGTAGTGACTGGGAACAACGCAAACATCGGCGGCTGCGTAATAGGTCGGTAAAATATATTGACTTAGACGACCAGCAAAGATGGTAAAGTCACTCATCCCCAATTCGTTGACGATTTGCCCAATGCGATCGCGCTCAATGCCGTCACTGTTACCTGGGGTACTACCACCACCAATAATTAGCTGGAGATTGTTGGAATCGCGTAACCCAGACTGGTTTACTGCCCGCACCAAGGTTTCTATACCTTTGCGTTGGTCAAAACGCCCTACATACAATACGACTTTGGCTTCTTTGTCAATTCCCAATTCCGCCCTGGCTGCTTCTCGTGCAATCGAACCAAAGCGCTGAATATCTGTACCGCAGGGAATGATGTCGATATTGCCTTTTGTGGAAACTAGCGATCGCATGTGTTCCTGTTCTTGCGGACTGGTCGCTACAATTCGCTCTGCTTTTTCCAACACCTGTTTTTCCACTGCTAATCGCTGACTAGCAATCAGAGGAATATCTTCTATAGTGTTATACTTCACCGCTCCTAATGAGTGGTAGGTGTGAACCTGTTTACTCTTTTGGATTTTATTTAACTCCATCCCCACCCAACTAGAGAGCCAATAGTTAGTGTGAACTAACTCGTATGTAAAATCATTTTTTACTTGAAATTTGAGGAAATTATCCACAAATTCTGGCAGATATTCAAAAATTTCATCTCGCGGCACAAACTCAAGGGGGCCAGCTTTTAAACGAATAGTTCGACAATTGTTGCTATGTTCAACTATCGAGTCTTGCTCCAGACTCACTTTGCGGGTAAACATATCAACTTGCCATCCCAGATGCGCTAGTGCTTCACCCACATTGCGCACATAAACATTTTGTCCCCCTGCTTCTTCTTTCCCTATTTCAATCGCTGGGTCTCCGTGGACGGAAATCAAGGCGATACGTTTTTCGGTGTTAGAGTTCATAGTTTGTGTGTTGCTGATTTTCACAAAGTTTTAGTCTGTTCCAAGCACGTGTATAGCACACTTGCCTGAATTGTTTAGGAACTTTGATTAATATTGATTTTAATTTACTATACCTAATTTTTTTTTACATCCTCTGTCAGAAGTATACTTTTAGATTCAATACAAATATTTTTAGTTTCTTTAGATATAGGAAATTGTTATATCCGTATCTCATACTTTTGATAGATAAAAATAAGATTTTTTCATTCATCTCTAGCTCTAATTTCCTAGATATGGCAATTTTAATTTCCTCTCTACCTAGAGACTCAGATCCCTGACTTCTGCGAGGATATATCTGGTGAATAGGGGGTTTGACCCCCTAGTACCTCTCAAGGCAGAAAGTCAGAAGACTTGAAGAAGAAGTCAGGATTCAGGATTCAGAATCAAGACGTGACTCGAAAATACTCGAAAAGACTCGCTAACGCTATGCTATCCGCTCTTTCGTTCAAAATACCCAATTGTTAGCGGATAGCTAAGGTTTAGCCCATTCTGGCGACTGACGCCTTTATTCTGTTTTGATAAAAATATATTTATTTAGCTTATATTCACTAAAAGAAATCTAAATTCTGTTTTTACGCAATTCTACTGAATTTGCTTCAAACTAATAAATATAGTCACCACCAATTTTCAAACGGAGAAGATTAATACATGAGTTTGATAGATGGTATATTTCTGACGATATTAAATACTGTTGCCTGTCTAGCACTGCCTAAGCTGCTATCTGTAATTATGCCTGTAAAAAGCCAAAACACTGAGCCTTCAAAGTCTGCTATGACATCACAAGATTCTAACTCTGAAATTCCCAGTTTTTCTTAATGTAAACTGATGATCTATAGATATCGCCTTGATGAGGAGAAAACTTAGTTATTGGTGCAAGGCGATATCTGAACAATAAATTATACACATTTTGTTTTGGGAAAAGAATGACAGTTAATCCGCTACTTGAAATTTTTTTTTCCATTCAACCTAAAATTTATACAGGAAAAAACTGGTCTACAGTACAGCTAAAACCAGGCAATAGCGGAGAAATGAGATTATCACTACTAAATAAAGTTGCTACCAAGTTAAGTTGACTTTGTTCGCGCCGATAGACCTCTAGTTTACGCGATCGCCAATCAGCAATCCAATATTCTTTTACTCCTCTGGAAGAATAAAGTTTAAGTTTAGCTTCCTTATCTCGTCTTAGGTCTTCGTTGCTGGCAGACAAAACTTCGACTACTAAATCTGGTGCGCCAGTTAAATGTCCCGCTTCATCCAATGTTAGCGCCAAGGTTTCTTTAGTAGCCCAAACTACATCAGGAATCACATTATCTGATTCTGAAAACAAAACGCCGGGGTTGATTACAGCTTCTCCTAAACCAGTAGAATCTGACCAAACATCAAGTTGTCGAAAAATCTTGCCACAAGTTTGCTGATGTTTAAAGTGAGGTGCCCTGGTCATAAATAATTCTCCATCAACTATCTCGTAGCGCGTCCCTTCATTTTCTGCTAACAGTTCCACATCGTGAGTTGTCCAGCGGACTCCTGTATTAAGCATCTGACTCATTGGCTAACTCCTTTGATATTGCTCTTGTATTTTAATCATAAGATTTAAGTTTAGCTTCCTTATCTAGTTTTTCAAAAAACAAATATATGAGCAAATAGTAAGACTTAAACAAAATGCACCAAATAAAATGCAAAACCAGCCACCTAATATAAGTGCGTTAGAATTGTCTTGAGTGAGCGTCAGAAATTTCTGTTGAGAATTGTTTAGAAAAGCATTAATTTTGTCAGCAAGTTTTTGTGCTCTGGTTGCCAGTATGAGGGTCGAGAAATGCGATAGTCTTCCCCATGTTTAATAACAGGGTTGACATAATATCGGTTCTATCCACCATCATGAATTGCCTTAACTTCTACGCCCATCCACAAATCTAATTCAGAATATATTTTTACAGAGGACTCCCACCAATCTCGATTAGCCAACTGACAATTGATGTGCTTTGATGTTCGCTCACAAGATAAAGTTGTAATCATCTTTGGTGCAGATATTAACTTGACTCCAAATGCAATAAACGAAATACAAAAAAGCAAATATATAAAGTTAAAGCAGCGTATTGATTTTGGCAAATTTGAGAGTTTTGATTTCTCTCCCTCGTTCATTTTTTTATTGTAATTCATGATGAAATAATGATTGTTTTGGTTTGTATTACTCATCCTTAGCAAATCATCACTTACGATTTTCGCGCCGCCACTTACTCCGTACTAAACGAATTTCATCAAAAGTGTAGCTTTCGCCTAGTTGTTCTTTGATGGGAGTGAGGGAAATGTCACCGAGTACTTCTAAAACTTGCCAAATTTTTTGTTGATGTTCTAAAGGTACTAATTGATTTAAATCAACTGGCTGATTTTTATCAATTAGTTTTTCTAGATGAGTGCTAACTGTTGCCGGACTAAGGTTGCGTTTTTGGGCAATTTGAGCGATATTTAAACCTTGTTGATGCAATTGTAATGTTTGTAATTCGGTGTAAGAAGAAGATGATTTGGCAGAAGATACGGAAGTAGCAGATTTATTTTGCAAACCTTTTTCTTGACGGTAGGCGCGAATTTCTGTAATGAACTTTTCGCCATATTGAGCGAGTTTATGACTACCTACACCAGAAAGTTTGGCAAATTCAGTTAAGTTTTGGGGTTGCACCTGTACCATCAATTTTAAAGTGGAATCGTGGAAGATGACGTAAGGTGGTACAGATTGCTCATCAGCCAATTCTTTACGTAGCGATCGCAACTTCTGCAATAATATTTCTGCAACTTCTGCTTTTTCACTCCCCTGTTCCCAGGTAATCTTTTGAACTGTGGTTACAGCTAAGGAAACTGTGCGTTGTTTTCGCATTACTTCCCAACTGTGGGCATTGAGTTTTAAAACGGAGTAACCATCGCTAGTTTGTTCTATTAACCCCTGATGTAAAAGCGATCGCCCTAACATTCGCCATTCATCGACAGTTCTATCTTTGCCAATACCATAAGTAGAAAGTTTATCGTGTTCGTACTGGAGAATTTTGTCTTTTTTTGCTCCTCGCAACACATCAATTATGTGTAGCATCCCAAATCTTTCTTTACAACGCGCCACACAAGATAAAAATTTCATGGCTTCAATTGTCCAATCTTGCATGGGTTTGGGATGACGACAATTGTCACAATTACCGCAATTCCCAGGAAACCTTTCGCCAAAATAACCCAGTTGAATCGTTCGCCGACAATCAGTGCCTTCCGCGTAATCGATCATCTGACGCAGTTGTTGTTTAGCAATCAACTGTTCTTGAGGATCAGTTTTTTGATCGATACTCCATTCAATTGTTTTAACATCACCAAAGCTGAAAAATATTGTACATCGAGATGCTTCTCCGTCTCTACCGGCTCTACCCGATTCTTGATAATAACTTTCTATATTTCTGGGCATATCAAAGTGAACTACCAGCCGCACATCGGGTTTATTAATTCCCATGCCAAAGGCGACTGTTGCCACCATCACCCGGACATCATCTCGAATAAATCGTGTTTGATTACTACTACGTTCCTCATCAGTTAATCCGGCGTGATAAGGCAGAACACCAATCTTATCATTTTGTAGTTTAAAAGTTAGTTCATCAACTTTTTTGCGAGTTAAAGAATAAATAATTGTCGAACCTTCAGTTTCTCGAATTAGTTCTAACAATTCAGCGTAAGCATATTTAGTTTTAGGACGGACTTCGTAATAAAGATTTTCACGATTAAAACTGGCAAGATGGATGCTTGGTTGCTTCAGCCCTAATTGTTGAATAATATCACTACGGACACGATCGGTTGCTGTGGCGGTGAGGGCGACAGTAGGAACATCAGGATAGCGTTTCCGCAGAGATTTTAACTGGCGATATTCTGGACGAAAGTCATGTCCCCATTCCGAAACGCAGTGCGCTTCATCAATAGCAAAGCTAGAAATACCAATTTTTTCTTTAACTAAATCGAGAAACGGGAGAAACCTTTCACTGAGGAGACGTTCTGGGGCGACGTAGAGTAATTTTACTTTACCGGTGAGGATGGCTTCTTCCCGCGATCGCACTTTGTAAGCGTTCAAACTACTATTGAGAAATGTCGCATTAATATTATTGTTTCGCAGTGCTTCTACTTGGTCTTGCATCAAAGCAATTAACGGCGACACCACCACAGTTAGTCCATTTTTCAACAATGCTGGTAGCTGAAAACATAGAGACTTACCCCCGCCAGTCGGCATCACAACCATTAAATCTCGGTTTTGCAGCGCATCTTCGATAATTTGCCGTTGTCCGGGGCGAAATTGGTCATAACCGAAGTGATATTTTAGCGCTTGTTCGAGATGGGGATACTGAAGCATAGCGATCGCTTTTTCGGGGGCTGTCTGCGTGAGTAGTGATTGAAGATATCAGGATTTTAACTTACATCATCAGCAGTGTTGGTCAGACCTGGGTTTCTGTTGGCGATCGCACGCTCATCAATCATCATACATGAGCGATGTCTACGACGGGCTACGCCTACGCTTGACTTTAGGGATTTCCAACTAAAAAAATATTCCATCGTTGTGTATGCAGAGGAGGCAGAGGAAGCAGAGGAGAAAGAATCTGCCACTATGAAAATGTGATAATTTATTTTCTGGAAGTCCCTTAAAGACTGCCACTACAATATTAGCGATCGCACTTGTATTGAGCTAATAAACATCGTCATCAGTAAGTCAGCATTACGACGAACAAATTTTCCGAGAGCTACTTTTAAATTTGCTAGTGATAACTAACCTATACATTGGCTGCACTTGAGTTATTGAGAGTTTTTTGAACAATTGTTATGAACAATTGTTATTTTGAGGTTTCCCTAGCAGTTCTTGACTTTGGACAGTGAGAAAATTGAAGAGGTGTAGTAATATCGGTGCATTTTAGCTGTGATTCTAAAGCATCAATTTTTCGTAAAAGCGATACGCCCCACAGGATAGAAATCACCAACTTGATTGTCATCCCCACGAGCAAAAGTGTCACTATTGTGGCGTTTCTCTTTTGTTGAGCCAGCCTTTTTTGTTGTTCTGCAAGTCGTGCTTCAACTTCTTGAGCACGTTCAGCTTCTAATGCCTGTTGTACTTCTCGCCGATCTAATTCTTCACTAGCAGCTAAAAATCGATAATCTAAGTTGCTCAAGCTTTTACCATTTGCCCACATTTGAGCATCAATCAAGGCTTGTCCACGCAATAGGCGAGATTTATCTTTTTCTTCTGAGGCTACCCATGCATTAAAGCTTTCGTAGTAAGGGCGCAAGTAAGCTAACTTTTTTCCAACCCATTCTAAATTAAAAACTTCTTGATAAATTCGGTTTTTTACTTGGAGACAACCTTGCTTTTTGATTACCAAACCAGACAGCAACAGTTCTACCTGTTCTCGACTATCATCGGCTGGTACTTTCAATCCTTGGAGGATTTGTTGATAAATTCCTAACAATCTCGCAGCAAATTTTTCGTTTCTGAGGATGCGATCGCGAATAGTTCGTAAATGCTCCGGTTCATCTTGTGATTCCCATTTCTCGATGATGTACGATCGCACCACATTTTCTATCCAAAATTCTTCTGTGCCAGGGGGAATTTTCAGCTTTCTACCCATATCATCTTGAGATAAACTCACAAGTAACCGACACAGCTTTTGAGTAAGAAATGGTTGCCCATCTGTCCAAGCTAATACTTCTTTCAAAACTTTCTGAGGATGATTGTCTTTAATATCTAGTCCTAAAGAAAGTGGTTGAGCTTCTTCAAAGGTGAAACCATTTACTTGGATGGTTTTACCAAGATTAAACGGTGTAGTATTATTTTGATATATAATTAAATCGGAAGGTGTAGCAACCCCAAAAATTGCAAATGTAATCCGATAATACTCTGGATTAATTGCTCGTTGATTGTAACAAAACCGAATCAATTTAAAAAAGTCATCAACGGAAAAATCGAGACTGAGTATACTATCAACTTCATCAATAAAAATAAATAGTTTTTCGTCAGGAAACTGAGTTAACAAAATTTCCGAAATAAATCGACTGGTTTTCTGAACTAAAGAAAGATCATTTTGTTCTTGCCACCAGGTTTTTAAATTAACTTTTCCTAACAGTTTAAAACTCAACCATAAATCGCCGACAACTCCTTTATACCATTGTTCTGGAGTGATATTTTCACAACCAATATTAGTCATATCAACGGTGGCACATCTAAAGCCCTCTTTTTGCAAGCGGTGCTTTGTTTTGACCATAAGTGAGGATTTACCCATTTGTCTACAGGTTAAAATGTGGCAAAATTCACCCTGTTTTAAAGCTTCGTAAAGTTCTACATCCGCTCTTCGCTGAACATAGCTAGGAGCATCATTTGTAAGAGTACCACCAACTTGGTATCGATAATTTTTCATTTAATTGATTTTAATTTTAAATTTCTTCTATATCTCTATCAAAAATTTGTATAGGTAAATTTGATAAAATTCTCATCATCTCAATGAGATATTAAGTTCATAGTAAAAACTATATTACTTACTATTAACTTTTAAAACTAGCGTGGAAATTTAACAGAAGCATTAGCACTCTTTTGCTTTCCAAACTGTTGACTAAAATAAAGACGATATAACTCACACATGGCACTAGCTTGATTGCCGTTTAATTGAACCAAACCCATACTTTCTAGTTTATAAGCAGCGATCGCGTTTAACTCCACTTTTTCATTTGTTGCAATTACCTGTTCCATCGCTAACATTAATTCTGGTTCTTCTTGCAGTAGTGTCAACAGTTCTCGTAAATGCTGACCGTAAATTCCTACTGCTATAGATGTAGTTTCTAATAACACCTCCAGCGTCATTTCTCCCTGACATAGATGATAAAATGCAAGATTCACCAGATAGGGATGTCCTCCTACCATTGCTTGTAGGGGTGCAAGGCGTTTTGCCCCTTCCGAGTTTCCTGCCCAATCTAGTCCGTAACGTAATGCTAAACTCTGTACTTGCTTGAGGGTAAATGGTGGCAGTGTAATTGTTATCCCTACATTGAAAGGCGATTGGTTGAGCTTAAGCGGAATATAAATTTCTGTGGTGTGAACCACTACCATCCGTAGTTTTTGCCAAGTCTGATCTTGCTTTGCTTGTTCATGCCAAAATCGCAGCATTGGCAGAAAATCTTGGGCAATATTGGGATGTTCAAAAATTCGATGGACTTCATTCAAAGCCAAAACTAAAGGATTATCATTAATGTATTGCAACAGATAAGCTTCAAAATAGATTTTGCAGCTGACCTTGCTGCCCATTTCCATATCCCAAAAATCATCTATAGAAGGAAGGAGATTTAACTGTCTACTGACATTTACACAAAACCAACGCAAAAATTTATCCAGGGAAGCAAAAACGTCTTGGTCAGCTTCTTGAAAGTCCAAATAGACAATTTGATAATCTTGCTCTCTAGCATAAGCAATCATCCGATTGAGCAGAGAACTTTTTCCCATCTTTCTAGGTGCTTTGAGCCTGATTAAACAACCAGGGTGTAAAACCTCATTACAAACAAGTTCTTCCAAAGAAGGGCGATTGATGTAAAGAGGAGAACCTAATGCTACAGGGCCGCTAGGAAATTCTATCTTGCTTGCTGAAAAAAAGTCTGAAGGAACTATTTCTAAGCTAGATTCTTCACCGAACTTTTCTGGGATCTGATTTTCTTGATTACCTATCTCGTCTTGCAAGTGTTTATTCAAGGCTAAATGCAGATTTTTTTTCGTTATTCTTTTTCCAAGTGCTATAGAAAGGTCTTGCCACAACTCAGAACCAACTTCCTTGATGTAATTGTTGCCGTAGCCTGATACCTCTGCCATTTCACTATAAGTTTTACCCAACCACGATTGATAAAGCACAAACCACTGAATTGAATCGAGAGGCTTGTCTTGGAGAATTTTTTTTACAGATTGTAGAAGCTTATCCACAGTGTATAAATTGTTAAACAGCTAGGCAGTTTACTTATAGCGGTTCTTGGTTGAGTGAGGTATAAGAACCCCACCTCAAGCAACTTCCCGCAAAGAAGAAAGTAACGGTGATGTACCTTATATGATTAGGAAACGCTATATAATTTTTGTTTTGGCCCAGTAATAATAATATACATCTGAAAAAATACTTGAAACCACAAAAAATCAAGATTGCATTGATACAATTTTAAACTCTATTAGGAAATCACAAATATTATTGTAATGATATTTTTTTTGATTATTTTTTTGTATAATTATATACTTTTTTATGGATGATTAGTCTCAGTTCTTTTGGAGTAGGAGGTTAGTTCAGCCTAACCTCGACTTTATCGAAAATTAATAACTCGGTTTTATTGATACGGCAAAAACCCTGGTCTTTTGGCAAATACTTTTTTCACGTCATAGATTATCGATAAAGTGAAAAAAGTAAAACTACTGTCTCACAAAGGTTTCAGCATAAGCGTTCACGTTACGACAAAAATGGATAAAGTCGAGCTTAGACAGAGGTCAGACTCTATTGCATACAAACCAGAAGCGCTATAATACCAATTTGAAAAATGATTGCGACAGATGGATTCACACCAAGCCAGACGCACCAAAGCAATTCCCAATCAAAAATCTAAAATCCAAAATCTAAAATGGTATAACCTGGGTTTTAACACCCTTTTAAGCAAACACGGATTATGAAAAAGCTGATCAACAAGCCGGAAGACTTTGTGCGGGAAAGTCTAGAAGGTATGGCGGCGGCTCATTCCGATTTAATTAAACTGAACTACGATCCTGCTTTTGTCTATCGAGCCAATGCACCTATTCCGGGTAAAGTAGCAATTATTTCAGGTGGTGGCAGTGGACATGAACCAATGCACGCAGGCTTCGTGGGCAAAGGAATGCTGGATGCAGCTTGTCCTGGTGAGGTTTTCACTTCACCGACTCCAGACCAAATGCTAGAAGCAGCAAAGCTTGTAAATGGAGGTTCAGGTATCCTTTATATCGTCAAGAATTACAGTGGCGATGTGATGAACTTTGAGATCGCAACGGAGTTAGCCCGTGGTGAAGGCATTCGAGTGCTAAATATTTTGATCGATGATGATGTAGCAGTGAAAGATAGTCTCTATACCCAAGGAAGGCGGGGTGTAGGAACAACAATACTGGCGGAAAAAATTTGTGGCGCGGCGGCTGAGGCTGGGTATGATTTGCCACAAATAGCAAATTTATGTCGCCGAGTAAATCTGAATGGGCGGAGTATGGGAATTGCTCTAACATCTTGTACAGTGCCAGCTAATGGAACACCGACATTTGAATTGAGCGATCGCGAAATCGAATTAGGTATCGGTATCCACGGTGAGCCAGGAATAGAACGTACCGCCATTAAATCAGTAGATGAGATTACCGAAATTTTAACGCGATCGCTCATTGAGGATAAAGCATACAGCCGCACACTTCGCGAGTGGGATGAAGACAAAGGAGAATGGGTAGATGTAAAACTAACAAGTCTACCATTTGCCAAAGGCGATCGCTTATTAGCTTTCGTCAATAGTATGGGTGGAACTCCGGTTTCCGAACTGTATATTGTTTACCGTAAACTCGCCCAAATCTGTGAACAGCAAGGATTGCAAATTGTGCGAAACTTGATAGGCCCTTACATCACATCTCTAGAAATGCAAGGTTGTTCCATTACCCTGCTGAAATTAGATGATGAGATGATCCGCCTTTGGGATGCACCAGTAAAAACACCAAGTTGGCGTTGGGGAATTTCATAATCATGAATTACGAATTACGAATTATTTTAATATGGTGAGTCAGTCACAAATATTACAGTGGTTGCAGGCTTATGCAACGGAGATAGAGCAGAATAAAGCCTATTTGACAGAATTAGATGCTGCGATCGGAGATGCCGATCACGGGATCAATATGGATCGCGGCTTCAAAAAAGTAAGCGCTCAGTTACCAACTCTTACAGACAAGGACATCAGCAGCATTCTTAAAGCTGTGAGTATGACCTTAATTTCTTCTATTGGCGGTGCTAGTGGCCCTCTTTATGGCACCTGGTTTTTACGAGCCAGTACAGCAGTAGTTGGTAAGCAAGAATTAACAGAACAAGATGTTTTAGGAATACTCCAAGCAGGCTTAGACGGCGTGCTGCAACGTGGTAAAGCGCAACTAGGAGACAAAACGATGGTGGATGTGCTGTCTCCATCAGTAGCCGCTTTTGGACAAGCTGTAGAACAAAGTAAGGGAACGCTGGAAGCTATGCAACAGGCTGTAGTAGCAGCTCAAAAAGGGTTGCACGAAACTATACCAATGCAAGCGAAAAAGGGACGGGCTAGCTACCTGGGAGAACGGAGTATCGGACATCAAGATCCGGGAGGGACTTCTGCTTATTTGATGTTAAAAAGTTGGTTGGGGGTGTTGGAAACCTAAAAATTCCAACTTATCTAATTATCTGATTCACAACAGATGCACTCTGAATAAGCCATTTACCTCGTTGTCGAATCAAATCATACCGAACTCGCAAATTCTCGTTAGAAGAGTTTTTAAACTGACCATTTTCATATAACTGCGTCGCTTCCTTTACCGTAGCTACCACTGCGGCACGATCTGCGAATAAATCAATTTTCTCTACAGATTCAACCTTTACGCTATGCTCGTACTTGCGGTAGCGGTTGTCAGACCTAGCCTGTTGAGCGATCGCCCGCCATTGAGACAAAGCTGAACCAGTTAGAATCTGCTCTAAATTATTAATCTCATGATTCGGCCCTAAAGCTTCGGCTTTAGTAGATAGCCAAGTGCGAATGATTTGCTCTGCCGCAGTATCTGTTAAAGGGCCATCTAGTCCTTCTGGTGGACTATTTGGAGGGGGAATAGATATTGGTGGTTGATTTATTTGTACAAACAACTGTGAAGGAGGTACAGATCGTGTAGGAAAAAACAGATTTTTTAACCATCCAAAAGTAGCTGTGGCTAACACCCAGAAAACTAAAATACTCACTAAAGAAATAAATATTCTCCATACCAGCCGTGTTTTCCCTTCTATGGTGTTAGCAAAAGTTCGCCGCCGCCGAGGACGCCGAGAATGGGGACGATTATCCGGTACACGCTCTCGGATATTAGATGGAGTAGGTTTTCTCCGCCGACGCTTTTGGTTATGAGCAGGTGTAGCACTTTTAGCTGAACCGTTCAAATCCTGATTAGTGCCTCTGCTCGTTCGTTCAGCAGCAGGAACCTCTGATTTTACACTTCCAGATGAATTCCACATTGGTGGTGAGAAGTTTAAATGTTCTGGTGTGTCTGGTAAATCTAGGTCAGGTGTTCTGCTGTGGTTAAATTGCTTTGGAGTCCTAGTTGAATTTTTAGGGAAAGGGGAATTATTTGTCTGTGGCTGGGGAAAATTTTGGGGGTTAATTACAGCCCACTCATTAGTTGTTTCTGCATCCGTTGGCAGTGCTTCTAAATAAGCTTGTACCTGTCGGTTAGCAAAGTAATCTTTTAGAAACGCTTGCTGGTTTGCTAAATCTCGAAAATGGGGAAATACTTCATGTTGCAACCACTGTTCTGCATATAGACACAGCCCTGGTAACAAATCTGGAGAGTCTTGAGATTTTTCTCTAATAAAAGCTAAAGCTTCGTACTCCTGACTAAGTTCTAAAACCCGAGTTGCTTCTTCAGTTTGTCCTAAAAGTAAAGCACATAGAGACTGTTCTAAATGTACATCTTGGCGCTTGCCCAGCCGTATGAGCATTTGTCTTGCTTGACGAATTAAAGCAGGTTGCCGTTGAGCAAATCCCCGCGCTATCAAGGCATAAACAGCTAAGTAAGTGGCAACAGCAGAATTACGTTTGCTTTGGGCTTCAAATAACTTGTGCTGCTCGGCGACTGTTAAGTGGTTGCGTAACTGCTGGATAAACCGCAGAAAGTCATCTATGTTTAAACCAGAGTCATCATTGTTCGTGCCATCAATCCCGCCACGATCTTCTAAGAGGTTTTGCAACAATTCCAAACCTTGGCTTCGTTCGGCAGTCTTTTCTTGAGGTAGTGCCAGCAACTCCAAAATTCGATATGGTCGCAATTTATAAAGATCCGCCTGAATTTCCGCCTGGACACTGGAGAACAACCCTTCGCGTACTAGCAGTTCTTGACCAGTTTCTAGAGATATGGCGGCATTTTCATAATGACCTTGTTGCCACTGTTCGCGACCTAATTCTAGACAAGCAAGGGCGACAGTGAGAACAACATCAGGATGTTCAGCACTTTCGTGTATTTCTTCGTCTACTAAATTATTGCCTTTTCTTGCACTTGTAGCACCATTTTTATTTACCAGGTACGGACGACCTAGTTTTAGTACAAGTTCGTATTCCCCCAACTCTTGCAAAATTAATAAAGCGCCAACCAACTCGTCTTGAGTAATTTCGATACCCAAACTCTGGGTATCACTACCCCTTTTGGTGCTTTCTGGACGATTTTCCAGTGCTACTGTGGCAGCAGCAAGGTTATCAGGGTCATAGGCGTGAGCAAGATAAAGCTGATCGTAGGTACTGCGTTGTTTTGGATCTGATAAAACCACGTAAGCTTCTTCTATGAGTTGTTTACGAGAAGAAATTGCAGCCTGAGAATACTCACGTCGCGGCAATTGTACAATGCGATCGCTGTATGCCTGTCGCAATTGTTCTTCACTTGCCGCTAACGGTAGTCCTAAAATTCGGTAGTAATCTAGCGGAATTCGCACAGCCTACTTCCCCTGCACCGTGATCAACATAATTCACCTAGAGCGTTCCAGGCCTGTAAAACCGTGCCATAAAAATGCCGTGTAGAATTTACTCTACAAGTGTATATTGCAACAACTTGTTTTGTACCTTCCCGAAATTTTGAGTCACATTTTAGTACTAATTTTTTGCTTTCGCCTAGAAAGCCTCAATTGTTTGTTTTAATTCTTAGTATTTTTGTTTAACACAACTATTATCAGCTTTCGATACCACAAACTACAACTACCGTTTTTAATCACGGCATATATTGTTGTGGTTGGAAGAATCTATTGATGATTGATTTTTTTGGGACTTTCCCACTATGCAGTAACAAAAACACCAACTATTGGGGATTTACCCTGATAACCGGAGAAGAAAATAATATCATAATTTACCCTTCATTACAATTACCTATTTGGGTATTATAGATTTTTGCCTACTTTTTTTTAAATTGTTAATGGATATGCAGAAAGCAGTCTATCTTGATTGCTAGTCTGTGAAGGGGAATAGTGAGAGAGAAAACCTAAAGCGGCAGATATTGCCGTTAAAGTCAAATCCTCACGGGGTATGAGCTGAAAAGTTAAAAATCAAAAATTAAAAATTCAGCTATTCCCTAAGACCCTTTTTTGGTGCATAAATAAAGTTTGATTGTTGAGTCTTACAAACGCTAGCCTGTTAAAAGCTGAGGTGTTATCAGACCAACTTATTTAAGACCGTAACTTTAAGTTGTACAACAGGGATACTCAAAAATAATGGTTCAAGAGCGTACTTTACCCACATTTAATCCTGCCACTACGCATATTACAAAAGAAGAAGGATTACGGTTGTATGAGGACATGGTATTAGGGCGCTTGTTTGAAGACAAGTGCGCTGAAATGTACTACAGAGGCAAAATGTTTGGTTTTGTCCATTTGTACAACGGTCAAGAAGCCGTTTGCAGTGGTGTTGTGCAGTCAATGCGACCGGGTGAAGATTACGTTTGTAGTACTTACCGCGACCACGTTCATGCTCTGAGTGCGGGAGTACCAGCAAGGGAGGTAATGGCAGAATTATTTGGCAAAGCCACAGGTTGCAGCAAAGGGCGCGGTGGTTCGATGCACATGTTTTCTGCCGAACATCGCTTGCTGGGTGGCTATGCTTTTGTGGCTGAGGGAATTCCTGTAGCAGCGGGAGCGGCTTTTCAAAGCAAATACCGCCGCGAAGTGCTGGGAGATAAAAATGCTGACCAAGTGACAGCTTGCTTTTTTGGCGACGGTGCTGCTAACAACGGTCAGTTTTTCGAGACACTAAATATGGCAGCCCTATGGAAACTGCCAATTCTGTTTGTGGTCGAAAATAATAAGTGGGCCATTGGGATGTCTCACGAACGGGCGACTTCCCAGCCAGAGATTTATAAAAAAGCCAGTGTGTTTAACATGGTGGGCGTGGAAGTAGATGGTATGGATGTTCTAGCAGTCCGAGCCGTCGCTCAAGAAGCCGTCGCTCGTGCCCGTGCAGGTGAAGGTCCAACATTAATTGAGGCGCTTACCTACCGCTTCCGGGGTCACTCCTTAGCTGACCCAGATGAAATGCGAAGCAAAGCTGAAAAAGAATTTTGGTTCGCCCGTGACCCAATTAAAAAGTTGGCAGCTTATTTGCTAGAGCAAAATCTCGCAGATGCAGGAGAAATCAAAGCCATTGACCTTAAAATTCAGGACGTAATCGACGAGGCCGTTAAGTTTGCCGAAAGCAGTCCTGAACCAGACCCCAGCGAGTTATATCGTTTCGTGTTTGCAGAAGACGAATAACAAAGTTAGGAGTTAGGAGTTAGAAGTTATGAATTGTTAACTCCTAATTCACAACTCCTAACTATCCCTATACCCAGGACTAAAATTTGTGTTTAGCATTGCAGTTCAAAAGCAACAATACAAGACTTATATTCTTTCTGATGAAGCCGCTGGTTCTCAATTGGAAGTCGTACCCGAACGCGGTGGAATCATCACCCGTTGGCGCATTCAAGGGCAAGAAATTTTCTACCTGGATACTGAACGCTTTACTCATCCTGAGTTGAGTGTCAGAGGTGGAAATCCAATTTTGTTTCCTATTTGTGGCAATCTACCAGATAATACTTACACTCATAACGGTCAAAAATATACTCTCAAGCAACACGGTTTTGCCCGTGAATTGCCGTGGAAAGTAACAGAACAAGAAACTGGAGATAAAGCTAGTCTCACTGTTGTCCTTGATAGCAATGAGCAAACTAAGGCAGTTTATCCTTTTGATTTTCAGCTGGCTTTCACCTACGAACTTCAAGGTAATACCCTAGAAGTTCGCCAGCAGTATAAAAACTTGTCATCCACACCAATGCCCTTTTCATCTGGTTTCCATCCCTACTTTTTGTGTGGTGATAAAACTCAGTTAGAGCTGGAAATTCCTTCTAAGCAGTATCAAGACAATCAAACTAAGGAAATTCACTCTTTTGACGGCAATTTTGACTTTAGCCGTGATGAAATTGATTTTGCCTTTGGACAGCTAACGAGTCAATCGACCACCGCGATAGACCGCAGCCGGAAGTTAAAACTCACCTTGGATTATGATGATTTCTCTACCTACCTGGTATTTTGGACAGTCAAAGGCAAAGAATTCTACTGTCTAGAACCTTGGAGTGCGACTCGTAACTCTCTCAATACTGGTAATAACCTGACTGTGTTAGCACCAGGAGCTAGCCATACAGCATCTGTAAGATTGACTGCCAATTTTTTCTAAACCCCTTTACAAATCTACAGATGTATATGCTATGATTGCAAAGTTGCGAAATGCAGCGAAAGGGTCGCTAACTCAACGGTAGAGTACTCGGCTTTTAACCGATTAGTTCCGGGTTCGAATCCCGGGCGACCCATATAGAAGTTAATTAAATGATGTAAAGAAGCGATCGCTCCTCTTTGTAATTGCAGGAAGAAGCATTTGGGATAATGGGATACCAGAGCTACTAATTCTAGGGTAGCTAAATGTACAGCAATACAGAGCAACTCTGGGGCATAGTACAACAGTAGAGAGCAAGTATAGAACATATTTATAGTAACTATGGCGTAAACTTTTTCAACATAGATACACCACACTAGTTATAATTTCCTATAAGTTGAAAAAACTCTTAAGATTTAGCGTAATGATTACGCTTCTCTCAGACCGACTAGCTGACAACCACATTAGGAGGACTATCTATGGCGCTTGTACCACTGCGGCTGCTGTTGGATCACGCAGCTGAAAACGGTTACGGCATCCCAGCTTTCAACGTTAACAATTTGGAGCAGATTCAGGCGATCCTGAAAGCTGCTGTCGAGACAGATAGCCCCGTAATTTTACAAGCTTCACGCGGCGCTCGTGCTTATGCAGGAGAAAACTTCCTCCGCCACCTGATTTTAGCAGCGGTAGAAACCTATCCTCACATTCCCATTGTCATGCACCAAGATCATGGTAATGCACCTGCTACTTGCTACTCAGCAATTAAGAACAACTTCACCAGCGTGATGATGGATGGTTCTTTAGAAGCTGATGCGAAAACTCCCGCTAGCTTCGAGTACAACGTTAATGTTACCCGCGAAGTTGTAAACGTAGCTCATGCTTTGGGTGTCAGCGTTGAAGGTGAACTCGGTTGTTTGGGTTCTCTAGAAACTGGTGCTGGTGAAGCTGAAGATGGTCACGGGTTTGAAGGTACACTCGACCATTCTCAACTGTTAACTGACCCCGATGAAGCTGTTGACTTCGTAGAAGCAACCCAAGTAGATGCTTTGGCTGTTGCCATTGGTACTAGCCACGGTGCTTACAAGTTTACCCGCAAGCCGACTGGCGAAATTTTGGCCATCAGCCGCATTGAAGAAATTCACCGCCGTCTGCCTAACACCCACTTGGTAATGCACGGTTCTTCTTCTGTACCTGAAGATTTGCTTGCACTGATTAACCAATATGGTGGTGCAATTCCTGAAACCTATGGTGTACCTGTAGAAGAAATCCAAAAAGGCATCAAGAGTGGTGTACGTAAAGTAAACATCGACACCGACAACCGTTTGGCTATTACTGCTGCTGTACGTGAAGCTTTGGCTAAAAAACCAGAGGAGTTTGACCCCCGTCACTTCCTCAAGCCTTCTATTACATACATGCAGAAGGTTTGTGCTGAACGCTATCAGCAATTTGGCACAGCTGGTAACGCCAGCAAGATTAAGCAAATTTCTTTAGAAGATTTTGCTGCTAAGTATGCTAAAGGTGAACTTAACGTTGTTACCAAAGCAGCTGCTAAAGTTTAACTTTGACAACAAATAAATTGGGGCGCATTATTGCTATGCTCCTCAAAAACTGAGGGTTTTAATGTTGTCAGAAACCGGGTATTTACCCGGTTTTTTGTTGTATTCATAAGGGCTGGGAATGGGGAATGGGGCATTGGGCATTGGGCAATACTTCTCTCCCCCTACCTCCCCTGCTTCCCCAGCTCCCCCTGCTCTCTACTTTCTAGTCCCTAGAACACCCGATGTTGTAAAGAGGGCATTTGACGCCGGACTTGTTCTAGCCTAGTAGGTTTGATTTCTGCGATCGCAATTCCCGGTTTTTCTCCAGCATCGGCTAAAATTACACCCCAAGGGTCGATAATAACGGCGTGGCCATGGGTTAAACGACGGGCGTAGTTATTCCCTGTTTGGGCGGGAGCAATGACGTAGGCGGTATTTTCGATGGCTCTGGCTTGTAGTAGTACTTGCCAGTGGTCTTTACCTGTAAAGGCGGTAAAAGCGGCGGGAATAAAGATAACATCGGCTCCTTTATCTGCCAGATGACGATAAAGTTCCGGGAAGCGGACATCATAACAAATAGAAAGCCCTAGATTACCGAGTTTTTCTGAGAAATACACCGGGGGTAGTTCAGTACCAGCCACAACAGTGCTTGATTCCCGATAGGTGTTGCCGTCAGGGACATCAACATCAAATAGGTGGACTTTGTAGTAGCGGGCAAGCTCTTGACCGCTGGGGTCGATAAGTAGAGTAGTGTTATAAACTTTGCCTGTATTGTCTACAGGAAGGGGAAAGCTGCCGCCCAAGATCGTAACTTGAAAGCGTTGGGCCATTTTTTTGAGAAATTTTTCACTTTCAAGAGCGATCGCATCACCTTGTGCGAGTTTATCTTTTTCTTCTCCCATATAGGAAAAGTTTTCTGGCAAACCTACCAATTCAGCTCCTTGACGCACGGCAAGCTCTATTAATTCTTCTGCCTGTGCCAAATTTTTATGTAAATCGGGCACACTGGTCAATTGAATAGCGGCGGCTAAATAAGACTTCATAGATTCAACAACAAACAGTTGATTTATGGAAGATAGATTATCAAAATATATCGCTACTTCAAAATCTGTGGAACTTAATTAGAAATCCATCAGGGTTCCTTTTCTTTAACAGACTTGTTTTATTGCTGCTTTTAATCTTCCTCTGGGTTCTAGCAAACTGAGCAAGATAAAGATTAGGTTTGCGATCAAACCCTGATAAAGGCTACCTCCTGTGGATATTTCTATTCTCATTCAAACATTTATCGCTGTGTTTGTCTTGGCGGATGCTGTAGGCAATATACCGATTGTTTTAGTTTTGACTAAGGGCATGATGCCAGACCAAAGAAACAAAGTCATAGATAAAGCAATTATCATTGCGATCGCAGTTCTTTTGCTATTTGCCTTTGCAGGGCAAATAATTTTAAATTACTTGGAAATCAGTATCGGCTCTTTGCGAGTAGCAGGAGGAATATTGTTGCTGTTAATTGCTTTGCAAATGCTGCGGGGAGAATTAGATCAACCAATTCTTGAAGAAGGGCACGATGTCGCAATTACTCCACTAGCTTTACCCCTGCTAGCAGGGCCAGGGACTTTGACGACGGTGATGTTGCTGATGTCGAAATCCCAGAGTCCGCATATTGCTGTGGCGGTGGGTATCTTAGGGGCAATGTTTATCACTTGGTTGATTTTGCGTTTAGCAAATTTGATTGACCAGTGGATTGGTGCAGAAGGTGGAGTAATTGTGACTCAACTTTTGGGTTTTCTGTTAGCGGCGCTAGCAGTGGAAATTGGTAGTACGGGAATTAGGGAGTTGTTTTTGAGCTAGAAAACTCCTAAAAATATTCTGGAACTGTATACAAATGTAAACAAGCTTGAGAGATAGAAAATTCGTGCCTCTCAAACTTGTTTATGAAAATTAACTTAAAGTTAGAAGAAAATGGATAACTCAAGAGGATTTTATTGCCAGTTGAGTTTCAAAGATGCTTTTCGAGAGTGGAAGCTAATGTAGTTTTAGGCACGGCGCCAACCACCATATCGACTTTTTGTCCACCCTTAAAAATCATTAATGTGGGAATGCTGCGGATGCCATACTGACTAGCAACATTAGGATTTTCATCTGTGTTGACTTTTACGACCTTTATTTGACCTTTGTACTGTTCGGAGATTTCATCGACAACAGGAGCTACCATACGGCATGGTCCGCACCAGGGTGCCCAAAAGTCAACTAAAACTGGTACATCGCTGTCGAGTACTTCTTGCTTGAAACTAGAATCGGTAACTTGTGCGGCTGTTGACATGCCTAAAACCTTCGCCAATAATATCTGAACTTGGTGAAAATTCTACCATAGCAAAAACCTCAGCTTGGGAGTGCGAGGATGTACATTTGCAAAGAAGCTCTAGAATTTATTTACAAACATAAGGAACCGCCCGAACAGTAGTCCGGGCGGAGTGTGGTGTGAGGAGTGAACGGAAACATGCGTCTCCGCTATCTCTATTGTAAGCGACATATCGGATTTTTCCAGCAATTGTTTAGGGGCCAGAAAAATTTATTGAAGGATTATTGGGGATTAGAGATTAGGAATTAGGATTAAAATAACTCTTTTCCAGTACCCAGTCCCCAGTCCCCAGTCGCAAATTCTATTTCCCCATACCTAATTGTTGAGCTTTTTGGTAAACTTTGCCCTCGGTTAATAAAGAAGGKGCAATYACAACTTCYACYTGCTGCATTTCTTTAATATTTTTSRCTCCTAAAGTACCCATGCTSGTCTTTAAGGCTCCTAAAAGATTGTGAGTRCCATCATCTAGTCCKGCKGGGCCAATGAGTATTTGCTCTAGGCTACCRGTGGTGGCAACGCGAATCCGGGTGCCACGGGGCAAGACTGGGCTAGGAGTCGCCATACCCCAATGATAACCTCGTCCTGGGGCTTCTGCGGCTCTGGCAAAGGGGGAGCCAATCATCACACCATCAGCACCACAGGCGATGCATTTGCAAATGTCGCCACCGGTGATTAAACCGCCATCAGCAATAATGGGGATATAGTTGCCAGTTTCGTTATAGTAATCATCTCGTGCTGCGGCACAATCTGCGATCGCAGTTGCTTGTGGCACACCCACACCCAATACCCCACGAGAAGTACAAGCCGCACCAGGTCCAATTCCCACCAATACCCCAGCTGCCCCAGCTTTCAATAAATTCAACGTGACTTCGTAAGTTACGCAATTGCCCAACACCACGGGAATGGGCATGGAACGACAAAATTCTGCTAAATCGAGTGGTACTAAAGACTCTGGTGACAGATGTGCAGTAGAAACTACCGTAGCTTGGACAAAAAATAAATCTGCTCCAGCTTTTGCCACTGCCTCACCGTATTTACTTGCACCGGCTGGAGTCGCACTCACTGCTGCAATGCCACCTTGTTGTTTAATTTCCTGAATACGTTGTTCAATTAATTCCGGTTTTATTGGTTCGGCATAGAGTTCTTGCATGAGGGCAACAAATTCATCTTTCCCCACAGAGGTAATCCGATCTAATATTGGCTCTGGGTCGGCATAGCGAGTTTGAATCCCCTCTAAATTGAGGACACCTAATGCTCCTAACTGTGACAAACGTACAGCCATACGAACATCTACTACGCCATCCATAGCACTAGCAATTATCGGGATTTCTCGCTCAATATTGCCAATACGCCACTTAGTATCTGCCAAACTGGGGTCTAGTGTTCTATTACCAGGGGCTAGAGCAATTTCATCTATTCCGTAAGCTCTGCGAGCTGTTTTTCCCCGCCCAAGTTGAATTTCCACGCTTTAACTTTACTCAAATCTGTTTAAGCTAGGGTATCAAATTGTGGGGAAATTTGGGGTGTTTTTTTCCCGAACCATATAAGTGACTAGTGACGGTTGTCATTAGTCATTTGGATTTTGACTGATTAAAAATCCAAAATTAGTTGGATTTACCGTTTATTTTTAGCGGCATCCACACCAGTGTAACCAGTTGCTAACCAAATTACCGCTCTAGCTCCATCACGAATAGATTTCTCGATAGATTCAGGGGGTTTTTCGGAAGGAACTGGCACTGGTTTTAAATAAATACCCCGACTACCTAAAATAATTTCGCCAATGACACAAGCCCGGCGCATGTGGAAGTCGGAAGTAATCAAATAAACGCTCTTAATGCCGCGAGCTTGCAAATCATCTACCAAAGTAGTAAAATTAGTAACTGTATCTACTGCTTCATAATCCAAGTGTAAACGTTGAGGATCAACACCAGCTTTGGTAAACACTCTTTGGGTGAATGTACGTGGACTGCCGCCTGTAATCCAAATCGGTATATTTGGATGCTCCCGAACGAATTTTGCTGTAAATTTTTCTCGCTCTAAATGTCTCGTTGAACCACCTAACACTACAACTGCTTGCGGCTGCACAAATTGGTTTTGTACTTCTTTGTATCCCCACCAGATAAATATTGGTAGGACAAAAGCCATAAAACGAAAAGATTTATTTGTAAACAGTAGCTTATTCAAGGCTCAATAACTTAATTTACTTAGTACACAATTTTCTCTGGCTATAAGAAAAAACAATTGATAGTAGAGTAGCAAACTTCCCAAGAATCTGCCCAAATTTTGCCCAAATATAAATTTGGTTGGTTTTCGTGTAGCAGCGCGATTAAGCGTGCCTGGAGTTTTTCCTCTAATTGATGGATTATCCTAACCGATATCGGACGATTCATCAAAGGGTTTTAACCACTTTATATAGTAGTTCTCAATTGCACGGAATCAGCAGCTAGTCGCGTGGGCGGATATCCCGACTTTGGCGAACTGGCGTACCACTGTTAGGGGTACAGCAATGCTCTTACCATATTAATTGCTGTATATATGAATTGTCTGAAAATAACGGGACTGGTGCGACTTGAACGCACGACCTGACGCTTAGGAGGCGTCCGCTCTATCCAACTGAGCTACAACCCCAACTGCGAAGCATATATAATTATAGCAGTAGTTTTAGGGAGACTGCCAAAAATTATCCCAAGAGCCGCCGCCTACTTCTAAACCACAAAGAAAACTTTCAGCTTTTAGAATTATTTTAGATTTTCTGCCATTTAGTTCTCGTAACTCTAAATTTAGCTTTCCTTGCATGGTGTCTCGACAACAGTATCTTAAACCTTCTGCTGTCGGCGCACGTAGAGGTGTACCAGGTAAATCTGTGGTTCCTGTTAATTCAATTTCATAACTAGAGTTGCTAGCTTTCATTTGCCATCTACCCCAAGGCTGAATTTCCCACTCTACTTGTGAATTCCAGGGAACAAATTCATAAAACTTGCCTTGATAGTGCAATCCAATCATCGCTACAGATTCCATCCACCACAGCACACCCCGCCGTCCACCGCCAGCAGTTAATGCTAAGTCGGGTTCGCCCTCGAAGCAATTACAATTTAGCCAAAACCATTTTTGAGGAAAAGCACCACCCCAATTTTTCTCGCCGTAGGCTGGGGCATTAGTGAATTCGTAGATTTTGCCATTCCAGTCAATCTTCCCACTGGCTAAACCGTGAGCCATCAAAATTTGCCATCCAGGTTCAAAAATCTGCAAGAATGACAGCCAGCCTGCGGTTGATTGCTGAATGCCATTTTGATTGCCCCAACCGTATACTGGTTGAATTTCATACTGCCAACGGCAATAATTATTGGTGGCGCGATCGCGAATTATTCCCTGATTCAAAGTGGCTGTCGCTTGATATCCTTCTTGGACATGATATTCAAACTCTGCTGGCAGGAGGTATAGGGGAGAAACTTGCAAATTATTTTTAGCCCAATGACCTAAACCCAAAACATCCCGACTACCCCAAAATTTGTTGACATCAGGAAAAGTACGGCAGAGGTACTCATCATCCGGGCCGAGGATTTGGGCTGCACCGCCACTGTAAGGTTTACCGCCGATGGGATCTTCAATGGAGTACATAAAGGCGAATGTTTGCCCAATTTCCGGCAAAGTGACGCGGTAATACCAGCCTTCAAAGAAGCGACGGCTACTGCCATCCCAGTGATAACCAGAATGGGGGGTTTGGGTTGATTGGAGAGGATTTTTGGGAATAGTTAACATAGGTTTAGATAGTTGCCGATTTTTCCAGTATGCGCGATGTCTAAAGACAAGCCGAAACGTCTACGCTTCGATATCAATGATGCTTATGAAATTCTTGGGCTAAAACCCGGTGCCTCTCAAGCACAGGTAAAGCGAACTTACCGTAAACTGGTGAAAATTTGGCATCCTGATCGCTTTGTCGATCAAAGGCAAAAACAGGAAGCTGAAGAAAAAATCAAATCAATCAACGCAGCTTACAACAGGCTCAAATCTGAAATTCCATCTGAGCCTCCTATTCCTGAAAATCCATCTTCATCTTCGCCTAAAAATCCCCCCAAAATATCTGTCAATCGTTGGGATGCAGAAACTTTCTATACTTTAGGAGTAGAAAATGCTACTCAAGGAAGATATGAGGATGCGATCGCAGATTTTACCCACGCAATTCGTCTCAATCCTCACTATATTGATGCGTATAAATATCGTGGGCTAGTTTGCTCACAATTGGGATACGAATATAGAGCCGCTTCAGATTTAAATAAAGCTGCACAAATAGAAGAAGAGTTAAGAAATCCGGGCGCTGCACGTAGATCGCGCTCACCTAGATATGTATCAAAACCTAGACCTCTGTTAGAAAGATTTTGTCAGAGGATAAAAAGTTTACTGCGGCTAAATCGGCGTTGGAGATAAGTAGCGAATATAGTTTAAGACACTTCAGGCGGTGACACCAGACCTAGAGTTAGATAATGCTTATATCTGGGAATACTAAATTTAGTAAGATTTGCTACTGATTTCTTAGTATGAGCGATCGCCTCAATATAAATTATGTACCACCGCCAATGCCACCAACGCCAACACAACCACCTGAATCACAGTCTCAAGCTATGGAACATCAATACAGGTAAGCTAATTAACATCCTTGCCGGACATCGCAGCCATGTTTGTGCAATCGCTTTTAGTCCCGATGGTCAGCATCTTGCTAGTGGTAGTGCAGATGGTACTGTGAAGCTATGGGATCTTAACACAGGACAAGAAATTTATATCTTTGGATAGCCATTCAGATTGAGTTAACTCTGTCGCTTTCAGTCCTGATGGCAAAACTTTGGTTAGCGGTAGTAGAGATATGACCATTAAGCTTTGGCGATGCGATATCTAACGACAAATTAAAAATTTAGATGATTTCAGTAAATTACTAGATTTTTTATCAATTCATCATCTACCAGTATAATAACATCCATCTTTGGGACACTCTTTCTCTTGATTAAGTATTAACTTCCTACAGATAGAGCCACTTGCCGATCTCAGAGGTTATCCTGAGAATCACCAACAGTCGCGTAGCAAATAAAACTCAACAGTTAACAGCAACATATATTTTTCAACTCAGTAAAACCTCTTGTTTTTACAAAGTTTTTAGTTTGTCAACATCATATCGAGGAGTGAAATCAACAGCTATGTCTATTCCCAATGAACCCGAAAGTAAAAATAGTGAAGTTAAGCAAGAATCTTACACTGATATCAATGGCAATACTCACACTGACTTCACGCAAACCACTGAAACAGTAAAGAACAACCCAGCTAATCCTAACTCGTACCGAAACGGTTACGTACAAGGTCAAAATACTGAGCGTAGCAATCAAGCAGATTTAGCCCAGCGTGATGAAAACAATGCTAGTGGTGGTTTGCTGTTGGGTATTATCATTACTTCCCTGCTTGGTTTAGTTATAGGTGGGGTTTGGTACTTCAACCAGCAGAATAACGCAGCGGTTAACAATGCTGTGCCGGTCGTGGTTCCTGTACCGAGTAAGAGTAGTCCAACTCCCAGTGCATCTCCTCAACCACAAACAACGATAATCGAAAGAACTAGAGAAGTCGCTGTTCCTGTTCCTGTTCCTGTTCCCCAACAGCAAGTTACACCTGCGTCTGCACCTCGTCAACCGGATATTAACATTACTATTCCACCCCAGCAGCCTGCGGCAGAAAAAGCACCTTCTGTAACGCAGCCAGCCCCTCCATCGGCACAAAGTCCGGCGACGAGTCCAACTACTAATACTCCGGCTTCGCAGAACGATAATTCTACTAATACTGTCGCTCCTGCTACGAAAAGTGATACTTCTAAAAGTACTACACCTCAAGGAGTAGACCAGTCAAACAGTAAATCTAATAGCGGTTCTGGTCAGTAAAGGCTTCTGAACTTTCAGCCCACTTGATAATATTGGCGTGAATGCCAACATTAGCAAGTGGGACAATTTTTAAGCAATATTTCTGAATTGTTGCGATAAATTAATGGGATTCAAGTTTAGTAAAGGTGTCTTGTAGCTAAACAAACACAATGCTAGATTAAGACCAAGGTACAAACAGGTTAAAAGTTAAACAAAAACTTTCAAGTTAGAGCCTGTGCCTCCTGCTCTAATCTTCTCGCGATCGCTCTTTTTGTTGTGGCATCCGTTGAATGGGTTTTTGCCTTAAGTTCAATGAGTTGTTTTGGAGGTTTTAGAACGCACAGCCAGAAAATGCCTGCCTAGTTAGAATGTAAGGATGTGCAATTCTGAGTAAAGCGATCGCGAATACTGTCCACCAAATTTTAAGTTAGTCATTTCTGAATTCTCCAATCTTCAAGAAACCGCCCCAAGCTATTGAGATTTATCCATCGTAGCTTCAGGCGGTTTCTGCTTTGAGTGTTATGCATTTGAAATTGCACTCCGATCAGTTAAGGCTGTCCTTTGTCATTTGTCCTTTGTTTAGACTAATGACTAATGACTAATGACCAATGACCAATGACTAATGACCAATTAAAGTAATTACAGTCACTTCAGGCGGACAAAATAAGCGTCCTGGTTTATAAGTTCCTAAACCACGATTGACATATAGTTGATTTTTCCCCACCTTGTGAAACCCTTGCGCCCACTCCCAATATCGGACTACTTTCGAGCAGTCTCCTAAGCAAAATGTTAGCCAACTTCGCAATTTTTTGGGAATTTGTTTGAGTAGCTTTTTATAATAGAGTACTACAGGACCAATGCCGGGAATTACGATGTGACCACCGTGGGTATGACCAGATAGTTGCAAATCTACGCGCCATTGTTGCAATATCTTGGCTGTATCTGGGTTATGGGATAAAACAATGCGCGGTGTCATCGAGTCTAGTTGATTCATAACTGGCGCGGGGTAGAATTCTCGTGACCAATAATCAGCTAGTCCTACCAGTGGTAATTCTTTTCCTAGTGGATAGGCGATTTCATTCCAAAGTACGTGAACCCCAATGCTAGTTAATGCCTGTGTAACTTCTACTTTGGAGTGGCTGTAATAGATATCGTGGTTCCCAAGTACGGCGTAGATACCACAGCGACTTTGCAGATGCTTGAGTCGAAGCACCAATTGGTGAATTGGTGCGGGATCGTCAGTTACGTAGTCACCAGTTAATAGAATTAAATCTGGTTCAGCTTCGTTAGTAAGTGCGATCGCTTTTTCTAACATTTCTTCCGACAGTCGCAAACCATCATAGTGAAAATCTGACAACTGTACTAACGTTGTACCTTGTAAAGATGCAGGAAGTTTCGCAATCTTAACCGTTATTTTATCTACTCTTAAATGTCCCGTAAACAACCAATGCATAAGTTAACCGATACTCCTCATACCAGCGCTTATAGCTTATCAAAAATAAAAATGTAACTTGATAAAATGCAATAATTTATGTCATCTACTTCAGATACAATTAATTCATGGATTTAAATTTTGTGATGAAAGTAAGCAGATTATGCCTGAGTTTGCAGGCACTCATTAGCCAGAGTACCTGCTGAAATTGCGTTCTTTTTTTTGAATTTGGAATTACCTACTCACCTTGTAGGGTGATTATAGTAACTTCTGGAGGGCAAAATAAGCGTCCTGGGAGGTAAGTTCCCAAACCACGATTGACATATAGCTGATTTTTACCTACCCGATGCAAACCTTGCGCCCATTCCCAATGCTTGACTACAGAAACATTTACCTCTAAAAATGGGAATCGACGCCGCACTTTTTTGGGTATTTTTTTTACAAGCTTTTCGTAAAAAAACGCCGCAGGGCCAATTCCGGGAATCACGATTTGACCACCGTGAGTATGACCAGATAATTGTAAATCAACTCGCCATGTTTGTAATATCTCCGCAGTATCTGGGTTGTGGGATAAAACGATGCAGGGTGTGTCAGGGTTTAGCTGGTTCATAACTGGTGCAGGGTGAAATTCCCGTGACCAATAATCAGCCAGTCCAACGAGTGGTAATTCTTTTCCTAGTGGATAGGCAATTTCGTTCCAAAGGACGTGAATTCCAATGCTAGTAAGGGCTTCTGTAACTTCTACTTTTGCCTGTCTGTAATGTATATCGTGATTGCCAAGAATAGCATAGACACCACAGCGACTTTGCAGATGCTTGAGTCTAAGTACCAGTTGTTGAATTGGCGACGGATCGTCAGTTACGTAGTCACCAGTTAATAAAATTAAATCTGGTTTAGCTTCGTTAGTCACTGCGATCGCTTTTTCTAACATTTCTTCCGACAGCCGCAAACCATCGTAGTGAAAATCTGACAACTGCACCAGCTTTTTACCTTGTAACGATGCAGGCAACCCTGCAATGTTAACCGTCAATGCTTCTGTACTCAACGGCCCAGATAACAACCAATGCATAAAACGTTCAATAAAGCTCAATCATAGCGCTTACAGCTTAACTGAACATTGTTGGTTTGTGTGTAGTGACTAGTGCAAGTTATTGAAAATTTTATGAAAGCTGTAGATTTTAGTGTATTTATACTTATTCAAATCAAAAACAAAATTACTACTAAATTATTTTGTAAAAAAATACTAATTAATATTAGAGTTAGTCTGCGTAGGCGTAGCCCATCGTACCCCTACTTTGAGGTTTGAGAGATATTGCTGTTTACGCTGCGTAATTAAATCAAAAATGGATACAGTCGAGCTTAGGACTTTAACCTAAAACTCCAGTTTATTGATCTTGGTGAAACCCTAGAACAAACCCGAAAGCTGGTAAAAATAGTGTAACTTACACAGAAATATCAACTAGCAATTGGGAAAGGAAACTACTACTTTTAATTGGGTACAACCCGTATAGTCTATAGCTTTAAGTCACTTTTCTAGATTTTATAATATAAGTAAGACATAAAAATAACGCTTCAATTATATGAAAATACTCTCATCAGAGCTAGTCCATTTGGGATTTGGCAAATATGTGCGTTCTGACCAAGTAACAGCAGTTATACCAATAGAAGAGGAGCGAGGCCCAGGGCGACGAACCTTTGTTCACGTTCAAGGGCAAAACGATCCAATTATCGCCTCTCGCGCTGAAGATACCATCGTGCGTGATTTAGTGCAGGAACCACGCGAAGTTACTCAAGCCCGTCAGCAGCAGGAAATTCTTCAAGATTTATTGGTTAATTTGGCTAATGTTAATTCCACTGTGCGTCGAATTAACCGTGATGAAGGCAGTTTGGATCTTGATTTGTTAGAACGACGAATTAAGCAAGTCCTGGAAAATTAATTGCAGAAATCAGCAAACTAAATAACGGAGAAAGATATTGCTGAATACAATTACAGACCAAGTTTCAGTATCAGATACACAAACAAAATTGCCAAGGTTGTGGATGCCTGAACAGGTACTGTTTACACCTGCTGCCCTAGATGAAGTATGGGGGCAGCAGATTCTTGCGCGTGTGCAGTCACTCAACTTACCAATAGAAGAATTATCACAGAACCGCCTGAAGGGTCTGCGTGGTGAATCTGAGCGGGATACTTACAACATCGCCAAGCGTACCTTAGCGGTGGTTACTGCACCACCCAGTTCTTTTAAACTGAGTCCGATCCCACCTTCTGCGGATTGGCAGTTTCACATTGCCGAAGGTTGTCCGGCTCATTGTCAATACTGCTACTTGGCTGGTAGCTTGTCGGGGCCACCTGTAATTCGTGCTTTTGCCAATTTACCGCAGATATTAGAGAACTTAGCTAACTACGAGCAACAGGGAAAAACCACAAGTTTTGAAGTTAGCTGTTATACAGACCCCTTGGGTATTGAGCATTTAACTGGAAGTCTTGCTGAATGTATCCGTTACTTTGGCACTCGTACCAATGCACATTTACGTTGGGTATCGAAGTTTGATGCTGTGGATGGATTACTCGATTTACCACACAATGGGCATACTCGCTGTCGGATGAGCGTTAATGCCGCACCGATTTCTGGTAAGTTTGAAGGTGGGACAGCATCTGTAGCATCTAGGCTGAATGCATTGCGACGGTTGGCGCTACCACAAGAGCGTGGCGGTGGCGGTTATCCAATAGGCTTAGTTATCGCGCCAATTATGCCGATAGACGATTGGCAAATGCACTATAGTCGTTTGTTTGACCAGATAAACGAGGCACTGGATTTTGACTGTAACCTTACCTTTGAGTTAATCTCGCATCGGTTCACACCAGGGTCAAAAGAAGTGTTACAAACTTGGTATCCGCAATCCAAATTAGAGATGGATGAGGCAAAACGCAGTGTCAAGCGTAATAAGTTTGGTGGGACGAAGTACGTTTACGAGAAAGACACAATGAAGGCGTTGCGTAGCTTTTTTGAGACTGAGATTAGTAGGCGCTTTCCAAATGCTGAAATTCTTTATTGGACTTAGAAGGCTACTTCGCTCATATAGAGTTTGAGCAAATTAATTATTTGGTTAAGAGAGCGATTGATATATTATGCGATCGCTCTCTTTTCAGGTTAAAGCCGTAACACATATAAATGGTTTCTTTCCTTTAAAACCTAGTTTGTCTACTGCACCAAGATGAAATCTGCTGTAAATACAGCTATTAATTAATCGGACAAAAATATTTACAGTCATTGCGAGCGTTCGTGGAGCGTCTCGTAGAGAAGCGAAGCAATCGCAAGGGCTGGGATTGCTTCACTCCGTTCGCAATGACATTGTGTAATTAATTATGTCTGACTACTTACAAGTTCGACTTACACCTACCTGAGTTTGGCTACGCCCATTCAAAGCGAGATAATTTTGGCAGACGACAGGCGGCGTTATAAATTAATAAGTGTATCTGCAATACCGGACTTGTTCTGGCTTAGTCTCAATAGCAAAGGTTTGGAGATGTTTACTTTATCAGAAACTTCTATCCTGGCGGCAATCCTACTGGTAGCTTTAGGCATTTTAGGCTGGGGCTTTTATCGCGCCAGACCTTTTGGTAAGCTGGGAATCTTAGCCTGGTTACAGTCGGTGGTGTTGATGACTCCCTGGCTCCTGTTTTTTGGATTGTTTGCCACAGGGATTTACGTCAATATAGCGGGTATATTGTTCTTAATAGTGACTTCCGCTGGATTGTACATCTACTTGGGCAAACAATTACGCGCAGCTGGGCAAGATGACATCCTCAAGCAACGCGCAACAGAAAGGCTTGCTGCTGCTTCCTTAATTGAAGCAAATTCCCCACAACCAACAGCAGCAGAACTCAAAGCGGAGATTCCGCCAATACCGGAAGATGACTTGAATGCAATTAAAGGTATTTTCGGTATCGATACGTTTTTTGCCACAGAAACCATCGCCTACCAAGATGGAGCCATTTTCAAAGGCAATTTGCGGGGAGAAGCAGAAGAGACTCACAACCGTCTAACTGCAAGTTTACGGCAACGCCTTGGCGATCGATATCGCCTATTTTTGGTGGAAAATACAGATGGTAGGCCTGTGGTGATTGTCCTACCCAGCCGCAACGATCCTCGGCCGATGTTGTTATCGCAAAAAGCTTTTGCAGGTATTCTGTTGATAGCAACCATTGCTACTAATTTAGAAGCTGCGGGATTACTGCTGAATTTTGATTTTTTTGGCAATCCAGGACGGTTTCAAGAAGCTTTGCCTATAGGCGCTGGAATATTTTCGATTTTAGTAGCTCACGAAATTGGTCATTGGTTACTTGCACAGCGTCACCAAATTCGCCTTAGCTGGCCCTTTTTTCTACCCGCAGTGCAAATTGGTTCTTTTGGTGCAATTACCCGCTTTGAGTCTCTGTTGCCCAACCGCAAGGTATTATTTGATATCGCCTTGGCAGGGCCAGCCGCAGGTGGTATTGTCTCTTTGTTAATGTTGGTGACAGGCTTGCTGCTTTCCCACCCAGGTAGTTTATTTCAATTGCCCAATCAGTTTTTCCAAGGGTCGATTTTAGTGGGAAGTTTGGCGCGAGTTGTTCTTGGTTCGGCGTTGCAGTCACCCTTGGTAAGTGTTCATCCCCTAGTGGTGATTGGTTGGCTGGGGTTAGTAATTACTGCTTTGAACTTAATGCCCGCAGGACAACTAGATGGTGGGCGGATTGTTCAGGCGATTTATGGACGCAAAACCGCAGGACGAGCAACGATCGCAACTTTAATTTTACTAGCGCTAGTGTCTCTCGGTAATATGATTGCCATGTACTGGGCGATCGTGATTTTCTTTTTGCAACGAGATCAAGAACGCCCCAGCTTAAATGAAATCACTGAACCGGATGATGCTAGAGCTGCTTTGGGGCTTTTGGCTCTATTCTTGATGATTACAACGCTTCTACCCCTAACTCCCGGTTTGGCTGGGCGTTTGGGAATAGGATAGAGAGTGCTGAGTGCTGAGTTAGGAGTTAGGAGTTTGAAGAATTCTGCCTATCTCCCCACTCACCACTCCCAACATTTCTACGGTTTCCAACCTGCTAGCAAATTCGGGTAAGCCGTTGGTGTAGAGAAAATTTTCTGGAAGCCAGTTTGACGCTCTTGAGGCTTTTCTTTGCTCATATTCCAGAGGGTTTCATAGAAAAAGAAAGAGACTCCAGCAAAATTGCGATCGCGTGCTTGTTGCACTTGTGTCTGAATCTGTTGCATCGGTATAGATCGGTTTTTCAACCCAGCCAAAATGCCCACACTTACTGGAATATGGCTTTTGGCAGCTTTCACTTCTGGATACTCTAATTCGCTCACAAAAACATTCAAATCATCCCGATATATCTGCAAAACTAAGTCTTCAATAATTCCCATCCGTTCCCACTTCTGCCAGTCTGCTAAAAAGAAGTCATAGGAAAAACGTTGAGGATTAGGAGCAACAGAAACCAGGCAATTTTTTTTAGTAGCTTTAATAGCTGTAAATACCCGTTTCATAAACTCGGTAATTTTGTTAGCTCTCCAGCGTACCCATTCTGGATCTTGAGAGTTTTTTGAGGGAGCTTTACCACCGTGTTCTTTTTTGTAAAGTGCCACTGTATAAGTATCGTATCCTAATTCTGATGGTAAGCCAAAATGGTCATCAAATTGAATACCATCGATATTGTAGTTTCTAACAATTTCAACGATTAAATCTTGAATAAACTGTTGTACTTCTGGACGAAAGGGATTGAGCCAAACGCGATTATGTGTCCCTTCTTTGACAATCCGAGTCCCATTACTGCGACTGGTGAGCCATTGGGGACGATTTTTAGCTAGCAGGGAATCCGCTGGTGCCATGAAGCCAAATTCAAACCAGGGAATCACCGTTAACCCTTTTTGATGTCCCACATCCACAATTTCTTTGAGGATATCTCGCCCTTTGAGTCCGGGTGTGGGATCGAGTGATCGCCCGATAACTTTTAGTGCAACTTTGCTAGGATACAATGTATATCCCCAATTCCAAACCGCCGGATATATAGTATTAAAATTGAGTTCATCAAGGCGTTGCAAAGATCCCTTGAGGCGATCGCGCTCAAATAACACATCACTATCAATATTTGTTAACCACACCCCTCTTAACTCAGATTTTGGCGTTGACGGCAGATTAATTTGAGCGTTCAATGGGAACGACAACATCATCGTAGCCACCATGCTTAAGGTCAGCATAACGACAAACACAAGAGACTTTCTACTTTGGCGAAGATTCCACCAAGAAGGAAACTCAACACACCACTTTACAAACCTTTTCATCATTATTTAAAATGTCTGTATTACTGAAGAAAACATCGGTATGATAACTAATATTAATGCTTAACCTTTGTTTCTTGCTCTAAAAACAGATTGCCGATATAAAATAAAAGTTGCATAGTACCTCGATAGCCAACTTTGCTAAAATGACCATAATCTAAGCGGTCAAAAATGGGAATCCCTTGACGGTAGAGAGGAATTTTTAAGCGTTGAGCGATCGCCACTCCATGAGAGTTTGTAATTAGCAAATCAGATCCAACCACCAGTTGCTCAAAGTCTTTCAAATCACCGATAGTGACGCTAGGAATCGGAAGTTTTTTTTAACAGAGGAAAGCGTGTTGTCGTCACCGCTGAGTGAATTTCAACTCCTAGCGATCGCGCCGAAATCCCAAACCACGGCAAGGTGTTTAAGTGCTTTATATCTGCTTATTTACCTGATTGGGGGGATCGGGATGAAAATACTTTGGGAAAAACAACTTGAGCTAGAAAGAGCCATATTCATTGGGATCTAATCCTTGCGATTCCACCTGGGAGATGTTGGGGAAATAAATATTTGGGGTAAAACTGGGGTAATGTAAAAGGGTCAAGATGTTTACAAAGCAGCTGTGTTAAACAAAAAGTATGTCGTCCGATCAAAGTAGATATTATCCCAAGACGACGATGGTCTTCTAAATAAGCATTGGCTTCTATAATTCCCATTTGACACACGGGTGTAGATCCGTTAGACGGATTTTCCGCTCCTTTATACCCTATATTGTCAAGTTAGGCGCTTATATCTTGCAGTATATAGATAACTTTTACCCTCACGACTGGAGAGCAAAATCTTGGGCATAGAATTACGCAGTTTCGTATTTCTCGACAACCTGCAACCTCAACATGCAGCATATATGGGAACAGTAGCCCAAGGCTTCTTACCATTACCAGGAGATACATCACTGTGGATTGAAATCTCTCCTGGTATCGAAATTAATAAGATTACGGATATAGCCCTGAAATCTGCCTCTGTCCGTCCGGGAGTGCAGGTAGTTGAACGACTATACGGACTATTAGAAGTTCATTCTAGCTCCCAAGGCGAAACGCGAGCTGCTGGTCAAGCTATTTTGGCGGCACTGGGAGTCAAAAGAGAGGAATGTCTGAAACCGCGTGTTATTTCTAGTCAGATTATCCGCAACATCGATGCTTATCAAACACAACTGATTAATCGCACACGCCGAGGACAGCTACTATTAGCAGGTCAAACGCTGTATGTATTAGAAGTGGAGCCTGCTGCTTACGCCGCACTGGCTGCCAATGAAGCGGAGAAAGCAGCGAGGATTAATATTCTTGAAGTTCAAGCTGTAGGTAGTTTTGGACGGCTTTACTTAGGTGGACAAGAACAGGATATTCTAGCAGGAGCAGCGGGAGCATTAACGGCCATTGAAAGTGTCGCTGGTCGGGTAAATTCTCTGGGTGGGCGTCAGGAGTAAAGGAAAAAAAATGGCAAATCGAGAGCATCTAACTTTACTCAAAGCAGGTGCAGTGAAATGGATTGAGTGGAGAAAGAAAAATCCCCAAATTGAACCAGACCTCAGCGCCGCGAATCTGGAAGGCGATAACCTCAGAGGCGCAAACCTCCAGGGGGTAAACTTAAGAAAAGCCGATTTGGGTAATGCTTTACTCGTGCGAGCAAACCTTAGTGGTGCTGACCTCAGTAGTGCCAACCTCTACAAAGCCTTCCTGAATGAAGCTAACCTGAGTGCGGCTAACTTGAGTGTTACTAACTTGAGTGGCGCTATACTTACGCAGGCGGATTTGAGCCATGCCAATTTGATTGGAGCTGACTTGAGTCAGGTGGATCTTAGAGGTGCTGCGATCGCATCTGCTAATCTAATTGGTACTGACTTAAAAGGCGCTAACTTGAGAGATGCCGATTTAGGTGCAGCGAAGTTGATGCGGGCTAACCTCTCTTTTGCCAACCTCGTTGAAGCTAACTTGATTGCGGCTGATCTCAGCGAGGCGAGTTTATACGAAGCAGAAGTTTTAGGGGCTTATCTTTACAAAGCTGACCTGTACAAAGCTAATCTGACCAAGGCTCACCTCAGTGGTGCATACCTCTTGCGGGCTAACCTAAGCGAAGCTGATTTGAGTCAAGCTGACTTGAGTTGGACTAACCTTAGAGACGCGAATTTGGCAGGGGCAAATCTCAGAGGAACTAACCTTAGAGGAGCCGATATTCGGGGAGCTAACCTCAGTGGCGTAAATCTTCAAGAAACAATTATGCCTAACGCTTCAAGACACCATTAGTTTACAACAACAAGGAATTGACGTTTAGATTCATTTTTTGGGCATCTCTTCCCACAATAAGTATATAAAATTTATGTAAAGCTTAACTGTTATTAAGCTCAAAATTTTTTGGATAATCTATCAATTTAACTTATGTATTTTCAGATATATTTCTCTAATATAAAAGATATTTTTTTCCCAAACAAAAATTGATATTGAAACCTAACTTAACGAGAATATCGCATTCAGCTAAAAAAGCTTGTAACTTCTACTAAAAAAACAGTATATTTTCAAAAATACTTAATTAAAGTTTACGACTTTTTCTAACAGTACTAAAAATCATATAATTTGCATTTTTAAGATTTGGTAAATAATTTGACGTAACCTTTAACTTATGATAATAAATAATTATAGAAGTGGTTAAAATTAAAAATACTGGAAAAAATAAATAATTAAAATAGATTAATTAGATTAATTTTGACCCAATTACTTACCATCTATATAATCAATTAACCAAATCAATAACTAATATTTTCTCAGTGTATTGGTATTAATTAGGTTAGTAAAGATATCTGTATTTAAACTTACAGTTTTAATTAATCAATATTGAACTTATAAAAAGTTCTTTGACTGAGGCCAAACTTAGGCATTAGTTAGAAATTCAGGAAAAATCATAAATATGGCAGTTATTTACGGTACTACATCTCCTGACATAATCAATGGGACTTCCGGAGATGACACGATATATGGTTGGGCTAAGGATGGTAACGCCAATAGTCTTTCTGGTAACGACACCCTGAATGGTGCGGCTGGTAAAGATAATCTATTTGGTGGAACAGGAAACGACAGTTTAATCGGTGGTCTTGGTAATGACACACTTGATGGTGGCTTGGGTACTGACAGCTTAAATGGGGGAGTAGGCGACGACACTTACATTATTGACAGCGCTATTGATATCATTACGGAAGCTGTAAATTCAGGCAAAGATACCGTCCGGTCTTCTGTCACCTACACACTAGGCGCTAATCTGGAGAACCTGACATTGAGGGAAGCTAGCGCCATTAACGGCACAGGTAACAGTCTGAACAACTTTCTCTTTGGTAATACTTTTAATAACACTCTAAATGGAAAAGCAGGCAATGACACACTAGACGGTAATGTAGGCAATGATATCCTCAACGGTGAGGATGACAATGATAGCCTACAGGGCGGGCCTGGCAATGACATACTCAATGGTGGGTCTGGAAACGATATCCTCATTGGTGTTTGGCCCGGTAGTCTACTTTCACTGGGATTAGGAGAGACTGATACCTTAACTGGCGGCGTTGGGCTAGATAGATTTGCTCTTGGAGACGCTAGAAATATCTACTACGACGATAAAAACACTGCGAATGCTGGTTTGGGAGACTTGGCTACGATTACTGACTTCAACCGTAGCGAAGACAGAATAGAACTCAAAGGCTCCCCAAAAGACTACCGCCTACAAATTGTTGGAGCCAACACACAAATATTCTTAGACAAACCTGGAGCAGAGCCAGATGAAATTATAGGTATTGTCCAGGGCATAGTAAACCTCAGACTTGATAGTGACGACTTCTTCTTCTACGAGCGGGAAAATGCTCGACAAGCTACAAACAATACCCTAGCTAGGGCTGAAGGATTGGGTTCTTTATCATCTGGCTCAAACGTTAATCTCTCAGGTGAGTTAGTAACAGTTCAACCAGGGGAAAATCCCGATTTCGACTTTTTTACATTTTCTCTAGCAAATCCAAAAACTGTCACCATCAGTGCGATGACAACCGATGATACAGTTATTGGACTGTTTAACAATACTGGGACTTTACTGCAAAGTGACGACGACAGTGGCCCCGACTTTGGATCGTTAATCACTGCTTCACTAGGTGCAGGTAGATACTCCATTTCAGTGAGTAAATATGCTTTCTTTCCTCAAGATGGCGGAACTTTTTCTGGCACTAGTGACAGCAACTCTGCTCTTTATACCCTAGAAGTCAGTTTGGCATAAGAATAATACCCATTGTTTATTTCACCCCGTAATCTCTAAAAATTTTTCCCTCATCAAGAGGATTTAGCAACAAAATTAACTGACTACTTTCTCAATAAAATCATGAATAACACTAAATTATTTAACCAAATCAAAAGCAGATTTCTCGGCAAGTTTGCTGTTAAAACGTTGTTATTTACAATAACACTATTATTTACAATAGTTTTATTAAATCATAGCACTATCGGAGTAACTGTTGTACCTCAAGCCCTGCGTCCTGATATCAAGGTTCGCAATATTATTAATACGTTATCAGTCTCTCCTTCTGTACGGATTGTAAAAGATCCACGAAACAATACTCTCTATTACCTCAAACGAAATGGTGAGATTTATCGAGTCAATTTAGGCTCCTCTACTAAAACACTTGTGTACGACTCTAGTAATCATAATATAAGTGAAACTCAAGGTATAGCCATTGGCCCTAACGGCACAATTTATTTAGTTGGTAATGCAGACCTTGTGAATAACCAAACTAAAGCAATTATTGTTAAAGGTGTAATTAATTCGAGTACAGGACAGCGTATCTGGTCTATCTTAGCTAAGAGTGCAGCCTATCCTAAAAGTAAAACAGCTTATGACCATCGCTTTAACGGCGTAGTTGTTAGCCTGGATGGTAATTTTATCTATGTGAATAGCGGTTCTCGTACCGATCATGGTGAAGTTCAATCTGTTGATGGCCTATATCCCAATACTCGCGAAGTCGGATTAACCGCCTGTATACTCCGTCTTCCTAGCAATGGTAACAATCTATTTCTAGCAAACAATCGAGCAACTTTAAAGACAGCAGGCTATATTTTTGCAGAAGGAACACGCAATACTTTTGATATGGCATTTGCACCCAATGGGGATTTATTTGGTACAGAAAATGGCCCCGATCGCGACATGTCAGAAGAATTAAATTGGCTACGTTTAGGTGGTAATTACGGCTTTCCTTGGCGTATTGGTGGGACAGACAATCCACAACAATTTACCAATTATAATCCTGCCACTGACCGATTGTTAAGCCCTCAATTTAACGCCATCCAAAGGGGGTACTATCGTAACGATCCAACCTTTCCTATTCGGCCCACCGGAAATTTGATTGAACCAATTCCTAATCTTGGGCCGGATGCAGATAATTACCGCGACCCTGTAGATGGAAAAATCAAAGATGCTAGTGTTCTTGGACAAACTTTTAGCACTTTTACAACACACCGTTCTCCTTTAGGATTAGTTTTTGATACACAAGGAGTAATGATTCCAAAATTCAACAGAGATGGATTTATGCTGAGTTGGACAGCAGGCGATCCCACTGGCGAAACACTAACAGGCCCTTTTAAAGATGCCAGCCAAGACCTACTGCATTTAAAATTAACTAAAGTAGGAAATACCAACTATAAACTTAATGCTACGCGCCTCGTTACAGGTTTTAGTAATCCCATTGATGCTGAGATTATTGCCAATAAGATTTATGTTATCGAATATGGTGGAAATCAAGGAATTTGGGAAGTCTCTATGCCTACCAAGTAAAACAAATTGGGTATTTATGCATTACTTAGTCGAAATTAGACACCCAGGCTATCCCGATTGAAACAAGCTCGTACTCCTGTTTAATCGCTTTCTTACACCCCTCGTCCTGGTATGAGAAAAGTTTTTTCACACCTTTATATAAATCTCTGCGTCTAATTGACTCGTCAGTTAATTTCACCAATAGACATCTCCAGAAATTAAATATGCGTTATCCATAACCCTTGTAGAGATGTGGCTGCGCTATGTCTCTACATTCTATTTCGGAGATGTCTAATCGCCATGATGGAAAATGTCTTGGGCTTGAGTACTGGCCCTCTTGAAGAATTGCATTACGCAAAAAAAGCGATAATGCTATAATGGTGCAGGAAATCCAGCAAGATTTCCCCAAATTTACAGCATTTGCATGTAGAATAGATACTCAAATGTCTGAATAAATAGTTGGAGAGGTGTCCGAGCGGTTCATGGTGACGCACTCGAAATGCGTTTTGGGGAAACCCAACGGGGGTTCGAATCCCCCCCTCTCCGTTCAAAAGATTACTGAAAATTTACTACAATGTGGCTGAAATTTGCCTGACTTTAGCAAGGATATTGAGCAACTTGTGTGTTTGTTTGCAAGTGAGATAGGATTATCGCTCAATATTTACGTAGTCCGATATTTATCAAAAAACACTAAAAGATACACCGCCAACACAGATTTTTGGGATAAACTAATGCCAATCGTGTGAGGAGTGAACGATGGTAGATCGCAGCTTGGGGCGAGTATTTTCATTTAGTTTTATCAGCATTAGTTTATATTTGGGTATTAGTATAGGAGTCATTATCCGGCTTGGGCAATCACAGCTTTTGAATTCCACCTTGCGGTACTAGTTATTATCATCTTGTGGCTTTTCCTCAAACTTCTGAACATTCTGGGGTTGACTATTAGTCGGTGAATTTTGCTTTTCCAGTGTTGGTACTACCACAGCAGAAGGATCTGATTGTTTGGATTCTGTTGGTGGTGCTGGTGGTATAAGTAGAGGTTTTGATGGACTTACGGGTTGAGGGGAGGCAGGATTTTGACTAGAAGCGGGTAAGTTATTTTGTGGGAATGGCAATGGTGCGGGGGAAGCTTTTCGAGATGAGCGGATTGCCCGTAGTTTCTCCACTAAGGAAGGCGTGGGGGAAACGCTAGGTGAAGGTGTGGATTGTTCGGAATCACCGCTTTGTGATTCTCTTGTAGGGCTGCTGGTAGATTCTTCTTGAGAAGAACGACGATTGCGGCGACGCTGCTTAGAATTAGAGCCAGGTGCTGTTTCGGTTTTTGAGGTGGTGTTAGTCTCTTCACCTCTGGGTGAAGATGTACTATCAAAATTAGGTGCTTTCGCGCCTGATTCTTGAATTGGCTTTTCAACCAGTGGCTTGGCAGTCGGCTGCTGCTGAGATTTGGGTAATATGCTTGTGATCCCAAAACCTGCTGTAGCAGCAACTAAGGCTACACCTATACCAATAAGTACCTGAGATGATCCCAGCTTTTTAGCCAGTACACTTTCCTTAGCGATGTCTGGGTTGGGTTGCGCCAGCACAGATGGTCTATAAATAGAATTTTGGGCAGTTTTCCCAATTACAGTTGCTGCTTGCTGCGCAGATAAATTGACAGTTGGCACTGCGTAAGTGGGTAAAACTTGCGGTGTTCCATTCACCCCATTTCCAGGTAGCAATTGTAGCCAGTCAGCAACTGTCGTTGGCCGAAAACGAGACTCTACCGCCATACCGCGCATTACTGCTTGGTTGACAGCAGCACTCAAGTGTGGTTGCAGTTCGCGGGGGGAAGGCATTTGTTCGCGATCGCGCAATAATGCTGGCATGGGAACTTGGGCTGTCAACAGTGCATACAAAGTCGCTGCTAAACCATAAACATCAGTGGCGGGTGTACGCGCCGCTTGCGTCATATACTGCTCAATGGGAGAATAACCCTCAGAAACCAAACCTGTGTGAGTCTGTCTGACACCGCCATTAAATTCCCTGGCAATGCCAAAATCAATTAGTATTACTTCCTGTGTTCCTTGACGAAGAATAATATTATCTGGTTTGACATCGCGGTGTAACAAGCCGTTGTTGTGTACTACCTGCAATGCTGCCCCAATTTGGCGGATGTAATGAATTGCTGTGGCTTCTGGCAGAGTTATCCCTGGCAATACAAATGCGTCTCCCAAGGTTTCGCCAGGAATGTATTCCATCACCATGTAAGGCAGTCCAGCTTCCACAAAAAAGTCACTAACTCGGACTATATTCGGGTGAATACACGTAGCTAATCGTCTGGCTTCATCTTGGAATTGGCGCTCGAATTTGGCAAAATCAGGATGTTGTCGCAGCCGTTCGTTGATGGTTTTCATCACCACCTCCTGACCCAAGTAGTGATGCGTAGCTTTAAAGGTAATGCCAAAGCCACCCCGCCCTATTTCTTGAATTAGGGTATATTTCCCATCCTGTAAAATTGTGCCTGCTAACATAAAGAGTCCTGAGTCCTGAGTCCTGAGTGAGCAGATAAGTAGCGAGTCCTGAGTCTTGAGGGATTTCTCAAAAATTTTCCCATATTTTTATTGGGCAGGGTTCTTGCCTGTCTATTTTACGGGATGATTTAGTTGTTGGAATTCCTGAAGTGAGAAAGACCTCCCCATGAGCACAACAGTTTTATCTTTCTCAGATGATAACGCGGGAGTGCGGCAAGCCTAAACTGGAAAACGGGGTAAGGCTATTTTTTCAGTTTTATAGAAAATTAGGCTAAAGTTTAGTGTCAAAACAGAATTCAGGAGTCAGAATTCAGAATGAATGATGTACAACTGGCGAATTTTGTGAAATTTCTGTTGAAACTTACTGGAATCTTGCTTAGTTTTGGATTTTAGAAGTCTCTGAAATCTAAAATCCAAAATCTAAAATCCAAAATTCTTACAGTTGCCGCACTAATGGCTGACCATCTTTGACTTCACCAATTAAAACTAAATCGACACAGTTAACGAAGATACCATTTTCCAGAACGCCGGGAATGTTATTCAACGTCTTTTCTAGTCCGGCTGGATCTTCAATAGAGTCAAATCTGACATCTAAGACAAAGTTGCCTTGGTCAGTGATTACTGGCCCAGCTTTTTTTACACCCATACGGAGTTCTGGTTTGCCACCAAGTTTTTTGATGGCATTGGTGACAGGGGTAATCGCCATTGGAATCACTTCCACGGGTACAGCGAAACTAGAACCTAAGCGTTCTACTAACTTGCCACTGTCTACTACGACGATGAACTGTTCTGCTAGGTAGTCTACGACTTTTTCGCGGGTATGTGCTGCACCACCGCCTTTAATCAAATTCTTCTGCGGATCGACTTCATCTGCGCCATCAATGGCAATATCGATGTGGTCAATTGCATCCAAGGTGGCGAGAGGGACACCATACTGCTTCGCCAGCACTTCTGACTGAAACGAGGTAGGTATACCAATGATATCTTTGAGTTCGCCCGACTTGAGGCGATCGCCTAAAAACTGAATCGTATATGCTGTAGTTGACCCCGTACCCAACCCCACAATGGAACCCGATTTGACTAGGGCGGCGGCGGCTTTGCCAACTTCTTGCTTCATTAACTTTACGGGATCTGTTGTTGTCATTCCCAAAACTCCTGAAAAACTGACTATAGTCCATAGTAGTGGGCGGATAACGTCAAAACATCAAAGGTAAAAAACAAGTTTTTATTGATTTCTACTCCCTTGATGATGAAAACCAGCTAACGCATTACGTAGCTATGCAACATCGCCTAGCCCAAATTCGTCATTAATTAAATGAGATTAAATTTTGCGTTAACCTCAGTAACGTAGTTTTTTAAATTCACGTTAGCAGCTAAAAGTGGTTATTATGATGCGTCAGCTTTCAATTACTCTCTCTTTAATGGCAGTACTACAAAGCTTGCCAGCAATTGCTCAAGTATCAGAATCTACTTCTGGAATCCCAGCTGATTCCATTCAACAAGTAACTGCTGTCAAATGGATGACAAACTTTCCCGATGGCAAATTTTATCCAGAAAGGTTACTGAGTCGGGCAGAATTAGCCTCGATTATGGTAAAAGCATTTCGCCTAGATAAAAGAGAAGCTGTTACCAAAGAAAATTTAACTATTCCAGATGTTCCTCGTTCTTATTGGGCATTTAATGATATACAGACAGTCTTAAAAACTGACATCATGAAAGGCTATCGGGGCAATGAATTCTTCCCTAACCAAAAGGTGACAAGGGCAGAAGCTTTGGCTATTTTTGCCCAGGCTTATGGTGTATTTCAGTTTCCTGATGCCGCTGTGAATGAGATTCTAGCTTCACATCCAGATGAAAAGTCTATCCCAACTTGGGCTAGAAAAGCGATCGCTACAGTAGCTACTGAGGGATTTCTGAATACAGATGCTCAAGGCAATATTTCCCCATTAAAACCCGTAACCCGTGGGGATATGGCTTATGTATTGAGTAAATATTTGCAACGACAACAGCAACAACCCGAAACACCAGAAGTTCCGATGATTCCAAATAACCCACAATCACCTTAGCTAGACTTTTTCTAACCAACGTACTGAAAATCAGTTTTGACCCGGATTTTTATACTTGTCTCGAAGTTGGCGAAGAAGATATAAGGAATTAGACTGTGTTGGTTGTTGCAACACATTATTCCCATAATTAGATTGTGGTGGTTGTGTCGGTTGTTGCAAGCCATAATTCCCATAATTAGATTGCGGTGGTTGCGTCGGTTGCTGCAAGCCATAATTCCCATAGGTAGATTGTGGTGATTGCATCGGCTGCTGCAAGCCATAATTCCCATACCCTACAGGGTTTGTGGGTGTGACAACACTTTGACTCGGACTTTGGCTAGAGTAAGGTACAGTACTACTTGGTGCTACATTAGGCACTACTTGACCGTTATTTAAATTAGTGTAGGGATTGTAGGGATTTTGCGGTAAGTTTGTACCCGTAGTTAACCCATTATTAGGCACTACTTGACCGTTATTTAAATTACTGTAGGGATTTTGTGGTAAGTTCGTACCCGTTGATGTGTTACCTGTCCCAGTAGTTAACCGAGTGTTTGGTAGAGAATTCTGACTGGTTAAGCTATTGATGGGTGGCATTAAGGTTGTTCCTGGAGCGGAGACTTGCCCTACAGCATTTGTCTGAGTTGCAGTGTTACTACTGAAGCTAGACAATTTCTGGTTTGTCGATTGATTAAGCGCTGCTTGCAGAGGGTTGATAGAGAGAGAATTTTGATTCTTATTGGTTTGATTAGTGAATCCAACACCCAAGCTAGAAGATGTTTGGTCTCCCCCTGTTGGTTCAGATGCCGTATTTAAGGTTTTAAGACCTAGAAACGGGTTATTACTATCAACTGTTCCAGTACGCAATAAATTGTCTGTTTGTTGGACAAAGGGATTTTTCGCGGCTGGGGAGGTGTCGCCGTTAACAACTAAACCAGGATTTAATTTGGTATTATTAGCAGACTTTTGTTTGTTAATTACATCATCTAATGAGTCTTTGCTCTTTTTTGCCTCAGTCTGTTGTTCAGGCGCATTTGCCGTTGATGAGAGAGTTCCTTGCTCAAAGTCATTAAATAAAACTGGTAGGTTATCAATATCTGCTGCAATAGCTTTGTTTTCTTCTGACAGGGAAGAATCAGCAGACTTTTGTAAAACGACTGGTTTTTTTTGCTTATAAACGAAAATATCTGGGTTTGACCAGTATTCCCAGGTTGCTAGCCCAACTACAGATAAAAAAATCGCCGTTCCCCAAAAACCAGGCCGCCCTAGATTCCATAACCTGGCTTTGAGATAGCGTAAGTAAGCGGGAGGATAATGACGATGTGGCATGGGATTTGCTAAGTGAGATTTACTATAAATTGGTAAAATTCGACGGAAGAGGCATTGCTGTTTGATGTTTTTATTTGCCTGGGAAGGAAATATCTTAACTAAAGTTCGATTGTGATTTCATCGTAACTTCTCAAGAAATTATTAGTTATAAGTAAGTCAAAAATTTACTGATCACTATTTTAAACTAAACGGTTTAGTATTAAAAATAATTTTGAGTATCTTAGCTGCGATCGCCCCAGTTTCCATTTTCGCTATGAATAACCGACAGATTAGTAGAGGTGGCATCTCTGCGGTGCAATAGTTGACCGCCATTGACTAAAGCGATCGCTAAGTCTATTTTCTAGACCTGATAAAACCAGATTTATGAATTATAACTGTACAGACGGGCTATGAAGCTCTTAATTCCTTCTTTTAATTATGATATACAAACTCCCTCAACAAAAGCTGTTGAGATGGATTGCATTGTTCCTAATTGGAACATTTCTGCAATTTTTGTTTTACATCCCGACACCAGTCTTATCGCAAAATTCCAATAGCTGTAGCAATATTACAATCCCGCTTACATCTGAAGAACAAACTTATGCGCGTGCGGCTTGGCAGTATTTTGTCAAAAATTATCAGCCAGCAACGGGATTTACCAATTCTACTGGGGGTTATCCTTCAGGTACACTCTGGGATATGGGTAATTACCTGATGGCATTGAATGCTGCCCGATGGTTGAATCTTACCGATCAAGCAGACTTCGATTCCCGCCTCAATAAGTTTTTGACAACTCTTAGCAGCCTAAAGTTATTTGAAGATGCTTTACCTAATAAAGTCTATAATGCAGCCACCGCACAGATGGTTGATTATGGTAACAATCCACTAGAGCGTGGTCTTGGCTGGTCTGCTTTGGATGTTGGGCGAATACTGGCTGCGTTTGATGTCATCCGTAACTGTCATCCTCAATATAATGACTGGCTTAAAGGAATTATAGCGAAGTGGCAGGTGGCGCGATCGCTCAAAGATGGACAGCTTTTTGGCGCTACTGTTCTTTCTGACAACAAAACCTTACTAGTGCAAGAAGGACGACTCGGCTACGAAGAATACGGCACTAGAGGTTATCAACTTTGGGGTTTCTCAGCACCCAAAGCTATTGCTTTAGAACCGTTTAAGTTAGTTGAAATTAACGGTGTGCAAATTCCTGTTGATAGCCGTGACTTTCAAAGCACCAACGCTAATAATTACGTTGTGAGTGAGTCTTATATTCTTGATGGGATTGAATTTGGCTTGCAGGGTGAATTAGCTGGTTTTGCTGCTAGGGTTTTAGATGTGCAAAAACGGCGTTTTGATACCACAGGTCAGTTAACTGCGGTAACAGAAGATAATATCGACCAACCACCTTATTTTCTCTACAACACCGTTTACGCCAATGGTACAAATTGGGCAACTATTACCGATACCAATCAACCTTATCCACAGTTTCGCAGCCTGAGTACAAAAGCTGCTTTTGGCTGGCGCTATCTGTTTCCAGATAATGCTTATGCCCAAAAAGTTTTTGATGCTGTCAAGGATCTCCGCAGTCCTGAAGATAGCGGTTACTATGCTGGGATCTATGAAGAATCAAAACAACCCAATAAAGCTTTGACTGGTAATACTAATGGGTTAATCTTGGAGATTTTATACTACAAAGCTAGGGGAAATCACCCGTTAATTGCTTCCACTTCTGCGAGTGTGTCTACTAGCAAGCCTAGTGAAAATGCTTCTCCAACAATCCCTGCAAATCAATCGAATTCTACTGTTATAACTCCGATCGCAATCCCTGCAAATCAAGCGAATCCTAATGTTACAACTTTGATCGCAACTTCTAAACCTACAGAAGTAACTGTTGCACCTATTCCACCAGTAGATAGTCCCCAGCCATCATCTAACCTGAAACTAAATCGATCGCTAACGCCTATTGAACGGCGTTATGCAGAAGCGGCTTGGCGATACTTTCAAGCGAATTATCACTCCAAGAGTGGGCTAATAGACGATCGCAGTGATTTCAAAGGTGCAACCCTCTGGGGATTAGGAGATTATCTCGCAGCACTCCATGCGGCGCGATCGCTCGATACAATTACCCCCAAAGAATTTGACCAGCGCACCCGCCATCTATTAGGAGCCTTGACAAAGTTACCGTTATTTGCTGGGGAATTGCCGAGTCGGAGTTATGATACGCGATCGCTCCAACCAATCGATTATGGTGGCAATCCAGTTCCCGAAGGAAATGGTTGGTCAGCTTTAGATTTAGGTAGAATGCTGGCAGCGCTTTACAACTTAAAAAGCTGTCATCCAGAATACACGGCTGCGGTAGATAAAATTGTCCTGGATTGGTCATACTTGCGTGTGGTACGCGAAGGTATTCTCTCTAGTGCCACCGTTACCAAAGAGCAAGATGGGCGATATCTCACCCGCGTTAACCCAGAAACCCGCTTGGGTTATGAGGAATATGCCGCTCGTGCTTTTCAATTATGGGGGTTTAATCTCGATCGTTCTGCTGTTGGGGGTGAATATCAAACTGCCTCAGTCGAGGGATTAAAAGTCCCAATTCAACGCCATCGCACGGATACTAATTCTAAAAACCAATACACAGTTAGCAATCCTTTTGTACTCTATGGATTGGAGTTTGGATTAGATCCAAAAATGCGATCGCTCTTTGAACCAATTTTTCAAGCACAAGCTGAACGTTACCGTCGCACCGGCACCCTCACAGCCTCAGCCACCACTTTAATCGATCGTAAGCCTTACAATGTCCACAGTACAATTACTGGAGAAGGGGAGTCTTGGGTAGCTTTAGGAGATGACGGTAAACCAGTACCAAAAGGGCGATTGGTAAGTACAGCAGTAGCTTTTGCCTATAATGCCCTGCTTCCAGACAATAAGTATAGTCAACAGTTACAGGAAGGAACGACTGACTTATATAATCCATTAGTTGGATTTTATGAAGGCTTCTATGAAACCACCGGCAAAACAGCAGTTGGTTTCACCAGCAGCACCAACAGTATGATTTTGCAATCCTTACTATACAATGTGACAAATCGACAACCCTTAATTCGTCCGATTAGCAATATGAACTCCCTTTGGTGGCAGACAGTTAGCAAGGGAAATTCTGGGCGAGGTCTACCAAATACTGCCACACAACAAACCAAGTTAACTTCTGATAGTTCTGGAAGTTACTGGGTTTCAGATAGTGAAAAGACTCACCTAGTAACTGGCACAAAATAACATAACCAAAATCCTGATTTTCAGATAGGGGCAATTCATAAAACATTGGTGTCAACTTAAGCCGAAAACTATGTCGGACAGGCGTTTTGCAAATTCCTCACGCCCTCATCCCCTAACCCCTTCTCCCTTGGGAGAAGGGGAATTGAATATCTAGCTACCCTCTCACGCATGGGAGAGGGCTGGGGGTGAGGGCAAAACGTTGTCACCAAGGGGGTTTAGCGTTAAGTTGACACCAATGTTCATAAAATTGCCCCTACATACTGTATGTAGTTTTGCATAAGTCTTAGTAATACCAAAATCCTTGTAGAGACGTAGCAGTGCTACATCTCTACATCCAGATTCGTAACTCAATTCAGCAACGTCAATTTTGGGTTTGTCGACAAAAAGTTGTTAGTCACAAATTTAACTAGGGAATACTTATTTTGATGGGGATGCAGATACATTAACTATCGGTACTAAGATGACTTCAGTTTCTTTGACAAACTTTTCTGGGAACAGCCGCTCATTACTCAAAAAAAGAACGCTGTTATTTCGTTATCTGGCAGAAATCAATTTAATTTTTGGTATCTGGTATTTGCAATGGCGCGTCACCCATTCGATCAATTTTGATGCCCTCTGGATTTCTATTCCTTTACTGATAGCTGAGATTTACAGCTATTTCGGTGGCGTAATGTTTGTAATTGGGTTGTGGCGACCTTTGGTTAGACAAATTAAGTCTCTCGACCAGATGACCCCACCCATACCCAGAGCCGACTGGCCAACAGTAGATGTGTTTGTAACCTGCTACAATGAGCCGCCGGAAATTGTCGAAGAAACTGCCAAAGCTGCTCTGGCAATGGATTATCCGCCAATCAAGTTACGCGTTTATGTGCTGGATGATGGTAACTCAGCTGATATGCGAACGATGACAGAAAGATTGTGTATTGAAGATTTGCAGTCAGCACAATTACAGCTAGAAGCGGAACGGATTGATGCAGAACATTCTGGTTTGTTGGAACGCTTGAAGCAACTGGAAAGTCTGACATCTAATACTCAAGCTGCCGAACAATGGCTGCAAACATCAGAATCAGTGATGAACCAGCCTGCGGCTGGATTTGTACAAAATTTGCGATCGCTGATTCTTTGGCTGCCTCCAGTACATCATACTATTAGCAATTATCCTGCCAAGACGCTGCGCGATCGCCTAATGATCGAACGGAAAACTTTAGAAGAAGCTATTTATAATAAAGAACTAGAACTAGTTGAACTCGCTCGTTTTCGCTACATTGCTCGTCCTAAGACGCCTGGTATAGCACATCATGCTAAAGCCGGCAACATCAATTACGCAATTTTTTCTGGAGAAACGGCAGGCAATTTTATTGTTACTCTAGATGCTGACCACATTCCCAAGCGAAACTTTCTCAAGCGCGTTCTGCCTTATTTCTACACCTATAATCTTTCAACAGGAAAATACGACCAGAATCAAATTGCTTTTGTGCAGACCCGCCAGGATTTTTACAATATTCCTCCAGGCGATCCTTTTGGACATCGAGCAAATTTATTTTATGGCCCACTTCAACAAGGTAAAGATGGCATGAACGCTGCGTTCTATACAGGCACAAATGCGATCCTCAGACGTGAGGCATTAGTTAGTGTAGGACTGCAAAATTTTGCTGATGAATTTGCCAAAGATGAAAAACGTTTAGATGAATTTGATTTAGTTGGTGGGGTATCCAGTAATAGCATTACGGAAGATATGAATACAGCCATGCGTCTGCATAGTGCTGGCTGGAAATCTATTTATCACAATGAACTTTTAGCAGAAGGTTTAGCGCCAGACGATCTAAGTTCTACTCTTAAACAGCGGCTACGCTGGGCACAAGGAACTATCCAAGTGCTACTGAAGGAAAATCCACTGACAAAATCAGGGCTAACATTTTGGCAAAGGTTGCAATATTTCAAGACAATGTATAGTTATTTCTCTGGTTTTGCAACTCTGGTTTTTATTGCTTGTCCAATTATCTATTTTTTTACGGACATTGTTCCAGTCAAAACCTACGGACCTGACTTTGCTGTACACTTTTTCCCAGCTTTTATTATTAACCGTCTCACTTTCCTTACAGCTACCTGGGGCATTCCAGCGAAAGAAGTTTGGCGTTCTGAACAATATGCGATCGCTTTATTCCCTTTATTAATCCAAGCTGTATGGAGTGTGTTTACAGGAAAAAAAATCAATTTCCAAGTAACACCTAAGCAACGCCAATCTGGAATTTATCTCCGGCTTGTTTGGCCGCAGTTGCTTGTTTTTACCCTTACCATCTTAGGGATATTATGGAACCTTTACCAATCCGCCACTGGTCATTTAAATAATCCTGATGTTCACCTGCTTAATAGTGTATGGGCTATTTATAATTTATTACTTTTGTGGGCAATCATCCGCGCATCTGTTTGGCAGCCTCCAAAAGAAGTTTAGAGGAAAAAGTCGCAGCGATAGGTTGTTATGAATCAGAGTTAAATAAAGTATTTATGCAACTCGATAGCGTACTTATTATGTCTCGTTTTTGGTCACGAGAGTTAGGTCAAAAAGGTGCCTATTTTGAAACTAGCTTTTTAAATTTCTCGGCAATGGGTTGATGCTAGCTTTTTTATTATTATTGCAAATCATAGTAATCAACCAGTATTAAAACAAAGCTAATTCTAGAGTTTATCTATTGCAGTTTGTATTAATTAAATGCCAAAATATAACTACACAATAGAGAAATAAAACCATGAACTTGAGCGTAAAAGTACTAGAAATATCTGGAATCTTAGATGGTATTAGAGGTAACGAGCTACGTCGTGAAGTTAGCGGTATGCTAGCAAATGGAGCCGATATTTTGTTAATCGACATGAAAGATGTGAAGTTTATTGATAGCTCTGGTCTAGGTGCTTTAGTATCAGCGATGCAAATGGTACGAACTGCTAACGCTAAACTGTTTGTTTGTTCAATAAGCGATCAAGTCAGGATGTTATTTGAACTGACTAAAATGGATAGAATTTTCCAAACCTTTGCTGACAAAGATGAATTTCATCGCCAAATATTGGCAACCCAATAAGCTATTATGCAATCTCAATTGAAGTATGCATAATTGAGATTGTATTAATTAAAAGTTGAAAATTAAGGAGAATAATAATTTTTAATGAGAGCTTACTCCTACGGAGAAGCAAGCTAGGCAGAGCGTCTCGTAGAGAAGCGAATTGACTATTCTAACCAAAGTTAACTTTTACTAAAGATAAGTCATCATCAAGATGATCTTGAGTATTTAAGGTGAGAATTTTCGCTAATAGTTGATTGATGTTACAGGTATTCTGACTATATTTGGTTAATAAGTCAATGAAAGCATCGATCCCCCAAATTTTACCATCTGACTGATTAATTTCATAAACACCATCACTAAAGATGTATAAAGTGCTGTTTTCTTCGACTTCAAAAATAGCATCCTCAAATTGAACTTCAGGCAGAAAGCCAATTGGTAAATCTAAAGAATTTAGCTGTTTAAGTTCGATGTTGTTCGTGGAGGGATTAGATAACAGTAAAGCTGGTGGATGTCCAGCATTGGCATAAATCAGTTGACGTTTAAGGCGGTGATAAACTCCATACCAGATTGTAAAGTATTTATCACCATGTTTGCTCATTTGGAAAGCATGATTGAGCGCTCTGAGGACTTCGCTTGGTTGACAAAAATTAGTGTTTGGTAGAGATTGCGATCGCAAAACATTTAACACTGAAACTGATAAGAGGGCTGAACCTACTCCATGACCTGATACATCTAACAAATAAATTACCAAACGATCCTCGTCAATCCAATAATGGTCGAAGGAATCACCGCCTAGCTGTGCTGAGGGAATAAACAGATTTTCTGTAGTTACTGCTCCTACAAGTGGTAAGGGTAAAAGCGATCGCACATAAGCTGCTGCTTCAGACAATTCTGCTTCTAAAATTTGCTTTTGGGTTTGCAAATCTTGATTGAGTGTCTCCAAAGCTTGCTTTTGACTTTGTAAATCCTGATTTAGCTGGTGTAACCTTAGTCCTGCTCTTACGCGTGCTTTCAATTCATTCATTTCTATTGGTTTAGAGATAAACTCATCAGCTCCAGCGTCAAGTCCCCTAACTCTATCTTCCTCCTCTCCTCGAGCTGCTCCCCTAGCTGTCAATAGAATAAAAAAAGTAGTGGCTAACTCTGGATTTGTTCTAATTCGACGACACACTTCTAGCCCATCTACTTGTGACATCATCCAGTCACAGATGATCAAAGCCGGATGTAGCAGTTGTGCTTGTCTAATTCCTTCTTCGCCATTGCTGGCTACAGTAGTCTCATAACCCTGTCTTTGGAGCGTACTTTTCAGGACAGCTCGTACTGTCGGATCGTCATCAATAACCAGAATTTTAAACATAAATTACAATTTATTAAGTAAAATTTTCGCTAAATAGTTGCTTTAATTTAAGTTATATGCAATTTAATTTTTAATGTATAGTAAAAATACTCAAATTGAATAAACTAATTAAAGAATATGATGAATAAAAAACATTGTCTTAGTTAAGAAGTGAATCAGAAAATTTATCTCAAAGTCAATACAGACCTGACAGCTTCTCCTCAAGTTTTGTCTTGGTTCGAGCAAATGAATCAACCACCTATTCCCAATCAAGAAATTTGGTGGCAATGTCAAACACTTTTGATAGAAGGCTTTACTAACATTGTTGAACATGCCCATAAAAATTTGCCTATTGAAACTCCTATTGAGATAGAAGCTGTGCGGTTAGATAAATACATAGAAATCCGTATCTGCTCTCAAGGACAGCCCTTTGACTTAGAGCAAACAATACGGCAAACATCTGAATTTGAGGGTAACGCTCAAGAGCGCGGACGTGGTTTAAAAATTCTATCCGCCATTGCCGACAAGTTAAGCTATGAGCCGACAGCAGATAATCGTTACTGTTTATTTATTAGTAAATCTTATTAAAGATACCTATGAAAAGAGTGGGGAGTTAGGAGTTAGGAGTTAGGAGTTATCATTAAAAACTCTTGGATGCGTTTAATAAAGTCTTCTAACTCTAAGATTAAATTATTAGCACCTCGACGCTCTTGTTTGTAAGCTAATTGTTCTAGTTTTTCTGCTGCCAGATGCATGGTTGTAATTCCCATATTGGCACTAGCACCTTTAATTTGATGACCTTGGAGCGTTATTTGCTCAAAGTCATGAGCTGCGATCGCTATTTTAATTAACTCTAGACGAGGTTGAATATCCTCAACAAATATTTGCAGTAGTTCCAATTCAAATTCTGGGTTATTTTCTGAGAGTTGGTGTAAGCGTTTCCAATCAATTGGGAGGTTAACTGAACCTACATCTGTTGTACAAACTGTTTCCTCCAAGGCAGCTGCTTCTTTTGCCTCGAATATCACATTTCCCCAACGCTCTAGCGTCGCTGCCAAATCTTCTTTTATTACTGGCTTGCTCAAATAGTCATCCATTCCAGCATCTAGACACATTTGTTGGTCTTCTCTCATCGCATTAGCTGTCATTGCAATTACCACCGGACGATAACCACTAGCAAAATAGCTTTCTTGCCAACGATGAATTTCTTTAGTGGTTTCTAAACCATCGAGAACTGGCATTTGGCAATCCATCAGAATTAAATCGTAGGGAATTTTTTCTAATAGCTGCAAAACTTCTTGCCCATTACCAGCGACATCAGCGCTATAACCCAGCCTTTGGAGTTGCTTCAAAGCAACTTTCTGATTCACCAAATTATCTTCGGCTAAGAGAATTCTTAATTTATGGGATTTAGGAGAATAATAGTTGCGGTTGTTTTCAGGATTTTTTAGTTTTAAATCCGGAATTTTGACCTCTGACTCCTCTTCTGGGTGCGTTCCTAAAATAGTCATGATGGTATCGAGGAGTCGCGACGGCTTAACAGGTTTGACTAAATAAGCTGCAAATCCTATTTTTAGCGATCGCTGAATTTCATCGCGTTGATTAGTAGAAGTAAGCATAATCAAAGGTAGCCCAGCGATCGCTGAATTTGCTTTAATTTGTTCTCCTAAAGTCATGCCATCTATTTCTGGCATCTGCATATCAATCACAGCTATGTCATAGAAATTTTTTTGTTTGGCGGCTTCCTGAATAGCTTTGAGGGCAGTAGTAGTCGAAGCAGCTTGATCCACCAGCATCCCCCAACGGGTAGCTTGATGGTAAATGATTTTGCGATTAGTAGCATTATCATCCACCACTAACAAGCGCCGATTGACCAAAAGTTCGCGTTCGCCTTCTAAGGAAATAGAGTCAAGTTGTTTGGGGAGAGTTAGTTCAAACCAAAACTTAGATCCTTTGCCCAACCGACTTTCTACACCCATTTCTCCTCCCATCAAGCTTACCAGTTGCTTGCAGATGGCTAATCCCAAACCTGTGCCGCCATATTTACGGGTGGTGGAAGCATCTACTTGAGTAAATGGCTTAAAGAGTTTAGATTGATCTTCAGGAGTAATGCCAAGACCGGTATCTGCGATCGCAAAATAGATGGTGGCTGTAGTCAGGGAAAGCGATCGCAATTCTGCTCGTAATACTACCTCTCCATTGCTGGTGAACTTAATCGCATTGCTAATCAGGTTCATGATAATTTGTCGCAAGCGGCCAGCATCACCTTGGAGCTGGGTGGGAACGTTGCTGTAGATTAATCCGGCAATTTCTAATCCCTTCTGATGGGCTGAGGGAGCTAATAATTCCAATACTTCTTCTACACAGGTAGATAAATCAAAATCTAGAGTTTCTAGTGCCATTTCCCCAGCCTCTAGTTTGGAAAGATCCAAAATTTCGTTGATCAGGCTTAAGAGAGCATCACCACTAATGCGAATTGTTTCCATAAAATCCCGCTGCTCGGAGTTTAGGGGAGTTTCTAACATTAAGCTTGTCATCCCCAACACAGCATTCATGGGAGTCCGAATTTCATGGCTCATGTTGGCCAAAAAAGCACTTTTGGTTTGAGAAGCTAATTCAGCTTGCTGACGAGCAATTTCGAGTTCTCGTCGCTGTTGAGTTTCTGCATCTAACATTTGGGCTTGAGCTAAGGCAATACCTACTTGGTCAGCTATTTGCCGTAAAAGATGAGTTTCAAAGCTAGACCATTGGCGGGAAGTGCCGCACTGATGGACAATCAGTAAACCGCAGAGTTCTTCTTTAACAAGAATGGGTATGACTAAATTACACTGGACTCCAAATTGTTGCAGTAATTCAAGATGGTTTTTTTGGACTTCAGCTATATCCAAGTCAGCAAGCCCTAGATTCGGTTTTTGACGGTACTGTTGTAGATAGTACTGTTGGATGTATTCGGCTTGAAAGTAAGCATCGACTAGCTCTTTATCTTTAATTGCCAACCAGCCAGAAATTACTGCCTCAACCACGGTAGCTCTAGAGCCATCTGTCAAAGGCTGATAAATCAAAACTCGGTCGCTATGGAGAATTTTTTGTACCTCGGTGACAGTGATTTGGAGAATTTCTTTGATTTGCAAAGACTGACGAATTTTGAGGGTGATTTCAGTAAATAGTTGCGATCGCAAGTTTTGGCGTTGGAGTTGTTCTTCTGCCTGCTTACGCTCAATAAACTGTCCTACTTGCTCACCAATCGAATTCATGACTTTTGCCAAATCTGGGTCAGCTTGCTGGATTTCATGGCTCAAGCAGGTAATCACACCGATAATTTTTTTACCACTACGGATCGGAAAACCGAAAGCTCCGTGCAGTCCTGCTTCGGCAGCGACTTGAGAGCGAATAAAACTCCGATCTTTAACAACATCAGCGATCCAAACAGGTTCAAGACTAGTCCAGACACGACCAGGCAGACCAATTCCTGGTGCAAACTTAATCTGCCGACTCAGGATGTCAAACTCTTGCATCTCGAAGGAGATTTTATACCATGAATTCAGTAAACACAGTACATTTGCTCGCCCATCTAGCATCCAAAATTCACTTAAATCCCATCCCAAAGTTTCGCAGATTCCTTGGAGGATTTGGGGCATGGCTTCATTGATTGTAGTTGACTCTGCTAAAATGCGGGTTGTAACATACTCTGCTTTCAGATGCTGTTCAGTTTGTTGGCGTAAACGAAGTTCCTCGAAGACATCGCTGATGTCGATACCTGTGGCAACAATGTATTCAACGTAGCCCTCATGGTTTTGTAAGATAGTGTTAGTCCAGACAATCAGTCGCCGACTGCCATCCTTAGTTAGCCAATGGCTTTCGTATTCTTTAGGTGCTTCACCAGATCGCAACTGCTCAAAAACTGCTTTAACTGGCTCCATCTCTTCAGGAGGTAGAAACAAGTTCCAGAAAAACCTTCCTTTCACCTCATCAAATGAGTAACCAGTAGTTTTTTCACAAGCTTGATTGAAGCGAACTATTTGCCCTTTAGGATCAAGAACTATTACCAAAGCGCTGGTTGTATCAAGGACTGCTGAAATAAAATTGCGTTCTTGATTCAGTGTTTCCTCTGTTAATTTACGTTCTTTTGCCTCACGATAAATCAAGTAGTAGACTATAGCCAGAACCAGGAAACTTAGGCAAACAGCGATCGCATGTATCAAAAGAGTATTGCGGGCACTATTGTTTGTGATTTTTAACTGCTGCTGAAGTTTTTCTGTCTCTTTTTTTTCCATCTCATGAATGATATTGCGGATATCACTCATTAAGTTATTTCCCCGATCTGTATTTATTACCAATAATGCAGCATCTAATCCTAAATTCTGGCGCAAGTCGATAGTCTTTTTTAGTTCGTTCAGTTTTACTGTAATCAGGCGTTGAAGGGTATTGAGTTGACTCACTTGCTTAGAATCATCTGCTATTAATTTTTTTAACTCCTTAATTTCAGGAGTAAGTTTGGTAATTGCTGTCTGATATGGTTTGAGATACGCATCCTGTTTAGTGAGTATATAACCGCGTTGTCCCGTTTCTGCATCCTTGATGTTAGACAGCAGTTCTTGCAAATTGTTGATTGTCAGTTGGGTCTTGTTCAACTTTTTACTAGTATTAATCAACACTTCTGTACTCTTATACGAGATCGTGCCAATCAGGACTAAAATTGCTGACGCCAAGCCAAACCCGACGGCAACCTTTTTTAAAAATTGTTTGCGTATCTTCTGCACCTGTTTGCGTGTGTCACTCGCCAATACTAAACTTGCTAAGGTGCGCCGCATTTCTAGTTGCTTAATTACCTGGCGACCTAGAATTCGTAATGCTTCAAATTGTTCTGGAGAGAGGTTTCTTGGTACATGGTCAATGACACAAAGTGTTCCTAACGTATATCCTTCAGGGTTAGTCAGCGGCACACCAGCATAAAACCGAACATTCGGGTCAGAGGTGACTAGCGGGTTTGTTGCAAACCTTTCGTCTTCTGTGGCATCAGGCACAACAAAAATTTCAGGTTGCAGAATCGCATGGGCGCAGAATGCCATATCTCGGGGTGTTTCTAGGGCATCCAAACCAACTTTTGACTTGAACCACTGACGATTAGTATCAATTAAGCTGATTAAAGCAATGGGAGTTCCACAAATAGATGAGGCTAAACGGGTCAGGTCGTCAAAGGCAACTTCCGAAGGGGTATCGAGTATTTTATACTGCAAAAGAGATTCGATTCGCTGTTTTTCGTTATCAGGTAATAGTGCTTTCATTCTTCAGTCTTATACCATTTTAGATTTAAAAAAATAGAATTCAGAATTCAGAATTCAGGAGTCAGAAGACAATTGATAGTCAAAGTTTATAATTTGAAGAAAATCAAAAAATCAAAAATATATAGCACGCTTGATTCTATATTCATTTTGAATTTTGAATTCTGCCCCTGCCCCCTGCCTCCTAAAATTTGACCCGCAACTGTCCTGTGAAGGAATTACCACCGTAGGCACTTCTCCCGGTTTCTTGATTGCGGACATTACTAAAGCTATAGCCCAAGTCTGCTTCTATACTGGGCGACAGTTTTACCGTACAGCGCGTTTGATAGGTATTGGCGTTGTCAAATTCTCCTTTAAGTCGCTGTCGTCCTAAGTTGGCAGCGAGGCGGCAGCGTAAGAATTGAGCAATATCTCCCTCCCAAGCTACTTCACCGTTGTAAACTAAGAAATCTGGTGGAGAAAAATAACCGCTTGTGCGTTCTAAATCGCGATCGTAACTCCAAGTGAATAAGTTAGCTGCCAAAGAAAATTGTCCGAACTTGCGCTCTAACCTACTAAAAGACTGCACCTCGGAATTACCATCGTTGTAACTACCCAAACGCAATGACGAAAATAAGCTGGTATTACGGTCAATCTGCCAGTATAAATCAGGCCCAAATCGCCAAGCAGTAATTTGATTGTCTAAAGTTCGAGCATTGGATTTATAAAGCCCTTGTTCTAAATTACCTGATATTATTACTGCCGATAGCAATCGACCTGATGACGAAACTCGCGGCGGCGAAATGGGAGCATCCACCTTAACCTTGAGATTGATAGCTGTAGGTAAACGATTGAACACATCGACTCCGGCTGCTGTTTGTAGAGTCACTTGTCCAATTTTTCCTTGCCATCCAACTTGCAAGGGAAAATTGGTAATTGATTTAACACCGCGTTGCTCAAAGAAGTTAAAACCTGTCTTGAAAAATATTTTATTGCCATTTCTCAATCGAAACTGAACTGTTGGTTCTAGGAAAAAATTAGTTTGACCAAAGTTGTCTGTCTCATAGTGATAGTCTGTATGAATACTTTCCAAAACTGCATCCGGCGTTTTTGGTTCGGTGGCAGTTGTTGGTGGGCTAGAATTCTGGGGTGGTTCGGGTAGCGATGGTGGGCTAGAATTCTGCTGCGGTGGTTCGGGTAGCGATGGCGGTAATCGCAAATCAGGATTGAAGTTTTCGGGTGCCGCCAGCAAAATAGGTGTTGATTTTAATCGATAGGGGAGTGGTTTTGAGTATTGCTCTGCTGACTCAGGATTTACTGTGGTGACTTGCTCAGTCAATTCTGAAGGTGATTTCCAGGTCTGATGTGCTTGGGCTGCTTGTAATTTAGCTTCTGATAATATCCAAATACCTACGCTACAGATTACTCCCAATTGAATCTGTAGGCATCCCAAAAGAAATACAGTGTACAAACTATATGGAGAAACAAATAGATAGGGTCTAAAACTATATACCATAGGTTGATACTATATTTGAAATGAAAAACTTGCCACCAAATAGTTTTCTGGCTGCTAGCTGATGTATTCGGACTGGGATTATGATGCCCATAATCGATGCTTGTTAAGACATAGGAAAGGTAAAAGGCGTAAAGGCGTTAATTTGGCGGGATATAGAAGTTCTCAGGTGCATGAAGTACATATTAAAACCTCACCCCCAACCCCTCTTTTCAACAAGGAGAGGAGTTGGGGGTGAGGTTAAACTGTAGCTGATTCTGATTAGGAAACGCTATATTAGAGCCGATAGTTAGTGTGATTTTGACGAACTGCCAACAGTGATTTTTGAGTCTGCTGTTCCCATTTCAGAGTTTTCAGCATTGTCAACCTCAAGACTTCGGAGCAATTCTCGAATTACATCTGTTGCTGGTCTTCCTGTGAGAGTACAGTATTGTTCAAGTTTCTTCATTTCCTCGGTTGTAAGATTTACTGTCAGTCGTTTAACAGCCCATTTTTTCTTCATAATTTTTTTGGATCTTGAATATGTTGCTTTTTCTCGAAATCACCACGTTATTACGATTGTTCGCGTAGTGCATAGCCTACACCACGGACTGTATGAATCAAACGTCTTTCATTATTTTCTTCTAACTTAAGTCGCAAATAACGAATATATACTTCAATAATATTAGAATCACCCATGAAATCGTAACCCCAAACTTTCTCTAAAATTTGATCTCTAGTAAATACTTGACGGGGATGTGAAAGGAGATATTCTAATAAGTCAAATTCTTTTGCTGTTAACTGAATGCTTCGTTTTTCCCGAAATACTTCACGAGTGCGCTTATTTAAGCTTAAATCTTCAAATTGCAACAAATCCTCGTCTGTTTCTTGCGTGCGCCGGAGATGAGCGCGAATTCTAGCTAATAGTTCCTCAATGCTGAATGGCTTAACTACATAATCATCGGCTCCTGCATCTAATCCGGCGACGCGATCGCTCACTTCATCTTTTGCTGTCAACAAAATCACTGGTACTGTACTACCTGTTGTTCGCAAGCGTCGACAAATTTCTAAACCCGTCAACCCTGGAAGCATCCAATCCAGAATTGCTAAATCTGGTGATGAATCTCGCGCCAGAGTCAAGCCCGCGATGCCATCATGGGCAACACTTACCCGGTATCCTTCGCTATTAAGTTCTAATTCGACAAATCGCGCCAGTTTGACTTCATCTTCCACCAAAAGGATATGTGCTGTCATATTTTTGCTCCTAAAGCAGGTAATGTAATAATAAAAGTGCTACCATAACCTGGCTTTGAAAGAATGGCAATTTTGCCTCCCATACCTTCAGTTAGGTGTTTCACAATCGATAAACCCAAACTTGCTTTGCCAGTTAAAGGACGGCTGCCTTTATTTTCACAGGAAACGGGGTGACTTCCAAATAGATTACCCGATGCTTAAATTTCTGGCATTGCTGATTAGATGTATGAATATTGGTGTAGAAATGTTGCATTGCCAAATATCTACAAAGGTTTTGAAATCACGCAAAATCATTTTTATCCTGGAATTCAGCAACGCCAAATTTCTCTGTCATCTGTACTATGTCTGCAATCAAATCAAGAAACTGGGGATCTGAGTCTTGCAATTTTTACAAATCAGATAGAATTACTATATGTAGGTAAACTGATTGTAAACATACTCCCTTCTCCTAACTTTGATTCCACACTGACACTACCTCCCATACCTTCTACAAGAGTCTTAACAATCGATAAGCCCAAACCACAACCCCCAGTCTTATGAGAGCGAGATTCATCTACACGATAAAATCTCTCAAATATGCGTGCTTGCTGTTGTAAAGGAATGCCATAACCTTTATCACAAACTTGAATAATAGCCCGATCTTGAAGCTGATTTAACTTAAAAATTATGGGTGTGTTAGCATCAGAATACTTAATGGCGTTATCAATTAAATTTAATAACACTTGTTTAAAGCGACTATAATCTGCTTTGATCTCAATTGGATAAATTTCTGACTCGATTGTAATTGTGCGATCGCTATATTTTTTTGCCATCATGACAACTTCTTCAACCAAGTCATTCAGCACATAAGATTTCATTTGAAAGTATAAGTAACCGCTATCTGCACGGGCTAAATCAAGTAAATCTTGTAGCAGACGGATAGTGCGTTCAGCTTCTGATGCCGCAGTTTCTAAAGCTTCTTGCTGAGTTTGAGTTAAATTATTCTGCCTTCGTAAGACGCTTTGCAAATAACCATGTACAATTGTCAAAGGCGTGCGTAATTCGTGAGAAACATTACTCACAAATTCTCGCTCTTGCTCCCATGACTGGGAAAGGCGTGATAACAGCATAGTTAAAGTTTGAGCTAATTCTTTAACTTCACTGGGTGCATTATCAAAATATAGCTGCGCTTGTCCTAAATCTTCAGCAGAAATCACAGAAGCCATTTGATTTAGCTGGCGCAGAGGTTGCAAAGAACGCTTAATATAAAATGCGATCGCAACAGTTAAAACAATAACTGCCAAAACACTAGTAATACCTAAACTCTGCACCATTACCACAAACATTCTCTGTTCGCGGGTAATATCCTTGACTACAAATAACTCACCCAATAACTTACCTTGCACTTGTACAGAACTACCACATAAAACAAAGTAGCTTTGGTTCACTTTGTAAACTTGTGGTTTAATTGGCATCTTAGTCAGGGTCATTAACTCAGCTACCGTAGTATCAGATAATAAATTTAAAGTGGCAGAATTTGCTAAAATTTTATTATCGGGACTTTTTAGCCATAATAATGTATTGGTATTTGCCAAATTATTAATAGCCTTTTGCAACCCAGTTTCAGGTTGCATCATTTCACTATAAATTTGCACATCTTGCGGCAAGCGCTTGGCAATTTGTTCTATATTATATTTATGACTATCAACTAAAATTTGTTGCATTTTCCAGCTAGTCCATGTAGCAAGGCTACCTAATACCAAAGCTGAAAATGATGCAATACCAACCGTGAGGCGTGACTGTAAGGAAAAGGGGTCTATATTTATCCCAACTTTTATGATTTGCTTCACTGTTTCGGTTGAGTTTTCGGTGTTTAATAAAGTTTCAAAAATAAAATCAGACTGCTAAATATAAAGTTACTGTTAACCGCGACATCTTTAGTTATAGCTGATTTGAACTTACCTCTTTTGTATACATATATTCAAAAGTGCAGCTATTCCAAAAAGATTGCTAAATATTTTTATTTTATCGCCCTCTCAAAATCCGCTAACTCTTGTCTAATAATAGTCTAAATGTATTTACTAGTAATTAAATGAATTTTTGCTGAGAATTCCCTTAAAATTTTTAATCCTCGAAATTGATTCCGAGGCGGGTTGGTAACAACAAATCTTTTTGATGAAGGCGAGAGAGAATCAGATTTGGATGTTGTTATGTTAAAGCGATCGCGTTTTTATCCTTCTCTATTTCTGGTTCTTGATCCTGTGCTTCATATTCACCAAATTGCTGGATTAATTTGGCAACTAAACCTGTCCAGCCAGTTTGATGACTAGCGCCAATTCCGGCTCAGTTATCACCATGAAAATACTCATAGAATAAAATCAAATTTTGCCAGTGTGGATCGTTTTGAAACTTTTGCATTCCACCATAAACAGGACGTTTCCCAGAATCCTTTTGTCAGAAAATTCTGGTTAAGACGAGAGCGACATTATTAATGAACCACAAAAAGCGAAGGCTAACGGTAACGTCAACCTATTGATTGATAATCTCTAGATATGGCCGCGGTTGGTGAAAACCCTGGAGTGAAGCATCGATGATGAGGCAAACTTCGATATGCATACCATCAGGATCGGAAAATGATAAGTTAAGTACTGGACCAAGGTCAGCGATCGCGCCATCACTCACTCCTCGATCTATCAGTTTGCGGCGGATAATCTGAAATGCTGATTCTGTTGGGGCATTCAAAGCTAAGTGGTCGATGTGTCCCCGTTCAAACATATCCGGCAATCCAGAACTATGAATATTATTAGGCATCTCTGCTGCGTGAAGCACGCTCTGCGATCCAGCTAGCAGAAGTGCGTGACGAAAAGCTGGGGTCGTCTCTTGAAAGATTACTGGCATCTCGAATACATCAGTATAGAAGTCGATAAAGCGGTCAATATCTGCTGTCACCACTGCAACATGGTGGATACCTGATACAAGGCTCATGGTGTTGCTCCAGTTAGATTGTGCAATTTATTTTCTATGAATAGGGAGCGATAACTTCTCTACGAGACGCCTTAGTGAAGCGTTCGCGATCGTGCCGTTGGTCAAAATCAACGATCGGCCCCTTCGGCACAATTCGATTTGGATTAATATCAGTCATACTCATGTAATAACCGCGCTTGGTATAGTCTAGATTGCAGGTTGCTTTGAACTCAGGACGCTGATATAGGTCTAGTAAATAATTCCAGAGATTTGGATAGTCGATAATTCGCCGCAAATTGCACTTAAAGTGACCGTAATACACTGAGTCGAAGCGATACAGAGTTACAAACATACAAATATCGGCTTCGGTGAGTTGATTGCCACATAAATAGCGCTGCTTCCTCAGAATGGTTTCCCATTGATCTAAACTCTCGAAAAGTTCTGTTACCGCATCTTCGTAGGCTACTTGCGAAGTCGCAAAACCAGCGCGATATACACCAACATTGATTGGTAGATAAATTGCATCGATCGTTTCATCAATCTGATGCTGTAGTTCGTGTGGGTATAAGTCTATTTTTTGTGTTGCCAATTCCCCAAACTCTACGTCAAACATCCGCATGATTTCGCGAGATTCGTTATTGATGATTGTTTGAGTTTGCTTATCCCACAACACCGGAACAGTGACTCGTCCTGTGTATTTAGGATCGGCTTTCAGATAAATCTCTTGTAAATATTGAGTATGATTCACCCAGTCAGGAATAGCTCCCGGTGCTTCAGAAAACATCCATCCCTTGTCGCTCATAATCGGATCGACGATAGAGACTGAGATGGCATCATTCAAACCTTTGATTTCTCGCATAATTAAAGTGCGATGCGCCCACGGACACGCCAAGGAAACGTAGAGGTGATAGCGCCCTACGTCTGCCTTAAACCCACTAGAACCATCGGCTGTTATGCGATCGCGAAACGTTGTCGGCGTTTCCTTGAACTTACCACTGGGATCTGATTTATTCCCATTGGTTGTCCATTTGCCTTCGATCATCATTCCTGACGCCATAATTTCCTCCTAACACTAAGGCGTGTCTATAAACTTTTGAGGATTACTTCAGCATTACGTCTTTCCTTTTCTGAAGGATGTTAATTTCTTAAAAATTCTTGACAAAATCGACTTTGCAAATAGACCACGGTTCGGCGTATCAACTCGTTGTCGCCAACCAAGCACGCAAAACCTCTGCCACCGTCCACGCTTGGGCAATGCATCCCCGTGGAGTCATCGGGGCATCACCATCAAAAATTTCGCTGAGATTACCAACACCGTGCGCGTTGAGGTGATTAGCCATTGGTTCTAAAAATTGACGAGCCTGCTCAGGATTTTTGTAGACGCGCAGGTGTGCTAAGACGAACGGCCCCAACAACCAACCCCAAACTGTCCCTTGGTGGTAGGCTCCATCCCGTTGATACTGATTGCCACCGTATTTACCCTGAAATTGAGGATGATCGGGGGAAAGCGATCGCAATCCATAAGAAGTTAGCAGCGTTCGCCCGCAAGCTTCCACCACACCCCTTTGCTGGGCAGGTGTGAGCGGACTTTCTGGTAATGACACAGCAAATATTTGATTAGGACGCAACGCTGAATCATCACCATCAGGACTGTCTAAAACGTCATAACAATAACCTGTCTCTTCATTCCAGAAGCGAGAAAATCTATACTTTGCCCGCTCTGCCATTGCCTCATATTCTTGGTGTGGTTTACCAAGCTGACGGGCAAACTTGGCCATTGTCCGTAAAGCATTATACCAGAGGGCATTAACTTCAATCGGTTTGCCAATTCGGGGCGTAACTACCCAATCGTCAACTTTGGCATCCATCCAGCTAAGTTGTACACCAGCAACGCCTGCATAAAGTAAGCCATCGGCGGCATCGAGATGGATGTTGTAACGTGTACCGCGACAGTGCCAATCAATGATGTCTGCAAGTATGGGAAAGAGTTCACCAAGCAAAGTATCATCGTCTGTAGCGCTGTAGTAGGCGCGGACTGCTTCAAAGTACCAGAGAGTAGCATCAACTGTATTATATTCTGGTTGCTCCCCCGCATCGGGAAAGCGATTAGGTAACATTCCTTGGTCTACGTATCTGGCAAAGGTGCGAAGAATTGAGCGTGCTACCTCTGGACGACCAGTAGAAATTGTCAAACCAGGTAGACTAATCATCGTGTCGCGTCCCCAGTCGCTAAACCAGTGATAACCTGCGATGATGGTTTTGCCGTAGGTGTCTTCTGGCAATGAGCGATCAACAATAAACTGGTCAGCAGCTAGTACTAGATGGTTGATCCAGCTAGGTGATTCCTTAGTTTTGAGGGGTCGATTAGTTTTCCAAAATCCTATTAATTTCTGCTCTTGAGCGCGGCGTAACTTCAGGGCCGCTTCACCATTGATATTTGATTGTTTTTCTGTGCTGGCTACAAAGGCGATCGCTTCGCCAGGATTCAGTGTAACTTCAAAAGTGGCGGCGTGGAGGTGGTCTTCTTTATCTCTCAATCCCCGATAGCGTTCAACTGCTAAGTCAAAGCCATGATACCAATCGTGGACAACAGATACACTAACACGTGAAACGCTGCGTAGCTTGCCGCCGTAGGCATCGCCTTTAGGTGAATCACTCACTAGATACAGTGGTACAGCACCCGGATAAGCAGTTACACAAATCCCCTGTTCCACCTCCTCTACAGACATCTGCCAACCATTGCTTTGAGTGTCGCTGTGATAATCGCGGTAGTTGACCATTGCTTTGAACGTCAACTTTAGCGGTTGAGTGGCACGACGCAAAGTATATTGGACATAAGTTGTGTTAGCGCCTTGTTGCATCCACACCCGTTTTTCTAATAAGGCATCGGCAACAGCAAAAGACCATACAGGAATTGTACCTTCTAGAGAAAAACGTTCAATATGTTGATAACCATGCGGACTGACAATACCATCTGCCCAACGATTAGTGTCTAGAGAATAAGAGCGAGCCTCCTGTTGAGGAGCTGCGCAATCGCCATACAATACAGTTTCATCTAGTTTTGTCAGCATTAAGGTGCGACCCAAAGGCGGTTTCAATGCTGCTACCAGTAGTCCGTGATAGCGGCGAGTCAATAAACCAGCCACAGTCCCAGAGGCGTAACCACCAATACCGTTAGTAACTAACCACTCCCGCGATTCTGCAATGTCAAGATTGCCGCAGATTTCCCGCCCAAATTCTATACACATAAGTCACGCCACTTTGCTCTAAATTCAAAATTAACGATCGCCATCATGCTTTTCTCTCTGCGTTCTCTGTGTCTCTGTGGTTTAAAATTAATTTATCGAACCACAGAGGCACAGAGAACACGGAGAAAAGAGGAATTATTGTCCAATATTAGATTGGGGATTGATCCTCAGTTATTTGAGATTCATTTACGAGAGGATTGAGAATGACTTCATTAGCTACACTATCAGGTTTACGGGCACGAATTGCTGGACGCGTAGGCGTAGCCCGTCGTAGACATCGCTTGTAACCAGCTCTTTCAGCTTTTTGGTGTTCGTAATCAATTAATCTGCCATAATATTCGTGCTTGCTTAAATTCATTGACAAGAAAATATGCTGGCGAGTATTACCAAAACCTTTGCGGTTAAAAAACTTTAATGCTGAAGTATTGGTGGGGTCAGTGTCTACCAACATAAACCGCGCCCCATCTTCAATCATCCGGGCGACGACTTTATCAACCAACTTGTCTGCAACTCCCCGACGCTGATACTTCGGACTAACTCCCAGCCATAAAATATATCCATAAGTCCAGGATGCTTTGGTGATGATGGTTCCCAAAACGAATCCTGCTAATTCCCCGTCTGTTTCAGCCACAAGACAGTATTCTGGATCGGTGTTGTAAAGTCCAATTACCTCCCATTCGTCCCAAGTGCGGTATAAATAAGGGTATAAATCGCTGGTAAATAACCCTTCTCCCAAGTGGTAAACGGGAGCAATGTCATCAATTCCTAATTCGCGTACATAAATTGCTTCAGTTTCGTCAAAAGTTGACATAAATTTACATAAATTTAAAAGTTATAATTTGTTTATACCCCGATTGGATTTGACAAACATCCTCTAATCTATAGGGTTGAGTGAGACTTCTTGAATACTGTCAAAATTTGGTAATGATTCTTTGACTGTTTCTTCAGTAGATTGGATGCGATCGCAACGTTTGGCAAACTGACAATAATCACAGTTTTTACTACCCTCCAACACTTGGGGAAACTGCTGGTTATTTTGATAATTTTCCAGCCAATGAGTTAACTGACTTAATAGTTGATTAAGTTTCTTCCCTGTTTGTGTATGTTGAGCAGTACTGTAATTAAATTTAATATTTTGCGGTTTTCCTTCAGATTGAACAAACCAATAAGTCATAGAAATCTTTTCTGGCAAATAGTCGCTAGTTTCTGCCAATACATACAGATAAAGCCGTGTTTGCCAGTTGGATTCTAACTTACGTTTGCTAGGTGGTTTAGGATAAGTTTTCCAGTCGAGAATTTGCGCTTGTTGGTTATCTGCAATCAATAAATCATAGATAACTGTGAGCAAATAATCCTGAACTTGCAGAGTGCGGTAGTGTTCGCTTTCACGGAAAGTTTGATTATCAGATGCAGTCGTTAAAATTTCTGGCGCTGCATCAGCAAAACCCAGCATCCAGCTTTGCAGTTGAGCATCTGCTTCCAGGAAACTATCAATTGGCAAACCCATTTCTCGCTGTTGCATTAGCAAGTGAAAACGACTACCCAAAGTTTGCCGTTCTTCTTGTTCTGGATTTGAGGGAGAATTGAGTTTTTCAAGATAGGTATGTTGAAATTTACGCGGACAAGCTTCTAGTAAGTTAAGTTGTCCTTGAGACAGTCGCAATAGTTGAGTGGGAGTTGACAGCATTCTTCTATTTTAGAAGTAAATTATAATCTGCAACTCACCTTTGGCAGACTATCAGTAAAAAACAGGTATTTTTTACTGCCTTCACGTCTGCTATTTCAACTCGTCTCGATCTACCTCATCCTGGCGATCAGAATGTTTACTTTTTCCTTGGGACTTGATTGAGCCAAAGCTGTAGGCTATAGCTATTTTAACGATGTCAAAATATGCTGGGTGATTGGCTTTGTTAACGATCGCTAAAGAAATTGACCCTGCCACTAAGATGATTAAAAGTGGCGAAAGTGTTTCTACCCCAGAGCCGTTGTTGTTGTTAGGCATGATACGATCTCCTAGTGAAAAGATTACGAAGCCTTTAGCTGACCTTCACTCAGCTAAAGGCTATTTTTGGTCAGTATGAGTCTCAACCCCAAGACTCGAACATCATGGCGATCGCAAATAGGCAGACTAGGAAAATCGCTATCCTCGCAACCCATGACCGTAGACTTGCAGATAAAAGTATCCCAACGATCGCATTTGCCCCTAAAGTGTGAGACACAACAAAGGCTATTCCCAGCCCCAGCAGCCCCAGCAGAAAATATTTGAGTCCTATACAAAACCACTTGAACAACAGATTATCGTTATCTTTGAGACTGGGTTTCATAGTTTTTTTCCTGTTTTGAAAGTTGAATCTAGGTAGCAGTTTGCGCTCCCCCGACCACACTAAGGAAACAGCGAATCTCCACAGTTTTGCTCCTACCAAGTCAAGATAGACAAAAGTCCTACTCCTGAGTGGTGTGGGAATACCAACAAAGGTGGTTTTGATATTTGCGGCTCATGAAAAATTAAGCTCTTTGATGAATTACCAGGGCAATCTGGATATCAAAAATTAGGCGTTCAATGCGCGTAGTGCGCGTTCTGTGCTTCTAAGCGCATTGAACTCTCGAAATTCCTACAGGCAATTTGTATACTTGCCTTTTTCAGAATTTGCAGTTCCAGTCTTTGCCTTTATGCCTTACTCACTAAGTTTCTTTAATTCACCCGTAACCTTACTAAGTCACCGTGGTTTCTACTGTTAAATTAACTATAAAGTAACTTAGTTTCTAGGTCAAGTAACTTAGTTACTTAGTCAAGGTAAACTGTAGAGAAAATTATTTAAATAGCATAAGATACTACAAATCCTGCTGAAATCCCCCAATGAATCCTCAGTTTTGGCACTAAAGGACTTTCAAATAAAAAAAATACTCAACCACCTATTGTGAGGTAGGCATCTCACTTGCTCCTACCCCACAGATAATTTATCCGGCTAGCATCCTGCGGTATCACAGAGAATGCTGACAATTGAACCTTAAGTACTTGGCTAAAAAGCCTCAATTTGATATTGTTGATCGACATATCAGATTGATATATCAAAATGCTGAAGTTGGCAGTATTAGGTTTATTACAGCGAGAGCCTTTAAATGGTTATCGGCTCAAACAGCAACTAGAGATGTTTATGAGTTGCAGTATTTGTGTCAACTATGGCGCGATTTATCCTCTTCTGAGGCGCATGGAAGAACAAGGTGAAGTGAGCTTATGTCCAGAACAAGGAGAAGAAGGCGGACAGTGTGGAAAGGTATATGAGATTACACCCCTCGGTAAAAAAACTTGGTATCAAGAGATGCTGGCATATCCTCATGAAAGCTGGGTAAATGCGCGATCGCGATTCCTAATCAAATTTTTTTTCTTTAGCCATTTATTACCGGAAGAACGAGTGCAGTTAATTGAACATCGATTAATGTCATGTCAATTACGCCTTGCAGAGAAAAAAGCACTGGAAGTTACTGATGATTTATATCAAGGGAAAGTGCAAAGGCGGGCATTTGAAGTCATCAAATCAGAAATTGAGTGGCTAGTTGAGCAACTCCAAATAGAACAACTGCAATTAGCTCAAACGCCAACCTCAATCAAGAGTGCTGAGTAAAACAGCTTTAACACCAAAAACTTTTGAAGTATCCTAACTAACTATGTGGATCGTCAAAATTGCTTTACGTCTTCCGTATACATTCGCGATCGCCGCTTTGATGATTGCGATCCTGGGTGCAGTCACGATATTTGGTACACCAGTTGACATTTTTCCGGCAATTAACATTCCGGTTGTCAGCGTAGTTTGGACTTACACTGGTACCACATCTGAGGAAATGGCACAGCGAATCGTCACCATTAGCGAACGCGCTATGACAACAACCGTTGGTGACATCGAACACATTGAGTCTCAATCTTTGAGTGGTGTTAGTGTTGTCAAGGTTTTTTTCCAACCCAACGCTAATATCGCCTCAGCAGTCGCTCAAATTACCTCCGTCAGCCAAACAATTCTCCGCCCTTTGCCACCTGGGATTACACCGCCATTCATCATTCAATACAACGCTTCTTCCGTGCCGATTATCCAGATGAGTGTCAGTAGCAAAACCTTGCCGGAAGAAGCACTCTTCGACTATGCTACCAACTTCGTCCGCACCCAATTAGCAACAGTGCAAGGAGCGAGTGTACCTCTGCCCTATGGTGGTAAACCTCGGCAAATTATGGTTGATATCGATCCCCAAGCGATGTTAGCTAATGGCATTTCTGCCCAAGATGTGACTAATGCTGTCAGTGCCCAAAACCTAGTTTTGCCCGCAGGTGATATGAAAATAGGCGATCGCGATTTCGCCGTCCAAATCAACAATAGTCCAAGTGTGGTGGAAGCCCTCAACGACTTGCCGATTAAGCAAGTTAATGGTACTGTCATTTCCATTCGTGATGTCGCGCAGGTAAGAGATGGCTTTGGTGTGCAATCGAACATTGTCCGTCAGAATGGCAGGCGATCGAGCTTACTTAGTATCCTGAAGAGTGGCAATGCCTCAACGATTGATGTGATCGAGCGGGTAAAAAAAGCTTTGCCTCGCATCCAATCCACCTTGCCCCCAGAACTGAATTTAGCGTTTTTGTTCGATCAATCTATATTTGTGAAAGCTTCTATTCAAGGCGTTCTCAAAGAAGGATTGATTGCAGCCTGTCTCACCGCGCTAATGATTTTGATTTTTTTGGGAAGTTGGCGCAGCACCGTAATTGTAGCCGTATCGATTCCTCTCTCGATGTTGGTTTCAATTATTGTCATGAGTCGTTTGGGACAAACTTTCAACATCATGACTTTAGGTGGTTTATCCTTAGCTGTTGGCATTCTTGTAGATGATGCCACAGTAGAAATTGAAAATATCCACCGAAATCTCGGACAAGGTAAACCCATCAAGCGAGCAATCTTAGATGGCGCTCAACAAATCGCTACTCCAGCACTTGTAGCAACATTATGTATTTGTATTGTCTTTGTGCCGGTCGTGTTTCTCAGCGGAGTGGCAAAGTATCTATTTGTCCCCCTAGCGATGGCAGTAGTATTTGGGATGCTTGCTTCTTATGTGCTATCTCGGACTGTAGTACCGACAATGGCAAGCTATCTTTTACCATCCGAAGTAGACTGGCATAGAGAAAGCGAGGAGCATAATGGTAATAACAACCATCATCTAGATTCGCCAGTTCAAAACAATAATGGTAGCGACGATCGCCACAGCCATTCGCTAGTCGAAATCCATGATAATCGCGATCACCACACCCATTCGCCAGTCCAAAACAATAATGGTCATAGCGATAACCACCAAACAGAAGAGGCAACAACGACAACTGCCAAACCTGTGAAGAAAGATTGGATATGGCGGCTACACGAAAAGTTTAACCGACAATTTGATAAATTTCGCAGTTGGTACTACAACGTCCTGAACTCAGCATTAAATCACCGCCGCATAGTCTTTGTGTTATTTGGTGCATTTATCGTCAGTGCCGGAGTTTTGTTGCCGTTCGTCGGTCAAGACTTTTTCCCGGAAGTCGATGGTGGTCAATTTAGCCTCCATGTTCGAGCCTTACCTGGTACTCGTTTGGAAGAGACAGAAAAAATTGTCAGCCAAGTTGAAGACGTTATCCGCCAAACTGTACCCAAAGAGAATCTCGCTCTGATTCTGGATAACATCGGCTTACCCACCAGTGGCATTAACCTTACTTATGGCTACAACGGCGCGACAATTGGACAGGCTGATGCTGATATTCTTGTGTCCCTAAAAGAATCTGGTGCAACTTTTTCTTACGTCAAGGAACTCCGCCAGAAATTGAAAGCGACATTTCCCAACTACACTTTCTTTTTTGAGCCGGCTGATATTGTGACTCAAATTCTCAATTTCGGTTTGCCTGCTGCTGTTGATGTGCAAATATCTGGCCCTCTGAAAAATTCAAAAGGCAACTTTGAAATTGCCCAACAAATCGCCGCGCGGATGACGCGCATTCCTGGGGCTGTAGATGTACATCTCCAGCAAGTTGTCGATGCTCCCAAATTACGTCTTGATGTCGATCGCACTGAGGCTCAACAATTGGGTATGACCCAGCGTGATGTTGCCAATAGCGTCCTCACTTCCTTAAGTTCAAGCGGTCAAGCTGCAATCAACCAATGGCTCGATCCCAAAAAAGGCGTGAGTTACACCCTGGCTGTACAAGTTCCTCAATATAAACTTGACTCTATTGACAGCCTGAAAAATACGCCAGTTGGCAACGGTCAAACTGCACCGCAACTTTTGGGTAATTTGGCTAGTGTCAAACGCGACACAGTGATGCAAGTTGTGAATCACTACAACATTCAGCCAGTTTTCGATATCTACGCTAACTCCTCCGGTCGCGACCTGGGGGGAGTTGCCGGCGATGTCAATCGAATCATCGCTGATTATCAGAAAAAATTGCCTAAGGGAAGTCAGATTAATATTCGTGGGCAAGTGCAAACGATGAACTCTTCCTTTTTAGGACTTGGTTTCGGACTTGTGTTTGCAATTGTGTTGGTTTACTGCTTAATGGTAGTGAACTTCCAATCTTGGCTCGATCCCCTGATTATTATGATGGCGCTGCCAAGTGCCTTATCAGGGATCATTTGGATGCTGTTTGTCACCCGCACCACCCTAAGCGTCCCTTCGTTAATGGGTGCAATTATGAGTATCGGTGTAGCGACATCAAACAGTATTTTAATGATTACTTTTGCTAACGAGCAACGTGTAGAAGGGGAAAATTCCTATAAAGCAGCCCTAGCAGCAGGTTATACAAGGTTGCGTCCGGTGTTGATGACTGCCTTAGCCATGCTTATCGGCATGGTGCCAATGTCTCTTGGTCTTGGTGAAGGTGGTGAACAGAATGCACCTTTGGGTCGTGCTGTAATTGGTGGTTTGTCAGCTGCAACAGTCGCAACTCTGATCTTTGTACCTGTTGTGTATAGCATTATGCGCCGTCAAGCACCTCGTCCTATTGATGAGGATGATGACGATTTAAATTTCTCAGATTCGCAGACAGCCTATTCGTTGTCATCATCTCAAGGCAAGTCATAGACACATTTTAGGAGCTACGGTGTACACATAAATCTTTTAAAGTTAGCGTGAGTTCGACAAGTGCTATTTTGACCTCTCCCCCAGCCCCTCTCCACAAGGCTACGGTGTACACACAAGTCGAATTACCCCCCTTACCCCCCTTAATCCCCCCGATGCATTGGGGGGAAACAGGAATCTAGTTCCCTCCCCAATACATACGGGGAGGGTTAGGGTGGGGTAAAACCCTGGTTAATCAGCTATTTCAGACTTGTGTGTATACCGTAGCTCCTACAAGGAGAGGGGAGGGAGAGGTCTGTCGAACTCACGTTAAAGTTACTACGTAACGTAGGGAAGATTAATTTTTGCAGGTCAATGCAACAAAGGTGCAGGTCAAAAACTTGTGTGTACACCGTAGGGGAAAGGGAAAAGGTTAAAGGAAAAAGGTTTTTTCTGAGCTGCTTTCCCTTTTACCCCTTACCTGAATGGCACTTCTGCAAGAAGTCTAATAATGGTAATGACTCTAGCTGCTAGATTTCTGCAAATTAAGATAATACAGGACAGTTTACCTATGGATTCTCAGCATCGTCCATCTCCTGATTCTGAAGAACAAAAGACTTCTAAAAAACAAAAACGCGGCATCGGTGGAATTGGTTGGGCTGTACTTGGTGCTGTTTTTTTTGGTAGCCTACTAGCCATAGGCATTCTACCCCGATTGGGCCAAAAGTCAGAATTACAAGCAGCGGTCAAGGAAGCAAGCACCCTAGCCTCAGTGAACGTGATCACTCCCCGTCGCGCTACTGGTGCTACCAAAGTGGAACTACCTGGCAGTGTTGTAGCCCAGAATCAAACGACCATATACGCTCGCAGTACTGGCTATTTACGGCGGTGGTACGCAGATATTGGCGATCGCGTCCGAGCTGGTCAGTTGTTGGCGGAGATTGATTCACCAGACACGGATCAGCAAGTTCTGCAAGCAAAGGCAGAGTTAGTGCAAGCCCAAGCTAATGTGTCTCAAACTCGTGCTAATTTAGCTAAAAGTGTTTCTGATTTGAAGCAAGCCCGCGCTAATCTATTGATCGCACGTCAGAGTTGGGAGCGCTGGCAAGTTCTTGTTAAGCAAGGTGCAGTACCTCAACAAGATGCAGATACAAAATATGCTACATATCAAGCTAATCTTGCCAGCGTTGAGGCAGCACAAAACACTATTAATTCTGACTCTGCCAACATCAAAGCAGCACAAGCTAACGCCTACGCAAGTCAAGCAAACTTCCAGCGTAATACCGTATTGCAGTCTTATAAGAAAGTCATTGCTCCTTTTGCAGGAGTGATTACTGCACGTAATGTCAATACAGGTGTTTTAATTTCAGCAGGTAATGGCAACACCAGTACCAGCAACACTAACACTAGCAATAGCAATAGCAGCCTTTATACTATTGCTGCTTATGACAATCTAAAGGTAAATGTGAGTGTTCCACAGAGTTTATCACAGTCACTTGAAACTGGACAAACAGCACAAATTACAGTTAGAGAGTTACCCCAACGAGTGTTTACGGGTAAAGTAGTGCGTACTAGCAACGCTATAGATCCAACTACTCGCACTTTACTAACACAATTAGAAGTACACAATTCAGACGCGACGCTGCGACCTGGGATGTATGCCAATGTCAGATTTGCCATTAACCGCGCCAATCCTCCCTTTGTTGTGCCAGATAGTGCATTGGTCGTTAATGCCGGAGGTACGCAGGTAGCAACTGTAACTAAAGACCACACAGTGCATTATCAAAAAGTTGCCGTTGGCCGAGATTATGGTACTGAAGTAGAAATTACATCAGGTCTGACAGGAAATGAATCGCTGATTGCCACTCCTACGGTTGATGAGACAGAGGGTTTGCGCGTGCAGCCAGTTGCACCAACAAAGTAGGTCGGCGTAAATAATTATCGTTGGGATAAGGCAGGGAGCAGCGGGAGAATAATAAATTTTTAACTCCTAACTCCTAACTCCTAAACTCAGCACTCGTTACTCAGCACTCAGCACTGTTTAAGTGAGGTACAGTAAACATCATCCGCGCGATCGCACACTCCGTCAGAAAAAGAACGACAAAGCTCAAGAAAGCATTCCCAGAACAACAAATGTCTACCCCAAAATATTGAGGGGATGCCGGATTGGCAGTAATGTTATCTCACATAGTGAGATAACATTGTTTTGTAGTTTGTCTTTGTGTGAGTATGAGTGTCATTCCCGAAAACGTTCTTTTGGCTTTAGCCGAAAAACGGTGCTTGTCTAACAGCGAGATCGAAGTGTTTTTATATGCTGTTCATGGACAATCGCCAAATGCGATCGCGAAAAAATTGGCAATCAGTGCCGAAGCAGTACGCAAAAGATTAAGCGAAGTTTACAAGAAATTTAATGTTACTGGTAGCGGTCCAGGTAAGCTCACTAAGTTACAGCAAGTTATTGAATTTGAGTATCAAGCATCTTTACAGAATGAGAAATCCATTACCCAAAACCGCCAAGATTGGGGTGAAGCACCTGGTGTCTGCTTTTTTCATGGACGCATAGCAGAATTGTCTCAGCTAACGCAGTGGCTCATTAAGGATAACTGCCAACTAGTGGCAATATTGGGAATGGGTGGAATTGGCAAAACTGCTTTATCGGTGAAACTGGCGAAGGAAGTTCAGGAAAACTTTGAGTATTTGATTTGGCGAAGTCTCCGCAATGCACCACCTGTCGCGGAGATGTTAGCGAACCTGATCGGATTTTTATCTGATGAGAGAGAAACAGATTTACCAGAAACTGTAGATGGTAAAGTAACGCTGCTGATTCATTATTTACGAGAGCATCGTTGTCTTGTGGTATTTGATAATACAGAGACAATTTTACAAGAAGGCGATCGCGCCGGACAATATAGACAAGAATACGAAGATTATGGTCAACTACTTAGTCGAGTAGGGGAAGAACCGCATCAAAGTTGTTTGCTGCTGACATCTCGTGAAAAACCAAAAGAATTTGCTCCTTTAGAGGGAGAGACATCACCAGTCAGAACATTATCGTTAATTGGCTTAGGAGAAACAGAAGGGCAAGAAATTCTCCAAGATAAAGGGTTATTTGGCTCACCACAGGAATGGGCCAAGCTAGTTGAGAAGTATTCAGGTAATCCTTTGGCGTTAAAGCTAGTTTCTGAGCCAATTCGGGAGTTATTTGATGGTGATATCGCTGCTTTTCTGGCTGAAGGAGAGATAATTTTTGGTGACACCCGGAATTTACTAGACCAGCAATTTCAGCGCTTGTCAGAGATCGAAAAAGAAATAATTTATTGGCTAGCAATCAAGCGCGAGTTAGTTTCTCTAGACAAATTGCTCAATGATATTGTGCGTCCCTTGACTAAAAGGGAAGTGATGGAAGCGTTAGAATCACTGCGGCGGCGATCGCTAATTGAACAAAGAACAGCACTTTTCACCCTCCAGTCTGTGGTAATGGAATACATAACCAACCAATTTATTGAACAAGTTTGTCATGAAATTACCACTCGTAATATTAGACTATTTATCAGCCATGCTTTAATGGAAGCGACGGCCAAAGATTATATTAGAAACACTCAGATTACCCTGATTATTAAACCAATTATAGATAGGTTATCAACTATTTTTAGATATGCTAAAAATATTGAACATCATCTATATCAAATTTTATTGTCCCTGCGACAAACTCCCCAAACAGCAGGATATGCAGGTGGAAATCTATTAAATATTCTTTGTCAATTACAAACTGATTTTAGCGGCTATGACTTTTCTAATCTGACTATTTGGCAAGCATATTTACAAAGAGTGAATCTGCATCGGGTAAATTTTGCCAATAGCGATTTAGCTAAATGCGTTTTTGCCGAAACATTAGTTAGTGTTTCATCAGTTGCATTTAGTCCGAATGGAAAACTTTTGGCTACGGGTGATGCTGATGGCAAAACTTACTTGTGGCAAGTTGACGATGGAAAGCTACTTTTTACCTGTATTGGACATAGCAGTTGGGTAAAATCAGTTGCTTTCAGTCCCGATGGTCAAACTTTGGCTAGTGGCAGTGATGACCAAACAGTGAAATTATGGGATGTTCGTGATGGTAAATGCCTGAAAACCTTGCACGGGCATAGTAATTGGGTAAGGTCAGTTGCCTTTAGTCCCGATGGTCAAACTTTAGCTAGTGGCAGTGAAGACCAAACAGTGAAGTTATGGAATGTCCACATCGGCAAATGTCTGATAACTTTGCAGGAAAATACCAATCGAATTATGTCAGTTGCGTTCAGTCCCGATGGTCAAACTTTAGCTACTTGCAGTGAAAAGCAAACAGTGAAGTTATGGGATGTTCGTGATGGTAAATGCCTGAAAATTTTGCAGGGACATAGCAGTTGGGTAAGATCGGTTGCTTTTAGTCCCAATGGTGAAATTTTAGCTACTGGCAGTGATGACCAAACGGTGAAATTATGGGATCTTCGTGATGGTAAATGTCTGAAAACCTTCCAGGGGCATACCAATCGCGTCTGGTCGGTTGCCTTTAGTCCCGATGGTCAAACTTTAGCTAGCGGTGGTGACGACCAAACGGTGAAATTATGGGATTTTCATGATGGTAAATGTCTGAAAACCTTCCAGGGGCATACTAATCGGGTAAGGTCAGTTGCTTTCAGTCCTGATGGTCGAACTTTAGCTAGTGGTAGTGAAAACCAAACAGTGAAGTTATGGAATGTCCAGGATGGTAAGTCCTTGACAACCTTGCAAGGGCATAGCAATCGGGTCAGGTCAGTTGCTTTCAGTCCCGATGGTCAAATTTTAGCTAGCGGCAGTGAAAAACAAACAGTGAAATTATGGGATGTCCGTAACGATAAGTTTCTCAAAATTTTGGAGGGGCATAACAGTTGGGTACGGTCAATTGCCTTCAGTCCTGATGGTCAAATTTTAGCTAGCGGCAGTGAAAAGCAAACAATTAAATTATGGAATGTTCACACGGGGCAATGCCTGAAAAAATTGCAGGAACATACCAATCGAATTAGGTCAGTTGCTTTTAGTCCTAATGGTGAAATTTTAGCTAGCGGCAGTGACGATCAAACGGTGAAATTATGGGATATCTACACCGGCAAATGTCTCCAGACCTTGAAAGGGCATACCAGTTGGGTAAGATCGGTTGCCTTTAGTCCCGATGGTCAAACTTTAGCTAGTGGCAGTGAAAACCAAAGAGTGAGGTTATGGGATATTTATACAGGAGAATGTCTCCAAATTTTGGAGGGACATAGCAATCGGATCAGATCAGTTACTTTCAGCCCAGATGGTCAGACTTTAGCTAGTGGTAGTGATGACCAAACAGTGAAGTTATGGGATGTTTTCATGGGCAAGTGTTTCACAACCTTGCAAGAACATACTAATCGAGTCTGGTCAGTTGCCTTTAGTCCCGATGGTCAGACTTTGGCTAGTGCCAGTGAAGACCAAACGATAAAATTATGGGATGTCTATAATGGCAAGTGCCTGAAAACTTTGCAGGGGGCTAATTGGGTAAAATCAGTTACCTTTAGTCCCGATGGACAAACCCTGATTAGTGGTAGCCAAGATGAGACAATTAAGCTTTGGGATGTATCGACGGGTGAGTGTGTAAGAATACTGCGATCGCCACGACCCTATGAAAAAATGAATATCACCGGGGTTACAGGGTTAACCGCAGCGCAGTTAGTGACGCTAAAAGCTTTAGGGGCAGTGGAAAATAAAGAGCAAAAATAAAAGGTAAAAGAATGAACTTTGCCTTTTTCGTTCATCCCTTTACCTTTTTTATGTACCTGATGCTTATTTCATGTTAGCCCTTGCGTCCTTAACTGCGGCAAAGAAAAATAATCCTGTGAGTGGAATGCTTAATACCAGGATAATTGCCGTGGCTGTGACACCAAAATCTGGCTGTCCGTAACCGAGTTCAAAAATCGAACCGACGGCGGCGATCGCACTTACACAAGAACCACCCAGAAATAAACTGCTTTTTGGAGTTAAATACACTAATGCCCCCCTATGCTATTGGTTTCACCGCTTGATACGAGAAGCCATTCTTAGATAGCTCCTGGGCTAAAGTCAAGGAGTTTTCTACACGGTCTACAAATACCACGCCGTTAAGGTGATCCATCTCGTGTTGAATGCAGCGTCCTAGAAGGTCATTAGCTTTTAATGTCCGGGGACGACCATATTCGTCTTTATAGGCAATTTCCACGACTTCAGGGCGCTTCACGTCTAAATATACGTTGGGAATACTCAAGCATCCTTCTTGGGCAACAGAGAGGTCGCGGCTGACTTGTTTAATGGTGGGGTTAATCAACACCAAAGGCTGATTAGCTGCGTTCTCTGGTTCCAGGTCGATGACAACTAATTGTTTGTGAATTCCCACTTGGGGCGCAGCCAAACCAATGCCATCTTTGCTGTACATAGTTTGCAGCATTTCGCGCACTATTTGGCGAAGTTCGTCATCAACTTTAGAAATCCGCTTTGCAGCTTGACGCAGCACGCGATCGCCTAAATAATGAAGTTCCAAAGGTGGATTTTTTAACTTTTTTTTCTCGACAGCAATTTCAGAGGGCATGAGTCTCGATGGCTAGATGGTGAAAATTCTTACTATTTTAATTCTATCAATCTCAGTTAGAGGATGTTTAAAAAGTCCTGGAGTATAACAAAAACCCAGATGCCATTCCTCTCTTTGCTTGCTTAACGGCAGGCTGATGCCAAGAGTCAGAGATTGTGAAACCCTTATTTTATTGTCATAAAGGTTTGCTATGGGGTTAGGTCTCCGAGGTTGTATTGTTAGTAATAATACTTTTTAAATATCCCCTTAGACGTAGTACCAATCTCCAAAATAATTCTTATGAAGTCACGTCGCAGCATAATTGGAGTGATAATTTTATCGAGGCTGACATCATTAAACAATACTTTTAAAGCTTCTGAGCCTCGTCGGATGTGAAATCAATTGTAAGACGTTTACCAGCCTATTTCTAATTCACATCTGATTGCAACAAAGATTTCTATACAATTTTTCTTAGTAAAAATATTTCTTGATGGGAACCTATGTTTAGCAATATTTTCTGGCATCTTCACCACATTCATTGACTAAATATAATAAAGACTTAAAACGAAGACCAACTATCTGTTCATAAAGAGGATTTAATTTACACAGAGGGGGAATCTGAAAGAGAGTCCGACCGAAAATTTTAACAGTTCTTTCAAAAGGGCAATTGGAAGGAATTATTTTGCACAATAGTCTGGCCAGATTAGAATTATGTATTTCTACGGACTCAAGCTGATAGCGGATTTGGTTTAATAAACTATTGTCCAAATTGGCTTTATTCAAGAAGTTCATGGTTCAACTTTCCTTTAATCAATCTGTTTCTCCCTACCAAGTTACTACGATCCCCAGAGAAAAACATCGTATAAATACCAAACTATTTCCCACTTTTTTGAGGTCAAGTTTAAATAACAGTAAAATTGCTGATAAACCAGAATAGCTAGCCAATTATTATCAATATCTGTTAGCGGCAATAGTGAGACCAATTTGAAAAAAGAATGCGACAGATACATACTCCCAAACTTTGTTCTGTCTGGCTTTCTTAATTTTAAATTTTGAATTTTGAATTTTGAATTGGTATGAGTCATCTCTGTGGCAAATGGTATGAAAATTGGGTAAATAGTAGAGACAGCAGGAGGACAGAGGAAGAAAGTAGAAATGTATAAAAGCTGATGTATTGGCAAACTTTGCACCATTGACTATAAATAGTGGTGTTATTGACGCAAAGGGGCAAAAGCTGAACTTAGTACTTTGGCGTTAAGTTCAAATTTTGAGGTGGTGTGTGTTTAAATCTTTCACGAAACTTGACTATCTGCTGAAAGAAACTTTCCTCGGTTTACTGCGGGGAGGTTGGATGAATTGGGCTGCTGTCAGTACTGTGACGGTGTTACTGTTTTTATTCGGCTTGAGTTTGCAAACCTCTTGGCAAGTTGAAAAACTCCTTTATCAGTTTGGTAGCCAGCTAGAAGTATCAGTTTATCTGGAACCAGATACGCAAATCGAAAGTATTGAGCCACTAATCGCAAAAATGCCAGAGGTGGCGGCGATAAAAACCATTACCAAAGAACAAGCTTGGACTAAGTTAGTTAAGGAAATGAGAATTTCTGATATTGAGGGTGCTACCCAACAACTGGGTGAGAATCCTCTGGTTGATGAGATGAAGGTGAAAGCACGTAATTCTCAAGTTGTACCGACTTTAGCAACACAGTTGGCTAAATTACGAGGAGTTGAGACGGTGCAGTATGTCGATGAAGCAGTCAAACGCATTGCTCAGTTGCACCGAGGTCTGAACTGGATTACTTTAACAATTACGATTATTCTGACTTTAACAGCGATCGCAGTGACTACTACCACAATTAGGCTGATTGTCATGGCGCGTCGCCAGGAAATTGAAATTATGCAACTGGTGGGAGCGACTTCTGTTTGGATTTACCTCCCGTTCATTTTACAAGGAATTGTCTTTGGTTTGGTTGGTGGTGCGATCGCTTGGAGTTTCATTTCTGTGATTCAACAGTTTCTCGGTAAGTTGCTAGTCAATCAACCTGAGTTTATCCAAGTCATCACCAACAGAGTGCAACTCACTCCAGCAGAAATTTTATTATTGCCCCTGATTCTTTTGAGTTTCGGTGCAGGTGTAGGATTAATGGGGAGCTTATTTGCTGTCCGACGTTTTGCTAAAGGATAGTCATTGGTCATTTGTCCTTTGTCATTGGTCATTTGTCCTCTGAACTCGGAACTTCGACCTCTGAACTCAGAACTTTGACCTCTGAACTCGGAACTTCGACCTCTGAAATCGGAACTTCGACCTCTGAACTTGGAACTTCGACCTCTGAACTTGGAACTTCGACCTCTGAACTTGGAACTTCGACCTCTGAAATCGGAACTTCGACCTCTGAACTCAGAATTTCGACTTCTGAACTTGGAACTTCGACCTCTGAACTCGAAATTTTCAAAATTTTAAAAGAATAACTGAAGTTTTGCTTGAACGAATATGAAATTAAACCTACATATCAACTTATCAGGGCTAATCAATGACCAATGACCAATGACCAATAACCAATGACCAATAACCAATGACAAATGACAAATGACAAAATCACTATGAAATCACAATGGGAATGTTTTTTGCAAAATCTCGGTGTTTGGGAAGGTTCATTTACGAATTTTTCCCCGCAAGGAACACTTTTGAATGATACTCCTAGTTGTCTTTCCCTAGAACATTTGAACAATAGCCAGAAAGTGCGTCTAACTCTGAGCCGCTTGGGACAAGATATAATCAGAGAATTTAATTCTGTGGGAGGGGGTCTGTTATTTTTTGAAAATGGTTCCTTTTCAGAAGGTTTAATTCAGTTAGGGCCATTTTCCGAATTTGGTGGAGAACTCGCTTTTGTTCATGAAAATCGCCGCTTGCGTCTGGTACAACTGTTTGATAATACTGGTCAGCTAAAGGAATTAATTTTAATTCGAGAACATCTAGCTGGAACCCCAGCAAATGAACGTCAAACTTTGCAGATAAATGATTTGTTGGGAGAATGGCAAGGTCAAGCACTGACAATATATCCAGATTTGCGATCGCCTGATACTTACTCTACAACTTTCAAATTGCAACTTGATGATGCTGGGCGATTAATTCAAATTACCTCTTTTGCAGAACGCACTATTACCTCAACTGCTACCATCAAAGGCCCGATTGTTCTCTTTGACCAAAACCCAGAAAAGCAGGTGCAAGTATTATTTTTACCAGATGGCGCTTCTGCAACATCACCTGTCAAAGTGCAGTTACGCCAACCATTTTTTATAGAAGCAGGTTGGTTAATCCAGCCAAACCTGCGCCAACGGATGATTCGCAGCTACAACGAGAAAGGCGAATGGGTTAGTTTGACATTAGTTACTGAAGAAAAGGTGTAATGAAAAAGCTTTATTTATGTATATTCAAATAGCTGTAGTTGCGATCGCAGTCATCTTAATAGCTGGAGAAAATCTAGAGGCCGTTGCAGACTCGCAATCTTCTACTGAAGATGGCATTAGTAGTATTGTGACAACAAAACCTACATTACAGATAGAGGGAGAGTATGCAAAATATGGTGACTATATCGGATTAACTCCCGTAGATAACCAGTCTACCGAGTTTTCTCAAAGAATTGTCAAAGACATCCAAATTCGTTTTGTTAATAACAAAGATCAATTGCTCGATGACAAAGGTCAGCCGATCAAAGGACGTACTCAAAAAGAGTTTATCATTGGTCTGCTGAAACTCAAACCTGGTCAGGTATTCCGTGAAGATTTACTAGAAGCAGACTTACAACGATTGCGGAGATTAGAGTCCTTTAATGAAGTCAATGTTTATCGACAAGAAGATGCTAAGAGCGTTAATCTCATCTATGAAATTAAAGAGCGTAACTTCCCTTCTCTAATATTAGGAGGCGGTAGTAACGAAGATGTTGGATTATTCGGTCGGTTAGGTTATAAAGATGAAAATATCAGCGGTCTTAACGATAAATTAGATACAACTGTACAAATCAGCGGTAAAGATGTCCAATTTAATGGTCAGTTTACTAGTCGTTATCGTCCTGAAGAACCAAACCGCTTAGGCTACAGCATCAGAGCTTTTCGTAATCGTAATATATCAGGAACTTTCAACGAAGATATCAGATTGTCTAACGGTGACAAAGTACGGGAGGGAAGGTTTGGCGGTTCTGTAGGAGTTTTACGATCTTTTGATGAGTGGGATGCAGCTATAAGTTTGAACTATACCAGAATTAGCCTACGCGATCGCGACTATAAAGTTGTACAGGTCGATAGTTTAGGGAATCCTTTATCTGTCAGCGGTACTGGTATTGATGACTTATTTACAGTATTATTTTCTGTATCCAGAGATAAACGCGATCGCCGAGAAAATCCGACTCAAGGATCAATCCTCACTCTCAGCACAGAACAAGCAATTCCGATTGGATTGGGTAACATTTCTAGCAACCGCCTACAGGGAGATTATATTCAGTATTTACCAGTCAGTTGGATCGGTAATGGTAGACTAACTGATAATCCAGAAATGTTGGCGATTAATTTGCAAATTGGTACGACTATTGGAGACTTTCCACCAGCTGATGCTTTTAATATTGGTGGACTAGATTCTGTCAGGGGTTACGGTTATGGAAAAGTTGCCAGTGGTCGGAGTTATGGTTTAGCTTCTGTGGAATATCGTTTCCCAATTTATTACTCAATCGGAGGAGTTCTTTTTACTGACTTCGCCTCAGATTTCGGGTCTAGCGAAACCGTGTTAGGAGAACCAGGAGTGCTACGAGATAAACCCGGAAGTGGCTTTGGTTACGGTTTAGGATTGCGCGTSAASTCAGCCTTTGGGCTRATTCGAGGYGACTTAGGAATTAGCGATCGAGGAGAASTTAGATTTGAAGTTACTACAGGTCAGCGATTTTAACGGGTTGCACAAAGCCCTAGAATACTATTGAGGATTGCTTGATAACACACTCAGGGCTATTATTCTAAAAAGCTACTTGAGTGTGTCTAGTCTAAAAGAACATAATCAAGCCATTGGAGACTACTTGCACATTTGTAACGTGCGGCGATCGCTAGCTGCGATCGAATTTAACCGATAAAAGTCTTGCAGAGCCAGGGAGTAAGCATAAGAATTTGACTCATCCTCACCAACCTTGGGCAATCTATTGCTTGTAGCTACCTGATTCGATTGTTCCGAACTGGCTTCATTTGACGAAGTATTAACCGTCATCGCCAACTCTCCTGATGGGTTGATTGTACCCTGAAAACAATTCAACTCCGATTGGGGCATATACAATGCACCCCTTACCTTGTCCTGCTGCTTTTGAAATATGATATAACCTTGACCAAGCTGGTTTGGTTTTGGGGATTGACCATAGAGGTAAATCCCATCTTTTACAGGAAAAGTTGCTTTTGGTAAAACTCTTGCGCTTTTTGTAGTTCCCCCATCGCCTGGAACCAGCGCTGTGATTGTAGTTACTGTTTTTCCGTCTCCAGAAGCCGCATTCAGTTGACTTCTTTGATCTCGAACTTTTCTCAGCTGCGACAAAAGAGAGTTTTCGGAGGTTTTCTGAATCCGAGCCGATGATAATCGAGAATCTGTAAATGATATTACTTGAGTCTGCTTGGCTAGAAAGCCCAAACCGAGAAGTAAGCCTAAGCCCGCGAGGGGAATTCCCCACTTTCGGGGAGATAATAACTGATGAAGGTTGTTAAGCACCCTACTTCTCCTGTTAAAAAACTAACTAAGTTCTCTAGAACTTACTTACATCATAACCAAGTCTTAATTGTCAAAGACTTTATTCACGACTTACACGACTTATATTACTATTGTCCAAAAAAGAAAACTGTCAAAAACAAAAGTTTTTATGGGATTTCGTTCTACAATCTTAGATTACCATCAGTTAGAGTCTTTATAACAGAAGGTAGGAGGCAAGAGGCAGGGGGCAGGAGGCAGAAGGCAGGAGTAACCCACCTTTAAAAGCATGAGATTAAAGTAAGAAGAATTGTATCTCGCTACACTCTACTCAATACAATTCTTCTTTGAAAACTAGGTTTTGTACCCAGAATTAAAGTTTTCATATCATGTACGGCTGATAGTTCTAATTCCCAAATCTACGCGGAAAGCCCAAAAACCCTGCACCCTGCCTCCTGCACCCTGCCCCTTCAAGAAACTTGTATATCTTGTAGCTTTGCCACCATTTCTGCACGCGCCGAAACCTTCAACTTCCGAAACATCCTTTTCAAAGCTTGTTTGACGGAATTTTGCGTAATCCAAAGTTTTTCCCCTATTTCCGCATTCGTTAACCCCTGCGCTACCAAATCGGCAATTTCTAACTCACGCGCTGTTAAAGGACTAACTAGCAGGGAATTGGATATTTTGGGTTTTGTCCGTAGGGTTGCCATTTTTGATGACAAATGAATACATAAAGCGCTCAAGTCAGCTAAATCGTTACCATTAAAGGCAGGATTTCCCTTGTCACGAGCCAAGTTAAGGGTTCCGACAAGACGACCATCGCAAACAATTGGCCCAGTCATCACGTGTTCGTGGTCGGAACGCGAACAAAAATGCTTCCAGTCTCCTGGCGATAATAATAACTGTTCGTGGGCGGGAGCATGACGCTCAACCACGTAGCGCCCCACTGGATTGCTCTCTAAGCATACTGCCGGAATGCCTGGAACATTAATCTCAGTGGTTGGCTGCTCATCAAGGAGATAAATACCCCAATTTTGCACGCCAAAATGCTCGCTAATTTTATCCGTGAGAGCGAGTCTTAACTCTTGCTCATTCTGGACATTAGCGATCGCATGAAATACAGCGTGTAGAGAATTAGTCATAAGTGTACCCAGTTGGGGACTATCCAAGCCTCAACAATTACTTCTATGCTAATACCAAGGAAACTAAAACGCTAATTACAGTAGCGACTAGGAGAAGCACATGACAGTTACACAACTCTCTGCTCAGGAACTTTTCCGGGCTGCTTATGAAAACCGCTATACTTGGGACAAGAATTTTCCCGGTTATACCGCAAATATTACCTTTAAGCATGATGATAAAGTGTTTACAGGCAAAGTTATCATCACTGCCAATCTCAAAGCCGAAGTTTTGGATGTAGATGATGAGTCAGCCCAGAAAGCAATTCATGGTCAAGCCTGGGAGATAGCAATTCACCGCGTCCGCCGCAGCTTTGAAGACACCCACAGCGCCAATACGTTTAGCTATGGTAAAACTGACGAAACTGGTGCGGTTGAGCTTTTAATGGGTGGTAAGGCTGAAGGCGATAAATACAAAGTCCGCAATAATGAAGTCTGCCATGTTCACCGTTTAATCCACGGTACTTTTGTTACCATTGACACCTTTAGCAGCCACGACACCGGGGAAGGTTATTTATCCCATACCTATGACTCTGTGTACCATGACCCCAAAACTGGGGAACAAAAAGGCGGTAGAAGCGAATTTATTGATGAGTATGAAAAAGTTGGTGACTATTTCATCCTAAATCGTCGGGAGATTCGCACCGAAACAGCAGGACAATTTTCTACTCAGGAATTTATCTTCTCTGACATTAAATTGTTGGAGCCTGTTGCTGCTTAAGCTGTATTCTAAAATCGAAAAATTAGCGATCGCTCTTGATTTAAAGGGAGCGATCGCTTTTATTTTTTGGGCATTTCATACGTAACTGTAGCTCCTCGTAGACATCGCTCAATCACGTTAAGATACTTAATTAGGTGTTCCTAATAAGCGTGGTAATCTACTTATGAGTCAACTTGAAAACATTCAAGCTGAGTACGAAAAATTCCCTGAAGCATTGGAAAGTGTAATTATTAGCACCGTGAGCGCACAGGCAATACCCAATGCTAGTTATGCTCCTTTCGTAATGGATGATTCCAAGAATATCTACATTTACGTTAGTGGTCTTTCGATTCATACCAAAAATATTTATGCCAATCCTCATGTTAGTGTCTTGTTTATCGAGGATGAGGCTAAAAGTAATCTAATTTTTGCCCGTCGTCGTTTGAGTTTTGATTGTACGGCAACTTTGATAGAGCGTGAAACTGATAAGTGGAATCAAATTGTTGAGCAATTTCAAAGACGGTTTGGTGAAATTATCGAGGTTTTGCGAGGCTTGTCTGACTTTCGGATTTTTCGGCTAACCCCAAGTGAAGGTCGTTTTGTAGTTGGTTTTGGGGGAGCATATCATATTAGTGGTGATAACCTCCATAAACTTGTTCAAATCACAGGAGATGCCGAGAAAAAGCAAGGGTAAATTATGAATGGGGCGTAGCCCATTCTGAATTCTGAATTCTGCTATCTATGGGAGCATCAAATCTTCTCCTGATTCTTTAGCTATTCAGACTGATGTATTTTGAATCCTGAATTAGTTTGACTGTATGCAAATTCAAATAAGCTAAACTTTTTAATTTTATGCTTCAGTTTCAACCTCCTGGCTTTGGACATAAAGTTATCCATACATCCTTGGGAGCAATGGTTTACTATACCCAAACGAATGCACCTTGGACGATTGCTGACACTGAAGATTTACCCCCACTACTATTTCTCCATAACTTTGGTGGGGGAGCGTCTGCTTATGAATGGTCTAAAGTTTATCCGGCTTTTGCCTCTAATTACCACATTTTAGCCCCCGATTTAATCGGCTGGGGAGAATCGGCCCATCCAGTGCGGGATTATAAAATTAGGGATTATCTCAGCACGATCGCAGAGTTTATCATCCAAACTTGTCGCCAGCCGGTGACAGTGGTAGCCTCATCTCTCACAGCCGCTTTTGCTATTCGCCTAGCTATTGTTCAACCCAATTTATTCAAAGCACTGTTTCTAGTTTCTCCCTCTGGATTTGATGATTTTGGGCAGGGTGCTGGACGCAGACTTCCGCTTTCGGTAATCAATGCGCCTCTGTTAGACAATTTTATTTATATGCTTGGTGCTGAAAATGAAATTGCAGTCCGAAATTTCTTACAAAGTTTTCTGTTTGCTAAGTCACAACGAGTATCTCAAGAGATGGTGGAGGCTTATTTAACCTCGGCACAACAAGCTAATGCCAAGTTTGCTGCTTTAGCATTTTTGCGGGGCGATCTTTACTTTGACTTGAGTTTATATATTCAACAACTGACAATTCCCACCGTTATTTTTTGGGGAGAAAAGGCACAATTTACCAACATAAAATTAGGACAACGCTTGGCAAATTTAAATCCAAGGGCAATTCGAGATTTTTCTGCGATCGCAGATGCTGGAATATTACCTCATTTGGAAATACCAGAAGTTTTCATTGGTCTATTACAGCGGTATCTTGGAAAAGTAGGGAGTAGGGGAGCAGGGGAGAATAACTAATGACTATTTAGAAAGTAGCTGTGCGTTTAATGCTTTAGTAATGCGATCGCCAGAAGCTTCTAAGTGAGCTAAGGTGTAAATATCAAGGCTTTCTCTCTCAGGGTTCGTGGTGGTTTCAAGGGAAGGAAACCCGCCAATGCCCTGTTCACCAAGTTGTTTGAGTTTGGCATCAATGGCTTTTTGCAGTTGGCGCAATTCATACCAAGCCAATGTCCGGCCATCTTCAGGTGTATTAGTAGTACCCAACATCATCTGTAACAAAATATTCAGATGTTCCCGTTGCAATGAACGGCGGATGCTCGAAATTGGCTTTGGTTCTCCGGGGGCGAAAACTTCTGTCCAGATGCCTGTTTGCAGGGTGTCGAACAGTTCTGGTATGGAAAGCGCTTCTCCAGGCAGAGTTTTTAATTCTATATCTTGTAACCGATTCAGGCGATCGCTGTCTAATAGCGATTGCAATATCGTACTTTGAAAACTCAAAATGCGATCGTGAATTGGATAATCAAGGCGGTTATTAGGTGCAGAACTACCCCAGTGTCCCCAACGCGAGGGTGCTAGTTGATTGAGCAATTGTGGTGAAAAGCTGAAAGCATTTTCTGCAAATACATACTCTTGCAACTTTGTCAACGCTTCGCGTTGTTTTAAAAGTGAAACTGGGACAAATGACCAAGCATCGTCACTGGCATGGAGACGCCGAAACGATTGTCCACCGATGTATTTAGAAAGCAAAGTAGCGTTCCGAAAATAATATTTAAGTACTCTATTAAACTGAAGACGCAGGTTACTATAGCTTTCTCCTTTCGATAGATAACCGTTATCAAGATGCTGCCACATAAAACGAGCATTATCCATTTGCCACTGTGAATAAAGTAGCACATCACTACTCATATCCCAGACATTTGCCAAAGGATTAATGTCCCAGATATCTTCATCGGTTGCATAAGATAATTCTGGCTGAGGCGACGCTAGTGCAATCTGGTCTAAAAAACTTTTTTCTGATTCTGGAATAGTTACCTCAAGCGCTGTTGATGGAAATCTTTTATAACCATACTCAATTGCCCATTCGTCATAAGGCCCAACAACTCCTGGAAAATAGTCACCTTGCTGTACTCCCTGTGGTGCTATGTTCACAGGTACATAGTCCATCACTGAACCCACTAAACCTTTGGTGCGAGTGATTTCAGTATTATTTAATTCTTCTGGCGCTAACATGGTGCTGCCATAAAAATTGTGGCGCAAACCCAGAGTGTGTCCGACTTCGTGAGCGATGAGAGAACGCAAATATTGATGCACATACTCCTTCATCGTTTCACTACTAGATATAGTGTTTGGCAACATTGACAACGCTAGCGCTCCCATAGCTGCTTGATTTGAAGATTCCATACCATAGCAGGACTCTGAGGAAAAAAAGTGAGCAGAGGAAAAGGACGCAAATTTATCCAGAAATTTCCCAGCGTCTTCACGTCCTTTCGTATTTTCTTGACATGAATTTGTATTCGGTGATGAATTTGACTCCATCAGTGCGTGATATTCTTGCTGAACTAAGCGCACCATATTGGCATCCACAATGATATCTGCATCCAATATTTCCCCGGTAAATGGGTTGACGCGCATTGGCCCTTTGGCAAAACCTGCATCTAAAGAATTGAACCAGCGAATAGTGTTGTAATGTACATCTGCTGGTTTCCAATTAGCATCATCTGGCATTTGCTGCACTTGAATGGCATTTTGAAATCCAGCTTTTTCAAATGCTTTATTCCACATCAAAACGCCTTCACGAATCGCATCGCGATATTCTAGTGGCACAGCATTTTCAATCCAATACACAATTGGTTTTTTGGGTGTAGATAAGGGGGCGTTAAGATCGGATGGTTCTAGATGCCAGCGATTAATGTAACTTACAAATGATTCGTGAGCATTATTGTTAGAGAAATCTTGGAAAGCAGTAGTAAAATATCCAACTCTACCATCGGCAAGTCTGGGAATATAACCATTATTTTCTCTCATCGGAGAAAAACTGTAGTGTACCTTCAGAGTAAGTGCCCTACTATCGGGTACAGCGATTAAATTCGATCCTTCTATTGATGAAAAACCGTAAATAGAATCAATTTCTATATTTTCTGGGAAGCTGTTAACATCACCAAAATATGACTTGCGTGCATCTAAGCGGTAATCAGCCTGTAAAGAGTATTTTAATAGAGGAGTTAATCCAGGAAAATCCTGCATTAGCAGTTCATTCATGCTTATCAGAATATTTTTATTATTTGGATCGATAGTGGCTATTTCGAGTGAATAAAGAACTGAATCGCTAAATGAGCGAGCAAGCGATCGCTGTTCTGGTATACTGTCTGTACGAAATTTTACGTTACGCACAACAAAATGCAATCTATTATTTACTCGTCGGAAGTAAAAGATAAAATCAGAGAGAGGTAATCCACTATAAATTCCACTTTCCCCAACGCCTGATTCCAATGTCACTATAGCTAGGTAATCTTTATTTAGCTGCTCTGGCTTAAGTTCTAAGAAAACTTTTCCCGAGTCTTCGCTGCAATAAAGTGTGAAGAGTCCCTCTAGTTTATCTACCCGATTAATAATCCCATTAAAACGGCAAAAATCTTCCTTTTTAATCTCAGCAAGATTATTGTCAGCACTTGCTACGTTTTTAACTACTGGGAGTGTATTTAATTGCTGTACATCAATATTAGAAGTATTTGAAAGTTGGTTTGCTGCTGCATAACCATTTGAGAGCAACAAGCTATATAGTAATACTATACAGACTGCTAATTTCGTTATCCAGTATTTCATCCTTTGGCTTTCCACCTGAAGCAGTTCTCGTGTTGAGGAAAAATATCGAGTAGTTTTTCGTCTGTAAACCCTTCAAATATCTAGGGATTAGGGTATAAATTCACTCAGTCAGATAAACAAGGCCTCTAGTACGGCACAGCATAAATTCAGCTACCATCTCAATTAACTAGACAAATTGTTCAAGCAACTTATTAAAGGTAGGGAAACTTCCGCCACAGTGTACTAGCCTAAAAGTCGTGTGACTATTGATTGTTATTAGTAACTATTTAGGAATTATCCATTAAGCATCTATCTTTTAAGGTTGATAATTTTTATAACCAAAGATACATGTTTTTTTTTAATTCTATCTGTATTAAAAGCCAAATGTAGCATTAAAAATGTATTTAGTGCTACATTTGGCAGCCCAAGGAATCTCAAGCATGATTTATAAATAAAGAGTAAGACTTTTAAAAAAGCTGTTATTGAGCATTTCAATGCTTTTTCGGATGAATTTTGGAAATTTATCCGAATCTAAACCGTTTTCTCACATCGTAAATTATTCTCAATGGTCTTTAAAGCGTTATTTCAAGACAAAATCAGCTTTTTTACCTAATTCTCGGTCTTTTTGATTTGTTAGCCAGGATAAGATGGAGCAATTTAGCCAACCACAAACCAATTTTGAGTAATTTACTGTAGTTTTGTGTAGAAGCAAAAGCGAGTACACCAATTTCTACCGCTTAGGTGATGTCAAAATCAAGCAATATATGAATAATATCGTGGGTGACTAAATATTGCAGTTAATCGACATCTGGTGAAATTAAATATGCGTTATCCAGAACCCTTATAGAGACGTAGCAATGCTAGGACTGTACATTCTTTTTCACTTCTAGGAACGGTTTGATTTAGTTGATTTGCTTGTGGATGATTGGTATAGTCTCATCCAAAATTTTTCATAACTGAGATATGCCTTTTGTTAGAAGGATAATTATTTTTTTATAGTTAATCTGTTATTTGTACTCCAAAAAACAAACTAATTGGCATGATAAATTTGATTTCTAGAACTATTAGTCACATCAGCTCCCTGCTTAAAGGACTTCAAATAAAAGGTTTTTTGGCTGTTGTCATAGTTGGTTTTCTAGTGCTGACGACCAATGTTGCTCCTGGGCAAAATAACACAGGCTTAAAGGAAAGAGTTCGCGAACAGATACAGCAAGATGATTCTCAAAGACCGAGAACAATCGGGGAGTGGAATAAAGAAGCTCGTGAAACGGAAGGTTCTCCTGGCGAACGACTTAAAAAGATTGGAGGAGAGTCAGCAGAAGCCTTTAAACAATTTGGATCTGGCTACGTAAAAGGTGCTCAGAAAACTGCTAGTGATGTAGGGGATAGTGCAGCACAAACAGGCAAAAAGATCCTTAACTAAGTTCGATGCTCAATGCGTTACAATCTTTACCTGGCAGTAAGTACTAATAACTTTTCGCCAATAAATGAGTAATATTAGCAAGGCTGGTGTTTAACCAACCAACTCTTCTAATATTTGGGTAACGTCCTCACCCTTGCTGATAATAGATTGTAGCGTTTCGTGAATCGCATTAAATATAGGTTTTTAGTAGGGGCGTACAGCTAGCTGTATGCCCCTACCGCGTGCTACAATCTTGCGTCTGTTTGCTCGCTATTAACCCCAAAGACCCAAAACTACGCTTTGGTAAGGAATTAAGTGAAGCCAGTGCGGCATTCTCCCTACATCCCTGTGGGCATTCTACGACAGACGCTAGCATCCTTCGTCTACACCTTGTTGCATGAGTCTGCACTGCAAAATTCAGATTGATACCAGATAAAAAATATTTTTCAGTAATACTGAGTAAATTGGTAGAAATAAAGTCAACTATTAAGGCTTGTCATTTGCTATTTACAAGTAGTCAAAGATACTTGATGCAGAAGCGTCAGCGTCTTTCTGTAGGGGAGAAAAAATAACAATCAATACAGTTATGTTTGTTTATACCCACTTATCTAACTATCCTAAATAATATGCGTATATTTTTTTACCAAATTTATAGTATCTTAAGAGCAAGTAAGTAACAGTTGAATAACTGTTTGAAAACGTGAAACAATGAGGAAATAGCTAAGACAGTAAATAAGGAAAGTAGATTAATAATTAGTGATATGAAGCAATCTAAAAGGACGCGAAGGCGGGGACTTGTCCTAACGATCGCTGGGCTGAAGCGTTTGCAAGGGGCGATTCTGGCCATAGAAAAGGTAGAAAACAATGGAGAACGCTTTACTCTAGAAGATTTAGGCGATCGCATGAAGGTATCTACCAAAACTCTGAACCGATTATGGTCGTTGAATACAGGCGTCGATCAAAAAACCTTAAAATTGTGCTTTAGCGCCTTTAACCTAGAATTATGCAGGGAAGACTATGGAATCCTGAGTGAGCCTAATTATACGGAAGGATCTCAAGCTCTCTCTGTAAGTTTAGAGACAGGAGAAAGAAAATTATTTCCGTCTTTATCCTTAGATTATCTTGCAACTCAACACCATAACCAACTCGAAAATCTTTGGTCATACCCAGATGGTCCCGTACCTGTAGATTCCCCCTTCTATGTCGATCGTCCCCCAATCGAGGAACTAGTTTATCGAGAAGTAATTCAACCAGGCTGTGTGATTCGAATTCGAGCAACAAGAGAAATGGGAAAAAGTTCTCTTGTGGTGCGGCTGTTAGCCTTTGCCAAGATGCAAAGTTATCGCTCGGTGAATGTGAATTGCAACCAAATCGATTCAAGCTGTCTGACAGACTTAAATAAACTTTTGCGTTCTCTTTGTTGGCAAATTGCAACAGAATTAGGCATTGACCCAAAGCTAGATGACAACTGGGATGAGGAAATAGGTTGTAAGTTGAGTTGCAGTATATATTTGCAATCTTATTTGCTCAAGCAGTGCAAAAGTCCAGTAGTTTTAGTGTTAAATGAGGTTGACCGCTTTTTTGAATATCCAGAAATTGCTCCAGAGTTCTTTGGTTTGTTGCGCTCTTGGTATGAAGAAGCACGACAAGATACCACCTTGCAGAAACTCAGGCTAGTGGTAGTTTACTCCACAGAAGTATATGTCTCGCTGGATATCAACCGTTCTCCATTTAATATTGGCCTACCGATCCGTCTGCCAGAATTTACTGACCACCAAGTAAAATACTTAGCCCAACGACATGGTTTAGATTGGACTCCTGATAACGAAGTTAACCAACTGATGTCTCTGGTGGGGGGACATCCAGCACTGATTCGGATTGCTCTATATTATCTATGCTGTCAAGGACTGACCTTAGAAGAACTGATAGAAGATGCGATCGCTAACGGCGGTATCTATCGCTATCATCTATGGCGACACTGGGCAATCTTACAAGAAAATCCTAGTTTAGTAAAGGCGTATGTTGAAGTTGTAGCCGCAAAGCAAAGCATTTCTCTCAATCCCATTGACACTCATAAGCTCGAAAGCTTGGGTTTGATCGCTTATAAAGGCGATCGTATCCTACCGCGTTGTGAACTCTATCGTGCTTACTTTAAAAAACAACTAGGTGTTGCTGAATTTGAATATAAATCATTGAAAAAACGTGCTTGAGAAAAAATTATTACAGACGCTTTCTCTGACGTTCATCGTAATCGCTCCCCTTAATCCCTTATTTGCCTAGAAACAAGCAGCCAAAGCTAGGTTTTGTCTCTTTAGGGGTTCTTTAGGCTTAATTAAGTCATAAAGCAAATTATGATATTACTCCTGAATCATGACGACTTATGCTTTTATTTTGCTGGAGTTTAGATATGATGATTTTGTTATTTTCAACGAAAAATCATTAATTGTTTGACCAATAAAGTTGATAATCCTCGATATAAAATCTTCCATTATTGGAAGACATTTTGAAAAAGAAGTAATAATCTTCTGATTCCCAAATACTAAATTCTTGCTCTTGTTCTTGAAAACTAGCTGTTGAGCCACTATTAGGGATAGTCATACCAGCAGTTAGTGTGCTATTTTTCGCTCTCATTAGGAAAATTTCTAGCAGACAAAAGCCCTGTAGTTCAGCAGAATAACGAATTTTGAAACGGATTTTTCCACCATTCCGTAGGGTCTTTTGAATAGAAAAATTTTCAGTTTTAATGGGATTACCAGACAGATAAATACCTTTACCTTGTGTTATTATATGAGTCTGCCTTTGGTTGAATGAATTCATTATTTTTTCTCCTCCAAAAGAATATAATTGATTTAAATAATTGCATTTTTAGCAAATAAATATTTTAACGGTAAGTTCTTTCTGTGCTTATGAATGTCACGTTTGTATTTTCTCGCTATATTCCAAAAAATGCAATGACAGTTAAGACAGTTAAGAAGATAATTAAAAACTGAATTCTGAAAAGCGATCGCAATCTACAAAAATAGAGATTAACGTTTGACTTGAGGCAGTAGTCCACCCACAAAAGCATTACAAGTCTCTGCATTGTAACGAGATTTAATTTGCAGTTGGTTATTTCTGTCAACACCTAAGCCTTACATTTAGCCCTTTCAAAGATTAACAATTAGTGCTTTTTTATCCACTATTACAATCAAGCTAACATCTATCTAAGGAAATACCTTTTAACAATCATTCAATTTGGCAATAGACTTCTAATTGCTAACTCTTTCATTTGGCACTTGTCAAGCATTATTTTGCCTTTGAACGATCCTCTTTATGATTTTAATACATCTGTCTTCAGTAGGGTAAAACTCCAAATGTACATTTGGTAACATTGATGAAGATTAAATAAGTAATTGCAATTGGACTTAATCATGACATACACACAAACTAACGATCCAACTATTCGGGAACACGTTCAAGCTTGGCAAAATTTAAATGTAGATCAACAACTTGCTTTGTTTTGGTTTATCTATAAAGAAATGGGGGGTTCCATTACTCCAGCCGCTCCTGGAGCCAGTACTGTTTCTCCAGAAATAGCTGAAGGTTTATTTAATCAAGTTAAGGAATTATCTCACGAACAACAATTACAAGTTCAGCGTGATTTGATTAATAAAGTGGATACCCAAATTTCTCGTGAGTATGGCTCTTTGGGTGATACCACAAAACTCCTATTTTGGTATCGATTATCTCAAGGGATGGATAATGGTACTATCATTCCTGTACCTGATGATTATCAACTTCCTTCCGAAGCTAAAGCGTTGTTTGGCAAAATTCAAGGATTAGAGTTTGAACAACAGATTACTCTTTTCCGTGATTATGTTTCACCAATGGGTGCTGAAGCAAAATCAGGTGCTGAAATTTAGCACTTTGGAATTTTTTAGGATGCTTGAGGGTATCTATTAAGTTATTTCTACCCTTCTTTTAAAGCTTGCTAGATTCGCCAGTCTCTTAATATAAAGCTATATTTTGATGACTGGCGTATTTAGGAATTTTTTAGTTAATTATATTTCCAGATGCTGATGTGTTGTATAAAGCAATACAGTTAAGTTAAGAAAAATTGTAGGTTGGGTTAAGCAAAGTGCGTTTGTATATAGACGATCACTTGATATTTATAACCTTATTGTATACTGAAACTACCTAATGCAATTACAGCGATCGCTGCACTAATTAGCTTGGAAAAGCTTGGAAAATTAAGGTGGGGATAAGTTTAAGTTAATTCTAGCACGCTAGCAGAATTAACATCTAAAAACAACGTCGCTTGGGGTTGTTGACGGAGAATAGAAGCCGCACAGTCTGTACTGATAGAAGCTTGCAGCATCTGTTTTACCACATTCGCTTTACGTTTTTCTGGAGCAAGACAGATAATTTTTTTAGCAGAACAAATTGTTGGAATGGTGACAGTAAAAGCATACTGTGGGACAGTTTCTAAATTCGCAAAGTGACCTGTACTTACTTGTTGCTGACGGTTCACATTATCTAGTTTTACCAGTTTCACCCTGTAAGGATCTTGAAAATTTGCTACATCTGGATCGTTAAAAGCTAAATGTCCATTTTCGCCAACACCAAGACAGCATAAGTCAATCGGTTGTGCTTGCAATAATTTAGTGTAGCGATCGCACTCTGCTACTGGTTGTAATGTATCACCTTCTATATAGTGAAATTTCTTAGGATTAACCCGTTTTTCTACACGTTCTCGCATATAACGCCGAAAACTGGCAGAATGGTCAGCAGAAATTCCCAAATATTCATCTAGATGGAACAGAATAATCCGTGACCAATCTACACCACCCAATGCAATCAAAGCATCAAGAAATTTGAGTTGGGAGTTACCTGTAGCTAACAATACAGCAGCTGTATCCTGAAGATTAAGAACTTGCTGTAAATATTTTTGCACGATTTCGGCAACATCCTCAGCCATTTCGACTTCAGAGTTGTAAATCTGCACTAATAAATCATCAACGCGAAAAAAGTTTGTAGCGGCTACCATTTGCTTACGAAGAAGGTTATCAATTATACGGCAGTTTGCCCAGAGGTTTTACTGTCTGCCTTTATATGCCCTATCCAGTATAGATTTTAGGATTTAACAGATTAATTTCTGACTCTTGAAATTTTTTTATCGAGTCCCCAACCCCCGTATTAACGCAGGAACAATCACTAAAGACAAAAAACAATGTAAACTATTTAAATTAAGTTAACAATTATTTACATTTTACCGAAAAATCATGCTGGCTGCAATTCTCTTTGACCTAGACGGCACTATTGTCAATACTGACCCCATACACTACCGAGCTTGGCGGGAAATGCTGTTAAATTACAGCATAGAAATAGACGAAACATTTTATAAATCCCGAATTAGTGGAAGGCTAAATCCAGAAATTGTTAAAGACATTCTGCCACAATTATCAGTAGTAGAAGGGCAAAAATTTGCTGATGAAAAAGAGGCGTTGTTCCGCAAACTCGCCCCACATCTTAAACCGCTAAGTGGATTTTCTGAACTACTAGCATGGACAGAAACACATCAGTTAAAACGTGCATTAGTTACTAATGCCCCTAGATTAAATGCAGAATTTATGTTAGAAGTTTTGGGGATAAAAGAAGCTTTTCATACAGTTGTTTTAGCGGATGATTGTATTGCAGGTAAACCCGATCCTGCGCCCTATCAAGTTGCCCTGAATAAGTTGGGGATTACAGCAGAAGAAGCGATCGCTTTAGAAGACTCTCCCTCCGGTATTCGTTCAGCAGTGGGCGCAGATATTCGCACCATTGGCATCGCTTCCACCCACGACCCGCAAGTTTTGCAGTCAGTCGGTGCATTTATGGCAATTCCAGACTTTACTGATTTGCAGTTGTGGACATTGCTAAACTCACTCATTGAGCCAGATTTAAGTGCGATCGCTTCTAATTTCTGAGGACATGGGGAAAAGGAGGCAGAAGGCAGAAATTCTTTAATTTTTAATTTTTAATTTTTAATTGATTTCTCCCCATCCCCAAAAACTCCACTTTTTAACCGAGCCATATCACGCAACGGTGGTGCGCCGAACAAGCGACTGTATTCACGGCTGAACTGTGAGGGGCTTTCATAACCCACATAATGACTAGCTGTTGCCGCATCCATACCTTGCCCCAGCATCAGGCGACGGGCTTGTTGAAGCCGAAGCTGTTTTTGATATTGCAAAGGACTCATGGTGGTGACTGACTTGAAGTGATGATGAAGCGACGAGGGACTCATGCGCGCTTCACGAGCGATCGTATCAATCCGAAATGGTTTTTCGTAGTTCCATTTAAGCCAGTTGATCGCTCTGCTAATTGCTTGGAGTTGTTTATCGACTAAAGCAATCTGTCGCAATCTAGCACTATGTTCCCCTGATAACAAACGGTAGAGAATTTCTCGAAAAATCAAAGGTGCGAGGATAGCGATATCTTGAGGTGTTTCCAACAATCGTACAAGTCGGATTGCGGCATCAAGCAGTTGCGGGCTAACAGGATTGATAGACAAGCCCGGTTCCGGTGGTTCGTTCGCTGGAGCCTCTAGTTTTGCCTCCATCATCAGTGTGCTGAGTTCTCCCATATCTAAATCGAGCCGAAGACACAGATATGGAACACTTGGCGTTGCTTCAATCACTTGACCGACAACAGGCAGATCGATGGATACCACCAAATATTGGTCTTGACCATAAACATACAGATTGTCTGCCAACATTACCTGTTTCTTGCCCTGAGCGACGATGCACAGGGCAGGCTCATGCAAGGCATGGAGAGGCGCAGTAGGTTGTAAAGAGCGGATCAGGAATAACCGCTCGATCGCTGTGGGATGGACACCATCTCCATTACTGTTCTGTGCAATCAGAGCGGCTAGCTCAGACTGCTGCTTTCTAACAGTCTGTTCCATAATGTCGTTTGAAATCCTTTATGAAACTAACATTCAGGGCAGCCGCAATTTATTTAGCCGCTTCAGTCAGCTTATCTTTTTACGATAAAAAATGCAGGATTAGGCAAGAATTTCGCAGGTTCAGATTACCGCATCAGGCTTTGACTCTCTTAGATTAAGAGTGTGCTAGAGAATACAACAACTTGGAGATCCGGTTTTATGACTACCAACCAACAGAAAGTCGTACTAATTACAGGTGCAAGTAGCGGTATCGGTGAGGCGACAGCACGTCTACTCGCTCGTAAGGGCATTCACGTCATCCTGGGCGCACGACGCACGGAGCGCCTAGAAACCCTCGTGGCTACAATCCGCTCTGAGGGAGGCTCGGCGGAGTATCAGACCCTTAATGTTACTAATCGCGCCGACTTCCAAGCCTTTGTAGAATTTGCTCTGAGCAAATTTGGCCGCATTGATGTGATCGTCAACAATGCAGGCGTTATGCCGCTCTCGAAGCTAGAAGCGCTGAAGGTTGATGAATGGGACTGGATGATTGACGTGAACATCCGTGGCGTACTTAATGGCATCGCCGCTGGGCTACCCCTGATGAAACACCAGGGATTTGGCCAGTTCGTCAACCTGTCCTCCATCGGCGGACACGCTGTCTGGCCAACTTGCGCCGTTTACTCAGCAACTAAGTTCGCGGTGTTGGCAATTTCCGAGGGGCTGCGTCAAGAAAATACTGACATTCGCGTTACAGTTATTTCGCCGGGCGTAACGGAGTCAGAACTGGCCGATAGCATTACTGACACCGAAGCTGAGAAAGGTATGCAGGAATTCCGTAAGATTGCGCTTCCGGCTGAAGCGATCGCCAGAGCGATCGCCTTTGCAATCGAACAACCGGATGACGTTGATGTGAATGAGATTATCGTGCGCCCCACAGCCAGCGTATAGTTACGCAAAGATGCGGAGAATTTTCAACCTAACCTAGCAGTCACACAACTGAGAAGCCCTATATGACTACCCAAAATAAAATTCAACCTCGCCAACTTGGTTCTAAAGGTCTAACTGTTTTCCCCCTAGCTCTCGGATGTATGGGTATGTCTGGTATGTACGGTGCAGCAGACGAAAACGAAAGCATTGCAACTATCCAAGCAGCTCTCGACCACGGGATGACATTACTGGATACTGGCGATTTCTATGGCAGTGGACACAATGAGATGCTAATTGGTCGGGCAATCAAGGATCGTCGAGACAAAGCACTAGTTTCGGTTAAATTCGGCGCTTTACGTACTCCCGATGGCGGATGGATTGGTATAGATACCCGCCCCGCTGCGGTGAAAAACTTTGTCGCTTATAGTCTTACCCGATTGGGAGTAGACCACATTGACATCTACCGCCCGGCTCGATTAGACCCGCAAGTTCCCATTGAAGACAGCATTGGCGCGATCGCTGAACTAGTCACATCTGGCTACATCCGACATATCGGGCTATCGGAGGTGGGAGCGGACACTATCCGCCGCGCCCACGCCATCCACCCCATCAGTGACCTACAAATCGAGTACTCCCTGATTAGTCGTAGTCCTGAGAGCGAGATTTTTCCTGTATTGGAAGAACTTGGTATTGGCGTAACTGCTTATGGTGTGCTTTCACGAGGACTGTTGAGTGGCTCCACTCCAGCCACACAGGGAGACTTCCGTGCCTACTTACCACGCTTCAGCAAAGAAAACCTTGCTCAGAATCAACGCCTAATCGATGAACTAAAGCAAATTGCCGCCAAGAAAGGAGTTCTTCCTTCGCAGTTGGCTATTGCCTGGGTACTTGCGAAAGGCAGAAATATTGTGCCGGTCATCGGCGCACGTAAGCGCATCCAACTTTCCGAATCGTTGGCGGCTCTGGATGTAAATCTATCCCCGGAAGAATTAACCCGTATTGAAGCAGCAATTCCCGCATCTGCGATCGCAGGGACTCGTTATGACGAACATCAGATGCAAATGCTGGACAGCGAACGCTAATACTATCAACAGCGTAAGCAAAGTACTACAGGGTTTGTAGTAAGCACTTTAGTGCTTAGAAAATAAGGACTAAAGTCCTTACTACGAGCCTATACTTATTTTTCAGCCAGAATCGTGTAAATTTCTCGTTTAACTTGCTCTAAAAGCTCCCGCACCCGATTTATCCGCTCCATATTGCCACTACGAGCAACCTGCACCACCGCAGCAGCTAACTCTGTGGCGGCATTCCGCAACTCAATAAACTCTTGGGGCTTACCTGTAACAAAACTCTTGAAGGTATCCCAAGGAGTGTCTGAAGGTTCTTGTTGGGCACGTTCTGCCAATAATTGTTTACCCTCATCCGTAATCGTATAAATCCGCTTGCCCCCTTCCTGTGCGCTCTTGAGATAACCACCTTCTTCCAACAATTGGAGTGTTGGATACACTGAGCCAGGACTGAGGCGACGGAAACCACCATAGCGATTTTCCATCTCTTTAATCAGGTCATAACCATGACTAGGATGCTCAGATAACAATTCCAGCAGAATGAACTTGATGTCACCCCGACGAGTCCGGTGCTCATCTCCCCAACCACGACCAAACATTTCATTATCAAAACGTTTGTCATGATGTCTACCATGATGCTTGTCATGATGGTTGCCATGTCCAAACCAAGACCTGACAAGCAATGAATCCTCTTCGCTGACTCCCGCCCATGCAGGTGCGCCAAAACGTGACCGAAAATGTCTAAACATAAGTGAATCTCAAATCAACTTTCTCTAATATACGATATATCGCGATATATTCCGATATATCGGAATAGAATTTTGATGAAGATTTGTAACGAAAGCAGCTTCGACTAGCCAAGAGTCTGCGCTTGTTCGACAGAAGACTCCAACTATTGCAAAAATGCTTAATCTACGATTAAACGCCGTAGGTTAAGCATTTTTGCTTAACTCTGAAGTAATAGGTGTAACAAAGAGGTCACTCCACAGACAAAACCTTGTATTTTTACATGATTAGGTTTTTTCCGTGCCAACTTACTTAATACATCTGTCTTTATAGATAAAAATATGTATAAATACGAGATATTTTAGTTAATATTTTCTTGAGATCGGTACTAATTACAGATGTGAACATAAGAATTTATTGCTAGTTAAAATTATTAGAACTAATTTTGTAAATTTATAAAATACTTTATTTTTTCTATAGATTGTGAACTTAATTTGGGAATAATAAGTGTGAGAAAAGTTAAAATTATACATAATTTTATAATCCTTTAACTTTTTCTACTAGCATTCGCTGCTAAATAATCTAGATTCCTTTTTTGAACCACAGTAGGGAACTAATCGGGTTCAATCGAAGCTGACTAAGTTCTCTCAAAACTCTCATTGACCCCAACAACAGTTTATTTACACTTGCTTGATTCATATATCCTGTTTAGTTAAGAATCACTTTAGGTTCAATACTATTCGGATAAGATAACCCCGCCTGGATTTAAGGGAGTGAAGAAAAAATAGTCTCCCTTTTAAAGAAAGCCAGTGTGTTGCGAACTTTACTCAATTTATAGAAGCAGTTGTCAGCAAAGCTGACTACCAGTTTTCTATTGAAGAAAAGCTGATTAAAGATTTTTGTTTTGGTTGAGATAACAATGTTAGTAATTGACAGTGGTGAACGTGGTAGTGGCAGATAGGACGAGTGTAAAGTTCTCTCTGGATGATTTGCAGGAATTTTTGAGTGTTGCGATCAAAAAAGTGAAATCCCTCATACTTTAGTCGGCCGATGAGCTTAAATCGCGGCAATGACTTTGCTAATGGCACAATTGAATGGTGTAAGTTCGACTTGACGAGTGCCTTCATGTCCATAAGTTAAACTCACGCTCAGATAACTATCTGGCTTGTAGGGCAATCGTTCCGCCCATTCAACTGCCACAATTCCTGGTATGACTTCAACACCTTCCCAGTAACTTTCTAAATTTAGGGTTGTAACTTCTTGCGGTTCTAAGCGATATAAATCTAGATGGTAAAGAGGAAAGCGCCCTTCCGTGTACTCATTAATCAGCGTGAAAGTGGGACTGACAATGGGTTCAGCAATTCCTAAACCTTTACCAATGCCTTGAACTAAAGTAGTTTTACCAGCGCCTAAATCACCTTCTAGTAAAATTACGCTCCCCGGTGTCAGGGATTCGCCAAGAGTAATACCCAAGCGTAGCGTCGCTTTTGTATCTGCAAGAAAAATTTTCATAATTTAGGTATTGGGTATTAGTCATTACTAATTAGTCTAAACAAATGACAAATAACAAACTTTCATCTTCCTTAATTTTGAATTTTGAATTTTGAATTTTGAATTCCCCGAAGGGACTGACTTCTACCGTACCACCGCAATAACACTTGTGCTAGTTTCTGCGGATTGTGACGTACAAAACCTGTTTCATCTTCATACAAAACATTAGCTGGAACAATCCGTCGCCCTAGTTGAGTTACGGCTTCTCTATCGAGGAAAACGGGATGGGAGTTTTGTTGGGCATAGCGGATAAGTGATTGGTCCGAAGGGGATTTTTTGTGTATTAATACAGCATCGAATAGTCGTCTTTCTCCACAAGCATCATCAATTGCTCTGATGTGATCAGCAACAGTGTAGCCTTCAGTTTCTCCGGGTTGAGTCATGATATTGCAGATATAAATACGGGGGGCATCTGATTGAGCGATCGCATCGGCAATTTCTGGTACTAATAAATTAGGAATTAGGCTTGTATAAAGGCTACCCGGGCCAATAATGATGTAATCAGCTTCTTTAATTGCCTTAATCGCTGCTGGCACCGCTGGAGGATTAGCAGGAATGCAGCCAATTTTGACAATTTTACCGCCAGCTTTGGGAATACTAGACTCCCCCTCAATACGACGACCATCGGCTAATTCTGCCCAGAGGCGAACATCACTGAGAGTTGCTGGTAGTACTTGTCCTCGCACCGCTAGAACTTTAGAACTGGCTGCAACTGCTTGTTCTAAATCTCCAGTAATATCACTCATTGCCGTTAAAAACAAATTGCCAAAACTGTGACCAGTTAACCCATCTCCAGCCCGAAAACGGTATTGAAACAATTCTGTTAATAACTTTTCTTCATCTGCTAGTGCAGCCAAACAATTGCGAATATCTCCTGGTGGTAGCACTCCAAACTCTTGACGCAAACGCCCAGAAGATCCACCATCATCGGCGACAGTAACAATTGCAGTAATATTAGCGCTGTAGGTTTTCAGTCCTCTCAACAACGTAGAAAGTCCCGTACCACCACCAATTACCACGATTTTTGGGCCTCGGTACAATCGACGATGGGCCAGTAAGACATCAATGAGTTCCTCTCCGCCTTCTGCTCTTAGTACCTTAGTAATTGAGCCTACAGTRCGAGTTTGYCCCCAAAGCACYAACAGCAAGCCSCCAAGCAGCACCAAAGGCCCACTRATATAGTTGGGTAAGAAGTTGGTGATKACTCCMACGAAACCTCTAACCAACTCAATCATCCAAAAAATTGGGGTTAGCTTAATCCAAATAGCTAACCCCAAACTCGCCAGCAGTACACCCCCAACACTAATTAACAACCAACGTTTTACCGATAGTCCAGGGGATAACCATTTGAACCACTGGTTAACCCGATAGGAAGTACGAGAGCGCGACTGCTTTTGCAGGGCGTTGAGGGCTTGTCTGAGAAAACCAATTGACATACCTGATTTGGAGCAGTGCTACAAACAATAATTAACAGAAAATTTACACCGCTTGGTTTAAAAGACCAGACGTGAAACTATTATATTTATCAATCCTATTAGACTAAGAGCAAGTCGTGAACATTGCCAGTATTTCTAGTTAAACAATACCCTGGCTTGGTAAAAGTGAATTTAATGGAAAAACGAATTTTAGGATTAGATCCAGGACTGGCAATTTTAGGATTTGGGGTAATTAGCTGCACACAAAATCTCAACAAAGTACCAGAGACTACAGTAAATATGCTGGATTTTGGAGTAATTAAAACGTCAGCAGATGTAGAAATGGGACAGCGCTTATGTACCTTGTTTGATGATTTACACACTGTGATGGAGGAATTTCAACCAGATTTAGTGGCGATCGAGAAACTATTCTTCTATCGTATGTCAAGTACTATCCTGGTTGCACAGGCGCGGGGTATAGTCATTTTAGTGTTAGGCCAGCGTCGTCTTCCTTATGTAGAGTTTACTCCGGCTCAAATTAAACAAGCTTTAACAGGCTATGGCAATGCCGATAAGTCAGAAGTGCAAGAAGCGGTGGCGCGGGAGTTGGATTTAGATGAAATTCCTAAGCCAGATGATGCTGCGGATGCTTTGGCAGTGGCTTTGACGGCTTCTTATCAACTGTAGTTACCAAACTACAAATTAGTCCATCACACAACATCTTGAAAGGGCTAGTCTTGATGATGTTGCTGAATGCGATCGCCTACGGTGGGCGGTTATGCCATCGCAAAAAGTCTTGCTAAATAATTGTAATAATATTTAATATGAGTCTAGGTTGTGTAATTTAGATTAACTATTGCAGAGAAATTCTCTCAGACTGAGTAAAATGACAAATACAACGAGGCAACTATTTTATAGATTAGTTACCCTAGAACTGGAAACTATGTTTTCAGTCCTGAGTTACTTCTGTATTTTGCCTCTGAGGCATACCAATTTAGACCACACCAAATCCTTCATTTAAGAGCTCCCACTAATCATAATGGCTGTGATTGAGAAGAAAAGAACTCGCGATCTGCCCCAAATTAACGAACGAATTCGCTTCCCGAAAATTCGGGTCATTGACACTGACGGTGCCCAACTGGGAATTATGCCCCCACTGGAAGCACTACAACTAGCAGAAGAAAAAGAGCTAGATTTGGTGCTAATCAGCGATAAAGCTGACCCGCCGGTTTGTCGGATTATGGACTACGGGAAATACAAGTTTGAGCAGGAAAAAAAGGCGCGGGAAGCCCGGAAAAAACAGCACACGGCTGATGTCAAAGAAGTTAAGATGCGCTACAAAATAGAAGAACACGACTACAACGTGCGTGTTAAGCAAGCAGAGCGCTTTTTGAAAGATGGCGATAAAGTTAAAGCGACTGTGATGTTCCGGGGTCGAGAAATTCAACACAGCGACCTAGCAGAAGATTTGCTCAAGCGAATGGCAACGGATTTGGAGCCTTTTGGTGAGCTTCAACAAGCGCCTAAAAAAGAAGGACGAAACATGATGATGCTCATCTCGCCTAAAAAATAATTCTCTAACTGTTTAATAGACCAAGTTTGAAAATCCCCTGACTTCTAGCCAGGGGATTTTTTCATCTTTTATTTGGATGCAATATGCGCTTTGGGCGCACAGTTAGCTGTGTACTCCTACGAAAGCGTTTAAATTTATCTAAAATCGATAGTCCTGAACGCTGAGTGGGAAACATAATACTCAGTTGCTCAGGACTTTTGCTATTTCCAGGGAATGGGGGACAAGGAGACAAGGAGGTATATATTTTTCTTCCCCTGCCCCTTGCTCCCCTGCCTCCCCATTGCGCGGTGATACTACCAGAAAATAAAACTGCATGGAACTGAAAAATCACTGGTTGGCTGCAAATAAAGTTGCTTTACCACGACTACTACAGTGGGTGAATCTCCGGCCAGAGGAGAGCGAACGAACCCAGATAATGTTTCTTTTTTACACAATTGTATGTGTAGGATTGCGGTGGGCAGAAGACAGTACGGTGGCGCTGTTTTTGGATGAATATGGGACTCACCTGCTGCCGTGGATGTATATTGCTAGTGCGGCAATGAGTGCCGGTCTGGTTTTTTTATACTCTTGGCTGCAAAAGATTTTTCCCCTGCGTCGGGTAATTGTGGCGATCGCACCTTGCATGTTGATGCCATTAGTTTTATTAGTTATATTACGTTGGGGATATCATTTTTCCTACCTGGCAGTGATTTCGGCATTTCTGCTGCGGCTGTGGGTAGATGCACTTTATGTGGTCAATGACCTCAACACTTCCATTGTCGCCAACCAAATATTTAATATTCGGGAGATTAAACGGACTTACCCACTGGTGAGTAGTGGTCTTTTGGTAGCAGATGTAATCAGTGGCTTTAGTTTGCCTTGGCTAGTGCAATACACCACGCTGAATAAGATCATCCTCATCGCCTGTATAGTGATTTTATTAGGATCGGGGATTCTATTCTATTTAACTCATCACTATCGAGCAGCTTTTCCTGAAACCCCACAAAGACTAGTTCCTGAACAACAAGCTTCACGAGAGCGTTTCATTAAAAGTCCCCTGAAGCGGTACGTTTGGCAGTTGTTTGCTTTTGTGGGACTGTTGCAAGTTATTGGGTTGTTAATAGATTTTCAATATCTGCGCGAACTCCAATCCAATTTGAGCGACCGAGAACTTGCGAGCTTTTTGGGTCTTTTTGGTGGGATGTTGGGACTGTGTGAGTTGTTGTTGCAGTGGTTTTTTTCCAGCCGACTCATCGAACGCATGGGGGTATTTTTCACTGCGACGCTTTTACCAATTACCGTCGGCTTTTCACTCCCAGGAGTGCTGGTATTACTGCATTTAATTCCAGCCATGCAATCGCAAAGCTTTTTCTGGGGTTTGATAATTGTCAAATTCTGCGATGAACTTCTGCGCTACACCTTTGTTATGAGTAGCGGCCCCATCCTGTACCAACCGATTCCAGAGGCAATTCGCAGTCGGATGCAGACTTTATCTGGTGGAACCGCCGAAGCGATCGCTACAGGTTTGACAGGAGCGCTAATTTTTGTGACTATCTTGTTTTGTGGGCGATTTGTACCCGAACCACTACAAAAATGGGTGTTGGTAGCAGAAACCATGCTGATAACTGGCACTTGTTTAACAGTAGTTTGGGAATTGCGATCGCGCTATGTGGAACTGTTAGTCTTGAGTGTGGCGCGGGGTAACTTGAGTGCAACTAATGTCGGGTTACGATTTTTCAAACAGGGTGTAGTCAAAGCTTTAGCAGAAAAAGGCAGTGAGGCTGATAAACGCTCTTGTATTGAACTTTTAGCCCAAATTGACTCTCAAGGCGCGGCGGAAGTTTTAGCCCCGCTACTAATGAAGTTAACCCCAGATTTGCAGCGCCAAAGTTTGGAAGTGATGCTGATGGGAGGTGTAAATCCGGTTTATTTAGCCGCCATCCGTCCTTTATTAGAAGAATCCCAAGAAAGTAACCCCGAAGTTTTTGCCTTAGCGCTACGCTACGTTTGGCTGGCTGAACCAAATCCTAATTTAAGCCTCTTAGAAGGATATTTACACCCCCGCCAAAACTCCCTCATCCGCGCTACCGCCGCCGCTTTAGTCTTACGCCAGGGAACGCCCATGCAAAAGGTAGCAGCTACCCAAACCATGCGCCGGATGCTGACTCATAAGCAAGAACGGGAACGGGTGAATGGAGTTAGAGCGCTGAGAGAAGCAGTTTATTTGCAGGCATTGCGAATTCATATCCCGAATTTATTACAAGATGAGTCATTACGGGTGCGCTGTGCCGTATTAGAAATGATTTCAGCAACCCATTTAGAAGAGTACTATTCAGCACTGATTGCAGCACTTTATTACAAATCAACCCGCAGTACAGCCATGTCAGCCCTAGTGCGACTAGAAAATGAAGCTTTAGAAATGCTGTTGCGGTTGGCTACCAATATTTACAAACCAGAAGTAGTGCGGATGTATGCTTGGCGTACCATTGCTCAAGTCGGTACCCAGCAAGCATTGGAGACTTTATGGGAAAACTTGGAAATATCCTGGGGTACTACTAGAGATCATATTCTTCGCAGCTTACTAAAAATCCACAAACAACCAGGAATTAAAGGTTTAGTAGATCGATTTTATGAAAGTCGGGTAGAAAATTTAATTAAGCAGGAATTAAAATTTTTAGGTGAAATTTACGCTGCATACATTGACTTCCAAACACTAGACCAAAAAGAAAAGCATCAATCCAATGAGAGGATTGTGATTGTCTCTGAATTACTGCAACGCGCCCTTCTAGAATTGGAATTGGATGTGAAAGAGCGGCTGCTACTATTACTGAAACTGCTTTATTCGCCAGAAAAGATGCAGGCAGCATCCTTCAATCTGCGATCGCTCTCAGTGGTAAACTTAGCGCGGGGGTTAGAAATCTTAGAGCATACCGTAACTTTGTCTTCAAAGTCTTTATTGCTGAATATTTTAGATAACCGACCACAGGCAGAAAAATTACAATACCTTGTCGAAGCCAAGATCGTAGAATATGAGAACATGATAGTTAGCGATCGCCTCCACAGATTGCTGATGTTGGGTAATTTCCTTTCTGACTGGTGTCTAGCTTGCTGTTTTCATTATGCTCAAGTGACACGCATCCGACTGACCAGTTCTGAGATATTAGTGAGCTTGCGTCATCCCACCGGCTTTGTCAGAGAAGCTGCGATCGCATATTTAAATATGGTTTCATATCGCGTTCTCCTGCAAATCCTCCCCCAGTTACAAAAAGATCCACATCCTTTGGTAGCTGCTCAAGTTAAGGAGTTACTCGAAAAATACCAATTCAAAAATTACAATTGATATTACCTGTAATGGAATAATGCTGTTAGGCATAAATCAAAATAATCACAAAGTTAATTTATTTGATCCTAATAAACCTAATTGCTCACAATTGCTAACACTTTCTGGTCACATTTGTTTGTAATACTCTAAACAAATCAATTACCAGCAAAAGCTTTGAGAGGCAAAATGGCTTCTGGTCAACTTCAACACGCTATTGGCATATTTCGTAATCGCAAAATTGCACTACAGGCGCTCGACGAACTGAGAAGTAGTGGCTTTTCGATGAATAAGATTTCTGTAATCACTAAAAAACCCAAGCTCAATGAGCAACTTGACAGTTCCGACACGAGTGAAAGTAGTATTGCTCCTGCTGAAGGTGCTAGGGCGGGTGGATTAGCAGGCGCTAGGGCAGGAGGTTTACTTACCTTAGTTGCGGGTTTGGGTATTTTACTTATTCCTGGTTTTGGCCCTGCGCTAGCAGCAGAATCTGTTTTAGCCACCCTGTTAGGAAGTGGAGCTAGCGCAGCTGCTGGTGGTCTGATTGGCGCACTACGAGGTTGGTTTCTTCCTGAAGAAGTTGCCCAACTCTACAATGACCGAGTATTCCAAGGCGATTATTTAGTGACGATAGAAAGTACAGAAGACGATATCCGTCAAGCCGAATCTATTCTTAGACGTTGGGGTATTCAGGAATGGCGAGTTATTGACATTCCCAACAGTTGAAATCATTCCTCTGCTAACTTGTAAAGTAAGTGGAAGAGAGGATAAAGAGAATAAATGTACGTACTAATTGGTGGAGCAGGCTTAGTAGGCTTGAGTTTGGCGCAAAAACTAGTAGAACTAGGGCATACTGTTGCCGTAATTGACATCGACCCTATTGCTTGCCGCTACGCCCGCGAACAAGTGGGAGCGATGGCTTTTGAAGGCAGTGCTGTGAGTACAGAAGTATTGTTAGAAGCTGGGATTCGCAAAGCCGGCTCCTTGGCAGCAGTTCTCAGAAGTGATGCCTTAAACTTGGCAATGGTAACTCTTGCTAAACACTACGGCGTTACCCATATTTTGAGTCGGATGCGCCACCCCGATTTTGCCGAACCGTTGCGGATAGCTGGAGCTAACCATATTATCAGTACTGTTGAACTATCAGTTTCAACAATGGTGAACGCCATTGAGTACCCGCAAGTGGAATCAATGATGCATTTCGAGCAGGGACAGATTGAGGTTCTGAAACTTTCCATCCCCAACAATTGTTATGTTGCTGGTCGTAGTGTCGCCGAAATTGCTCAAGATCCCCAATTCCCTACTGGTTCGCTAATTATTGGCTATCAATCTCATCCCCACGAAGATTTGATGATTCCTAACGGCAGTACAATACTGGAACCTCATTCAACTGTGCTGATTGTGACTAAACCAAGATGCTTACATCAAGTCATTGATTTTATTGAACAAAGATGTTGAGCGCAGTTCCTACCTAAACTGTTTATTAGGTAGGGTTAGCTACACATATAAAAAATTGGTGAGTTTTGATGAAGCTGTATAGATATATTTATTTAGCGATCGCTGTTATTATTCTTGCATCTTGTGAATCAACACCCAAGTCACAACCCAATGCCATTCCAGCAACCCCATTGCAAAAAACAGTGACGCTGGATAAGAATTTTAAGATAGCCAGAGGTGAAACTTTTTATGTTCCGGTCTACTCTCATATCTACCATCACAATCGCCAAGAGATTTTTGAGTTAGCAGTTACGCTTAGTATTCGGAATACAGATTTGACCAATCCGATTATTGTTACTTCTGTGCGCTACTACAACTCAGAAGGGAAACTAGTTAAGCAGTATTTAGAGCGCCCTATTCAACTTGATGCGCTGGCTTCAACAGATTTTTTTATCAATAGAAATGACACCACTGGAGGTTTAGGCGCAAACTTCATTGTTGAGTGGGTAGCCCAAACAGAAATATCCGAACCGATAGTAGAGGCAGTCATGATTGGCACTGACTTTCAACAAGGAATTTCTTTTATCAGTCCTGGTAGGGTAATTAAAAGTCAAAATAACTATAAGCGATCGCCTTGAAAATAGGAAATCTTAAAAAGCTAATTTATCATTTCCTCGTTCCCATGCTCCGCACGGGAATGCATTCATTGAGTCTCTGACTGCATCTATAGCTGGAGGCAACAAATCCTAATCAGCCAAAACTCAGAGGTTCATCAACGAAGCTCAAAGGTTCATCAACGAAGCTCAAAGGTTCATCAACGAAGCTCAAAGGTTCTTCAACGAAGCTCTGAGGTTCATCAACAAAGCTCAAAGGTTCATCAACGAAGCTCAAAGGTTCATTCACAAAGCTCAGAGGTTCATCAACGAAGCTCAAAGGTTCATTCACAAAGCTCAGAAGTTCATCAACGAAGCTCAGAAGTTCATCAACGAAGCTCAGACTATCCCCCATGCCCAATGCCCCATGCCCAATGCCCCATATTTAATCATCTTCTAATTTCAGTAATTGTTCATCAAGAATTTGTATCCGCCCGCGCACAATTTCTTCTGAGAGAATTCGCTTCCGCATTGCCTCATTGAGCGCTCCTTTTTCTGCCAGCAGTAAACGTCGGCGAATAGCTTCAAGTTTACTACTCTTGCCACTTCTACCTTCCACCTCATCAGGGCGACGATTATATAGTTCCCGCAGTGTTTTTTCTGCACCGGCAATTCGTACCTGATAAGCTGAACGCATCTCTTCATAAACGGCTTTTGGTAATACCCCTGATTTCAACAGGCTATCTAATTCATCTTGTGCCGCCTTACCCGTCATCAACTGAGCTTGCAACTCTTCAACCTGTTGTTGAACTTCAGAAAATTTAGATAATTTTAAGCGTTTTACCACCCAAGGCAAACTTAAACCCTGTCCCACTAACGACACCAGCACACAGCCGAAGACTATAGCTATCAGGACTTCTCGCCCTGGCATTGTTGTAGGTAAGCTCAATGCCAGAGCCATTGAGAGTGAACCTTTGATGTTGCCTAAAAATAGTAAATGTTGCCAGCGCAGCGGAATTGGGCGGTCAATCCAACGAACTAATGCTAGCAGTGGATACACCGTAAGAACTCGCCCAATTTGATAAGCCAAAACTGCAAGTAGAATTGCAGGTAAAGTTTTCCAGAGCGTTACCAAGTTTATTTCTACACCAATTAACAGAAAAATAAAGGTGTTGACAGTGAAACTGGCATATTCCCAGAAACTCAACAAGGTGATGCGGCTAGAAGCAGAAGTATTGCGAGAAAGCCCTAAATTCCCGAAAATTAATCCAGCAACAACTACGGCCACAGGGCCTGATACACCGAGAAATTGCCCAACCTGAAAAGTTCCTAATGCAACTGCGACTGTTAGCAAAAGACTGCTCAGAGCATCATCTAAACGGGCGAACACCGGTATACTCAAGTAGCCCAAAACTAACCCGACAACGCAGCCTCCTACAGAGATAAATAGCAGTTGTTGGATTCCCTCTACAAATGTGAGTGAGCCTGTTGAATATACTTGCACGATCAAGTTGAAGGAAACTAGGGCAGCAGCGTCATTGAATAGGGTTTCTCCTTCAACAATGGTGGAAAGCCGCGAGGGTACTGGTATATCCTTAAATACAGCAATCATGGAAACAGTATCAGTGTTTGCCAGAATTACTCCGACAAATAACGCAGGTATCCAATCCAGTCCCAGGACAAATTTCAACAGGACGGCAATAATTGCACTGGAAATCACAGCCCCGGGCCCAGCTAGTAAGGCAATTGGTTTAAAGGTGCTGCGTAGGCGGCTGACATCTGTATTAATACCAGCTTCAAAGATGAGAATTGGCAAGAAAAGATTCAAAACCAGAGTTGGATTTAAACCAATCCGACGAGACAATAACTCAGTGATGGGCAAACCTGCTAATACTAAACCCGTAACATAAGGGATTCCCAACCGCCGGGATAGCAAAGCGACTCCTGTAGCCACAACCAAGAGAATAATTGAAACTTTGACTAATTCGGTAATATCCACTATTGCGTTTTGGAGAGTTAGTTTGACTTAACTGATAGATTCTCTCTTCATTGATGCCAAATTAGCAAGTTCAGGGTGTGGGTTCAGAACTTCTAATTTCCTCCACTTGACCAACTTCAAAAATTAGCGTGAATGCTTGCCCCATCTCTCGCTTGATAAATTCTTCTAATAATTCTACTTGCCGAGGTGTGACAGGTTCTCTTGCCCGGACGCTCAAACGGACTTCTGGGGGATTTGTCAACCAATTGGTATTACTATTAAGCAATTGCAAGCGGCCAAAGGTGACAGTACGGTTCAACAATGCCCGTCGGAGACTATTTTCTAGTTGTGCTTGTCGTACAAGTCGAGCAAAGCTGACTCCCAAGGGAATTAGTAGGATAGCTGTCAATGCCATAGTCCAAATTAGGGGTTGACGCGCCCGCGCCATTGAAGTGTAACCCGCTACTAAGAATGTCACCATACAGGAGAGAGCAATACCTAGCAAGTTGGTGAGATAAAGCAGAGTTGCCCCGAAACTGAGTGACCAATTTCCTTGTGCCAAGCCTAAGCCAATTACACAAATGGGAGGCATGAGGGCGACAGCGATCGCAGTTCCTGCTAAACTACCAGAGATTTTCGTTTCAATTTTCGCGTAGCCACTAATACCACCAGCCGCTACTGCAATTCCCAAATCTAACAACGTTGGTCTAGATCGAGCCAGTACTTCGCTACCATAACTCGGCAATCCTACCAGCAAACCCAAAGTAAAGGCGATCGCTACCGCTAATCCTGTACCCACCGCTACGGCAATAATTCCCTTGCGAAATAAGGTAATATCTGCTTGCAAAGCACCAAAAGCTAAACCCCGAATCGGCAACATCAGGGGGGCAATAATCATCGCGCCAATAATCACAGCCGCACTATTAGACAATAAACCCAAAGTAGCGATCGCGCAGGAGCTAATAATTAAAATTATGTAAGCTGAGTCTAGGGTAGATTCTGCCAGCAAGTCTGTTTGTAGCTGTTGAAGTTGTTCCGGCTGCGAACCCCGGCGGCGGAAATTTTTAAACCGGTCTCGAATGTTATTACCCAAGACCTTCCTCCTAAATACTCGGTTAACTGTAAAATCTTCTTTCTTTGTTAATTAAAGTCTTACATTAATCTAGTCTCATCTAAAAATAGTCAGATGAGGATAAAGGCAAAATTATACCAGGAATTTTCTTATGGTGCTTGAATTAGCGATCGCCAAGGAAGTCATTACAAACAATCTCAACCATTTTCTGCTGGTACTTTCGGTATCTTTAGATGCGGCGACACTACCGCAGATATTTAACTGGTTTAGCAAAAAAATCTAAGTATAGATACAAAAAAAGCTGGGTTTTTTCGCTATCAAGCCTAAAAAACCCAGCTTTCTTTTATATCCTTACTCGAACCCGGTAACTCCCGGAATTTCAAGGACAAAATCTGCCCCATATACGGATGCAGGAGTCTGGAATCCTACCTTAACTTCGCCTTGAATCACCCGTTTGATAATTGCTACAGCCGCTAATGCCGTAAAATCGTATGCTTCTGGCCCTAAGAGCTTTGCAGTTACTTGTTGACCAGTTTCATCCTCAGCAATACCAATTACTCTAACTTGCCCTTTGGCTCGTTCTGCTGCCGTTGGCCCAGTGGGTAGAGTTTTAATTAGACTTGCTAAAGCACTTTGGAATAAAGACGAGTTAAATAACCATCCCAAATACTGGCTCAACTCCATCAGGAAGCGCACAGGATTAGGAAATACGGTATAAACCTCAATATTGGGAATACCCGTAGTTTGAAACGCAGTGATAATATCAGCACGCCAAGGGTTTGTTACTGCTGTCACCAGGCCATAACCAAAATCAACTTTACGCCTTTTCAATGCTGGGCGAGATGGGATGAGCTTACCTGCTTCTCGGGCTACCCCAATATGATGTAAAGTTGGCAGTACTGTATTTGCAGTTCCCTGAGATACGCCGCCCACTGTTTCGTAAATTAAAATCAGTCGCGTTGCAGCTGCTAACTTCTGTTTCAGGTAAGCAGCTACACAATCAGTAGGGACAACTCCAAATCCCACACCAGGGAGAAGCATTATCCCTGCATTTTTAGCCTCAGTATCTCGTGCCTGTAGCGCCTGAAATTCAGGTACTTCGCCAGCTATGTCTAAATAGTGAGTTTTAGTTTGGAGGCAGGCATCGACAAGTGGCTTTGAGGTTTTGGAGAAAGGCCCAGAGCAGTTGATGACAGCAATTATATCCTCAAGAGAGTGAGTGATCGCTTGCGGAGCGTCTAAGCCAAAAACCCGAAAGTCCAAACTTAATTCATTGGCTACAGCTGCTAGTGAACTTTGATTGCGTCCAGCTAAAATTAATTCCAGTCCGTTATTTTTAGCAGATTCAGCAATGAGTTTTCCAGCATAGCCAGTTGCACCATACAATAACACCCTTGATGTCATTATTATCACCAGCTAGGAATTAATTGTTTGCAATCTGCTGCCATAACCTGACTTCAGGTGGTTCAACTAAAAATTGTCCTGATTTTTCCCCTAAAGCTTTAATATACGGCTGCTCTAGGTGTTGAGCTAAAATTTCCTGGCTGACCCAGTTTTCATGTAACAGAAACAAAGATGGGTCGTCAACAGATTGGTGCAAATCGTAATTAATACAACCTTCTTCTATAAGAGTGAGAGCTATTACAGGTTGGAATTCCTGCTTGAAATTGTCTTCCAAACCTGGCTTCACTTTTAGTCGAGCGGTGACGGTTACTTGCTGATTTAACATTGTGATTCCTCTTTTTTACTAAAACTAATTCAAGTATTAATGCTGTTAATAATTTGCGAAGGCTTGAAGTAGTTGTAAGGTATGGGACGAGTTTGATTTTTAATATCTATTTGCCGTTCTATTTCATGCAAATTCTGTTGGAATTGCACCACAATTTCCTGCGCCAACGGATCAGCAAACTCCTCATCATAAAAACCCAATTTATCATAGTGGTACGATGTTAAAATCTCAGTCCACATCACCTGATCGGCAGCTTGTTTAAAGGGAGGAAGTATCTTCATGATAGTTTCCAAGTCCACACCTTTAGTTTCTGGAATTGGGTGGTAGGCTGCATAGGGCATATTGGGTACAAAAGCCATATATTCGTACTGAGAAAAATTCAAAGCAGAGTGTAGAGGAGCGCAAGTGAATACTACCACACTGATGATTTCGATTAGTTGTTCTAGAGTCTCAATCTTCGCTGGCATTCCCTTGACTTTACCACCATCTTGGGCAACTAATTCTCTAGCCCAATTTTGCAACTCATAGTCATCAATTAGATCCTGTGAGGTTTTGTAATAGAGTTGCAAATATTCATACACAAACTTTTCGACGGCATTCCAGATTAATATGCCATCATCCCGAAAAGGAAAGTGCGGTAAAATTTCTGGGTCATCCGTTCGACGACTTTTTATTAACCGAGGAAAGGTAAATTTTTCAACACTCCATTCTTCATAAACTTTCGCCACAAATCCAAGAGACTCCGCCAATGAACCTGCCATAAACTCATCAACCGGGCCTCCAGGTTGTAAAAACTGAGTGCGCCCCAAATCGTTATCAAATAGCATGAAACGGAAATGGGGTTTTAACAGTAAAGCGATGGGATGATTTTCTGCTAGTTGCCGCGCAGTTACAATTGCAAACGGAGCCATAACTGCATGGGTATAGGCGAAATGACTACCCAACTCTTGATGGTTGCCATCAGCAATTTGAACGCAGGTTTTTGCCAAAAACCAATCTAAATGGGGATCATCTGGTGTATAAATCACGCTTTTTGCACCAGAGTCATGATTAATCTGAATGGCAACAGGTACTAGAGAACCACCATTAGAACTATCATTACTTTGCCAATAAAATAGAGCTTGTGGCTTGGGAAGGTACTTTTTAACATTCTCGTAGATACCACCTTGAATATCAGATAACAAAGGATAATCTAAGAAATACAGCTTGCCTTCCTTAAGTGCCTTTTCTAAAGTAAATTCTGTACCTGCTACTTTCTGAAAATGTGCATCTGTGACAGCAAAATTATCAGGTAATACATCAATTTTTTGGATAGCTAATGGGTTTGCTCCAGAGAGGCGTTGTTCTGCAAAACAAGAGTCTGTTTTGTAATTTTTTATAACATCAGGTTTTGGTAGGAGTGACAAAAGTTCTTCATATTCTTCCAATTCATTCAATGGGTCTAAGAAATTTCTGGCTTTGGCAGCTAGCATATTTGGTGCAAGAGTTGCCATACTTGCCAAACGTTTAGCAGTATATTCCGCCGAGAATATTTCCTTATGAGGAACTTTATCAATTACTGGTAGAGGAGCTAGATAATCGTAATTAAATTTGTACTCTTCTCGATTTTTATCTAGCCAATTGATTCGGACATTAACATCAGGATCTTTTTGTGGTAAATATGGTTTCACGATTATCTCCAATTCTGTTTTTTAGTGTTTGGTAGTAAACGATCGACATCAGGAATTTGCTAAATTACATCAGGATTTAGCAAACAACTTTCATTACATAGTTTTCAGATACTCAATCAAGGCTTTTTTATTCTCATCAGATAAATCAGTGCCATAAATATGCCCCTGATTTGAATTAGGAGTTACCTTGGTATCGTATTTAAAACCTATAGCTTTAGCTTCATCTCCCTCAGTAATAAAACCAACTTTTTTCGGGTCGTAGACATCATATCCCCGATAGAAAACTTGAGGACGATTCTCTGGTTTTTCTAACAAATCTTGTAGAGATGGGACTGAACCATTATGTAAATATGGCGCTCTTAACCATAATCCATCTAGAGAAACAGATACATACCCATTGGTTTTGCGTAAGTTTTTAAAGTCCCAAGGGTAGCCATCACCAAAATGATTGTAAGTATCCGCTCCTTCTTGCGTCCACATATCTAACCGATGGCGGTCAGTTCCCACTTCATCCACAGGGATAACAGTACCCGTTCTTTCCCCACCAAAAGCGTGACAAGATGCACAAGTATTAGCAAAAATTTGATTTCCTTTTGCAGCCACTTGCTCATCAATCGCAAATGGATATTTAGGAGGTGGTAGTTCTTGAATAAAATCTTCTACTCGTTGTAAATCGGCTACAGGAAGTGATTTTTTGGTAGCACCGTCACCAATTGCTCCAGTTTGAACAGTTTCTGTTAGTGAAGTTTCTAACCCATCCCAATGGCGTGCAAAGCCTTTGTGCATCTTTTGATTCCAAAGAGGCATCATATCAGAGTTGCCAATAGTGTTATCTTTAGGCAACTTTAAAGTATTGAATTTAACTGGATTAAAAGGATCAATTCGACCAGGGCCCCAGTTAGGACGAGAATCTGTCCAACTATAGTCCTCTTTTTGTTGCAGTAGTGCTTTCTTAGTTTGAGGAATTAGCACATAGCGATAAAGTAAATTTTCTAGCCAGGAAAGGTTGTAATTATATTTGATTTCATCAAGGATATAATCTGCTGTAAATCTGGAATCACCAGCAGTTGCACTCAAAAATCGTAAATAGCCTTGCGAATCAAACTTATTAGCAGGAGCAGCGGCCACAATTGTGGGTTTATCTTTCTCTGTTTTTCTATAGGTAGCAGTATGGCAAACAGCGCAAGTTATACCGACGCGAGGGAAGCCAATGGTTTTTTTCGTAAATCCAACTGGCATTTCTTTACCCTCTTCCCATGTGATTCCCAAGGAAGTATAACCACCTGGCCCTGGTAATTTATCAGGGAATATTCGTGGTAGTACCAGCCAAATCCAATAGGGAACACCTTGCGCTTCTTCTGTGCCAATAGAACCATATTTAAAGTGTTCTTCAGGCGATTCATAATATGTGGGAACCTCTCGAAAAAGGTTGTACCATCCCACATACCCAACTACACCAGCTAAAAGAACCACAATTAAAACAATGCTTGTGATTACCCTACTTATTTTGTCTTTGAGTATTGTCATGGCACTCTTTTGCTCCTTTGCAGAAGAATCTGTTTGTAGTGCAGGAAATCTACCCACACTAAACTAGGGATAAAATTAGGAGAATTGCTTCACTGGAATTGCAGCGATTGCATTTTGCTACGCATTGCTAGTGTCAGAAGAATTACTTCCGCTAATCCAAAAAACAGGTCTACAAAGGCAATGGATAAAAATCCTTTATCTTGCCCAAAGAAAAGTACTGCACAAATGAAAAATGTCGATCCAAAAGCTCTTGAAGGAAATATTGATATCCAGGCAGTTGCCTGATATCGGTACGGATCAAGTGCCCCAGGAACATAAAATGCACTAATAATAAATAACAGCATTCCCGCAGCGCGAACCCAGATAATTGGCTCTGGTATATGCATTTTAAGGAACGTCAACATTAATTCTGGAAAGAAGCAAGAAGGAATGACAAAAAGCATATTAACAATAATGCCAAGCCAAGTAACGCGACTAAACCATTTAGCGTAATTATTCATTTTTTTCTCCTTTTAAAGCTTTTTCATGTACTCAACTAGTGCATTTTTATCTTCTGTAGGAAGATCGGTACCATATAAATGACCACTGTTACTATTTCCGGGTTTTGTGGTATCGAACTTAAAGTATTGCTTACCGTTTTCTACACCGACATCAGATACAAAACCAACTTTTGCTCTGTCAATCACATCGTAGCCACGATAGAATTCTTTAGGTCTATTTTCTGGTGTTTCTAATAAATCCCGTAAGGTGGGGACTGAGCCATTGTGCAGATAAGGGCCACGTAACCAAACACCATCAAGGGGCATATTTGCATAGCCATTAGTCTTACGGAAATTCTTAAAGCGCCACGGATACCCTGTATACAGAGTATTTTGGTTAGACATCGTTTTGTAGGTATATGAGTCGAGACGATGAGGGTCTGTACCAATTTCTTGAATTGGGACAACTTTGCCTGTATATGCACCACCAAAAGCGTGACAACTAGCACAATTGCTTTGAAAAAGCTGTTCTCCCTTCGCTGCGATAATTTCGTTAACTTCGTAGGGATATTTTGGTGGTGGTAGTTCCCACAACCAATCAGCAACTCTCTGAATCCGAGGCAAATCAATCGTTGTGGGTGTGACTCCAGCGCCTAAAGCCGCACTCTTATTTCGTTCATCAACAGAAGTGTTATTACCATCCCAATGTAACTGCAATCCCTCACGGGGCTTTTGATTCCAAACTGAGGGGAAATCAGAAGTACCAATCAGTTCATCCTCACGCAATTTATCCATTGGGAAATGGAATTGAATTGCTTTATAAGGATTAAAAGTATCTACTCTTCCTGGGCCCCAATCTGGTTGTTTTTCAACGAAATTAAGTCGAGATGCCTGATTAATTAGTGCATCTCTAGTTTGGGGAATTGCAATGAAGCGATAAAGTAATTTTTCAATGGGATTAAGACCACCACTGATTTTTTCAATTTCTGGCAACATTCGGTTAGCAGTAAAGCGCTCATCTACACCAACTGCTGATAAGAATTTGATATATCCCTGCAAATTAACCACATTAGCAGGCATTGTCGTGATGACTTGATGTTCGCTATTGGGGGTATTTCGCAGCGTTCCTGTATGACATACAGCACAATTCAACCCAACTCTATCGATAAAGACTCGCCGTTGCGAAAAACCTATAGGCAAATCTTTGTCAGGTTCTTTGATAAATCCCAGAGAAGTGTAACCTTTTCCAGGTAATTTATCTGGGAATAATTCTGGTAAAACTTTCCAAATCCAGTAAGGAATGCCATTGACCGGTTCGCTGCCGATTGAACCATATTTAAAATGGTTTTCAATATCAGCATAATCCACTGGGGAGTTGGACAAAATAGGCCAAAGGAAAAATACTGCTATTGCTACAATACCTACAATTACAACCCAAATCCGTTGGAAGATTCCTTTGATTGAGGTTGGAAGTAGGGTAGGGTTTGTTTGTTCAGTCATGAAACACTCCCCATTTTGTCGAGATTATTTGTAAGCGAAATTGTCGATGTGATCCGCATCGCTTTTTTATCTAGATAAATTTGCAAACTGAGTTTCATGAAAGACTGACATTACTTCTTCCATCATCTCTTCATAGCTATTGAAGCGATCCTGCTCGTAACAACCCAAGGGATTTTCAATTACATTCAGCAGACATTTATTGCAATAGGTACAGGGTTTATCTGCCAAGTCTTTACCTGCTTGGAAAGATTTAACTAGGTCATTATTAGCAATTAGAGTACGAGCCATTGTTACCCCATCACAATAATGATCTTTAATTGCCTGACGAATATAAGAAGCTTGCTGTAAACCACCTGTACATAATACGGGAATATTAACGTGCTTTTTAATTTCTCTGGAATTTAGTAAGTTTCTGCCTTGGTTTTCTATTAGTAGCTGTTTGATTTTCGGGTCTTTTACATCATCACCACTAAATGCTTGAGGAGGCAATTGCTTTTTCACGCGATTCCATAAAAAATTGAAAATTGGATGCAAAAATGCTTTACGAAATAAAATGTAGTTACGTGTGGTTTCGACACCACTTGACAACATGGCATCATAAGTTCTAGTAATGACATCAAAATTAAAATCACCAATGGGATTGAGTGGGTGAGGAAATAAGCTACCAGTTGACACATGGACGGCATCAGCCCCAGCTTCTTCTGCCCATTTACAAACTTGGATGGAATCTTCTATGGTATTACCTGGTTTTTCCCAAAAGGTGACGGCGTTGTTATAGTCAACGGCACTAATTTTGAATTGCAGATGAAAGTCGTTGCCTACTTCTTTGCGAATTGCTCTAATTACATCTAGCAAAAACCGCGCTCGATTCTCTAATGAACCACCATATTCATCTTGACGGTCGTTAATTCCAGAACTGAGAAATTGATTAAAAAGATATCCATTAGCACTGTGCAATTCCACTCCGTCCAAACCTGCTTCACGGGCACGTCTAGCACCATCGGCGAAGTATTGAATTGTTTCTTTAATCTCTGTTAGTGTCATCGCCTGACACAAAAAGCCGTGGAATGGCTCTGTTTGGCTAGTGGAACTTAAGGCTTTTTTTCCTAAGTTTTCTACACCACCAATATCTTGCTGTCGCCCCGAATGACTTAATTGCAAAATAAATTTACAGTCATATTCGTGGACTCTTTCTCCTACTTTTCGCCAAAAAGGAATACGCTCATCACAGTTAATGGTGGCGTAATTGGGCATAATTCTTCCCCGGATGGCGACTGGGACAAAGGAACTAATAATCGCTCCTACACCACCACGAGCAAACTTTTCTTCCCAGTTGATTCGGGCTTGAGTACCTGAACCATCATAGTTATCCCATCTTCCAGAAATACTTGAGCGAAATATCCGATTTTTTACTGTGAGATTACGGAATCTCAATGGCTCAAATATAATATCGTTTTCCATGTGTTTCTCTGTCTTTATCTATTGTTTCGGCAATAAAATTAGGTGTCAAAATTATTCGTAGCACTAACAGTCTCGCCAGAGAACTATTATTTCTAGTGTCTCTGAGAGGGCAATTTTTTATGTCTACAAATCTACAGTGGAGGTTTTCGGATGCGAGTGCTAAGTATTAAGTTTTTGTTACTTAGATTTACCTACCAAGTTTCAGCATGGATATTTATCCTTATTGGTTTTTACAGTTATATAAAGACTTTTGCAGTTTGTAAACCTACGGTATTTACAGAGCAATTCTTAAAAAAAAGTGACAATTCTCGTCTTTTGTGTCTTTTAAAAGGTTAAGCCAACCTTGAAAGTGGCTGCTAACAATTTGTTACAAACTTAACCAGGCACGTAGGGAACGGATATAACCATAGCAAATTGATTATTGAACACCATTGGAATTTTACAATTTTTTAAATTTTTGATTTATAAATGTATAAAAGTTTATTGATGACGTTTTACAAATTTGTGTAGTAACTTCATATATAACGAACCTCAGTTGGGTACATTCATCATCAAAATATTCCAAGACTAAATCTGGAAAATGGGAAATTGGTGATGAAGCATTAGTGTACCTCTGCAAACGTGAGGTGCAGTGGGAAAGGTTTAGGTGTTATGACCAGAGAGTTTTATGAAAAAGACAAGTCTAATTTTTAAGGGCTGTCTGCTCCTCCTATTCGCGACTATGTTTATAGTCTGCGGCTTTTATGGAACGCCTACAGCTCTAGCCGATGAGTATAGTGAAACACCTGCGCCCATAAGTAGTAAGTATTCGGATACTGGTGCATCTGAATACCCTGATAACTGCGAGGGTATCGGTTATCTCCCAGAGTACACAAAGGAGAATTTGACAGATGCCGAGAAACGGGGTCGTTGCACTTGGTACTTATGGACTGGAGGTAATTCTAAGTACTATCGCGATTTAGCCAAGCGAACGCGTGGTGGTGTTGACTTATTAAAGCTGATTGACTCGCGCGTGCATGACGAGCGATTGCAACGTTATGGCGCAATTAACGATCCTGGATGTGAAAAAGCAACAGCGCCAGATAAATATGGTTTGTGGCTAGATGAGTGTAAAGATCCACTTTCAACTGGCGTTATTGGGTTGCGTAAGTTTCAAAACCCCAACTTCGACTCGACAAAATGGAATCCTGTTGAATATGCCAAAAACTCACAAATTGAGCCTCCATACGTAATTGGCCAGTCCTGCGCCATCTGTCACGTAGCGTTAGATCCCCTCAATCCACCCAAAGACAAGGAACATCCAAAATGGGAAAACCTGGTGGCAGCATTGGGTAATCAGTACATTAAGGAAAATAAATTATTTGCATCCAGCGTTGGAGAAAATAGTTTTGTTAAACAAGTACTCGATTCTCAAAGACCTGGAACTTCTGATACTTCTCGGATTGCCACCGATCATATTAACAATCCGAATGCGATCAATGCCATTTTTAATTTAGGCGATCGCCCCACATATCCAGAGGTAATGAACGATGGTTCAACTAAGGATGTTAATCATATTCTCAAGGATGGTGCGGACTCTACAGGAGTGGCAAATGCCTCACTACGCGTCTACGTCAACATTGGGATGTGCGGCGATTACTGGACAAGTCTTCATGAGCCTTTATTAGGCAGAACTCCCCAAAAACCTTTTGATATCGAAAAGGCGCGGAAGGAGTGTGAAGGTTGGAGACAGACAGAAGCACGCATGGCTGATGCCGAAGCATTCTTGAAAACCATCAAGCCAATGCACCTGAAAGATGCACCAGATGGCGAACAGTTCTTGACTAAAGATGAAGAAGTTCTCAAACGTGGCAAGCTGGTTTTTGCCAGCACTTGTGCTAGTTGCCATTCCAGCAAAAAGCCACCGGCTGCGATCGCTGCTGACCCAGAACAGGCTCAAAAATGGTACGAAGAGTCTGTACTCAGTAGTAATTTCCTCGACCACAACTTCTTGTCTGATGACCAGCGTTATCCAGTTACTTTAATTGGTACTAATGCGGCGCGATCGCTAGGGACAAATGCCGCTAAGGGGCATATTTGGGATCAGTTCTCGTCGAAGACGTTCAAAGAACTGCCTTCACCAGGTACTTTGACCCTGTACAATCCCTTCAATGAGAAAAAACCCATCGAATTCAAGATACCTGACGGCGGTTTGGGTTATTACCGTACACCTTCACTAGTGAGCATTTGGGCAACAGCACCACTTCTTCACAACAATACACTAGGACTTTACAACGAAGATCCTTCAGTGAAAGGACGTGTAGAAGCCTATACGGATGCGATGGAAAAGCTGTTGTGGCCTGAAAAGCGGGAGGGAATTATCAGCAGGACAGATCGAGATACTAAATTAGAGCTTCCCCCAGGAGATCCGAATCCAAGATTTAAACTTCCTGTTCCTAAAGGTACACCTGTGAATTTGCTGGCAAGCATCAATATGAGAGAGGCGATTACATCTCTCAATCTCGGCAGCCTTTTTCAAGACTTGAAACCGGAGGGTGGAATTAAGGGTAAGTTGGCACGTGTACTTTTAAGAGCCAACAAATCTCCTGACTTTGTAGAAGATGAGGGTCATTATTTTGGCTCAAATCTCCCAGATGAAGATAAGAAAGCCCTAATTGAGTTCGTGAAAACTTTCTAAGTACAGCTCCCGTGTAAAAGCGTAGTGTTTTAAACGCAGAGAATTCGCTACGAATTAATAAAATGTTGTACTAAGACAACTTGTTTTGATATTCTGCACTCGTTCCCAGGTTAAATCTGGGAACGAGAAAAAATATTGATTAAATAGCAAGGATATATATGCAGTATTTACCAATCGTCTTCGTTCGTGGATATGCAGGTACACAAAAAGACGTTGAGCAAACAGTCAACGATCCCTTTTATGGATTCAATAGTGGTTCAACCCATATTCGAGTGGATGAGAAGGAAAATCCCCAGAAGTTTTTTTTCGAGAGTCCATTGCTGCGGCTAATGACCGATCATGGTTATCAACCGATTGTTGACAATCAGAATGTGAGCAATCAGATTAAAAGATTGTCCGATCAACTTCATCAAACTATTTGGATCTATCGATTTTATGATATATCTACACCTAGCTTTGGCTCCTCAAGTGTAGTTCGACAGGAAATGGAGGAAATAGCTAAGGGTTTAAGAGACTTGATCCAGAATGTCAAAGAAACGACGGGTGCTGACAAAATTTATCTGGTTGCTCACTCAATGGGTGGCCTTGTTTGTCGCAGCTTGATTCAAAAGATTTATCCAGAACAAGGCGAGCAAGCTGCCGATCACATTGACAAATTCTTTACCTACGCTACACCTCATGGCGGCATTTATTTTGAAGTAGGGAGTGGCTTGCTAGAAAATCTGAGAGACAAGTTTCAATTGAATAATTCTGATGACTTTGGCCCTCAGCGGATGTATCAGTATTTAACACCTGGTATAAAGCCAACAACTGAATTACCCGATGACTTTCAGCTAGAAAAACTACAAAGTATAGAGGATGCATTTCCACCAAACCGCGTCTTTTCTTTGATCGGCACTAATGCACATGATTATGAAGAAGGTTTTGGTTTTTCACGCAAGTTTGTAGGAGTCAAAAGCGATGGTCTAGTTCAGATCGATAAAGCTTATATCGGGGGATCTCATCGTGCTTATGTTCATCGCTCTCATGGTGGACGTTATGGCATATTAAACTCCGAAGAAGGCTATCAAAACCTGCAACGATTTTTGTTTGGTGATATTCAGGTGAAACTCTCTCTGAGCAATATTGAGTTAAAAGACCTGGACAAGAATTTTTATCAACTGGAAACTAGGGTAGCTTTGCGTAGTCTTCCTATTCCTATATATGAGCAGGCGATCGCTCATTATTGCCCAATTACACAAGAGTTAACACGAACAGATAAACCTGTTCCGCTATTTACAGCTTTCTTAATCCCAAGAAACTCAGCTAGTGATGATAATATATGTAGATATGCTCTGCGTTTAGCACTACATTCATTCACAAAACAAGAGACAAATTGGTTACGTGACAGTCATCTCGACCAAGTACCTTTGTGGTCTGACTATCTAATTACTGATGTTGCCGAATCAAATAGCAGTTATGAGGCTAAATACAGTTGGAATTCTGAAGAAAAAGAGCCAGTAATAAAGTTAAATCCGACTTCCGAATCCAGTCCAGGTATATATGTTGCGTATGTTTATTTACCTGAACGTGGGCAAAAAGTCTTAGGAACAAATGCGGCAGTTCGCTTGGAAATTTCCCAATGGAAATAAAGAAATGCTTGTTGTGTAGTCAGTGATTAGTTATGTTTACTTAGCAATTTTTGATTATTCTGGAGAGAGAATAATCAAGCTTAAAGAACGTTAGGTTAATAATGACTAATAACTAATGATTCATAAGAGACATGAGCGAAAAGGAATGGGAGATGTAGCCTATGTCTATATAAGGTTTCTGGATTAACACATAGTTATTTTTACGAGATGTCTATTTATTTCAAGCTGTTAAGGAGGAAAATTATGCAGACTAATCGCAAACAAACGGCTCTTATTACTGGTGCATCTGGCGGCATCGGTTATGAATTCGTGAAATTATTTGCTCAGGATGGTTACAATCTTGTGTTGGTAGCTAGAAGCGTGGACAAGCTGAATAAAATCGCCGATGAATTTAAAAAGAAGTTTGGCATTGATGTCAAAGTTATTTCCAAAGATTTATCTAACCCATCAGCCCCAGAAGAAATTTTTAGAGAGCTAGAACAAGCATCGATTAATGTTGATGTGTTGGTGAACAATGCCGGGTTTGCTACCTACGGGTTATTTAACGAAATTGACCTGAATGCTGAAATGCAATTGCTACAGGTTAATGTTTTATGTCTGACACATTTAACCAAGTTATTTCTCAAAGGTATGGTTAAACGGGGATCTGGAAAAATATTAAACTTGGCTTCCACTGCTGCTTTTCAACCAGGGCCACTGATGGCAGTATACTACGCTAGCAAAGCCTATGTCTTATCATTCTCAGAAGCGATCGCTAATGAGTTAGAAGGTACAGGTGTCTCGGTAACGGCGCTTTGTCCAGGGCCTACCGAATCTGGTTTTCAACAAAGAGCGGCAATGGAAGATTCAAAGTTGGTAAGCGGTCAAAAAATTATGACTGCGGAAACAGTAGCCCAAATCGGTTATCGCGGTCTATTTGAAAACAAAACTGTTGTTGTTCCTGGAATTAAAAATAAGCTACTCGCTGAATCTGTAAGATTTACTCCCCGAAAGCTAGTAACAAAACTAGTCAGAAATATGCAGGAAAGTAAGTAATAAGTAGGTCGGCGTAAATAATTAAGGCAGGAGGAAGAGGACTTGGGGACAAGGAGAAAGACTTGTTGCAAGTTCTCACCTCTTGTCCCCCCTGCTCCCCTGCCCCCCTGCTTTTTCACTAATCCCCTTGTGGATGCTCATCCCACAAGGTTGTCAGTTCTCGTAAACTCTGATGATTGCCATTGCCCAAAATCAGATGATCTAGTACCGGAATGCCCAAAAGCTGCGCCCCTAATAATAACTGACGTGTCAATTCTATATCTTCCTGGCTGGGTTCAAGGTTCCCAGAAGGATGGTTGTGGGCAACTATTACCCGCGTTGCGCCTTGACGAATAACTTCTCGAAAAATATCACGGGGAGAGGCTAGGGTTTCGGTTGCAGTGCCAATGGTAATTACTTGCGTACCCAATAAGCGATTCTTGACATCTAACAGCACCACTGCAAAACGTTCTTGTACCTGCCACATCAAATCTTGACTGAGGGTAGCAGCAGCAGCAAGTGGGCTATCAATCAATGTGCCATCGTTGGGCCGAGATTGAAAGGCGCGTTTACCCAATTCAATTGCTGCTAAGATACTTGTCGCCTTCGCCGGGCCAACACCAGAAATTTGCATTAACTCAGCAGGGCTAACTTCTCGCAGAACTACCAAAGGATCGCGTTGGTGTTTGGCTAATTCGCTCAAGATATATTGCCCCAAACCCACAGCAGATAGTTTTCCCGGCCCTTGACCAGTGCCTAGAAGAATTGCGATTAACTCCGCTGTGGCTAAAATTTTTGCACCATGCGTCATTAATCGCTCACGCGGACGCTCATTTGTAGGTAGATCGGCAATTCTGAGGCAATAGGTCATATTAAACTAAGAAAATAGCACCACACATAGAACTATCCTTAGTTATCCCTCGTTTGCTCTCAAAATCATCTTTATTTGAGGAAATCTTTAACCTTGATAAGTTTGTATAGGTAATTTCATTTGCAACTTTCAAAGGGAACACTAAAAAAAGATGATTTAGGGCGATGCCTACGGCGGTAAACTACGCTATGTTCGATGATTTATTCAACAATCTCAAAGTTTTTATTGACTCTAAAATTCAAGAAGTCGGTAACGATCTGCAAAAGCGCTTCGGCGTTCCCGAACCCGCAGAGCCATTTGTACTGATTCGTCGATTCACACCTGCCGATTCTACGGTGACAAGGGGATGTATTGCAATTGTCGGAGAAAGCTGGCAAATTGAAGCTTATGACGATAATAATCAGAGCTTTCTAACTAATAGTACAGATCCTTTGCGAAATGTTATCTTATTTGAAGTTGCAGAACCCGATGTCCAAGAGTGTGTTTTTGCTTGTCAATTTAACGCCAAAGCGCTAAACACAGAAAAACCAATTAAAGTTAGTTTAGGTTGGCGGAGAACGGGACAATGGGGCGGAAGAGTCACAACTTCATGGGCTACAGAAGTTTTACTAACGGAAGATTTTCAGCCTTATGAAGCGCGTGCTCATTTTAAAAAAGAAGCAGATGCTGCCACAGTTCAAATCAGTGTGCAATTTGAGAGTAGTGGCATTCTTCAGATTAAAGATATTGAATTGTTGCAAGCGCCCGTCAAATAACTATCACGAGCAATACCTGAAATTTGAGTAATTACCAAAGTGCGTAGTTTACCGTCGTAGACATCGCTTTATACTGTCACAAACAAAAATCGTCAAGTCGTAAATCATATTATGTTCGGATAATTACTTATGATAAAAGCAGGGATGAAAACGATGAAGTATGCCGAAAAGAATCAGTATAGCCAAGCATTTAGATATTGCTGAGTTAGAACAGCTTTACCGTGAGACGAAAGACAGGGTAGAAAGTCGTCAATACCAGATTATATGGTTACTAGCACAAGGAAAAAAGACGGAAGAAGTAGAGGAAGTAACAGGCTACAGCAGGACATGGATATACGCATTAGTTAAAAGGTACAACCAGTTGGGTATAAGTGGAATTGGCGATCGCCGCTTTT
>LXQE01000154.1 GCA_003326195.1 Nostoc punctiforme NIES-2108
CTCCAAGGATGCTTTTGGATGCTTTTGAGCCGTCGTTGGTATCCTGCGCTTGTCCCTGTAATCGTTTCGATAAAAAAACCCCTACTTCTGGCATAACATGTTTTTGCATTTGACTCCGCACTGCTTCTTCAATTCCTGCAAGATTTGTGAGCTTTTCTTTTGACGTATCTTCGTACAATATTTTAGCCATCGCCTGAATATGTTCTTGAAGAGCTTGCTTTTGTTCTGGGGTCATTGGTAAATAAATACACTCGTCTTACCTATCCTGACTGATTTTCGCCTTCTTTGCAAAAAACTGGGATGCTCCCATTTACCAAGCTATTTGAAGAGGTTTTAAATACTGTTGATTTAATTTTTGATAATGGTATTGATTGGAAGGCTTTTGTTAATGCCTTTGAAAATGTAAGAAATCAAAATGAAAACACAGAATTAGCTCTACAGAGTATTGAAAATAAAGGTGATGGCGTAGTAGTCGTTAAAGTTGGTGTACCTGATGGTGCTGATAAAGAAAAGATTCATAGTGATTTTACACAAAGTTATCAAATGGCATTGCAAGCTGTAGAAGAAAAATATAAAGCACAATTACAAGCTAAAGATGAGCAAATAGTCGTTTATCGCCAACAAAGTGGAGAGATGACAGAGATTGTCAAATTATTAGCGAATAAACCGATTAATGTTCAAGTTGACAACAAAGTTGAGAATAAAAATATGACTAACAGCAATGATGCCAGCCGCAAAATTGAAATTGGCAGTGTTGGCAGAGATTTTAATGCTAGTGGACAAGCTTTAAATTTGGGTGATATTAGCGGTACGGTAACAAATACCATCAACGAGTTACCAGCGTCTCCCGAACCAGATAAACCGGGAATTAAGGAATTGTTGACGCAATTGCAAGCAGCAATTGAGGCTGATACAAATTTACTGCAAGAAGATAAAGCTGAGGCATTAGAGCAAGTGAAAGCTTTAGCAGAAGCCGGGAAAAGTCCTCAAGAGGGGGCGATGAAAAAGGCGGCAAAAACAGCTATAAAGATTTTAAAAGGGACAATTTCTAGTTTACCCAGTGCCACAAAGTTGGTTGAACAATGCAGCAATCTATTGCCGTTGATTTCAAACTTTTTGGGTTTAGGTTGATCCGCCGGTGATTCAAATCGCGGGATAATATAGCGCTTCTTTGACCTCTCTCCAAACCTCTCTCCTAAGAGGAGAGAGGCTTTGAATCTTACTCCCCTTCCCTTATAGGGAAGGGGTTGGGGTTAGGTCTGTATTGGACTCAACTGATAAATCGCACCCTTCGACTCTATTGAAGTCAGAGATTAAGGTAAAATTATAAGTAAAAGTATTAAGAATTTTAAAGAAAATAATCAATGTCCAGCATTTCTCTTGACAAAAGTAACTCTCATGTCACCGTTGTTGGCGCAGGAATAGGTGGACTGACTGCTGGGGCATTATTAGCTCATAGAGGTTACAGTGTCTTAATTTTGGATCAAGCCCTCGTACCAGGAGGCTGTGCTTCGACGTTTAAACGCCAGGGATTTACTTTTGATGTGGGCGCAACTCAGGTTGCAGGATTGGAACCAGGGGGAATTCACCACCGGATTTTCTCAGAATTGTCAATAGATTTGCCACAAGCAACGCCTTGCGACCCTGCTTGTGCGGTGTATTTACCTGGGGAAAGGACACCCATCAACGTTTGGCGCGACCAAGAGAAATGGCAAGAGGAACGACAAAAACAGTTTCCTGGTAGCGAACCATTTTGGCAGTTGATGGCAACTTTATTTGATGCTAGTTGGGAATTTCAAGGACGCGACCCGGTACTACCACCGCGTAATTTATGGGATTTGTGGCAGCTAACTCAGGCGGTGCGTCCGAGTACATTAATTACCGTACCCTTCACCTTGTTTACGGTAGGAGATGCTTTACGGTTATGTGGATTGGGAAATGACCGACGACTGAGAACTTTTTTAGATTTGCAACTGAAGCTATACTCCCAGGTGGATGCAGACGAGACAGCATTACTTTATGCCGCCACAGCGTTGAGTGTATCCCAACTGCCCCAAGGATTGTTTCACCTCCAGGGAAGTATGCAAGTATTGAGCGATCGCTTGGTAAAATCTTTAGAAAGAGATGGTGGCAAACTGTTGATGCGCCACACAGTAGAAGAAATCAAAATAGAAAACGGTAAAGCCAGTGCTGTTGTTATTAGAAATCAGAAAACTGGCGAAGTTTGGACAGAAGCAGCCGACCACATAGTTAGCAACGTCACCGTGCAAAATTTGGTGCAATTGTTGGGGAAACAAGCGCCATCTGGTTATAAAAATCGGGTGGAAAAACTACCCCAAGCATCGGGTGCTTTTGTGGTGTATTTGGGTGTAGATGCCAGCGCGATTCCGCCTGGGTGTCCTCCGCACCTCCAATTTTTGTACGATGTCAATGGCCCTATTGGCGAGAATAATTCCTTATTTGTTTCCGTCAGTCATCCTGGAGATGGCCGCGCACCAGAGGGGAAAGCGACAATTATTGCTTCATCATTTGTCGATCCTGCACAGTGGTGGCAGACTGATGATTATGAAGGACTAAAAGAAAAGTTTACCCAAGAAGCGATCGCTCGTCTTGCCCAATACTTTTATCTCAAACCAGAAACTATTATTTATCAAGAAGCGGCAACACCCCGCACTTTTGCCCATTTCACAGCCCGCGATCGCGGTATAGTTGGCGGTATTGGTCAAAGAATACCCACCTTTGGCCCCTTTGGGTTCGCCAATCGGACACCCATCCAAAATTTGTGGTTAGTTGGTGATTCCACCCATCCCGGCGAAGGTACTGCTGGGGTGAGTTATTCGGCGCTGACGGTAGTTAGGCAAATTGAAGCGCAAATGTAGTATTTTGTAAAGTTAGTAATGAAGAGTTTGTAGTAAGGACTTTAGTGCTTATAAAATAACGACTAAAGTCCTTACTACAAACTTGTTTACACCTATTTAGATAGAGCAAAAATTTTATTAAAAACTATAAATCATACTTATAACCGATGCCAGACAGGACAAAAAACTGATGAAATAAGGTTAGTGTTGCGAATCTGGAGTAATGACAGACAGAGTTTTAATTCTTGGAGGAAGAGGGCGGATTGGTAGCAGTGTTGCCGAGGATCTAGCTACCCATACGCAAGCAAAAATTACGATTACTGGACGTTCTGCGGAGTTTGGGAAAGCTGTAAGCTTGTCTTCGGGGGGACAAGTGCAGTTTTTGATATTAGACTTGGTAGAAGTTGACAAGCTGCGAGATGCGATCGCAAACTCTAACTTAGTTATTCATTGTGCTGGGCCATTTCACTATCGAGATACTAATGTTCTCGAAACCTGTATTGCTGAAGGCGTTAATTATTTAGATGTCAGCGACCACCGTTCTTATACCAGCAAAGCTTTGAATTATCATGAAAAAGCTGCTGCTGCTGGCGTAACGGCAATTATTAATACTGGCATTTTCCCTGGTATTTCTAACAGCATGGTACGCCAGGGAGTTGAACAATTTGAGCGACCAGAAAAGATCCATTTAAGTTATTTAGTTTCTGGTTCTGGTGGTGCTGGCATTACAGTCATGCGGACAACTTTTCTAGGGTTGCAGTATCCTTTTGAGGCTTGGATAAATGGAAAATGGGAAATAGTCAAGCCTTACAGTGAAAGGGAAGTAGTTGAGTTTCCATCTCCATATAGACGCAGCGGAGTTTACTGGTTTGATATGCCAGAAACCTTTACACTACCCCATGCATTCCCATCAGTGAAAACTGTAATTACTAAGTTTGGCTCTGTTCCAGATTTCTATAATCATCTAACTTGGATTGCGGCACACGTTTTTCCCAAGTGGTTAATGCAACGTCGTTACATGATTGAATTTCTGTCTCATGTCAGCCATTCAATGACAGATGTCACTAATAATTTTAGTGGAATTGGAGTAGCCGTTCGTTCAGAAGTTACAGGGCAAAAAAATGGTGAGACAGCCGTTTATTGTTCAACTGTAGTGCATGAAAATACAGCAGTGGCTTCTGGTTACGGTACAGGTAGTATTGCCCAATTATTGCTAGAAGGTAAACTCAAAAAACCAGGAGTTTTTCCTGTAGAAGAAGCATTACCAACAAATTTATTTGAAGAGGTAATGCAAAGCCGAGGAATTAAAATTAATCACAGTTGGTCATAGGTCAATACGCTTGGGTTAAGCATTTTTTCTCTTCTCTCTCTTTCCTCTGCGGTTCGATTAAACATTTGACTTTGATAAAGAGTTTTAGCCTTAACCCAAGCGTATTGGGTCATAAGTGTCTATCTGATAAAAATTATACCAATTTAAAAAATGATTGCGGCAGATGAAAAACTGAAACACTTATCCAATGGATGTTTCACAATCCAAAATCTAAAATCTAAAATCCAAAATGGTATTAAAAATGTCAGTCTACTTGAGTAGATTTAAGCTATTAGTCTAGAACAGGAGTTCTGGATGGTATGTTAGTAAGCACAAAAATTTGTGGCTATTTTTAAAGAGGGACACGGTTAAGATTACACAATTTTGTGCTACTACTAAATCATTTGTGAACAATGAAATCCTCGACTTTTTAAAGGAAGTCGCGGATTTTAGTCTTGTGAATAAAATTACTATAAGGAAAAATTAATATACCTTGAGGTAGAAGAAAGAACTGTACCTAAACACTTAGGATGCCTTTGAGCCTCAGATATTTAATCTATCTTATACATCAGAAGGCTCATACCAAAAGATTAGGAGATTTTTTTCATGCAAAAAATTCTATTAAGTTTAAAACAAGCATTACGTTCAAGCTTTTTGGTTGTTAGCTTGATTGTTTTCATCAGCTTGACAGGTTCCTTCATTTTTGTTCAACAAAGTAGTTATGCAACTACTCTTGAAGAATTAAAACTAGTACCCCCAGAGTATAAACCAAATTCTGAAGAAAAAATTAATCGTGCTAACGAATACGACCCAGGTGTTGGCATTCAAGAAGAAGACAGAGAAAAAGCTTATGAGCAAGCAATCAAAGATTCAAAAAATCTTACTACTATAGAGAAGACTTACGAAAGAAATTTGAAGGCTGAACAAGAACAAAATCCCCCAGAAAGTTTTGGTGAAAAAGCGAAAGGAGTTCTTGAAAAAGTTACAGGTAAATAGAGAATCTAGACCTAACCCGAACCCCTTTCTGACAAAAAAATGGGAATTTAAGACTAAAACCGCCTCTCAAATTTGGAGTAAGGTTCATAAAATTAAACTGTAGCGACTGTCTTTAAAGTCGCTACTTACAAAAATGGCTTTTACTCAAATTCATCTATTGTAGTGGGAGTAGTAGTTTTTCTCTTGTTAGCAAAATTGCGCTCATACCACTTCATTAATGGAGTTGCACTAATTCCATGCACAATTACTGAGGCTACAATAGTAGTGTAAGTTATCCAAGCAATTTGTTCGGCTGCTTCACCTTTCAAGCCATGACCAAAGGCATAAGCTAGATAATATAAAGAACCAACACCGCGAATACCAAACCATCCAAATAACCACCGAGTTCCTGGGTGGAAGGTTCGGCGGCGTGAATCTAGAGGACGTTTACCTATTGTGCTAATCCAAACTCCTAAAGGTCTGATGATCAAGAATAACAAAATTATTACTAACACAGATTGCATAGCATAATTAAGCATTGGTTTCAATAATAATATTGAACCTAATAGTAAAATTGTCCCAACTTCTAGTAGCTTTTCTACTTGCTCAACAAATTCTAATTGTTCTATCGGTTTTTCAGAATTTCTGTAACTGCGTTGGACAACTAACCCAGCAACAAATACCGCCAAAAATCCATAGCCATTAACCATTTCTGTTAATGAATAAGTTATGAGAATGGTGCTGATAGCAATAAAATCTTCCATTAACTCATCAGCAGGACGGCGTTTTTGAATTGTTTGCTCAATCCAAACGATAGATTTGGCAACAACAATTCCCATAACAATACCAGATGCGATCGCCCATATTAAATCAACCGTAATCCACTGTTGAAGCCAGTTACCCCAGTTGTCATCTTCTAAGGCATGAATGCCAAAATAAACGAAGGGAAAAGCTAAAGCATCATTTAGCCCACCTTCAGAAGTTAAACCAAATCTCAACTCATCTTGGTCATTTGCACTGGTTAGTTGTACTTCTGAAGCTAATACTGGATCGGTAGGTGCGAGAATTGCTCCTAATAAAATTGCTTCTCCCCAATTCATCCCTAAAAAGAATTTACCCACAACAGCCAGAGCAAAAATTGAAATTGGCATCAAAAATACAATCAATCGCACCGTAATATCCCAAACCCCCAACTTTAGAGGCCGAACAATTCTTAAGCCGCAACTAAATACAGAAATAATTACGACAAGTTCTGTTATTTTCTCCAGCAGTTCGTTGTTAAAAACGTCATCTCGACGTAATTGAATCAGCCCAAAGCCATAGGGCCCTAGAAAAATACCAACCACTAGGTAGATGATGGCAAAAGAAAGGGGTAAGCGAGTAATCCAACCTGACCCTAAAGTTACCATCAGCAAAAGTAGACCAATTACAAATAGGTCAAGAATATAGATATCTACCATATAGCGATTTACATAAATATAAGGTGTTGCTTTGTAAGCTTAGTTGCAATAGCTTTGTATTAGAATTTACCTATGGGCAGATTTTCGGGGATTAAGAATTCAGAGACATCACCAAATTGGAGAAGAAAGGAATAGATAAATTTGGCGTTGGCTTTGCCCATTGTATAAATCGCACTTTGATGATTTGTTAGAAGTCCTTTAACAATCCGGTGTAGCACAGGAATATTCCTAAGACATACCTATACGCTTTATACGCTTTTACGAATGGTTTGTAAGCTAAACGACATCTAATCCAAAATTTATATAACTCTTGTGGCATAGACCGAAAAGCCTATGCTAATTATGCAAGTTAAATGAGGAACAGCTTAATCGTGTCCGGTTTAAGACTTATGATTACAGCTATTTTCAGGTAAATAGCTGTAAGACCGGAAATGGGAGGGATTTTTGGGCTTTCTGCATAGATTCGGGAATATAGCTAATTAGCGGGACATGATATATTTCCTACTTTCTGACTCAGACATCGCCCACTTTAGTACAAATATACTATAATGGATATAGCGTCCACAAAGCCTAGCCAAATGCATAATGGCTCTGTGAAAACCTTCTGGAAGATGGATTCAAGGGTTAGTTCGATGATGAAGCATTATATTCTCAACCTCAATCCGACTGCCAAGCATGAATGGGATCGGTGTATTTTACGCGATCCGCTGACTGCCAAACGCCCAGACATTGCTAAACTAATCGCCGAAGCAGTTGGTGCTGATACAGGTAGTTATTTGGTCAGCGTGAATATTGAAGTTCAAGTTTTGCAGCAAGCGGCAGTACCTCAAGCCGAACAACTCTCGCTTTCATTTCCAGAGGTGAGTGTGCCCTCACAACCACAACTGCGGGAAGCAGCTTAATGCGATCGCCTGGAATATCTGCGTCATAAGTTTATTGTGGCTAAGTTGGAAGCCAGATTAGCGTAGCTTGCCGGCTGTAGGCATTGCTCAATAACTCTCTGATTTTGAATCTCGTGAATTAGTTGGTTTGTAATCACACGCATAAACCCCAGATTCACATCTGGGGTTATCTAAACAAAATCGGTGATTGTAGATTAGTCAATTAATGATAATCTGTGAGACAGTAATTGGGAAATTTGCTGATTAATAGTTGCAACATCAAAACGCTGACTAGCAGTAGCCCTGGCATTATTAGCTATAGTCGCAATTATTTCCGTCTCCTGTAAACAAGTGATAATTACTTGTGCAAGTTCCTGGGGTTTTCCTGGTGTCACTAAAAAACCATTAAGTCCATGTTCTACTAATTCCATTGCACCCCCAGCTTTGGCTGCAACTACAGTTTTTCCACATAGCATTGCCTCTACAATCACTCTCCCAAAGGGTTCTGGCGAAGTAGATGTATGTGCCACCAAGTCACAAGCTGCCATTAACTGAGGAATATCAGAACGAAATCCTAAGAATTTAACGCGGTTTTCTAATCCCAGTTCACTAACTTGTTGGTGCAACTTTTGGACATAATCTTGTTCGCCAAACAATGCGTCACCCACTAAAATTGCTGTCACCTCTGACGGGCATTTAGCTAGGGCATCAATTAAAATATGCTGCCCTTTCCAAGGTGCAAGACGGCTAAAGTGTCCAACGACAAATTTCCCTTCTAATCCTAACTGTTGCTGTAATTTCTGAATGTCAGACTCATCAGTTTGATAACTTTTTGGATTAAAACCGTTATAAACAACTTCGATGATATCTGGGCGGCCTCCTGCTTGTACGAAGGCAGTTTGACTAGCTTTAGAATTCGCAATTACTAATGATGCAAAACGATTAGCTAAGTTAACAGCAATGCGAAGATTAGTTTGGCTAAAATGTTCTTTGGAAAGAATATCATGTAAATGATAAACCAGACGACGACGACTGAAAAAACTTGCCAACGCTCCGACAACTAATGCTTTTTGGGTGTTGGCATAGATTAAATCGTATTCACGCGCTTTTTTAACTACCTTAATAATCAAAGGTGCAAGTTGTCCCAAACTCTTGAATCCTTGTAGCAAACTGCTTTCTTTGCGAACTTGGATTGCTTGAGTTGCGAGAACTTCTACTGGAATATGATTTTGTTGTAGTAAATCTTTAAATGAACCATCTGCAAATAAACCTACCAAAGCGCGATCGCCATAAGGTTTAGCAATATCTATTAAACATAATTCGGCACCGCCTGGTTTACCGCTTTGATCTAAGAAAAGAATTCTCATTTAACCTCTATTTTATCTAATTTGGCTCATGTAATGCCCCTAGAATTTATTAAACTTACTTGTTTAAGCTAATAAAACATTCCGTACTTGTTGGGCAATTTGATTCCAGTCGTAATTTGTGGTAGCGTACTGGCGACAGTCCGATCGTGAAGGTATGGGGATATTTCCCAAAAGTGCTTGTTCTAATTTTTCGGCAATGTCTGAAGCGTCTGTTGAAGTCGTAATTAAATCGGGTGAAAATTCTGATAAAATTTCTGGCATTCCCCCAACTGGAGTACACAAAATAGGAGTACCACAGGCTAGAGACTCAACTATTACTAATCCAAATCCTTCAAAAGATTGGCTAGGCATAATAGTCAATTCAGCCGCTTGATAAGCTATAGGTAATTGCTCATCAGGGAGAAAACCTAAAAATTTAACGTTGTCATCTAGTCCTAATTCTGTAGCCTGTTGTTGTAGTGCGGCTTGGATGTGACCACGGCCTGCGATCGCTAGCCAAACATCTGGTATTCTGGGCTTAATTATAGCCAGAGCTTGCAATAATTTATCAACTCCGGTTCGATGTACTAAGCGGCGTGATGTAAATAGGATACGGCGATTACTAGGCCAGCCTAGCTTTGCACAAGCCTCCTGGGGTGATAAATTTGGTTGAAACCAATTAATATCAACTCCACCGGGAATAACATTAATTTTGCTCCACGGTACTTGATATTTATCATGTAGAATTTTACCAAAAGCTTTGCTCAAAACAATGAAGCGATCGCAGCGATTATAAGTGTTTTGTTCTATTAACCAGTGCTTAATTAAAAGACTGAGGTTTTTATTAACTACCTCTTGCTTGCTCTCAAAAGCCCAAGGTCCATGAAAGTTAAAAGTGACTGGTACTCCCTTTGGCAAAATATCTAAAATCGGAAAGCTATATAATGCAAAGTGCAAATTAATAGCATCTGGTTTGCTGGTTCTTGTTTTCTGAAAATTCGTGCGAATCGACCATAATCTTTGCCAAATAGCACTATCGGGACTCGCCAAGTTAGTCAGCTTAATCAGCGAATTTAATTCAGTTTCTGGTAAACCGACTCCGCATAATTCAATCCGATCGTGATTTGCAGCTAATTTATGAGTTAGTTCATAAATATACCTTTCTAATCCTCCGGGACTTTTGGGAAACCAGCCTAATCCCAGGGTGAGAATAGATGCAGAAGATGAAGTAAAATTTTTTAGTTTATTTTCCACTAATGTATCTCCTATAAATATAATAAAACAGGCGCACATCTGTGCGCTTTTATATCTGTATCCAAACCTGAATCAATAGAATTTATGAATACACATTAACAATAATAATTTTTGTATATAAAACCAATTTATAAACTATTTATATATCAACGTCAACAAGGAATTAAAGCTGTATTTTTATTAACTATATAACACCGAGATAGATATATATGATACCTATCAACTCAGAAATATGAATGCTATATAAGGAGAGAGAAAAGCTGCTATAAAGTAATAAATATAGAAGATTTTTGTATTAATGTTTACCATTATGTTTTAAAAACAAGTAAATATTAATACCTTAACTCGACTATATCCATTTTTGTCGCAACGCGATACTCCTGCGGAGTCGTTGCACGAACGCCTAAGCTGAAACTTCTGCGGGAAGGTAGGTTTACTTGTTTAAGTTTATCAATATCTGTGACGTGGAAAAAGTATGTACCCAAAAGCTAGAATTTTTACCGGATAAATAACAATACGGTTCAGTTAAGGCTAAAACTCTTTGCCAAGGTTATTTTTTAACGAACCGCCAAGAACGCCAAGAACGCAGAGAGAAGAAAGAAATGCTTAACTGAACCGTATTGGAATAAAGAAAACCAAGTTATTAATTTTGGATAAAGTCGAGCTTAAATAATGTTTTAAAGATATTAACTGAAAATTTAAAGAATAAGGGTAGCTACATAAAGCTTATGTAAAATAATTTGCTACTTATATATTGCTCTGCAATAACTCTGTTCAACGAAAAATCTCAGCCAAATTTGAAAGTAAAAGTAATTGGAGTAATAAATAATGCTAACGCTTAGTACTTGTTTCATGCGCTAATTGGTAGAGAACTAAGGCGTTTTCACGTAAAATTGCTACAGAAATGACCTCAGCTTCAGCTACAGTAATGTCAGAATCTGTAATTGCTTGCTCTAGCACTTCCCCTAAAATCTGGCGACCCCACTTTGCACCCAAGTAGTACAATTCTGGAATTGAGTGGGCATCAGAAGAATACATCAATTTAGTAGTGGGAGTTAATTCTAACATCTGCCTGATTGCTTCCCGCATCCCAGATACGCTTAAAAAGGGTATTGCCAAACCGAAATCTAGATAAACTTGGGGATATACAGAAGCTAAATAACCAGCCTGCTGCATATAAGGATATGAAGCGTGTAGCAATACTATTGGTACATGGCGATACTGCGGTAACTCTAGTAAATATCGCAGATTTAGAGGATTAGCTAATCGTAAATCCAAGCTAGGATCGCCGTAGCCAGTATGAAATTGCACTGGTAAGCGGTATTTTGCTGCTACTAATAATGCCTGTTGTAACAAAAAATCAATCAGTGGTTTATCTGTCAGTCGCAGAGGTTGATTGTGCAGTTGTTGTTTGAGGTTGTCAAAGTGAGCCGCCGCCACCTCGTCAGTTACTGATTGAATATCCAAACCACTCCGGTAACAGGCAATACTTTTAAAAGCTACTACTCCCAGCGGTGGGGGATCGAGTTCACTGTTGAATCTGGCTAGGAAAGTGGCAAAATCAGGAGATTGCGGAATTAACTGTTCTGCTAATAGTTCTAATCTCAGAATTTGTCGCACAGGAATAAACCTTTCATGCCACGACAGAGGTAAGATAGTTTCTGGCTGCAAACCATCATCTAAGTAAATCGCCTCTAGGTTAGCAGCCCGAAAATAAATCTGCGTTAGTTCTTCTAATCCTAGACTTTCTCGCCGTGCCAAAATTGCTGTTTCTTCAGCTTCGCAGTTCAATAAAGCGGCAATCTCGTGCAAGCTACGCCGAAAAAAGAATGTATGACGGGCATGGTAGTTAATTATTTCTGAATCGTAGCCTTCAGTAAAGGCAGCCGCATAAGGAGACTGGGCAGCTACTTCTGGTTTTAATATGTTGTGGGCGTGTTGGTCAATTAAGGGAATATCAGCTAGATTCATTTTTAGTAGGGAGTAGAGAGTGGGGTGCTAGTATTTTTCTAATAATGCTTTCACTTCTGCCGTTAATTCCCAATCTTTCATTGCTTGCCACTCTGCTTGACGCACTGCTAAGAACGCTTTGGCTAACTGTGGATTTAAAGCTGTTAATAGGATATCGTCTTGCTGGAGGTGAGCGATCGCTTGCCCCAAATTATTTGGTAATGGGTCTATTGCATTAGCACTGCGTTCTTCAATTGATAAATATCCAGGGTCTTGATTTACTGGGTTTGGTGGTGTGAGACTGCGCTGCACGCCATCAAGTCCGGCTGCGATCGCTGCTCCTAAAGCTAAGTAAGGATTAGCTGAGGCATCTACAGTTTTCAATTCAAAGTGGCTGGGACAGCCCAAAGCAGGGTTACTAGGGACTCTAACGGCTGCCTCCCGATTATCTAATCCCCAACAACGGAAAGCACCACTCCAACTATGAGGAAGAATGCGGCGATAAGAATTAGTACTTGGGGTAGTTAGTGCCATCAGTGCCGGCAGATGGTGTAGGATACCAGCGATAAATTGTAATGCCACTTCAGAAAGACCATAGATACTCTGAGGATCGGGTAATAGGTTTTTCTCCCTATGCCAAAGGCTCAGATGGATATGACAACCACTACCCGCTGCATCCGGGAAAATTTTGGGTAAAAATGAAGCGATGAGGTTGTGGCGGTGGGCGATCGCTCTGACAGTTTCTCGAAAAGCAATTTGCCAGTCAGCTGCTTGTAAAGCATCGGTATAGCGCATGGAAATTTCTTGCTGACCTGGGCCTGATTCAGGATAATACTGTTCGACAGGTATACCTTGGGCAATAAGTGCATCAGCGATTTCATCAATTACTTCGCGATGGAGATCCATTGCCTGAGTTGAAGCAAAAACTGTGGAGTCAGCCGGAATGATGCCATCAGGTGTTTGCCGTAGTAAATAAAACTCATTTTCAAAGGCTGCTCGTACTTCCCAACCAGTTGATTTAGCTGCCGCAATCATCCGCTTCAAGAAGTTTCGCGGGCATAATCCCCAAGCAGCACCATCTAGTATCATATTGCCCATCACACGAGCATGACCAAAACTATAAGGTAAAGGCTTGAGGCTAGACCAATCTGGGACTAAGCGAATTTCACCTACTGGCCCTAAATTTGTTTCTGGCACAACTGCATCATACATAACGGGAACTCCCTGCTGCCCTACAGAAATCCCTACTCCATGTTCAAAGTAGTGAGCTAACATTCCCAGATGCACAGCTTTGCCACGGATAATATTAGCATTATCGCACCAAAGAACTCGCACAAATTTAACATCAGCTTCTTCAAGATATTTTCGTATTTTTTTAAAGTTATTTTTTTCAGCCATTGTTAGTTATTTTTATTTTTAGTCGATTATTTTCTCATGAAAGTTATGGCAGAGTGATATCAGATGCCGTGTCCATACATAGACCGTATCTTAACCACTTCAGAATAGTTATATTTTTTTACGGATTTCATAAACAATGATTGTATATAAATAATTAAAACCTGAAAATTATATGATAAATAAATTACTGACGCGGTTAAAAAAACTACGTCACCAGCTCAATCAGCATCTCAAAAAATTATCTAATACTAGATATTTACAAAGAAATAAAACTTTCAACTTTTTACTCAGTGTGACTATTGGAGTCATTGTTACTACCCTTGGAATTACAACAGACTGGGCGACAACTGGAACACGCACGCTTACACATAATACTATTGGCAGTGAAAATCTGCGGATACAAAATAATACTGAAATACCCACGCTTACACACAAAATATCGTCAATAAATAATACTATTGGCAGCGAACGTCTGTGGGGACAAAACAATACTGAAATACCCACACTTACACACAAAAGATCGCCAATAAGTAATAGTATTGGCAGTGAAAATCTGCGAGTACAAAACAATACTGAAACACCCGCGCTTAACTACAAAACATCGTGGATAGGTAATACTATTGGCAGTGGAAATCTGCGGGTACAAAACAATATTGAGGCCATGTATGTTGCTCCTGATGGCACGGTTTATACCAACAGCCATTGGGATGAGGCGGCAATGGAGGCAGGAATATATAAAGATGGTAAGGTTATTGCTGCCCTTGGGGATACTCATGGCTGGAGTCGTGGTGGTGGCAAAGCTGTAACCGCAAATAGTAAATATGTTTACATTGCCATGACTCAAGGTTCGAGGGGCGATACAAAAGAAGATTATCCACCAGAAGGAACAACTTGGTATAGCGTTAGACGCTATGACTTGTCAGGAAAACCTGCGCCGTTTCCGAATGGACGTGGTTGGGATAAAAGTATGTTGATTACCAGTACTAAAAGTGAAGTTACTGGATTAGCAACTGTGGGAAGCGAGTTGTATGTGAGTGATTTTGCTGCTAGCCGCATTCGTGTTTATGATACTGAGACGATGAAGGAACTCCGCAGCTTTACCGTTGCTAATCCGGGAGCAATAACTATCGATCCACAAAAAAATCTGTGGATTATTCAAAGTAAAAATGGTAGTAAGCCTGCAAAAATTTTACATTATTCCCAAAGTGGAAAGCAATTGCCGCAACAGATTGCAGATATCGTCGAACCAACAGCGATCGCTATTAATCATCAAGGTAAGCTGTTAGTAGCAGAAAATGGCCCGCGTCAGCAAATGTTGACTTATGACATCAAAGATCGGCCAGTGCAGGTGAGTAGTTTTGGTTCTAAAGGCGGTATCTATGCAGGAGTTCCTGGTGAAGTTCGAGATTTGAAACTTTACGGACTTACCGGAGTCGGTACAGATGCTTCAAGGAATATATATATAAATAGTAATGGTTTCAACAAATCAGGAACAGATTTGCGGAAATTTTCGCCATCGGGAAAACTAATGTGGCGATCGCTGGGATTGATATTCGTCGATAATGCAGATGCCGATCCTAAAACTGATGGTGTAGATTTATTCACGAAACAAGAACACTATTTGATGGATTACAGTAAGGCTGCTGGTAAGCAATGGATTTACAAAGCCTACACCTTAAATCCTTTCAAATATCCTCAAGATCCACGTCTGCATACATCCCCAGATGGAACCTTTGTTCGCCGCATCCAAGGGAAGCCGTTTTTGTTCCTCACAGATATGTATAACAGCTTTCTGCAAATATATCGTTTTAATCCCGCTACAGATGGTAAAGTTGCCATCCCCGCCGGCATGTTTGTCGGTACTAATGGCGCAGATAAACCATTTATTACCGGAAATTGGCCACCGCATCAACCAGAACAAGGGGAATGGATCTGGCGCGATCGCAACGGTAATGGCAAATTTGAAAAGAACGAATACGATCGCAGCAAAGATTATCCTCATCTTGGCGGCTGGTGGGTAGACAGCAAAGGAGATGTTTGGAAAGCTTTGCGAACAGAAGATGGCATTCGACACTATCCTTTACAGGGAATAGATCCTAAAGGCAACCCCATCTACAGCTATAGTTCGATGGAAAAGCAAACTATTCCCAAAATATTTAACGACTTGCGGCGGATCGAATATTTCCCTGAAACAGATAGTATGTTTTTGTCAGGCTTTACGGTAGATCGCCCTGCATTTGGTGACGATGCTGGAGTTGCTGGATCTGAAATTGCCCGTTTTGACAATTGGAGTAAAGGAAATCGTACTCCCAAATGGCGGATTGTAATACCCTATGACAGCACCGGGAAGCGTGAAGTGTCTACAGCAGCAATTAGTGTGACGGGAGACTATGTATTTGCCGTGACAGTCAAAACCGCAGAAGTATATGTCTACAATGCCAAGACGGGAGCGCAAGTACAACAGTTAAAACCAGGCCCAGAAGTTGGCAGCGAAAGTGGCTGGATTGATATACCCTACGGTATTCGCGCTTTTCGGCGTTCCAATGGTGAGCATCTAGTATTTGTGGAAGAAAATTGGAAAGGAAAAGTGATTATATATCGGCTGGCGGGGTGAGTATTTACAGCAATCACGACATAACACAGCTTTCAATACTGCTCGGTTAAGAATTTTAAAGTGGAATTTGGTTTGGGGAAAGGGGTAAAGCTATGGAATTTTCCCTTCCCCTTTAACCTTTCCCCAGTCTAGTTACAGCGCTTCCGGCTATTATGCAATACAGTTTTTCTCCTTGCCCTCTTCTTTCAAAGCTTTCAGATTTGGGGATGTACCTCATAGCTGCCGTAAGTGCTGTATTGCTATATGTACAAAAATATGTGATTAAATGTATCGCAGATTTAGTGTCAATTATTTTGTCATTTCCTATTTAGCCTTTACCCGCGCCTGCTTCACCATTGCAATCAAAGTTTGATGAGCATCTTCCGCATCCACTAAAACACGATCGAAATGAATGCGAACTGGTACAGCTTCCCCATTGACTTGCGCTGTTAAATCCATACCCTGGGCATCAATTGACAACATTTCGGCTGCGGTTGCATCAGTGACACCACCAAAAGCTTTAGCATAAATAACTACAGCATCAGCATGATCGTCATTCATGTGCTTGCAGATGCGCGAACTAATATCAGCAGAAAAACCATTAGACATTGTGAACTCAAAAGTGATGAATATGGCAAGAGCCTAAATTCTCGGCTAAGTAGTTTAAATTAGCAGAAAAACCTAGTCTTACGCCACCGATATTATAAGTTATATCTAAAAAACAATTGTCGTTGTATATATTTGATAAGTTAATTTTATTACTCGTACAAAAATTAAATTAAAATAAGCATTATCCAGTATTTTTACCTTTCATTGCGGAAAGCAGACAGCGTAAACTGTAGCAGAAGTATTAGCCAAAACTATTGCAGCTAAGAGACAATGAGCGAAACTAGCCCCAGACGAATTGTAATTGGGGATGTGCATGGACACTATGAAGGTTTAATGACACTGTTGGAGGCGATCGCCCCCACGTCAGAAGATCGAGTCTATTTTCTGGGAGACTTAATCGATCGCGGCCCTCATAGTGCGCAAGTAGTTAATTTTGTCAAGCAAAATAACTACTCATGTTTGTTGGGAAATCATGAGCAGATGTTACTAAACATTCTGACGAATGAAAGGATTTCCTCCTCGACGATGCAAGCATGGGTGTWTGGTGGAGGGCAAGCTACCGTRGCCAGTTACCAAGAGGCTCCMATYCCYGATGACCATCTGGATTGGTTAAAAGCTTTGCCTACATACCTTGACTTAGGGGATATTTGGTTAACTCATGCTGGTGTTGACCCTTCCAAGTCGGTGACAGAACAAACTGCCGATGAACTGTGCTGGATACGAGAGGAATTTCACAGTATTGAAAAACCCTACTTTCCAGATAAACAAATTATCATCGGTCACACCATTACCTTTACCCTGCCGGGTGTTTCTCCTGGTAAACTGGCACAAGGAAAGGGATGGCTAGACATAGATACTGGCGCTTATCATCCCCGGAGTGGCTGGTTGACTGGACTAGATGTCACAAATCAGTTGGTTTATCAAGTTAATATCTTTAAAAACTATATCCGTACCCTGCCTTTAGAAGAGGTTGTAATTAACATTGATCCAGCCAAAATTAAAGTCGATCGCCGCAATAGGAATTGAGGAATATTTGAAATGAGGGGGAGAAATCACTATCCGTTCGCTGATTTTGAGGTGGTAAGCGGAATTAAAAGCTTGAGGAGAAAGGAATCAGGCAATTTTTGAACTTTTGGGAGATGACAAGCTGATTACAGGTAATGTGAAGACATGTAAGCGTTGTTTCAAAAAACGATACCAGTAGTCAACGGTAAAGCGACGATAGTATTGTCGCCAAACTTCTTCTATTGAAGGCATTTCTTCTCCCACCCCCCATTCGATTATCATTGTTGTATTATTTTCTGAACAGGTATACTACACAATAATTGTTAAAGGTCAGGATGCTTTAAGGCTGACAAGATAATATTTTTAACCTCTAATTCCTTTTGATTTGCGTTCTCTCATATTGCTTTTAGTCTAGTTTCCGGTGCGAAACCCAAAAGCCTTACAGTGATTGAGATAGGGAAAAATGTACTCAATCGGAAGGCAGACAATAGGTGTTACAGAAAAAATATCACATTGACCGGGAGTTCAACATTATCTTGCTCTTGAGTGGTGAAATGGATGAGCAAATGACTATTATTGACCATCTGCTGTGTGATGAAAAGCTCCTAGAGTTAATGTCAGCAGACTTTTCAAAACGTTATCCACTCTCCAGGTTGACGGGAAGAAAATCAACTCCAGTAGAAGTGATATTCAGGATGTTAGCTCTAAAACACTTACGCTGCCTAAGTTACGTAAAGACAATTAAAAATGTCAAAGAAAGTTTAATTTTAAGGCAGTTTTGTCGAGTATATTTTAATCCTCTGCCAAATAAAAGCACATTGATTCGTTGGGCGAATACTTTGAGTGCAAAAACGTTGGAGCAGATTAATCAAAGATTGACTCAAATTGCTACCCAGTTACAAATAACTCAGGGGAGAAAGATGAGGACAGATGGGACAGTAGTGGCAACTAATATTCATTTCCCTTCGGATAACAGTTTGTTAGTGGATGGAGTCAAGGTTATTAGTCGTATTTTATCTGAGTCAAAGTCAATTATTCTAGCAAATTGCAAAACTATTAACTTACGGATATTTCGTAATCGTTATTGGACAGCTAGAAGAATATCTAGACAAATTGATAGTCTCTCAAAAACCAGAAATGAATCTGGAAAGCAAAGAAGAAAACAAGCCTACATGAAATTGATTGAAATCACGAAAGCTGCAATTAAACAAGCTCAAAAAGTGAAGTCAATTCTGGAGCAATTGGATGCCGTAAAATCGCAGAAACTCCTGCAAAAATGGTAAATTTTTCTCCCACGTATAGAACAAGTAGTTGAGCAAGCATCCCGCAGAGTCTTAGCTCAAGAAAAAGTTAGTGCTGCGGAGAAAATTGTGAGTATATTTGAAGTGCATACAGATATTATATGTAGGGGCAAACCTAACCTAGATGTAGAGTTTGAGCGGAAGGTGTGGTTAGATGAAGTTGATGGTGCCATTATAAGTAATTATCGCATATTAAAGGGCAACCCTCATGATACGCAACAATTAGTTTCCAGTCTTGACCAACATATAGACAAATTTGGTTATCCGCCTAAACTAGTTTCTAGTGATAGAGGTGTTTTCTCTCAAAGTAATGAAAACTATGCCCAATCATTAGGAATAAAACAAGTCATATTACCTAAAGGAGGTTATAGAAGTAAGCAACGAATTCAGCATGAAAGGAAAAGAAATTTTAGAAAAGGCCGCCATTGGCATAACGGCGTAGAAGGACGTATTAGTTTTCTGAAAAGATGCTTTGGCTTCCAATGTTGTTTGTATAGAGGAGATATGGGATTTAAACGGTGGGTGGGCTGGGGAATAATCGCTCACAATTTGACCATTATCAGTCGATGTTTAGTTTCTCAGTCTAGAAATATTAACTAAATCAAACTAAAATTTGATGCGGACAAAAACCGACTTCATTAAGATTACTTTCTTGCTGTGAATATTTGAATTCACCTATAATTTATTTCGTTGTTTTTATCACTCTTCATTTTATCCTCATTATTAGAGCTTTAAGAATATTTTTTCTTTCTTGTCTCGTTAGTTTCGCACCGGGAACTAGTCTAAACTCCAGCTGCAATCATAGGCTATTTTGTACCAACAAGTTCAGCAAGCTGTTTCTGTATTAACCCCGCTTTTGTTATAAAGAAGCGAAATGTGAGTTAAAGTGGTAATCGACCTGTAACTAATCGATATAAGAAACGAACGATTCCACCTAGAATTGGCAGCTTGAGCAAGCGTTGGCGTAGCTGCATAGTTGTAGAGTTGTAAAGAGCAGTAACCTCATTCTGTAATTGGCTATGTTCAGCTTGCAGTTGAGCAGACTGTTCTTTTGTTTGTCCATTTTCTGCTTGCAATTGATTAACCTTTAGCTGAAGTTGCTGAAACTCAATTTGTAATTGGCTATATTCAGCTTGTTGTCGTTCAGATTCAATCTGCAAGTGAGAAAAGCTGGCTTGCAGCAGTTCGTATTCTCCATATCGAGGTGTCCAGCTATATAAATAACCTGAGACAGCTTTCGCCTCTACTTTGGGGTCTATGAGTTTTGCCTGATGACTGGCGATTGCTTCTCGATACAGAGCCACAATCTCGTTGACTGTGGCATTAAGTCCAGCCGTTTCACGAATTCGCCGAGAAACCTCAGCAGCATCATCAGAGTCATATCGAGTAATTTCTCTAACTAGCAGATCCGGATGCACAGGTTCTTGGAGTGTGCGAATGCCAAAATTGAAGCGTCTAAGTTGGCTCATTTCAGTTGCTGTCACCATTGAACCAGCACCCCTGTAGTCACAGAGAATCACTGCACAACCAACCGCCATTGCTTCCAAAGCACATCTTGCCTTTGCAAAAACTAGGTCGTAGTTGCCAAGAACCTTTTCTGGATGGATGCAGACATTGCCTACACTCGCTCCAATTACATCTAAAGCAATACCTGTACGGGCACATGCTTGTTGGACTGCTCGTAGATATGTGTGTTCGCTAGCCTGGTTGCTAAATACTAGTGCCCGTTTGGGAAATTTTGGCAGCGAAGGACGCAGACAAAATTTGTCCAAATCAACGGAATTATAGATAACCCGAACACGATCTTCTGAAATGCCATGCCTGAGTATTAGGCGATCGCGACAGGTGTAATCAACGCCAACATAGTATTGAATGCGAGGAAGTAAAGGTGGATGATCGTGCCACGCCAGCCAATCATGACAAAAAAATATCCCTGGCACTTCTGGAAAATGCAACAGAGCTGTCACCGTCCCTGGATGATGATGTCCGTGAATAATGTCCGGGACTGCTCCTACTGCATCTAGGTTATCTACCACAGGAACTGTAGCTACACGAAGTTCTTCTACTATGGAGTCTGTTTGAGTCGATGCACCCAGATGAGTGCAGTAAACAATAGGTGTGTGCCCTTGCTTGAGTAACTTGATTGCCAAATCTCTTACATAAGTTTCTGTTCCAGTCCGTGTGGCAAGGGTAATGTTAGTAATTAAAACTCGCAAACCACCCATTAGCTCAACCTTTTGATGTAAGTCCAAAGCGTTTCAGCCAATGGGTAGACGTGTTCACGATAACGCAGCACTTGCTGAAACAAGCCAGATGCAACTTTTTTTTCGCCGTACTGTTCGTAAAAAGGTGTTCCTGGCATCTGACAATCATTTTTACCACGAACGTGGATTCGGCTAAAACACTCGATTCGGAACGCTTCTATTCCAAATGCTTCGATTGCAGAATTCACTTCAGCAGCAATCTCATCATATGCCTGGGCAGTCGCTAGTTTTCTTGCCAAGGCATCATCATTTAGCGGCAGGCAAATCATTTGCTCAGAGAATGGTGCGGGGAAGTTATCTGGTTTCCCACTCAGCAAAAATCAATTTTATGTCCTCTTTTAAGCAAAATCTCTACAGCAGCATTGATTATTAGGCGACAGATATCATGAGATGGATTGTAGCCTTCTACTGCGTCCCCAATAACTAACTCCACCCTAAGCTGAGTGAGTATGTCAACTAATTCTTCAGTCAGTCTAATAAATAAATCAAAGTCTCGATTTAGAATTGCTGCATAAACTTGTTTATCTGAAAATCGACCATAAATATTACCTTGTTTTGCATTAACTTTTTTTAGAACTTTTGTAGTTGAGTCTAGCCTCGACTTGCCTGAATGCCCGGAGCCATCTGTTAGAACGAATACAAAGGGGCGAGCTAACTCTAACCAGCCATGAACTCTAATCTCATGTCCTGGATGGGCAATGATTAGGGCGCTGCAAGAGGTAGTTAGACAATCGCTAGGTATCATTCATTTCTATTTAAAAAAGATTTTTGGCTATCTATATCAGTGTATACTCACGGGGAGTATAATGTTTACCAATTCGCTGCACAGGTGATTTAGTCAAAGTTGACAATCATGTTATGCTGAAAAATCCTCAAAATTTTCAAATTGACAATATCTAAATTTTTAGGTCTTTCCTAAATAAGTTCTGATATCGAGTCGCTCATCTGCTTTTGCAAACGCTGGCGGTTATCGTCGTACTTCAAAACCGTTTGGACTTGGGCGTGTCTACTGAATCGTTGTGCGGCAACCCTCGACCCGACCCGGTTGGGGTGCCGTTGATCAGTGCGACCCTTGGGGGCAATGGAGCAGATGATCCGTTATATTTGCCGACATGGCAAAGAATTTCTGCCCCCTACCTGGTTGTTGAGCGTAGTGGAAACACTGCCTCCTGCCTCCTCTTTCCCAATTTCCTCAAGACTTCGCTAATGGTCGAATATTTGCTTTATAACTAGCATTATCCAAGCCAGATTTTCCATTACTAGGTTGAGAGTTAATTGCACGTTTGAGGGCATCAATGCGATCGCTGGTTCCGGGGTGTGTACTTAAAAATGTTGGACTAGAACCACCCTTTTTCAGCAGCTTTTGCATAAAAGAGACCATTGCTGACTGGGCATAACCAGTACGTGTCAAAGTTCGTAGTCCTCTTTGATCGGCTTCCAATTCGTTTTTACGACTGCGTGGTAAGTCTCGCGCTAACTGTACACCAATTTGCACTGCGGAATTTCGATCTAAGCCAGCTGCTGTTAATAGACCACTTTCGAGGGCTTTTTGCTGCATCTGCTTGACTACGTGTTTCCCGCCAATGTGACCGATTTCATGGGCGAGTACACTTGCCAGTTCCGCTTCATTGTCTGCGGTTTTCAGCAAACCCGTGTGGACATATACATAACCGCCCAAGGTCGCAAAGGCGTTAATAGCGTTATCCTCAACTATCTGGAAAGTATAGGGGAGATCGGGGCGATCGCTATTCGCTGCTAAACGCCGACCAACTTGCTCTACATAACGATTAACTTCGGGATTGCGGTAAAGTCTGACTTGACTGCCGACCAATTCCTGATTAATCTGCTTACCAAGATCAACTTCTTGATTAGGAGATATATTAGAAAGCTGAAATGCCTGAACTCCTTGGAGTAAAAGAGGCAAGAAATCTAAAGTTCTTCCAGGCAAGGGTGTACTCAGGCACAGACTCAGGGCGACCACCACTGAAATTAGGGGATAAAACCAGCGACGCCGCCATACACGGTAATTTGCAGCAAAACCTTTCCAATTGAACATAATACGCTTTGAAGATTATTTCGGAAGAACATAAAATGAGGAGACAAATTATAAGACGGATTTAGAGTATTCTAAGTTGCATTCTTAACTCAAGACCAAAGGAGCTGTCATACAGATAATCTTGATGCAAATCTACCGAATTGCGGGAGGCTAGGGATTCTCTCTAAAGATAGGCTTAAACACTAGATTTTACTTTCTAGGTGCGTCAGTATTAACTAGTAAAAGTTTGAGGGTTAGCTGCCGTGCCTCGGAAATTACGAACTTGTGATAAACTGTCGCATAACCGCAACCCCCGAATACTTTGAGTTATTACCAAATAGGGAAAATTACCTTTTCCATCGAAAACTTTCGGGCTACAATCCATTACTTCACGATTACATCGCAAAACTTTTTATGGCTATTTTAGATTCAAAAGGTCGCTTGTTTGGCAAAATTAATCTCCTCGATTTAGGTGCTGCGCTGGTAATTCTGCTAGTTATATTTGGCATCTTTGTTTTTCCTGGCACTTCTGGTTCTGTTGCCCAAGTGGGTGCGAAAACAGTACCGATAGAAGTAGAYTTAGTAGTTCGTGGTTTGAATGTACGCGACCCGGAAAAATTAATTGACAATGGTTTAAAAAAAGGTGGAAAAACCAATGTGATTATCCGCAATCAGCCTTACGGACAGATTGAAATTAAATCTATTCAACAGCTACCTAGAACAGTCAATGTTTTCCAACCGGATGGCACTGTTAAAGAACTGCCAGATCCCAAGAGCAACAATTACAGTACAGATTTTCTTTTGACTTTAGATGGCAAAGCCCAAGTTACTGAAAGTGGGCCAGTTTTGGGTAACAGTAAAGTTAAAATTGGGATGCCATTTGAGCTAGAAGGCTTTAACTACAACTTCAATGCAACTGTCATTGATATCAGATTGAAAGATAAATAGTATTATCACTTTTGTGGATAATTTTCTCTAGCAATCTTATTAAACATTTGGTGAAAAAGAATGTAGAGACGCGTTAGCGCTACGGGGCAAAGCCCAGTCCCATTTCGCGTCTCTACTACTCATGTTAATTAAGCAAAGGCAAAAATTTGCGAATTAACCCGATTGTCACTGCTGGCAATTCCAACTGTGGTGTTAATCCGACATCTTCCAACTGTTGAAAAAATCGGATTGCTTGAGGATTGATTTCGGCAAGGCGGCGACCAATTGAGGGCCCTGTAAATTCTGACTTTTGTCCCCAAATAATTGCGGTGGGAATGGTTAATTGTTGAATGTAAAGGGATAAATCAAAGCACAAATCGCCACGAACAAACGACAGTGCTGCATACTCAGCATTAGGCTGTTGGGCGGATTCTAGATAAGCATCTACAATTTCTTGGTAGACTCGATTGGATTGAGCAAATTGCCGTTGTTCTAAAAAGCTGCGAATACCACCACTAGTAGCAATTCCAGTGCTGTAAAGTAAACGATCGACAACGGGAACGCTAACTAACTGGGCAAAAAAACTCCGGGAGTAGTCTTCGCCAAAGTCAGAAAGTCCGGCGGGGGTGGTAAGAATTAAAGACTTGAATAAATCAGGACGATCTGCTGCTACCCGAATTGTAAATGCTGCGGTCAAAGAAGAAGCGATCGCTGTTACTGGGCCAGTACAAGTCTGCTCGAAAAACTCCCGAATCGTGGTCAAATAATCCTCAATATTATAACTCCGTGCTGGATGTTCAGACCTACCCCAACCGAGCAAATCTGGCGCAATAACCCGATATTCAGCCGCAAAAGCCGGATAAACTTTTGACCACTCATAAGCAGAAGACCCACCACCAAAGCCGTGCAGGAATACCAAAGTTTCCCGATCGTCTTTGGCAGTCAGATCATCCTGCCAAGGTGTTCTAGCAGCGGTATAATATACCATTCTACCTAGTGAGGTATCTATAGAGCGTTGTTCAAATCCTAGTGGTTGAAACATAAGTCTTTTTTTGTTGACTGTAGTGATTCGTTGGCACAAGTAATATAAAATACCTGAGAGGCAAGCACAGGAAGAGAAGATTTGATAATTTATCGTAAATTAAAGGGTTTAAGAACCTGCAATCTACATGTAGCACCCATTTCAGTCGGGGTTTAAATCCCCGTCTGAAATGTCTTTAATTTTGAATTTTGAATTTTGAATTTTGAATTGTTAATCGCCTCCCCTTTCGTCACCCTAAATGTTTACTGCATTCAGTGCTGAGTAAATTAAAAAGCACTTAATATTTGTGTACTTAGTAAGAGCAACGTCCCTTGTAGGCAGTCTTTTAACTCAGCACTCTTCATGTGTCTAGTTCAAACTTCCCACTCATTGTTATTATCAGCGAACCAATCACTCTCAGACTTCTCACTAGCGTCAGATTAAGTAGATATAAAATTACTGGATTACTTGTAAAGATTTGGTGCTTTTTTTCATAAAAATAAAGTAACTGAACGTTGAAATTACTGTTCTATAAGGGTTTTTCATGGTAGCGAGGATCGCCCCAGCGTGAATCCAACATAAGTTTTTATGGTAGTCTATCAAAAAACCGATAAATAATTTTGACCGTCAACATGTCAAAAATAGTTAAAACGCTTATTTTAATAAGCTGTTAATTCTACTTATATATGTAGAAACAATAGCTTTTGATGTATAACTAATCTGATTTTTGTCTAAGTAATAGTAAGGCGGGATGTCATGGTAAAGCAGGCTACTCTTCAATCAAATAAACTACCAACGATTGAAGACGCTAAATTTGCGCTTGACAACTTGAATATACAAAACGAAATTAAAGCTTCAGCTAGGCGGAGTCAGGTCGAGCCAGTTTTTGATGCTGCCAAACTAACTGTACCTACTTGTATTTGTTTAGACTTAGAAGACTTGAAGTGTTTTGAAGCAGTAGAGCGTCAATATGAACGTTGGGGAGTCATTTTTCACAATTCTCTAGCAATACAGCCATCAAATCCGGCATTTCCAACCTATTCAGGGCTAATAGTCTTAATGGGAGCGCCCAAAAGCGGATTTTTAGAAGCTACTTTCTTGCGTCCAGTGAACTCGGTTAGCGCCTTTGTCACTAGTTCGCAACGGCTAGTGCTTTCCGCCTACGATCGCGATCGGCAACTACTCGCTCAAACTGCACTACCAAGCTCTAATCTTGCCAATTCCGACTCGCCAATTTCCCCCAATACCTTATTATCTATAAATGTGAATAACATTTACAGCGTTACCTTTTGTACTTTTGATGGGCAATTCACCCTTGATAACTTTCGTTTTTGTCTTTAAGTAAGACTTACGTATAAGATGCCCTTGCTCTGAGCGATTGAAAATGGTATGTTAATTGGCGCTGTGCTGTATTAGTCTACTATCCGTCTATAAAATCGGGCATTTTATGCTTTGAGCCTTCATTCTTCCTTCATCCATAGTAAAACTTATACAATAGGTAATTTCATAATCAAGTAGGTAAACACTGTGGCACAGGCTTCGTCTTCTTGGCAGCAATTGATCAACCAAATCCCCAACTGGAACTGGTCGCTTCCAAAATTCAAGACAAAGGGAGCCATAAAGCAGCAAACATTTAAACGTTTCTCTGGCCCTGGGGGCTTTCTTGGGTTCCTGACAATTATCATTGCCATGTTGTTATGGAACTGGAAACTGCTACTGGCTCTCTTAATCGGCATTGGAGTAATGGTATTGGTTTACTCAATGCAAGAGTGGGACTGGCAATTGCGCTGGTCAAAAATACGTAATTTCTTAAATAGTTCAAATCGTCGGTTAGTTTTAGCAGTCATCAGTGGTGGTATTGCTACTGTCAGCACTTACATGGCAGCGGCAATATGGGTTGATTCTCACAGTCACTGGATTGCTGCTGGTGCGATCGCCCAAGGTGTGGGAACCCTGTTAACTTTAATTTTATTGGTATGGCAAATTGTCAACTTCTATGAAAATCGAGAAGAAAACCACCTCGATCGGTTGTTGATGAATTTAACAGAAAAAGATCCATTGAAGCGGTTGATTGCTCTAGGTCAACTAAGTAAATTCATCAGTCGTAAGCGAGTTGATTCTTCAGTGCAGCAAGATATTGTCCAATGCTTGCAACTCCTACTCAGTCGAGAGGAAGAAGTTGTAGTGCGAGAGGCAGCTTTTAAGAGTTTACAAGCCTGCGATCGCCTACAAGTGCTACCCCTCAAAACAGCAGTACCTTTCGTACCCGTATCAGCAAAAGTCAAACACCACGTTTATTAGTCATTTGTCTTTTGTCCTTTGTCCTTTGCAAATGACCAATGACTAATGACTAATGACTAATAATTATTTTCGAGACAACGTTCCATTGCGAACTTGCACTATCGGATGATTGCACCTGCGTACCAATTGCTCATCGTGGGTGGTGACAATTACCGTAGCCCCAAAGGAATTTAACTTCTGGAGAATCTGGATTACTTGCCAGGAATTATCTGGATCGAGATTTCCAGTAGGCTCATCGGCCAACAGTAGGGGTGGTGTACCAACGATCGCACGGGCAATACTCACCCGCTGTTGCTCTCCTCCAGACAGTTGATCTGGAAAGCAGTCAGCTTTACTCAGTAAACCTACCAGCTTTAAGGTTGGTTCTAAACGTCGTTGAATTTCTTTACGGGTATACCCTTGAGCTTGCAGCACAAAAGTGACATTTTCTGCTACTGTCCGTTGGGTAATCAGTTTGTAGTCTTGAAACACAATACCAATTCGTCGCCGCAATAATGACAAGCGATCGCCCCGCAAATCCGCTACATTACATTCATCAACAATTACTTCTCCCTGTGTAGGCAACTCTTGGCCATACAGCAGTTTCAAGAGCGTTGATTTACCAGAACCACTTGGCCCCGTGATAAACAGAAATTCTCCCTTTTTTACCTCAAGGTTTGCATTCAATAAAGCGTGAGTACCGTTAGCATAAGTCTTGGTTACAGATTGCAATTGTACCTTTGTAGTAGTATTACTACCGTGCTGTTGAGTTTCACTGTCCTCTCCGCGAACGGAAAAGTCTTTCTTAACTGGAGTTGTTAATACTGGCATTGTTAAACTTTCCTCATACCCACAACCAAACAGTTTGCCTGCTTAGATGTGACATTCTCCCCAAAATAAGGATTCCCAGGTTTCGCCTGGGAATTTAAATTTCAACAAAGAAAATTTAAAATTTTTTCAAGACTTTAATACTAACTAAGTAAGAACACTCAGAATTGGGCATTGGGCATTGGGCATTGGGAATTGGACACGGGGACAGTCTTACACAGAGATAGTATTTGACTTTTTTTGCGTCGTCACGTCTCCTCATCCCCATGCCCCATGCCCCATGCCCCACTCTTAACTAATTGCACCCCTAGCTGTCAAACGATAAACAAACGCTTTCACAGCAAACGCTGGCAAAGCCAACATCCGCCGCCAGCGCCAAGGTTCTTGATAAAGGCGATACAACCATTCCAAATTATTATTTCCTAACCAGGCGGGAGCGCGAGTTTTAGTTCCCGACCAAATATCAAAACTGCCACCAACGCCAATCCAAATTGCTTGGGGACACAAATGGCGGTTTTCGGCAATCCATAACTCTTGACGTGGCACTCCCAAACCAACAAAAATCACTTGTGGCTGCAATTGAGCAAGAGTTTCTCGCAATTGTGCTTCTTCTTCTGGGGAATGGTAGCCTGAGTGAGTGCCGACTATATTCAAATCTGGAATTTGCTGCTGCCAAAAATCTGCCGCATTTGCTGCTACTCCAGGCGCTCCTCCATAGAAAAATATCTTTGTCCCTGTCTTCTGTTGCCCAAGCGCTTGCAAAAGTTTTTCTGCTAATTCAATCCCTGGAAAACGCTGCACTTTTTGCCATAACAGCCATCGTAAATACAGAACCACCCCAGCTCCATCTGGAATCACCAGTTCAGCATTTTTAATTACCTGAGCTAATAATTGATTTCGCTCTGCCTGCATAGTCATTTCTGCATTGAGCGTTACGACATGAGTTCCTCTGCCTGTGTGCAGGCATTCTAACAACCAGGCTGGATAGTCAGCCATCACATGAACTGGTATTCCCAACACTGAAAATGCTTGATTGCCGTTAGACATAGCCTATTCTTAAGTAATACTCACACCAGATTTTGCATGAATGTTAAGTTTATCAAATTTTTTTATATTAGAACTTAGGCAAAAGAGATTCCCCTTTGCCCTGCAACGAGAGAAAGCATAATTAAACTAAATAGACATAAGAGTGAACAAGAATGTATATACGTAGCAGTGCTACGTATATATAAGGGTTTTACATAACACATAATTAATTTCACTCCTCTGTCTATTAATCTTGGGCGCTTGTACTTGGGCTGAACTAGTCCAACTTTTATTGTTACAGTGTAATATTCACTCAGTATAAAACGCTCAACTCGCAACTCTGGTTCCGGGAATAGAAGCCCCCACTATACTGCTTGCAGTTAGTGTGGGAGTATGTCACGAAACTCGACTTTATGGTTATAGTGTAACGGGCTGAAGTTGGCTATGAGTAAAATTCGTATCGCTCTGATTGAAGACCATGACCTAACTCGTGTGGGTATTCGTACAGCACTACAGCAAAAGGATGAAATTGAAGTTGTAGGTGAAGCTGCTAATGCTGCTGAGGGTCTAAAAATGTTAAAAATGCTACAACCAGATATTGCCATTGTCGATATTGGTTTACCAGATAAAGATGGCATTGAGTTAACACGGGAGGTAAAATCTACTACTAATGGCCAGCAGCTACTTACAAAAGTGTTAATTTTGACGCTGCGGGATAACAAAGAAGCGGTGTTGGCAGCTTTTGCCGCTGGTGCAGACTCTTACTGTATGAAAGATATCAAATTTGATAATTTGCTGGAAGCAGTACGAGTAACTTACAATGGCAACGCCTGGATCGATCCAGCGATCGCTCGGATTGTATTACAACAAGCGCAACAAAATCCTCAAAAGTTGGAATCGGCTTTGGTCGATTCCAAGACTATTGCTCCTAACCCAGATTCTTTTGAGAATCTGGAAGGAATTCAACCTTACACCCTGACAGAAAGGGAATTGGAAGTGTTACAGTTGATTGTCGAAGGTTGTAGTAATGCAGTAATTGCGGAAAGACTTTACATCACAGTTGGCACTGTTAAAACTCACGTTCGCAATATTTTGAATAAGCTATGTGCCGATGACCGTACCCAAGCAGCAGTCCGCGCCTTGCGTTCTGGGTTAGTTGGATAAATTTAATTTTGGTGTGGATCAATTGAGGATAATCAAGGGAAACTCATAACTTTGAAAATATAACTTTTCAAAGTGAATGGCTTTTCTGATTTTCCGTTATTTATTAGGTGGGATAAACATTATACTATCTCGCCATTCAAATATATGAAAACAAAAGTCAAATATGGCTGAGATTGGGACGGAAAAACTTAAGCTCATGGTGGTAGATGATGAGCCAGATAACTTAGATTTACTCTACCGCACTTTTAGGCGAGATTTTCAAGTATATAAAGCCAATCATGCCTTTGGTGCTTTGGAAATCTTGGATCAATTTGGCGAAATGGCGGTAATTATTTCTGACCAAAGAATGCCAGAAATGAATGGGACTGAATTTTTTAGTCGCACTGTAGAACGCTTTCCAGACACGATTCGGATTTTGTTAACTGGTTTTACTGATGTCGAAGATTTGGTAGATGCGATTAACTCCGGTCAGGTATTCAAGTACATTACCAAACCCTGGAATCCAGAACGGCTGAGAGGGTTAGTTGAGCAAGCCACTGATACGTATCGCTTAGTTAAAAAGCGCACCCAAGAGTTGCGTCGGGCCCTACGGCGAGAATCTTTGTTTAATGCGGTAACAACAGCAATTCGGGAATCTTTAGACTACGATAGTATGCTGCAAAAAATTGTCGCAACTATTGGAGAAACATTTGAAGCTAGCAGTTGCTTGCTCAAACCAGTAGAGGGCGATCGCCTCACACAAGACGAGTTTTTCTACCACGATCCGAAATCCGATGTATTAGATTCCTTCTTCGACTCCAGTGTTTTAATCGAAAAGGTGCTGGAAACCCGTCATTATCAACTTGCTCAAGATATATATAACGGTAATCCTAGTCACCACTTAGTTGTGCCACTTAGCTACCATCAGCATCTGTTGGCTGTGCTGACCCTCCACCAATGGGGACGCGATCGCCCTTGGGAAGACGAAGACATCCAACTAATTGCAGGTGTTGCTGAACAAGCAGCATTAGCTCTCTCCCAAGCAAAACTCTACCAACGCCTTCAAGAAAAGCAACAGCAGATTCACACTGAGTTAGAGGTGGCTCGCCAAATTCAATACAACCTGCTACGCCAAAGTTTACCTGACATTAAAGGTGTGAAGGTACAAGCTTGCTGCTATCCAGCGCGAGAAGTAGGAGGCGATTTTTTTGAAGTTTTTGTCCATCCTAAAGGCGACTTGTGGTTAGCAGTGGGTGACGTTTCTGGCAAGGGCGTCCCAGCAGCTTTATTTATGGCTAGTATTATTTCAGTTTTGCGCCGAGAATTATCTCAAGAGACACCAGCAGAGCCTAATGTGGTTATGCAGAACCTCAACCACGCTCTCAGTGAAGATTTAATTAGCAACAATTATTTTGTCACTCTTGTTTTAGCTTGTTATACCCCTAGCACTAAGGAACTGGTCTACACTAATGCCGGTCATATTTACCCAATATTATGGTCACGGCAAGGTGCTTTAGCCGAAAATCCCAATTACTTGAAAGTTCGCAGCGTTCCTTTGGGGATTTTGCCTAAGTGGCAGGCACAGTCTGGTCGCTTGGTTCTCGCTGCTGGAGACACATTGTTACTAGCCAGCGATGGAATTACAGAAGCAATGGTATCAAATAATCCTGATTCAACAGTAAAAACTGAGGCTGGGGTTGAGTCAGTGAACCGTTCGATGCTGAATCAAGATGGTCTTTGGCAACTCTTACAACAAGAGCAACAACCACTTTCTCTTAACCATTTACTAGCTCGCATTCAGGCAGATAATCACGTTCAAGAAGACGATCAAACTATACTTTCACTGGAGATTTTGTAAGTCATGAAAAGTGAGCTTCATGTACCAAGCGATTTGAATTTTCTGAATATTGTTGAAAACTGGTTGTTGGGATGTTTGAAAATTCAACTAGGGGAATCTGTGGATTGGTCGCGGCAATCAAGTCGTTTGAGACTGGCTTTAGTGGAAGCCTACTCTAATGCAGTCCGTCATGCCCACAAAGACCAACCAAATTTGCCCATCTTACTACGTTTAGAAGTGAAAGACCGAGATTTAGCCCTAGAAATTTGGGACTACGGCGAAGGCTTTGACATGTCTAACTACTACGCTCCAAATCCGATGGAAAAGCAAGAAGGTGGTTATGGTTGGCTGATTATGAATCGTCTCATGGATAAAGTAGATTACAAGTTGCAGGTTAATGGTGCTAACTGTCTGAAGTTAGAAGCTACTTTACCCGAATTAGTCCAATAGACAAAAGTTATACCAATTAAAAATTTAAAATGACGCTCTCTACGAGACGCTAAAAGCGTAGCTTGCTTCTCTGTAAGAGTACGCGGACTCGCTCTAAGCGAAGCCATGCCGAAGGCTTTACGCTGCGCTAACAAAATTCACGCATAAAGAAAGTCAGACAGAACAAAGGTTTGGGAGTATGTATCTGTCGCATTCTTTTTTCAAATTGGTATTACTATTTTTCAAGTCATGCTATTTATGAGGAATAATTTAGAATTCAGGAGTCAGAATAAAGCCATGAATCCTATCTGAGTAGGTAATAAATATTGGTTTAAAACTTTGCCCTTTGTAGTTATTTGCTACTTACTTTTCGCGACGTAAATTAAGTAACTCTTTGGGGGAAGCTAAAAGTTTGATTCTAGTATAAGAAATTTGCCGTTGTTGGTTGAGGATAAATAGCCACAATACATTGACACTACACCACGAAGTTTGTGCTTTGCCTGTTACCTGGATTTGGATATCACCATTTTCTAAAGTCTCGGCGATTCCTGTGTTGGGGTAAGCTTTAATGTTTTGACCTTCTTGTTTTAAGTAGGCTGCGATCGCATCTGTTCCCACAATATCAGATTCAAATGGCGGACGCATCACACCATCTATCGCAAACAAGGCAGCAGTTGCCTCAAATTCTCCTGCATTTAAGGTTTCAAAATAACGCAGTACGCTTGATTCTGTAATTCCCTCAATCTGGAATTCTTCTTTAAACTGCGCTGGCGAGATAAATTCAGCAGAGGTCATAAAATTACCTGTATTATGCTATCTGAATATTAATTTCAATACAAAAATAAATAAAAAAAAAGCTGCTGTTGAGATAGATTGCTACATATTAATAAATCTTCCTAACGATGGAAGTATTGATTTGCTATGCAGCTTAAGACAGGCTATATGTCGGGTAAGTAACAAATCTTAATTAAAGGTATTGGTTACGTAATGTATTATTATGACGCCTTTATTTGGGCAAAATCCAGATAAAAAAAATGAATCAGTATTTTGTAACGAGCAGCAGTCTAGTGAAAGAAAAAGCCAGCGAGTTGGGCTTTCACAAAGTTGGAATTACTGCTGTAGATCGGGTAAATGCCACAGAAGCGCAGAGGTTGCAAGCATGGATTGAACTGGGTTATCACGCTGATATGAAATGGATGGCTAATCCAAAACGTCAGGATATCCGCTTAGTGATGCCAGAGGTGCGATCGCTAGTGTGTGTGGCGCTGAATTACTACACACCACATCAACGTCCTGAAAGTGAGGAATACGCCAAAATTTCCCGTTATGGTTGGGGAAGGGATTACCACAAGGTAATGCATAGAAAACTTAAGCAGCTATCTCTGTGGCTCAAATCACTTGATGCAAGCGTATTAGCTATTTATTATGCAGATACTGGCCCGGTGCCAGATAAAGTGCTGGCTCAACAAGCTGGAATTGGTTGGATTGCCAAGAATGGTAATGTGATTACACGGGAATATGGCTCTTGGGTATTTTTGGGAGAAGTGTTGACCAATTTAGAATTAGAGAGCGATCGCCCACATACAGAACACTGCGGTAGCTGTACTCGTTGTCTTCAGGCTTGTCCCACAGGTGCAATTACTCAGCCTTTTGTTGTTGATGCTAATCGTTGCATTGCTTATCATACAATTGAAAATCGTGACAAGGAATTACCAGAGGCGATCGCACCTCATTTGCAAGGCTGGGTTGCTGGTTGCGATATTTGCCAAGATGTTTGTCCTTGGAATCAACGTTTTGCCCAAACAACTGATATTGAAGAGTTTCAGCCTTATCCTGGGAATATTGCTCCCCACCTGCTAGAATTAGCCCAAATCTCAGATCGGGAGTGGGATAAACGATTTCCAGCATCTGCCTTGCGGCGGATTAAGCCAGAAATGTTACGACGCAACGCCCTAGCTAATCTTGACGCATCCAGGCAGAAGAATGACCCAGAAAGTAATTATTTTTGATTTTGATGGCACAATTGCTGATACAGTAGATGCCCTTGTAAGTATTGCTAATCGTTTAGCTGGAGACTTTGGTTATAGACAAATAAGCCCAGAACAATTAGCCTTCCTCAAGAACTTAACATCTAGGGAAATTATTAAGTACTCAGGAGTTTCTCTATTTAAGATCCCTTTTCTAGTTAAAAAAGTTAAAGGGGAATTAAAAAACAAAATTCCAGAATTAAAGCCAATTCTGGGTATTAAGGAAGCATTAACAGAACTCCAAAATCAAGGATATAAACTGGGTATCATCACTTCTAATTCTAAAGAAAATGTTACACAATTTCTCACAATCAATGATTTAAATCACTTATTTGATTTTATCTACTCAGGAATTACAATTTTTGGTAAAACAACTATCATCAATAATGTCTTGAGGCAAAAGCAACTTAAGCCTGAAGAGGTTATTTATGTTGGAGATGAAACAAGAGACATAGAAGCATCAAAAAAAGCAAATATCCAGGTGATTGCAGTGACTTGGGGGTTTAATTCATCGGAAGTACTAGCCAAGCAAAATCCAGATTATTTAATTCAGCAACCTAGCGAACTACTAGAAGTGATGAATAGTCGTTAATTAATAAATAGTCAAAAGTCGATAGTGAAAAACTTAACAATTGACGATTGGTCAAAACAGTAGAGTGGGCAATGTCTACCAATGGTGATAACTTTGATTTTCATATTTGTGACATTGCCCATATTATACCAATTCCATTAATGATTGCAAGACACCATTGGCTAAAGACGCGATTCATCGCGTCTCTACAACCTCTGTACAAATAGTCTATTTGTCGCCTTCTTTTTTCAAATTGGTATTACAAAATAGCAAGATATCAGGAAAAATTAATTTTTCCGTTCACCCTTTTCTAAAGCTTGTTTTACTAAATCATCACTGACATTAGTTGCATCTCCAGTCTCAGAATTCCCAACTTCTTTTGCTGACTCTAGAAAATCATCAGGATTGCCCGTTGACTGTGTTTGAGGTTTTGTCTCTTGTGGCTTAGAAGTTTGATATTTAGGTGCAGTAGCTGATTCTGCTGCTGCTTCACCTTTACCTGTGCGATCGACTTCACTCACACTGAATTTTTGTGCCGCTGCATAATCAGCATCAAAATCCACCGTTGGTGCTTTTTCTTCACCACTAGCTATGCTTTCAGCAGCTAATTGTGCATCCTGGGTGGAAGCTTCATTTAAATTGGGCTTTACTTCTTGATCAGCCATAATTAAAACCTTAGCTAAATTTTTTATTGCTTACTTGAGCAATCATAGCAAAGCAATTGGTTGCTTTATTGCTTCCTATAGAGAGACTTTTGCCTCTATTAAAAGGTAGATTAAAGCTGCAATTTCCAATAAATTTAACTCTTTCTATCGATAGTAGAATCTGATTGTCGAACTCTGGTAACAATTAGTTTGCCTATTAAATTATTTTGGAAACAAACAATAATGACTGCAAGTTACGACAAAACTATTTCTCAAGCTCAGAGCAATGAAACTCAAGAATTGGTGGATAGGTTTAACGCCTTAGATACCGATGCCAAATTAGCCTGGTTCTATTTTGTTTATGAAAAAATGGGTGATTCGATCACGCCCGCTGCGCCCGCTGCGGCTGAACCAGAGTTAGCGCCACTTCTGCTAGGAGATTATTTTAAATTATCCGATGAGCAGCAGCTAGATATTATGCGGGATATTGTTAACCGCAAAGACACAGAATATTCCCGTGCTTATGGGGCGATAAAAGAAAACAACCAGCTGCTAGTTTGGTATGCTTGGGCGGTAGCTATGGGGGATACGGTGGTGGGAATGCCAGCTAGCTACCAGGCAAGTAAGGCAGTTAACGATCTGCTTTCCGAAATTGAAGGACTAGATTTTGAAGAGCAAATGTCAGTGTTTCGGACAATAGCTGGTGAAGTGGGTTACACCGATGTTAAGCCGATTGAAACGCAAGCAGAAACTGGAAAAACATCAAGTTTGTAATCAGCTTTGGCGATTAGAAATCGCGGCTACACAAACCAAAGTCCGCCCCCGCGGACTTTAAGAACCTACGAGACAGCTAACTGACTCAAGTCGGCTGGGGTGAGGTTGGAGTGTACTACTTGACCATCACGGAACCAAACGATGCGCTGGGTTTGACGGGCAACTTCTGGTTCATGTGTTACCATAACAACCGTGATTCCACTGGCATTGAGTTCGCCAAAAATATCTAAGACTTCTTGGGTTGTGTGCGAATCCAGTGCGCCTGTGGGTTCATCTGCGAGGAGTACCACGGGACGATTGACGATCGCACGCGCGATCGCTACTCTTTGTTGTTGTCCACCAGATAGTTGAGTTGGTTTGTTGTTAAGGCGATTTGCTAAACCTACTCGCGTCAAAGCTTCTGTGGCGCGATCGCTTCTTTCTTTCGGACTGACACTAGCATAAACCATTGGTAGCATCACATTTTCTAATGCTGTGAGTTGGGGTAATAAATGGAATTGTTGGAAGACAAAACCCAGCTTTTTATTACGGATATGTGCCAGAGATTTATCATCCATTTGCGCCACATTAATATTATCTAGGTAATAATGTCCGCCTGTGGGTCGGTCTAGGCAGCCGATAATATTCATAGCTGTGGATTTACCTGAACCAGAAGGCCCCATAATTGAACAATATTCGCCCTCATGGATAGTCAAATTCACATCGTTAAGTGCTTTAACTTCAGTTTCACCACTACCATATATTTTAAAGATATTTTCTAAACGAATAATTGTTGATTTAGGAACGGCGTTAGGAACTAGAGAATCGGTAATTGAAATAGTGTTTGCCATAAGGATTTAGTTATTATTTGGTAGAGATGCAATTATAGCGATCGCTCAATTAGACTGTAAGACGCAGAAAAATTCTTCCTAGCTCTTGCTGTGATAACTCTTTAAGGTGATGTATTAGAGCAAATAAAAGCTAACTATTATCTAGCATACTGAAGGGGGCGGTTGTAGTGTTGTCATGTTTTAACGTAGCAGATTACTTTATCTGGTTAGCAAATGAAACAGGCTCTTTTATCAGTAATCTAAAGCTGCAAAAGCTTGTGTACTACGCTCAGGCTTGGCATCTTGCACTCAATGACACTCCTCTATTCCCAGAGGATTTTCAAGCCTGGATACATGGCCCTGTGATACCTGCGTTGTACCAGAAGTATAGGCTTTTTGGATGGCAACCAATTTTAGAAGATGTTAACCCAGAATTACCCCAAGAGGTTCAAGAGTTTCTAGATGAGGTTGCACACGAATACTTTGCTTGTGATGGTTATGAACTAGAGCAGATGACTCATGCCGAGACACCCTGGAATTTGGCTAGAGGAAATCTACCACTTGATGAAGCTTCCAACGAAGTTATTCAGAAACAGTGGATGAAGGAGTATTACGGATCTCGTACCGACGAAGAAAACATCACAGATGATCAATTTGGAAAAACTAATTCAGCAGCATGGTGAAACTGCTAAATCCTATGCGAATGAGGCTATCGAAATTGGCAATACATACATAATTCCAAACTTTGGTTTTGATGCAGCAATGCAAAATTCTCTAGATATAATGCTAGGTGGCAGAAAAACCTGGAACCACGGAGTGGTTGATATTCGAGTTTTTACAAAACCTGAAGACTTTACCCTATTTGATTGTGACGAAGAGACTACAGAAATTGAAATTATTGATTTATTGACACTTTGCCGAAATCTTTATCCAAATGACTATGATTATTCCCAATTACCTGAATGGTGGACTGAGGAAGATATGCAAGATTCCGCCGAGGTGCTTGAGGCGCTTGATTTTGCAATTTGGATGCAAGATACATTCCGTCCAGATGAGTCAGAAGAGGAAGCACTTAATATATGGCTCAAGTCTGTGCAACCTTGGTTAGGAGACGAGATTATCTTCTACAAGATGGAAGATGATGATGACTCAAATTGTGGTTTTGCGCCATACCTTTTTATAGGAGATCGTTGTCTTATTCTTGTTGCACGATGTTGGCAGCTATAGACATTGCTAGTTCAAGCATCAAAGACGAGGATCGTTTACAGGTGGGTGCCACCCTCCTTGTATCCATAACTGCCTAGATTCTTGGATAAATCCTTGGTTGTGAAATTCATCATTGATATCTAGTCGATGACAAGTTGCTCTACCTGTAGCACTTTTGCCAACGATCTTTAGTCCATCGCCTGTCCAGATGAAGTGATCTACCCAGCGTTGCCGACGAGGATTGAATAAGGCAACTTCTTGCTGAGTTTGAGCATCAATGCCAGTTGTGAAGTTGTAACGACGCTCATTACAGCGACGACAAGCTAGAGCTAAGTTGTCATCTGCATCTGAGCCACCTAATGATTGTGGAATGAGATGATCGATTGTGAAGCGATCTGAACTTGAGCGTTCTGGAGAGTGGCAATATTCACACAGATATTTAGCTCTTTCGCGCACAAATTGCCGAGTGCTATCTTTAACACCCACGACTGGCAATCAGTTTAGCGTTAACAAAAGTTAGAATGCGCTCTAGTTCAGCAATTCCAGCATATTCTGCTTCTTCTTCAGGAGTCAGCAATCCAGATTTTCGTTTCTCAAGTAATTCTTCTAGACGAGTATGTAACTCATCTGTAAACTTAGCAAGGTTAACATTATCAACTTTCTCAATGGTAATGCCAGAGCGGAGCCATGATGAGGGTTCAATCATCCATACTGGGGTAATGACTTGAGGAGTCATAGTGCTTTAGCCCTAAGTCTGTGGTGCTATAGTCATTGTAGTGTGCCCTGTGAATTGGCAGCCAAAATACTAAGGAATCATTGCTACCTTAATTACTTTACGCGCCTTCATATCAGAAAACACCTGTTCTAAATCTTTTAATGGTCGCTGTTCGCTAATAAGTAACTCAAAGGGAATTTTACGACTAGCTATGAGTGCAAGGGCCGATCGCACATACTCTGGTGTATTATGAAACACGCCTTTAAGAGTAAGTTCGCTATAGTGTAGCTGTTCTGTACTGACGGTAATACTGGTATCCCGTGGACATCCACCGAATAAATTGACTGTTGCACCAGGACGGGCGCAAGCGATCGCAGTTTCCCAAACGCTTGGGACACCAGTAGCTTCAATTACTACATCTGCACCCCATCCTTGGGTAAGTTCTTTCACTACACTGGGAATCTCTGGAATTTGATGATAATTAAAGGTCTGGGTTGCACCCAATTTCTGACCAATTTCTAGTCTGTGGTTATTACCTCCCCACAGCAAAACTTCAGCTTTCTCACTCAACGCCGCCACAAACATTAGCCCGATCGCCCCATCTCCCAAGACGACGACTTTATCTTTGGGCTTAATATTAGAACGGGCTACACCATGCAATACACAAGCTAAAGGTTCCGTCATGGCTGCCAATTCCCACGGCAACTCATCGGGAATCTGCAACAAATTATGTTCTACTATTGGTGCGGGAATTTTTAGATATTGGGCAAAAGTCCCATTATTCCAGGTCAAATTTGGACATAAAGAATATTCTTGGCGTTGACAAAAAAAGCACTTCATGCAGGGAGCAGAATTATTAGCGACGATGCGATCGCCTACTTGCCAATTTGTCACCCCTGTACCCACAGCAACAATTCGCCCAGCCGCTTCGTGACCAAACAGCGTCGGCGGTATCAGCATCCTGGCATGACCACCACGCCGCCAGACTTTCAAATCTGTACCACAAGTTGTTGCTGCCCCCACTTGGATTACAACTTCGCCAGCCGCCGGAGTGGGGTCAGAAACTTCCTCTAGGCGTAAATCTTCTTGACCATGAAGTAACGCTGCTAGCAAAACTTTAAACCTATCAATTAGCTTCATCTGATTTTACCAGTTGAAGTTGGTTGATAGGTTTAAACAAATTAGTCTTGATTTATAGTAAGCTTTTATGAATCGAAAATGGCGCAAATCAAGCTACCATTTGAAAACTTGCAAAAGCCTTGATATACAAAACTTTTGACTTTTGACTTCTGCCTTGCGGTACTAGGTATTCACCACTGGCTGAGGAACCACTCCGGTGTTCCGGGTTTCCACATTAGGCAGGCAAGTAGTATTTAATAGCGGTACAGTTAATAGTGGTACTTCTTGGCGGCACGACAGGCAAAACCAATATAGTTCACCATGACGAGCATGACGCAGGAGGGAACCACCGCAGCATGGGCAGGTGTTGGCTCTCGTACTCATACCAATGTCCTCCTTAAAAAAATTGTTGTTTTAAGCTCAGTAAAAAAAAGCAGTTGATTAAAATTGAATGTTACCTGCATGAATGCGGCCATTCGATTCTATGCGGTCTTTAATAATTTGTCTGTAAACAGCTTCATATTCGTTAACCATTTGGCTAACACTAAAGTTGTTTTCTACATGTTTTCGACAGGCTTGACGATTGAGTTCCAAAGCTAGTGGAATCATTGCCGCCATTTCTGCATAGCTATTACAGATAAAACCTGTTTTAGCGTGGGCAATAACTTCAGGCACGGAGCCGAAATTCATGGCAATCACTGGCGTACCAGTTGCCATTGATTCAATCATTACTAAGCCAAAAGGTTCTTGCCAGTTAATGGGGAAAAGAGTTATCGCAGCATTACCCAGAAGTTCAGTTTTTTGGGCGTGGTTAATTTCACCGAGATATTCGATTTGCTGACCATCTATGTGGGGAGCAATCTCTTGTTCAAAAAACTCAGAGTGTACTGCATCAACCTTTCCTGCCATCTTCAAGCGCCAACCACTTTGTTTCGCAATGGCGATCGCATGGTGCGGGCCTTTCTCTGGCGAAAAACGACCTAAAAACGCTAAATATGGAGGTTCTAATGGTTGAGCTATGAATGGGTAATCTGCTAGCTCAATTCCGTTATAAATCGTGCCAACATAATTGAGATCGATTTGACGCTGAGAATTACTAATGCTGATGTATGGTTGCTTTTGGTAGTAGCTAAATGCGTGACGGTTATCAGTTGTAAAATTATTGTGCAGGGTGTGGACTGTAGGAGTTACTGTTATCAAACTCGCTAAAGGTAATGCCGAAATCCCTACATGAGAATGGATAATATCGAATTGGTCAGCATACTGGTAAACTTGGCTTAGTTCTAGCATTTCGTACACTGCATACTCTTTCACATTTGGGTCTAAGCGTAATGCACGTGGATAAACTGCTTCTAAATGAGCCAAAGTTTGAGAATCACCAGAGGCAAATAAAGTTACCTCATGACCGCGACGAACAAGTTCATCAGTCAAGCGACTCACTACCAGTTCTATTCCTCCATAATTAGGAGGTGGAACCCTTTCCCATAAGGGGGCAACCTGAGCGATTTTCATAAGTTTTTCTGGTTCAGTCTATGAAATTGTCCTCAATAATCAGCTAGATCATTATTTTATGAGTAAAGAGCATTTGTACTTACTCTTTTGACATTTAAATTAACCTAACAGGCTATCAAAAGCGCAATAACGGTTAACCGTACCGTAAATTTTCTACCTACAAATCCAATTGACTATCGGTAAAAGTCAACTCTGAGCTACACTTTTAACCGTATCGCTAATCTATTAATTGTTGCATCTATCTTGGGGATCATAAAAAGGTAGAATATTTTGTAGCAGAACTTACAAAATTGAATATTTTGTAGCTGAAAATACTAAAATATTCAATGGGATCAAGTCATTCAAGCTTCATTTAAAGGTAATTGGGAAAGGGAAAAGAAATTATAAATATTAAGTAATTGTACAATAATTACATAATTTGTAATTAGTAATTTACAAAAATTCTGATAATTAACTAATGAAAATCGCTACTTGGAACGTCAACTCAATTCGCACTCGCCTTGAACAGGTTATCGATTGGTTAACCCTAAATCCCGTTGATGTTCTCTGCTTGCAAGAAACCAAAGTTGTGGATGCTGAATTTCCGCGATCGCCTTTTGAGGAGTTAGGCTATAACATTTATATGTCAGGACAGAAATCTTATAACGGCGTAGCCCTGATTAGCCGCCAGCCACTTCTAGATGTCAGTAGCGGGTTTAGGGCAATTTTGCCAGATTTACACCACGAATGGGACGAGCAAAAGCGCGTGATTACAGGTGTAATTGATGGTATTCGGATTGTGAACTTATATGTTCCTAATGGCGCGGCGGTAGGAACGGAGAAATACGAATACAAACTGCGCTGGTTGACAGCGCTACACGAGTATTTGCGATTGCTAGTGTTGTCAGAATCTGCAATTTGTGTGTGCGGCGACTTCAACATTGCCCTAGAAGATAAGGATATTCATGAGCAAGTGAGTACAGAAAATCACATTATGGCAACAGAAGCAGAGCGCCAAGCCTTACGGGATATTCTGGCACTGGGATTTGCCGATGCTTTTCGTAAATTCACCACAGAAGGCGGAAATTATAGCTGGTGGGATTATCGCTCTGCCGCTTTTCGTCGTAACTTAGGTTGGCGAATTGACCATCAGTATCTCACGCCCATACTATATGAACGCGCTACAAGTTGTATTATTGATGTCGCACCCAGAAAGTTAACCCAACCTAGCGACCATGTGCCGGTAATTGTGGAATTTTGAATTGGGGCATTTTGAATTGGGGCATTTTGAATTGGGGCATTGGGCATTGGGCATTTTGAATTGGGGCATTGGGCATTGGGCATTGGGCATTGGGCATTGGGCATTGCGGAAAAGGCAGAGTGTAAAAACTTGCTGCAACTTTTCCTATCCTCCTCTACTCCCTTATCCCCATGCCCAATAAGTAGTAAGACAAAATTAATTACACAAATTTCGACCTGAAACCCTTATGTAGCCTAAAATCTAATGTGTAAATATTTCTGTCCGATTACTTACTTCTCCACGAGAGGCTGCGCCAACGGCAACTTTTGGAGACGCACTCGCGTTCGCTCAGTACAAATGCCCCATACCCCATCAATCAATTTAACGGTTTATATATATCCTCAGAGCTGGGATTGAGATAAGGACGTTGTAAATCTATTAAGTGTCGCGCAAAGTGTTGGTCAATAACCCTCATCCGTTCCTCCATTGCATTTTTACCTTTTTGCCAAGCTTCTAATAAAGCATTAGCAACGATTTGGCAACGGTTCATCCCAAAACTTTCTTGTGCCGCAAATTTTTGGGTTGGTTCTTCGGCTAAACCTAACCCTGGAGCTAAAAATTTGGTGAACAAAGGAATTTCGGGCTGGAAATGGGATTGATTTTCGATATAAACAGTCTGAAGGATTGTGCGGATTGCTGGATAGTCGGGGAGTTCAAAGTAAAGTAGCCCCGAATCATAGCGTCCGTATGCAGAAGGGTTGTGGAGAACCTGAAAGCTAAAGGGAATCGAGGCTGCATTTAGTTGCAGTGTCAAGCTTTCCATGAGAGCGATCGCACCAGATGCCGTAAAGTTAAAGTAGATTCGCCCTGCTCCTAAATCGGCGTCTGGGTTGCTTTGGCGTTCCTGTCCAACATTGCTAACTGCTAAGTAACAGCCGTTTTGCAGTCGATTTTTGGGCATCCAGATTGCTACCATGTCACCCACTTTGGTAGATTTCTTACTGGATTCTAGATGGCAATCTGGCTCAACATAAAGTGTTAAACCGCCTTTAGTCACCGCCATAGTCCCATCAGGTTCTTTCCGCAACACCTGCCATCGAGGGTCAAAGTAACCGATGCCGTGATTACTGGCGTGCAGTTGCTCGTAAAAGTCCCAATCAATCTCCAAAATGGAATTATCTGCTAAATTATGTTTTTGCGGTTGATTAGTATTGTCAGTATTGACTGCCAAAGTACTTTGCAGGGAGCCATTGTAATAGATTCCATAGAGAAAATTTCGCAGTAGGAGAGTGAGATACTTTTGTTGTAAATCTACGGAATTTTGCTGAAATCTATCGGCTATTTTAGTCGGCAGAGCGAAGGGTTGATAATTAGGATGGTAAATACAAAAATTAGACTCAATCTGGATATTCTGAGCAATATCAAATAGAGAATTTAGCGATTGATTGATAGAGGAATTTAGCATTAATCGATTCAGAAATCAAACTTTAACAAAATAGAATTCAGGAGTCAGAATACAGAATGCAGAATTGTGTGTTCTTTTTAAATTGTTCTGCTACCTATTACTAACAACCACGCAGCCGAGTTTTCTCGTAATAAATCCGAAGTAACTGCTGCTCTTTTACAGGCTGAGGAAATTTATGAATCTTTGCCACAGGATTCAGGATTTCTGATTCTGATATCCCAAAAATGGTCAGTACAGCTTGCTCTGGCATTACAAGTAAACTTTTAGCTACTTGCAGCATACACAGTTCAACATTATTAAAGTGTTTACGGCACGTAATCATCTCCTGAATTTGATGAATTAGTGCCAGCCCCGCAAACTGAATAACCCGCGAAATAAAGTCACTGCGGTATTCCAGAATCATCGGGAAAGCATTTATATAAGCCCTAATTAAGGCAATAATTGAAGGTTGTAAAATCTCTAAGGGTGTTAACGCCAAATTTAGAGATTCTTCTAACTCAATGGTGGGGTCTACTACCAGACTCTTGAGCCAAATTCCTAAATAGCTTGCCAGTAAAGTTCCTAAATCAAAGGCTGGGTCTCCCCAAGAACAAGCTTCCCAGTCAATTAGTCGTATAAGACAATTGTCTAATTGCTCCCACCTGGAATGAACCAAAATGTTGTTCAATTTCAGGTCGTTGTGAGTTAAGCAGCAAGGATTCCAGCTATATGCCAAATCTGCGATCGCAGATTCCAAACTCTCGTATTGTTGATAGAGAACATAGAATTTCAGTGCATCTGTGGGAACAGTCCCAAAAATCTCCGGCCCAATCGACCCTACCCCTTGCGCTGGATTGTAAAACCCGTAGCGAAACTCTCCTTGGGGAGCAGTTGCCATAAAATCCCGATATTCTCGGCGGTTGTAGGTGGCGCGATGCAGTCCCGCCAAAGTAGTGCCGATGGCAGTGGCAATTTCTTGTGGAAAAATCTCATTGTTGTGGTACAATTTCGCAAGCTCTAGATATTCACTTAAGTAGCTACGGACAAGAATCGAATTTTCTTCGTCAAAATGCACTACCAATGGCGCGATCGCTGAAGTATTACCTAGAACTGGAAACTGTTGTAGCAACTGGTGAAACAGCCACTCCTGAAACAATTCATGAGGCGCGCCGTCATTGTTGTTAACGTTACGTTCTTGTTTAATGAGCAGCTGGCGATTATCTGCTAAAGTCACTAGTAAATTGAAATTGTTCTGACTACTTCCTGGCAACTCAGATTTGTCTGATGGGCCATCTTCTGAGCTACACAGACCCGCGTCTTGCAGATACTGGATAACGTTATGAGAAGACAGTGATAATACCATGTATTATTTCCTACTTCATTAAATTACTTAAACTTATCGTGTCAAATTTGCTTGGTCTTAAGAGTTTTCAGTAGATAGGAACTAATGCAAGAAGAGAGATGTGAATAACAATAAAGATTTCTACAATCTACTAATATCTCATATTTGGGAGAAAAACCTGCCAAAATGGCACCAAGTCCTTTGCAATTCCTTTAAAATTGGCTCCCAGATACCGTGACATCTTTACGCTTTATCAGCATAGTTACTTAGATACATCTACAGTAAGTTTTGTGGTAGAGCTTTTTGATGTGGCTCCATCTCCTTTTTTTGTGGCAAAGAAGCATCCCCAGCAAAAAAACTGATTGGCGGCAGATGTTGTTTGATGTTCATGTAGTCATCTAAAAACAGCGAAGAACTTCAGTAACCCTTCGCAGTAAGAAGCACGAGATTCAACACTATTACTTTTATTTATCATCACAAAGCCAAAAAAACCGGAATTTTTTAGCAATTAATAATTATTTTTTGATTTACTTTTCAGAATTTGTGTCTGGAAAGCTCGTTATCACGTTATTTTTGTCACCTACAAATTGTAGATGACTATGGGCGATCGCAAACAAAGCCTACATGAGCGCATCTTATGTAACTGCACTTTTGTCAAGGTTGATAATTTTAAGGGTTTTCTACGTATTCACTTAAAAGATGAACAAAGGGCGATGTCTACGACGGACTACGCCTACGCAGTATAATCAACCAATAAAACTTTACCCTGATCTGGAAGTTATTAGGCAAGGGTAACAAGTCATAGTAATATAAATGTACTAGTATAATTCAAGGCAAACAGAGTCATACTATACAAAAAACAGGAGGGTGGTTATTGCTAAAAGACCGATATTACCTTAAAGCCACCATTTGATTCACCATCACCGCCAATGCCAGCATACCTAAAATCGTCATTAATCCCGCAGGCATAAACTTGCGTGTTTTTGCCAGTCTAAATGCAAAGACAACTACTAAAACAGCAGTAACTAATACTGCTAAAATCGAACCCCAAGTTTGTCCTTGGAGTTGAAAGTAAGCGGCAAGTATTAGTAATAAACCGCTAATGCTACCACTTAGGAGTGAAACTTTACTTGTAGCCTGTATGTAGCCAATAACGCCACCAACAATCGCTAGTATGCCGTAGGCAAAAGCAGCAACTATACCTAAATTCATTGTTAAAACCTATGTAGACTTTGACTTTACTGCCAGGGTCAGCAGACAATTTACCATAGCTATTTAGCTATACCACACACTTGATTAATGGATAATAAAGCGATGCCAATGGCAAGTACTTCCTCATATACAAGGGTTCAATATCTCCAGCGCCAAGCAGCCTCACTTTTACTGTACCAATCTGTTCTACAAGGTGAAGTGGGGATGGCATTTCTGGAACTGTTGCAAGCTATACGTTACACTGAAGCCGATGCACGAGGTTGTCTCCAAGCCTACGGCAGTTACTTTCACGCTTTGGCTGCTAGAAATCAAAACTGGGAAGACTATTTAATTACTCAAATTCTCTTCTCTGAGAATCCTTTTACAAGGCTGGCGGGAGTGCGAGAATTTGAAGATTTGCCCCCAGCTTTAGTAACAGCAGTTCAGCATGATTTACAAGTATTGCAAAGTCTATATGAGTGTAGCAGCGCTTCTTTGAGCGAGTGGGTACAAGGCGTAGCTCACATGCCGATTTCGCCAGTAGTGTGGTATAAAGAGCAAGAATTAGTAGGAGTAGAGACAAAATTTACTACATATCTACAAGAGTTAGATAATTGGGGTGATGCTGTAGAAGAGTTAGCAGCTTATTATCGGCAATGTGGCTCTGGTTTATTTGCAGAATATCGCGCTTTACGCTGGCAATCTGGGCAGTTTCTCGGTATCAGGTATTCTGACCCGGTTAAACTGAGTGCGCTTGTCGGTTACGAATCTCAAAAAGATGCTTTGCTGAAAAATACAGAGTTTTTATTATCAGGAGAGATGGCACTCCATGTATTACTTTACGGTAGTCGCGGTTCTGGCAAATCTTCTTTAGTGAAATCTTTGTTAAATGAATATAGCAATCGCAGCCTCCGCTTATTGGAAGTGGCAAAATCTGATTTAAAAGACTTACCAGAAATCGTGGAACATTTACGGGGTGTATCACAAAAATTTATTATCTTTGTCGATGACCTTTCATTTGAAGAAGATGATGATGCCTTTAAAGCCCTCAAGGTAGTTTTAGAAGGTAATTTAACGGCGCGACCTCAAAATGTAGTTGTGTACGCTACTTCCAATCGCCGCCACCTGATTCGGGAGTTTTTTGTAGATAGACCGACTCCCAAGGATAACGAGGAAATCCATGCCTGGGATACGATGCAGGAGAAGCTTTCGTTTAGCGATCGCTTTGGTTTAACCTTGACTTTTGAACCAGCCAATCAGAAAACTTATTTAAAAATTGTACAACATCTAGTGGCACAAGCTGAAATTAATATTACCCAAGAAGATTTGGAATTTCAGGCATTACAATGGGCAACTCGTCATAATGGTCGTTCTGGACGTACAGCACGGCAGTTTGTTGATTTTTTAAAAGCAGATTTAACGCTTTTTTATGCAAATAAAAACACATCCAACACTTAACATTAAAATTGTTTCATTGATGATTGCGCTTTTTTGTAACTTACAAAACAGTGTTATGCACCATTAACTAAAATTAGAGATTTCATTACCATTCTGATACCCAAATTGAGAAAAATATCTTGATTGACCAGATATAACCACTTAGATTAAGTATTTTATGTGTATTTGCATTACGAATTACGAATTAAAAATTATAAATTAGTATGACTACTTATTCAGATAATTTTACTACGCTAAAAACCAGCAATATGCAATCAGTAACGATCAGCAATCGATTTATACTAGTGATAGTTGCCTTTAGTGTGAGTTTTGGTCTTAGCCTTGTCCCAAGCTGGGATTTTAATAAAGCCTTTCTCACAGGTGTAATTACTGCCGTTACTATCCATACAACAGCATTATTCATAGACAAGCGGCGCAGAAATTATGAAATGTTTGTTTTAGGTTCTCTCCGCAAGCGAATTAAAGAGATGGAGGGATTAAAGGCTCGCGTTGTCAGAGAAATAAATCAAATTAAAGAACATCATAATTTATTATATTCTGAATCACAACAGGTGCAAAATCAAGTCATAGAAAGCCGTAGTCAAAGAGATAGTCTACAGCGAGAATTAAGAACATTTGCCGGACAAAAGAAGCAATTAGAAACAGAAATTAGTAACCTGCAAACTGAAATTAATAATTTGCAGAACAATCAAACTGAATTGAACAATGCTTTTTCTATCCTCACAGCAGAAAAGCGCCGTTTAGAGTCAAATTGTAATGTATCTCGTGCTGAAATCACTCAATTGCAAAGTCAAATTTCCGAGCTACAACACGAAAAACAAGAAGTTGAAAGTAATTTAACTCTTTTAGGCAGACTCAAACCCCAATTAGAAGAAAAATTATACGAACTGCGAATTGCAATTCAAGAGCTAGAAGTTGAGACAACCCAAAACAATCAATTGCTGGTAGCAACGAAAACCGAAAGAGAAAATCTCCAAGCTATTCTTAATTCTTCACAAACTCAACTAGCAGAACAAAAAGCTGAATTACAGCAATTACAAGGACAAGTTTCATTATTGCAAGAAGAACGAGACTCATTACAAAATCAAGTATGGGAATTGCTACAACAAGTAGAAACATTGAATCCAGAGCCTTTGTCTGATAATTTCCAAGAAGATGATATTGAATTGTTTCCATTTTCGGAAATAATTGAATCTTCAGATGTCATTAAAAATTCGAAATTTGAGACATCAGAAAATATCCCCGAAGAATGGACCAATTTTCTCGAAAATCTTCCAGGGCATGAGTTACAAGTATTAAAAGCTATAGTTGAACAAGATAATCCCAATAGTGCTATCAAAAAAATTGCCGAAGCAAATATCACTATGCCAAATTTATTAATCGATTCTATAAATGAACGGGCAAATGATACTATTGGGGAATTAATAATTAATTCTGATTCCGAAAGTCCAAAAGTTTATCAGGAGCATATAACAGATGTCAAAAAAATGATTGCGATGTATGAAGGCCTCATGGCTAGACATACTTCGTCAAATTAAATTGTTATTGCCGTCGTCAGATTTAGTAGTAAGATGATATCCCTTACCTACTTACTACGTGCTTCTGCGTTTAGAATAAAGTGAAGTGTAATACATGGCAAAGCTCAAAATCTCGAAGAAAATCTCCACTGCTTTAATCAATTCCCTTGGTGCAGGGGTAGTACCAAGATTGGGAGTTGAATATATCGCAGTAGGTCGAGAAAAAGAACTAAAAAGCGTATTACAAAATCTCGATGATATTACAGAAGGTGTCGCAGCATTTCGCTTCATAATTGGTAACTACGGTTCTGGGAAAAGTTTTTTATTACAACTAATTCGCAACCGCGCTATGGAGCAAGGTTTTGTAGTAGCTGATGCTGATTTATCGCCAGAACGTCGATTAGCTGGAAGCAACAATGAAGGCGTAGCGACTTATCGAGAATTAATGAGTCACCTAGCTACAAAAACTCGTCCTGATGGTGGTGCTTTAGTTTCGATTTTAGAAGGATGGATTAATAAAATTCAACAAGAAGTGGTTAAAGAAACTCAAATGCGTCCCAATGACGATGGTTTTGATGACCAAGTTGAATCAAAAATTAGGGAAGTAGTTCAGTATATTGAAGACTTAGTTCACGGCTTCGATTTTGGTAGCGTGATTATCGCTTATTGGCGTGGCTATCGATTAGATGATGATAATTTAAAAAATGCAGCAATGCGTTGGTTGCGGGGAGAATTTACTACTAAAGTTGAGGCGAAAGCAGCTTTAGGAGTGCGCGTTATTATTGATGATGATAGTTGGTATGACTATATAAAACTGTTTGCGAAATTTGTCGCTGAGATTGGCTATAAAGGACTGTTAATTCTAGTTGATGAAGCCGTACATTTATATCAAATATCTACTACAGTCACACGAGAAAAGAATTATAATCGACTCCTCGCAATGTTTAACGACACCATGCAATGTAAAGCAGAACATCTTGGCATTGTTGTTGGTGGAACAACTAAATTTTTAGAAGACCCCAAACGCGGACTTTTTGCAGACCAAGCTTGGCAAAGACGTACAAAAGAAAGTCGTTTTGTTGCCCAAGCTAATGTTCAGGAACATTTAGGGCCAGTGATTCGGTTGAACCCGTTGAGTGAAGCAGAAATATTAATGCTTTTGCAACGTTTAGCTGAGATTCATGCACTTAATTTTGGGTATGAACAGACTTTGACAAATCGTGAATTGAAAGAGTTTGTGCAAGAAATTATTAATCGCTTGGGTGCAGAAGCATTACTGACACCAGGGGAAATTGTGCGGGATTTTATGAGTGTGCTGAATATTATTCACCAAAATCCAGGAATTGCGTTTGGTGAATTAATTCATGGCTCTAAATTTAAGCCTACTGGTGTGGGTAAGGATGCAGAAGTTGATGAGGACGGCGCAGCTGAATTTAGTTTGTAGTTTACTCTCTAGTAATTGGTAAGCCAAGCCAATCGCTAATTTCATGAGTTAGCTAGTCAAGTTCTGGCAGAGTCACAGGAAAACTATTAGCATAATTGGTATAAATTTCATACTTTCTGCTTCCTGCCCAGATTATTAGGTAAGGTCTATCGCAAAAGCATAAATAGCTTAACTCACTTTAGGATACGAGCGAAAATCATTCATTAGCACTCTCTGGAAACAAGCGATTCAAGTCTAATAATGCATCTTCAAATCCAGGAATTGCTACTGACTGATTCGATAAAGAAATCTGCTTACTGAGATAGCTAAACTTACTTTGAGCATTCTGATATGGCTGGCTATGACGCTCAAGTTGACGAGCGGGCAAATTTACAATCCAGTAATCATAAATTCCGGCTTCTGCATACAATGACAACTTGATTGTTTGATCGTAATCTATAGTTTTATCCGAAATTTCAATCACTAATAAAATATCTTCAGGATAGGGATGATGAGCGAGATAATCTTCATCTCTTCCTCTTGCAATGACAACATCTGGCTCAGGCTCACTTTGATTAGGAAGGGTGATAGGATCTTGTCCACGGATGACTACTCGATCGCCTAAAAGCCGATCCAATTGACGGCACAGGATAGAACTACAAACTGTATGAGGTGTTCCCTTTGCTGTCATTTGAATCAGTTCCCCTCGAATTAATTCAATATGATTGGCCTCTGTGAGAAATCCGAGTTCAATCAATCGATGGTATTCAGCGATGGTAAATCGCTTAGGTGTCACAACATTCATGAGACATCTTTCCAATATTACTTGTACACTAACAAAGATTAAACTGACTGCGTTGTTTACCGCCGCAGGCATCGCAATAACTTAAGCCGTCGTTACTACAACAGAAGCATTCATAAGTAACCTTAAAGCTGTTGTTACTAAAACTGAAGCTGTAGTTATCAATGCTGAAGCCGTTTATTACTACAGATGAAGCATTTATAAGTAACCTTAAAGCTGTTGTTACTAAAACTGAAGCTGTCGTTACCACAGCTTCAGTTGTGGTTATGAATATGAATTTTTGTAATAAGTCTATTGCAAAGGAGTAGCGATCGCCTCAAATTGCTGCCAACAAAGGTACAATGCACGCGGTACGTGAAAACATCCTTTCCATTTGCCACCTTTGAGGTTCAACAATACTTCTCCACGCCGATTGAGATAACCGAACCACTCACCGTATTCTGCATCAGCAAAGTGTGACCAGGCGTAATCGTGCATTTTTTGATACCATTCCCAACACACCTCACGCCCTGTCAGGCGATAGCCCATCGCTAATGCAACCAAAGACTCTAGGTGAACCCACCACAGTTTTTGATCCCATTCCAATTGTTGTGGGGGATGACCATCTGCATCCATAAAGTAATACAATCCGCCGTACTCGTTATCCCAAGCAAAATTCAGGATGTTTAACACCACATCAACGGCTTGGTTAATAGTTTTGGTATCGTTTTTCCGACTCGCGATGTCCATAATGAACCACATAGCTTCGATACCGTGACCTGGGTTAATCAACCGTCCCTCAAAACAATCGACATGGGAACCATCAGGGGCAACGTTTTCGTACATTAGTCCCCGTTCTTGGTCAAGAAAATCGGTCATCACTTCGCGGACAGTCTTAGCCAGGACATTTTCTAGTGTTTCCTTTGGCAGCAACCATTCCATTTCTAAAGTCAGGTTGGCTAAAATCATCGGTACAGCCAATGATTTCATCGGGCGTGTGCCGGGATAGGTTTTATTATATTTGCCCTTGGGGTTATCTTTGCGGCGTAATACGTTGTTATAAGCTTGTATAGCCACATCCTTTGCCCATTCTTCGCCGCCAGCGAGTGCATATTGACTAAATGCCATCGCCGCAAAGCAATCAGAAAAGATATTGTAAGGGTGAACCAATGGTTTCCCTTCACGGGTGAGGGCAAAGTACCAGTTCCCATCGCTATCTCTGCCATGTTGGGCGAGAAAATTAGCGCCGTTGCTGGCAATTTTTAGCCAATTTTCGCGCTTTTCTAGCTGGTTGTAAAGCATCGAAAAAGTCCACACTTGGCGGTTTTGCAGCCAGATGAATTTGTCTGTATCATAAATTTTGCCTTCGCGATCGAGGCAGGTGAAATAGCCGCCTTGCTGCCAATCGAGAGAATATTTTTCCCAAAAGGGGAGTACGTCGTTGAGGAGGGCGTTTTTGTAAAGTTCAGCGTAGGCGTAGCCCGCCGCAGGCATCGCTTGAAAGTCCTTCTCCATAAATTTGCTCCCCTTTATATACCAAAATCAATAGCTTAACAGTTATCATATTTTGACTCGAACATGGAGCGACGCCGATAGCGAAGCGGTAGCGAGTCATCGAGCGTCATAGCCCGTCGTAGACATCGCGTCAGTCTTTTACAAGATTTAGTCAGCAGCAGCTATACTTCTATCTTGTATCTTGCACCATTCTCAATAACCGTAGGGTAATTTTTTAGATATGAGGTTGTTATGAGTCAGATTGAACGAGTTGCGATCGTTGGAGGAAACCACGGTAATGAGTTAACAGGAGTACATTTAGTCAAAAAGTTTCAGCAATATCCTAATTTAATTAACAGGGCAAGTTTTGAAACTCTGGCATTACTTGGTAATCTCAAAGCTATTGAAGAAGGCAAACGATACATTGAAAAAGATTTAAATCGTTGTTTCACTAATCAAGGCTTACAAAATCCTCAACTCTCAAGTTATGAAGATACGCGGGCAAAAGCAATTCAACAGATATTGCAACCGCAAAATCAGCCCTTTATAGATGTAATTATTGATTTGCACAGCACAACTGCCAATATGGGGTTAACTCTGATTTTTTGTGATATGCATCCTTTCTTACTTCGCTTAGGCGCTTATTTAAGTTCTATCAATCCTTTAGTGAAAGTCTGTATTAATCAGGAATCCAAAGAAAATGGTTTTCTCCGTTCTTTGTGCGAATTGGGTTTTGTTATAGAAGTTGGGGCTGTAGCTCAAAATGTTTTAAACGCCAAATTATTTCAGGAAACAGAACAGCTTATTTATGCAGTTTTAGATTATTTTGAAGGGTGCAATCAGGGGAATATTCCGCAGACAAGCAACCACCTTACACTTTATAAATATATTAAGACTATCGATTATCCTAGAAGCGATGCCTACGGCGGGCTACATCTACGCGGGGAAATTCAAGCCATGATTCACCCCCAGCTTCAGTTTAGGGATTATGAACCTTTGTATCCAGGCGATCCAATGTTTCTGACTTTTGAAGGAAAAGATATTTTCTATGAGGGAGCGTCTACTGTTTATCCTATTTTTATTAATGAAGCAGCTTACTACGAGAAAGGAATTGCGATGTATTTAAGTCAAAAGCAGGAAGAAATAGTTTAATTTTTTCATCACCTTCGCCTCACTTTCGCTTCAATTTTATCTCTATCCACTGTTGGATCGAGATTCACCCAAGGTATTTCTCTTCGCCGATAATTTAAATTACTCCCTGGCATTTATGCCATCTCCTGCAACGCCGTCCCAAGCAGCAATTTCAGCTTGATACTCTGCATCTTTAACATCCTGCATTTGTGCAGTAATCATTTCTGCTGCTAAAATTCGGCGGCGGTGTTCTGCTAGCAGTGTATTGATGTATGCACTACGGTTTCCCTGTGCATACTGATCTACAGCAGAATGTCTTTTTCTAAGCTAATTGTGACTTTGAGCATCTATAAATTAATTTTTAGTATTACTATTTAGTATGACTTTATGATCATACTAATAATTTGCGAAACTTATATACCTGGCTTATATAGGCAAATTACAGTAAAGCGTAGACACATATTCCCTTGTAGTCAGACACCACTTTAGTCGATTTATTTAGCTATAAAAATTAAGCAAACAAATATTTTTGGCAATTAATATCAATCTTCTGTCTGCAATAACCAAAAGCCGCTATAAGTCATACCAGAATCATCGGGTTGAACTAACAAAAAATGCAATCCTCGGCAATGCTTTTTGCGTTGTTCAAATGCTTGGGCTGCTGTTGTAACTTCTGGATCTTCAAATGTGGCAACAATCCATCTATCTACCAAGCTAGCTTCTAATATCAAGCCATCCGGTGCGCCAGAAATGTAGTTCAAGCTGACGGCACGGGCTTGCTGCAACCACCGTGCTAGGCGCATTGATTGCCGTCCACCATAAATTATTACACCAGGAACAGGAACTGTTGATGCTAAACCCAAATTGATTGGTTTGAGATGTTCTGGGATGTGCAAAATGGGAATGGGGCGATCGCTAAATCTCGTTTCTACATCACTAGCAGCTAGAGTCGCAAAACGCCATTGTTCTCCCCAGAGGTTTTCTGGTAATGGTGCTGGGGGTGGTTTATCCAGCGTTGAGGGATATTGCTTTTCTTGTAACCACTGCTTTAACGCCAAGGTGTGGCGGGTAGGTTCGACATTAATACTTAAATTGCGTCCAGCTGCCTCAATTAAACTTAGAGACTGAGGACGAAACACCTGAATTACATCTGGCAATTTTTCACCAGCAGCTAGCTCAAGTTGAGTCGCAACCCAATTAGAATTTGCTGCTGACTGGAGACAGGTGGCTTCATACTTAAAGCTACGAGTTGCGTCACAAATCAACAACTCCCATAAAATTTGTCCAGACGCATCTTGTGAGAGACGACGATAAAAATCAACCTGCCAAATTTTCATAAGTGGGAAGTGGGGCATTCGTGAGAGTTTAAGATATTCTAAATCTTTTCCTGAAGGCGAATAACAGACCCACTATCCCGGAGCCGAGAACACCAAGTAATGAGTCAGGTTCTGGAATCACTGCTAGTTCTGGAACCACTGCTACTTTCTGTGGCTTTGTATCGCAGGCGCTGGAGACCTTGTTGGTATCCATCGTCACGATACCATTTTGCGCCAAGGCTCTACCACACTTAATGTTTGCGCCAGTAGTCAGGGTGATGCTCGTGAGCGCTAGAATATTTCCCAAGAACTGAGTCCCAGTACCAAGAGTCGCGGAGCTGCCGACCTGAAAAAACACATTGGGAACGTCACCGTTGGTCGTGACAATAGACGAGTTGCTTGCGGTCGTGAGCGTACTCCCTATCTGGAAAACGAAGAGTGCATTGGGGTCTCCTTGATTGTTGAGTGTGAGTTTTCCGGTCAACTGAGCCGATGAGCTAAAAGAATAGACGCCAGGTGTGAGCGTGAGTCCACCCAGATCCTTACCTGTCAAGTCCACATTGCTACTCAAGCCTGCTAAAAAATTGTACGCAGTTGCGTTATCCGCCTGAGCCTGAGCCGCAACTGTATCAGATGTGAATATTGTTCCGGTGACGCTCCCTGGAGAAAAGCCAGTGGCTGAAGAACCTGTGCTGACACCCAGAGATTCCGTGATCAGGGAAGGGCCGGTATTAGTTACCGTCGAGGCAGCCAAGACCCCGAAGTTATTCGCCGTTCCCAGCATAGAAGTAGAAGCGGCTTTTGCTTCCGCTTGAAAACTGGAGAATACCACGATTCCCAAAACTATTGCGTACTTGTAATTCATTTTTAAGTATTATCACTAGGATAAACCTGTCTCAATAACTACAATTTTAATTGATCTTAAAGGAAAAATTGTGCTTTCTTTAACCTTTACGTAATCTTTAGCATTGTATAAAAGCAGGAGAAATTTGCACTTGACAAAGACCGAAGTAGTCAAGCATTGCTGGCAGAAGCTTTAAATGATTTATTTGAAAAATATGGGAGTCGTTTATGACAAAGGTTAAGCTGATTACCCGATTAAATACTTTGCCCCGCCGGAGAATCAAGACTTAGGCGTGGTTAAATATCTGTGAAAGCTAGTCTCCAAACAAAACAGAATTCAGCATGAATTCTATACGAGTGGCGGCTAGCGCAGCTTAAGAAGAGAAGAGGCTGCATCGTTCGCGTAGCGTGTCGTAGAGAAGGGTCGAAGTGTGGGTCTGAATCCCCCATTGATTGATTTTGAGGCCTCGGCGGAGCGTCTCCGGCTTTGCTCCTAAATTCTGACTTCTGAATTCTTCTTCAAAAAGCCTGAATCCACTCTTTGACTGAATATTCAGTCCAGATGCCATTTTCCCAGTAAGGATCGTTTTCAATTAACTGGCGCACAGTGGCTTCGTCTTCGGCTTCGTAAATCCCAAAAACTTTTGTAACATCCTTGGTGGGGCCGATGGTAATCAGCACACCGGATTCTTTCTGTTTTGCTAATCCGTCTAAATGAGCTTGACGATAGGGGGCGCGTTTTTCAATAACTTCTTCGCAGTAAGTTCCCCAGAGTACATATTTAGGCATAGCTAAGACTATTTTGGATTTTGGATTTTAGATTTTGGATTTTGGATTTTAGATTTTGCAGCCAGTGCATCGGGGAGTGAGTAATTATTAATTTCTCACTCCTAGCAAATGACAAATGACAAATGACAAATGACTAACTTCTCAAATTCACGCCGAATTTTTCCACCAAGGCTTCGCGGACTTTATTGTGTACTGGTTCAACTTCAGCCTCAGTCAGAGTGCGATCGCTAGCCCGATAAATTAAGCGGAATGCTAAACTTCGCTGTCCTTCGGGGACGTTTTCACCCCGATATTCATCAAATAATTCCACCGAATCGAGCAACTCTTTACCAGCTTTGGTAATTACTTTTTCAATTTCGACAACTGAGATTTTCACTGGTGCGAAAAAGGCGATGTCGCGATCGCTAGCTGGATAGGTAGAATAAGGCTGGAATGTGGGGACGAGGACTTCATCTTGTTCTAGCGAATCTAAAAGCACATCTAGATCCAACTGGAAAACGTAAACGGAATCTGGTAAACCTTTTTCTCGCCGCAATTGGGGATGGAGTTGCCCAAAAATCCCCAGTCTGTTACCCCGAATCCACAGAGAAGCGGTGCGTCCTGGATGTAAGCGCTCGTCGCGGCGATCGGGTTGAAATTCGATTTGCAAGCTCAGTTGCCGAAATACACTTTCTAAAATGCCTTTGGCTTCAAACCAGGTGATGGGTTCTTCGCGTCCACTTTTTGACCATTTGCCAAGGGTGCGATCGCCTCCCATAATTCCCGCCAGAGCTTCTGTTTCTTGCAAACCGTCTTCTTCTTGCCAGAAAATCTGCCCGATTTCAAAACCGTTCAGCGCACCATTACCCTGCTCTAAATTGTATTGAAAGGCATCAATTAACCCAGAGATCAAATCGGTTCGCAGCGCTGAATATTCGACAAATAAGGGGTTGGACAGGACTATATTTCTGTCTTCTCCTGGTTTGACTAAAGAATAGTGGATTAATTCTGTCAATCCTTCAGCCCGCAGGAAAGCTCGTAATTTGCGAATTAGTTCTTGATCTAAAGGTAGATAACCAGCTTCCGCTTTTTCTGGTAAAGTATCGCAGAATTTGTTGTAGCCATAGAGACGGGCGATTTCTTCAATTAAATCAATTTCTCGCTCTAAGTCGCGGTAACGATAAGGTGGGACGGAAACTGACCACGTAGGTTGATGGCTGCTATCTTCTCCTGAAGGAGTCAATTGACACCCCAATGCAGTCAGGATGCGCTCAACATCTTGTTTTTGCAGTTCGCCTGTGTCTTCTTCTAAATCGATGGGCCCCAATATCTGATTAACTCGGTCTAAACGCAGGGCGATAGAACGACTCCAGGTAGACGGATCGGGGCGGGTGTCGGCAATTTCTTGCTGGACAATAATTCCACTCGCTAATTCGCTAATTAAGGATAAGGCGCGGCGATTAGCTATTTCCAACTCAGCCCGATTAACTCCCCGTTCGTATCTGCCAGAAGCCTCACTTCTTAACCCAACACTGCGCGAAGAACGGCGAATTGCCACGGAATCAAATAAAGCCGCTTCTAAAACTAGGCTTTGAGTCCCTTCATGGACTTCCGTTTCTTCCCCACCCATAACTCCCGCCAGTGCAACGGGTTTGTCGTTAGCGGTAATTAACAAATTTTGGGATGCTAGGGTGCGAGTTTGCCCATCTAGGGTTTTGAGGGATTCTCCATTATTGACGAAGCGAACGCCGATGCTTAAATTTTCGCTACTTGCAACAGATTTTAGGCGATCGCCATCAAAAGCGTGTAGTGGTTGTCCCCATTCCAACAAAACGTAATTAGTAATGTCCACAACATTACTAATGGGACGTACACCAGCCGCCCGCAAACGCTGTTGCAGCCATTCGGGAGATGGAGCAATTTTCACCTGTTCAATTACCGTACCGATGTATGCAGGACAAGCTTGGGTATCGGCGATTTTTAAAGCTAAATTTCCGGCATTTTTGGGAATAGATACTTCACCAGGTTCAGGAATGCTCAATTTTCCACCAGTTAAAGCGGCTACTTCTCTGGCTACACCTACCATACTTAGAGCATCAGCGCGATTGGCAGTTGCGGTAAGGTCTAAAATTACATCATCTAAACCCAACAATGCCCGGACATCACTACCCAATGGTAAATTTTCCTGGGTAAAAATATGAATTCCGTCTACATCGGTAGGCAAACCGAGTTCCTTTAAAGAACAAATCATGCCCTGAGATGGGACACCACGTAGTTTTGCAGGTTTGATTTTTAAATCAATTTTGGGTAAGTAAGTACCCGTAGTTGCCACTGGGACATAGATATCTGCCTTCACATTGGCAGCGCCACAGACAATATTTAAAGTTTCACCTGTACCGATATCCACTTGGCAAACACTCAATTTATCGGCGTTGGGATGGGGTTGACGCTCAAGCACTTTCCCAATCACCACGCCATTTGCCCAAGTGCGGCGGTCTTCAATCTCTTCAACCTCAAACCCAGCCATTGTCAGGGTTTCGGCTAATTCTTCTGGACTAAGTTTTATCTCTACTAGTTCGCGCAGCCAATTTAGAGAAATACGCATGGAGTGTGCTTGTTTTAGGAATCGTCTTTTGCTCTTATTTTAGGGTGCCTGCTAGCGATCGATGGCTACTCATCGCCCAAGGCGTACCCTTTCACTTGAACAATCCTACTACGTTAGACTCGCAATGTAAAAATTAAGTAAATACTGAGAATGTATCTACGCAAGGAAGTAAGACATTATTTTTATTTGGTTGATTTTGACATTAAACTACATACGCCCGGGTTTCTCACAAGTGAGAAACCCGGGTGTTTTGTTTCAGACAAAAGCGTGTCAAAGGTTGGTCATCTACGGTTTACTAACAACAATTTTAACAATGTAGTCTTTGAGCGCGATCGCCTTTTTGCTATTTGGGTACGGGGAAACCTCTATTAATCTCACCGAATACTTATCTAAAAATTGAATTGGTAAAGCATCACGACCTGGTATCAGGGTTAGCGTTAATGTTGAAACTTGCTGACCATTTTTTATGATGTCTAAGCCAATAATAACTTGCCCTTGCCAAATACAAGTTACATTACTTGGACACCGAGAATCCTGGATAACTTGTGAAAATTTGATTTCAATATTTTCAGTGGGTAGGTAAACTGTCCTTCCATATTTAAGATAAAATGGAGTATTTAAAGCAGTTCCAACTCTAGCCATCAATTGTTGATGATTACCTTGAGCAATTGATTTAACTTCTATGCTTGAAGGCTTGATATTTGATAAGATTCCATAGCTAGGAAGGGAATTTACTCCACCAATCAATGTTAATATAACTGCTGCGCTCACTACACTTTTCATTTTTTATACTCCATAATTGAGAATTTTATTATTAGTTGAGCCAGAAAGTAGACTTAATAAATTATTTTGTTTTCTGCTAGAGTGAAGTTTTAAAACACAAAACGCAATTAGCTAACTTGTGTATGTAGGCGCAGCCCGTCGTAGACATCGCTTCTTGCATAACCATTACGAGTGAGAGCCATTTGGTTTCTCACGCTTGAGCTAAAATCCCATAAAACCAGCAATCTAAATACACAAGCTTTTTTCTAATTTCAAAAACTTCAACAGCGCTTTTCTAAGAATTCCTTGCTTAATGTATCTTGAAGATTCACTCTAGTTTTACTTTCTAGCATTATTAGTCCATATTTGAGCAATTATTACATTATGTAAAAGGGACATTATTTTTTCTCTGTTCTCAACAAGCCCAGCTTTTTGCGATGAGCAATTACCAAGATTGTACAAGACTTTGGGCGAATTATTATCTGTTAGGTTATAAGGTGCGTAGGCGTAGCCCGTCGTAGACATCACCTGAGATTAAAATCTCTCTAACTTGAGTGCAGGGTAAATAGCCTAGACCTAGCATTGAAGCACTGATTAATTCTTGCAACACTGCAACATAGGGTGATTCATCAACTTTATAATTGCGTCTGAGAGCTAAAGACCAGACTGAAGTATCAACAATGACTTTCATCGACTCCGGCGCTGTAGCTTGTAGTCATAATCATCGTCGTATTCAATCGTGCCAAATAGCTCCAGAATTTTCAGTTGTTTTCGACGTTGGACATACTCTCGTAATGCCTCTTCTACAACGGCATCCTTAGTTGGATGACTACCAAGTTCGAGAGCTTCCTTAATTAAGTTTTCGTCAATTTCGAGATTAGTAATCATGTGTAGATTATCGCACAAAGTAATGTGCAGTAAAAACTCATTGGAGTAGTTAATTTAAGTCAAATGCATAAAAACTATTTTCAGTAGTTCGGCGCGAGTAAACGGTTTAGTCAGATATCCAGATGCCCCGACTAATTTGGCTTTTACTTTGTCTACAATTCCTTTATTCCCAGTGACAAAGATAATAGGAGTATTTTGAAACAGGGAATTATTTCGTATAATCCGGCACAACTCATAGCCATCAATTCCTAGCATGTTTAAATCCAACAAAATTAAATCCGGTTTGTGCCTTATAATTGACAAAACGGCTTTCACTGGATCGTTAATAGTCACTACAGAAAAATTTTCATTTTCTAAGAAATAACTAATTTCTTTAAGAATTGTAGGGCTATCATCTACAGAAACGATTTTGTGGACTTTTTGTACTGTTACCGTAGCAGCCGTTACTCTTTGGGAAGCAGAATTTATGCTATTTGATATTGTTGGTTCCTGAAAGTTTTCTTTTGAAGGAGTAGAAATCTGTGGTAATTGCTGAACAGGAACTATTTTCTCTTCAGGAATATTTGGGTAAGAATTGACAGTGCTACTTAGTTCTTGTTTGGTGTCAACTAACCCTAAAATCAATTTTGAGAAAAGCGATTGCTCCTCAAAAATCTTTGGTAATTTATCAAATGGTGGATCGGGTTCATGGAGGATAATCGCACCCTTAAGGATGTAAGGGTATAAATTGCGAGCTAGTTGAATTTCATCTTGATTCAAAATTACAGCCAGATGACACAGGCTAAAACCCTTCATCCAGTTAATTAAATCTGGCTGTAATTTTGGTAAATCTTGGTCATCAAACTTACTGTTAATCAACAGATATGGCCGTTGATATTGAGAAGAAATTTTTGGTGTAAAAGCCTGCCAATTCTGTAATCTAACTTGGCAATACTCTAGAATTTTTTCTACACCTAGCCTGCAAATTTTTGGCATTATCTCAATTGATTCTGTTAATTCATAAGTACCTTCTTTGATGAGCAAAAATGATTCAATGACCTCTTTAACTAATTCTTGAACCAGCACTGCTGCTTGTGTAGAATGTAGATGTTGTTGACTAACAAGCCAGGATATAGCCTGATACTCAGCAGGGTGGCTTCTCGAATTACTGTCATCTTGGATTAATTTACTGTGTGAGTCAGGTTCAAACATCAGCCGTACTTGAATGCGAACCTCATTAGTAAGGAGTGGAATTTGCTGGCTGAGGCGGCGCAAATGGCGTTCTAATCGATCAAATGGTTCCACGGAATGGGTAGCGTAAGTTATTTTGCCCTGTTCTAAGTAAATCGACCAAGAAACGGAGTTACTCAATACTTGTAAACAAGTACTGTCGGAACAATTGGATAATTGTCTTAACAAACTTAGAGGACGTAGTTTGGTGAATGTACCTGACTTATTCATATTTTTCAAGTTTTTTGCGGAATCAACAACCGAACATTTGTAGATTGAAAATATGATCTATAAAGTATTCTCTTCTTTGTAATATTTTTCTACCCACAAATTATTTATTTGAAAATATGTACATATATTAAAAATTGTAAGGTTTCTAAGTAATTTGTTACATTTAGCACATTTTACTTAATCTGACTCAAAAAGCAAGTAGGTATGAATAAAAGTAAGCATCTATCATAGCTAGATTATCAGTAGATGTTGGTTAATTCTGGGTTTTACTAACTACTAACAACTTTTGAGTGAAGACCTTAATAATGACGTTTATTTATGCCCACTCACTTCTAGATGCAAATTTGATTCCAACTTCACATAGTTACACTGGTATACTTCTAGAGTTAACAAGCTTAATTATGGTTAATTACTTTTCCTTAAAGAAACGATTCTTCTACATAAAATCTTTAAAAACTTATCTAAAAAAGTTTACGTATTTATTGTACTGTAGGTTTAATGGATATAACTTTTTGGTAGATACATTACAACAGGTAATGCTGGGTTTTGATAAACTCTTTTTTGCTAAACTAAGCTGTGCTCAAGTTCATCTTAAATATATAGAGAACTTTATGAAAATAATTTGTTTAATAAAGATTAGAGCATCTACCAATAGATACTATATTCTGTAGTCGCCTCGGCGATTGGAACTATATACTCTGAGCAAAGGGAAATAAAGCTTTGGACTTTAACATAACACAAAAAGTTATGCATGATACATTAAGACTTGATGAAGTAGTAGAATTTGCTGAGAACCCAGAACCACGTTGTCCTTGTGTACTTTTATTAGACACATCTGGGTCGATGCAAGGAGAGGCAATTGAGGCTTTAAATCAGGGTTTACTGAGTTTGAAGGATGAATTAGTCAAAAATTCCTTAGCCGCGAGACGGGTGGAAGTGGCGATCGTCACCTTTGATAGTAATATCAATGTAGTACAAGACTTTGTGACTGCCGATCAATTCAATCCGCCGATTTTGACAGCCCAAGGCTTAACTACAATGGGTGCGGGAATTCATAAAGCTTTGGACATAATTCAAGAGCGGAAATCTCAGTATCGTGCCAACGGGATTGCTTACTATCGTCCTTGGGTATTTATGATTACCGATGGAGAACCGCAAGGTGAGTTAGAGCAAGTGGTAGAGCAAGCATCCCAGCGTCTACAGGGAGACGAGGCTAACAAGCGGGTAGCATTCTTTACAGTTGGTGTAGAAAATGCGAATATGACGCGTTTAAATCAAATAACTGTACGTACTCCCTTAAAGCTTAAAGGATTAAATTTTATCGAGATGTTTGTCTGGCTGTCAACTAGTATGTCGGCTGTTTCTCATTCCCAAGTAGACGAACAGGTAGCACTACCGCCGATTGGTTGGGGGACTGTTTAATTAAAAATTGCAGCTAGCTGTGTAAACATCAAGCTGCTTGAAAAAATTTATGAACATATCAAAACAGATTGCTCAATGGCGGATTGTGGCTGCATCTGTATGTGGTACAAGTCACTTAAAAAACAATCAATTATGTCAGGATGCTCATCACTGGCAGATATTGTCAGATAATGTTTTAGTGGCGGCCGCAGCAGATGGCGCGGGTTCTGCTAGTCTTGGGAAAGTGGGAGCGATGGTTGCTGTGGAGACAGCAATAGAAAACATTTCTACCAAAGGGCTGACCCGAAAAAGTTTGACTGATGATACATTGGTGCGATCGCTCTTAAATGATGCCATATTAGCTGCCAAAAAAGCTGTAGAGGATGAGGCGGCTACTTGTGACAAACAGCCTCAAGATTTAGCAACTACCTTAATTATGCTGGTTGCCACACCAGAAGTTGTAGCTGTAGTTCAGATAGGTGACGGTTTGGCAGTGGCAAAAGATCGTCTGGGCAACCTGCTGGCACTGACTATGCCTGACAGTGGTGAATACATCAACGAAACCACTTTTTTAACTTCGCCTCATGCCTTAGATACAGCACAGATGAGATTATGGCGCACAGACATAGTAAACGTTGGTATTATCACCGACGGATTACAAATGCTGGCTTTGAATATGGTTGTTGGCGAACCTCACAAACCGTTCTTTTTTCCGCTGTTTGAATTTGTCGCCAATACCGAGGATAAGACAGAAGCGAAGGAGCAATTGGTAAAATTTTTACGCTCAGAGCGGATTACGCAACGCACTGATGATGATTTAACACTCATTATAGCCGCATTCAACGACTCATGAGCAATCGATTTACAGGTTTCACATCTTACAATAACTTCCGTTAGCGGTAATTTCATTATGCAGGTACTACGTTGTTCCCCCAGAAAAGAAATCCTCAGTCTCAATGTCAGTTTGGGACGTGGCGGTGAAGCTTGTGTTTATGCTGTGCCATCCGATAACGAATTGGTGGCGAAGATTTACCACAAGCCAACCACTGCCCATGCTGAAAAACTCCAGGCAATGCTTGCTAACCCGCCAGAAAACCCTACGGCGAGTTTAGGGCATATCTCTATCGCTTGGCCAGAGGATTTATTACGGGCGGCAGATGGCAAAAATAGCATCCTGGGCTTTTTGATGCCACGGATTCAGGGGATGCGTCCAATCATCGACTTTTACAACCCCAGAACCCGTCGGCAACATTGCCCCCTATTCAACTATCAGTACCTGCTCCGCACGGCTCGTAACTTGGCGGCAGCTTTTGCCGCTTTGCACGCTAGTGGATATTGCATTGGTGATGTGAACGAGTCTAATATCCTCGTCAGTGATACAGCACTGGTGACTTTGATAGACACAGACTCTTTCCAAGTAACCGACCCAAACAGCAATGTTGTTTATCGCTGTCCAGTAGGTAAACCAGAGTTTACTCCACCAGAACTACAAAATAAAACTTTTGCCCAGCACGATCGCGAAATCTCTCACGATTTATTTGGGTTAGGGGTGCTAGTATTTCAACTCTTAATGGAAGGCACCCACCCATTTTCGGGGATTTTTCAAGGTGCGATTGAGCCACCACCTTACGAAGCACGCATTGCATCAGGTCATTTCACTTACAGCGAAAAACGTTACGTACCCTACTTGCCGACGCCCATCGCCCCCCCTTGGGAAATTCTCCATCCCAGTTTACAGGAATTATTTGTCCGTTGTTTTGAAGAGGGTCATAACAACCCACAACTACGCCCCAGTGCCCAGACTTGGCTCTCAGCCATCGCTGAAGCCGAAGAGTCCCTGATTACCTGCACGACAAATCCCCAGCATCGCTACAACAACCACATGCGTAGCTGTCCGTGGTGCGAACGTACCGTGCGACTAGGTGGACGCGACCCCTTCCCATCACATCGGGCTATAGAAGCTAGAGAACATCTCCAACCGCGAATCAAAGCGAGAAAACGCTACAATCAGACACCGCATTTTCCCCAGCGAGCCATGTCACCGCAGCTAGCTAATTACTGGCAGCCAATAATGACTCCCAGCGGTTCATATAAACCTTCCAAAAAGTCAAAGTTGTACCCGATTATTTGTTGTTTGCTGGGTTTTGGTTTATTGGGATATGCAGACGTAATGATTAAATTTACTCAGCCGTTGGTTTCCCAAAATGCTTACACCCAACAAACAATCAAATCTTCCCAGCCAAATAATAAACTCAGCTTCGCTGATTCTTATCAGCAAGGTTATATTGCTTACAAAGAGCGGGACTATGAAAAAGCAATTGTCAATTTCAGCCAAGCAATTGAACAAGAACCTACACACGCTAGAGCAATTGTAAATCGTGGCAATGCCCGCTATAACCTGAAAGACTATGAAGGCGCAGTTACAGATTATAGCCAAGCTCTGAAAATCAATCCCAATCAAACCAAAGCTCTGGTAAATCGGGGCAATGCTCGCTATATGCTCGCCGAATATAGTAACGATCCCGATCGAGAATATAATCTAGCGATCGCAGACTATAATCGAGCCATCGGTTTGGATAATAATGAAATTGAAGCTTATGTCAGACGGGGGATTGTCCGCGCCCAAATGGCTAAATACAGCGGTGAATCTCAACAAGCTTACAAAAAAGCGATCGCAGATTTTACTCAAGCCATACAACTTAATGTCTCCAAAGCCGAAGCTTACTTCCAGCGGGGTGTTGTTTATTATCAAATCGCTCAATATAGCAGCAATTATCAGCAAGAATATAATCAAGCGATCGCTGACTTTAACCAAGCATTAACTCTAAGCCCTAAACTAGCAAAAGCATATCTCAAACGAGGTATGGTTCGCTATGAACTGGCACAATATGGCGGTAGTGAAGCTAACAAAAACCAAACAAAAGCTGTCGAAGATATACAGGCATCTGCCAAAATATTTCTTGAGCAAGATGACATGGATAATTATCAACAAGCACTCAGTAATATGTGTGTAGTCATTGAAAACAAATGTGACCCTTTATTCCAAGGCTCAAGTAACATGGAAAAAACTAACTAGAAACAAGTAAGTTTTGTTACTAGCATATTGTTGGTTTTGATTGAAAAAATCAAGCCTGACTAGGGTTAGCGCCAGCTAACCCTAGTTATTTTATAGGTGATATTTTTATTTGCTTGAGTAATTTATTTCTATATTTATAGATATTCATAGAGCTTTTATATAGAAAAGATTTTAATTTATCTTTCCTTTATAATTTCATCGGAAATTACAGTTAGATTATTGACGGAGAAACAGAAATCAGAAATACATTTCTCTCCCTTTAAGTGCATCCTCTTCATCTCGAAAAGTCAAATAATCATATCCCTACAAATCTCCGAGGTAATTGCATGAAAGCGGTGATTTTGGCTGGAGGTCTTGGTACACGCCTCAGTGAAGAAACCAGTGTTAGACCCAAGCCGATGGTTGAGATTGGTGGTAAGCCAATTCTCTGGCACATAATGAAAACATATTCTGCCCACGGCATTAATGATTTCATCATTTGTTGCGGTTATAAAGGTTACATCATTAAAGAGTATTTTGCTAACTACTTCTTACACATGTCAGATGTTACCTTTGACATGCGCTTTAACCAGATGAACGTGCATTCTGGTTATGCAGAACCCTGGCGTGTCACCTTAGTAAATACGGGTGATAATACAATGACAGGCGGCCGCTTAAAGCGAATCAGTGAACATCTTGGTAACGAGACTTTTTGCTTTACTTATGGCGATGGTGTCAGTAATATTAATATCACTGAGCTAGTTAAATTTCATAAAGAACAAAGTAGCTTAGGAACACTCACAGCCGTTCAACCAGCCGGACGTTTTGGTGCTATTTCTTTAGGATATGAGCAAACCAAAATCACCAGCTTTCGGGAAAAACCTGAAGGTGATGGAGCTTGGATTAATGGCGGCTATTTTGTCTTAGAACCAGAAGTAATCAACTTAATTGCTGATGACTCTACAGTGTGGGAGCAAGAACCATTAGAAAAGCTAGCTGATATGGAACAGCTATCTGCTTTCAGACATGATGGCTTTTGGCAACCGATGGATACTTTACGTGATAAAAACTATCTCGAAGGGCTGTGGAAAAACAACCAAGCTCCTTGGAAGGTATGGTAAGGAGAGTTGGGGGAGCAGGGGGAGCAGAGGAGAATAACCAATGCCCAATGCCCAATGCCCCATGCCCAATGCCCCATGCCCAATGACTTTATGAATTTACTGTAATTTGAAGTGCGATAATACTAATGTATGATTTTGCGATTATAGGTGGGGGAATAGTTGGACTCTCGACAGCGTTGGCTTTAGGAAAGCGCTATCCCAATGCCCGGATTTTAGTACTAGAAAAAGAGAGTCAATGGGCATTTCACCAAACTGGCAATAATAGCGGGGTAATTCATTCTGGTATTTACTACAAGCCAGGGAGTTTCAAAGCTAAATTTTGTCGTGATGGTTCTCGTTCAATGGTAGAATTCTGCCAAGAGCATGGAATTGACCATGAAGTTTGTGGTAAGGTAATTGTTGCAACTGAAGAACAAGAGCTACCACGCTTAGAAAATCTCTACCAACGCGGCTTAGACAATGGCATAGAAGTCCAGAGAATCAGCCCCGAAGAAATTAAGGAAATTGAACCTCACGTAAGATGTGTAGGTGGAATTCGGGTATCTTCAACTGGTATTGTTAATTACAAGCAAGTTTGTTTGAAATATGCCCAGCTAATTCAACAGCAGGGTGGAGATTTACACCTGAATACAAAAGTCCTGAAAATCTCTCCAAGTGGTAAAAATCAGGTACTGCAAACAAACAAAGGTAACTTTGAAACCCGCTTTGTAATTAATTGTACTGGATTGCATAGCGATCGCACCGCCAAACTAGGGCAAGTTGAACCCCAAGCCAAAATTGTGCCATTCCGGGGAGAATACTACGAACTCACCCCAGAAAAACGCTATCTAGTCAAAACACTAATCTACCCAGTTCCCAATCCAGATTTCCCCTTCCTGGGTGTCCACTTTACCCGGATGATTGATGGTAGCGTCCATGCAGGGCCAAACGCAGTTTTATCCCTCAAACGCGAAGGCTACAAAAAAACCGACTTTGACTTACGAGATTTTCTGGAAGTCATCACCTATCCCGGTTTCTGGAAGTTAGCAGCTAAACACGCTGATGAAGGCATTCAAGAAATCATTCGTTCTTTTAGCAAAGCAGCCTTTACCAGAAGTTTGCAAAAACTAATTCCTGAAGTCCAAGCAGAAGACTTAGTTCCCACCCATGCAGGAGTTCGCGCTCAAGCCTTAATGAATGATGGCAAGCTTGTAGACGACTTTTTGATTGTTTCTGGTCAAAACTCCATTCATGTTTGCAATGCTCCTTCTCCTGCTGCTACATCTTCTCTAGAAATCGGCAAAGCGCTTGTGGCAGAAATTCCCCAACTTTCGCATCTAGAGAGTGTAGTCACTGCATAGATATCATAGTTGTTATTTCCGGGACTGCTGACGTAAGGGATGAATCTTGTATAGTGGGCATCTTTCTTTGCCTGCCTCGAAATATAAGGGACGAGTAAGATACCCATCCTACAACAAACAAAAAAGTGTCGTGCATCAATTCAGAACCGCTATAGAGTGCTTCTACCCAATGGGTTAGTCGGCAAACTATGTAATGACTTTATATATAGCGCTTCTAGGTTGAGTCCAATGACCTCCAACCTCAAGAAAAGGGGTAAGATTCAAAGCCTCTCTCCTAAAAGTAGAGAGGTTTGGAGAGGTCAAGTTATTGCATACAAACGAAAAATATAGCGGTTTCCTTCTAGATGCAACACACTCTAGGGCGTACATCTGTGCGTCCATGCTAAACGAAGAATTTAACTCATCAACACAATACAAAGGAATTAACCACAATGAAAATATTAGTAACTGGAACAGAAGGCTATCTAGGTTCGTTATTACCGCCTCTGTTAATCGAACGAGGACATGAAGTTATTGGTCTAGATACCGGCTTCTATAAAGTTGGTTGGCTGTACAACCCTAGTGGAGTCACACCCAAAACTCTGAATAAAGATATCCGCAACATCACCCCTGATGATTTGGAAGGTATTGAAGCCATAGTTCACATGGCGGAACTCTCCAACGACCCAGCCGGACAATTGGCACCAAATATTACCTACGAAATTAATCATGTAGGTTCAGTTCGTCTAGCTAGCCTGGCTAAGGCTATGGGTGTGCGTCGCTTCGTATATATGTCTTCGTGTAGTGTCTACGGTGTTGCTACCGCAGGTGATGTCACAGAAGAATCCCCAGTGAATCCCCAAACAGCCTACGCAGAATGCAAAACTCTCGTAGAAAGAGATGTCAGACCACTCGCTGACGATGACTTCTCTCCCACCTTTATGCGGAATGCGACAGCTTTTGGTGCTTCTCCCAGAATGCGCTTCGATATTGTTTTAAACAACTTAGCAGGGTTGGCATGGACTAGCAAAGAAATCAAAATGATTAGTGATGGCACACCTTGGCGGCCATTAGTCCACGCATTGGATATTTGCAAAGCAATAGTTTGCGCCTTAGAAGCACCACGAGACATTGTACATAACCAAATCTTCAACGTGGGAGATACAGCAAATAACTATCGCGTTAAAGAAATCGCGGAAATTATTGCTGATGTTTTCCCAGATTGTAAATTGTCCTTTGGTGACAACGGCGCAGATAACCGCAGCTATCGCGTATCCTTCGAGAAAATCAACACAATCCTACCCGGATTTAAATGTGATTGGAATGCCCGACTTGGTGCCCAGCAGCTATTTGATTTATTCAGTCAAATACACATGGCTGAAGATACTTTCTTGTTTAGAGGATTTACTCGCTTAAAACAGCTAGAGTATCTAATTCGCACAGAACAAATTGACAAAGATTTTTTCTGGAATAAAAAGTAGCTAAAGTCGCCTAGCCGCAACGGACAAAGAATCTAAGCTTCCGAATCAAATAGCGTTGATTCGGGCTTATTCCATCCATCAAATTATTTGCAATCAGCGAGTTAAATTTTATGGTGCTCATCTCAGCATTAGTAAACGAGTTAGCCATCTGAAAGCTAAAGAAATTGCCGCTGGACTGCATCGCTACATTTTGAGAAAAAGCCAAAGAAACAAAGCCTAAGCTCTTAAATTTCTCTTGAAGACTAAAGCAGAAGATGAATAAATTGCTGACTATCGCAATTCCTACATTCAATCGTGCCCAGATTTTAGATAAACAACTTACTTGGTTAGCCAAATCTATTAAAGGGTTTGAGTCTGACTGTGAAATCTTTATTTCTGATAATTGTTCTACAGATAATACCCAAGAAGTTATTAAAAAGTGGCAGATAATTCTTGGTAATGTAACATTTAGATCAAATAGAAATAGGGAAAATATTGGGGTAATGGGTAATATTGCTTGTTGCTTAAAAGCCCCAAATAGTAAATATGTTTGGACAATTGGTGATGACGATCCAATTCAAGAGAGAACCCTAAATTATGTGTTAACAACACTAAAAAAACATTCAGATTTAGCACTAATGTTTTTAAACTTCTCTGGTCGTCAAAAACAAACAGGTCAACTTGTTGTCGAACGCTGGTTAAATAGTGATAACGACGAATTAAGAGTTGATGGTAAAACTGTATTTCAAAGTTATCTGAATGAAAATTTTGGTGGTGTACTTTTTATATCAGCAGCAATTTATCGCACAAATCTAGTGCAACGCGCTTTACAAAAATGGCCGTCTGCTACTAATAATTGGGCATCTCAAGCATATTGGACTGCATTTTGTGCTGCTCATGGAAGTGTCATCGTCACTAAAGACACTTATTTAGAATGTACTATGGGCGCTAGTCTTTTGGATCTCGACCCAACATGGAACTTTAAAATGCGATATGCGTACATACCTGAAGTTTATATAAAGCTACTAAAGGTAGGATATCCCCATAAATTTTGTCAGAAAATGATTTGGCAGAATTTCCATCAAAAAACTGACTTGAAAATCCTATTAGGTGCTTTAAAACGTTGGCCTTTATTGACAATCAAGATATTTATTCCTTACCTACGTTTGTTAAGCATATCAGCTTGGGCAATTCTTTTTCCACCCAAAGAGCTAGAAACTAACCTGTAACCATTCATATCTCAATTTCTTAACTACTATTTTTTACTATGCAGAAATTACTGACCATTGCTATACCGACTTATAATCGTGCTGAATTACTGGATAAACAGTTAGCATGGCTAGCTCAAGCTATCAAAGGTTTTGAAGATGATTGTGAAATATTAGTTTCTGATAATTATTCAACAGACAATACTCAGGATGTAATTAAAAAATGGCAAATAATACTTAACAGTATCCCATTTAAATCAAATAAAAATCCTCAGAATTTAGGCGTTGTCAAAAATATTATGTATTGCCTAAATTCTACTACAACAAAATATGTTTGGACGATTGGTGATGATGACCCAATTCAAGATAGAGCTATTGCTTATGTGATTAGCAAACTTAAGCGATATGAAGATTTATCATTATTGTTTCTCAACTTTTCCGGTCGGAACCAAATTACTGGTGAACCAGTTCATCCACCAACAATTGTTGGTAATCGCTGGTTTGATATAGATAGTGAAGATGGTGATGGTGATGGTAAAGCTATATTTGAGCATTGTTTCTCAAAAAGTGTCGGTGCAGTCATTTTTCTGACTGCGACAATCTACCGCACTGATTTAGTGAAACGCGCTCTACAAAATTGGCAAGATGCTGAGAATAACTGGATATCTTTAGCGTATTTAGCCGGTTATTGTGCTTCTAATGGTCGTGTAATTGTCACGAAAGAGACTTATTTGGAATGTGTTGTGGGTGTGAGTTATTGGCAGAAAGAACCAAAATCTGCACTTTTAATGCAATACAAACATATACCCGAAGTAATTTTGAAATTGGAGCAGAGTGGATATTCTAAGCAGTTTTGTCGGCGGATGCTTTTGCAAAACGGTAAAGAAGTCAACTTAAAAGTTTTCTTAGGTGCTTTAAGAAGATGGCCTATGTCTGCCATTCAGACAGTAGTCCCATTTTTGGCTTTAGTCGGTTTATGTGCTTTTGACGTGATGATTTCTAAAGAATTTAGTTTAGCAGAATCAAATGAAATACCTGCTCAAGAAATACGGAGCTATAAGCCATAAGCTACTAAATTACTGATAAATCGACATTGAAATTAGAAAGAGTTTACCACATGTTTAATCTAATTAAACGCAAATTATCTACATTATCTGCTGACTTTGAATATTATGTAGCTCGTTGGAAGCATAGCAGAAATCTGCCAGCATTGGAAGGGCGCGATCGCAACATCCTGAAGGCTCTCAAAAAAGACGGTGTTTATGTCACAACCCTAGCAGATTTAGGGTTAACTTCTAGCTGCGAACTGCTCAAAGCTGCTTACCAGCAATTGTCTCAGATGGAAAATCCCAACAACGACCATCTAGATGAAAAGTTGCCACAAATTTACACAGTTACAGGTTTACCAGAATTTTATGCCTGGGCAATGGAGAAAAGACTTCTCAATCTCATCGAAAACTATATTGGTCTGCCTATTGCTTTTCACGGTGTACATTTACGTAAAGATTTCCCTAGCAAACATCAGTTTGGCACGCTACTATGGCATAGCGATGCCGAAGACCGTCGCATTATCAAAATCTTTATTTACTTGAATGATGTAGAAGAAAAAACTGGGCCTTTTGAATACATTCCCCGCTCTTTAACTTCCTTGTTTAGTTGGAATTATATTCGGCTTTTCTACAAACTTTGGAAGTCAGGTTATATGGGCATTGACGATGAAGAAGTAAAACCGGTCATCCCCAAATCAGCCTGGAAATCCTGCCCAGGCCCAGCAGGTACAGTCATTCTTGTAGATACGAAAAATGCTTTGCATCACGGCACAGTCCGTACAGAAGAACGCTCAACACTATTCTTTTGTTATACCGCCAACCCTCCTGAAAGACCAGAACTCTGTACACAATACTGGGATGATACTTATCCCAGAGCAGAGTTAAGGCAACAAATAGAAAATGGCCGATAGTCTATTAAAGGTAGTCATGCAATGCTGCTCAAGATTAAACGCAAAATATCTTCACTGGGATCTGAATTAGTTTACAGATTAGCACTTTGGAAACATGCTGCTAATTTGCCTGTACTGGAAGCAGGCGATCGCAAAATTCTTGATGACCTTAAACGTGATGGTATTCATATTACCACACTTGCTGAATTGGGATTCGATTCAACAGCAGAATTGCTCAAGGCAGCTTATGGTTATTCGTCCCAAATGGAATCTGGCAATCATGACGATTCAAATGAAAAATTTCCCCAAGTTTACACAGTTACATATTTACATGAATTTGCTACTTGGGGAAGCGAAAAAAGGCTCCTAAACATCATTGAAAACTACATTGGTCTGCCAATCGTTTTTCATGGTGTACATCTCCGCAAGGATTTTCCTAATAAAAGTCAGTTTGGTACACAACTATGGCATAAAGATGCAGAAGACCGCCGCATGATCAAAATCATTATTTACTTAAATGATGTTGAAGAAAAGCACGGGCCATTTGAATATATACCAGCCTCTTTAACCTCTTTATTTAGATTAAACTATTACCGTACTTACTACAAGCTTTGGCAATCTGGTCATTTAGGCATCACCGATGAAGAACTAAATGAAATTATCCCGAAAGAAGCTTGGAAATCTTGTACAGGATTAGCAGGAACAGTCATTATTGTCGATCCCAAAAAAGCCATACATCACGGTACATCACGCACAGAAGATAGGCTAACTCTATTCTCCTGCTATACTTCTACTTCTCCCGATCGCCCAGAAGTTTGTACTCAATATCGAGACAATACTTTTCCTCAACCAAAGTTAACTGAATCAGTCAGTAATAGCGCCATATAGTTCAATTAAAGCAAACTACTTGTTAATAGAAAAATCTGCTCAAAACTATTCTTGATGAGATTTATAACAAGTTAAGTTTTTAAATTTGCCAAGTTTTGTTGTCGTCAATATTCCTATCGAGGTTATTCATTCATGCTCTTCACTCCAACTGCACTCAAAGACGCATTCATCATTGATTTAGAAGAAAAGCCAGACCACCGTGGTTTTTTCGCTCGGTCTTTCTGCGCTCAAGAATTTGAAGCACACGGATTAAAGCCAACAGTTGCCCAATGTAACCTGTCTTTTAATTACAAAAAAGGTACTATCCGGGGAATGCACTATCAAGTTCTGCCAGCAGCAGAAACAAAATTAATTCGCTGTACGAAAGGCGCAATCTACGACGTAATTATTGATATGCGTCCTGAATCTCCTAGCTTTTTATCACATATTGGTGTAGAGCTAACCCCAGAAAATCGCCGTGCTTTATATGTTCCAGAAATGTTTGCTCATGGCTATCAAGCGCTCACCGATGAGACTGAAGTTGTATATCAAGTGGGTGAATTTTACACCCCAGGATATGAAAGAGGTTTACGCTATGACGATCCATTCTTTAACATTGATTGGCCTCTAGATGTGACTGAAATCTCCGAGAAAGATTTAAATTGGCCTTTGTTGAGAATGATGACTGTTGGCGTATAGACTATTTCTCTTTGCCAGGTGTTTTTCGTACAACACACTGGCTCCTCTGCATTAGGTAAGGTACTTCTAAAAAATATACCATCGCTCGCTATAGAGGCAGGGGAGGGAATATGCAAGAGCAAATCAATAAGAAAAGTTTGCCTAAGCCTACAGAAATGCTGTGGAGCAAATTATCAAAAATCATAGCCGGAAAACAGACTGCTGTTATAGCATCTAGCAAACAACCAGTTAGTAGCTGTCATTAATGATAATTTCCATGAAAATGTACTTAATGTTTAGCTGTAAAAATTATTAAGTGCAAAATTATCGAGAATTTGTAACACAACAAACAGTTCCAAAAAGGAGTTTAGTTCATGATTATTATCGATCGCGCCTTACAAGCCCGTGCAGCAGCAGGAAATCCTATCAAGGTGGGAATGATCGGTGCTGGTTTTATGGGTCGAGGAATTGCCAACCAAATTGTCAATTCAGTGCCAGGAATGGAGTTAGTTGCTATTTCTAATCGTCAGATTGGTGCAGCTAAACAAGCTTATTCGGAAGCAGGAATTGAAGATATTCAAGTTGTTGCAACTGTCAGCGAATTAGAAGATGCGATCGCTAACGGTAAGTATGCGGTCACAGAGGACGCTAAGTTACTGTGTCGGGCTGAGGGCATCGATGCATTAATCGAAGTCACGGGTGCAGTGGAATTTGGCGCTGGGATCGTTATGGAAGCGATCGCCCACCGCAAACATGTGATTATGATGAATGCCGAACTCGACGGCACCATTGGCCCCATCCTGAAAGTGTATGCTGACAAAGCAGGTGTGATTCTCAGCGCTTGTGATGGCGATCAGCCAGGGGTACAAATGAACCTTTATCGCTTTGTAAAAAGCATTGGTTTAACTCCCTTATTGTGCGGTAACATTAAAGGACTCCAAGACCCCTATCGCAATCCCACCACCCAGGAAGGATTTGCTAAACGTTGGGGTCAAAAGCCCCACATGGTGGCTAGCTTTGCCGACGGAAGCAAAATTTCCTTCGAGCAAGCGATCGTTGCCAATGCCACAGGCATGAAAGTCGCCAAACGGGGAATGTTGGGATATGACTTCAGCGGTCATGTCGATGAAATGACCCAGTTATATGATGTTGAACAACTCAAAGAACTAGGCGGTATTGTCGATTATGTAGTTGGAGCMAAACCAGGCCCAGGCGTATATGTATTTGCCACTCACGACGACCCCAAGCAACRSCACTATCTCAACTTATAYAAATTAGGCGAAGGCCCWCTTTACAGCTTCTATACTCCTTATCACCTCTGTCATTTTGAAGTTCCCYTGTCCGTAGCGCGTGCTGTTTTATTTGGTGATGCYGTWATGTCTCCRCTAGCAGGCCCGYTAGTAGATGTTGTCACCACCGCCAAAATCGACCTGAAAGCAGGAGAAACCTTAGATGGCATTGGCTACTACATGACCTACGGACAATGTGAAAATTCCGATATCGTCCAACAGCAAAATCTTCTACCAATGGGTTTAGCTGAAGGGTGCCGCCTCAAACGAGATATTTCTAAAGATCGAGTCCTCACTTATGAGGATGTAGAATTACCTGAAGGCAGACTTTGCGACCAACTACGAACTGAGCAAAATGCCTATTTCGCTCCAGAAAAAATCTTAGTAGCAGTTGGATAATATCGGTTCTCAAAACATTTGCCACAAATGAATTGGCTGTAGGGGTGTACAGCTGTACGCCCCTAATACGTTTCGGATAAGATCCCCCCGCCTGCGGCGACCCCCTTAAAAAGGGGGTAAAAAGAAGAAAAGGCCCCCCTTTTTAAGGGGGGTTGGGGGGATCTCCGAGACCCCTACTAACGTATTTGTCGCCAGAATTTCATCAAGAGGATAGAAAGCTATACTGCGGGACACTAAAGTTGTTGATAGTAACTTGCTGGGGAGCGTTTCAACAAACTCGATCGAAACTTTAGGTCAAATTTCATGAAAATTGCTCTCGTCCATGATTATTTAACCCAGCGAGGTGGGGCAGAGCGTGTGTTTGAACTGCTTTGTAAGCGCTATCCCGAAGCAGATATTTTCACATCTTTGTACGATCCCCAAAAAACTATCGATCTAGGCGATCGCATAGTTAATACAACCTTCTTGCAAAAGATTCCTGGTGCAGCAAAATATTTTAGGTCGATGGCTCCTTTATATTTTCCTGCCTTTCGTGCCTTGGATCTGCAAGACTACGATTTAATTATTAGTAGTAGCACCAGCTTCGCCAAAGCAGTGCGAAAAAATCCCAATGCCCACCACATTTGTTTTTGCCATAACGTTACCCGTTTCTTATGGGATACAGCAACTTATTTAAGAGAGTACGGGGACTATAGATATTTTGCTCCTTTAATCGAACAAGTATTTCAAGTCATGAGAAAGGTAGACCTGAAATATGCACAGGAGCCTGACCTTTACATTGCTAATTCTAGTGTTGTTGCCCGCCGGATTGAAAAGATTTATGGCAAAAAGGCAATGATGGTGAACTATCCAATTGATACTAGTAAATTTGTTTTTTCAGATATAAAAGATGAATATTATCTGGCCTCCGCCCGGATGATCAGTTATAAGCGACTTGATATAATAGTCGAAGCTTTTAATTGGTTGGGGTGGCGGCTATTAATATCTGGTGACGGGCCAGAACTAGCACGGTTAAAATCCAAAGCATTACAAAATATTGTGTTCTTGGGACACGTAAGTGATAGAACCCGCAAAGACTTGTTTTCCAAAGCCAAGTCTATTATTGTCGCAGCCTTAGAAGATTACGGGTTAGTTCCAGTAGAGGCTAATGCTAGCGGCACACCAGTCATCGCTTATGGAGCAGGTGGAGTATTAGATACTCAAATACCAGGTGAAACAGGAGTCTTTTTCAAAAGACAAACACCCGAATCTCTCCAAACTGCATTACTAGAAGCCAACGGCATTTCTTGGGATTACGATCGCATCCGTAATCATGCTGTAGCAAACTTTTCAGAAAATGCATTCTTTGGCAAGGTTGAGCAAATTATTAATCAAGCTTGTGGTGTGCAGCAATTATTCATTTGATTTCTGAATCTCTTTCCACTATCAGATTACCTATTTATTTGCTCTCTCCTCATTGGCGGTTCGTAAAAAAATAGGTATTTTTCGGAGAATCTCTTAGCGTAAGTCTTGAAGACAAGGATATAAAAGTGGTTCAAACTAGTCTAAATCCTCATCTAGCTCCAGCTTCTGAAAGTGAACCAAGTTACGGGCAAATGTTTGCCGTATTTGTGAGGCGATTTCCTTGGTTCTTAGCAGTATTAATTAGTTCTATTGCGATTGCCAGCATAGTAACTGTAAAAACAAAGCCTACTTATAAAAGTTCTATGCAACTGCTAGTAGAACCTAACTATCAAGGTAAAACGGAAGGTGGTGCTGGGGTAGACAATCAGTTTACTGACTCTAACGTGGTTATAGATACTGCCACTCAGCTTAACTTGATGCAAGGTTCGGGACTCATCCAGAAAGCAGTTGATAAACTTCAGTCTAATTATCCAGATATAACTTCAGCTGAAATTAAAGCTTCTTTGGTCTTAACTCAAATTAGGAGCAAAGAAGATAATGTCGCTACTAAAATCTTTCAAGTTGAATATACCGCTGGAGATCCTGAAAAGACCCAAAAAGTTCTAGATGCAATTCGACAAGTTTATCTGGAATATAACAAACAACAACAAAGTTCGCGTTTACAAAAAGGTCTGCAAATCATCAGGGAACAGTTAAGTAAAGCCAGTGAAGAAGTAAACGCATCTGAGACAAATTTACAAAGATTTCGTAGAAATCAGAACTTAATCGATCCAGAGTCACAAGCCAAAGCGATTGAAACAGCTTTGAACAATCTTTCCCAAGAAAGACAGACAACTCGCGCTCAGTATGGGGAAGCTTTAGCACGCCAAAAATCTTTRGAAGAACAACTTAACCGTTCTCCYCAAAATGCTCTAGTTGCTTCTCGTTTGAGTCAGTCTACTCGCTATCAAGGCTTACTAAACGAAATCCAAAAAAGCGAATTGGCACTAGCACAAGAACGCTTACGCTTTACAGATCAAACTCCGAGCGTGCAAAAGCTGAAAGAACAGCTTCAGGGTCAGAAGGAATTATTGCAACAAGAGGTAGGAAGAACTTTAGGCGGAAAATCTGCCGGTGCATTCACTTCTGGAGACTCTCTTCTCGAAAAAGGACAGCTGGGCCAAATCGATCTCAGCCTTGCTGGTCAGTTAGTAGAAACGCAGACAACTATAGTTGCTTTAACTGCTCGCGATCAAACTTTGGCTCAGAAAGAAAACGAGCTACGTTTGGAAATCAAACGCTTCCCGCCTCTGTTGGCTTATTACAATCGGATGCTACCGCAGTTGCAATTTAGTCGTGAAAGATTAGAGCAGCTTTTAAGAGCAGAACAACAATTACGGCAAGAACTTTCCAAGGGTGGATTTAATTGGGAAGTGGTGGAAGATCCCCAAAAAGGCGCACAATTAGGCCCCAATCTCCAACAGAATTTGCTGTTAGGTGCTGTGGTTGGCTTAATGTTAGGAGGAATTGCTGCCTTTATTCGCGAATCGGCTGATGATGCAGTTCACACTACTGCTGAGTTAGAGAAGCAAATGGCTATGCCGTTGTTGGGGACAACTCCCAAGTTACCACCAGCTAAACCCAGAGAATCAATGATCAAGTTGCCTTTTGGCAAGCCAGAAGTTCTCGCCCCCTGGACGATTCAGGTATTGCAATCTCCACCGCGTTGGGAATCGCTGGATCTGATTTACAAAAACATCGAACTTTTAAATACTGTTACTAATTTAAAATCTTTGATGATTACCTCAGCTTTAGCCGATGAGGGTAAATCAGCTTTGGCGTTGGGTTTGGCAATGAGTGCTGCTCGTTTGCATAAAAGAGTACTGCTGATTGATGCCAACTTACGCGATCCCAGTTTGCACCATCAACTGAATCTTCCTAATGAGCAGGGACTTTCAACTTTATTGGCGAGTGATACAACTCTACCCAACCAAATTAGTCTTCAATACTCAGGCTCCGCCTACATCGATATTTTGACTGCTGGCCCCAAACCTACCGATCCAGCTAATCTGTTGAGTTCTCCGCGGATGATGCAATTAATGGCAGCATTTGAGGAAAACTATGATTTGGTTCTGATAGATGCGCCCCCAGTTCTCGGTTTGGTGGATGCGATGCTTACTGCATCATCTTGTCGTAGTGTGATTATGGTGGCAAGCATTGGTATTGTGACACGAAGTCAGCTTAATCAAGCGACAGCTATGCTGAGTAAGTTAAATCTGATTGGGGTTGTAGCTAATGGGGTATCAAACTCTAGTAGTAATTACGTACCTAATATCAAACAACAGCAATTGGCTCTACGTCAGGCTGTAGAAAAGTAGCTAGTACGGCTAGATGATAAATCCCCGACTTCTCTAAGAAGTCGGGGATTTTGCGTAACGAACCGCAGAGGCGCAGAGGAAACAGAGAGAAGAGAAAAAAATGCTTAACCCAAGCGTATTGGTTCATTGGGCTGCTGCCGTGAGTAAAAGAGGCGGAGCCTCAAGGAGGGGCATTCCCAGTCTGAGACTGGGAACGAGGCAATCTGCTAAAAGCTGGTTTTAGACTGGCTTTTAGCTTAAATTGACAGCAATGATTCATGAATTGCCTCTACGTTTTGAATGAACCAAATTGAATTTTGTTGCTATCAGGAAAATTTCAGTATATTTATGCTATCTTTATGATTTTTCAGAGAAATCACTGACTCTTTAAAGAATAAATAAAGAAGTTATTTGAGCGATCGCTATTTCTACAGAGTCTTATATTCTAGAGATTAAAGCACCTTCATAAAGGCTAGAAGACAAGAGCAGACTGGTTTTTCAAATCTATCGAGACAATGAACACCTTAGCGTAATTAAACGTAGATATAGATTCATGGGTAATTTCCCTCTACACTTCTCTACTGTCAGTAGTTTCCGGAAAATCAAGATTTGCCCATGAATGTTAATAGTAGCGGTGATTGCTACCTATGTAATTAGTATCTGTCTAATTTGTACATCTCTACACCAGCAGAATTCTGCGCGATATGTGCTTGGCTAAGTGGCAAATACTATAGCATATTTTTGCCCTCAATTCTCTGCAACTTTTTGGACTTACAACAAGATTCGGATTTGGGTCTTTGGCATTAATAGCCTTTGATAACGCCTCAGTAATTCACTCCTGTATAAACCCAAAGACATTATGACAACTTCAATAATTCCAACTCTAGAGATTTTATATGATGTAACCCAGTCACAGCAAGATAATCGTGGGTACTGCACACTCCTGTGGCGGCGGGGTAAGCTGTTGGTGAAGCCGCTTGGAGGAGTGAAACAACCATATCTGGCTTCATTAGATAATAAGCGATCGCTAGTAGAATGCTTACAACATTCTCCAGTAAGTTTGGTCAGTATAGATCCAAAATTGGGTGAGACTTTGCTCAAATTTTGGGCAGATGCATGTGAAGCAGCTCAAAAACCAATATTTCTAAGCATACCCGCTGGCAAAAAACTTCCTAACCAACCCTTCAGACAATTGCAGCGAGTAATTGATTGGATTGCTGCTTTCGTATTGCTGCTATTAGTAAGTCCAGTCATGTTGGGATTGATTGTATTAATGCAAGTTTACTCGCCAGGGTCACTTTTTTGTCATGAATGGCGTGTTGGAGAACGCGGTAAACTCTTTCAAGCGATGAGCTTTTGCACCAACAATAACACATCGCTAGGGCGTTGGATGGGTAAATACAATCTCGACAATCTGCCACAGTTATTTAACGTGCTACGGGGTGACATGAGTTTAACCGGATCTCGTTGTTGGACTTTGGAAGATGCAGTACAGCTAAATAAATTACCAGAAATTACAGCTTCCTGGGAAGTAGAGGCACAGTCTCATTTGTTACACCTGGATAGCCAAACTCTGTAATTTATCGGTGCGGTAATTGATGATTTCATTTATCGCACTGAGGCTCAAAAAAATTATTTCTGTAACATCCGGTTCTAGATAATTAGTTTTCCAAACGCGATAAATCGCATCTTTACATCAGGGTTTTGTTGCTCATTCTGAACTCTGTATCGATTTATAGAGGTCTATCTACCTTGCCAAACTATTATGATAAAATCCATGAATTTCCAGCTTCCTCAACCACTCAGTAATCTGCTTAAAGCTAGCAGCTTTTGGCAGGACAATTATTTGATATTGCGAGAATTTAAACACTTTCGTAAAATTGCAATTTTAGCTCTGTTTTTCTCAATTTTGGCGGCAACCTTTGAAGGTGTAAGTATTGGTTTTTTACTTTCCTTCTTGCAAAGCTTAACTAGCCCCAACGCTCAACCCGTCCAAACAGGAATAGAATGGTTTGATCTTTGGATTTTGGGAGCTAAGACCTCAGCAATTAATCGTTTATATCGCGTATCTTTGCTGATTCTATTGAGTACTTGGTTACGTGCCACCTTCAATTATTTTTCTCAAGTCTATACTGAATTATCTCAACTACATCTTGCCGATCGCTTACGCAAGCAAATTTTTGAACAGTTACAATCATTATCGCTAAGTTACTTTAGTCAAACTCGTTCTGGTGAACTAATTAACACAATTACCACCGAGATTGAAAGAATCAGACAAGGTTTTAGTGGCGGAGCTTTTTTAGTAACTAGAGGACTAACTACCTTTGTCTACTTAATATCGATGTTTTTGATATCATGGCAATTGACGGTAATATCAGCATTACTATTTACACTTTTAGGCGTGGGGTTGTCAAATCTGAATGCTAGAGTCAGAGAATCGAGTTTTGGCATGACAACTGCTAATGCTAATTTTACATCAACAGCCATAGAATTTATTAATGGTATTCGCACTGTCCATTCCTGTGGTACTCAAGAATTTGAGCGTCAGCGTTACTATAAAGCTAGCGATAAAGTAATAAGTAGTACAACAAAGGTTGTATTTACCTGGACACTTGTGAAGCCAATCGCCGAAGGAGTAGCGACTACGGTATTGATCGGAATGATTATTTTGGCATTCACTAGTCTTGTCACTAATGGAACGCTACAAGTTGCTTCTTTGCTAACCTTTTTCTTTGTACTCTTTCGCTTTATCCCATTTGTTCAAGATATTAATGGCACGAGAGCATATCTTAGCACTTTACATGGTTCAGCAGACAATATTAAAAATCTGTTGACAAGTGATGAAAAATATTACTTTAAAAATGGCAGAGTTGAGTTTAAGGGATTAAATAGGTCAATAGATTTAGTATCTGTGGATTTTGGTTATGATGATGAAAATCTAGTATTGCAGAATATTACCTTGACGATTGAAAAGGGAAAGATGACAGCATTAGTCGGATCGTCTGGCGCTGGTAAAACAACCCTTGCTGATTTGATTCCCCGATTTTATAATGCTACAGATGGATATCTTTTCATTGATGAAATCGATATCCGACAATTTGAAATTAACTCTCTACGCCGCAAAATAGCTGTCGTTAGTCAGGATACCTTTATCTTCAATACTAATGTTTGGCAGAATATTTCTTACGGCACTCCAGAAGCGACGAATGAGGAAATTCAAGAAGCCGCTAAACTAGCGAATGCACTAGAATTTATTTTAGAAATGCCCGAAGGTTTTGATACCCAATTAGGAGATCGGGGTGTCAGGTTATCTGGAGGACAAAGACAGCGAATTGCTATTGCACGAGCTTTACTGCGGAACCCAGAAATTTTGATTTTAGATGAAGCAACTAGCGCCTTAGATTCACTATCTGAACGCTTAATTCAAGATTCATTAGAAAAGCTATCTGTTGGTAAAACAGTAATTGCGATCGCTCACCGTCTTTCTACTATTTCTAAAGCAGATAAAGTTGTAGTTTTAGAACAGGGACGGATAGTAGAGCAAGGTAAGTATCAAGAACTGTTGGAGCAAAAAGGTAAGCTTTGGAAATATCATCAAATGCAGTATGAAATAAGGCAGCCAGATTAGAAACAACATCCAAGTACCAAAGTAATTACAACATATTCATCGGCTGTACATGTCTACAGCCGTAAACCCCTAAATATGTATCAGTAATTTTGCAAAATCGTAGAACAATAATAGGACTTACGCAAAAACCCTCTCAAACTCTCATTTCTCTGTGACCTCTGCGCCCTCTGTGGTTCGTTTTCCGTTACCTGTGCGTAAGTCCTAAATAGGATTTTAACCACTTATTACCTCTATAAATAAGTTATTAGAATTAGCCCTATATACTTAAAAATCATAGAAAATATGTCCCAGAAAATCTTTGACAAAGACCTAATTTATCAATGCTCAAGCTTTGGTGTCGGTGGGAGCGGAGGTGTTGAAACTTATTTAGCTTCTCTGTTTGAACATCGACCACCTGATGTTAGCGATCGCGTGATAAAATCACTTAAAAATATCGATCAAAGACAGTTCAAACTGCTGCACATCCACAGTCCAGATTTGCTATTGCAGCTTACAGGCGAATGTCCTGCTATCTTCAGCGTTCATAATCACTCATTCTACTGTCCTAGCGGCACAAAGTATTTAGCAGAGCAACGGACAATCTGCGATCGCAACTTCTCTTACTTAGGATGTACCTGGGGTAAATTAGTCGATAAATGTGGTAGCCGTAGACCTTTAAGAACTATTAGAGAACTTCAAACCACTCATCAGTTTTTAGATGTCTTGAAAAGGCTAAAAATTACCTTCATTGCTAATAGCGAATATGTGCGGCAAGAGTTAATTCAAAACGGTGTATCCCCAGAACAAGTTATAACGCTACATTGTGGAATTTCTATACCAGAAACAGCAAGTTCACCCCTAAGCTTGGAAGTACATCAAAATCATCGAATTTTATTTGCTGGACGAATTGTTTCTGATAAAGGTCTGGAATGGTTACTGAAAACCTTAATACATACAGACCCGAAAATTCAACTTGATATTGCAGGTGAAGGTTGGGAACGATCGCGATTAGAAAAGTTAGCAAGCACACTCGGATTGAATAAGCGAATTACTTGGCATGGTTGGTGCGATTCGGATAAATTAGATAAACTTTATCAACAGTGTTTTGCAGTCATCTTTCCCAGCGTTTGGCCTGAACCTGCTGGTCTTGTAACTCTGGAGGCATACTCTCGTTGTCGACCTGTAATTGGTAGTGCAGTCGGGGGAATTCCAGAACATTTACGAGATGGAGAAACGGGTATTCTTGTTCCAAGCAATAATATCCAAAAGCTGGCTGATGCTATTAATGAATTGTCTAGAGATTATCAAAAAAGCCGATACATGGGTGAGCAAGGTCATACTTTATTGATGAAGGAATTTACAATGGCTGCTCATGTAAATAATCTCCGAGCAATTTATACAAAAACAATAGCTGAATTCTCTTCCCAAGCCAACAAAGTATATAGTATCTCTCCAGCTAAATAAGTTGAATTAAATAGTGCATCTTTTACTTAGAAAATATAAAGTGAGAAGAATATGTCATTACATCAAGAATGTCAACAACCTTTAGTCAGCGTTGTTATCCCCACCTATAATCGACCAGACTATCTCAAGCAAGCGATCGCAAGTGCAATAAAACAAACTTATCAAAATATTGAAATTATTATTTCTGATAATTGCAGTTCAGAAAATCCCCAAGCAATTGTCGCATCTTTTGGTGATTCACGCATCAAATTTTGGCAGCATCCGCAAAATGTGGGGATGCTAGCTAATCAGCAGTATGGTTTCAATATGGCACAAGGTAAATATGTTGCTAGTCTCCATGACGATGATATTTGGAATGAAGACTTTTTAGCAAAGCTTGTACCACCACTAGAAGCAAATTCTGATTTAATTCTCGCTTTTTGTGACCAATATATTATAGATGCTAATGGCATAATTAATTATGCTGGTACCGAAGAAAATACACGCGCTTACAAGCGAGACAAACTAGCAAAAGGAATTTATCAACCTTTTTCCAAAATTGGGTTAGTAGATAAAAGTATACCTACTGCTGCATCTTGCGTGATTCGCAATAATTTGGTGGATTGGTATAGTATTCCCTCAGAAGTTGCTGGGATGTGGGATTTATATTTAACCTATCTATTCTGTATATCTGGTTATGGCGCTTACTATTGTCCAGAAAGATTGACGCGATATCGCGCCCATGAACAAACTGATACTATGCTCAGTGGTAGTCGAGATGTACAAGCAAAAATTCGCAAAGCGAAAAGCGAAATGTTTTGCTATCAAGTATTTATGGAAGATCCTCGGTTACAGGAATTTAGAACTCATTTTCAACAGAAATGGTTAGAAGCTAATACTACTTTGGGAATTGGTTTGCTACGAAGCGAACAGATAGCTGCAGCACGCCCTTATTTTTGGCAAGCGCTGAATCAACAAAAATTTAATGTGCGAACTATGGCAGCACTTAGTCTTAGTTTTACGCCGCAATTTCTAGCAAGTAAGTTAATAGGAATATCGAAATAATATATCAATATCTCTGAGAGGTTGTCTGAAAAGTGGTTGGCTGTGATTTTAGGCACTAACCGATCCCCCCTAGCCCCTCTTAAAAAGGAGGGAACCAGAATCAAAGTCCCCCTTTATAAGGGGGATTTAGGGGGATCTAGAACGTTGTGTTACCGAGAATAAAACTTTTAAAACATCCTCTGAGTTGTGGTTCTAGTTTTTTTTACGAACCGCAAAGTACGCAAAGAGCGCAAAGAGAAGAGAAGAAGATTATTTAAACTTTTTATTAGCGTCTCTGTGTGAAGCTCTTATCCTTAAGGAAATAGTGTATGAAACTTTGTATTGTTACTCATAAAATCAAAAAAGGTGATGGTCAAGGACGGGTAAACTATGAGGTTGCTAAGGAAGCAATTCGTCGTGGTCATTACTTGACATTATTAGCTAGTGAAGTTGCACCAGAACTAGAAGACAATAACCAAGTTAATTGGATTAAAATTCCAGTCAAAGGCTATCCTACAGAATTTTTACGTAATTTCATCTTTGCCCACAAAAGTGCAGATTGGTTGCGTAAACATCGCTCTGACATTGATTTAGTTAAAGTCAATGGAGCAATTAATCTGGCTGCGGCTGATGTAAATGCTGTACATTTTGTCCACAGTTCATGGTTGCGATCGCCTGTCCATATTTCTCGTAACCGCCGCGATTTATATGGTTTCTACCAGTGGTTATTTACGGCTTTTAATGCCCGTTGGGAAAAACAAGCTTTCCAAAAAGCGCAGGTTGTTGTGGCTGTATCCGAAAAGGTAGCCCAAGAATTAGTCAACATTGGTGTACCGCGTTCTCGGATTCGGGTAATTGTTAATGGCGTTGACTTAGAAGAGTTTACTCCTGGTGAAAGCGATCGCCAAAAATTAGGTTTACCGGAGAATGTCACCCTAGCCCTGTTTGCTGGAGACATCCGCACACCCAGAAAGAATTTAGATACAGTACTACACGCCTTGGTGAAAGTTCCCGATTTACATCTGGCGGTAGTAGGTCATATCGAAGGTAGTCCCTTCCCAGAACTAGCGGCATCCTTGGGGTTAAGCGATCGCGTGCATTTTGTCGGATTTCGCCGTGATATCCCCGAAATTATGCGGTCAGTAGATTTATTTATTTTTCCTTCCCGATATGAAGCTTGTAGCCTCGTATTGTTAGAAGCACTTTCTTCAGGACTACCAGTAATTACTGCCACAGCTACCGGGGGTGCAGAGTTGGTGACACCAGAATGTGGCATCGTCTTAACCGACTCAAATGATATCGATGCTTTGGCTGTGGCGATGATGTCCTTGGTTAGTGTAGATATGCTTATGCAGCAAATGAGTCAAGCTGCTCGTTCTGTGGCAGAACAACATAGCTGGACTACTATGGCACAAACTTATGTGGATTTATTCGAGGAGTTAATAAAGAATGCGGAACACCGTTCTTATACCGACTTATCGCCGTCCACAAGACCTCTCACGCTGCCTTTTGGCGCTACAGGAGCAAACTAAACCAGTCGATCAGGTGATAGTGGTTGTCCGCGATACGGATGCAGAAACTTGGCAATTTCTTGCCCAATACACAGCGCACAACTTGCCACTGCATACCGTGAAAGTGACACAACCGGGGGTAGTAGCAGCTCTCAACGCCGGACTGGCAGCAGTGGAGGGCGATATTGTTTCCATTACTGATGATGATGCCGCACCCCACCCGGATTGGTTAGAGCGGATTGCGGCTTACTTTACCTGCGATCGTCACCTCGGCGGACTGGGAGGGCGTGATTGGATATACCACGGCAGCAAATTAGAAGACGAATCCCGCCCAGTAGTGGGACAGTTGCAGTGGTTTGGGCGAGTCATTGGCAACCATCACCTGGGAGTGGGAGAACCCCGCGAAGTCGATATTCTCAAGGGCGTGAACATGAGTTTTCGTACCCAAGCGATTGGACAACTGCGCTTTGACGAGCGGATGCGTGGTACTGGAGCGCAGGTACACTTTGAAATGGCATTCACCCTGGCATTAAAGCGGGCTGGTTGGAAGATAATTTACGATCCTAACGTTGCTGTAGATCATTATCCAGCACAACGTTTTGACGAAGACCAGCGAAATAACTTTAATGAAATTGCCTTTATTAACTTAGTCCATAATGAAACCTTAGTTTTACTAGAGCATTTACCATTTATCCGCCGGATTGCATTTTTGTTCTGGGCAGTATTTGTAGGTACATGCGATAGTTTGGGCTTAGTACAATGTCTGAGATTTTTACCTAGCCAAGGGCAATTGGCGGGGAAAAAGTTATTAGCATCCTGGCGTGGGCGTTGGCAGGGATATCAAGAATTCAAAATTCAAAATTCAAAATTCAAAATTAAGGAAATTTGAATTTATTGGAAGCTGCCAAATTTATTTATATGTACATCTAAAATTGAATGAATTCTAAGCAGATACTTTTCAATAGTTTTTTACAAGAAAACTATTCTCCCGAAGAGCGATCGCTACAGGGTTGGATGGCGATCGCAGGCTTTATATTACTAACTGTAGTTTGCTATTTTGGTGGTGTTACTGCCGGATTGCGCCTAATTTACCCGGCGACAGCTTTAGTAGTAGCCTTATTTTTATACTTGCGGCATCCCATTCTCTACATTGGCTTTACTTGGTGGATTTGGTTTCTTACACCCTTAGCGACTCGCTTAGTTGATTATCGAGTAGGGTGGGATGCTAGCCGTCAAATGCTCATAGCACCCTACTTAGTGGTGTTTATAACTATAGCAACATTCTTACGACACTTTCCCCGCGCTTCTCGCCAAGGGGGTTTGCCGTTTGTTTTGGCTTTTATCGGAGTTTTCTATGGCTTTCTCATCGGTCTAATTTACAACGCACCTATTCCTGTAGCACGCGGATTGATGGATTGGCTCAGTCCGGTTATTTTCGCTTTTCACTTATTTATCAACTGGCGAGATTATCCCAGCTATCGCCAGAACATTCAGCGAACATTTCTCTGGTGTGTGTTGATTTTAGGAACTTATGGCGTATATCAATTTGTCGTAGCTCCTGAGTGGGATAGGTACTGGCTCATACAATCAAAATTATTCATGAGTTCTGGAAACCCTGTACCTTTCGGGATGCGCGTCTGGAGTACATTACACTCAGTTGGCCCCTTTGGTTCTGTTATGCAGGCAGGGTTACTGTTATTATTGACCGGTTCAGGAAGCTTAATTTTTCCGGCTTCAGCTGTTGGTTACTTATCTTTTCTATTAACACAAGCACGTACTAATTGGGGAGGCTGGTTATTTGGAATAATTATGATTATGGGTTCAGTCAAAGCCAGAATTCAAATGCGCTTAATTACCATAATTGTGGTCATGGCTATTTGTGTTGTGCCATTGACAACTATCGAACCAATTGCTGGAGTGGTAGCAGCACGTTTTGAAACTTTTTCTAACATTCAAGAAGATGGCAGCTTTAAAGATAGATCGGGAACTTACGACAGAAATCTTGGTTTAGCCCTTTCTAATGGTCTAGGTAACGGCTTAGGAAATATTTGGAAGGTCAACGAAAAAACTGGTCAAATTGAAGTAGTAGTAATTGATAGCGGCATTTTAGATATGTTTTTCACCCTTGGTTGGTTTGGAGGCATATTTTATATGGGTGGATTAATCTTTTTGATTATTACTGTTAGCAGCTATGGTGAAGGTCGTTTCGATAGTTTTGTCAGTGCTGCCCGTGCCATTGGGATCAGTTCCGCTTCACAGTTAGTTATCGGTAGCGGGATGTTGAGCGTGTCAGGGATGATTCTTTGGGGATTTTTAGCTATGGCTATGGCAGGACATAAGTACTATAGCAATCCTCAGATACTCTCCAATATTCCTAACTTTTCTAAGAAATCGAGAATCTCATAAATTTTACAACTTAAATAGGACTTTTATAGATTATGAAAGTAATTATTGTCATGCCACTGGCCGAGCAACGAGGCGGTGGTGAAATGATGCTTTGGGATTTGGTGCAGCAGGGACGTAATGCTGGTGTTGAGTGGCTGGTGATATTTTTAGAAGACGGCCCGATGGTCGAACAAGTAAAGTCTCTCGGTATTGATGCGCGAGTTGTAGAAAGTGGACGTTTACGCCAAATCCACCGTTTTATTGGCGCTGTTTTGCGGATAGCTGCGATCGCACGCCGCGAACGTGCAGATATAATTGTCAATTGGATGTGGATTACGCATATATCTGGAGGTTTGGCGGCAATGTTGGCGGGCTTGCCTGCTGTGTGGTATCAACTAGAAGTACCTAGTGATAAAACTTGGTTGGTGCGACTCGCAACTTTAATTCCAGCGCGGGCAATTATCACCCTTTCACAAGATGGTAAGCAAGCGCAGGCAGAGATTTGGCCCCACAGACCAACACCTTTGGTTTATCCTGGTGTCGCATTAGACCGATTTGAGCCGAATGCTTTACCAACTCCAGAAGAAGCACGGCGGAAATTGGGCTTGCCTTTACACGGGCCGTTGATTGGAATTGTGGGACGATTGCAACGATGGAAGGGAATGCACGTATTGGTGCAAGCGATGCCCAAAATTTTACAGAAGTATCCCGATGCCCATTGTTTGGTAGTTGGCGGTAAGCACGATTTAGAACCGGATTATGAGGACTTCTTAAAAGCCGAAATCACCGCTTTAGGTTTGAAAGACCAAGTAATTATGGCTGGACTACAGCGTAATATCCCGGAGTGGGTGCAGGCGATGGATGTATTTGTTCATGCATCGGATAAAGAGCCGTTTGGGATTGTGATTATTGAGGCGATGGCGCTGGGTAAACCTGTAATTGCAGGCAGTGCAGGCGGCCCGACAGAGATTATTACTGATGGGATGAATGGACTATTAACACCTTACGGCGATGCGGAGCAATTAGCGATCGCAATTCTCCGCTATCTTGACGAGCAAGAATTTGCCCAGAGTGCGGGAGTCGCTGCTAGACAACGCGCCCTCGATTTTTCAACGCAGAATTATGCCCAAAATTTTATTAATGCAATTCGTTCTGTAATGCCTAGTCCTCTATCACAAAAGTTTTGAGAGGTTTGTAGTAAGCACTTTAGTGCTTAAAAATTCCGGACTAAAGTTCTTACTACAAAAGCATTTACACTTCATAATTAATACCCTCTATGCATCTGCGCAATATAAAAAATATTTATGCAAAAGGAATTAAATCAATGTTGATTGATAGCCGCAAATTACCAATAGATGAAATTATCAATACGGAAGTTTGTATAGTTGGTGCTGGCCCAGCAGGAATTACACTCGCACGAGAATTAATTGGGCAAGACTTTCGAGTGTGCTTGCTAGAAAGTGGTGATTTAGAATTTAATCAAGAAACTGCATCTCTTGGTGAAGGTGAAACGATTGGAGATCCTTTTCCACCCTTACAAGATATGCGTCATCGTCAATTTGGTGGAATGGCTAATGTCTGGAATATTGAAATTAATAAAAATCAACTTGGTCTAAGGCACGTGCCGTTAGACGCAATAGATTTTGAAAAACGAGATTGGGTTCCATACAGTGGCTGGCCTTTTAGTAAATCTCACCTCAATCCATTTTATGAGCGCGCGCAAGCAGTTTGTAAACTCGGTTCTTTTGCTTATGAAGCTGAGGCTTGGGAAAATGCTCAATCTCCTCGGATACATTTCACAAGTGACCGAGTTACTACCAGTATATTTCAGTTTGGCCCGCGCGATATTTTCACTAATGAATATCGCCATCAAATCAATCAATCTCCTAATATAACTACATTCCTCAACGCCAATGTGGTAGAAATTGAGGCAGACGAAACAGCCCAAACAGTGAAACGCGTGCAAGTTGCTTGTTTATCGGGTAAGAAATTTTGGGTTGTTGCAAAAGTATTTATTTTAGCCGCAGGTGGGATTGAAAACGCGCGTTTATTATTACTATCAAACCGAATTCAAAAGAATGGATTAGGCAATCAACATGATTTAGTGGGTAGATTCTTCATGGATCATCCTTTTATTCGTTGTGGTATGCTGGTTCCGCAAAATCGCAAAATCTTTAATTCGATGGCTTTGTATGATTTACGCCGCGTGAATCATGTCACAGTCATGGGAAAATTTGCCTTGACGGAACAAGTGATGCGCCGCGAGAAATTACTAAATATGACTGCGTTGTTATATCCCAGAGATGAAAGGTATAGATCGGCTGCAAAGGCTTCTGCAAAAATTTTGTTCTCTTCAGTTCAACAAAGACAGTTACCTAAAAATATTTTTCAGCATTTGCAAAATGTCATAACAAATATTGATGATCTAGTAGCTGATTGGTATAAATATAATTTCAAAAAGGAATATTTATTCCCTGATTTAAGTCATGGAGGATGGTCTGAACATGAAGGTAATGAACAGAAATATACAAAGTTTGAAGTTCTCAGCCAAACTGAACAAACCCCAAATCCAGATAACCGGGTGACACTCAGTAATCAACTAGATAAACTGGGTTGTCCGCAAGCAAAATTAATTAATTATTGGAGCAAAATAGATATTTGCAGTGTGAAGCGATCGCAGTTAGTATTTGCACAAGAATTTGCTAGTGCCGGACTGGGTGAGTTGCAGATTGAATTAGATGGCGATCGTCCAGTTGCTTCTCTTAGTACCCATCACAATATGGGTACAACGCGTATGCATCACGACCCAAAACAAGGAGTAGTCGATGCAAATTGTCAAGTTCACGGCATCTCTAATTTATTTATGGCAGGTAGCTCTGTTTTCCCTACAGGAGGCTATGCTAATCCTACGCTCACTATTGTTGCCTTGGCAATTCGATTGGCTGACCATCTGAAAGCTGAATTGTCTCACTAAATATAACTTTGTGTAAAATCGTCACGTTTTAGATGTAGCGATCGCCTGAGTTTTTTTCGTGCCATTCAGTGCGAAAACTTATACCAATTAAAAAAAAAGAATGTGACAGATACAAGCCTAGAAATCTAGATAAAATTTAGCTTTCTGAATTTTTAATTTTTAATTTTTAATTTTTAATTGGTATTACTTGCCTTTTTCCGAATGTTGCACTAGCCAGCAATGTAAGCCTACCATTAGAAACGCTAATGGCAGCATCAACATTGGGATGATTTCTAAACTTGTCCAACTTGCAATCCAGCCTGCTCCAGTGGGTATAATCGCAGCCCCCAAACTGGCAGCACTAGTGGCAATGCTAACAGCCGCAGGAACATGGGGGTCTGGCAATCGTTGAGGGATTAACCAAATGGTTGCAGGAAAGATGGCTGCCAACCCAAAGCCAATCAACGGCAAGCTAATCCATTGATCTGGCAGTTGCCACCAAGCAAGCAATCCAATCATTACAAGACTGAGCGACATACTGATTGTGCGGACTGCCCCAAGCCATTGCAAGAAATAACCTAAGATGAAACGTCCCAATGTTAATCCCACCCAGTAGGCACTAACGCTGTAACCAGCAATCAGCGTGGGAGTGTGACGAGCTACAGACTGCACAGTGTATGCCCAGTTACCAATGCAGGCTTCAGTACCAACATAAACCAGCAAAAGTAATCCAGTTAGCAGTACTATAGGATTTTGCAGCGCTCTGCCCAGATTTTCTAACGCAGTTGTTTTTGAGGGCAATACCCTTACTGTCATTGGTGTGTAGTTGAAGATGATTACGCCCAGCACGCTCACAATTAATAGGCTGACAATCCCGGCTAATACCCCATAAACCTGTCGCCAGTTCATGCCAACTGCTAACAAAGTAGTAGCGATCGCGGGGCCTGAAAGAGCGCCAATACCATAGAAAGCATGGAGCAAACCAATCAAACTGGCACTGCGGGAATCTTGCACAATGTAAGTGTTGATGCCTGCATCAATCAACCCAATGCCCAATCCCAACGCCGATCCAGCCGCAACCATGAGAAACCAGGAGGGTGAGATGGCATAGATCATTAGTGCCATCGTCAGCGCAGCCGCAGCAATCAACAGCATTCGCGCTAACCCCAGCCGACTACTCACCAGACTGCTGGTGAATGCTGCCAGAATGTAGCCGCTAATTTGACTGAGAAACAGCAGGGTGACGGTTGCTGGAGTCAGGTTATAGGTAGAGAGAATGGAGGGCAGAAGCACTCCTAATCCTGCTTCAGCTATACCAATGGCAATAAAGGCATAAAAGGCGATCGCCGAACCTATCCACAGAGGCGGTAAGGTGCGTTGATAGTCTGTCATTGGCTGGAATGCTCCTGGATCGGACAATTTGACTGCTGAGATTTACTCAATTAATCAAAAAATTTATGGTTGTGCAAAGTATGAATAGTTAAAAATATTTTTATAACTACCAAATGACATTATTAGTAATTATCTCAAAATCTCATCACCATGTGGCTAAAAAGTCTACAAGGATTTATCTCAAATCCTTGTAAAAACTAGATTGCAAATTTTCCGAAAAGTTTATTTATCCTTAATCTTTGAATACTTGAGCTGCTAGCAACGCTAATGCTGCTGTACCAGCGATCGCACCCCACTGTAAAAGCGGATTTTTATCTAGCCAGTCGGAAACACTAGGTATAACTAAGTTACTAAAATCACCCTTAACTCTGTCGTCTTCAGGAACAGATTGGTAAAAATTATTTGGTGCATCTTCAGACTTCGCCTCAGAAGAACGTAGTAAATCGAAGCCGACAAGCAGTAACAGTGAATCTACTAATGATGGTGAGATGCGCTGTACCACATCTAATATTTTAGCTACATCCCCAACCAAGAAGTCACGAGTTGGATGTTCGGCTACGTAGAGGATAGCATCAGCTACAAGTTTAGGATCGTAGTAAGGTGGTATCCCGGAAGGCTTTACCCCTAATTTCGTCAGACCATTATTCCAAAAGGGAGTGTTGATCACCGCTGGTTTCACACTCGTGACGCTGATCGGCCATTTTTCATGTAGCAACTCAAGGCGCATGGCTTCGATAAAGCCCTCAACGCCGTGCTTGGCTGCTGAGTAAGCACTTTGGTAGGGGAGCGATCGCTTACCTTCCATTGAAGAGACGTGGATCAGTGCCCCCCGTCCCTCACGCTTCAGATGGGGTAGGGCTGCCATTGCACCATACACTTGTCCCATGAGATCGACATCAATGACATGCTTAAACTCTTCTGGTGTTGTGTTGTCGAAAGTGGCAAAGATGCCGATAGCAGAGACATGTACCCATGTATCGAGTCGTCCGTAGACTTCTACAGTTTTATCTGCGATCGCTTTAACTTGTTCAAATACTTCCACATCAGCTACGTAAAAAGTTGCCTCGCCGCCAAAGCCGCGAATCTCCTCCACTAAAGACTTTAGCTTCGACTCACTCCGAGCTGAGACTACGACTTTTGCGCCGCGTCTAGCAAACTCAAGAGCTGTGACACGTCCGATACCGCTGGAGGCTCCAACGACCGAAACGACCTGCTGATTGATTGGCTTTAATTGCATAAGTGTTACTTTTTAAAATAAATTAGGAATTGGGAATTGGCTTCGATCAACGTTAGAGACTTTAGCTTCAGTAGGTAATTCAGTCGCTTCATTAGTATCAGTTGTTATTAAAAATATTTCTTAATAACTCTCCTATACATATATGTTAATTATTATTACGGTTACATTTCTCTGTCTATTGGGGAATCTGAAAGCGCCACAGGAAGTAGATGTAAGCATTTTCTAGACTTTTAAGACTTTCGACTAATAAACATCAGGAACTTAGTCAACAAATCTCACAAAATCTCATCTGTCGCCTTTTACTTACTTCAGAGGATGTTTGAAAAGTCTGTAGTAGTGTATCAAATATTTGTTTACCCCACCCTAACCCTCCCCGTATGTATTGGGGAGGGAACTAGTAGATTTTCCGGTTTCCCCCCTTTACAAGGGGGGATTAAGGGGGGTAATTCGACTTTATTTGATTAAATCTGTTTAAGGGAGCCATTGTAATCCCTTATTCTGTAACTTCTGCTCGATCTGCTGCATTTCCTGGATAGTTTCTCCAGTCACGATCGCATAAATTTCGGTGTAGATTTTTCCGTATTTGACCCTCTCTAAAGCCGACAGAACGATTAAGTCCTTGCGATCTAGTTCTGATTTTAAGGTGACTAAAATTGAATCTAATGTTCCTTCCATGCGGTAGCTACTAGAATATTTAGCAACTTCCTTTCCCAGCCCCAGTAGGGTGTGACGCTGCAAGCACAACGGAGTCGATCCATTAACTCGGAAATTGGCATCGATCGCATAAAATTGTCCGTCTCGATCTTCCAGCACATCGAACCCAATCACGCCGAAATAACCCTGTTTGTGAGCATACTGACCAATGGCGGCAATCATCTCAAAGAACTTGCTCATGTCAGTGTTGCGGTAGTCAATCAGTCCCCCTAAATAATTACCTTCTGGAGTGACGAGTTGCCTGGTAGTGCCGATGAGGGTTATCTCTCCCGTTTTGTTGACATAGAACTGTACGCAGTAATTCTGCACTTCATTCTTAACGAACTCCGAGACAATAATCCTATCGAGCAACTTAATATTGAGATATTTCCTGATTTCTTCCAAGCAGTAGTTCAGATCGTTGAGGCTTTTGATGATATAAGTGCCTTCCCCTGAGAGTCCGTGGGACGTTTTAATTAAGTAGGGAAATTGTGGTAAATTAATGTCTTCTAAATTACAGGTGTGCAAATCGTAACTATCGTATTTTGGACATTGCACCCCCAGTTCGGCTAGGGTTACTTTGCTGAGTAAACGGTAATGAGTGTCTGAATCAACAGCGTGTTTTTCTTTTTTGAGGCGATCAAAGGGGAATAGAGTGATGAGTTTATCAAAGCGTTCGCCCTTGGCGTTGGCGCAGCCATCGCTGTGGCTGAGATCGTCCAGATAAGTTAAGCGATCCATTATCAACCTATGGGAGTAGCTGAAGCCAAAATGCTCTTGCCAGTATGCAAGCAGCGACTTTGGCGGCGGATTAATCGCAATTCCTGGAATGCGATCGCCTAACACAGCTAAAATTTTCCAAGGTTCCTTTTGGCAAATCTTGTCAAAAGAGGTTTTGGTGGCTTCACTACTGCCATCTTGAATAAAATATTTTTCCAGGTTGGGATAAGCAGCCCAACTGGCTGTTGCAGGGTAATTTAGGATAAATCCATAAGATGCATCTGTGATGTCTTGAGCAAATAGATCGGAAAGAGAACTTCCTTGAAAGTATTGAAAGTTATATTGTGAGTTCATTTAGCCCTCCCAGAAACCGCATCCTCAAACAATTGCACAGATACATCTTCTGTCTGCACTCCTGCCAGCAGCATCCTGTCTTGCTCAGAGACAATTTCTTTAGTAATTGCAGCTGAGGGCTGGGCAAATGTCGGTGAAATGAATCTATCTTTTGGTTGATTTTGTTTGTAAACCCATTGTAATTGTTTTGTTTTACTAGATTTTATAGCCTGAAGATTGCTATATTTTTTTTGCATAAAGCTAAAATTTGGTAATTTGCTCTTTATTTATATATCTTACTTATCTTTTAATTAACTCTATCAAACGAAAGAAGTAAATCACTTTATTCTTTGTTGTTCATCTTAATAAACCAATAATCATGAAGGTATAAATATGTAAATATTGCTGTGTTGAGATATTGAATCTAATTGCACCAACTAGTTCATACTCTAAATAAATGCGTAGGCGTAGCCCGTCGTAGACATCGCAACCTACTTTCAAAACACCAAATTACAGATGAGGAAATACGATCCATTTGCTCGTCCAAGTTTTTCAGAGTGAGATGCTAGTAGCTAAGTGCGTGAAGACTCAGATTTGAATGAAAACCTGAGTTTAGGTATTCCACTTTCCTGTAAGCGACTTTTGATAATTTCTACAACCTCGCTGTATGACATATTATCTTTAGGACCAAATGATATATCTGCTTTCCACTTACCATTTAAGGTGACAGTAAGCATCGCAGGTACTAGAAAGCTAATATTCCCAACTTTGCAAGCTATATGAAAATGTATCTCACAACTTAACAATAAAACTATCCCGCAGGTGAAAGTCAGCCTCCTCACCTATATGAGTTAAAGCCCAGTAACTCACATTACCATCTATATTTTTGACAACAATAGTAATGCCAATTTCGATGGCTTGTTCTGCCGAGATTATTTTACTCAAATCGACATCTAACACAAGTGCTAAACCGTCGGCTTGATTATGAACGCTAAATGGTAGCTTTTCAAAAGCTGTTTCCTCTTGCATTCCTTGACGATACCCATCAAAGCGATAGATATTCCAGTGTCCGGCGGGGGAGAGGTTAAATTCCCAATATCGTAGAGAATCTTTGATGCCAAGAAAAAACTCAAAACAAGTGTCTTCCCATAATTCGTACTTGCGTGATGGTGCATTTGATGGTGGAACAATTGCAATTTCTTTTAAATCACCTCCAAGGTTGTAGCAGATGGTAAGTTGATTAGCATTTCGAGAGATATTGCCTGTAATTTTCAAATGAGGAAAGGACTCGGTAGAAGGGAAAGGTTGCAGGGAAAATGTCTGGTTGTTCATTTCATATCTTGGATAATTTTGCAAATCTGCGTTTCTTGAGATTCAATACTTTCAGTCAGCTTAAACTGGACGATCGCTCTGGCAAGATTATGTTCTGGGTGCTTAACTTTGAAGTAGATATTCCCTGCTAAATAATCAGCAAAAAATCTCAGTCCTAGTTCAAAAGTAATTAAACGGATGGCATCATAGATGTATGCATAATCATTCTCGGTCAGAAATGTCTTAGCCACAGCAAGATAACCCCGGAGGATTTCTTGACACAGATCGGTATCGAAATAAATACTTTCCCAATTCTCGGTTTCTTCACCAGCAGGATTGCAACCCGATCGCAGACAATCACCAATATCGTAATGTACCAGACCGGGTTTCACGGTGTCGAGGTCGATGACGCTGACGGCTTGCTGGGTAACAATGTCAAACATCACGTTATTGATTTTGGGATCGCCGTGCATCAGACGTAGAGGTAACTTGCCTTCAGCTTTGGCATTTTCTAGGATATGTGCAAAGCTTTGGCGATCGCTAACAAACTGTAAGCAATAATTAACTTCCGAAGATTGACGCACACTAGTTTTCGCCAAAACTTCATCGTAATGCTGGAGATAGAATGGTGTAATATGGAAGCCTTTGAGGGTGTCAGCAAGTTTTTCTGCTGGCAAATCGCTAATTAGATTGTGAAACATCCCCAAGGCATAACCGATTTCTTTGGCGTATGAGCGATCGCGCATACTATCAAAAGACTGGGAGCCTTCAATAAAGCTGATTGCCCGCCAAAATGAGCCATCTGCATCCTTCCAGTGGTCTTGAGCGTTTTTGGTCAACAGTACGCGTGGCACTTCCCAGCGACGATTAAGGGGTATATCCTGCAACCTTTTTTGAACGTGTTCAGTGAAGGTACACATATTCTGCATAATCAGTTCTGGCTGACGAAACACTTGTGTGTTAATGCGTTGCAAGACAAAATGTTGCTCTTTTGAGGAATCTAGAGTTGCTAAAAAGGTGTCATTGATATTACCACTGCCCAAAGCTTGAACGTCAGTAACCTTTCCCAGTTGGGCGAATTGGTTAGCGATCGCCACCAGATTTTCTGCGCCTTGTGTATTGAATTCTTGTATCATCTGTTTGACCTGTACTACTCCTCACGTACATTGCACGAAAGCAATAGGGGATATCGTAGCGCAAGTATCAAGATAATTCGTAATTGATTACCGAACTGTCAATTATAAATTTTTAAAAGTACTAGAGCAATCCTGAATCATTCGTGAAAACAAGATCCCCGACTTTTTTGAAAAGTCGGGAATCTGCGGGTTGCAATTTTCGTCAACCCTGTGCTAATTCAACAGTTAGGAAATCTCATCGCTATCAACCCACTCGTCATAAGATGAGTCATAACCAACGTAGTGAAGAAAGTATTGCTGACCTTGGACTTTCTCAATCGTTGCGGAATACCAAGCCTCTTGGTCATCATCCCAACATTTTACTTTTTGACCTACTGCATATCCATTTTCATCAGTGGAGCGAAGATCGCGAGTCCGAATGTCATCTTCGCCTACCCACTCGTCATAAGATGAACCGTAACCAAGGTAATGAACAAAGAACTGGTCATCTTCGATTTTCTCAATAGTTCCTTGATACCAATCCTCGTCATCATTATCCCAGACTTCTACTGTTTTGCTGACTTCATACTGAGTTTTATCTGATTTATCTGATTTAGTAGCAGATGAGACATCTTGAATCGGCTTTTGTTCCTCTTGTTTGATTTCTTCTTTTACTAGAGTGTATGCTTGCAAAATCAAACTGCGAACGACAGTTTGAATTCCTGTATGCTCGTAGTAATTGGTAGTTTGATCTAAGAATGCTGCAACTAAATCTAAATTATCATCAGCAATCTGAATAAAATTACCCAAATGACTAGAAATTGATTGCGGGGTTACGCCCGTCTTGGATACTAAATTAGTCATCCAGCCTTGCACGGAGTTGAAACTCTGATTGATAAAACCAACTTTATCAGAAGGATTGCTGCCTGGAAGAAAGTTATTAACGGCTAAGAAAACCGGATTTTGAGTTATTGCACTAGAATCAGTACCACTAATAACTCCATGAATTTTGCTGAGAAAGTCAGGGCCCAGGGGGAGAATTCCATCTAGACAAACTAAAGCTACCATCCGCATTAGGGATGCATTTTGATAGTTGTTAGTTAGGGAATTAGCAAACTCTTGGGGATTGGGTTGAGGAATGCCGTTTAGTTTGCAAAAGGCGATAATTTCGACGGCGATTTTCAATACTAAGTCAATAGATTGAGTGACATCAGCTTTAGGAGTAATTTTGCCTAAAAAGGAGAGAAAGCCAATTTTTTCACTAACTTTATTCGCTAAAGCCGCCGCTGCCATCGCTGTGTCTGCCTTATCAATTGTTTGATAAAGTTTGATTGCAAACTGGTAGCCTTGTTGAGGATCTTCGTATAAGGTGACAGCGCGATCGCGAATTTTCTGAATTACCTTAGCATCGGTTTCTCCAGTAATGGCGCGGATATTATTGTCAAACCCCGTCAAATTGCTCCATTCACCTGGTGCTACATAATCAAGAGCCTTTAAAACTTTGACAGTAATATTGTCAGTCGGTAATTCGTCAACCAACTGAATAATTGATTTATCCATCAGCCGATCCTCAAAACTCATAATATCGTTACAACACGGTTTAGAGCAGCCCACATTTAGCCCTGGGCAATTGCTGAACCGTATTTATAGAATTCCCCAACCTGGCCAAAAAATAACCATGTTAGTAACAGAGGTTGCACCTAAAGATGCTGTAACATAAGTCTGTTTCTCATAACGTCAAAACGGAAGTCGCTACAGGGAAGACGGAAGTCGCTACAGGGAAGACGGAAGCTACTACAGGGAAGGCGGAAGCTACTACAGGGAAGGCGGAAGTCGCTACAGGGAAGGCGGAAGCTACTACAGGGAAGACGGAAGTCGCTACAGGGAAGGCGGAAGTCACTACAGGGAAGACGGTAGCCGCTACAGGGAAGACGGTAGCCGCTACAGGGAAGACGGTAGCCGCTACAGGAAAGAATATTTTAATTTTTGTTCGGTAATATGTGGTTATTTAACAGAGCATTAAAAATACCCCACCCTAACCCTCCCCTTGCAAAGGGGAGGGAACTAGATTTTCCGGCTTCCCCCCTTTGCAAGGGGGGATTGAGGGGGGTAATTCAACTTCTGTATACACGGTAGCCTTGCAAAGGGGAGGGAATTGTATTCCTAGTTTCCCCTCTTTGCAAGGAGGGATTAAGGGGGGTAATTTGGAATTACCAAAAATCAAAATGTTATGACAGAGCTTTATAACAAAACCTCGGAGAAAGAAAAAAGACGATCGCTCCGTAATAATATGCCATCTGCTGAAAAGATTGTGTGGGAAAGGTTGAAAAATCGGCAAATTGATGGTTGCAAATTTCGTAGACAGTACAGTATTGATGTATTTGTTGTGGATTTTTATTGTCCTGAATTAAAACTTGCTATAGAAATTGATGGTAATAGCCATTTTCAAGAAGGAGCGCAGGTTTATGATTATGAACGACAATGTTTTCTTGAATCCAAAGGGACTTGTTTTTTGAGGTTTACAAATCAACAGGTTTATCAAGAGTTGGAAGGTGCGATCGCAATGATTGCACAAACGGTTTGTCAATTGCGGAAGATTACCCCACCCTAACCCTCCCCTTGGCAAGGGGAGGGAACAGTTTCCCCCCTTTGCATCGGGGGGATTAAGGGGGGTAATTTGACTTATGTGTACACCGTAGCTCTCTACGCAACATCACATAACAAATAAATTTATATGCATTAAGCGATCGCTTCCAATATACTCATAGTTGGTATGTAGCATTCGGCTAATCTCTGTTCACTTGCAAGGTGAGTAATTTATACTGAATAAGCCCTAACAATACAGCAAACGCTTGAGTAATCTATGATCGCACTGGAAGGGTATCAAGTCCTGACAGAACTCCATACAAGCCCCAATTCTCAGGTTTATCGGGGATATCGGGAGTTAGATCGACAACCAGTAGTACTGAAAGTTCTGTGGCAAGAATACCCATCCCCAGAAGCGATCGCTCGGTTTAAACTTGAATACGATCTCACGCGCCGCGCTCAAGCGCCTGGAATTATCCAAGCCTACGACTTAAAAAAATATCAAAACACCTTAGTCTTAGTTTTAGAGGATTTTGGTGGACAACCTCTGCGTGAGTTACTCAATCAATCGCCTCTACCGCTAGAGGATTTTTTGCAATTGGCTATACAAGTAGCAGCAGCTTTAGAAGAAATTCATCAGCAACAGATTATTCATAAAGACATTAATCCTGCCAATATTCTTCTCAATCCCACGACTCAACAAACAAAAATAATTGACTTTGGCATTGCTACTTTGCTGTCGCGGGAAAATCCCACGTTGCGAAATCTGAATGTTTTAGAAGGGACTCTCGCTTATATTTCTCCCGAACAAACAGGACGGATGAATCGCTCGATTGATTATCGCACCGATTTTTACTCTTTGGGAGTCACTTTCTACGAACTGTTGACTCAGCATTTACCTTTTATTAGCGACGATCCTGTAGAACTGGTTCACAGTCACATTGCCAAACAACCAATTCCGCCCGATCAAATCAATCCCCAAATTCCGCCAGCGCTTTCGCAAATTGTGATGAAGTTGCTGGAAAAGACCGCCGAAACGCGTTATCAAAGTGCTTTTGGATTGCAGGCAGATTTAGAGCAATGCCTGGAGATGTTGCACACTACAGGGCAAATTCCCTTATTTGAACTAGGACAGCACGATCGCTCCGGTAGATTTCAAATTCCTCAAAAATTGTACGGGCGAGAAGCGGAAGTGGCAAATTTGCTGGCAGCTTTTGAGCGAGCTAGTCACGGTCAGAGTGAAGTAATGCTGATTGCAGGTTATTCTGGAATTGGCAAATCAGCCCTAGTTCAAGAAATTTATAAACCGATTACTCAGCAACGGGGATACTTTATTTCCGGGAAGTTTGACCAGTTCCAACGCAACATTCCCTACAGTTCTTTAATTCAAGCCTTTCAAGCTTTAATTCGCCAACTGTTAACTACAAGTGAAGCCGAAATTACTACTTGGCGCAAAAAATTATTAGATGCTCTTGGTGTCAATGGTCAGGTGATTATCGAAGTGATTGCAGAGGTGGAACTGATTATTGGTCAGCAGCCACCCGTTATAGAACTATCGCCCAAGGAAGCGCAAAGTCGGTTTAATTTAGTCTTGCAAAACTTTATTAAGGTCTTTACCCAAAAGGAACATCCTTTAGTGATGTTCTTGGATGACCTGCAATGGGCAGATAGTGCATCACTCCAGCTGATTCAGTTGTTAATGAGTCAAGCAGACAGTCAATATCTGTTGCTGATTGGTGCTTATCGTGATAATGAAGTAGATAAAAGCCATCCCCTGTGGACAACGATCGCATCTTTAGAACAAGCAGGAGTGGCTATTCACGAACTCACCTTAACACCCTTAGCATTACCTGAAATTCAACAACTTCTCAGCGATACCCTCAACAATGCCGATTTAGCAGATGTTACTCCTTTAGCAGAACTGCTTCAGCAAAAGACTAACGGCAATCCCTTCTTCATGAATGAGTTTCTGAAGTCGCTGTATGCAGAAGAATTACTCCAGTTTAATTTCACTCAGCGACAATGGCAGTGGCAACTGGCAAAAATCCAAGCGGCCCAGATTACTGATAACGTAGTTGAGTTGATGGCGCTGAAAATTCAAAAGTTGCCAGTAGCTACCCAGGAAGCTTTAAAATTAGCAGCTTGTATTGGCAATTCCTTTGATTTGCATACTTTAGCGATCGCTAGCTCAAAATCCCTTGCAGATGTAGCCGCCCAACTCTGGGAAGCTGTGCAAACAGGGCTAATTCTACCCCAAGGCAATGACTACCAACTCTTGCAAGTTGCCGACCTAGAAGTAAAAGCGTTGACAAATTTGGATGTAGTCTACAAATTCCTGCACGATCGCGTCCAGCAAGCAGCCTATTCACTGATTTCTACCGATCAAAAACAGGCAGTACACTTGCAGATTGGGCAACTATTATTACAAGGCATTACTCCCCAAAAGCAAGAAGAAAGAATTTTTGACATTGTTAACCAACTGAATTTCGGCATCAACCTAATTACAGACCCTCAACAGCGGCAAAAACTAGCTCAGTTGAACTTAACAGCAGGTAACAAAGCCAAAGCCTCAGCAGCCTATCAGCCAGCCTTAGATTATCTGACAATGGGGATTAACAGCCTAGCAGCTAGTTGTTGGCGGCAACAGTATCAGCTAGCTTTGGCATTGCACACCGCCGCCGCCGAAGCTGCTTATCTGGGCGGGGACTTTGAACGGATGGATGCACTCACAGATGAAGTACTGCAAAAGACCCGCAGCACAGTCGATCAAGTGCAGGTTTATGCCATCAAAATCCAAGCTGCGATCGCTCGCGATCAACTCTTAGCAGCTTCTCAACTCGGTCTGCAAGTTCTGCAACTACTGGGCATTCCCTTAGCTAGCAACCCCGGTCAACCGCAAATTATGCTGGGATTGTTAAAAACTAAATTTGCTTTGGCAGGTAAGCAAGTACACACCTTAGTTGACTTGCCAAAACTCACCCATCCCACAAAATTAGCGGCAATTCGCATCCTTGCTAGTATCGCCTCCGCGACCTACCTTGCAGCCCCGAATGTTTTTCCTTTAACGGTCTTTAAACAGGTAGAAATATCCGCTAAATATGGCAATGCGGCGGAATCAGCCTTTGCCTATGCTACCTATGGTTTGATTCTCTGTGGCGTTGTTGGGGATCTGCAAGGGGGATATAAATTTGGTGAATTAGCCTTGAAAGTGCTAGACCGCTTCAATGCCAAGCACTTGCAAGCGAGAACTTTATTTGTAGTTAATTCCTTTGTCCGCCACTGGCAAGAACCACTCCAAAATACTATTCCTTCACTGCAAGCCGCATTTCAAATTGGGCGTGATACGGGTGATACCGAATACGCTGCATTTTGTGCCAATACATCCTCTATGCATTCCTATTTTTCTGGTCAAAATCTGGCTGAATTAGATAAATATTTAGCTATTTACGGAGAAGCAATTCAGCAGTTTAAGAAAAAACCGATATTTATTCTCATTCAACTTTATCGCCAAGCAGTTGCTAATTTACAGGGCAAAAATACTAATCCCTGTCAGTTGGTGGGGGAATTTTATGATGCAACGGCTATGTTAGCCCAGCATATCGAGAGTAACTATCGCACAGCTATTTTTTATATTTATACTAATCACCTAACGCTGAATTATTGGTTTGAAGATTATGCTACAGCTGTCAAAAATGCTGATTTAGCAATTCCTTATTTAGATGCAGTTGTGGCTTTATATATTGTGGGATGGTTCCACTTTTATGACTCATTAGGACGACTAGCTTTAGCCTCTGTTGTCAGTGCGGCAGAACGTCAAAAGTTACTCCAGCGAGTAGCAGCAAACCAGAAAAAATTGCAAGTCTGGGCAAAATTTTCTCCTGTCAACTATACCCATAAATTGGCGCTAGTAGAAGCAGAATGGCATCGGGTGCATGGAGAATCTAGTCAGGCGATCGCCTATTACGATCGCGCCATTGCCTTAGCCCAAGAAAACCAGTATTTGAATGAAGCGGCTCTCGCCAATGAATTGACTGCGAAATTTTATCTAGCCCAGAACAAATCCAAGATCGCCCAAGTTTATCTGCAAGAAGCCCGCTATCTTTATTTGCAGTGGGGAGCGATCGCTAAGGTAAAAGATTTAGAAGCCAAGTATCCCCAACTTTTAACGCGCATTCTAGAAAAAACTGTTAACTCAACTTTATCAACCACTACTTCTAACCCGACTGGCCTCACAAGTACCAGTCGCTCAGAATCATTGGATTTGGTGACAGTTATCAAAGCTTCTCAAACCCTTTCCGAAGAAATTCAGCTAGATAAACTTTTATCTAACTTAATGCGGATTTTAATGGAAAACGCCGGGGCGCAACGAGGATTTTTGTTGTTGTCAACCAAAGGTAAATTTCTAATTGAAGCTCAGGGAACCGTTGGTGAGAATACTATTCAGGTATTGGAATCACTCAGTATTGAAAATAACCAAATTCTCTCGACTGCGATCGTTAACTATGTGATTCGCACTAAAACTAATGTAGTTCTAAACGATGCCATCAACGAAGCAGTAGGGATTGGGGAATTCATCAAAGATCCCTACATTCGCCAATACCAACCGCGATCGATTCTGTGTACTCCCTTAATTAACCAAGGAAAGTTAGCAGGAATTGTCTATTTAGAAAATAACTTGACAACAGGAGCATTTACCCCAGATCGTTTGGAGTTGCTCAACTTACTTTCAGCACAAGCAGCTATTTCCATTGAAAATGCCCGTTTGTATACAGATTTAGCCGCACTCAACAAGGCTTATGAGCGCTTTGTCCCGCGTCAATTTCTGCAATTTCTCAATAAGCAAAGCATTATAGATGTGCAATTAGGCGATCAGGTGCAGCGAGAAATGTCAGTCTTATTTACCGACATTCGCGCCTTCACCACCCTTTCCGAAAGTATGACTCCCGCCGAAAATTTCCGATTTATTAACTCCTATCTCAGTCGTATGGAGCCAATCATTCTGGAAAACAATGGCTTTATCGACAAATATATTGGTGATGCCATCATGGCCTTGTTTGCAGGAGATGCCGATGATGCCGTACAAGCGGGAATTGCCATGTTGCAGACATTAACAACCTACAACGAAAAACGTCAAACCAAGGGTTACTCACCAATTCAAATTGGCATTGGGATTAATACTGGTTCGCTAATTTTGGGGACAGTCGGCGGGTTGAATCGCATGGATAGCACAGTGATTAGTGATGCGGTTAATCTAGCAGCGCGAATTGAAGGATTGACCAAAACATTCAACGCCCCACTCCTAATTACCGACCAAACTTTTGAGCGCTTACAAAATCGCGATCGCTATGGTATTCGTGTAGTTGGTCAGGTAAAGGTGAAGGGTAAAACGAATGCTGTGACTGTTCATGAAGTGTTTGCAGCCGATCCCCAAAAAGTTAGTGCAGGTAAAACAGCGACTTTAGAAGTATTTGCGTCAGCATTAGCGTGTTACGAACAACAAGAATTTGCCGCAGCAGCCAAATATTTTCAAGATTGCTTGCAGCAAAACCCGTGGGATCAAGTTGCGCAGATATATCTTGAGCGCTGTCATCCGGGAAAAGAAATAGCATCAATTTTTACTGAGGCGGTTAAATTTTAAGGGATTTACCATACTGATTGCTGACTAAATGATAGAAGTACTCAGTAATTAATTACCCCCCTTAATCCCCCCGATGCATTGGGGGGAGACCAGAAATCTAGTTCCCTCCCCAATACATACGGGGAGGGTTAGGGTGGGGTAAAACCCAATACATACAGTTCAGTTAAGGCTAAAACTCTTTGCCAAAGTCAATTTTTTTAACGAACCGCAAAGGACGCAGAGGACGCAAAGATAAGAAAGAAGTCATTAACTGAACCGTATTGGGGTAAAACCGTGATTTATCAGCTATTTCAGACTTGTGTATACACGGTAGCCCGTTATAGACAGTCTTTCAACTCAGCACTCTTCATAGTTGGATTCAAAAATCCTGAAAAAGCTGATGTTTGGACATTTGAGGGCAAAAACTCAATTTTTAAATTAAAACCTAATGTTATACCTAAAAGCAAAACATCAAATCAGAGTGCAAATCCAGGGTATCAATTAATGAATCCTAAAATTCCCGAACCCCGATTTCCAGAGGCAGCAATGACTGCCAGCCGTCAGGAACTATCAAATTTACCGCTGAATACGATCTATGGGCATATACCGACAGATTTATCTGGGCATCTGTTCATTATTGCTCCTGTAGGTAGTGTTGTTTCTGGGGGTTTACCCAATCCAAATGCAACCCACATTTTTAACGGTGATGGGATGATTTACCGCTTAGACTGGCAAGACGGACAGGTTACTGCCAAGACGAAACTGGCACGTACACCTTGCTATTATGCAGATCAAGCAACTTTTAAAAATCTTGCTTATCGCTCTCATCAATTTCGCGATCATGGGTTGTTACGCTTCTCCCCTTCCTTGGGCTTGCGAGATGAGGTAGATATTGCCTTTCTCGCCTTTAATACGGGTAAAGACAGCCAAGAGCGATTAATGATTACTTATGACGCTGGTCGTCCTTACGAAATTGATACCAGCAGTCTAGAAGTTGTTACCCCGGTGGGTGCTAACACTGAGTGGAAACCGTTTTTACCTTTTTCCTATCCTTTTCCCCCTGTGTTGAGTACGTCTCACCCAACCTTTGATGGTTATACTAACGAAGTTTTTTTAGTTAACTATGGGCGATCGCTGAGTAATTTTCTCGAAAGTGCGCGTTTCATTTATGACCTCGAACAACTGCCCCAGGAATTCGAGCGACTGCTAAGTGCGATCGCTCAACTTTTAGACAACAATCCTTTGCGGATTCCTTTGGGAATGTTCTCGAAGTTTTCTCAAGGTGTCTGGCAACAATTGATTGGCTGGATTGAGAATTTGTTGGGAACTGCTATGCCAGATTTTGTTTATCTGTTGCAGTGGGATGGTGTCGGAAAACTCCAGCGCTGGCAGTTGATGCTGCCGGATGGTTCCCCGGTGCGAATTGAACAAAGTATGCATCAGTTGGCAGTTACCAAAGATTACGTAGTGCTGATGGACACTTCCCTGAAGATTGGCCCAGAACAAATCCTGAATAATCCCATTCCCGATAGTTTGGAAACTGAGCGCCTCCTGCGGCGATTACTGACGCGATCGCAGCAGCCCAATTCTCCCATTTACATTGTGCGTCGAGCTGACCTGAAGGCAGATGTGACTACTGTGGTAGTCCGCCCAGCCGTAATTCCTTTAGAAACAGTGCATTTTTTGACCGATTACGAAAACCCTGACGGTCAAATCACAATGCATACTGCCCATCTCTGCGCTACAGATATCGCCGAATGGGTTCGCAAGTATGATATCTCAAAATTTGACGCTCCCAAATCTGCGCCTCTGTGGTTGGGAGGAATGCTGGCTAATGGGCAAATGGATGTCGGTCGTCTGGGTCGCTATCAAATAGACGGCGAGACAGGTCAGATTCGAGATGCTAAAGTAATTTACGATACTCGCCGTCATTGGGGTATAGGGTTCTACGCTTGCCAGGAAAAGCTGGCCTCTGGATTGCCTCCGAAGCGGGTTGATAATATTTATTGGCAATCGCTCGGTTTTTGGCCAGAATTGCTGACTGAATTTATTTACAACTTGTACGAAGACTATCCCTATCGGGCTGTACCACTAAAAGAATTACTGCAACGAGAAGAAGCATTCAATCGCCCTTCTTCTTTGTTCCGGGTAGATACAATCAAAATGGAGGTAGCAGATTTTTATGATGCGCCCTCCGGTTACTTCATCAGTTCACCCCAGTTTGTACCGAGATTGAACAGCAATGGCAGTTCTACAGATGGCTATATCGTTTGTACGGTATTTGGGGGAAATAACAACGAAATTTGGATCTTCCAAGCCGATCAATTAGGGGCTGGGCCTATATGTAAGTTGAGCCATCCCCAACTGGATTTTGGCTTCACAATGCACACTACTTGGTTATCTGCGATCGCACCTCGCACTGCTAATTACGATATCCCCGTGCGACAAGACTATGAATCGTTACTTAACCAGCCAGCCATTCAGCAATTATTCGCAGAAGCCGTTTATCCACATTTTCAGTAGAAATTGCGATTTGGCAAAGAGCATATACATATATATTAGGAGATTTTAAAAGCGTGAATGTAAGGAACAGTAACGTTTCTACCTTCTGCCTCCTACTAATCGCAGCATTCTCAAACCAGGGCACATTACTAACTAAGAATCAACAGTGTATGACTAAAGTATCTAAAGATGCACGAATTTGTATTGTCGGAGCGGGAGCAGCCGGGTTATCTACGGCTTACTTTTTGAAAAAGCAAGGCTACCGCAACGTACTTGTCCTAGAAAAAGCTGGACGGGTAGGGGGATTGTGTTGTTCGATTACCTATAATTCCCGTTCCTTTGATTTGGGAGCAAATTATCTCACCCCTGCCTACAAAGAAGTCCTAAAAATGGCTGAAGAAGTCGGCGCTCAACTTTACAGTGAAGGGCCAGGGCAAGTCTACAACCCTTTTAAATCTCAACCGGGACAACCTGCCTACACCTCAATTATGAATGCCGTTACCGAGGGAACTGACCCAGTAACGTTTTTGGCAGCCGTTGGACGTTATTGGTGGGAGCGTCTTTTGCTAGAGCCAATTATTTCCGTTCCTGGGTTTGCCGGTATCAGTCAACATCCCGAACTCACTCAACCTTTTTCCCAGTGGTTAGCAGAGAAAAATTTGTCATGTCTGGCAACTTTATTTGAAATTCCCATTACTGCGATGGGCTATGGCTATTTAAACGAAATCCCTGCTGCCTATGCCTTAAAATACATGACCCTAGAAACCTTTGGGACTTTAGTTACTTACGGTGCAGATATGCGCTGCGGTTGGCCTAAACGGTTTACTGATGGTTTCCAACGCTTCTGGGAGCGTGTTGCTTGGGGACTAAATGTCCGCTTGAATATTGACATCAAGGAAATCAAACGTGGGGCAATTACACGAGTGCGGTTGACTGAGCAAGAGCAGATTCTTGACAAGATTGTTACCCATGAAGAAGTTTTAGAATTTGACTATCTGGTTTTAGCTTGTCCGTTAACGCTGAATGTCCTCAACACCTTTCTCGATTTGTCGTCAGCAGAAAAAGACCTATTTGAGCAGATTATTCTCAATCCCTACAGTTTGATTACCTATCTGATTCCCGAACTGGAAATGCCAACCCCGGTAACTAATGTCATTCCCTTAAATGTGGTGGGGAATCCCTGGTTTATCGCTCAACAGTTTGCTGACAATGACCTGATTGCCTTTTACACTCGCCTAGATCGTGAGGGAAAAATCACTAAAGCAGATGTTCTCCAAGGTATTCAAAAGACATTAGAGAATTTGGGAGTGCGAGTAGATGATGATTACTACACCTACGATAAGTGGCCTTACTTTCCTCACGTTACCTCAGAGGTCATGCAAGCGGGATTTTACGATCGCTTAGAAGCCCTGCAAGGTCAACGCAAGACCTTCTATGTGGGAGGATTATTGAATTTTGAATTGGTTGAGACTATTGTGGAGTATTCAAAAAGTTTAGTCGAGAAGAACTTTTAGTCTAGAAAACTTCTTTCTCCCTTGAAGTAAATAGACTTCTTGCATCTATAGCAATTCTCAATTGCGTGAAATACAGACCTAGCAGCCCCTTAAGAGCTAGCGTAAGCCTCTCTCGCCTCTCTCCTAAAAGGCTACGGTGTACATACAAGTCTGAAATAGCTGATTAATAAGTGTTTTACCCCACCCTAACCCTCCCCGATGCATTGGGGAGGGAACTAGATTCCTGTTTCCCCCCAATGCATCGGGGGGATTAAGGGGGGTAATTCGACTTCTGCGCACACGGTAGCCTAAAAGGAGAGCTTTTGATAAACATAATTTTGAGCCACTTTCCAGTAGCGCGAGAAGCGTTTCAAGTCGATATAGCCGTCATAGTCAAAAAATGGTTCTACCTCTAGCACTTCCACTGCTATAGAAGGCTTCATTTGATTACAGATATCATCAAATCGGGGACTGGGACTATCGGCTGTGACAACTAAATTAGCATCATTTTCTTGAGCAAAAGCTAAAATTTCTTGTGCCACATTGCCACGGCGGATAACAACAGGTAACTCTAGCAAACATTCGTAGATAAAAGTCAGACGTTTAAGACTCAATTGCCATTCCTCTATCAAAGCCTCGTCCCAAACCCAGATAGCTGGGGCATCAGGATATTTTTGCAAAGTGGGATTATTTGGACTGAGGCAATCTCCATGCACCCAAACAATTGGTTTATTCATTTTTTACCTTTCTTTCCACGCTGCCAACTTTGGCTATTAGGTTGTTTGCTAAATTCGCCTTTAGGAAAAAGTCGCTGTTCTAATTCTTCATAACTGCCTTCAAAATCACAATGACCGTAAAGCGGACATTTCTGGCAATAAAGGCTTTTAGTGTAGCGTTCTAAGTTTTCACGGTTGAAAAAATACGGTTTCTGACTAAAGGTGCTAGCAACCCACTGCCATGACATATTATTACTAGCAGGATCTCCATCTAAAAGGTGTTCGAGAAACCACTTGGCTCCTGCTTGCCAACGAATACGCCGCCAATGGACAATATAAGCCGCTAGCCACATTCGGGCGTGGTTATGTAAATAGCCAGTTTCTCTCAAATCACGACTGAAACTGTCAATGCAAACCCTGCCTGTAATTCCTTCTCTAATATCTTGTGGCAATTCGGATGCATATTCGCTCACAGTGTAACCAGTTTTGTACTCTTCCTGGTCTTGCCAGATTTCATCCCCTAACTTCATATACAACCGTTGCCAGTAGTCGCGCCAACCTAACTCGTTAATTAGTTTCGTAGCATCATCTTGGTGTTGTACCTGGTCAATAACATAATCTCGAATTTCTCGCAAACTCAAAACGCCATAGCGGATGTAAGGTGAAAGACGCGTGACTGCGCCTGCGAAGAAATTACGTGTTTGGGCGTAACGAAGGGGATCAATTTTTTGCAGCGCTTTTTGTGCCGCTTTGCGTCCCCCCAAAGTTTCGCTGATGTGGTCATCGCGTTCTGCTACACCAGGGAATTGTTCGCGCAGGTAGGCTACCAACTCATCGCGGTTAGTAAATTGGCGTTGCATATCTTTAGGCATTGTCAGCAAATATGAATAGTTAGGTGCGATCGCTCAATACATATATGTACAATTCTAAAGCGATATCTACAACAGGCCACGCCTACACAATCTCTCTCACTCCATGAGCAACATTCCCCAAGTCGGACAACCAGCACCAGATTTCTCCACTCTTGACCAAAATGGCAACTCAGTCACTCTCGACGACCTCAGCAGTCAGTGGGTTGTCCTCTACTTCTACCCCAAAGATGACACACCGGGCTGTACTACCGAAGCGAAAGATTTCACCGACTTGTATCAAGACTTCAGCGCACTAGGAGCGAAAATTTTAGGCGTAAGTCCAGATTTGGGTAAGTCCCATTGTAAATTTATCAGCAAACATAACTTGTCAATCACCCTTTTAAGTGACCCAGAACATCTTTTAATCGAAGCCTACGGCGCTTGGCGGTTAAAAAAGTTTATGGGCAAAGAATATATGGGTGTTGCTCGGTCAACTTTTCTAATTTCATCTGATAGAATTATTGTCTATACTTGGCCCAACGTAAAAACCAAAGGTCATGCTCAAGCAGTTTTAACTAAATTGCGAGAATTAGCAACCACTTAATGCGACTGGATGCTAGAAACTGCTAGCGTGATAATTAAAGTCAGAAATTAGACTTTTCGCAGTTGAAATAAACATGATTCAAGTCATCCAAGCCCAAAATGTTACTCTTGCCTACTTAAAATAGTTATATTGCATCTTTGAAATGAATTATGGTTCAATTTATCCAAGCACAAAATGTCGGGCTTGCCTATTTGGAAGAAAGATTTAGTCTACAGCTAGCCGAAGATGAGGCATTCTTCACAGAATGGTTTGAAAATTTACCGAAAATTACAGATTTAGAAAAGCAAGATTTAGACAGAGTAAAATTTCATTTTCTCCGTTTAGTAAAGTATCCTCCCTTGTCAGAAGAAACGGTAAAATTAGTAGTTTTATCTCCTTTACTCAATTTAGCGGGATTTTATGATGAGCCTTTTTATATAAGAGGCGAACAATCAATAGAAATTTCTGCTGAAGATGAAGGAGAAATTATTAGAGGTAGAATTGATGTTTTAGTTATTCAAGAAAAATTCTGGTTGTTAGTAATTGAATCTAAAAGGTCTAGCTTTTCTCTTTTAGAAGCCATACCTCAAGCACTTGTTTATATGCTTGCTAATCCTAGTCAAGACAAACCTGCTTTTGGATTAGTAACAAATGGTAGTGATTTTATTTTCCTGAAACTTACCAAAGTAAATCAGCCAAAGTATGCTATGTCTGACCAATTTACACTTTTGAAACGAGAAAGTGAACTGTATCAGGTTCTAAGCGTATTAAAAAATTTGAGTCAAAGTTTGAGTTAATAATTATGTCTGTTCGTCCTATATACCTTGATTGCCACGCTACTACAGCTTTAGATGAACGGGTATTAGCAGCAATGATCCCTTACTTCACAGAAAAATTTGGCAACCCAGCAAGTATTAGTCATGTTTACGGTTGGGAAGCAGAAGCTGCTATTAAGCAAACGCGAGAAATTTTAGCCACAGCAATCAACGCCACACCAGAAGAAATTGTGTTTACCAGTGGTGCAACAGAAGCAAATAATTTAGCTATTAAAGGTGTTGCCGAAAATTATTTTAAAAAAGGTCAGCATATTATTACTGTTGCCACTGAACATGGTGCAGTAATCGATCCTTGTAATTATTTAAAAAGTCTCGGTTTTGAAATTACTATTCTCCCTGTGCAAAAAGATGGATTGATTGATTTAACTGAGTTAAAAAACGCTTTCCGTCCTGAGACAATTTTAGTATCGGTGATGGCTGCAAATAATGAAATTGGTGTGTTGCAGCCATTGGCAGAAATTGGAGAAATGTGCCGCGATCGCGATATCATTTTCCACACCGATGCCGCCCAAGCTATTGGTAAAATTCCCTTAGATGTGCAAGCGATGAAAATTGACTTGATGTCGCTAACAGCACATAAAGTATATGGACCCAAAGGCATTGGAGCGCTGTACGTCCGCAGACGCGATCCCAGAGTACAACTGGCTCCCCAGCAGCACGGCGGCGGACATGAGCGGGGGATGCGTTCTGGGACATTGTATACACCGCAAATTGTCGGCTTTGGCAAAGCTGTAGAAATCGCTTTGGCTGAACAAGCGACAGAAACCCAACGTCTCACCCAATTAAGACAAAGATTATGGGAACAGCTATCGCAAGTTGAAGGAATTCATCTCAACGGACATCCCGAACAGCGACTGGCGGGAAACTTGAGTATCAGTGCTGAGGGAGTGGATGGAGCCGCACTTTTGCTAGGATTGCAGCCAGTAATGGCCATATCTTCTGGTTCTGCTTGCTCGTCGGCACATACTGCACCTTCTCATGTTCTCACAGCATTGGGACACCCCCAACAGCTAGCTTATGCCTCGATCAGGTTTGGCATTGGCAGGTTTAATACAGAAGAGGAGATTGATATTGTGGCGAAACATGCGATCGCTACTATTCAAAGTTTACAAAATAAACGGTAAGCACCCTTGTAGAGATGTAGCAATGCTACGTCTCTTAAATTTTAGCAAACCTTTGAAAACGCTCCTCAATACCAGCGTTGCCCTGTAAGCCGCCTGTGTGTACTAGCAACAATGAGTCACCTCTACAAAAAAATCCCTGCTGTAGTAAATCCATCACTCCGTAAAACATTTTGGCAGTATATACGTAATCAAGAGGCACGCCATGTTCCTGTGTAAACTGTTGGCTGAACATTAATAACTCATCGTTCACCTTTGCATAACCGCCAAAGTGGTAATCACATACCAATTCCCAGGAAGCGGGAGAACTATGTGGTGTGGATAAATCAGAGGCGAGGTAATTTGTCAATAAACTTTCGATTTCTTGTGCAAGAAATGCCCCATTTTTTAATACAGGAAAAGCGATCGCTCTTTGTCCTGCATTCAACGAAAGTGCAATCCCCGCCAGTGTGGTAGCTGTACCGCAGGCTACGCAGATACGATCGAATGCGATTGCACTACCAACTATTTCTATACAGCCGCGCACACCATTTAAATTACTCCCGCCTTCGGGAATGATAAACACCTCGCCGAAGCGTTGTTGCAGATATTCTTTTAACGCTGGTGTGTTGCGCTGTCGATACATTTCGCGGTTCAGATACACAAGCTGCATACCCTGTTGTACTGCAAAACTCAGCGTCGGATTCAACGGTAGCCTCTCCTCGCCACGAATTACGCCGATGGTGCGAAAACCAAAAAGATTACCAGCCGCCGCAGTTGCATAGATGTGATTGGAATAAGCACCGCCAAAGGTTAGCAGGGTTGTGAAATTTTTCTCCTTGGCCTCCAAAAGATTGTATTTCAGCTTAAACCACTTATTGCCGTTAACCCACGGGTGCATGAGATCCAAACGCAGCACATACAGATCGACACCAGCGTGACGGGCGATTTTGCTGTTGATTTGTTGTATGGGAGGAGGAAGAAAGGTTAACGACATGCGTAAACATTTTAACTTAGTATTTACATTTTCTTACATCCATTATTGAAGAGAAAAGTAATGATAAACATCGAGCAATTCAATGGTAAATCAAGCTAAATAATGAATAAAACTTTCTGATGATTAGCTTTAGAAATTGACATTTTACTAATTGACTATTTCAAGTAAATATAAGAGACAGAACACCCGCTTCAGATAATAATCTTTTTGGAGAGAACAAATGGTTGCACTCATAGAGCTTACTCAAGTTACTCCCAGCCCAGGACGTTTGACGATTCAAACTGTTGAAATTGCTCCTCAAACGACAGCTATTCGTTGTCTCGACTGGGATAGAGAACGTTTTGATATCGAGTTCGGTTTACGTAATGGTACAACCTATAATTCTTTCTTAATTCAGGGAGAAAAAATTGCCTTAGTTGACACATCTCACCGCAAGTTTGAGCAATTATATCTTGAGGTAGTGGCGGGATTAATCGATCTGACTAAAATAGATTACTTGATTATTAGCCATACAGAACCAGACCACAGTGGCTTAGTGAAAAATATTTTAGAATTAGCTCCCTCTATTACTGTTGTTGGTGCTAAGGTAGCTATTCAATTTCTAGAAAATATGGTTCACCAGCCTTTTAAATCAATACAGGTGAAAAGTGGAGAGCGCTTAGATTTAGGCAACGGACACGAGTTAGAATTTATCTCTGCACCTAACTTACACTGGCCTGACACAATCTTGACCTATAACCATAAAACTTCCACTCTCTACACCTGTGATGTGTTTGGGATGCACTACTGTGATGACCACACTTATGATGAAAATATCACTTTACTTGAGGAAGATTTTAAATATTATTATGATTGTCTTATGGGGCCGAATGCCCGGTCTGTTTTGGCAGCTTTAAAGCGGATTGAAAAGTTAGAAATAGCAACTGTTGCTACAGGACATGGCCCTTTATTACAACACTCTATCTCTGAATGGCTTGGACGGTATCAAAATTGGAGTTTAGAACAAGCAAAAAGAGAGGCTTTAGTAGCTCTATTTTATGTTGAAGATTACGGACATAGCGAACATTTAGTCCGTACAATAGCACATGGATGTGCGAAAACAGATGTGGCAATAGAATTAGTAGACTTCAATAGTGCCGAGCTTCAAGAAGTGCGAGAATTAGTTGCACAAGCCTCTGGTTTAGTAATTGCCATGCCCGCCCAATCTTCGGTAATAGCTCAAGCGGCTTTAAGTACTATTTTAGCTGCTGTTAATAAGAAACAAGCAATTGGTTTATTAGAGTCTGGAGGTGGAGAAGATGAACCAATTTACCCGTTACGCAATAAGTTTCAAGAACTAGGATTAACTGAAGCGTTTCCACCTATTTTAGTTAAGGAAATTCCTACCCAAGCAACGGAACAGCTTTGTGATGAAGCTGGGACAGACTTGGGTCAATGGTTGAACCGCGATCGCACCATTAAACAAATCAAATCTATCAATACTGAGCTAGAAAAAGCTTTAGGTCGGATTAGCACAGGATTATACATTATCACCGCCAAAAAAGGAGAAATTCAGAGTGCGATGTTGGCTTCATGGGTGACACAAGCCAGTCTTGAGCCTTTGGGAGTAGCGATCGCAGTATCCAAAGACCGGGCAATTGAATCCTTGATGCATGTTGGCGATCGCTTTGTTTTAAATGTTTTAGAAGAAGGCAAATATCAAGGATTAATGAAACATTTTCTCAAACGTTTTGCCCCTGGTGCAGATAGATTTGCAGGAGTAAAAACATATCCAGCCACCAATGAATCACCCGTTTTAGCTGAAGCTTTAGCTTATATGGAATGTGAAATTACTAGCCGCATGGATTGTGGAGATCATTGGGTAATTTATAGCACAGTCCAAACTGGAAGAGTTTCCAAGTTAGATGCACTTACTGCCGCCCATCACCGCAAAATTGGCAATCATTATTAAATAGTCATTTGTCATTTGTCATTTGTCATTAGGCTCCCCTGCCCCCTCTGCTCCCCACAGACGCGATGAATCGCGTCTCTACAAAATCACAAAAAACTATGTATAAATCTGTTGAAGACACCCCGATTACGATGTATGAAATCAATCGAGGGCGCGTTGTCCGAAGCTTGGAATTTATCCAAGATGTAATTGTAATTTCTTTGTGTATCGGTTTATTTAGCTTCATGGTGCTTCAGGTGAGGGATATGTTTCTCTCCTTACTTCCGCCTCTAGATTTTCATGCTGTTACTGCCGATATTCTCTTTTTACTTATCTTAGTTGAGCTATTCCGATTGTTGATTATTTACTTGCAAGAACATCGAGTATCTATTGGGGTAGCTGTTGAAGTTTCCATCGTTTCCGCTTTGCGGGAAGTCATTGTTAAAGGTGTTCTAGAAACAAGTTGGAGTCAAGTTTTAGCAACTTGTGCCTTTTTATTAGTCCTGGGAGTACTACTATTTCTCCGAGTTTGGCTACCCCCTACCTTTGAAGGTATCGACCCGGAACAAGAAGTCTCTAAACGCTATAAAAGTAGAGCCAAATCTGAACTAACACAAACCAATGGTCATTAAAAATAGGGAGTTAGGAGTTAGGAGTTAGGAATTGGGGAGATGAGGGAGACAAGGATAATAACCAATGCCCCATGCCCAACGCCCAACGCCCCATGCCCCATGCCCATATTAAGAGAGGTTATTATGTCTGCTGCCACATTAACGCCCAACCATAGCAGAGATGTACAAGTTGCTGAAATTGGTAAAAATACTCTGATTTTACGATCGCGGACTTGGGACAGACTAAAATTTGAGGTGGAATATTCCCGTCAACGGGGAACTACAGCGAATTCTTATCTGATTCAAGCTGATAAAAAGGCTTTAATTGACCCTCCCGGCGAATCTTTTACCGAAATTTACCTTGAGCAGCTAGCACAACGTCTAGATTTCATCTCCCTCGATTACATTGTTCTCAGTCATGTCAACCCGAACCGCAGAGCGACCTTGCAAGTATTGCTCTCTCTGGTTCCTCAAGCCACTCTCATTTGTTCTCGCCCCGCCGCCAATGCTCTCAAAGCTGCCTTTCCCGAATTTGAATCACCTATTCAAGCGATGCGATCGCAGGATACTCTAGATTTAGGACAAGGACATCTTCTATCATTTATCACCGTACCAACTCCCCGCTGGGCGGATGGGCTTTGTACCTACGATCCCGCCACAAAAATTCTCTATACAGACAAACTTTTCGGCGCTCATATTTGCGAAGATACTTTGTTTGATGAAGATTGGAAGGGATTAGATGCGGAACGTCGTTACTATTTTGAATGTCTCCATGCGCCCCAAGCAAAACAAGTCGAAGTAGCCTTAGATAAAATATCGCTTTTGGGAGCCAGATGTTATGCCCCAGCACACGGGCCAGTTGTGCGTTACAGCTTGAGTCGTTTTACTTATGATTACCGTCAATGGTGTCAAGGACAAAAATCTCAAGAATTGAGTATCGCTTTGCTCTATGCTTCTGCTTATGGAAATACAGCAATCCTAGCGAATGCGATCGCTCAAGGTTTGATCCAAAATGGAGTTAATGTAGAATCAATCAACTGTGAACTAGCCGATTCTGCGGAGATTAACCGCATTGTAGAATCCTGCGATGGCTTGATTATCGGCTCACCCACTTTAGGCGGCCATGCACCGACTCAAATTCAAACTGCTTTAGGAATAGTTCTCTCGGTGGCAGCTAAAACTAAGTTAGCTGGGGTGTTTGGTTCTTACGGCTGGAGTGGCGAGGCAATAGATTTAATCGAAAGCAAGCTCAAAGATGCTAATTATCAATTAGGGTTTGAAACAATTCGGGTGCGTTTCAGTCCGACTCCTGAGATTCTCCAACAGTGTCAAGAAGCAGGTGCTTCCTTTGCCCAAAACTTGAAGAAAACCAAAAAACTGCGGACTTCCCGTCAGATTGTCACAGAAACTCATGTAGATCGTACCGAACAAGCAGTGGGGCGGATCGTTGGTTCTTTGTGTGTTGTGACAACTCGTGATGAAGAAACTCACAAAGGGGTTTTAACTTCTTGGGTATCACAGGCAACTTTTAACCCACCAGGAATTATGATTGCGATCGCTAACGAGCAAAATGCAGATTTAATGCATCATCCTGGCGATAAATTTGTGCTAAATATCCTCAAAGAAGGAAGAAATGTGCGGCGCTATTTTTCTCGTCATAGCACTTTAGGCGATAATCCCTTTGCAAATCTTGCCACAAAAACTGCTCTGAATGGTTGTTTGATTCTGAATGAGGCATTAGCCTATTTAGAATGTACAGTGCAAAATCAGCTGGAATGTGGCGATCGATGGTTAATTTATGCCGTTATCGATGGTGGTGAAGTGTTGGAAAATGATGGTGTCACGGCTTTGGAACATCGGAAATCTGGCAGCTATTATTAATCTGACTGTTCACTCGACTTCTTGCAGAAGTGGGGAAAAGGGTAAAGGTATGAAATTTTCCTTTACCCTTTAACCGAATGGCACTAAGAAAAAATACAGCCCTTGCTCTGGCTGGGAACAAGACGATACAAGCCTTTGGGCTTTTCTTAGTGCCATTCCCCTTTAACTATTAATATGCACTCCAACATCTTGCAAAAGTTACTTTTGCAAGATGTCTACTTTTATCTAGAAAACTTCTCTGTTTGTAGAGTTACGGTGTATAACACACAAGTCTTTTAGAGTTGCAATGCTATTGTTTTAGTTGCACGAATAGTCAGGTGATATATTTTAAGGCGAATTCTTGAATGTGTTCAATAGGGTAGTGTAACGGGCATTATAAAATTATCAACTGTAAAATTTTTAATGCCTTTATACGAATGTTAATATCTTCCACTGCTTTGACATCACTTGATCTGGAGTCAGCGATTATTCGCAATCCGCTGATCGTTTTACCAAGTACATCTGTGATGGCGGCAATTGGTCAGATGAGTGGTAGTCATACGGTGTGTTCATCTTCAAGAGAAGCAAATATTGAAATTGAAGCCCTACAGCTTGAGGTGCGCTCAAGTTGCGTGTTGATTGTTGAAGGGAATCAGTTATTAGGCATTTTTACTGAACGAGACGTGGTTCGTCTTACTTCTCAAAGGCGAACACTAGAAAATCTGGCAATTGTTGATGTCATGTCACATCCAGTCATTTCCTTACACCAATCTGCATTTACTGATTTGTTCTTAGCTGTGAATCTACTCCAGCAGTATCGCATTCGCCACTTGCCCCTACTTGACCAAGACGAAATTGTTGGACTACTGACTCATGAAAGCTTGCAGCAATTGTCACGTCCAATAGACTTGCTGCACCTGCGCCAAGCGGGAGATGTGATGACTTCAGAAGTGATTTGTGCGGCTCCAAGTGTCTCGATGCTAGCGATAACTAGACTGATGGCAGAAAATCGGGTCAGTTCGGTGGTGCTTGTGGAAGAACTAGTAGCAGAAGGTCAACTCATACAAATACCGATTGGCATTGTGACAGAGCGAGATATTGTTCAATTTCAAGCATTGGAACTGAATTTTGAAGACGTTCAGGCGCAGGCAGTCATGAGTACACCTGTTTTATCAGTCAGCCCTGAGTACTCTTTGTGGAAAGTTCAAGAGGCAATGCGGCAATATTTAGTTAAGCGGATAGTAGTCACTGGAACTCAAGAAGAGTTATTGGGGATAGTGACTCAGAGCAGTATTTTGAAAGTACTCAATCCAGTCGAGCTGACTAATTTAGTTGGAGTCTTGGAATATCATGTGAATCGGTTAAAAGCAGAAAAATTAGCACTCCTCCAAAATCGCAACGCCGAATTAGAGCAGCAAGTTCAAGAACGTACAGCTACACTCAAGGCAAAAGCAGAGCGGGAAAAATTAATTGCAACTATTGCTACTCAGGTTCGCTCTTCGCTCAACCTCCAGGATATTCTTAACACAACAGTTATTGAAGTGCGATCGCACTTCAACTGCGATCGCGTCATGATCTGGCAGTTTCAACCTGACTGGAGCATGGTTGTGGTTGCAGATTCCGTAGGCAATGATAATGTTTCTTATCTAGGTAAACAGGTTTACGATAACTGTTGTGCTACTAATTTGTTTGATTTATATTGCCACGAAAAAATTCGAGTTGTGTCTGATATCTACACAATGCAGATGAGTGATTGTCACCGAGAACTACTAGAAAGCTTACAGATTAGAGCAAAAATTTTGGTTCCGATTATCCAAGGTAACAACCTGTGGGGATTACTGAACGTGGTTGAAAGCTTTGCTCCTCGACAATGGGAAGCGGAAGAAATTGCTCTGGTGCAACAGCTTTCGACTCAGATGGCGAGCGCAATTCAACAAGCTACTGCTTATCAACAGCTGAAAACTGAACTTGCAGAACGGCAAAAAACAGAAGCGGATCTCCGGCAAAGCGAACAACGATATGCTTCTTTGGCTGCCGCCGTTCCAGTCGGCATTTTCCGAACCGATGCTCAAGGAAACTGTTTTTACGTTAATGAACGCTGGTGTTCTCTTACCGGACTAACTTCTGAAGAAGCAGCCGAAACCGGATGGATTAAAGGACTTCACCCCGATGAACGAGAAAAAGTTTTAAATAAGTGGTATTCTACAATTCGAGAAAATAGTCCTTTCCGACTAGAGTATCGATTTCAAAAGCCTGATGGCACGGTGACTTGGGTATTTGGACAAGCTGTTGCAGAGTACGATGCAGCTAGAAAAATCACAGGATATGTTGGTACAATCACTGATATTAGCGAACATATTGCTGTACTGCGCGATCGCCAAAACGCAGAAGAACAGCTAGTTTATAATGCATTGCATGATGCTCTAACTGACTTACCCAACCGCAACCTACTGATGAAGCGGCTAGAATTAGCTCTGAATCGAGCTAACCGTATAGAAACATATTACTTCGCGGTTTTGTTTCTCGACATGGATCGGTTCAAAATCATCAATGACAGCTTAGGGCATTTAACAGGCGATCAACTACTAACAGTTATTGCTCAGAAACTAAAATCCCAGATTCGCTCTGTAGATTTAGCAGCCCGGCTGGGTGGTGATGAATTTGTGATTTTGCTTGAAGACATCGACAGTATTGAAGAAGCCGTTGCTGTTGCTGAACGTATATTGGCAGAATTTCAAGCTCCATTAATGGTCAATAGATATGAAGTCTTTATCACCACCAGCATCGGTATTGTTTTAGGAACCAAAAATTATCTTCAAGCCTCCGATTTGATTCGAGATTCAGATATTGCTATGTATCGAGCCAAGAGTCAAGGTAAAAACTGCTATAGAATCTTTGATGTTGAGATGCACACTCAAGTACTTAAACGGCTCAATTTAGAAAATGACCTTCGTAAGGCTATCGAACGAGAGGAATTTATCATATACTATCAACCAATTATCGATCTAAATAGAAACCATGTTATTGGGTTTGAAGCTTTAGTACGCTGGCAACACCCTACTCGTGGACTAGTTCCTCCCTCTGAATTTGTTCCCCTGGCTGAAGAAACAGGGCTGATTGTTCCTCTTGATAGCTGGATGCTCTACACTGCTTGTCAGCAACTTGCGAGATGGCAAACTCAGTTATCTGGTCAATTTCCATTGAAGGTTAGTGTTAATCTCTCTGTTCAAGACCTTCGCAAAGCCACTTTAGTTAAGGATGTGGAACGCACTCTAGCTCAGACAGGTTTAGATGGTAACAGCCTAACTCTAGAAATTACTGAGAGTATGCTCATTGATAATATCATTGAGACTATCAAGATATTAGAGCAGTTGAAAGCATTAGGAATTCAAATTAGTATTGATGATTTTGGGACTGGATATTCATCGCTGAATTATCTTCATCTATTACCTGCTGATACCTTAAAAATAGATCGTTCCTTTGTTAATCAAATGCACGAGGGAAGCCGGAATTATCAAGTTGTTGAAACTATTATTACACTCAGCAATCAACTTGAGTTAGAAGTAATTGCAGAAGGAATTGAAACACAACAGCAGCTGCAATGGTTACAACAGCTAGGATGTGAATTTGGTCAAGGTTATTTCTTTTTTAAACCTCTAGATGTTGATGAAATTGAGACATTATTTATCAATTGAAAAAGTCAGAATTCAGGAGTCAGAATTCAGGAGTCGAGCCAGGGACGCTCATTCGCTCTTAGCGTCTTCCCTTCTCCCAAAGGGAGAGAAGGGAGAAGACTTGCTCTTTGTGGCGCTATCAGTCCGGGATTCAGACCCGCGACTGAATTGTTGCACCAATAAATCGGTGTTTCTGTGCAAGAGATAGTTATACCAATTTGAAAAATGATTGCGACAGATGTAAAACTGAAACACTTATCCAATGGATGTTGCACAATCTAAAATCTAAAATCCAAAATGGTATTACCTCTAATCCCTCAAAAATGAGCCGACGGTAAGTAACTTGTTAAGATGATGTTGGCTCATTTTGAGTCAAAGCAAACCATCACTGACCACCATTAGAAGCATGAAGCATCTGTCAGACTACAACTTCTTTGACCCAGAAGTGCTTGTGTGCCCTTATGAATTCTACAAGCTGGCACAGGAGCAAGCACCAATTATGGAGCTACCAAGTCCCACAACAGAAGCAAAACTCTTTCTTGTTACTCGCTATGACTTAGCGATCGAAATTCTTAAGGATACAAGAGTATTTTCTAGCAATTTCTCGACTTTACTAGCTGGCAAAGAACAACACGATCAGGAGTTGCAGAAAATTTCGGCTCTTGGCTGGCCTCAGATGAACACCCTACTGACGGCAGATCCACCAGAACACGAGCGATTTCGCTCGTTGGTGAATAAGGCATTCACTTCGTCGCGTATCAATAAAATGCGTGACTTGATTGAACAGATTGTTGATGAACTGATTGACAGCTTTATCGATCGCGGCAAGTGTGAATTTGTCAGTGAGTTTGCCGTACCCTTACCGCTCAAAGTTATTGCTCAACAGTTAGGTGTGCCGCAAGCAGATTTGCCGAAGTTCAAGCAATGGTCTGATGCTTTTATTGCGCGTTTAGGTAACTTACTTTCTAGAGAGCAGGAAATCGAGTGTGCTAAAGATGTTGTTGCTTTCCAGCATTATTTTCATGATGTCATCGAGTCACGCCAAAAACAGCCTCAAGATGATTTGATTACTGACTTGGTACAAGCAAAAGTGGATGGAGAGCGATCGCTCGACACTGCTGAACTACTGAGTATAATTCAGCAAATATTAGTGGCAGGCAACGAGACTGTCACCAGTGCGATCGCAGGTGGGATGTTGTTGCTGACAAACAACAAAGAGCAGATGAAGTTGTTACAAACAGATATTTCCCTGATAGAGAACTTTGTTGAAGAAGTTTTACGAATGCAAAGTCCGACAGCAGGAATGTGGCGAGTTGTAACGGAAGATACAAAGCTCCAAGACGTCGATCTCAAAGCTGGGTCTTTAGTGATGCTCCGCTTCGATGCTGCTAACCGCGACTCGCTAAAATTTATTGAGGGTGAGCGTTTCGATGTGCGCCGCCATAATGCCAGCAACCACCTATCTTTTGGTCATGGCATTCATTTTTGTTTGGGTGCTATGCTTGCTCGTAAGGAAATGCAGATCGCATATCAGCGTTTGCTGCTACGCCTGAAGGACATTCGCTTGGCACAAGAAGGATACCAATATTTACCGAACGTACTCATGCGGACACTAAAGCACCTCTATATTGAGTTTGACAAGGCATCATGAACTACCAGTTCGGTAATAAATACTACTAGAATTTCGATAGGAGGTAAAAACAATGCTACGAACCATTGAAGGAATTTATAAAAACGGCAAAATCGAACTAGCCCAAATACCACAAGGTATTACTGAAAGCAAAGTTTTTGTTACTTTCTTAGAAACAAAACCCATGACTTGGCCAGAAACTATTATGCAACATCAAGGTGTAGTAGAAAGTATTATTTTTGAGTCCTACCGAGACGAACTGCTACCACCTAACGAAATCGAGTTTTACTGATGGGTTATTTACTCGATACCTGCGTAATTAGTGATTTTGTCAAGGGAGAAAAAAATACTCTCAAGCTATTAAAGTCTACTACTCCCACAGATATTTTTATTTCCTCCTTAACAGTAATGGAGATTAAGTATGGATTAGCAATCAATCCTCAACGTGCCTTAAAAATCCAATCATTGATTGAAGCATTGTTAGGTTCGATTACGATTTTACCTTTTAGTGTGGAAGAAGCAGAACAAGCTGCCCAAATTAGAAGTATTTTGAAAACAGCGGGTACTCCTATCGGTTCTTATGATGTATTGATCGCAGCAACAGCAACTAACTCACAATCATATTGTTGTAACATCTAATATTCGAGAATTTCAAAGAGTAAACAGCTTGCAAATAGAGAATTGGCGTTCTTCTTAAATTACATATCAATGTATTGGAAATGGGGCTATAGGCTATTAATCGGATTTTTCGGGCTGTGGCTACTTCTGGATCTGGGTTCCCGTCTGGGAGCAGAGATTTTTTGGTTTCGGGAAGTCGGCTATCTCCAAGCATTTTTGTTGAGGCTGGTGACTCGTGGTATTTTATGGGTAGTCGTGGCTGGAATAACTGCCGCCTATCTACTGCTAAACCTGGCTTTAGCACAACGGCTAAAATATTCCCAGTCTGTAAAGATTGAGCAAGCAGAAGTCAACAGTGAATTAACAAATTTTCTCAGTCCTAATTATCCAAGACGCAATGAAACCCAGATACTTGGGTCACAACGCTTTCAAGCATTCAGATTGCGCTGGTTATTACCCTTAACTCTGATACTGAGCTTGTTGATTGGGTTAATGCTGGCTCACTATGGTCAAATTGCTCTTTTCTACTGGCATTCTCCAGTTAACCAGGCTATTCTACCCATTCCCGCCCTATTTCGACCGGAGACAATCTGGCAGCTTTTGAGGCAGATTGTCTCTCAAGTCTGGTATCTCGGTTTAATTGGGGGAGTAACGATCGCCATCTTAATCTATCCCCAATTTTTACTCACTGCGATCGCACTTCTCTTCAGTCCCATTTTTGCCTTCATCATATTCCGACACTGGCCAAAGGTGCTGCAATATTTCCACCCCACCCTTTTCAACAGCACTGAGCCTTTATTTGGTCGAGATATCAGCTTTTACGTATTTTCCTTACCCTTTTGGGAACTGCTAGAACTCTGGCTGATGGGATTATGTTTGTATGGCTTTGTCGCCGTTACTCTCACTTATCTCTTATCGGCGGATAGTTTGAGTCAGGGAATTTTCCCCGGTTTTTCGCCCCAGCAGCAACGTCATTTATTCGGTATGGGTGGCTTCTTGATGCTGGTAGTGGCTCTGAGTTATTGGCTAAGTCGCTATGAACTGGTGTATTCTAGCCGGGGAGTGAGTTATGGTGCTAGCTATACCGATGTGACAGCCCAGTTGCCAGCTTACACCGTTTTGTGCGTTGCGGCAGTAGCGATCGCCTTTTATCTACTTGGGCGAACATTTTTCTGGAAACCCAAATCTGAGTATCGTCGCTTTGTCTTTTACGGGTTAGGGGTTTATCTAGTATTAGTTGTAGCTGCTGATGTTGTTTTACCTACTGTGGTGCAATATTTAATTGTCCAACCTAATGAGTTGCAACGAGAGCAACCCTACATTCAGCGGACTATTGCCTTGACTCGCCAAGCATTTGATTTAGAGGCGATCGATGTCAGAACCTTTAACCCGCAAGGAACATTGACTGAAGCTGACATTCAAAAGAATGACTTGACAATTCGGAATATTCGCCTTTGGGATCAGCGACCACTGTTAGAAACTAACCGTCAACTGCAACAAATTCGACCGTATTATCGGTTTCCCGATGCCGATATCGATCGATATACTCTGAAAACAGATGCAACTTCACGCCAACCCTCTCAAAAACTACCAGAACCTAAGCAGGAAGCAATTGAATCAACAGAACGGCGGCAGGTACTGATTGCCGCACGAGAATTAGACTACACTGGTGTACCACAGGAAGCTCAAACATGGGTTAACTACCATTTAATTTATACCCACGGTTTTGGGTTTACTGTTAGCCCAGTTAATACAGTTGGGGCGGGTGGTCTACCAGAATATTTTGTCAAAGATATTAGCGGTGATAGTAGCGCTCTCACAACTTCCAGTAAAGCCATTCGTGAAAGTATTCCGATTGGGCAACCACGAATTTATTACGGTGAAATCGCCAATACCTATGTAATGACTGGCACAAGAGTTAGAGAGTTAGACTATCCTAGCGGTAGTGACAATGTTTACAACTCTTACGATGGTCTGGGTGGTGTTGAAATCGGTTCAGCATGGCGACGCTGGCTGTTTGCCACGTATTTGAAAGATTGGCAGATGGTGCTGACGCGAGACTTTTTGCCAGAAACAAGGGTGCTATTGCGGCGAAATGTCAAGGAAAGAATTCAAGCGATCGCACCCTTCCTAAAATTTGACAGCGACCCCTATTTAGTTGCTACTACCGCTAATCAAGATTTCCCCAGTAATCCCAGTTATCTTTACTGGATTGTTGATGCCTACACAACGAGCGATCGCTATCCCTACTCAGACACTGGTAGCGATGGTATCAACTACATTCGTAACTCGATCAAGGTAGTGATTGATGCTTACAACGGCAGCGTTAATTTTTATATTGCCGATCCCAACGATCCCATCATTGCCACTTGGTCAAAAATATTTCCCAACACCTTCAAACCGCTCAATACTATGCCAGTGACTCTCCGCAGTCATATCCGTTATCCAGTGGACTTCTTCAAAATTCAATCTGAGCGGTTGATGACCTACCACATGACCGACGCCCAAGTATTTTACAACCGGGAAGACCAGTGGCAGATTCCTAATGAAATCTATGGCACTGAACCCCGTCCGGTAGAGCCGTATTATTTGATTACTAGTTTACCCACCGTAGACTTTGAAGAATTTCTTCTGTTTTTACCCTATACTCCCAGACAGCGGACTAATTTAATCGCTTGGTTAGCGGCGCGATCGGATGGCAAAAACTACGGTAGACTAGTGCTATATGTCTTTCCTAAAGAACGCCTGATTTACGGAACAGAGCAAATCGAGGCGCGGATTAACCAAGACCCAGTAATTTCTCAGCAAATTTCCTTGTGGAATCGCCAAGGTTCGAGAGCGATTCAAGGCAATCTACTAGTAATTCCGATTGAGCAATCGCTGCTGTATGTCGAGCCAATCTATCTAGAAGCAACACAGAATAGTCTGCCAACCTTGGTACGGGTAGTAGTGGCTTACGAAAACCGGATTGTCATGGCACAAACCTTAGAACAAGCATTGCAGGGAATCTTTAAACCAGAAGTTACACCAGCCCCGGCGATTATCCGTCCCTTTGAAGAAGCAGCCCCGCCAGGTTAAGCGATTTTAAACAGAAGTATTGGAAATATGGGAAATTTCCCCTATGCTGAAAAAACCTTCGATACTACGTTGATAAAGAAAGCAGCAAAGCTTTGAAGAAGCGTTAAAGAAGTCACAAAATCATCAATGCAAGGCCTGATTGACTCGGCTTACTTGTCTGAAATATCAAAGCCCATTTGCTTGAAAAATGACAATGCCTTTCTCACCACAAGGGAAACTCGTTGACTTAACGTCAATTCGATGAACCTCTCCCTCCCAACCTCCCTCTCCTACAAGGCGAGGGAGGAGCAACGAAAAATTCAGCTTTTTGCTCCCCTCTCCGTGTCGGAGAGGGGTTGGGGGAGAGGTCAAATAAGACTTGTCGAACTCACGTTGACTTAGTGTGCTTTAAGTCACACCAAGCAGCAATTGTAAATTAAAGGTTGTAACTATAATGGACGTGGATGAAATTCTCAAACGCTATGCTGCTGGAGAAAGAAACTTTCAGCGAGTAAATTTGCAAGAAGCAGAGTTAACGAATGCAAACCTCAGAGGCGCAGATTTTAGCGATGCCGATTTACGTCAAACACGGCTGGGTAAAACCAACTTCAACCAAGCATGTTTGCGGGGGGCCAACCTGAGTGAAGCGATCCTTTGGGGAATAGACTTAAGTGAAGCAGACTTGTATTGTGCCATTTTGCGTGAGGCTGATTTGACTGGGGCAAAGCTAGTTAATACACGCCTAGACAAAGCTAATTTACTAAAAACTAGTTTATGTGGTGCTAATTTGAATGGTGCAAAACTTTCTGCTTCTCTACTAATTCAAGCAGACTTACGTCCCAGTTCCAATCAACGCACAGATTTGGGATACGCGGTTTTAACTGGGGCAGACTTGAGCTATGCTGACCTGAGAGCAGCTTGTATACATCATGCCAACTTAGATGGAGCGAAGCTATGTCGGGCAGACCTGAGTCGAAGCATCCAGTGGGGAAATTTGGCGACAGACCTGAGTGGAGCCAGTTTGCAAAGAGCAGACTTGAGCTATGCAGACCTCAATGGTGCGATTCTGCGCAAGGCTAATCTACAAGGAGCAGACTTAACCGGAGCTATTCTCACTAACGTTGATTTCCAGGGAGCAATCATGCCCGATGCTACGGTTCATGATTGAAGGTGGCGATCGCATTAGTGTATGTTAGGAAGCAACGATCGCAGATGTATTCCTTGTACCTCAAGTTTATAATGCCGAGCAATTTTAATACTCTTTAGGCTCATATCCAACTATTCATAAAATCCCCAAATCATGTATATGTTATCTAGTACAATACGGTGGAAATAAACCAATCATTCCAAATTAACGAAACCCTGATGCTGTATTCATTTTTAAGTTTTAAGTTTTAATTTTTAATTCCGCCTTGCGGTACTAGCCTTGATTGCTGCACAACAACATTTGCAACGAGCCGCGAAGATGAATATTAAAATTAAATTATGAAATATTGATTAGGTACAGCAAGGCGCAAGTCAAAATTCAAAAATGTTATGGAATAAGCTTTTTAGGGATTTGAAATGGTTGCTATATTTACGCTGTGGCGTACTAGAAAATTATTCACTGCTGGTGAAATCGAAAATTTATTATTATGTCTTTTTTAGATCGTAAAAGTCAATTTTTCAGTAAGTTTAATCGCCGAGATTTAAACGCTAGCCAGTTAAGTTGGCTAATTATATCTAGCATCTTTTTATTGTTAGGAACTACTGTTGGTGTAGCGCAAGTCAAAACAGCACAGAAGTCAGGGTTTACACTACAACTTTTACATACTTCCGACCAAGAAGCAGGTGTCCCAGCGCTGAAGGATGCACCGAACTTTTCGGCAGTGTTGAATGCACTCAAAAATCAGGATGTTAATCGTGACGGTAAGCCTGATTATCCTAATACCTTAATCCTTTCATCTGGAGATGCTTATATTCCCAGCCCCTTTTTATTTGCCAGTGACACAGTTTTTGGTGGTCAGGGACGAGGAGATATTTTAATTTTAAATGCTCTTGGTTTTGGTGCGATCGCATTTGGCAATCACGAATTTGATTTAGGTACGGGTGTTGTTGCTGACTTACTCCGTGCTAAAGAAGATTACCCAGGTACAAAATTTCCTTATCTCAGCGCGAATCTGGACTTCAGCACTGATAAAGACCTGGCAAAATTAGTTACTGCTGAGGGACAAGAGGCAAGTAAAATTCCGAATAAAATTGCCCGTAGCACCATAATTACCGTCAATGGTGAAAAAATTGCTGTAGTTGGGGCGACAACTCCCACACTGCGGACTATTTCTTCTCCTGGTGGTGTGACTGTGTTGCCTAAAAAATTTAATGCCCGTGATGCCGCAGATATTGCCGCCTTAGCTGCTGAAATTCAAACTTCTGTTGATACGCTGCTGACAAAAAACCCAGAGATTAATAAAGTAATTCTGTTAGCACACATGCAGCAAATTGCCATTGAGCAAAAGCTAGGACAATTACTTAAGGGAGTAGATATTATTATTGCTGGCGGTTCCAATACCTTACTAGCCGACAAAACAGACCGTCTGCGAGTGGGTGATAAATCTGCTGGAATTTATCCAATTATCAAAAAAGCCGCAGATGGTAATCCGATAGCTGTAGTTAATACCGATGGAAACTATCGCTATGTTGGTCGTTTAGTAGTTAACTTTGATGCCAAGGGAGTAGTTATTCCTAATAGTATTGACCCCAAAATTAGCGGTGCTTATGCGACTGATTCTCAAGGTGTAGCAGATGTAGGCGGGAAACCCGATGCCAAAATTGTTGCCATTACAGAAGCACTCAAAAAAGTGATTATTGCCCAAGATGGTCAGATTTTTGGAAAAACCAATGTTTTCCTCAACGGCTGGCGGGGTGATGTCCGCACTCAAGAAACCAATTTAGGGAATTTGACAGCTGAAGCTAATTTAGCGATCGCTAAACGATACGATCCTAAAACTGTCATTTCCATCAAAAATGGTGGTGGTATCCGTGACAATATTGGTATCTATACCTTTCCCCCAGGTTCGACTCGCTCACAAGATGTTATCAAACTGCCACCCCAAGCCAATCCTGTAGCAGGTAAGAAAGAAAAAGACATTTCCCAACTTGATATCGCCAATGCTTTACGGTTCAACAATGGTTTGACTTTAGTTACTTTGAATGCTAAAGAACTAATGGCAGTCATTGAACACAGTGTAGCAGCGATCGCACCTGGTGCGACCCCTGGCAGTTTTCCCCAAGTCGCGGGATTAGCCTTTAGCTTTGACCCAGATTTGCCAGCAGGTAAGCGTGTTAAATCCCTGGTTATCAAAGATGGAAAAGGCAAAATTATTGATGTAGTGGTGAAAAATGCAGAGTTAGTGGGTGACTCTAATCGCATCTTCCGCGTTGTCACCTTAAACTTCCTCGCAGGTGGTGGTGATGGTTATCCTTTTCCCAAAAGAGAACGGGTTGATTTGACATCAAAAGATGCTGATAAAAGCAAACGCACAGGTTTAGCCACCTTTGCTGCTGATGGTTCTGAACAAGATGCATTAGCAGAATATCTAGCTGCTAACTTTAAGCAGATTCCATTTGCTCAGGAGGATGTACCAGCTACCGAAGATACTCGCATTCAAAATCTGAAGTTGCGTAAAGATGTGGTGTTTTAAATCAATGGTCAGAATTCCAGTAATTGATTTCACTAATTTTACTAAGGGCAACGCAGCAAATCAGCAAGTTGTCATCAAACAAATCTATGAAGCTTGTCATGAAATTGGCTTCATGTACTTGCAAAATTTAGGAATATCAAAAGACCTAATCAAAGAAGTATTCACTCACAGCAATTTTTTTTTCAATTTACCTTTAGAAGTTAAGCAAAAGCAAGCTTGGAGTGATGAATTTAGTAATATGGGTTACGTTGGGATTGAGAGAGAACGTCTTAATCCCAATAAACCAGGCGATTTAAAAGAGGCATTTAATGTAAACAAACAAGCGGTAGGGATAGATGCTTCTCTTGTCTCCTTTTATGATAATTGTACAGGACTTGCTAATACGATATTACAAGCTTATGCGTTGGCGTTGGAATTGCCAGAAGATTTTTTTACTATAAAACATAATCAACAAAATCATACCTTGCGACTATTACACTATCCGCCATTGCAGACACCACCGCAACCCGGACAGGTGCGTGCTGGTGAGCATTCCGATTATGGCAGTATTACCTTACTTTTCCAAGATGACATTGGCGGGTTAGAAGTACAGACAGCATCTGGAGAGTGGATTGTCGCACCTACAATTCCTGATACTGTAATAGTCAATACTGGCGATTTAATGCAACGGTGGACAAATCATCAGTTTTGCTCAACTAAGCATCGAGTGATGATTCCCAGTGATAATAGGATGAATCAGTCGCGGTATTCTATGGCTTTTTTCTGTCATCCTAATGATGATACAGAAATTGCTTGTTTGGAGAGTTGCCAGAAAGAACAATCACCTATCTATCCCCCTATCCTGGCGGGAGAATATCTTTTAAGCCGTTTACAAGCAACTCATGGTAATTCGTAATGACGCTCGCGGACTCGCTACCGCTACGCTAACGTAATTCGTAATTAAGAAAGATATTTAATATGAAAACCTACGACTGGATTGTGGTTGGTGGCGGAATTACGGGTGCTGCACTCGCTTATGAACTGGTTAAAACTGGCTTTTCTGTACTTTTGTTGGAGCAACACAGCAGACCACAGAATGCAACTCGCTATAGTTATGGTGGGCTTGCCTATTGGTCGGGTACTACACCACTAACTCGGCTATTGTGCAAAGAAGCGATCACACATTATCATATCCTAGCTCAAGAGTTAGATGCTGATATCCAATTTCGGGAATTAGATTTATTAATGACTATTTCAGCCCATAACGACCCAGAAACAACTGCGGCATCATATAATGATTGTGCAATTCCACCTCGTTTACTCAGTATTAAAGAAGCTTGTGAGTTGGAACCGCAGCTAAATCGAGAGGCGATATCTGGTGCTTTAACTGTCAAACACGGTCATATTCACCCAGAAAAAACAGCACAAGCTTACATCCAAGCTTTTGAGCGGGCTGGGGGTGAAATGCAGATTACCCAAGTATTGCAAATATTGCAAGATGGTGTACAAACCACTACTGCAACTTTCCACAGCGCTAATGTTGTCATCTGTGCGGGTGGACTCAGCCGCCAGCTTTTAAAATCTGCTGGTATTTTCATCAAGCTGTATTTTACCCACGCAGAAATCATTGAAACCCCAGCCGTTGATGTCAGGTTACGCACCTTAGTTATGCCAGCGAATCAGCAACGGTTTCAACTAGAAGCTGAATCTACTCAAGTTGATGAATTATGGGATGAACTTGGTAATGAGTTAGTACCGCCGATTTTAGATGTGGGTGCAATTCAGTTTCAAGATGGTAGTATCCGCATTGGGCAGATTAGCCGTGCGATCGCAGATCCTCAAGCCAAGGTAAACTTAGACGTAAGCGAAAAATGGTTGCGAAAAGGTGTTGGTCAAATTTTACCAGCATTGAAGGATTTACCAGGGACTTGGTATCACTGCTTAGTGGCATTTAGTAGTAATCAACTTCCCTTAATTGGTGCTATCCCAGGATTGGAAGGGGTTCATGTTTTCTCTGGATTTAGCAATCCCCTAGTACTGATACCACCTTTGGCAAAGCGCTTTGCTAGTTTTGCAACTGGCCAGGAAGATGAAATTATTACACAAATGCTAATCTAAAAGCCCCGCAGCGAAAAACACAAATATTACTGATGCTGACACATTAGGCACTGCACTGATTTTAGTTCAATCTTATACTTGGTTAATTGACAATAGTGCATCTTGTCTGTCTAAATAAATAATTAGAGTTCGCCTAATTTTCAGTAAAGGAATAGTAGCAATGTCTTCCATTGAGGACAACAAAATAATTGCTCAACGGTGGATTGAACTTATTAGCGAGCATAAAATCGAAGAAATTTGCGAGATAACCGCCCCAACTTGGAAAATGCACGGTGGTTTACCAGGACTACCCCTTGGCCCTGAAGGGGTACGCAAACTCTTTGGTTCATTTGGGCCTATCCAGCAGAAATGGACAATTGAAGACGTAATCGCCGAAGGTGACAAAGTTGTTGTGCGTGCGACTAATACCTGCATCCAGGAGAGTTTTCTTGGCATACCAAGTCACGGACGTCAACAGACATTCACTGCTACCTTCATTCATTATATTGCCGACGGTAAGATAATTGAAACCTGGCGAAACGCTGACGATCTTGGACGGGTTCTCCAGCTTGGGGCACGGATTGAACCAGGAGTATCTGAATAATAGCAGTGTACGTAGAATATTTTAACCTGACTTAATGATTAAAACTATTGCTGTGTTAACCAGCTATCTGTTCAGCACAGACCAGAATTTTGAAAAGAGATAAGTAGGTAGACATAAATTAAATATAAAATAAACTCCTAGTTTGTAGTGAGCGATTTATCGCTCAGAGCAAGGATTCTCAGGACTAAAGTCCTTACTACAAACTTGAAATTTATTTATGCCTAGATACTTAGCAGTTTTTAACTGTCTATAATCTCAGATGTTCGTGGAAGAGAAGGGTTTTATTGTTTCATAAGTATTTGATACGAGAATCTTTATAAAGTTCACAAAGCTTAATCTTATAAAGTTTGTTTTTTATTACAAAAACAAACTTTTTTGTATAAGGCGTCACTTTTTACTAGTAAACTATCGCACTAATATCACATTTTAAAGATTGATATTGTCAGCTTTCTATAAGTTGGCTGATTCATCAAGAGGAAAATTCATAAAAAGATGAGAAGACAATTTAACCGACGCAAGTTTATAATTTACGGTTCTTTAACTTTTGGAAGCAGCTTTTTTTTGAAAGCTTGCGCGAATAATTCTCCAACTGCAATACAGACTCCAGCCGCACCTCCCACTGCTTCACCAGCGGCGGCTACTGCTGGTGACACCATAAAAGTAGGTATTTTGCACTCTCTGAGTGGTACGATGTCTATTAGTGAAAAAAGCGTTGTTGATGCTGAAAAATTAGCAATCAAAGAAATTAACGCTGCTGGTGGTGTCTTAGGTAAACAAATTGAAGCAATTACCGAAGATGGTGCTTCTAACTGGGATACTTTTAGAGAAAAAGCAACCAAGCTAATCGATCAAGATAAAGTTGCTGTAGTCTTTGGTTGTTGGACTTCTGCTAGCCGCAAGAATGTTAAGCCAGTATTCGAGAGCAAAAACCACATGCTCTGGTATCCTGTGCAATACGAAGGTCAAGAGTGTTCTAAAAATATCTTTTACACTGGCGCTGCACCAAATCAACAAATTGAACCATCTGTTGATTGGCTGTTAAAAAATAAAGGCAAAGAATTCTTCTTAGTTGGCTCTGACTACGTTTTTCCTCGAACAGCTAATACCATCATTAAAGCTCAACTAGAAGCTTTAGGCGGAAAAACAGTTGGTGAAGATTATTTACCTCTTGGTAACACAGAAGTTACACCAATCATTACTAAAATCAAGCAAAACTTGCCCAATGGTGGCGTGATTTACAACACCTTAAATGGTGATAGCAATGTTGCTTTCTTCAAACAATTGAAAGGGGCTGGATTGACACCAGATAAATATCCCTCTATGTCTGTAAGTATTGCCGAAGAAGAAGTGAAAGCAATTGGTGTAGAGTATCTCAAAGGTCATTATGCAGCTTGGAACTATTTCCAAACAGTAGACACACCTGCTAATAAGAAGTTTGTAGCAGCTTTCAAAAAAGAATATGGTGAAAATCGGGTGACAAATGACCCAATGGAAGCAGCATACATTGCAGTTTATTTGTGGAAGCAAGCAGTCCAAAAAGCTGGTACTACAGATATAGCGAAGGTAAGCGCTGCGGCTTATGGTCAAACTCTAGATGCACCTGAAGGTAAAGTGACAATGGATGCCAATCATCACATATCTAAAATTGTGCGGATTGGTCAAGTTAGACAAGATGGTTTATTTGATATTGTCTATGCTACTCCGGCAGCGGTTGAACCAGTGCCTTGGAATCAATTTGTGAAAGAAACTAAGGGATTTGCTTGTGATTGGAGTGACCCTGCTAAGGGTGGTAAGTACAAGAAAGTTTAAGTCATGAGTCATTTCTCGTTTCCAGGTTCTACCTGGAAATGCTGCTCATTGGGCTGCTGCCGCTTCTATAGGAGGCAGAGCCTCCTAATAGGCATTCCCAGTCGGAGACTGGGAACGAGGCACACGAGATACTAACTACTCGCTGATAGCTGTTGTGGAGAAATAAGTGTTAGCAGGATTTTTAGAAGCTGTATTTAATGGTATTAGTATTGGCGCAGTATTATTAATTGCTGCGTTGGGACTAGCTATTATATTTGGATTGATGGGCGTCATCAATATGGCGCATGGTGAATTGATGATGTTCGGTGCTTATACAACTTATGTTGTCCAAAATGTATGTAAGCAATTAGGTGGAGTGTGGTTTGAAGTCTATATATTTTTGGCTTTGATTATTGCTTTTATCTTCACGGCTGCTGTGGGATTAATTCTAGAAAAAGGCGTGATTCGTTATCTCTATGGACGCCCATTAGAAACTCTATTGGCAACTTGGGGAGTAAGTTTAATTTTTCAGCAGTTTGTCCGTAGTGTGAATTGGGTATTGATAATTGGTCTAGGCCTATTTTCTCTGTTGTTTTTTGGAGGTTTATGGATTTTAAATTGCCGCACAGATTTGGGAAGGGTTCGTAATTGGATTGTGGCGGTGATATTTTTATTATCGCTGGGAGTGACAATCACAACGGGCAATTTATTGAGTCAAACTTATCAGTTAGCAGTGACTCAACCTTGGTTTGGCGCTCAAAATGTCGATGTAACAGCACCGACTTGGTTACAAGCAGGGGTATCTTTAGGTGGTGTGCAATTGCCCTTCGCCAGGTTATTTATTATTGCTTTAACAATAATCTGTGTAGCGGGAATTTATTTATTTTTACAACGTTCTAGCTGGGGTTTAAGAATTCGGGCTGTGACGCAAAACCGGAGTATGAGCGCTTGTTTGGGTATCCCAACTCAAAAGGTTGACGCGATTACTTTTGCACTGGGTTCGGGTTTAGCTGGTGTGGCGGGATGTGCGATTAGTTTGCTTGGTTCTGTAGGGCCAAATACGGGACAAAACTATATTATTGATACTTTTATGGTGGTTGTCGTTGGAGGTGTGGGCAATTTAGCCGGGACGATTGTGGCTGCTTTGGGTATTGGTACGGCTAATTTTTTAATTGGTTCTGGTACTTTGGCTTTGCTGTTGAGTCCTGTTAAGCCTTTGGCTGATTTGTTTACTTTTTTTGCGACTACGAGTATGGCGAAGGTGATGGTATTTGCGCTGATTATTGTGTTTTTACAGTGGAAGCCTGGAGGGATTTTTCCGCAGAAGGGACGTACTGTTGATGTTTAACGAACCGCAGAGACGCAGAGGACGCAGAGAATGAGGAAGAGGGGAGGAGGGTTATTAATTGAGGTGGGGGTGGTGGTTGCGATCGCACTTTTCCTCATTATCATTATGCCACTGTTGCTGTCGGAGTTTCGCCTGAATTTGTTGGGGCGATTTTTGTCGCTGGCGATCGCAGCTTTGGGTATCGATCTGATTTGGGGTTATACTGGTTTACTAAGTTTGGGACATGGTATTTTCTTTGGTTTGGGTGGATATGCGATCGCAATGTACCTAAAACTCCAAGTCCCTACTGGAGAATTGCCTGATTTCATGGGACTTTATGGGGTTACAGAACTTCCCGCTTTTTGGCAACCTTTTTATTCGTTTCCTTTGACAATAGCTTTGGTGGTACTAATTCCAGGGTTATTGGCGGGATTGTTAGGATATTTGGTTTTCCGAAATCGCCTCAAGGGTGTTTATTTTTCTATCTTGACTCAAGCCGGAACTATTGTATTTTTCAACTTCTTTAATGGTCAACAACAATTTTTCAACGGCACGAATGGACTGATAGATTTTACAACCTTGTTTGGGGCAACGGTGAGCGATGCCAAAACACAGTTTATTTTCTACACGCTGACGGTAATATTTCTCGCAGCCACCTACGGCATTTGTCGCTGGTTGACAACTGGACGCTTTGGGAGATTGCTGATAGCGATTCGTGATGATGAAAGTCGGGTAAGATTTTCTGGCTACGACCCTACAGATTTTAAGGTGTTGGTGTTCGCAGTTTCCGGTGCGATCGCTGGTATAGCAGGAGCATTCTACACCATTCAAAGTGGTTCTGTATCACCCAGAGCAATGGATATTGCCTTTTCCATTGAAATGGTGATTTGGGTAGCTGTAGGCGGACGTGCTACTTTAATTGGCGCGATTGTGGGAACTTTGTTAGTCAATTATGCCCGCACTTTTTTAAGCGAACAATTTGCCGAAATCTGGCTATTTTTCCAAGGCGCACTATTTTTGATAGTCGTCACAGTCCTTCCTGACGGTATCGTGGGATGGTTGCGTAGTCAGAATATTTCTCTTTTCCACCGTCATCAAGAAATTGCGACATATCCCACCTTGGAAGAAGACCCGGAAGTGCAACATGAACGCGAAAATATTGGAAACTGAAAATGTAACTGTTAGTTTTGACGGTTTTAAGGCTTTAAATCAGCTTAATTTTAGTATGGATGTGGGTGAATTACGAGTAGTAATTGGCCCCAATGGCGCGGGAAAGACAACGTTTTTGGATGTAATTACGGGTAAAGTTCAGCCAACCGTGGGGCGAGTTTTATTCAAAGGAAGAAATCTGCGTTCTTTACCTGAATATAAAATTGCTCGATTAGGAATTGGGCGCAAGTTTCAAACACCCCGAATTTACCTGAACCTAACGCCCCGTGAAAATTTAGAAATTACTAGTAACAAGAAAAAAAATGTCTTTTCTACTTTGTTTGAACATTCCAAGTCTGTTGAAAAGAATAATATTAAAGGATTATTAGAAACCATCGGTTTAACGCCAAAAGCCGATATCAGAGCAGCTTTACTTTCTCACGGAGAAAAGCAACGTTTAGAAATTGGGATGTTAGTAGCACAGTCACCTGATTTATTACTTGTTGATGAACCCGTTGCTGGTTTAACAGATGAAGAAACCTATAACATTGGCGAACTACTTTTAGCACTAGCGCAGAGCCATTCAATTTTAGTAATTGAACATGATATGGAATTTGTGCGTCAAATTGCTAAGAAAGTAACAGTATTACATGAAGGTTCGGTGCTGTGCGAAGGAAATTTTGAAGAAGTGCAAAATGACTCTCGTGTAATTGAGGTATATCTAGGAAAACAGGAAGACTAAATTTTTATCTCAAAAGCTCGACATGGTACTCTATATTTAGGCTTCTCAGAGATAGAGTTTGACATGACTGCAAAGACCATAAAAGATATTAGCAATCCTGATACCTATAAAGGTATGTATTCTTTCCATAAATACTGGGGTAAAAAGCCAACTGAAAGTATTGCTTTTTTTATACAAAATTATACAGATGAGTCAGATATAGTTCTTGATCCATTTTTAGGTTCAGGTTTTATCAGTAGAGAATGTTTGTACCGAAGAAGAAGATTTATTGGAATTGATATTAATCCTTTTGCAATTGAACATACCAACTTCTTATTAGAACTTCCAAAAGCTTCGGAATTTAAATCAGCCCTACAAGAGATTGAAACAAATATTAAACAGAAAATCAATGAGACATATTTCACCATTAATGGAGAAATAGCATCGCATTATTTATGGAGTAATGGTGAAATTTTAAAAGTATGGATGAAGCCAAAGGCAGGTAGGAGTAGAATTGAGATAGAAACAACAAGCTTTGATTTAGAAAAACTTGACTATTTTTCTCAATATTCAATAAGGAATATTAGAAAACTTACTTTTTTTACAAATTCAAGAATTAACTCAAGTAATCAAATGTCAATCTACGATTTGTTTACTCGTAGAGCTTTGTATAATATTGATTTAATACTGGATGAAATTAAACTATTTCCAGATGCAATTCAAAAAGCTTTATTATTAACTCTTACTTCTTCATCAGGGCAAATGTCATCTATGGTATTTGCAATAACCAATCGAGGAAAAACCAAGAATCAAATTTCTAATAAAATTGAGGTCGGCAGTTGGGTGATTGGCTATTGGAGACCAGAATTACATTTTGAGATCAATGTTTGGAATTGTTTTGAGAGTAGAGCTAAAAAACTCTATAAAGCATTAATTGATATTAGCGATCAGAAATATCCAAGACATGAATCAATAAACGCGCTCTTAGAAAGTAGACAAGGAGCATTAATTATTAATGATGATTGCATAGATATACTCCAAAAGATACCAGAAAAAACTATAAAACTGATTTGCACTGACCCTCCACATAGCGATCGAATTCCATACCTCGAATTAAGTGAAATATGGAATTCTATTTTAAATAAAAATGTTAACTTTGAGAAAGAAATAATTGTTTCTAACGCCAAAGAGAGAAATAAAAAGAAGAACCAGTATATTGAAAATATGAAACTGTTTATAGGTGAAGCTAGTCGGATTCTTACTGATGATGGAATGTTTTTAATGTACTTCAATGCCCGTGATCAAGAAAGCTGGAAATTCTTAGAAATTCTTGAAAATAATTCTAATTTAAAATTTATTGGGGCTTTTCCTATGGAATATTCTGCAAACTCAGTAGTGCAAGATAATAGAAAAGGTGGAATGAAAACAGATTATGTTCTCGTCCTCAAACGAAAAGGATGTAGTATTAATTCTCAGCAGGAACTTAATAAGATACCAGGTTGGTCAACTTCACTACCCAAAATAGCGTCAGCAATATAAGATGAAGATTTTTAAGGATTTGCTATGAAGAATTTTTCTTATTGGAAAGGATTATATGACAGCGATAATTTAACAGAATTTAATACAGATTATGCAGGTCAATTATGGTTAAAAACTAAATCTATCATAAGAAAAGAATTAGTTTCAGAATTTGTCAAAAAATATTCGTTCGTCTTAAATACTAGCAGCTTAAACGGACAGTTCGAGGAATTATTTCTGCTTTTGCAATCAAATCTACCTCAGTCTCATCAGCAATTAGATTTATATATTAAGCAAAAGAATGTAAAAATATTGGAAGCCTTAAATAAGGAAAGTCTCGTTTCTGAATTATATAAATTGAAAACATTTGAATGGGGAGGTGATTATCAAAATTCACTGGATAAATACTTGGTAAGCCATTATATAAAAACGAAAGGTATCATATCTTATGACATATTGATGTCTAAGTTCGAGACAGAGGTAAATCGTGTTGTTCAAGGATATGTATTGAATAGTTGGTATAACCATTGGTCTAGTATTTTAATTGAGCATATCTTTAAATCGCATCCATTTATTTTACCTACTGTTGGACAAATTAAGAGTGTCGATTTTTTTATTAAAAATATACCTTTTGATTTAAAGGTTACTTATTTTCCATCAGAATATTTAAAATCAAAGAGGAAGGAAAAGAATCTTCCTGTTGAACTTACTTTTTTAAAGAAAAAAGCAAAGGAGCTTTCAATTAACTTTGATAAAACTGCAAAAACTTCCAATATATATTATGAAATAACTGAAAAGTTAAGAGATCGAAATGACAATGTATCTGAATCTGTTCTTAATCAGTTGAAATCTGAAAACGTAGCAATTGTTAACGAAGCTCAACAGAATCCTAGAAATCTAGCAAAATGGTTGTATGAGAATCAGGGAGAAATGCGTTTTGGCTCAGAAAATCGCTTATTTCTTGTATTAATTGATACGAATGATTTTTCAAGCTCGTGGAAGCTTAAAAGGAACTTAGACCTTTTAACACCGACGATAAACACTTTTCTTGATACTTTTAGCTCAAAGCAAATATCAGATTTAAAGATGAATTTTAATTATCCTGGTAAACCACAAACATTTAGTGCTTTAACAGATGTTATTTTCGTTGTAAAGTAAAACATTTTCATCAATATTTTTTAATGAGAATGCTTTTAGGTGAGCATGAATAAATAGCGGTCTAGCTTTCAATTATGAAACCCATCGGAATAATTCCATCTTGATACAAAATCTAATTAGAGTTACGAGTAAAAATTGTTGAAGCATTTTAGCAACTTTATAGAAAAATATATTTTTCTATAAAGTTGAGCATCTTTTCTTCTCTTATGACTAACTAATAAGGCGTAACACCATCAGAGAGCGATCTGTAACTGGTAAAGTTTGAGAGCCTGAAACTAATTTTCCCCGCTCTAAAAAGCGAGGTTCATTAGTGTCAATTACTATCTCCCAGACCTTCTCTTTAAATTCATTGGGCAAAGCAAAGTCAATTAACTCGTAGTGAGCGTTAAAAAATAGCAGAAAACTTTCATCAATAATCCGCTCACCACGATCGCCTGGAGTAGCAATTCCCTGGCCATTCAAAAAAATCTCCATTACTTTGGCATAACTAACTAGCCACTGCTTCTCAGTCATTTCACTGCCATCAGCATTAAACCAAGCAATATCATTAATGCCTGAACCGTGAATGGGGCGACCTTGAAACCATTTACGTCGTCGGAATACTGGATGCTGATGGCGAAAATTAATTAGTTCGCGTGTAAAGTCTAGTAAATCCGAGTTTGCTTTATGCAAATCCCAATGCCGCCAGGAAATCTCATTATCTTGGCAGTAGACATTATTATTTCCCTTTTGACTACAGCCAATTTCATCCCCTTCTAATAGCATTGGGACACCTTGAGATAGCATTAGGGTTGCTAAAAAGTTTCGTCGTTGCCGTTCGCGCAAACGCATTACTTCTGGATCGTCGGTTTCGCCTTCTACTCCACAATTCCAGGATCTATTATGGCTTTCACCATCTCTATTATCTTCCCCGTTTGCTTCGTTATGCTTTTCGTTATAGCTGACCAAATCATTTAACGTGAAACCATCATGAGCAGTTATGAAATTAATACTTGCATTTGGGTTGCGCCCGTTGGTTTGATATAGGTCAGGGCTACCAGTAAAACAGTAAGCAAATTGTCCTATACTATCATCTACACCACGCCAAAAATCTCTGACTGTATCCCGATATCTACCATTCCACTCAGACCAACGCAGTGGAAAATTTCCCACTTGATAGCCGCCTTCTCCTAAGTCCCAAGGTTCAGCAATCAGCTTCACATCTGCCAAGATTGGGTCTTGATGAATAATATCAAAGAAGGCTGATAGGTTATCTACCTCATATAATTCCCGCGCCAGCGCCGAGGCCAAATCAAATCGGAAGCCATCTACATGCATTTCTATTACCCAATAGCGCAGGCTATCCATGATTAACTTCAGAACTTGAGCATGACGCACATTCAGAGAGTTACCACAGCCTGTAAAGTCCATGTAGTAACGAGGATCGTCCTTTACTAAACGGTAATATACAGAATTATCAATACCTCGCAAAGATAGCGTTGGCCCGAAATGATTTCCTTCGCCAGTATGGTTGTAAACCACATCTAAGATCACTTCAATTCCAGCAAAATGTAGTGCCTTGACCATTTGCTTGAATTCAGTGACTTGTTGTCCCACCGTCCCACTAGCACTGTAACTAGAATAGGGAGCAAAATAATTGATGGAATCGTAGCCCCAGTAATTCTTTAATCCTTTATCTTCTAAATGTCCCGGATGAGATAGAAAATGATGTACTGGCATCAACTCAACTGCTGTAATTCCTAATTGCAGTAAATGTTGAATTGCAGCAGGATGCGCTAACCCGGCATAAGTGCCGCGCAACTCTTCTGGAATAGCTGGATGTAGTTTAGTAAAACCTTTGACGTGAGTTTCATAAATAACAGTTCTATACCAAGGTGTACCAAGCAGTTTATCGCCTTCCCAATCAAAAGATTGATCGACCACAACACACTTGGGCATTATTTTGGCATCATCTAGTTCCGAAAAAACTAAATCTTTTTCCTCAGCGTCTAGAGAGTAGCCAAAGACAGAAGGATTATTACTAAATTCACCGTCAATTGCCTTAGCGTAGGGGTCAATTAATAGTTTGTTTGGATTAAATCGATGACCTACCTCTGGTGCCCACATCCCATGTACTCTAAACCCATACTTTTGACCTGGACCAACTCCTGGTAAGTAACCATGCCAAACAAAATTGTTTTTTTCTGTCAAAGGTATACGAATCTCTTCATCATCGTTATCAAATAAACAAAGCTCTACCCCTGTTGCATTTTCCGAAAATAAAGCAAAATTTGTCCCTTTCCCATCCCAAGTTGCACCTAAAGGATATACATTCCCCGGCCATAAAGCTACATACATAAGTAAATCTTGAATAATTAATTTTTCTGTAAATAATTGATTTCGATTTTTTTGAATAATTAGTTAAAATTTAAAGTTACTAATAATTCATTAAAATCACTAACATTTAAATTTAACTTATAAGTAATTTTGTTTGATCTATCATTAGTAATATAAATCTCTATTCCTTAAGTCAGAAAAATTAATGTCGAGGGTAGCAGGCTGAAGTAAAACTGCCCTATCTGCGACACGCTGCGCGATCTACTTTAGTAAAGCAATCAGAGGAAGCAAGAGTTTAAAATCCTCACTATTGCGTCAGTTTTCCACATGTATGGCTATTTACATGGCTCTAAATCATCCGATGTCTAATCCTCTCCCGCCTTCTTCAAATACAGATGTTCTGCGGTTTAACCCATAGTTAATTGACCAACAGTCTCATCTGAACTGGGGAAATATGACAGCGTGTCTTTTGACACGATTTTACTATTACAGCAACAATGCTACGTAGTGACTGTTTTTACTTGGTGTGAAAGAGAACGTGAAAAAGGATTTTTTGTTGCTAACAGTTGCTTTACCGAGTTTACTGATAGCGTCTCCTAGTTATGCTGCTGAGAGTGAAATTGAGCAGAGAAATACTAATAAATCAACCGAAGTCATTTTAGATATTCCGAGTTTGAGTGAAGTTGAGCTACCCGCTACTAATGCCGAATTATTAACTCAAGAATCTGTACCGATTCAAGTTAATCCAGAAGAAACTCAGCCAGAAACAGAGCAAACTCCGAGCGATGATGCAGACATTTCTATAGAAGCGATCGCAGAACCAGATAACCTACCTCAATCTACTCCAACTTACGTAATTGATCGAGAAGAAATTAAAAAGCAGGGTGCTGCAAGTTTAGCCGATATTTTGAAAAGAATGCCTGGTTTTGCAATCAATGATGTAGGTCATGGTGCAGATACTCACACAGGTACATACTACCGGGGAGCCTCAATTAATCAGTCTGTATTTTTGATTAATGGCAGACCGATTAACAACAATGTCAACACTTATCATGGTGGCACTGATTTAAATAGTATTCCTGTAGAGGCGATTGAACGAGTGGAATTATATAGCGGCACCGCCTCCGCTTTATTTGGTTCCTCAGCCTTTGGAGGAGTTGTCAATATCATCACCAAAGAAGGTTATGGCAAACCTAAATTGAGTGGTAATGCAGAATTTGGCTCATTGAATTTAAATAATCAACAAGTAACTTATGGTGGTTCATCTGATAAGGTAAAGTACAACTTTAGCTTTGAAAGATTCTTTACAGATAACCGTTACCCAGTTCCTGTAGGTGCAGCAAATCGTGATGAAAAGGGGTTTTTATCAAATGCAGACACAGCGACAAGTACATACTTTGGTAGCATTGGAGTAGATTTAGATCAGAAAAATTCATTGAATTTAGATGTTACTACACTCAGCAGTCGTCGCGGCTTAATTTATTTTGGGTTTCCTCTCCAAAGAGATAGATTAGACCACGATGGTTTAAATCTTGGCTTATCTTGGAAAACTCGGCTAGGTAATGGCGAAAGCTCTAACCTGACAACCTCAATTGGTTATAACCAAGATTATTTCAGCACTTATGGGCCTACAGGATCATTTTACCGTACAGGAGCTTTAGATACTCAACAACTTACAGCCAGGGTAGATCATGAGTGGAAAATTACTGCCAATAATAAATTGCGCTGGGGATTAGATTTGAAAAACACCGACTTAATCGGTGATGTTTTGAGTACAAATCCTAGTAGGATTTCCAATAACGAAACTGAAGATCGGAGTTTGTTCAATGCAGCTTTATTCGCTGTCAATACTTGGAATATTAGCGATAATTTTCTGATAGATTTAGGGCTAAGACAAAGCTTTGACAGCCAATTTGGAAATTATCTCAACCCTAGTGTTGGCTTACGTTATGCTGTCACACCAATAGTAGCAGTGCGTGGAAGTTGGGCAGGGGGACAACGTAATCCTGGGTTAGATCAGTTGTATGTTTATGATACAGTTCATGGTTGGGAACCTAATCCTGATTTAAGCCCAGAAATTGGCTCAACTTGGACTGCGGGAGTCGATGTTAATTTTTCTCAAAATCTGATTGGACAGTTTACTTACTTTGGTAGTAGTATAGGCGATCGCTTGGGAGTCATCGCCGGAAAATGGACAAACATTGGATTAGTAGATACCAATGGTTTAGAGGCTGGATTGCAATTAAAAATTGCGGCTGGCTGGTCAACTTTCCTCAACTATACTTATACAGATGCCCAAATAAAAACAGGGACAGAGAAAGGTTTACAATTAGGTTTAATTCCCTACTCTGTACTGCAAACTGGTGTGGGTTATCAAAATTCAGGTTGGCAAGCTAACTTGTATGTTACCTATAATAGTGGCGCTCGTAGATCCATCTTCGCTAATCCTGGTGATAAGCCCACAGATTTTGCACCGTCTTTCGTGAATTTAGATTTGAGCGGACGTATACCTCTAACTAGCAATTTAGGACTAACAGTTTACTTAGAAAATCTACTCGGTGAGCAATATGAGCGAGTTAATCGCATATATAGCCCTGGATTTACTTTTCGTGTGGGTTTAAGCGCCAATTTTTAGGTATTCAATGTAGAGATTTTATCGAACAGAAGTCAGGAGTCAGGAGTTAGAATTCAGTTGGGTATTTTGTACGAATTGCAGATGAATAATCGGCGTTTTTGCACTCCACCAAATCGTAGATTTGATGTTCGTCTCCCCTTGGGAGACGCCAAAGGCGAACAATCAGTCGCCAGTCTGAATAGCCAACTGATAGCGCAGCGGTAGCGAGTATTCTCCCAAGGGGAGACGCCAAGGGCGATAGCGTAGCGTTAGCGAGTCTTGTCTGCGACACGCTACGCGAACGAGCGTCACGAGCGTCGAGTCTTGATTCTGATTCCTGAATTCTGACTTCTGAATTCTTCTTATTTTACAGCACTTTTTTGGTAAAGACGACGCTCCGCCGTATAACATAGTGCGTTAAGCTAAAGCCATAATGACCATACTTAAAATTTACTTTTAATCTAAAATCTAAAATTTAAAATTGCTATGAGAGCCAGAATTGAAAATAAAATACTTTTGATCCACCACGAAGATTTACCAGAGTTTAAGAAGGGTGGTTCGGTGGTGAGAAATTCTTATTTTTGGGCACTACGTTCAATTGCTGGTCAAGCTTCGCGTTATCGTGATTGGGAATACGAACCGGAGGTTTGGCTAGCGCTTTCACGAATGCTTTTATCGTTTGCGGAATCTGGATATTTGGGTATTAAAGAAACTTTGCTAGAGTTTCCCTTATCTCAAGGAGAAATTCCTAATTTGCTGCGAGATATTTCTACTTGGGAGTAGGGATTTATAGTTGTCATTGTTGTTAACAAATCCTTTACTAGCTTCTGGTTAAAAATAATTAATCGCTATATATTTCTATTAAGGATTCAAACAAAGAAATGCAAAAATTGGGAAAAAGGTGGGCTGCTGCCCACCCTAAACCATTATTTACTTAGCAATACTTTAAACAGGTGCTTCAGTAGCAGTCTTGCCAACCAACATTGCAGCATTTTCCTCGCTTTCGAGAATACCGAATTCAATCAACAAGTCTTCTAACTCTTCCATCTCGATAGGTGTGGGGACAGTCAGATTCTTGTTGTTGATGATCTTTGTACCTAATGTCCGATATTCATTAGCTTGGTTGCTGTCAGGTGCATACTCGTTAACAGTCATGCGGCGCAATTCTGCGTGTTGCACAATGTTGTCACGAGGTACGTAGTGAATCATTTGGGTGTTCAAACGTTTTGCCAGGGTTTCGATTAGGTCGATTTCCCGGTCAACGTTACGGCTGTTACAAATCAAACCACCCAAGCGCACACCGCCAGTGTGAGCATATTTGAGAACACCACGAGCAATGTTGTTAGCTGCATACATCGCCATCATTTCACCAGAGGTAACGATGTAGATTTCTTGTGCCTTACCTTCACGGATAGGCATAGCGAAACCACCACACACAACGTCACCCAAAACGTCGTAACTTACAAAGTCAACATCTTTGTAAGCACCGTTTTCTTCTAAGAAGTTGATAGCGGTGATAATACCACGACCAGCGCAACCCACACCAGGTTCAGGGCCGCCAGACTCCACACAACGTACATCCCGGAAACCGGTGAGCATTACTTCTTCGAGTTCAATATCTTCTACAGCACCGCGTTCAGCAGCCAATTGAAGAACACTTGTTTGAGCTTTACTGTGTAGCATCAAACGGGTGGAGTCAGCTTTGGGGTCGCAACCGACAATAAGGACGCGCTGACCCATTTCAGCCATTGCTGCAAGGGTATTTTGAGAAGTGGTAGATTTACCAATACCGCCTTTACCATAGAAAGCTATTTGTCTAATCTTTGGGTCAGTCATGGTTGTGTTTCCTACAATGATTTAGTTAATGGGTCGGAAGCTTGATGTGAAATATTTACCCTTGGTGTCGTAGGGAAGTAGAGCCTGTTGGCAATGGCACCCTGGCAAAAACAGTTAAAATCAGAACATATTTACCCACGAACCGATGGCTTAAGAGATAGAGAAATCTAATCTCCTAATAACAAAGCCTTTGAAACTATGACTTCAGCATTATCAGTTGTTGTAATGAATCCCAAATGGTTGCTCAAGCCTCAAGAGTGGTTGCAGCAGGAATTCAAATGAACGCAGATTTGTTCCTTGAACCACACAACCAACCAAATTGCAATCCACTCTTAAATGGTCGCTACAACTTTTCTGATTTTGCTGATGTCAAGTAACTAAGAAAATCTATAGCGCTTCTCGTTTCGTGATTGATGCAGCAAGATAAATTCCAGCCTAAAAGTGGTACCTACCAGTACAGTAATATAATATTTGCACAGGCAACATCTCATACTCTGGCTAAGATAATATCTTGGTGACTTTTGACAGTATAGTTAAATTCCTAGCAATTATGGAACTACACTATTCTGCTTGAAGTTTTCGTTCCAAAAGTCAGCAACTGCTTCAACTTAGTTGGCGGTTGAAAATGTTTACTCCCGCAAGACTAAGTTAGTAAATATTCTGTATTCCTATTGAATTGTCAGGCTGTACTAAGAGTCTTTCTTCCCAGACTCCAAGAGTAATTGCCTTTGGCGGGTAATGCTCTAGCTAGGTTAGCCAACTCTTATTGGCTCATACCCAGATAAATTTTGATTGACTTCAAGTTGTTACAAAGGCTACTATCCTACTCAATCTAGTTTTAGATTTTCGTTAAAAAAAGATGTAGCTAATTGAAGGGGACTTACCAGAGCAAAAAAAACTTTCTTGAGCTTGCCTCAAACTTGTCTTGAAGTCTTTTTGTGCTTTCACTCGTTTTGATTCCTATAAAAACCATAACATACATCTCACTAATTAATTTGCTGAATATCAAATTATTTATCTATTTAATAAAAGATTATCCTTAGAACCTTTAATAGTCATAAGTTTCACTCTCGCTTGTTGCTAGTTAATAAAATTATTTATCATAACCAATATGTGCAGTTAGATACTTTTGGGAATTTGATAAAAGTATTTCAAACTATTGTTTGATAACGAAAATAGAACTTCTTATTTTTGCAGTCAAAATTATTGTAAATAAAGTAGATTAAATAACTGACAAAATTTCACACAGTAATAAGTAGAAGGACTTATGTCGAAACCGGCTTTTATTTTAAAAAACGCTCAAACACTTGACCTAGAAACAGCCTAGCTGTTCCCTATCTAGCAACTATATTTTTTCAACTAACTATAACTTGAGGGAAATTACAAGACCTTGAAAGGGCCGATCATATTGAACTAGCAGTCTCCCTAGCAGCTTCTCGCAGCCGCTCCACATCGCGCATCGGTGGCGCACCAAAAAGCCGCTTGTACTCTCGGTTAAAGTGCGAGGCATCTTCGTACCCCACTCGATAGGCAGCACTGGTAGCATCAAGCTTTTCCCCCAGCATCAGACGGCGGGCTTCTTGGAGGCGTAGTTGCTTTTGGTACTGCAAGGGACTCATGGCAGTGACAGACTTGAAGTGATGGTGGAAGCCCGAAACACTCATTCCCATTTCTCGGGCGATGTTTTCAATCTTGATCGGCTCATTAAAGTCTTTACGAAGTCGCGCGACGGCTCTGGCGATATGGTAGGTATAGCCACCCAGAACTGCAATATGACGGAGCCGATTACCTTGCTCTCCCATCAGGAGTCGGTAAATGATTTCCCGCTTAATCAGTGGTGCGAGAACATGAGCTTCAGCAGGGGAATCTAGAAGCCTGACGAGCCGCACCACAGCATCCAACAGATTTGCATTCAATGGACTTACATCAATCGCTTTCACATCAGCACCGCTGCTCGATGAGGGATACCCTGCTTCGACCATGACTGAGCCAACGAGAGTGGGGTCAAGATCGAGGCGAAGGCTAAAGTACGGTTGCGTCTTGGACGCTTCCAGAATTTGGCTGATAATCGGCAGTTCTACCGTAGCCAGCAGATAATGCATCGGGTCGTACTGATAGCGATCGCTACCCAGAAAAACTTCTTTGCTGCCCTGAGCGATCGCACAAAAGGCAGGAACAGAAACACTATGAAGGCATTCCGAAGGCGAGGAGGAGCGGTTGAAGTGCAAACCTTTGAGCGGCTCAATCGTCCCATCATGACGAATAGCTTGTGCAATACGCTCTTTCAGTTCGTCTCTGTTGGCTTGCGCTCTGTCTGCCTCGCGCTTTGCCTGCGGATCGTTCATTAAATCGATATTGGACTTTTCACTCGTTTTGGCAGCGTTCATTTCTAAGTTTGCAGGATTGTACAACGATCTTAGACGATCGTTTTATTGCTTGTCCTCCAAAATGCCTAAGATGAAGCTAAAGCAATGAAAAACGATTCCGGCTTCTTGCAAGCGTCTGGATTTTTATTCAAGAGAAAACTCAGTTTTGATTGGGTAAGGGATTCACCTACTGACAACCAAAACGGCATCAAGGCTAACCTTGCTTCTTAAAAAATCCATCCCTATTGATAGAGAAGCGATAAATGCTCAATCTCTACGATTGGGGCAGCCACCTAAATGGCATCAAGTAAAAGAATTAAGGAAATGGACATCAAAAGAAGTGGCTCACAGCCTTCCGCCAAAGGAGCGGCTGAGTATTTTACAGGCACTGTCCGCATTGACCCCCTGTTCGAGGCGCACGATCCAGCACACACACTTGGTGCCAGTGTCACGTTCGAGCCTGGTGCTCGGACAGCATGGCACACCCACCCGTTGGGACAGACCCTGATCGTGACGGCTGGCTGCGGTCTCGCACAGCGCTGGGGCGGCGCGATCGAGCAAATCCGACCGGGGGACACGATCTGGTTCTCGCCGGGTGAGAAGCATTGGCACGGTGCTACCTCAACCACGGCAATGACACACATCGCCATTCAGGAACAGCTCGAAGGCAAGACCGTGGACTGGATGGAAAAGGTCAGCGACAAGCAGTACTCCAGCTAATCACCACATCCGGTGGTTTTAAGACCTTGTTAAGCGAAGAATCGAAGGAGGAAAATAGTGGCGACGAACGAGAATGGAAACTACAGAGGAAAGGTTGCGTTTGTGACCGGAGCAGCGAGCGGTATCGGTCGAGCTACAGCGCTGGCGTTTGCCCGTGAGGGTGCCAGCGTGGTGGTTGCTGATGTTTCAGAACCGAGCAATCAAGAAACAGCACGCATGATCGAGGAACTCGGCGGTCGGGCGATCGCCGTCAGGTGTGATGTAACGCGGGCTGAGGACGTGAAGGCTGCGCTGGACAAGACCGTTGAAGCTTTCGGGCGGCTGGACTTCGCCTTCAACAACGCGGGCATCGAGCCGAAGAAGGCGGCTCCGACTGCGGAGTACGAGGAGGAGGAGTGGAACCGGATTATCGACATCAACCTCCGCAGCGTTTTCCTGTGCATGAAACACGAGATCCCACTGATCCTCAAGCAGGGACGCGGTGCGATCGTCAATACGTCTTCGGGCGCAGGAATCATCGGCATCAAGGGCAGCCCTGCGTACACCGCCGCCAAACATGGCGTGATCGGACTGACCAAGGCAGCGGCCCTCGACTACGCCGCGCAGAACATCCGCGTCAACGCCGTCTGTCCTGGCTACATCGACACCCCGATGATGGGTCGTTTCACCGGCGGTACGGACGAAGGACGCGCAAAGGTGATTGCGGAGGAGCCGGTCGGACGGATGGGCAAGCCCGAGGAGATCGCGGCGGCCGTCGTCTGGCTTTGCTCGGACGCGGCTGCCTTCGTCGTTGGGCACGCTATGGTCATCGACGGCGGCCAAACGGTGCAGTAATGTTCGTCGCCAACTCGATCAAACCCTAAACGCACGACAACAAAGCATTGTCGCGTATCGCCACTCAGGAGGTACTCGACGGCAAGCCCGTGGATTGGATGAAAAAGTTCAGCGACAATACCAGGACAGATTCAAGACCGAGTAGAAGGAAACCAGCTTATCTTCCAGATTGGAGCATCAATTTATGTACAACGCCAAAGCTTACTCCGCAGCCAGTGCAACAGCACCGCTCGCTTCCGACACAATCGAGCGGCGCGATCCAACCGAACATGACGTGCAGATCGAAATCCTCTTCTGCGGCATCTGCCATTCCGACCTCCATTCAGTGCGTAACGAGTGGAGCGATTTCATGTCCACGAACTACCCGATTGTCCCCGGTCATGAGATCGTGGGACGTGTAACCCAGGTCGGCTCGGCAGTTACCAAGTATAAGCCCGGCGACCTCGCGGCGGTCGGTTGCTTGGTCGATTCGGATGGTACCTGTCCTAATTGCAAAGCTGGCCTTGAGAATTTCTGCCCGAATCAGATCCTCACCTTCAACTCTCCAGACAAGCACCTTGGTGGCGTTACTTATGGGGGCTACTCCGATAGCATTGTCGTTGATGAACGCTTCGTGCTGCGCGTTCCCTCCAACCTCGATCTCGCCGGGGTTGCACCGCTTCTTTGTGCTGGAATCACAACCTATTCACCCATGCGTCACTGGGGTGTCACTGAGGGTAAGAAAGTTGGCATAGTCGGTCTTGGGGGGCTGGGACACATGGGCGTGAAGTTTGCCCGTGCGTTTGGTGCCCACGTTGTCGTCTTCACCACCTCACCCGACAAGACGGAAGACGCGCTCCGCCTGGGTGCCAACGAAGTGGTCGTCTCCCGCAATGCCGACGAGATGCAGAAACACGCTGGCAGCTTCGATTTCATCCTCGACACCGTTTCCGCCAAGCACGACATCAACGCCTATCTCAACCTGCTCCGCCTCGATGGCAACCTCACTTTGGTTGGCGCTTCCCCGATTCCCCTGGATGTTTCGGCATTTAGCCTGATTATGGCGCGCCGCAATCTCTCTGGCTCAAACATCGGTGGCATTCCCGAAACCCAAGAAATGCTCGACTTTTGTGGCGAACATAACATCACCGCAGATGTCGAAGTTATCCCGATCCAAAAGGTCAACCAAGCCTACGATCGCCTGCTCAAGTCCGATGTGAAATACCGCTTCTGTATCGATATGGCATCCCTTAAATCTGCATAACCGAGGTAGAACCTCAAAGGAGTAACAATGCAAAAGCGCAAACTTGGAAACAGTAACTTAGAAGTCTCGGTGATCGGGCTAGGCTGTATGGGGTTGAACTATGCCTACAGCCATACCCTCGACAAGAAAGAAAGCATCTCCCTGCTCCAAGCCGCGGTGGAGCGTGGCGTCACCCTCTTTGATACAGCCGAAATGTATGGGCCATTCACCAATGAAGAATTAGTGGGCGAAGCGCTCAAACCTTACTGCGATCGCGTCGTCATTGCCACGAAGTTCGGCATCAAGTTACACGACGGCAAGCAGGTGCAGGACAGTCATCCATCAGGAATCAGGGAATCCGTAGAAGGTTCGCTGAAGCGCTTAAAGACCGATGTAATTGACTTGTACTACCAGCACCGCGTGGATACCCAAGTGCCGATCGAAGACGTAGCCGGAACCATCAAGGATTTGATCGGTGAAGGCAAAATCAAACATTGGGGGCTTTCAGAAGCAGGTGTACAGACCGTGCGTCGGGCACACGCAGTCCAACCGTTAACTGCCGTTCAGAGCGAGTACTCCCTGTGGTGGCGGCGTCCGGAAGAAGCCTTGTTGCCTACCCTGGAAAAGTTGGGAATCGGTTTTGTGCCGTTTAGTCCTTTGGGTAAAGGTTTCTTGACAGGCAGTATCAGCAAGGACGCGAAATTCGATAAATCCGACTTCCGCAGCATTGTTCCCCGGTTTACGCCGGAGGCTCTCGATGCCAACCAGTTCTTGGTGGATTTGTTGAAAGAGGTGGCGAACCAGAAGAAAGCTACAGCAGCGCAAATCGCCCTGTCCTGGATACTGGCGCAAAAACCGTGGATTGTGCCCATTCCTGGTACGACTAAACTGCATCGGTTGGAAGAAAACATTGGCGCAGCAGACATCGAACTGACGCAGGACGAATTGCAAAGCATCGACGAGGCATTGGCGCAAATTACAGTCGAAGGCGATCGCTATCCAGAAGAGTTGGAAAAGCGCACGGGATTATAGACGGAATCGCTGATCATAGAATTTTAACCCCAATAAGGAGGTGCGGATGACAAATACACAGCAGCAGGACTCTGTAAGGATAAGTGAAGCGGCACATAAAAACCATGAAGAACTGTTTCCAAACCACAAATCGACCCTGAAAGTAACCGACCCTGAACTGATCGAAGTCTTTGACAACTTCGCCTTCGACGAAGTAATTGCTGAGAGCAAGCTGGATACAAAGACAAGAGTCGTGCTGATTCTGGCATCTATCATTGGCAGCCAGGCAGTAAGCGAATACAGGGTTATGGTGGGCGCAGCGCTCAATGTCGGAGTAACGCCGATTGAAATCAAGGAGATCCTGTATCAGTCGGTACCTTACGTGGGTATGGCGAAAGCATTTGACTTCGTTCATGCCACTAATGAAGTGATGTCCAGCAGAGGTATTCAATTACCTTTAGAAGGGCAATCGACCACCAGCCCGGAAACACGCTACGACAAAGGGCTGGCAATACAGAAAGCTGTCTTCGGCGAAACGATCGATCAAATGTATCAGCGATCGCCCAAAGACCAGCTACACATTCAAAGGTTTCTGTCTGCCAATTGCTTTGGCGATTATTACACCCGCAATGGCGTAGACATCAAAGTCAGGGAGATGATCACACTGTCTATCCTCATTGCTCTGGGCGGGGTTGAATCACAGATAAAGGGGCACATTCAAGGCAACCTGAATGTCGGCAACGGCAAAGATATACTGCTGGATCTGATTACACAATTGTTGCCTTGGGTGGGATATCCCCGAACATTGAACGCGTTGAAATGCCTTCAGGAAGTGGCGACGGAGTAATGGTGACGATCGCGATTGACTAACGAAGAATATGTTCTCTCATTGACATTTCGTCCGCTGTAGAAGACTACATACGCGAGATAAACGACTGCTGCGGCAATACCAGACCCGATCTTAGGTTAAGACAGTTCGACCTTTAAATCAAAGACAGGAGTTCAAATAATGCAAAAGCGCACACTTGGAAACAGTAATCTGGAAGTCTCGGCTATCGGGCTGGGCTGCATGGGAATGAGCTTTTCTTATGGCCCACCCAAAGACACGCAGGAGATGACCGCTCTTCTGGGGGCGGCCGTCGAACGTGGCGTTACATTCTTTGACACCGCCGAGGTCTACGGCCCGTTCACCAACGAAGAGCTTGTGGGCGAAGCCCTCGCTCCCTTTCGGGGGCAAGTGATCATTGCCACCAAATTCGGATTCGACCTGAGTCCTAATTCCGATCCTCGCGGGATGAAGGGTTCGCCCAGCCTGAATAGCCGGCCGGAGCAAATCAAGCAGGCCGTTGAGGGTTCGCTCAAGCGACTCAAGGTCGAGACAATCGACCTACTCTATCAGCACCGGGTTGACCCGAACGTGCCGATCGAAGACGTGGCAGGAGCGGTAAAGGAACTGATTCAGGCAGGTAAGGTGAAGCACTTTGGACTTTCGGAAGCAGGAGTGCAAACGATTCGTCGCGCGCATGCAGTTCAGCCGATCACGGCTCTCCAGAGCGAATACTCGCTGTGGACGAGGACTCCTGAGAAAGAAGTGATACCGACCCTTGAGGAACTCGGAATCGGCTTTGTCCCTTACAGCCCGTTGGGCAAGGGCTTTCTCACTGGTAAGATCGACGAAAACGCCACCTTCGACAGTTCCGACTTCCGCAGCACCCTGCCTCGCTTTACGCCGGAAGCTCTCAAGGCGAATCAAGCCCTGATTAATCTGCTCGGTAGCATTGCCGAACAGAAACAGGTGACACCTGCTCAGATTGCACTTGCCTGGCTGCTGGCCCAAAAGCCGTGGATTGTTCCGATCCCAGGCACCACGAAGCTGCATCGCTTGGACGAAAACATTGGGGCAGTCTCCGTCGAACTCACGCCCGACGATCTGCGTGACATCGATGATGCCGCCTCCCAAATTACGGTGCAAGGGGCGAGATACCCCGAAAAGCTGGAGCAAATGACTGGTCGCTAAACATTGATTGCAGTTTTTGGGTCTGGCATAACTATCCCTTAGACCAGACCCAAACCATTATGGCTGGTTGCGATCAAGTGGCAGAGGTCAACCACGAATCATCGCAAGGCTACTGACCGCTCATTGAAGGAAAAAGCACAATTTGGAGAGAAATAATGCAAAAGGTTGTACTGAATAATGGTGTCGAGATGCCCATTTTAGGGTTCGGTGTCTACCAGATAACTGACCTCGAAGAGTGTGAAAGAAGCGTATATGAAGCAATACGTGCAGGCTATCGTTTAATTGATACCGCCGCTGCTTATCAAAACGAAGGAGCCGTTGGCAAAGCCATTGAAAAAAGTGGTGTGCCAAGAGAAGATATCTTTGTCACCACCAAACTTTGGATTCAGGATACTGGCTACGAAAGTACAAAGAAGGCGTTTGAGCGATCGCTCAAAAGATTGCAATTGAATTATCTGGATCTTTATCTGATTCATCAACCCTACGGCGATATCTATGGCTCGTGGCGAGCAATGGAAGAACTTTATCGAGAAGGCAAGATTAGAGCCATCGGTGTTAGCAACTTCCAACCCGATCGCTTAATGGATCTGATGGTTCATAACGAAGTCGTTCCTGCGGTCAATCAAATTGAGACCCATCCCTTCCATCAGCAAATTGAAACCCAGAAGTTTTTAGAGGAAAACAATGTTCAGATTGAATCCTGGGGACCGTTTGCTGAAGGCAAGAACAACATTTTCAAAAATGAACTGCTGCTTGCGATCGCTGGGAAATACAAGAAAACCGTTGCTCAAGTGATCCTGCGCTGGCTGACCCAGAGAGGAATCGTGGTGATTCCAAAGTCAGTTCGTAAGGAAAGGATTGTTGAGAACTTCAACATTTTCGATTTTGAACTTAGCCCTGAAGATATGGATGCAATTATCTCGCTAGATATGAAGGTTAGCAGCTTCTTCGACCATCGTGATCCGGAGATGGTGAAACAGTTGAGTACCGTAAAACTTGACATTTAGAATCACTGCGCTCCCGTTTGATTTGGCGCGTAACGCGCGGTGCAACCCAAATGTACATAGGGACATTGGGACGATTTCGCTATAATTGTTTGGCGGCGATCGCTTTAATTATTTAATGGACATAAGTACTGGAAATACCACTCATAAAACTGCATAAAAACACTCAACTGGATCTATTAAGTCAGTGAAGGGTTTTAAACCCAAAATCTGGAATACTGTTGCTTGCCTTTGTAGCTAAGTATCTACAGAGGTACAGGCTCCCTAGTAGTTCAGCTGAAAGTATATATTAAAAGGAAAAAGGCTTGATATGCAAAAGCAAATTTTGGGTTTAGCGATCGCATTACCAACGATATTATTCACTGCCTTACCTACTTTGGCAAATCCTGTACAACTTATTACACCTAAAGTTGGTAATTTACAACAAGTTGTGGTAAAAGGGGAGTTTCAAACTCCTGTAATTGAGAATCAACTCAGGAACCCAGGAGATGGCCAATCACCGGGGCCAACCGGTGGGAACTCGCCGGTAAAAGGCCCAGGGCCCAGACCTCCTCGCAGAGATACATTGTTGCAACTGGGTACAGGTTTACAACAAGATAGGATCAATAATTTGAACATAGCGAACCCCGTTCTTGGTCGCTAATATTCGGGTTAGTTTTAAGGTAATCCTTTAGCAATTTACAACTGCGAATCAGTAGATTGTCTAAATCTTGGGTTTGCAATTCTGTGCTAAGAAGACGCCAAAGTTTAGCTGTACCATCAAAACTGGCAGAAGCCAAAAATTTCCCATCAGGGCTAAAACTGACGCTCAATACTGCATCAGTATGACCTGGGAGAGTTTTGAGTTCTCTGCCATCACGGTTCCAAAGTTTGATGCTTCCATCACCGCTAGCTGAGGCTATCATCTTGCCATCAGGACTAAAGCTGACGCTGTAGACGCCATCAGTATGTCCCGTAAGAGTTTGTAGTAAAGTTCCATTGCTGACTTGCCAGAGTTTGATAGTTTTATCAGCACTAGCCGAGGCAAGTACTTGACCGTCAGGACTAAAACTGATTGCATTGACAGCATTATTATGTCCTGGAAGATTATACAGTAACTTGCCATCCTTAACTCTCCAAAGCAAAACTTTGTTATCTCTACCAGCTGAGGCTAAAACTTGACCATCAGGGCTGAAACTAACGCTCAAAACTTCAGCCGTATGTCCTTGGAGAGTTTTAATTAAAGCTTTTTGCTGAATATTCCAAAGTTTAATGGTCATATCACCACTGGCGCTTGCCAAAATTTGACTATTAGGGCTAAAGCTAAGACTATTGACATTGCTGCGATGACCTTGGAGGGTTTTAATCATATAGCCGTCACGAGTCCGCCAAAGTTTAATGTAATGGTCAAGACTCGCTGAGGCTAATGTCTCACCGTCAGGGCTGAAGGCTAAACCGTAGACTTCATCGCTGTGTCCATAAACTGAAGTACTATGACCTTCTAGAGTTTGGCGCAAAGTTCCGTCACGAGTTCGCCAAAGCTCGATCGTAGTGTCTTGACCTGCGGTAGCTAGAGTTTGTCCATCGGGGCTAAAACTCACACTATAGAGTTGACCTTGAGATCCTGTGAGAGTTTTGAATAAAGGATCGTCTCGTTGCCAAAGTCTAACAGTTTTATCAGCGCCAGCCGAAACTAAGGTTTGGTCATCTGGGCTAAAACTGGCGCTGTAGACTGCAATACTATGTCCTAATAAAGTTTGGCGTAAAAAGCCGTCCTTAGAACTCCAAAGTTTGATTGTGCTATCAGCGCTGGTGGAAGCTAGGGTTTGACCATCATGGCTGAAGTTGACGCTGAGAATCTCTGCATTGTGCGCTGCAATAATTTTCAGCAGTGTGCCATCTCTGCGCCAGAGTCTCACGGTTTTATCTTCACTGGCTGAAGCTATTTGACCATCGGGGCTAAAAGCGACACTGGAAACTCCGGCGCTATGCCCAAGTAGGGTTTTTTGCAACAATCCATCGCTAACCCTCCAAAGTTTAACAGTCTTATCTGCACTAGCGATCGCCAAAATTTCACCATCAGGGCTAAAACTGACACTATTAACAAAATCTTTATAACCACTAAAAGTTCTCAGCAAATGACCATCACTAACTTGCCAAATTTTAGCAGTGCGATCGGCGCTACCAGTTGCGATCGTCTTACCGTTGGCAGACCAAGATAAGCTCAGAACTTCGGCAGTATGACCTTTTAGTGTTCTAATTAAACCACCGTCGCTAGTTCTCCACAGCTTCACGGTACGATCAAAACTAGCAGTTGCGATCGTTTGACCATCTGGGCTGAAACTGACACTCCGCACTATATCAGTATGCCCTGTTAATGTTCGTAACTTTGTGCCATCCCGTCCCCAAACTATGGCCGTTTTGTCGTTGCTAGCCGATACAATTGTTTTGCCGTCAGGACTGAAACTCACGCTCGATACTTCAGCGCTATGCCCTTCCAAACGGTTGCGCTCTTGGGTTCCAGAAATTACTTGTTGTAAAACACCCAGAGTCTGAGTTTGCACCTCGGCTGGTGGGCCAAAAGTGTTTTTTAGCTGTTTACCTGCTTTGACGCTGGCAATTAACGCTTCTAGCTGCTGATGTGATAAAAGATTAGCTTGAGATGAGGCATTTAATGCTTCAATTTCTCGTAATTGAGCTGCTTGGGATTTCCAATAGGCTAAAGAGCCAAAACAGACTGCCGCTAATCCCAAAACACTGAGTGCAACTACAGCCCTTTGGGCTTGCTTGAGTCTTCTTTTCTCTTGTTGTTGCTGTTGTTTTCTTTGTACTAAACAAGCTTCAATAAACCGTTGTACATCAGCAGAAAGTTCGTCGGTATATTTAATATAGATATCTTCTGCCTCTGCTAGTCGCACTCCTTGCAACAAAAAATCAGCTTGCTGACTACGTTGCAGCCATAATTGGGAAGCCTGTTCAATTTGCCTTTGTTTTCGCAAGCGATCGCGATTTTCTTCTAACCACCAGCGTAAAGTTGACCAATGACGGATGAGGATTTCATGGGCAACTTCTACTGTGATGGGAGAAGGGGAGTAGGGGAGTAGGGGAGCAGGGGAGGCAGGGGAGGCAGGGGAGGCAAAGGGGCAGGGGAGCAGAGGGGCAGGGGGAGCAGAGGGAGAAATGTTTTCTTGTTCTCCTTGTCTACTTTGTCCTTTTGTTACTTCTTCTTCTAAATTCATCACCACTAACTTGGCAGCAGTTAGGGCGTTGAGGGTTTTTTCTACCAATGCGGCGGGATATTTTCTGACTATTAACTCTGATTTATGTACCCGTCTGCGAGTATCTTCTGTACCCTCACCTAGTTGCGTCAAAGATAAAAAAATCCATTTAGCACACTCTCGCATTTGAGGATCTAAACTTTCGTAAACAGCTTGAGACGATCGCTCTAATGCTCCTTGAATTCCGCCTAGTTGCTCTTGATAGGTTTGTAAAGTCAACTCACCAGCAACTCGATGTTGCCATAATTGCTCTAAAACAAATTCCAGTAACGGTAAATCTCCTGGTGAGTGATTTAGCTCCCGCAACAATACTTCCACAAGTTCTGGTTCTATTTTTAATCCGACTTGTTGAGCCGGGTTGAGAATCACCCGCCGATAATCATCCAAACTTAGCTTCGGTGGAACTAACACGCTCAAATCCTGCAAAGCTTTAGCCAGTGCTGGTACTTCTAAACAGGAGGCAATAAAGTCTGCCCGTAAAGTAATAATTAATTTGAAGCGATCGCCAGCATATTGCACCGCTCCCAACAATAATTCTAAAAATAGCTCTCTGTCAGAAGTTGGAGCCAAGGTAAAGAGTTCCTCAAACTGATCTATCACTAGCATCACAACTCGATGAGGTTGGTTACGTATCCAGTAAACAAATCCCTCCACCCCTTGGTGAAATATTCCCTCTAAAAAGAGATAGGAAGATGAAAAATAATTCTCCCCCTGCTCCCCTGCTCCTCTGCTCCCCTGCTCCCCCGCCCCCTGCCCCCCCGCTCCCCCAAGCCGTCGCGCTAAAGCCTCAAGCGGATTTGCCCCTGGACGAATGCTTCTAATCCACCATTGTTCGCTGCTGGGTATTTGTTTACCCAATCGTAATTGGGGAATTACACCAGCTTGCACAATTGAAGATTTGCCGCTTCCAGAAGCACCGATGACGGCTAGAAAAGAGCGATCGCGTAGTTGATGAATTAACTGCTGGGTTAAAGCTTCTCTACCGTAAAAATACTGACTATCTTCTTCCAAAAAAGCATTTAGCCCCATGTATGGGCATACTCCCAAATCCAATCCTGTGGTTGTTTCTGGTGTATTCGTGTAAGTTTTTGCTTGGAGAATTTCTATAATGCCTTGTGTGCCTGATAGCCAGATGTAAAGAGTCACACCGCTACCTGCTAAGGATAATTGTAGTTGAGCGATCGCTCCGGCGGCTGAGAGTCCCTCTGCTTGCGTTGCCGCCATCAAAGTATCAAGAAATTTTTGGGCAAAGCGTTCTGGTTCTTCAGCAGGTGAGGCGTAGGCGATTAAACATTGTCCTTGGTGGGAGTCAATTTGCAAATCTTCTACCCAATCTTGCAAGGATGTATTAGCTACAGGACAATCGAGGATAATAATTTGTTGAGCGCTACAGAGGCGTAGCTGTTGTTTCAACCAAGAACGCTTGATGCGGATATTTTCTCCCAGCAATAACCATTCGCCTGCATCGGTTTCTTGAATTCGTCCCCGCAGATAAAGCAGAATAACTTCTGATGCTGGTTGTTGTAAATGACGAGCGATCGCTTCTTTAATGCGATCGGCAGATACTTTTGTTGCTGGCAAATACTCTAATGCAAAATCTCCAGCACTTCCGAGAAATTTGCTAATATCTAGTGTTGTTTTGCTGACTGATAATCCCTCTACTACTATTCCTATCCGGCGATGCCCTCCAAAAGTTGCCTGGGTTAATCTTTTCCCTACAATTAGTTCCCCAACTCCCTCAACAATTCGTTTAGGAGTTTGCAACGGATATTCTCGAAAAAGTTGAGTTTCGCCTTTAGTTTTTTTCTGCTGATTAATCAGCCGCAATTGTTGATTACTTTTATCTATATATTGGAGAGTTTGATGATACACGTATCGATACAAATTATCCACATAAATTAAGCCTTGGCTATCTGCTGCCTCACCTTGCAATCCTTTCATTAAATAATAAGTAAACACCCCATGTCCCAATTCGGGAAACTCCCAAGATTGCTGGTTAGCATCACAGGAAAGCAAAGCATAAAAACCTTTACTTTTAGCAGCACGCTGCTGTAATACTTCAACCATTTTTGGCGTAGCATTCAGCAATGATTCTATTGTTGTACCTCTGAGTGTCATCCCGCCACTATGACAAGCATCTAGCCAAACAAGCTGATTTTGCACTCCGCTATTACCCAAAAATAGCAAAAGTTCTTGCAAAGCTAAAGCTGTGTTTTGAAGATGAGATTTTTGAGTATCTGACAAACACAAAAATGCTTGCTGCGTGTTTGGTTCTACAATTCCATGTCCAGAAAAATAAAATAGAATAGTATCAATAGGTTGAGCCGCAGTGGTAATTTGCCGCAGACTGGCACGAATGTTTTCTAAAGATGGTGGTTGCGGTGCAAAATCATGGTGTATTGTTACCTCTGTTTGAGTGAATTGTGCAGAAGCATCTACCAATGCTTCTGCTAAACCCTGACAATCTACTGTTGAATAACTCAGGCTGGGTAGTCCGTCATCTTGATATTGATTGACTCCCACCAACATTAGCCATAGCTTAGGAGTTGCAGTTTGTTTGACTGAAGTTGAGCGACTAGCGATCCCAATTGGTGGCATTACAGTAGTCCTAAATACGTTGTAAACAAGGTAGATACTGTTGTAACTTAGGAAAATCAAATTGTTGATGATTATTCAAAAAGTTAAATAACCGCTTAACAACAGTAAAACATTTGCAAACATGCTAAAATTTTATCAAAAGTCTTTCATTCCAACGATATGTGACTTGTACTTTAGGATAAAATTAGCATAAACTTACAACTCAGATAAAATTGATATCCATAATTAATAATAACTGAATTGCAATCCCAAACCGATAAATTTTATATACGAACATTTGTCAGAGGTTGGAGCCGTATTACCAGTAAAGTAACCATTGACCATCGCAAAACAATCCATGACCTTGCAGAGTTATTCTTTCATCGTCAGGATAAATATAAGTAGTTGGTGCAATCTGATGAAGTGTGTGTCCACTGTGCAAGACAATTTCACCAACTTTATAATTATGAAAAGTTTTAGTTCTAAATCGTTTAAGAAACTCTACATCACCTGCGATCGCTTGACTATAATCATTTATATAGTTAAAATCCCAAACATTCAACCCACCCCCACTTTTCGGCAGTTTAATTGGTAAAGTAAAGGATATTGTGTTTATAGTATCGAGTTTACCTTCATCCCATTTGAGGTTTCTGTATTGCAAATCGAAGTGTGTGGTAGCATTTGGTTTCGTGATAAGATTAGAATCTTGCCAAATATGAAAACCGGGCAGCGCTGCATCTGGTTTATACCTTACAGGGTTTATAAGCGTCTGCTCTAAATACTCTTTGATTAACTTATAAAGCCAACCTAAGTGTAGTTCTAGAAGTAAATTATATTCATGAGCTATAGTATAATAATCCTTAGAAAAATTAGGTTGATTCAAGAAATCTAAGTAACTAGCTGTACCTAAAGTATAGAAAAACTTTGGAGAGTTCCCTCGTTTTATCCAGAATTCTCTTAAACTATGAATTACAGAACAAATATCATTACACTGTTCAGATGCCACAATTTGTTCTGAGAAAATTTCATTACTCGACTCTGTATACCAACTAATACTATTTCCTGCAATATCTTCTGTAAGCAAAGCTAATAGCGAGTCGGTTATTTTCCCATCTGCCCGAATATCATATCCATCGTATCCGGGCATTGGATTAACTTCTAAACACCAGTACTCTAGAGAGTCAGTAACTTTAAAATCCCAACCTGCAAACTTTAACCCCAATGCAGCAGTTGCATTAATAATTTTTTGGTGTAAAGCTTCTGGTAATTCCCACTCGATATACTCAGCTTCTTCATGAAAATGGCGATAGTCTACCTGTGGACATTTTATTAATTCTGCGTGAACTCTATCACCCACTACATGCGCCCGCACATCAGCGCCCTTTATATATCTTTGCAAATGAACTGGGCCAGCGTCTGGGTGGAAATCGAGAAACTCCTCTGATTTTACTAGTCTACTATCCGCACGAACACCCGATGTTGTCTTAACAATTGTTAATCCAGCGTTAGCAAACTCAGTTAGAACTTCTGGATTGGAACTAGTAACGCTATCAGCAACTTGAAAACCTAAAGATTTTAGATGAAATTCATGAAGCGGTTTTGAGAAATTATTTGCGCCAGCACCAGGACGATTAATTACTTTACCGGGAATATGTTCTAGCCAACAGCAAAGTGCAGCAAGAAGACTTTTCCATCGCATCGCATCTTGTACATCTGATTGTACGGTTGAAAGATCAATCAAGCGACAATAATAAGAACCATGAGGATTTAATACATACTTTTGGCTAGAACAACTTATCCAGCTTTGATTATCATCGGGTAATGCTAGCCGCCAATCTCCATTTTGAATCACTTCGCGTAAATTAATTACTTGGACTTCAACACCACGAGATTCAGCATAGTTAACAAAATGACAAAAAGTGCGATCTGAATCAAGACCAATTGCATAAATCATGAGAAAATAGTCTCCAAAAGTGCGGGAGCAAAATCTGACCAAACAAACTGTATTTCTTCCAGCGATGGATAAGGGTTAATACGAGCAATATTGGCACTTTCTAGGTTGCTATCAATACTCCAAGTTACAGTGCCAAATACCAAATCTAAATTTCTCAGCAGCGAAATACTTTTTTCTTCTAACTGCAAATGTTCTAGAGATGTATTGGTGCAACGCCATGCTTTATCTTCTAAAACAACAACAATTTCATATTCAAGGTTAGTCGAAACCCAACTTGCGCGAAATGGCCCCACCCCTTCAGGGATTTCTGGATACGCAGCAGTATTATAAGTAGTTAAATCTTGGAGATACCATTGTTTATTGAGTAATGCTTGCGGCGATGGTGGAACTTGTGAAGAGAATATTTCTAGATTGCTAGTATAACCAGCTTTTAATTTAGTCAAGTTAGAAGAATATGATAAATTACCCCAAAGACTATTTGCCGTTGGACGATTAATTACTGGTGATTTAGATAATGTCATCGCTGCCCATAAAGTAGCAAGACACTCATCATAAATAAAAGAATCATCAAAACTAGTGCGAATCGGCATCTGTGGCGGAATTCGTAAAATAACTGGGATTTCTGGTGTAATAGATAATTTTTCAGAAGTAACACTGATAGAAAATATTCTTGCAGCATTGCAAACATCTAAAACTTGACTCGTATAACCTTTTTGTCTAACCAATTCGTTAACTGCTTGACAAAAAACGTCATCAGTCGAACCAATAATTAATAAATCCATAATATTTAGTCCATCATCTTTTGCATCGGAGGCTTAGATTCCCAACTTGTTGAAGAAGTCGGGAATCTGTTTTTTCACAATCTCTATTTTTTAGAAGATTGGCTTGTTAACTTTAATTAAAGTTTGAGGACGCGCATTTCGTAGTACAGGTATTTTTAGCTGATCTGCTGGTAAAATAACTGGATTAATTCTATCTATAAGAACACCACCACAGTTACCACTTTCGCAAGTCTCTTTACTATCCTTACCTTTATCGCTAGAATCTTTGCCTTTATCGCTCGATTCTTTTGTTTTACCACCGTCAGTTTCTAAGACACTATTCAACGGTCGTTGGTTCAAATTATAAAGAGTATCGCGACGAGCAGCATTGCTAATAAAAGGCTTATTGGATACGCTATTATGAGAATTTACTTGTGGGATAGATTCAGCTTTAGCTACAGTACTAATAATTGAACTAGCAATTGCTAAACCCATTACTAATGCTAAACGTGTAGAAGTTGAACTTGTAATTTTCATTTTGATTATCTTTTAAGTTGGTTTTTTGCTTTTGTTGTTTTGACTGGATTTGTCAAGGTTGTACGGCTACTTAAATTTCATCTTTTTTTCTCCTATAACTCATTCGTGACAGGTTAAAACAAGATTATTTTATTAAGTAAATTGTGATAGTATGACAACTGGTGAAAAAATCAAATTAAAGTTTTCAGTTTTCACCTTTCACTTAGTCAATAGGTTTGCTTTGATATTTTTATGCAGTCTTGGCAAAGTTTTTGAGAATTATTTTTTGAGAATAATTCAATCTGGAATACAAATAGAAAAACCCCGCAGAGGCGAGGTTTAATGCTGGGATAAATTTTATATTTTGCAGCAGTTTTGAAGTACAAAGCTATGGGTTTTGAGGCAAGAGCTAAAAACTCTTTCTATCTGATTTTCAGTCTTGCTTTGTTTACCTCACCCTGCGAGTTCAGTAGTCGCTCATGGGGGGAACTCCCTTCTCTACGAGACGCTCTGCGTTCGCGTAGCGTTCCAAAGGAAAGGCGCTAGCCTCTCCCTTTGGGAGAAGACCGCGCTGCTTCACTTACTTGCAAACTTCTCTATTGTTGTTAGAGTAATAATTGATGCTTATTTTTAGTGATTATTTATCTCACTCTTGTTTGCTTTTGAAAGTATTCACGAGAATAGTAATTTTGTCTGCCGCTATTATCTAAAAACTGCGTATAGCCTTGCAACAGTAATTCTTGACGAGCAGATCCCAAGGTTAGGAAGGAATTTGCGAACCCTTTATTATAGTTGGCTGTTGCATATTTATGATTAGTATCTTGGACATTAATACCATAAGTAAGTAATGGTGCAGTTCCCCAATCACAATCACTAGGATGACATTTACCAAACACCCGAATATTTAATTTATTACCACTACCTGAGGTAATTACTAAACGTGTAATATTAGAAGTATTGGCATCTTTATTTACCCAAGTACCAATAAAGTCAGCAGGTACAGCTAAAGCAGGATTGATTAAAGCAGTAGTTAAGATGCTACTAGCAGCAATAATACTCAAAGAACGTTTCAACATTTTAGTCACACTCCATTATTCGTAATTGTTTTTGTAACTTATTGATAAGTAGACACGATTATCAGTTGGCTAAGTATAAAATATTTCATTTAAGTCGAAATATAATCCTCACACCTTGTAGTAAAGTTTGTGTAGGCGTCCTTTAACGCTTTCAGTTTTTCTATAGGTTGGGTGACAATTTTTTATGCATCCTCGACAAAGCATTATTGAAATCTTTTCAACTTTTGTGCAATTTGACGCCGATCGCTTCAGTGGTTGGGCGACGGAACCAAAATTACGTCGCAGTATGCAAAGTTATCTCAACCGCACGTCTCAAGAAACTTCGGAACATTTTTGGGTTTTGTATTGGTATAAATTTTGGCTGATATCTGAAACGAAGCTACTGGCTAAAGAGCATCTGGCAGCTTACTTGCAAGAATCCTGTTATTGGGCATCCCAAAAAACAGTTAACAGTTTTGCGAGTACTCAGTACAAGCTATCAGACTGTTTTCAGATTGCGATCGCTCAAGTTGATAAAGTCCTCAAAGGATTTAATCCAGATCGAGGCTTTATTTTAAAAAACTACGCTACTGCCCTCTTTAGCAGTGCTATTCGGGAAAATTTACGCCAAAATCGTGAAATTGATATTTGTACCGATTGGGGATTACTACGAAAAATTACTAAAAAGTTTTTGGTGGAGTCTTTACAAAATGCAGGTTTATTGCTAGAAGATATTAACAGTTACGTCCTCGCTTGGAACTGTTTCAAAAGTATATATATCCCAACACAAAAAGGTACTTCTCGCCAGATTTCTCAACCAGATAATGAGATTTGGGAGGCGATCGCAAAAGCTTATAATTCACAAAGTGGTCAGCAAGTCAATTCCCAAACCCTAGAAAAGTGGCTTTTAACTGCTGCTAAAGCCGCACGCCGCTATCGCTATTTTCCCGTTGACTCTCTCAATATCCCTAAAGGGAGCGATGATTCGTGGGAGTGGCTTGATAATATTCCTGGAACACAACAAAAATCTCTAATTAATGAGATTCTTGCCCAAGAAGAAGAACAAACAAGGAACTTTCAACAAACTGAGATTAACAAAGTTTTAGTGGCTGCGATCGCTCAACTTGAACCGCAAGTACAAGAAATTTTACAACTTTATTATGCTCAAGAACTAACTCAAGACCAAATTGCCAAACAATTACAAATACAGCAATATACTGTCTCACGGCGACTAAAAAAAGCCCAAGAGACTTTGTTACGCTTTTTAGCTAATTGGAGTAAAGATAGTTTGCATATTTCCGTTACTTCAGACCTACTTAAGAATATAAACATACTAATGGAGGAATGGTTGAAAAATTACTATGGTGAATAACTGGGGAGTGGGGACAAGAGAAGTTAAAACCTCGTTCATCCACCTCAAAACCTCGTTAATCTAGCTACTTACAACATTTCATCAATTCGTAGTGAATTCTCTGCGCCCCTTTGCGTTTACTTTGCGAACCTTTGCGTTTAAATTTCAACCCTCAATTCGCAACGATTTTACGCAAAGTTGAACTTAGAAAGAACCTCAACCCCAACCCCCAATCCCTATGACTACTGTATTTACTTTCGCTAACCCAACAGATATGGTTTTGGAAATCCCTACAACTACCCAAAACCAAGCGGATTTACACAGCCAAGCTTTTTCTAATGCTAGTTCTCGCTATCAAGCTTATATTAATCAACTTTGCCTGGGTGCTATCTTGCTATGGTTGCAAGAAGACTGGACACCACAAACAAAGGTTTGGCCAAGTACCACTGCTTTACCGAGTTTTTGGGAACTGGTTAATGGAATTGCACTCACACTTGATACAACAAGATTAGTCTTAGTTCCTAGTGAAGCAATTGATTTGAGTGAATTGCGAGTCCCCCAAGAATGGGTGGATATTCCTAGTTGGATAGGTGATTATTATTTAGCTGTGCAAGTCGAACCAGACGAAGGCTATGTCAGGGTTTGGGGTTATTGTAGCCATGAAAAACTGAAAACTCAAGGCAGTTATGATGCCAGCGATCGCACTTATTCTCTGGATGCTACTGATATTATCAACGACATAAGCGTTTTAGCGATGGCGCGTCAATTGTGCCCAGAAGAACCCACTCGTAGCCCTATTGAAGAGATTCCGAGTTTATCGCCACAACAGGCAGAAAATTTAATTGCCCGTCTGGGAAACCCAGAAATACTTACACCCCGCCAAGAAATCCCTTTTCAACTGTGGGGTGGATTAATTCAACATGGCGGTTGGCGACAAAATTTATATCAACGACGCTTAGAATTACCAGAACAGTGGTCAGTTCTCCAATGGTTGCAAAGCGGTGTTTCTCAAGTTGCTGAGGCTGTTGGTTGGGGAAGCTTTGATTTACAACTTAGTGCTGCTGGGGCGCGGGGTGTGGAAGACACACAACCAAGTACCATTCTCTCTCGTCGGTTGGCGATCGCAGGTCAAATTTACGAATTTTTTATTATACCACAAGGTGAGCCAGATGCAACTATTTGGCGTTTTGAATTACGTAACGCCGCAATCGGTGCAGCTATTCCCGGTGGTTTTAAACTCCGATTACTTACCGAAGATTTACAGCCTTTTCCCAATAATGAAGATGTAGCTGCAACGGCTGTAGAACAACTCTACGTAGAAGTTGCCTTAGAAGCAGGAGAAAGCATAGTTTGGGAAATAGAACCTTTTCCCGACAATTATAATTGGGAAATACTCAAGTTTTAAAAAAGAATTTAGGCGTTGCATATTTGCGGGGTGCCGAAAACCGCGTATAAGAAATCGACTCCATCTTGAAACAACTCAGTGCGATCTCTAAACAATTCAATTGCGCTGTCTTGGGTTTGGCACAGTTAAAAAGAGAAGTTGATACCCGCTCCGAAAAGCGTCCAACCAAATAGTCCGTTTAAAACTTATACCAAGTCTAAGTGAAGGTGCATAGAACTGTAGAATAGAGAGCATAAAAGAAGAAACTCTTGAGGAAGCAATGGCACGCCCTTTCAACCTAGAAGTTCAAGAAAGTGCTGAGTATTTGTCAAAAAGCCTGAAAAATGCGCGAACAGCAGATGAAAAAGAGCGTTTGCAGATGCTCTGGTGGCTCAAAACAGAGCAAGTGACCCAGCATTAAGAATTGAGCCGAAGGTTGGGCAAGAGATGGATCAACAATCACGAGATGGCTGCAAAGGTATAAACAAGGAGGACTATCTAAACTTTTAGCGGTAAAAACTGCACCAGGGGCAAGTCCTTTAATTCAAGGAGAAATGCTGACACAGCTAGTGTCGAGATTAGAATCTCCAGAAGGATTTAGCAGTTATAGACAAATTGTCCAATGGCTGGAGCAAGAATGGAAAGTACAAATCAAATACAAGACAGTTTACAGTTTAGTATGACTTTATCCTTGAAGCTCTGTTTCACCAAGCTTTATTATATGCAGACTCATAAAGAATTAATTGGTATAACAATATCTGCAAAAGAGATAGCCCTTTATCAAATAAATCTAAAATTTATATAAATAATTTATCAGTGAAGTTTGCATTCCAGGTGAATACCCTGGCTAATGATGTGCTAAAAATAGTTTTACGGCAAGTATGCTGTGGTTAACATCTGGCTGAAACTGTTAAATGTTAACCATTACATCTGACGTTATAAGCCTACATAATTTCTCAAATTTAATTATTACAACAAGTCATGAACAAAAAATGGGCTGTCAAACGAATCACAATAAATCTCGCATCAGTTGAAAGCGAAAAACTTGAAAAATATTGTGCCAACACAGGTAGACCAGCAACTGATGTGATTCGGGAGTTGATTCGCTCTCTGACAATAACCGAGATGTCAGCGTCTGAACAGACTACACCATGTAGCTCTAACCCTGTTGTACACAATCATTCTTTACCTACTCCTTGTTAACTAAAATACCCAAGATTTAACTAGCACGATATACACAACGCATATGTGCTAGGTCTTTGTTGTGTTGTCAATAATGCAAAATACCCGAAAGCAATCCATATATCCATCACATTATCGTATTGCTCTCCATCTTGCTTCTTGAGTTCCCAACCGAAATTAGCAGTATTTTACTTACGCCTTGCACTCAATTATCTATTTTTCTTCAATGCCTCAAGGCTTACCTCTTATTCATTGTATTTGTAATACTATAAGGTAATAACAATGATTCCAGTTGCGTTAATGTTGGATGATTCTGTTTTAAATATTAGACCTGATTTTAATAAAGAATCTGTGACAGTTGTTCAAATGAGCAGAGTACCCAATATTGGCGAATCTCTAGAGATTTATGCAAATCAAAACGTCTATTCTCAAACAGAAAAGTTCACAGTCACTAGAGTTACTCACTGGGTTCTTTTACAAGGAGATTTTAGAGAAAGTGAGCCAAAAGCTGAATTCACTCTTGCTTACCAAAGCTAATTTGGACAAAATACACATCTTGCAAGAGGAAATTTTGCACGGACGAACTGGTACGTAGGCAGTTTTTGTATCCGTGACCCCATGAAGACCGTTTTCAATTATACCGTAGAGCGCAGATTTTGAATATCCCGCTTTGGTGGCTGGCCAAAGTAACGGCTATATTCGCGGTTAAACTGGCTGGCGCTTTCATATCCAACCTCGAAGGCCGCGCTTGCCGCATCCAGTCCATCTATCAGCATACGGTTGCGCGCAATATGGAGCCGAACCCCTTTTTGAAATTGAAGCGGGCTGAGTGTTGTTAGCGCCTTGAAATGATGGTGGAATGTGGACAGCCCCATTCCAGCCAGTTGGGCGAGTTCTTCAACCCGTAATGGCTTCATGTAATTCGCCCTGATCCATGCGATTGCCTTGGCTGTCCTGTTGCTTTGACAACCCTGCATTGCAATCGCACGAAGGCGTGCGCCTTTCGTCCCGCGTAAAAGCCTGTAAACGATCTCACGTTGGATAAGGCCACTAAGAAAAGGAATATCATGCGGGCTGTCCAGCAGATCAAGGAGGCGGGAACAGGCACCGAGCAGCTCGGCCGTATTGTCACCCATGAGCATAGCAGGTCCATCCGATGAGGCATAACTATCAGGTATATCATCACGACTGAGCATCTCCCTGACCATGAGCATTTCAAGTTTCAGGACGAGGCATAGATAAGGTTTTTCTTCACTCGCTTCGACCACCTGGCCCAAAACGGGAAGATCAACGGATGTCAGAAGGTATTGGGAGGCATCGTAAATGAAAGTTTTTGGTCCGAGATCAACGCGCTTGCGGCCCTGTACGACCACAGCAAGGTTCGGTTCGTATGTGACGGATGCCGCAGCGGTCGGGGCCGTAAATCTGTAGAGGATTAGTCCGGGAATATCAGTTGCATAATCCTCTGCTGTTCCGACAATACGGCTGATCATTTCCACAAGCTCTTGCCGGATAGTAGACAGCTTTTCTGTGCTAAATGGTTTAATCATATATCTATCTCCAAGCTTGGGTCTCATTTTTAAATATAGCTCCGCGCTCCTTTGAGTTATAGGTATTTCCAGGCATTAAGAGAAATAGGCAATAATCAGGCAGGATCAAGATACCGCCTCTAGGCAAGATCAGAATATGTTGGAAGCAGAGTGAAGCATTGCAGGAACGGGTCATGGGCAACGATACGAAAAGTGATGAATCAGGCAAGCGCCTTCGGGGCGTTTTAGACCGTCGTGAGTTTCTGACTGCAACGGCAATTGTCGGCGCAGCGCTGGCAGTTGCGCCGTTAGCATGGACTGCGCCGTCGGATCAACACAGAACCATCAACAAAGGAGAAGGCAAAATGAAAACCCGCAAACTCGGAACATTACAAGTCTCGGAATTAGGCGCAGGCTGCATGAGCATCAGCGCCAACTACGGCCCGCCCGCAGACAAACAACAAGCTATCAAAACCATTCGCACAGCGTTTGAAAGCGGCATCACATTCTTCGATACCGCCGAAGCATATGGCCCTTATACAAATGAAGAGCTTGTCGGTGAAGCTCTTGCGCCGTTCCGCGACAAGGTTGCCATCGCCACCAAATTCGGTTTTGCGATTGATGGCACTATCGGGCTGAACAGCAAACCCGACCACATCAAAACGGTGGTTGAAGCGTCGCTTAAGCGACTCAAAACCGACCATATTAATCTTTATTACCAGCACCGTGTTGATCCCAACGTGCCAATTGAAGATGTCGCGGCCGCGATCAAAGAGCTTATCAAGGAAGGAAAAGTTTTGCACTTGGGCCTTTCCGAGGCGAGCGCCCGCACGATCCACCGCGCCCATGCCGTTCAGCCTGTGACGGCCATTCAAAGCGAATACGCACTCTGGACCAGAAGCCCCGAACAAAACGGCGTGCTTGAAACATGCGAGGAATTGGGGATCGGCTTCGTTCCGTGGGGTCCGCTAGGATTGGGGTATCTAACTGGAAAAATGAATGCCGGCATTAGATTCGATCCGAAAACGGATTTCCGTTCTGAGTTCCCGCGCTTTTTCCCTGAAAATCTGGCTGCCAATATGCCGATTGTCGATTTGCTGCGAAAATATGCAGAAAAAAAGAATGCAACGCCCGCTCAAATTGCGCTGGCGTGGCTGTTGGCGCAAAAGCCGTTCATTGTTCCAATCCCTGGCACGCGCAACATAGATCACTTGAATGAAAATTATGGCGCGCTCAATGTTCATCTAACGCCTGAAGACCTTCGTGAGATTGATGTAGCTTTGTCTAAAATCACAGTTCACGGCACAACGATGTCTGAAAAACACATGGCGCAGATTGATCGGACTTAATAATGAAAAAAGCACTGCTCATAAACGCGCACCAATTCTATGAAGGTATTTCCTCCGGCAGCCTGAACAAGGCTATGCTCGCCCTTATCAGGGAAGGCATGGAAAAGCGGGGTTACGAGGTTCAGAAAACCGACATCGAGCAAGGCTACGATGTTGATTCAGAGGTGCAAAAGCACCTTTGGGCAGACATCATTATTCTGCCATGATGTCATGAAGGCACCAAATTTTGAAGGTGATGTCACAAAATTGCGGGAACACTTGGTAGCTACCTTTGGAACATAGTTCTCGCGTTCTCGCGTTCAATTCGTGGCTCGCTCGCACCGGAGATGGAAGCTGGCGTTCCGGTCGATACTCAGTAATAAGCGATATAGGGTTGCATCGGGCGACTTTATCTATTGTGCCTCACTGGTCTTTTTCAGTGTACATTGGCACAACCAACACTTTATCTACTCTGCTTCCATCCATACTAACTACTTCAAAGCGTAGTCCTGCCCACTTAAAATGTTCAGCGACCAAGGGAATATGCCCTAGTTGGTTAACGACAAATCCCCCTAAAGTTTGATAGTTGACCCCTACCCCTGGTAACAAATTTCTGATGTCTAAAATTTCTTTCAACTCATCAATTGACAACAGTCCATCTAACAACCAAGACCCATCTTCACGTTGCACCACATCGGGATCAGCTAGTTCTTCACTGGTTGGGATATCACCTACTATCGCTTCCACAATATCAGTGATTGTCACCAAGCCTTGTGTTACGCCATATTCATCTACGATTAAAGCAAGGTGAGTCCCAGATTTCTTAAATAACTCTAAGAGGTTCAAAGCCTTCATGCTTTCCGGTACATATAAAAGTGGCTTTAGTAAAGCTTGCAATTCAATGGCTTGGGTTGGATTTTGGGCTAAAAATTCTTTGGTTTGCACAATACCTAATAAGTTATCAATGCTCTGTTGACCAACTGGGAAGAATGAATGAATACTTTCAATGACTTGGCTGCGGATTTTTGACAATGGTTCATCAATATCAAGCCAAACCATCTCTGTGCGTGATGTCATAAATGCACTGACTTGTCTGTTGCCAATGCTAAACACTCGCTCTACTACGTCTTGTTCGGCTTCTCCCAATAGACCCGCTTCATGGCTAGCTGCCACTAAAAGTTTCAATTCTTCAGTCGAATGAAGCAATTCTTCGCTACTTCCTGGTTCCAACCCTATAAGCTTTAGAACCAAATTTCCTAAACTATTCAAAGCTTGGACAACAGGGCGAAATATCACTAAGTATAGTTCTAAGAGATTTATAACCGCGAAGGCTGTTCTTTCCGTGCGCTGGAGCGCTAAACTTTTCGGAGCCAATTCTCCCAAAACGATGTGGAGAGATGTAATGATTGTAAAGGCAATCACTACTGATAACGTATGGGCGCTAGTTTGTGATAAAGATTTTGGCAGCCAGTGGAAAGCGGGTTCGACCAGTACTGCAATTGCTGGTTCTCCAAGCCAACCTAAGCCTAAAGAAGATATGGTAACACCAAGTTGGGTCGCTGCTAGATAAGCATCCAAGTTATTTACTGCCCGTTGTAAAGCTTTTGCACGGGGATGACCTTGGATAACCAACTGTTCGACACGACTACGGCGAAGCGCAACCAAGGCAAATTCAGCCGCCACAAAGAATCCGTTGGCTAGCACCAAGAAAATCACCGATAGCAATTTGCCCGCAGTAAGCCAAGTCAATGGACTGTTCATAACTATCTATTCTAGCCTTTGATCCTAATTACTACTGCGATTATTTTGTCAACGCTAATTGCTACCTACCTATTTGCCGACCAATGGTCGGCAAATATTCTTTGGATATGCAAGTAGACAAGATCATAAGTTAGAGCATTTTAATTGGAGCATATCGAGATAATGAGGTAAATTCAACGCATCCACTGGCGTTAATGCTAGAAAGACTGCGAAAACAAGGAGTAGTTTTTCAAGAAATTATCCTGACACCTTTAACGCTGGAACCGTTGAGTCAGTTAATTGCCGAGAGTAATAAATCACCTCAATTAGTTTTTCTGGATTTACTCGCAGCTTTACAAAATGGATTAATTCAACCCCTATCTGAATTAGATGAAAACTTGTTAATTAAAGAGCATAAGTTTCTGCACGATCGCGTACAGCAAGCAGCTTATGCTTTAATTGATGAGGCGCACAAACAAGTTGTTCATTTACAAATTGGGCATAATCTCCTCGAAAAAACCTTGCCAGAGCAACTATCAGAACGAATATTTGAAATTGTCGATCATCTCAATAATGGAATTGAGCTGATTACCGAGCAATCCGAACGCAATGAAATTGCGCGATTAAATTTAATCGCAAGTCAAAAAGCAAAAGCAGCGATCGCCATTCAAAATGCCAAACTCTACTCCAAGTTACGCGCTAGCGAAAGTCAGATGGCTCAATTCCTGGAAGCGGTGCCGGTAGGAATTGGAGTTGTGGATGCACTGGGTCGCCCTACGCCATACTTCGCATCGGGCAAGAAGCGTTAACCAATGCCTTTAAGTATGCCAATGCCAGCGTAATCCGCGTTGAGTTGCGGTATGAATCATCGCAAGTCGTCTTGCAAATCAAAGACAATGGGCAAGGGTTTGAAAGCCAAAGTCTATCCGTCGGTCGCGGCTTTGGGTTACTGGGAATGACCGAATGCGCCCAAAGTATTGGAGGAGAATTGACGATTGTGAGTCACTTTGGACAAGGTACAGAAATTGTAGTGAGAGTACAAACGCCATGACGCACAGCTTAACCGCGACACCTTACTCTTCTGCAATCCGCATCTTGATTGGCGATGACCATCCATTTATGCGAGAGGGTCTAACAGCCGTACTCGATTATCAACCGGATATGACCGTAGTTGGGCAAGCCTGTAACGGCTACGAAGCAGTAGAATTGTTCCGCCAACATCAACCCAATGTCACATTGATGAGTTTGCCGACGCTCGAATCATTGTCTTGACGACCTATGACGGCGACGAAGACATCTATCGGGGACTGCGAGCGGGCGCAAAAGGTTATGTCTTAAAAGATGCAGAACCAGACGAACTACTGACAGCAATTCGGTCAGTTTACAGAGGTCAGCAGTACATCCCTCCTGCCGTGGGCGCAAAACTAGCAGAACGGATGCGAAGTCCAGAACTAAGCGATCGCGAATTGGAAGTGTTGCGCCTGATGGCAACAGGCAAGAGTAACTTAGAGATTAGCACTGCTTTGGCGATCGCTGAGGGAACGGTCAAATTCCATGTGAAAAATATTTTGAGCAAACTGGGAGTGAGCGATCGGACTCAAGCGATGATTGTTGCTCTTAAGTGCGGTATCATTACACTTTAAGAATTCAGCCAAAGCTTCAGAAGAATAAATTCAGAATTATCACCTGCTCTTAAGGATAGGTTATTTCTAGCCCTAAGAGTAAGTTGATCCCTATCCCTGTTGTTAGTGCAAAAACTCCCCGCAGGGGATGCGACAAAGTGGGGTCAATTTTCATATTCTCAGAATCAAGAAACGATATTCAATTTCTTACTGTTCTTTCTAGCATTTTCATCGCCAAAATGCTATCCACAGACCGCATAAAACAAAGATGAGTCAGACAAGCGATCGCGACAGGCTGCTCATGCCAATTTCAGAACACGACCATACCCAAGGAAAAATCGATGCCTCAGTCATTTTAGTGGAATACGGTGACTATCAATGTTTTTGCTGTAGTGAGGTTAACAGGATGATTCAAGAAATTCAGCAACAGATCCAATTATGCTTTATATTTCGTCATTTCCCCCGCACACAACTTCATCACCAAGCACAAAAGGCAGCAGAAGCCGCTGCCGCGCAAAATAAGTTTTGGCAAATGCACAATCTCTTATTTGCGAATCAATCCGCACTTAACAATGGCTATCTTCTAGAGTATGCCAATGCAATACAGCTTGACATCAATCGATTCCTTCGGGATATGACAGATCGCGTTCACGCTCAAAGAGTCAATCAAAATGGGCTTCACGGGTCTAATTGCTTTAGTTCATCCTGAAAACATTGGCAGTGTCAGTTTGCGATCACCCGATCCCAAAGACACGCCAGTGATTCGGCTAAACTATCTACAAAGTCAATCCGATGTGCAAAAGCTCGTTGCCGGAGTTAAATTAATGCGCCAATTGTTCCAGACCAGTGCTTTTGATGAATTTCGCGGTCGGGAAGTTGCTCCGGGCGCTGATGTAACTGACGATGTAGCACTTGTTGCATACATCCGGGAAACCTGCGGTACGGTGTTTCATCCAATCGGCACCTGTAAAATGGGCACAGATTCAATGGCAGTTGTAGACTCCCAACTGCGGGTCTATGGGGTTGAAGGCTTACGGATCGTCGATGCCTCCATTATGCCAACTCTAAATACAGGGCATACAAACGCGCCCACAATTATGATCGGCGAAAAAGCAGCCGATTTAATTAAAGCAGCAGATAGCGTTTCTAAGCCAGCACAGAAAGCAATTGCCAAGTGACTCATACCAATTCGCAATGGGCTTGGCGACGCTAACGCAATTACTTTTTGTAATGGGGATTTTACCCCAAGGTAGAAGAAAAATGAAGATTGCTCAATATGGAACAGCGATCGCGGTTCTTCATGCGATCGCTAATGGACTACATGGTTTAGCACATGTGAAAATCCCAGTTGCCCTATCTTTGCTTCAGAGTTCGTTTGTGGGGATTGTGATTTTTTTGACTCCCATCATTGCAGCCGTATTACTTTGGACACAGTTCTACCGCATTGGTAGTTGGCTGTTGCTCAGTTCAATAGCAGGATCGCTCCTTTTTGGAATCTACAATCATTTCATCGTCATTAGCCCCGATCATGTGTCTCAAGTTTCCTTGGCAGGTTGGGGTCTGCTTTTTCAAGTTACAGCCATTCTCATATTAATAGTAGATGGATTCGGGTGCGGGATTAGCGTTTGGGCATTGAAAACAATCCAGCAACCAGAGGAGGTCTTATAAGTTCGTAACCATCATCGTTCGTAGAGATCGCAACACTGGGGGCAGTAGCATTGTAAACTCACAATCAACAGGCAGTTAGGGTTTATCAAAATCCATCTGCAACCCTCATTTTCTCAGTGTTGAAACACTTACACTATAGGGAGAAAGAACCATGAGCCAATCTAATCTATCCATTACTGCCCAAGAAGTAACTACCAATACTATCTTGGACACTGCTGCTCAAGAAGCAGCTACTGAGACTATCGTGGACATTGATCTTAACGTTCAAGCCCAGAAGGGCCCAGACCTGCGAAAAGACCATCCTAAAAGTCACGGCTTGGTTTGGGGAGAGTTCAAAGTTGAGGAAAATATTCCTGAATCGTTGAAGGTGGGTATATTTGCCCAGTCCAAAACCTACCCGCTTTGGATGAGGCTCTCCAATGCTTCCTCAGTAGAGAAGCGCGGTAAGCTCAAGTCGGATCTTGATCCCGATGTTCGGGCACTCGCGATCAAACTCTTACAGGTAGAGGGTGAAAAAGTGCTGGATGATGAGCAGGAAACCCAAGACTTTTTGATGATTAATCATCCGGTCTTCTTTGTCCACGATGCCCAAGGGTTTGCCAACCTGACGAAAGCAAGCGTTGGTCAAGCAAATGAAGAAGAGCTGCGCTCGCTAGAACCCACGTTTGAAGTTCTCAAAGCGGTTACGAGCAAACAAGTTGCAAATCCACTGCTGATCCAATATTGGAGTACAACTCCCTATAAACTTGGCTCTGTGTCCATCAAGTTTTCTGTAAAACCTCATCAGCAAGATACTCCCAGTTCACCCCCCACTTCAGAGACTTACTTGCGTGAGGCAGTCGTCAAATATCTGTCGGAAGAGGGCAAAGATGCAACCTTTGACTTCTTGGTGCAGCTTTATGTCAACGATGAGAAAACTCCAATTGAAGATCCAATGCAGGAGTGGCAAGAGAAGGACTCACCGTTTATCAAGTTTGCAACCATCACAGTTCCAGCTCAGAAATTTGACTTCGAGGAGCGGAAGCGACTGGATGAGGGTCTATCGTTCATGGCTTGGCATACCCTCCCAGAACACGCACCCTTGGGTAGTGTCAATTTAGCTCGTAAAAAAGTTTATCAAGAGATAGTAAAGGCTCGACGGAGTAACATACACCACCGCGTCGAAGAGCCGCAAGCATATAGTTCAGTTTTAGACGATCCTGAATAATCTTGCTTGCCAACTACTTCTGCCAACAATTGGTGGAAGTAGTGTCTCACAATATCTAGAATACTAACGATTGCTCTTTCTCATTAATGGATTTAAGCAATGCAAGACGGCGTTGAGCTTTGTCTACAGCAGCAGAACCGCGAGTTTTTAGAGACATGGGAGATATTTATTGAATAGTTCTATCTCAACATAGCGGAATGCCTTTCTACGTGAGATGAGTAATTTTGTGGATTTAATTAAGAGTTGATATTGAGAGTTTCTCTGTATTTTTACTAATCCATCCAGATGTATTTGTCGGTTGTTTCGGGATGAACGCAATCATTTATGTAACAGCGATCGCCGAAATAGCAAATGCTGTCGCCAAAATAGCAAATACTGTCGCCGAAATAGCAAATGCTGTCGCCGAAATAGCAAATGCTGTCGCCGAAATAGCAAATACTGTCGCCGAAATAGCAAATGCTGTCGCCGAAATAGCAAATGTAGTTGCCGAAATAGCAAATGTAGTCGTCGAAATAGCAAATGTAGTCGTCGAAATAGTAAATGCGATCGCCTTGCAGAAAACCTCAAAAATAAAGCGATCGCCTTGTTTAGGCATTCAATTATCAATTTTGTGAAGTTGCCAATACTATTGCTGACTCCTATCACAACCCCAACCAATACCGCAAAGATTGCTCTCAAAGTTCAGCATCAGCATCAGCTAACTTGCCGATCACTTTTACAATTAAGCTTTTATGCACTGTGTATATGTGTATAAACCTCTCTTGACTGCTGTAGCCACGTTTAGCCCTGCTGCTGACCATTCAGAGAAGACAAACTCACCTTCTAGCAACGCTCCAGTTTTGCTCGTCAATGGTGTAATTAGGATGTCTTGAGAAACATGTGGCGCACTTACAACAACAGCAGGTCTAACTTTTGAACTGAACAAATCTGAAAAGGGATACTGAACCAAAATGATGTAATTTTTAGAGTAATTGGGCATAGACATCATCCTCAGCGTTATCCCAAACTGATGAGAGTGACGTTTGACTGGTTTGAAGCCAAAATTCAGTTTCATCATCAGGAAGTAAGTAAGCCGTGGTAAAAATTTACAACTATGTAACAAACAATTAAGCAGAAGAATTAGAATTAAATTTTACACGTTGTGTACTATAGTTTCCTTTTTCTCCTCTTGTTTTAACTCCATTAATGACAGCATAGGCAAGGTCTAACTCATCCTCAAAAGTTTTCGAGGCAAGTTCATCTTTTTTGAGGTGTTGCCACTCCAATTCAATTGGATTCATCTCAGAACAATATTTGGGTAAAAAGAAGATGTACAAACCCATGTCTTCCCACTTTGACCATAATTGCTGTATTTCTTTACACCGATGTATCGGGCCGTTGTCCTGAACGATTACTCTGACACGACCTGATTTTTGGGCTTCAAGTRCTTCAATCTCCATCATTTGGATATAGGATTTGCGCGAAACGCCGCCAATCACCAAACCGTACACAAAACTAATTAGGGGTTGAAGAAACCCAATAATACTTAACCTTCGTCCCCTGCGTTTACTCTGCTCCAAGCGTTTTTGCTGGCCTCGGAAGTAGTAACTGTAGCTGGGTTCACTCCAGGCACAAAACCCTGATTCATCCATATACTTTAAATCGATTTCTCCAGCAGTAGCAGACAATTCCAACATCTCTAAGTCTGCCTGTTTGATTTGCTGCAATACTTGGTCTTGTTTTCCTTTGTGGCAAATTCAAAGTTCGCTTCCAAATGACCCCCTTTTTTTGAGTACCTGCCTTAACCAATCAGGACTCAATTTTACGGAGCGTTCTTGCTCTAATTTTTGGGCTAATTGAACACTATTGTATGTACGTGGTTCTTGCTCCAAGCATTTTTCTAAAAACGCCATGTCAGCTTCCGCCCACCTTGATT